>NZ_FUYP01000117.1 GCF_900168005.1 Sphingopyxis flava
TAGAGCATCGTGCCAGAAATAGGAATCGGGGGATTCCCAAAAGGTCTGAGTTGTGATTCACCGGGTTCGGAGGTGGATCATGGGGAAATCTTATTCGAGGGATCTGCGCGATCGCGTGGAGGGGTATATAAGATCGGGTCACTCGCGGCGTGATGCTGCCCGGCGCTTTGGGGTGAGCCCGAGCTTTGCCGTGAAGCTGTCGAAGCGTGTCGCGTTGACGGGTTCGACAGCACCGGCGCGACAAGGCCGGCCGGCCGGAGGCGGTAAATTGGCGGCCCATATGGAGGTTCTGATTGGCTGGGTGGAGGCGCGGCCAGACATCACGATGCCCGAACTGGCGACGCGGCTGAAGGCGGCGACAGGGGTTGTTGCCCATCCCGCATCCTTGTCGCGTGCGCTCTTGTCTGCTGGATTTACCTATAAAAAAAACACTTCTGGCGTGGGAGTGCGCACGCGCTGACATTGCACTGCGTCGTCGCAGCTGGCGCCGACATCGCCAGCCGCGGATGCGCCAGGAGCCGCATCGGTTGATCTTCGTCGACGAGACGGCAACCACGACCAAGATGACGCGCCTGCGCGGGCGAGCGCGCTACGGCTCGCGCCTCAAGGCGAAAGCGCCGTTCGGGCACTGGAAAACCCAGACCTTCATCGCCGGGCTCCGCCACGATCGCCTGGTCGCTCCCTGGGTCATCGACAGGCCGATGAACCGCGACATCTTCGAGACATGGGTCGAAACGCAGCTCGCGCCCACGCTCGACCCTGGTGACGTCGTGATCCTCGACAATCTCTCGAGCCACAAAAGCGAGAAGGCCGCGACAATCCTCAAAGAACGCGGCGCATGGTTCCTGTTCCTGCCGCCCTACAGCCCCGATCTCAATCCGATCGAAATGGCCTTTTCCAAGCTCAAGGCTCACCTGCGCCGCAGCGAAGCGCGCAGCTTCGACGCCCTCTGGCGCGCCCTCGGCAATATCTGCGACCTCTATTCATCCGAAGAATGTTGGAATTACCTCAAAGCCGCCGGCTATGCGTCCGATTAAACGCACGATGCTCTA
>NZ_FUYP01000116.1 GCF_900168005.1 Sphingopyxis flava
CCTAGAGTCGATTTCGGTTTGATTGAATCGACAGGGGATTCCCTAGGGGGTCGATTTCTGATTCAACCTGCTGGCTGAGCAGGAGGTCGGCATGGATGGCGAGACCGTATTCGAATGATTTGCGCGAACGGGTTGCTGCGGCGGTTGCTGGTGGGCGCCGTTGCCGTGAGGTAGCGGCGCTGTTCGATGTGAGCGTTTCGAGCGTTGTGAAGTGGTCGCAACGTCAGCGAACGACCGGGAGCGCGGCGGCCAAGCGCATGGGCGGACATCGCAAACGCCTGCTGGAACCGCACCGTGACCTGGTGATCGGGCGCTTGAGGGAAGAGCCTGATCTGACGCTCAAGGCGCTGGTGGCCGAACTGGCCGAGCACGGCATCACGACTTGCCCTGTATCGGTGTGGCGGCTGGTGCGTTCCGAAGGAATGAGCTTCAAAAAAAAGCCTGTTCGCCGAGGAGCAGGCGCGCCCGAAGATCGCCAGACGGCGCGCTCAGTGGAAGAAGTATCAGGGTCGGCTTGATCCCACCCGGCTCGTCTTCATCGACGAGACCTGGGCCAAGACCAACATGACCCCGATCCGTGGCTGGGCACCGCGCGGATCAAAGCTGGTTGCACACGCCCCGTTCGGCAAGTGGCGCACGCTGACCTTCCTCGCGGCGCTGCGCCATGACCGGATCGATGCACCATGCGTGCTCGACGGGCCAATCAACGGCCAGCTCTTCACCGCCTACGTCGAGCAGTTCCTCGTTCCCACCCTCTTGCCCGGCGATATCGTCATCATGGACAATCTCGGCAGCCACAAGGGGCAGGCCGTACGCAAGGCCATCCGCGCAGCAGGGGCACGGCTCCTGTTCCTGCCGCCATACTCGCCCGACCTCAACCCGATCGAACAAGTCTTCGCCAAGCTCAAATTGCTCATGCGAAAAGCCGCCGAACGCACCGTCGAAGACACATGGAAACGCATCGGAACCCTGCTCGACGCCTTCTCGCCCAGCGAATGCGCCAACTACCTCAGAAACTCCGGGTACGCGTCAATCTAAGTGAAAACGAGTCTAGC
>NZ_FUYP01000115.1 GCF_900168005.1 Sphingopyxis flava
GGCGTGCCGGCATCGGCGAGCTGCTCAGGGGAGGCGCGAAGTCCTGCGGTGACGATCATGCGGCCCTGCACATAGTCCCTGGTCGCATTGACGCAGTCGATCGCGATCACCTTGCCTGCCTTGAGATAGACAATCGAGAAGCTGCGCGCTGCCGGGTCACCTCTGAGGATCGCCTGATCGTGGCCCGTCGACAGGCCTGCCGTCTGGAGCTTCAAGTCATATTGGTTCGACCAGAACCAGGGGACCGCATGATAGGGCGCCTCGTCGCCGACGATGCCCTTTGCAACGACATTTGCCTGGTCATTGGCGTTCTGAACCGATTCAAGGCGTATGCAGGCGCCCTCGGCAAAAACATTCTCATGCACTGCGCAGTCGCCGATCGCATAGATGTCGGGAAGGCTTGTCTTGCAATGGCTGTCGACGCGAACGCCATTGCCGCCCTCGGCGCCCGCCGCGATGAGCGGTTCCACCGCCGGCACGATCCCGATGCCGACGATGACGAGGTCGGCGGGAATGACCTCGCCGTCGGCGAGGCGCACGCCCGTCACATGGCTGTCGCCCTCGATCGCGGCGACCGAGACCCCGAGGCGCAAGTCCACGCCGTGCGCGCGGTGCTCCTTTTCATAGAAGCGCGAGAGATCCTCGCCCGCAACGCGCGCGAGCACCCGGTCGAGCGCTTCGAGGAGCACAACCTTCTTGCCCGCCTTGGTGAGCACCGCCGCCGCCTCGAGCCCGATATAGCCGCCGCCGATCACGACGATCTGCTTTGCGGTCTCGGACGCCGCTTTCATCGCATCGGCATCGGCGCGGGTGCGCACGCCCTGCACGCCGGGAAGATCGCCGCCGGGGATGGGCAGCATCCGCGGCGTTCCCCCCGTTGCCCAGACGAGCTTGCCGTAACCGATCGTCTCGCCGCTCTCCGTCGTGACGCTGTGCGCTGCGGGATCGACGCTGACGACGCGCTTGCCGAGCAGCATCGTCACCTCGCGCTCGTCCCAATATTTGGCGGGGCGGAGCTGGATGCGCTCGAATTCCTTCTCGCCTGCAAAATATTCCTTCGACA
>NZ_FUYP01000114.1 GCF_900168005.1 Sphingopyxis flava
TCTGCGGATTTGACCCACTTGTAGGGTTTGGGGTTTTCATTGTGCGCCTTGATGAAGGCCGCGATGTCGGCTTCGAGTTCGGCCGTGGATCGATGGACGCCGCGTTGCAGCTGCTTGCGCGTCAGCTCTGCAAACCAACGTTCGACCTGATTGATCCAGGACGCCGAAGTTGGTGTGAAGTGAACATGCCAATGCGGGCGGCGCGCCAGCCAGGCCTTGATCTTCGGCGTCTTGTGGGTGGCATAATTGTCCATCACGAGGTGTACGTCCGGCCCCTCGGGCATCTCGGCATCGATCCGCTTGAGAAAATCGAGGAACTCGGTTGCTCGGTGGCGTTTGTAGCACTTGCCGATCACGGCGCCGGTGGCGATGTCGAGCGCCGCGAACAAGGACGTCGTGCCATTGCGGATATAGGTATGGGTCCGGCGCTCAGGCACGCCCGGTGCCATAGGCAAGACCGGTTGCTCGCGATCCAGCGCCTGGATCTGGGATTTTTCGTCCACGCACAGCACGACCGCCCGGTTCGGTGGAGACATGTAGAGGCCGACAATGTCCCGGACCTTGTCGACGAACAGAGGATCGGTCGACAGCTTGAACGTCTCGGACCGGTGCGGTTGGAGGCCAAATGCGGCCCAGATCCGTCGGATGGTGGTGTGCGACAGCCCGGTCTCGGCTGCCATGGAGCGGATCGACCAATGGGTGGCATCCTTCGGAGTGGTGTTCAGCGTGCGCTCGATCACCTGAGCCACCTGCGTATCCGATACTGTTCGTGGTCGGCCCGCACGATATTCGTCGGTCAGCCCTTCAATGCCGTCCTGCACGAACCGCCGTCGCCATTTACCGACCGTGTGCTCGTGGACGCCGAGGCGTTCGGCAACTTCCTTGCTCTGCAGTCCCTCTGCACACAGCAGAACCATCCGGCATCGATCCGAGAGCGACCGCGGCGCTTTGTGCCGCCGGACTTGAGCTTCGAGAAAAATCCGGTCCTCGCCGCTCAATACGACCAAATCCGCCTGTCTACCCGCCATCATGAAACGCTCCCAAATGTCCGATGAGAGCATATACAATGATGCTTACTTCAGTTCCAGATGACTA
>NZ_FUYP01000113.1 GCF_900168005.1 Sphingopyxis flava
GAGTGCAGGAGGGACAGGGGATCTACACCGTGGAACTTTATTTGAGGGTTCGCCTGGCTGTTTCCGAAGGGATGACGCAGCGCCAGGCGGCGAAGCATTTCAACATATCTCGCGACAGCGTGGCCAAGATGGTGTCGTATTCGACGCCTCCGGGCTATCAGCGACGATCACCAATTCGGCGGCCGAAGCTGGATGCGTTCGTTTTGACGATCGAGCATTGGCTGGATGAGGACCTCAAGGTGCCGCGCAAGCAGCGGCATACGGCCAAGCGGGTATTCGACCGCCTGCGCGACGAGTGCGGGTTCACGGGCGGCTACACGATCATCAAGGATTATATGCGCGAGCGGGATCAGCGCCGCCAGGAGGTGTTTGTGCCGCTGGCTCATCCGCCGGGCCATGCGCAGGCAGACTTCGGTGAGGCGACTGTGGTGATCGGCGGCGTTGAGCAGAAGGCGCGCTTCTTCGTGCTGGATTTGCCGCATAGCGATGGCTGCTATGTGCGGGCCTATCCGGCGGCGGTGGCCGAAGCTTGGGTGGATGGCCATATCCATGCGTTCGCCTTCTTCGGGGCCGTGCCGCAGTCGATCGTCTATGACAACGACCGCTGCCTTGTGGCGAAGATCCTGCCCGACGGCACGCGCAAGCGGGCGACGCTGTTCAGTGGCTTCCTGTCCCACTACCTGATCCGGGATCGCTACGGCCGTCCCGGCAAAGGCAATGACAAGGGGAATGTCGAAGGCCTCGTGGGTTACGCCCGGCGCAATTTCATGGTGCCGATCCCGCAATTTCCGACATGGGATGCGTTCAACGCCTTTCTGGAAGAGCAATGCCGCAAACGTCAGCGCGACAGGCTACGCGGTGAGAGCGAGACGATCGGCGAGCGCTTGCAGCGGGATCTCGCGGCCATGCGCCCATTGCCGGCGTCACCCTTCGATGCCTGCGACCAGGCCAGCACCAAGGTGACGGCCCAGTCTCTCGTGCGCTACAAGACCAACGACTATTCCGTGCCGGTCGCCTACGGCCATCAGGACGTCTGGGTCCGGGGCTATGTCAATGAGGTGGTAATCGGCTTCCGCGGCGAGATCATTGCCCGCCATCCGCGATG
>NZ_FUYP01000112.1 GCF_900168005.1 Sphingopyxis flava
CTGACCGGGCGCTACAAGTCGGCACACGTCATCAAGAAGATGCCGGGCAACTGGAAAACCGTGATGGACGCATTCATCGAATCGTTCCACGTCGAAAACGTTCACCCCCAGACCGCGCCATACTCGGCCATCGAGCAGGCCCAGTACGACGTCTGGCCGGGCAAGCGCCATTTCAGCCGGACTTTGACCCCTGCCGGAATACCGACATCGTCCGGCTCCTATCCTCTCACCGATCAACAGATCGTCGATCGCTTTATCGACGCATACATGCCTGGATACGGGCATTTGATCGGTGCGCCGGAGTCCCTGCTCGGTGAAGGAGAGACGCCGCGCGACGTCATCGGCCGGATCTATACCGACATGCTCTCAGAGCAGTTGCAGGTGGACCTGTCAGATCTGGACACCGCATGCGCGATCGACGCTGTGTTCTACTTTATCTTCCCGAATTTCCAGCCTTGGCCGACTCTGGCTTACCCTCTGTTCTACCGGTTCCGCCCGCTGAACGACGACCCCAACCAATGCTTGATGGACATCATCATCCTGTCTCCGTTCAAAGGCGAGCGCCCACCGTCCGCCGCACCAGTGGTCCAAGCATTCGAGGAGCCGATGGCGAACGTGCTTGGCGTGCTGGGTGAGATTCTCGACCAGGATTGCGCGCATATCCGTGCGATCCAAGCCGGGATGCGCGCGGCGCGAGACAAGCAGCTGAACCTTGCGGAGTATCAGGATTCGCGGGTGCGTCACTATCATCGCACGCTTGGCGAATACATCGCCGCGACCTGACTAAGTCGGCCGGTAATCAATGTATGCGGCGTTGGTGGTCACACCCGCCGGGAGCGGAAAATGTCACTTTCTCATGTCTTCACGCCGATTCGGATCGCGGATGTCGAGATCCCTAATCGCATAGCCCGCTCAGCACACGGGACCGCCTTCAGTTGGGGCCCGTTGACCCAGCGCCACATCGACTACCATCTGGCAAGAGCGCGCGGAGGCGTGGGCTTGACCTTCCTTGAGGCGGCCAGCACCCACCCGACCGGCCTGCCCTCGCTCGCCAGTCTCGACGACAGCATCATCGACGAATACCGCAAGCTGATGGACGCGATCCGGCCGAC
>NZ_FUYP01000111.1 GCF_900168005.1 Sphingopyxis flava
CTGACCGGGCGCTACAAGTCGGCACACGTCATCAAGAAGATGCCGGGCAACTGGAAAACCGTGATGGACGCATTCATCGAATCGTTCCACGTCGAGAACGTCCATCCCCAGACCGCGGCCTACTCCGGCGTCGAGCAGGCCCAGTACGACGTCTGGCCGGGTAAGCGGCACTTCAGCCGCACCCTGACGCCGGTAGGCATGCCGACCTCATCCGGGTCCTATCCGATCTCCGACCAGCAGATCGTCGATCGCTTCATCAAAGAATACATGCCCGGCTACGAGCACCTGGTCGGCGCCCCGGCGGCGACGCTTGGTGAGGGTGATACGCCTCGCGACGTGATCGGTCGCATCTATACCGACATGCTCGCGGAGCAATTGCAGGTGGATCTGTCCGACCTCGACACTGCCTGTGCCATCGACGCGGTGTTCTACTCCATATTCCCTAACTTCCAGCCCTGGCCGACCCTGGCTTACCCTCTGTTCTACCGGTTCCGTCCGCTCGACGACGATCCGAACCAGTGCCTGATGGACATCATCATCCTGGCCCCGTTCCAGGGTGAGCGTCCGCCTTCCGCCACCCCCGTGATCCAGGAGTTCGAGGAGCCGCTGGCCAATGCGCTGGGCGTGCTCGGCGAAATTCTCGACCAGGACTGCGCCCATATCCGCGCGATCCAGGCCGGGATGCGCGCCGCACGCGACAAGCAGCTGAACCTCGCGGAATACCAGGACTCCCGGGTGCGCCACTATCACCGGACGCTGGGCGAATACATCGCTGCGCCCTGACGCCATCGGTCGGAACGCAGTTCAAAGCAAAGTCGGTGGGCAGACCCGCCGGGAGGGGCGTATGTCACTAAGCCATGTTTTCAAGCCGATCCGGATCGCCGACGTCGAGATTCCGAACCGCATCGTCCGCTCGGCCCATGGCACCAGCTTCAGCTGGGGTCCGATCACCCAGCGCCACATCGACTATCACCTGGCGCGGGCGCGTGGCGGGGTGGGGCTGACCTTCCTCGAAGCAGCCAGCACCCACCCGACCGGCCTGCCCTCGCTCGCCAGTCTCGACGACAGCATCATCGACGAATACCGCAAGCTGATGGACGCGATCCGGCCGAC
>NZ_FUYP01000109.1 GCF_900168005.1 Sphingopyxis flava
GCCCTGGCACTTCCCCAAGATCGCCGGGCGCAACGCCCCCTCCTAAGACGCTTGACCGACACGGTTCCGCCACGTGGGTCTGGGATGACGGATACGCCTCAACGACATTCTCGACCAGTTAAAGCGCCACCGTTTCGGCCAGAGCGCCGAGCGGCTCGATCCCGACCAGTACCAGCTCGTGCTCGAAGAGCTCGAAGCTGCCTTGTCGCGCGCCGAGGCCGGGCTCGAGGCGCTGATCGACCAGGCTGACGCGACCAGCGAGACAAAGCGCCGCCGCCGCAACAACCGTGGAGCGCTGCCCGCCCATCTCGAGCGTATCGAGCAGGTCGTCGACATCGAAGACAAGCAGTGTGCCTGCTGCGGCGGCGATCTTCATGTCATCGGCGAGGACGTCACCGAGCGCCTCGACGTCGTGCCCACCATCTTCCGCGTGTTGGTCACCCGCCGTCCGCGCTATGGCTGCCGCGGCTGCGACGAGGGCGGCGTCACCCAGGCGCCGGCGCCAAGCTTCATCGTCGATCAGGGCCTGCCCACCGACGCGCTCGTCGCCCAGGTCATCGTCGCGCGCTACGCCGATCACCTTCCGCTTTACCGGCAAGCCCAGATCTACGCCCGCCAGGGGATCGATCTCGACCGGGCAACGCTCGCCGACTGGGTCGGGCGCGTCGGATGGTGGCTGACTCCACTGCGCGCGCATCTGCTCGCCGAACTCAGGAGTTCGGTGAAGCTGTTCGCCGACGAGACGCGCATGCCCGTGCTGGCTCCCGGGACCGGCAAGACCAAGACCGGCCAGCTGTGGGCCTATGCCCGCGATGATCGGCCTTGGGGCGGCACTGCGCCACCCGCCGTCGTCTACATGTACGCCACCGGCCGCGGCGGCGAGCATCCGATCGACCATCTCGGCGACTTCGCCGGGGTGCTGCAGGTGGACGGCTATGCCGGCTACAACGAGATCAAGCGTCGCAACGGTGCCACCCTCGCATTCTGCCTGCTTCACGCGCGGCGCAAATTCTACGATTTTCGCGAGAAGGAGCCCGTTGCGGCCGAAGTACTGCGCCGCTTCTCGGCGATCTACAAGATCGAGGCAACGCTCAGGGGCAAGTCGCCCGAACGGCGGTTCGAAGGCCGGCAGCTGATGCTGAAGCCGCTGTTCGACGACCTG
>NZ_FUYP01000108.1 GCF_900168005.1 Sphingopyxis flava
TGAATGGTCATTTCTCACTCCTTTTTCGGCAAGGCCGCCTGCCTGCGGCTGCGGCCCTGACCCGCTGGCGAAGCGCGGGGTGGGGAGGGGAGAAGCGAAATTGATGGGGGTGGTGCGGGCGCAGGGAGCGAAGCGACTGAGCCTCGGCCCTGTCCATTTCGGGGTCACTGCACGAAAGTGATGTTTACGTACGCTAGGATCGAACGAACGGTGAACGGCGTCTCTGCTAACGCCGAAAAGGGATGACGACAGCCTGGTCGAGGAAGGCGCGCATACCTTCTTCATCGACGGTCTGGCGGAAAGCGGCATGCGCGGCATCATCAGTCGCGAACAGGTCGTCCCAGACCGTAGACGTTCCATGCTCGTTTTCGACTTCGAGCGACCAGCCCGGCTCATTTTCCAACCGGATGATGTTCACTTTCACGGTGACGCCCTGCTCGGTGACGACACCAGACAGGCTCGAGGCGACGATGTTGGGATCGCGTTCGTGCATCACTCTTTCCTCATACTTTGACTGCGGTTTTGGCAGCGGTGCCTTCGAGCGCCTTGTAGAGCGCGGTTTTGCCAACCTTGAGCCGCGTGGCCGCCTCGCGGACAGTCAGCCCTGCCGCGATATGAGCGCGTGCCTTGCGCAATTTGTCAGGCGTGATGACGGGGCGCCGCCCACCAAGGCTCCCCCGCTCCCGTGCGGCCTTCAGCCCGGCGTTGGTGCGTTCGCGGATTAGATCGCGCTCGAACTGAGCGAGCGAGCCGAAGATGTTGAACACCAGCATGCCACCCGACGTGGTGGTGTCGATCTGCTCGGTCAACGAACGGAAGCCCACGCCGTGCGCGGCAAGCTCGCCAACCTTCTCGATCAGATGGCTCATCGAGCGACCGAGCCGGTCGAGCTTCCACACGACCAGCGTGTCGCCATCACGTAGGTAGGCCAACGTCTCGGCCAGTCCTGGTCGATCGGTCTTCGCGCCGGACGCATGGTCATCGAAGATGCGCTCGCATCCGGCTGCATTCAGCGCGTCATGCTGGAGCGCCAGCTTCTGGTCGCCGGTAGAGACTCGTGCATAGCCGATCAGCGCCAAGGCCGGTCCCGATCTGTCCGTTTTCCCATCGATTTGCATTCTTGTCCGAATCGCCATCGTAGGTCCAGAGTTGACGGACATATTCAT
>NZ_FUYP01000106.1 GCF_900168005.1 Sphingopyxis flava
CGCGGCGATTTTTTGAGGGAGCGTTTCAGCCGGTCTTTCTGATGCGGCTCTGTGCGAGACGATAGCTGTCGCCATTCATCTCGAGGATGTTGACGTGGTGGGTGATGCGATCGAGCAGCGCGCCGGTCAGGCGTTCGGATCCCAGAGTTTCCGTCCATTCATCGAAGGGCAAATTGCTGGTGATCAGGGTGGCACCGCGCTCATAGCGTTGCGAGATCAGCTCGAACAGCAACTCCGCGCCGGTCTTTGATAGCGGGACGAAGCCCAGCTCGTCGATGATCAGCAGCTTGTAGGCCGCCATCTGTTTCTGGAAGCGCAGCAGACGTCGCTCATCGCGCGCCTCCATTATCTCACTGACCAGGGCGGCAGCCGTGGTGAAGCCGACGGACAGACCCTTCTGGCAAGCGGCCAGGCCGAGCCCGAGCGCGACATGCGTCTTGCCGGTTCCGCTGGGACCAAGAGCAATGACGTTCTCGCGCCGCTCGATCCATTCGCATCGCGCCAGTTCCAGCACCTGCATCTTGTTCAGCTTAGGTATGGCGGTAAAGTCGAAGCTATCCAAGCTTTTGACGACCGGGAATTTGGCCGCCTTGATCCGGCGTTCGACCTTGCGGCGATCGCGTTCGATCATCTCCCGCTCGGCAAGCCGGAAGAGATATCCGACATGATCGACACCTTCAGTGGCACATAGCCGGGCTAACTTCTCGTGCTCGCGCTGAAAGGTCGGCAGCTTCAGGGTCTTGAGATAATGGGCGAGCAGGATCTCTGGTGCTTCGGTGCTCATGCCGCTTCTCCCGCATCAGACGACAGGAGGCGCATATACGCTTTTACCGAGGTCTTCTCGACCGTGGCCCTCGGCAGGTAGGGATAGATCGCCAGGTCCAATCGCGGCGGCCGGCGCTCGACCCGGCACAGGATCAGATGCTTGACTGCATCGAAGCCGATCGCGCCGAGCTGGATGGCCTGCTTTACCGCCGCATGCAGGTCCGCATGCTCGAAGCTCTCCAGAAGACGGAGAACCTGCACATACTCACGACGCCCATGCTTTGCCATGCGGCCCTCCATCAGCCGGCGTAGCGTGGAGAATTCCTCCGGCAAATCCCAGCCCTGAAGAGGGGCTGCCTGATCCAGCGCATTGATCTTCTGCTCGATCAGCGGCAGGTAATGCACGGGAT
>NZ_FUYP01000105.1 GCF_900168005.1 Sphingopyxis flava
GCGGCTGGAAAGTCCGTGATCGGGCCGATCCACCACGTCGCGCGCAGCGAGGAAATCCCGGCCGACACCGTGGTCTTCGTCTCGGCCAACCGGTCGCTGCGCGAAATCTACGACGAGATGGCCGGCAGCGGTGTCCCCATCAAGCTGATCGGTGACGCTCTGGCGCCGCGTGACGTCCAGGCGGCTATCCGCGAGGGCAGCTTGGCCGCGCGCGAATTGTTAATCCCGGCACTCCAGTCGGCATGAAGCGAGGAGAGACTACCGTGAAAAAGGCAACGCTTGTGGTCCTGACCAAACCCGTCGAGGGACGCGAGGACGAATACAACGAGTGGTACACGGGCCGGCACCTTGACGATGTCCTGCAGGTCCCCGGCTTCGTCGCGGCACAACGTTTCCGCATGGTAGGCGAACCGCTCGAAGGCGCGACCTGGCCCTATTGCGCGCTCTACCAGATCGAGCACGAGGACTTGGGCGAAGCGATCAGCGGCCTGGTCGCGCGCCGCGACACCGAAGTTCTCCCGATCAGCAGTGCGCTCGACCAGGAGAACATGAGCGTCATCCTCTACGAGCCGATCACTGAGCTGAAGACGGCCTGATCACTGGCGCACTCGAGGGTTTCGCTACCGCACCCATCACCTGACAGGTGGGGTGCGGCGGCGCGACCAGTAACTCTGAATCAGCGCCGAAATCGGTTGCTCCACGCCCGCGCCCGCCATGGCCGAGGCGTGAGATCAGTGCGTTGTTCTGCCAGCTGGCCTTTCAGATCGCGCAGGCAACGCCTTCGATCGGCCCGCCCAGCACATCTCCATTCAAAGCGAACCAATGATGAGAAACGAGACAAGCGTAGACCACGACGCGCCGGGCTGGGCAAAGGCACTGTTGCGCCTCTACGCAATTGTTCTTGCCATCATCGGCATTGCAATGGCCCTTGGCGGGCTGGAGCTCGTCCTGCACGGCGGCTCTGTCTACTACTTGATCGCGGGATGTCTTATCGCCGCTGCGTCCGTCCTGATATGGAAACGACAGTGGTCCGGGGCATGGCTCTATGCGTTGGCAGTGGCGATCTCTGTCTTCTGTGTAGCGCGACAAACAGGGGCTCATCCGCAAATTTGGTGCAAGTTGGGGGATTCACGCGCGAATCGGGAGCGTGCATAGAGTGGGGATTACGGTCAGCGATG
>NZ_FUYP01000104.1 GCF_900168005.1 Sphingopyxis flava
GAAGCCGCATATCCGCCTCCAGCCGATACGCCGTCGCCGTGCTGAACGCCGCACACGCCGCCGCTGAACGCGGCGACATTGTCTGTCTCATCTTCATATAATATCTCACCTGATGATCGTTGATATGGCTCCCAGGCACCGCATCTCCCCTTCAGAAGAAGCTCCACCTGGCAGGTCACGATCACCAAAAGCCCCCTTCCAGAAGAAAAGACGCCTGCGGCGGTGTGTCTGTCGCTCCTCGGGGCTTCGCCCCTCGTCCCGAAAGACACACCGCCGCCCATTCTCATCCTGTTTGTCGGCAATTCTCACCTTGTTTGTCGCGCAGCACTCGAACAGCAGGTCCTCGACATTACGCAGGTTAACTTTAACCGGCCGCGCTTTGCCCGGAGCAGCCCATTTTATGCTGCGGCTGCGGACGCAGCATTCCATTCCGCCATGGCGGCCGTTCGGAAGGTCCGGAGGGTTTTGCGGGAGACGAGGTGACGCTGAAGGTTGAAGGCGTTGCAGATTGCGGAATGGGTAGAGACGAACCTTTGCGCCTGGCCCTGGGACTTGAAGCGCTGCATCTTGCGCTCGCGTCAAGTTACTTATAAAATTTATCAGTATTTTGTATTGGTGCATAATTATTAAGAATTGACCATATAAAATGCGCCAAATAATCCATTATTTTATTGGCTTGGGATGAATTGTCTTCCACTGCAACTGCCGAAATTATCCGATCTATAGAAAGGAATATAAAGACTAAGTGCATTTCCATTTTCTCGCGCGCGTCAGGATCGACCCGCGCGAGGATTTTCTGCATTACCTTTACGCCGCCCATGGCGATCGGAAATACTTCTCGCGCATGATCATCATTGCTGTGGGCAGCCTCCCAATATGCCTCGCACAGGCGGTGCACTCGGGTCCACATAACCATATATGTGTCAAGCCAACCCCTTACAGCTGCCAAGTCTCGCACATCAATATCGTCGAGTTTCATTGTCACTTGATCCACTTCGGTGCATAGGTGATCCCGAAGCGGTCCAAAAAGATCATCTTTGCTTTTGAAGTGACGATAAAATGTCGGCACTGTTGTGCCGGCAAGTTCGGCGATCTGCTCAACCGTTGTAGACCGAAAACCGGCGGTCCTAGGCCGTGTGGACGAATTTTGCCGAGGTGACATTTTTGGCTTTTCCCGGAGAATCTGTTGTGATTCATAGGATTCCGACTGGATTGGAGGTCGG
>NZ_FUYP01000103.1 GCF_900168005.1 Sphingopyxis flava
ATAAACCGCGGCGCCCTTGGTGGGTGCGGTGCCCAAGGCGACGTCTGCGGCCAGGTCCACACCGTCCGCACCCGCCGTGTCGTTCGCGAACACGTCGATGACGACGGCTGTGTCTTCCGCCGGCGACGCAGAATCATCGCGCGCTGTTGGCGCATCGTCGTCGAGGGTGATGTTGAGCGTGCCGGTCGCGGTCGAGCCGTCAAAATCGGTCACGGTGTAAGTGAGCGCTGCAAGCGCGTCATTCTCGTCGCCGCCTTCGGCGTGGAGAACATTGGCAAGCAATGTCACCTTGAAGGCGCCGGTCGCCGGATCGGTGATCGCAACCGTGAAGAGAACGCCGCGCGGACCGATGGCGCTCAGCAGATTCGTGCCGGCATCCCAGGCGTAGGTCACATTTTCCTGGCCGATTGCGGCGCCGACGCCGTCCATCGCCGAAAAATCGATCGCGCCCGGGCCATCGCCGCCAAAGTCGTGAACGAGAATTCCGGTGAAGCTTGCTTCGCTGGTGTCGGCGGGATCGTCGCCCGCGTTGGCATCGAGGTCGCCCGTCGTGCTGGCAAGGTTGCCTCCGGTGAAACCGTCGTCATCGACCGCGGCAGTGGTTGTGCCGCCGCTCGGCATATTGGCGTCGGTCACCGTGAAGCTGAAATCGGCCGTCGCAGTATCACCGTCGCCGTCGGTCACGGTAAAGCTGCCAGAGGCCGAGCCCTGGCCTGCCACGCTCGCATCGGCGGTGAAGCTATAGCTGCCGTCCGCCTTCACCTTGATCACGCCATCGCCGACGTCGATGTCCTGCGAGAAACCGTCGCCGCCGAAGACCAGGTCGACGCCGTTGATCTGGGTAAGACTCGCGCCGTCCGCCCCCGCAACGAAATCAAAGGTTCCCGTGACGCTCGCGCCCTCGGTAATCGACTGGAGCGGCTCGTCGCTCGCCGTCGGCACGTCATCGACGATGTCGATGACGAGCGTATCGTCCGCGATGTCGCCATCGCTGTCGGTCACGACCACATCGAACTGGTCGGACGTCGCATCGCCATCGGTGTTGGTGGTGAGCTCGTAGCTGTAGCTGTAGACGCCGCCTGCGAGGGTCACGGTGAGCGTGCCATAGGCGCCCGCGACGCTGCCGCCGGCGGTCACATCGGTGCCGTTGATCACGAGCGATCCGATGCTGTCGTTGCCGGTCGTGATCGTGAAGGCGCCGCTCGCAAACTCGCCGTTCGAAGCGGGATCCGA
>NZ_FUYP01000102.1 GCF_900168005.1 Sphingopyxis flava
TATGACCGACAGTAATCCCAGGAGCTATGTGCATGCGGAGGTTCTCGGAGGGGTTCAGCGCCGTAGGCGGTGGACCCCGGAAGAGAAGCTCCGCATGGTCGAAGAGACCTTCCTGCCCGGCAACAGCGTGTCGCGTGTGGCGCGCATGCACGGGGTGGCGCCGAACCAGCTGTTTGGCTGGCGCCGGCAGGCGGCAAGCGGCGCCCTGACCGCTACCCGTGCGGGCGGCCAGGTGGTTCCGGCCAGCGAGTATCGTGCACTCGAGAACCAGGTTCGCGAGCTGCAGCGCATGCTCGGCAAGAAGACCATGGAGAACGAAATCCTGCGCGAGGCGATCTCGCGGGTGGCAGCTCCCAAAAAAACGCCGTTGCGCACGCTCTCGTTGCCGGAGGGCGACCTGTGAGCGCGGTGGCAAATGCATTGGGCGTGTCTCGGCAGCATCTCTCGTCAGCCAGACGCAAGGCCGCTGCCCGAAGCCGCGGCAGACCTCCGCTTCCCGAGGAAGAGCTCGTCGCGCGTATTCAGGCCCTGATCGCCGAGCTGCCGACCTATGGCTACCGCCGGATCCACGCGCTCCTGCGGCGGCAGGCGCGCAATGGCGGGCCATCTGCGCCCAATGCCAAGCGGGTCTACCGGGTGATGAAGGTGCATGGCCTGCTGCTCCAGCGCCATAGCGGCAAGGCGGACGAGCGTCGCCACGATGGGCGCGTCGCCGTCGATACTCGCAACACCCGCTGGTGCTCCGACGGCTTCGAAATCGGCTGCGACAACGGCGAGAAGGTGCGGGTCGCCTTCTCTCTGGACTGCTGCGATCGCGAGGCGATGGGCTTTGTTGCCACCACTGCCGGCATATCTGCCGAGGATGTGCGCGACCTCATGACCGCCACCGTCGAGCACCGCTTCGGCCGTGTGAACAGGCTGCCCTCTACCATCGAGTGGCTGACGGACAACGGTAGCTGCTACACCGCCAGAGAGACCCGCCGCTTCGCCCGCGAGATCAACCTCAGGCCGCGCACAACCCCCATCGAAAGCCCACAATCCAACGGCATGGCCGAGGCGTTCGTGCGCACCATGAAGCGAGACTATGTCCGCGTCGCCGAAAAGCCCAACGCCAGAGCCGTGATCAACCAGCTGCCCAGCTGGTTCCACCACTACAACACCGTCCATCCGCATCGCGCACTTGGCTACCTCGCCCCGCGCGAATACATCGTCCAATCAACCAGTGAGGAACTGTCC
>NZ_FUYP01000100.1 GCF_900168005.1 Sphingopyxis flava
GGGGCTGCGCCCCTCCCTACGATCAGACCAGACAACCGATCCTACCGGCCATCATAGTCGCCGCTCAACCGGCCATCGTAGTTGTCGCCGCGCAGGTACGGCAACACCCGGCATGGGCTACAATCTTGACATTTCCCCAGTACAATGCATATGTTCATGCATATGCAAAGGAGGTCGATATGGCCCGGAAAAAAGCAGTTTCCGTCCCTCCACGAGAAGCCAAACTGTTCCGGAACAACAAGAGTCAGGCTCTGCGCATCCCTGCCGATTTCGAACTTCCGGGTGACCGCGTGATGATCCATCGCGATGGCGACCGCCTCATTATCGAACCGGTACGCCGCAAGAATCTTCTGGAAGTCCTCGCATCCCTGCAGCCGCTCGGGCCCGATGATCAGTTTCCCGATGTCGAGGACACATTGCTCCCGATAAAGGCCATCGACCTGTGAGCGGGCTCTATATGCTCGACACCAATACCGTCTCCGAGCTTGCCCGCAATCCGCAAGGATCGGTTGCCGCACGCATCGCCGAAGTGGGCCCGGATGCGATCTGTGTCAGCATCATCACCGCGGCGGAACTCCGCTACGGCTGCGCCAGAGCGGGTTCGCCGCGGCTGCTGGCGCAGATCGAGGCCATTCTGGACAGCCTCCAGATCCTTGCCCTCGATGTCCCCGCCGACACTGAATATGCCGGTATTCGCGCAGAGCTGGAAGCAGCCGGCAAGCCTATCGGGCCAAATGACTGGTTCATCGCTGCCCATGCCTATGCCCTGGAAGCGGTGCTGGTGACCGCGAATATCACAGACTTCTCGCGGATACGCGCACTCAAAGTCGAGAACTGGATCGCCGACCTTCATTGACCGGATGCCGGGCAATCACCGCATGGCTTTCGTCTAGCGCATCGGCTCGCTCCAGCGGCGGGCCGCCGCCACACGCTTCGCGATCGACCCTAACCCTTGAGATGACCTTCAGCTCCATAGCGGATCGGGGGGCCTTTGCCGTCCATTGACCTCATGGCCGGAGAGAGGAGGGGGGTGTGCCTTTGTGTTCACGCAACAGGAGAAGGCCATGTCCGACATCATCGACCTCGGCGGCGCGCCCGGACACGAGGATTGCGCGCAGCTCGGCCACACCCCCGACTTCGAGCGCCTCAACCGGCTTGAGGTCGCCGCCTATCGGGCCGCCGTCATCGCCCGCTTCGGCCCGCCCCCGGACGGGTGTGCCCTCGTCTTTATCACCAACCGGCACGACTTCGGCATCTATCGCACGCTCGGTCTCAAGGTCGATGCGGGCGCTTATCGTCGCGATCCCTCGGTCGCGGCCTATGTCGAGGCCGCCCAGGACGGTCTCGCCAGCTGGGTCGAAGCCGGTTTCGCGCCGCCGGTCCGCTACGACGACGGCCGTGCCCCCGCGGTCGACCGGGACCGTATCGACGACATCGTCATGGGTGCGTTGCTCGCGACGCGGCCCGACCCGTTGGGAC
>NZ_FUYP01000099.1 GCF_900168005.1 Sphingopyxis flava
GACCGGTTGGCCGAGACGAAGACCACGGTGTCGGCCGGGATTTCCTCGCTGCGCGCGACGTGGTGGATCGGCCCGATCACGGACTTTCCAGCCGCGATGCTGCGCAGTTCGTGCCGGATGACCACGCGGAAGTCCCTGGCGTGGAGCCTGGTCAGGATCGCGTCGGTGCGCGTCGCCGGGTCGAGTTGCGGGGCGAAGGCGAGGAAGCGGGTCACGTAAGTGACCGAGAGGCCCTTTTCGAGCAGGTAATCGGCGGCGGCGATTGCCTCGTAGTGCCCGACATCGTCGTAGACCAGGGCGTGCTTGCCCAGGTTCTCGTTGTTGGAGGTGAGCAGGTCAAGCGAGGTGAGCACGTGCGGCAGGTCGAAGCCAGTGATCGGCTGGGCCTGGTTGGTGATCTGGAGGCCATCGCCGCGCGGCCACGAGCCTGTGGCGACAACGACGGCATCCGGGTTTTCGCCGCGGACATCGTCGGCATCGAAGTAGGTGTTGGTGCGGACGTCGACGCCGAGCCGATAGACTTCGCTCTCGAGCCATGTCGCGATATCGCCCAGCGTGTGCAGGCGGGGGGCGCGGCGGGCGACGTTGACCAGGCCGCCCAATTGCGGGCTGGCCTCGACCAGGGTCACCTTGTGGCCCTGTAGCGCGGCCACGCGGGCCGCCTCCATTCCCGCGGGTCCTCCACCGACGACCAGCAGGCGCATGGGCGTGTCAGTCTTGGCGAGCAGATCGTCAGCCAGCACGCCTTCGAACCCGGCGGCGGGGTTCACCGCGCAGCCGAGCGGGAAGCCGCGCGCCACCTGGCCGATGCAGCCCTGGTTGCAGGCGATGCACGGGCGGACCTGTTCGGGATGGCCGGCGCGGGTCTTGGCGACGATGTCCGGATCGGCGATGTGCGCGCGGGTCATCGCCACCATGTCGGCCTGGCCCTGGCGGATGATCTGTTCGGCTTCCTCGAGCGTGCGGATGCGGCCGATGACGATCGTCGGCACGGTGGCGACCGAGGCGATGTCGACCGACGAGGGCAACTGGTAGCCCGAAGGCTGGTCCATCGGGGCGATGATCGAGCTGCTGGTGTAGTAGTCGCCCAGCGAGCAATCGGCAAAATCGATCAGCTTCTCGCGCTCGAAGATGCCGATCATCTGCTTGATCTCTTCGGCGCCGAGACCCTCGGGCTCCTCGCTGGCGCTGATGCGAACGCCGACCGGATAGCCATTGGGCACGATGGCACGGACCTCGCTCAGGATCCGCTTGGGCAGTCGCAGGCGGTTTTCGAGGCTGCCGCCGTATTCGTCCTCACGCCGGTTGGTCAGCGGCGAGAGGAACTGATGCAGCAGGTAGCCGTGCGCGAGGTGGATCTCGACGCCATCGACCCCGCCTTCGACGCAGCGGCGGGTGGCCGCGACAAAGGATTCGACCAGTTCATCGATCTGCCAGCGGGTCATCGGCTGGGAGGTGAAGGGGTGGATCGGGCTCGACATGTCCGAAGCCGACCAGGGCGGGCCACCGGTAGGGTTGGGATAGATCGCGCCGCTGTGCCACAATTGCTGGAACACCTTCATGCCGGTCGGCCGGATCGCGTCCATCAGCTTGCGGTATTCGTCGATGATGCTGTCGTCGAGACTGGCGAGCGAGGGCAGGCCGGTCGGGTGGGTGCTGGC
>NZ_FUYP01000118.1 GCF_900168005.1 Sphingopyxis flava
GAAGCCGCATATCCGCCTCCAGCCGATACGCCGTCGCCGTGCTGAACGCCGCACACGCCGCCGCTGAACGCGGCGACATTGTCTGTCTCATCTTCATATAATATCTCACCTGATGATCGTTGATATGGCTCCCAGGCACCGCATCTCCCCTTCAGAAGAAGCTCCACCTGGCAGGTCACGATCACCAAAAGCCCCCTTCCAGAAGAAAAGACGCCTGCGGCGGTGTGTCTGTCGCTCCTCGGGGCTTCGCCCCTCGTCCCGAAAGACACACCGCCGCCCATTCTCATCCTGTTTGTCGGCAATTCTCACCTTGTTTGTCGCGCAGCACGCAGACGCTATTCCACGAACAATAGCGCCGGCGTCTCCAGTAACCGTTTTATCGCTTGGACAAAACTAGCAGCGTCCCAGCCATCGACCACCCGGTGGTCGCAAGAGACCGAGAGGTTCATTAATTTGGCGGCAACGAGATGCTCGTCACGGAACACGGGTCGCTCGATGACCTTGTTAGGGCCGATGATGGCAACCTCGGGTCGGTTGATGATCGGAGTTGTCGCACCCCCCCAGTGGCCCTAGCGAGGTGATGGTGAGCGTCGAGCCCGATAGCTCAGCCAACGTGGCTTTACCTGAACGGGCCGCGTCGGCGAGACGAGCTATCTCGGCTGCAAGCTGCCAGATGTTCCGCTGTTCGGCATTGCGGATCACTGGTACTATGAGCCCGGCATCGGTCTGGGTGGCAAGGCCGAGATGGACAGCGCCGTGGCGGATGACCACGCCCGCTTCGTCGTTGTAACGGCCATTGATCATCGGGAAGTCGGGAACGGACTTGCATACCGCGGTGATCAGCAGCGGTAACATGGTAAGCTTTGGCTTGGCCCCGCGTGTCCTATTTAGCCGCTCTTATGCACCAAGGGGTGTCTGAGCGGTAGGCGGGAGTAGCGTAAAGCTCTGTTCTGAAGTAAGAAATTGGGTGTCTAAGCCGTCCCTGCTCCGGGACAGAAATTGCCATAGGCTACACCCGCCATGACCGACGTTACCTCA
>NZ_FUYP01000098.1 GCF_900168005.1 Sphingopyxis flava
CCTGCATTCCCCAAGTGGCGTGTCGTTTGAGGTGAAGATCGCCTGTATCCGAGCGCTAGACAAGGATTTTCTGCCGCAAGCGGCACCTGCGGTCGCGCAGACTGCTGGATCTGGACGGATCAGACCGCGAAGCCGCTGTTTCCTTGCCCAGGGGCGGCGTTTTTCAGCGCAGCGGACAGATCTGTCCAGCCGCTTTCGTTCAGTTTGAGCGTGGATCGCGATCATGCGCATAGCGGTGGCGCTCGCAATCGGCGGATAGCGGCGAGGATGGCGCGTACCATCGTGCCGGTGACAGCGACCTCGGCCAGCTGGAAGGTGATGGTGCGGGCGTGACGGACCACACGTGCCCCGATCTTGATCAGCTTCAGTTGCAGGCTGGTCAACGACCAGTCGGCCATGGCCTCGGGCAGCTCGATGCAGCGCAAGAAGGTGGCCAGGTTGTACGCCAGGGCGTGCAGTTGCAGCCGCACCTCATTGTCGCGGAACTTCCGGCACGACAGCCGCGTCCAGCGAAAGGCGTATTTGCCCTCTTTGATGTGCTGCTCGGCGGTGCCGCGCTGGTTGTAGAACCGCACCACCCAGTCCGGCTCCATCGGCAGGTTGGTGACGATGAAGCCGACACGCGGGAACAGTTCGCCCGGATGCCATTCGATCTTGGCGATCACCCGGCGTTCCTTGTCCCAGGACGCCGCCTGATACTCGAATTCCTCGAAGAACCGCTTGACCTTGGTCAGTGACGGCCGCCCGACAGGGCGCGTTAGCCGATGCGCGATCTTGTCCTTGAGGACCGCGTTTGCGGGCAGCCGGATGGCGTAGAAGAACCGCGCTTCTTCCAATCGCTCATAGATCGCCGGGATCGCGTAGGCAGCATCGGCCCGGAAGAACCTGCCACCAAGGTCGCGCTCCGCGTAGCGCGCAATGACGGGGTCGAGAACATCACGCCAGCCATCGGCGCTGTGGACGTTGCCATGGCGCAGGGCGCAGCGTTCCAGCATCCCGAACTGGTTGAACAGAAAGTTGGGGTGATAGCAGCTACAGTCGAAATGGCCATTCCAGGCGGACCCTTCCTGGTCGCCATGGGTCGGGCTGACCGAGCTGTCCATGTCCAGAACGATGTACTTCAGCCCGTTACGGTCATGGAACCGGTCGATCCATTGCCCGTTCAGGTCGGCCAGCGCGGCACGGTTCCCGGCCAGAGCCAGCGTCTCGGTCTCGAACCGTCCCATCTGCGATGCCGAGGCCGCTTGTGCATCGACCGCTCTGCCGCCGACAACTTGGCGCATGACCGGATCGCAGGCGAGACGGTTGGCGTCGTTGACATCCTCGTATCCGGCCAGCCGCCCAAAGACTGATTGCCGGAACAGGCCGTCGAGCCGATGGACCGTGTTCTTGCCAGAGCGAGTATCGCGCAGCGCCGCTGACGCCAAATCGGACAACCCGAGCGCGTCATCAAGCTCGCGCATCACCAGAAGGCCGCCGTCGGAACTGAGCTGCGTGCCGCGAAATTCCAGCCGCACGCGAGGGTCGAAATCCACCCGATCTGCCCGTTGCAAGCCCGCACCCTCTGGGTGATCCATGAAACGCGCCCCTCGCAGCCTTCAACACCATGTTTTATATAGGAAATATAATGGTCAGGACAGCGAAATCAGCGCCTTACTTGGGAAATGTGGG
>NZ_FUYP01000046.1 GCF_900168005.1 Sphingopyxis flava
CTACAAGTGGGTCAAATCCGCAGACGAGATCCTCGCCTCCGTCAAACGCTTCTGCCAAAAAACAATGAGCCGAACTTCAGATTCAGGTGACTAGGCTCAGGACTCGTTGATCACAGCCAGAAGAGCACTGTTGCGGCCAGAGTGAGTGCGGAGAAGAAGACGGTTGGGCAGCGGTCGTATCCGCGCTGCCACACGGCGCCAATCCTTGAGGCGGCCGAACATGATCTCGATGCGGTTGCGGCGTTTGTATCGGCGCTTGTCGTATTTGACGGGCATCGAGCGGGATTTACGGCCGGGAATGCAGGGCTTGATGCCCTTCTGCTCGAGCGCGTCGCGGAACCACTCGGCGTCATAGCCCCGGTCGGCCAGCATCCACTCTGCTTTTGGCAGGTCGTCGAGCAGAGCCGCCGCTCCGGTGTAGTCGCTGACCTGGCCAGCTGTGATGAAGAAGCTCAGAGGACGTCCGTTGGCATCGGTGATGGCGTGCAGCTTGGTGTTCATGCCGCCCTTGGTCCGTCCGATCAGGCGCCCGAGATCCCCTTTTTTACCCCAAGGCTGGAAGCCGTGCGGTGGGCCTTGAGATAGGTCGCATCGATCATGACGGTCTGGGGCTCGGCCCTCTGGGCGGACAGACCTTCCATCATCCGGCTAAACACGCCCATCTCGCCCCACCGCTTCCAGCGGTTATACAATGTCTTGTGTGGCCCATATTCCCTCGGCGCATCCCGCCAGCGCAGGCCGTTGCGGTTGACGAAAATGATCCCGCTCAGCACACGCCGGTCATCAACCCGAGGTTTGCCATGGCTCTTGGGGAAATAGGGCGACAGGCGCGCCATTTGCTCGTCCGTCAGCCAATACAGGTCATTCATGATCAATCTCCTCCCGGAGCCTGAATCACATCGCATCTCGCCAATCAATGGGTCCTGAGCCTAGCTTGCGCATCTGCGGCTCGCACGAGTTGCGCGAACTTGTACAGTCGAACAGGCTGGACCTCGCCGTCATCATCACCGACACCGACGATCCCGATGTTGCCACGCGCAAACAGGTTGCGTGGTACGGCGATCAGGACCTGGTCAATCGGGAGGTTCTGCCGTTGGCCTTGCTTGAAGCCCCGTGCATGTTCCGAGAACTGGGACTAGCAGCGCTTGAGCGTGCGAACATACCCTACGAAATCGTGATCGAGACGACGTCAGCTTCGGTGCTCCACGCGGCCATCGAAGCGGGAATCGGCATCGCTCCGCGCACGGCGACGTTTATGATGGACCGACCTTCCAGCCAGGTCAGCGGGCTGCCTGAACTTGGAAGTGTGGGTTACGCAGTAATCGACAATGCGCATACTTCGCGCGGGGCCGGGCGACTTGGCCAACTCCTGCGAAAGGCGCTTCATGAAATGTAGGAATGGGGAAGGCGGGCGATTGCGTGAGTATTGCCAAACCCGGCGACAGCAATTCTTGCTGGTGCGAGGAGAGACCGGAGCTCAAGGCGTCAGGATATGCCGAACCTGATGGGAAATTAGCTGCCAGCCTCGTGTCGGCATTGCGGGGGACGTCTTCGCCTGTCGAAATTCTCGTCGATCAAGGTAAACCAATGAAAAATGCTCTGCGCGTCCAGTCTGACCCGAAGGTCGAGGCGGACCTCCACATGTATGCCGGGGATCTCTTCGGCGAGTTTCGCCTGTCGTCCGAAACCGGCGAGCAGCGTAGACTCTTCCCGCTTCTTTTTCCCGGCATTGCCGCTTGTGTGACGGCAGCAGCAGCGGCGGCCTGGCTGGCGGAGCATTACGAGTTTCCCGTCATCCTCCTCGGTCTCCTGATCGGGGCCTCGCTCAACTTCCTGGGGGATGATCGCAAGGTGCAGCCGGGGCTGAATTTCAGTGCCCGCCAGCCGCTCAAGCTGGCGATCGTACTGCTCGGCTTTCAGGTCTCCGTCGATCAGGTTCTCGCGCTCGGAGCGCTGCCGTTCTTCGAACTGATCGCAATCATGGCGGCTTCGATAATGGCGGCCGTCCTAACATCTCGCCTGCTGAAACGGCCACTAGAAGTGGGGCTGCTTGCCGGCTGCGCGACGGCCATCTGCGGCCTCAGCGCAGCGGTGGCGCTGTTCGCACCGATGGATCGCAAGCGGGTGAGCGACGCGCATTTCGCGGTGACGCTGGCAGGGATTTCGCTGGCCAGTGCGGTGGCCATGTCGGTCTATCCTGTCATCGGTCGCGAACTGGGGCTGGGCGACCGCGAGGCCGGATTTCTGATCGGTGCCACCATCCACGATGTCGCCCAGGCGATTGGCGGCGGCTATGCGTTCTCGGACGAGGCTGGGCGATATGCCACCATCGTCAAGCTTACGCGGGTGGCCCTGCTAGGCCCGGCGGTGCTGCTGGTCGGTCTGCTGCTGAAAGGGCGCAACGGTTCGTCGGATAAAGGGCCACGCTATGCACTGCCCGGGTTTCTGCTCGCCTTCGTCGTCGTCGCCGTTCTGGGATCTTGGCTTCCGGTGCCCGATGATTTGAGGTCCGGCGCGCTGACCGCGTCGAAGGCGCTGCTGGTGATTTCCGTGACGGCGACGGCCATGCGTACGCGGCTTAACATGTTGGGGCAGATCGGATTCGGTGGCGTCGCGCCGGTTCTTGCCGCCACTCTCGCCAGCCTGTCTGTAGGGCTGGCGCTAACCCTGCTGCAGATGAGCTAAACGGCATGAGCGGGCTTTTCTCTGAAATCACGGTGGGTTCGACCGTGTTGCGCAACCGGTTTGTGCTTCCGGCCATGCAGCGCGGGCTCGCGGTCGATTACGCGCTGACGCCGCACCTCATCGAGTATTACCGGCGCTGTGCGCACGGTGGAGCCGGACTGATCATCACGGAATCGGTGGCGATCGATCACCCCACATCAACCGGGCACGACGGCTTCGTGCTGATGATCGACCAGTCGCGGGCAGCATCGTGGACCAGATGCATCGACGCCGTGCATGGCGAAGGTAGCCGCATCCTTGTCCAGCTCAACCACACCGGTGCCTGCCGCGTCGAGAATGCGGGAGGGCCGCGCCCGGATATGGCATCGCTCAGCCCCAGCGGGCTGATCTGCGCGGGCAAGCCCAATGGTCGTGCGGCGACGATAGTGGAACTGGCAGAGATCCGCGACGGTTTTGTCAGCAGCGCGATGTTCGCCAGGGAGTTTGGCGCGGACGGTGTGGAAGTGCACTGCGCGCATGGATACTTGCTCGACCAGTTCCTGTGGTCAGAAACCAATCTGCGAGCCGACGAATACGGCGGAGCAACGCTGGCCGCACGCGCGCGCTTCCCGGCGGAAATCGTGCGCGCGATCCGGCAAGCAGCGGGGGAAGACTTCCTGATCAGTGTCCGCTTTTCGCAATGGAAGGAAGTCGACTACGCGGCGCGGATTGTTTCGTCCCCGCAGGAGCTGGCTCCGTTCCTGGAGGTGCTGCGCGATGCGGGTGCCGACATGTTTCACGCCTCGACGCGCCGCTTTTACGAACCTGCGGACCCCGGATCGGGCAAGACCTTTGCGGGATGGGTCAAGTCGCAGACCGACGCACCGGTGGTCACGGTCGGTTCGGTCGGTCTCAACGTTGATGTCATGGACACGATCTATACCGACAAGGCGATCGAAGGCCGCACGCAGGAAAGCTTCGAAAGGCTCGAGGCCTTGTTCGCGGAAGGACAGTTCGACCTTGTTGCAGTGGGCCGCAGCATGATGTCCGATCCGGACTGGGTGACCAAGGTCCGAGACGGGCGGTATGGCGAGGTGGTGCCGTTCCGCCGGGAAATCGTCAAACAGGCGCTGAGCGAATGGGACGATTCGGCCATCAAGGGCGCGGCACGGCAGCACAACCCCTGATGGTGTGAAAACGGCTTTGGGCGGGGTCTATGCCATGGTGCCCATGTCGATGACGAAGCGGTACTTCACGTCCGAACGCTCCATCCGTTCGAAGGCTTCGTTGATCTGCGACACGGAAATCGTCTCGCAGTCGGAATTGATTCCTTTTTCCGCGCAGAAGTCGAGCACTTCCTGCGTTTCGCGAATGCTGCCGATTGCCGAAGCAGTGAGCACCCTGCGCCCCATCAGCAAAATGCCGGAATGGAAGCTGGGGACCATGTCGATCATGCCGAGGACGATGACTTTGCCATCGAGCCCGGTGAGCATCAGATAGGGAGACAGGTCATGCTGCACCGGGATGGTGTCGATCACCACATCGAACCGGCCCATTGCTGCTCCCATGGCATCGGCGTCACTGGAAATCAGCACGTCACACGCCCCGAGCTCGAGCGCATCGTCGCGTTTGCCGGGAGACGTCGTGACTACAGTCACCTCCGCGCCAAGCCCTGCAGCCAGTTTCACGGCCATGTGACCGATCCCGCCAAGGCCCGCAACCGCCACTTTCGTACCGGGGCCGACGTCGGCGTGTCGCAGGGCGGACCATGCGGTTACGCCAGCGCAAAGCAGCGGACCGGCGCGTTCCGGATCGAGGCCTTCGGGTACACGCAGCACGAAGTCTTCGCTCACGACGATTCGTTCGGAATAACCGCCATAGGTCGGTGTGCCGTCATGTCGGTCAAGACCGCCATAAGTTCCTGTGAACTGGTTTGCGCAATAATGTTCCTCGCCTGCCTGGCACGGTGCGCAGGTTCGACAGCTGTCTACCATGCAGCCCACGGCGACAAGGTCGCCCGGCTGGTGTTTGGTCACAGCAGAGCCAACCGCACTCACCCGACCGACGATCTCGTGTCCGGGAACGAAGGGATACATGGTGTGACCCCAATCATTGCGGGCCATGTGCAGGTCTGTGTGGCAGATGCCGCAATAGAGGATATCCATGACAACGTCGTCGGGACGAAGCTCCCTCCGGTCGATCATGTGCGGCTTTACGGTTTGCCCCGCTGAAAGTGCAGCGTATGCGCGTGTCTGTGTCATGTGAGGCAACTCCCAATGGATTCCTGATCTTGCACCAATCTTGTTAGCCGGGTTCGAGGTGTCAACGACAAGGTAGAGATCACACCCCCTCTGGCCGCCTGTTTCGGTAAACAATCAAAATGCGGATTTATCCATCGTCTTACCGTGAAGTTCGCTTAGCGGGGGGTTTCAGTTCCTTTACCCGGACCGAATGCCCTCAATTCTTGTCTTTTGCCATGGCAAGCAATTGCTCCAAGGTGACGGGGCGGCCATTGGCGACGACCTGTCGCACACGGAACAGGGTGGCGATATCCTTACGCGGATCCCCGTCGACCAGCACGATATCGGCAAGTTGACCCGGCTGCAGGCTCCCGGCTTCCAGACCGAGTGCGCGCGCGGGTTCGATGGTTGCAGTCTGCAAGGCCTCGAACGGCGTCAGCCCAGCGCCGACATAAGCGGTCAGTTCGCCAATCAGGTTCGGTGCGACGACAAGGTCGGTGCCGGCCACGATGCGCCCGCCACCCTCATGCACCGCCCTGATCGCGGCCCGTTGCCCCGCTTGCATGGCCAGCAGCGAGGCGGGCAGGGGGCGGTCGCTGGCATAGATGGCCCGGACCCAGTCGGGGTAGAGCGACAGGCGGGGGTCGGCACGGTATTCGGGATGCTCAGCCAGGAAGATATTCAGCGCACCGAACATGGTCGGGGTGATTGTCATGCCAGAATGGCCCAGGATGGCGATCGCATCATCATAGGTGCGGCCCAACGGTCCCTGCTTTGGTGAGAAGCCACGGCGACTGGTTCCGCCCAAATGTTCGGTCGCGTCGACCCCGATCAGCGCCGCAGGATAGATCTCGTGCGATGCCAGCGGGACGCCCATGGCATGTGCCGCCTCGACCAGCCGGAGCTGTTGCAGATCGGGCATGCGGACATAGCTCTTGATCAGATCGTATTTCAACGCGCGCGCCCGGGAAATCTCGCGCTCGAGGTGCTCCGGCCCAGACACGGCAACACCCATCCGGTAGAACGTTCGCTTCCATTCGAGCAACGGGCCGGTGGTGTAGATCCGCGGGCCGATGCGGACGCCTGCTTCGCTTGCCTCGCGATCCTCGACACCGTCATAGGGCTGGTTGCCGGGATCGCGGATGGTGGTGATGCCATAGGCCAGCCAGGCAAGATGGGCGTTGGCGCCGAAATCCTTCTGCGGGTGGGCATGATAATCGATCAGCCCCGGAATCGCCGTCAGCCCTGGCGCGTCGATGACCCGGTCGGCTCCGTTGTGGGTCCCTGCATGATGCGGCCGGATCGCGGCGATCCGGTTGCCCTCGATCACGATGTCCATGTTCGTCTGTGTGGCGTCATGGATCGCATCGACCAGTCCGCCGACATGGAGGACGATTCTGGTCGTCGGAATGTCGAGGCGGTAGGTGAAATCGAGCGGGACCTCGCGCGTGGCTCCCGTTTCGAGCGAGACGATCTTCAGCCGGTCGGCGCTTTGATAGAGGATCGATGCGGAATCACCGCTCCATGTCGGGTAATGCGAGATTTCGTCTGAATAGGTCTGCGGATCGCCAAGAGCCGTGCCGTCCGAAGCGACCGGCCAGACCTTGAGCAAACCGTCCTGGATCGCGGCCATCTTAGTGCCGTCAGGCGACCAGGCCGGTCCGCCGCCTCCCCGCGTATCGAGCGAACGGTCCGTCGCCTCGCGCCAGAATGGGGCACCGCTCCCATCGGCGGGCACCATCCAGATCTGGTTGCTGCCTTCGCGCGCACTGGCGGAGTAGGGTCGTGCCAGCGCCACCGCAACATAGCGTCCGTCCGGCGACCAGCTGGGGCTGCCCGGCTGCGGCAGCGATGGCTGGAGCCGGGTCACCGCTCCGCTGGCGACGTCCACCACTTCAAGTCCTGCCACGCCGAAGAAGCCGTCGTAATCGAGGAAGGCGATGCGTTTGCCGTCGGGTGACCAGGCCGCCTCAAGCGGCTGGGTATCGATATCGGTCAGCTGACGATCTTCTCCGGTCGCAAGATCGTGCAACCACAGTTGAGGCAGGCCTCCGCCTTTGTCCGATGTGAAGGCGATGGTCTTGCCATCGGGGGACCAGGCCGCATCGGCTTCAAGCGCCGGGCCATGGGTCAATTGGGTCGGTTCGCCTCCGCTGGAGTCGACTGTGTAGAGGTCACCCAAGGCGACGAAGGCGATCTTCGTGCTGTCGGGAGATAGGGCAGGGTGCTGGATACCCAATACACGGCGCGGTGCAGTCGAGGTAAAATCTCGCTTGGCACGGGCGTAGGCCGGGCTGTTCGTCTCAAGCCGTGCCGCGAATTCCACGGTTTCGCTCCGCCCGTCATGGCGACGCCGGATCTTTCCGTCTGACACGTAATAGGCTGTGTCGTCCGACCAGCTCGGGCGGAAGGGGAAGACGCTCTCCATGTCGGAAACCGACGTGCCATTTCGTTCAAGGCGACTGCCGCTTGAGTCGTGCGCCACGTAGTAGAGCTGACCCGCGGGCGAGAGCGACGGGCCCTCGTAAGTCGTCCCGGGCGCGGCGGTGCGCAGCACCTGAGCTTCCCCGCCGCCGGCGGGTATTGCGAGAATGGCGCTGACCGCACCCTCCTTGCCAGAAAAGACGATCGTTTCGCCATCGGCGGACCATGCCGGGGCACGATCTTCACGCGCCCCGCGGGTGACTTGCGTCAACTCTCCGCTGATCAAGTCCAGCGTCCAGATATGGTACCCGCCGCCGCGCTCGCTGGCGAAGGCGATGGTCTTGCCATCGGGCGACCAGGAAGGTTCGCGGTCGTCGAGATTCCCTTCGGTTATATTGCGGGCATCGCTACCATCGGCAGCCACGGTCCAGATCTTGTAGCTCCCGTCATGGAAGGCGTAATAGGAGAGGCGCGAGCCATCGGGCGACCATGATGGCAGATGCGCATCCTCGAAGACGCCCGTAATCCTTTTGGCTCGGCCACCCCCGGCCGGGACGATCCACAGGCTACCCTGAAGGTCGATCGCCAGCGAGCTGCCATCTGGCGAAACCGCGACGGCATAGGAGGTGCCGCTGCGCACTTCGAACACGGCGCTTTCCTCGACCGAAGCAGTTTCCTGCATCTCGTTAGTGGCGTTGCTCGACGCGGCAACGGGGCATGCGAGGAGGGCAATCGCACATGGCAGCGCGACCAGAGCGAGGGCAATCCTGCGTTTCGCATTATGCGTGCCGGATGCAATCATTGCTTCCGCTCCCAATCTGCGCGCCCTTCATGCCGGGCTTTTGCTTTGCCTGCGCATCGGGCTGTCTCCGTACCGCGCGCGAGACTATCGCCTGGGATCACGGTGACAAGCGCCGCCAGGTGGCGGCGCGGTTTGAGCTGCATTCAGGGGCAGATCGGAAGATGCGCAGGCTGACTTCGATATTCACGCGTAAGTTCAATGACATATTTCTCGCTGCTTGGCATCAGATGAGGTTAATCGCGGTCTTGAAAGCCGCCCCGATCGTGGTGCGGCAGATGCCGACATCATATTTCGGATAGTTGCGCGCATATGTTGCCGAGCCTCCGGCTGCCGCCTAATAATCCCAGCGAACCTAAAAAGAAGCGGACGGCGCATGCGCGCCCGCAAAATGAGAGGCATGAATGGCGACGATAATCGACCCGACGCGTTCGGAACATAGTCTGGCGACGCTGGACCCAGAGCTCAAGTCGGACCCCGACTATACTGCCTTCGTTCGCCAACCTGACGCCACGCTGGCGCAAATGACTCTGCGCGCATTCGAGGCCTATAGGGATCGACCCGCGCTTGGCTGGCGTGCATCGCACGGCGGCGAGCTCGACGATGATTTCACGATAATCGACTATGCCGAGCTTGAGCGCAGGGTGCTCAACACGGCTGCGGCCTTCGCGCACGATCATGCCTTTGGCCTGGAGCCGGGAGATCCAGTGGCGATCCTGGCATTTGCAAACGTCGATTTCGCGACGCTCAATCTAACGCTCGGGCTTTGCGGCTTGCCGATTGTCCCGCTGCAGACAACTGCGTCGGACGAGCAGCTAGTCGGCATGGTCAATGAAGTGAAACCGCCGTGCATCGCGACCACCTTGGAAAACCTCGAAACCGCTGTGACGCTTGCGCTTGCCTGTCCAAAGACTCGCAGCGTGATCGTGTTCGATTTTGACGGTCTCGACCAAGCCGAAATGTCACTGGTTGAAAACGCGAGGGCGCGACTTGCGCGGGCCCGGCCTGGTGTGGCTCTGCTTCCGTTCAGCGAAGTACGGGCGCGGGGCGCGGCCCTGCCGCCAGCCAATCCTTACATTCCCGGGGCCGGCGAAGATCCGCTGGTCATCGTTTACTACACGTCGGGCAGCACAGGCACGCCCAAAGGTGCGATGCACAGCCAGCGGCTGGTCAAGGCCGCGTGGATGCAGGCGCGGGAACATTCCCCCATCGTGCTAAACTACCAGCCGCTCAATCACGTCTACGGCATGGTCTATCTGTGGCTGACCTTCGCCAGCGGCGGGATCACCTGCTTTACCGGGCGCAGCGACCTGACCACTCTGATGGAGGATATTGCCAAGGTTCGCCCGACGACGATGGCGCTTGTTCCGCGCATCTGCGAACTGATCCAGCAACGCTTCAATGCCCAGTATCCGGATATTTCTTCGGACGAGGAGGTTGAAAAGGCACTCGTCGAATTCCGCGAGACGGCGCTCGGCGGGCGGATGGCTGACGCGGTCGTCGGCTCCGCTCCGGTCGATCCGCAGCTGCGTGTCTTCATCGAGCGGCTGCTGGGCCGCCCGATCATCGATGGTTATGGCTCGACCGAGTCAGGCAGCATCACGCTGGACCAGAAAGTTACGCGGCCGCCGATCATCGACTACAAGCTGATCGATGTCCCCGAGCTCGGTTACTTCACGACCGACAAGCCACATCCGCGCGGAGAACTGCTGATCCGGTCGAACAACCTCTTTGCCGGTTATTACGGTCGGCCGGACCTGACCGCGGCGGCCTTCGACGAAGAGGGCTTTTACCGCACCGGCGACATCATGGCCGAGATCGAGCCCGATCGCTTGGCTTATCTCGATCGCCGCAACAACGTCATGAAGCTGGCGCAGGGTGAATTCGTCGCGATTGCGCCGCTGGAATCTCTTTACAGCCGCGGCGATCCGGCGATTTCGCAGGTCTATCTCTATGGCAACAGCTCGCGAGCCTACCTCCTGGGCGTGATCGTGCCGGATGTCGACGCGCTGCCCAAGGGGCTTGACGAGGCCGGGGTGAAGGAACATCTGATGGCGGCCCTCCGGCGGATCGGAATGGAGGCAGGCGTCAATTCCTACGAGATTCCCCGCGACATTATCGTCGAATACGAACCCTTTTCTGTCGCCAACGGGCTGCAATCGTCGCTAGCGAAGCATTTGCGTCCCGCGTTCAAGGCGCGGTATGGCGAGCAGCTTGAGGCGATGTATGCCGAACACGCGGATGAACAGGCGGCCGAACTGGACGATCTGCGCCGCAATGGCCGCGACCGGCCACTGCCTGAGACCGTGCGCCGTGCCGCTGCTTCGGTCCTGGGGCTCGAGCTTTCCGAGATATCCGAGGAATCTTCGTTCGCTGCCTTGGGCGGGGATTCGCTTGCCGGGCTTTCCTATGCCCTGCTGCTGGAGGATGTTTATGGATTCCCCGTCGATGTCGGCATGATCATGCATCCGGCGGGATCCTTCACTCAGCTGGCAGAGGATATCGAGCACCAGCTTGCTGGCCAGAACGAAGGGATCGCTGCGCAAGACGTCCATGGGCCGGATGCGAAGGTGATCCGTGCCGCCGATCTCACGCTCGAAAAGTTTATCGATTCCGCCGTCCTGGCGCGTGCAGCATCCATCGCTTCGGTTCGAGATGGCGAGCCGGAATGCATCTTGCTGACAGGGGCCAACGGCTTTCTCGGTCGGTTTCTCACCCTTGAAATGCTGAAACGACTGGAAGCCAACAAGGGCAAGCTGATCTGCATCGCGCGCGGTTCGGACAATGCTTCGGCGCGGGAGCGGCTGATGCAGGCTTTCAAGGGCGGCGACGATGCGCTGGCCCGCGATATAGAACGGCTTGGAGAAGATCGACTTGAAGTGCTCGCGGGTGACCTGGCGAGGCCGCACCTCGGCCTGTCGGATGAAGACTGGGCGCGCCTTGCCCAAGTGGTCGATCTGATCGTCCACCCTGCAGCTCTGGTCAATCACGTGCTGCCCTATGCCCAGCTGTTCAGGCCGAATGTCGCCGGAACGGCGGCGCTGATCGAACTTGCGCTGACAGAACGCGCCAAGGGCATCCTTCATGTCTCCACCGTCGCCGCAGCATTCCACGATGGCCGGGTCGCTAACGAGGACGAGGATGTGCGCAAAGCCATCCCCGAATGGCGCGCGTCGAGCGGCTATGCCGACGGATATGGTGCCAGCAAGTGGGCCGCCGAGGTCCTGCTGCGCGAAGCCCATGACCGTTTCGGCATTCCGGTCTGCGTGTTCCGGTCGGGCATGATCATGGCGCCAACCGGCTATTCGGGCCACCTGAACGTTCCTGACATATTTACGCGCCAGATTCTGAGCCTGGCAGTGACACGCCTTGCCCCTGACACCTTCTATACCGGTGAGGGAAGGGCCCATTACGACGGATTGCCGGTGGATTTCATCGCTGCCGACATAGCGGCGATCGGTGCCGTCCGGCGCAGCGGGTTCCACACGTTCCACGTGCTCAATCCGCACGATGACGGCATCTCGCTCGACAGCTTTGTCGAGTGGCTGGAGCAGCTGGGCTATTCGATGACGCGCGCGCCTTTTGCTACCTGGCTGGAACGGTTCGAAGCCGCGTTGCGTGCCTTGCCCGACGATATCCGCCAGGCGTCGATGCTTCCGTTGCTCGACGCGGTGGCGCGCCAGCAGCCAGCGGTTGATGGCTCAACACTGCCATGCCCGCGCTTTGTCGAAGCGACGGCACAGGCCGGGATTACGGTCGACGGTAAGGTGCCGCATCTGGGGCAGGAGCTTATCGCCCGCTATGTCGAAGACCTGAAAGCCGAAGGCCTGCTGGCGTGATTTCGGGGCCAACTTCGATGAAGGAATGCGAAGCGTGAAGGCGCGCGAGTGGGCCGAAGGCTGGCGAACGGTCGCCAGCGGGAGCGTGGGCATGATCTTTGTCGCGGGCGTTTCCAGCGTCACCGGCGTCGTCATGGCCCCACTGGGCGAACAGTTCGGATGGTCGCGCACGCTGGTGACTTCGAACATCATGATCTGCGCGGTTCTTACCTTGCTGCTGGCGCCCGTGATCGGCCATGGGATCGGCCGCTACGGCGTGCGACGCAGCGCCATCGCGGGGACCTTGACCGCTATTCCCGCACTGGCTGGGATCGCTCTGAACCCGGGAAGCGAAGCGTGGTGGGTCGCTTCGTGGATCGTGTTCGCCGTGTTCAATGCCCTGCTGGGCCCGTTGCTCTGGACCACGGCGATCACGGAACTGTTCGACAAGGCGAGGGGGCTGGCGTTGGCGGTCACGCTGAGCGGAAGCGGCATTGCCTTTGCCATCTTTCCCCCGCTCGCCCTGCTGGTGATCGATCATTTTGGCTGGCGCGGCGTTTATTATGCCTTCGCGATACTCTTCGGCCTGGTCCTGCTCCCCTGCGTAATGGCCTGGTTCAGGGGGCGGGTTGACGTGGCCGTGACGCCGAGCCCACGCTTGCAGGAGCAGCCGCATTCCTCGCGGCCAGAACATGCCCTGGCGCTGGGCCGAGCGTTGCGCAGCCGCCATTTCTGGCAGCTGGCGCTAGTGTGCTTGCTGGTTGCTGGCGTCGAAGGGGCGCTATCGATCCACCTCTATCCGATTCTCAACGAAGGCGGATTGGCACCGCTGGCCGCCGCCGGGGCTGCATCGGCCATGGGCTGGGCGCTGATCGTCGGGCGGCTGGGGACGGGGGTCATGCAGGATCGCTGGCCCGCCCGCTTCGTCTTTGCCGCCGCCATTGGCGCGCTGATCGCATCGTGCGTTCTGGCGCAGGTTTTCGTCGGAGATCAAATGGAAGGGGTGTTGATTGCTGTCTTGTTGGGTATCGGGGCAGGGGGCACGATCAATTCGCTCGCTTATCTGGTCGGGCGGTATTTCAGTCTTGCCGCCTATGCTTCGATCTTTGGCCTGCTGATGGGCATGTTCGCAGTCGGTTATGGTGTTTCGCCAATGGTCGCATCCTACGCGCGCGATCTGGCGGGCGGCTATCCGCCGCTGATCCCCACCTTTCTTGCCATGCTGGCCGTCAGCATGATGCTCACCCTCTTTCTGGGCAAGGAGAGGGACGCCTCCCCGACCTGATTTATGAGGCCGGGACTACCGTTACCGGCAGGGCTGAAAAGGTGGGCATGCCGGTCAACGTGTTGACGTGCTCGTGGCTGGTCAACGTGTTGGTGTTGATATCGGCAAAACCGTGCGGGACGTTCATCACTCCGCGTGTGAGAGTGTGGTCAATCCGCACGATCCCTTCGAGCGATCCATAGGGGCTTCGCACGATGGCCCTGACTCCATCGGACAGGCCCGCATCGGCCGCGTCGTCGGCGTTCATGATGATTCCGCCGGGCTCTTTCGAGCCATTGATTCGCGAATTGAAATGCGGGTGAAGACGGCGCGAAATCATCATCAGGGGCTTTTCGTCCACCTTCAGCGCCGCGAGTTCGTCGACCAGCGGTTGCGGTGCGAGGCGCCAGCCACCGAACACGGCGACCCGATCGAGGAACCAGTCAAAGGTTGCCGGTTCAGCCACGACATAGCCTTTCTCCTTCAGCTCGGCGAGGCTGGTCGGACAATCGGCGATGAGCCGGGCCATGTAGTCCGCATCGCTGGTGGTATCGGGATCGACACCAAAGGCGAGGTCATAACCGAGCCGCTTTCCAATTTGCGCCAGCACCCACCAACCCGACCTTACGCCGGGCGGGGCGGGGACGACTTCGTCCGTGAAACTCATGGCGACAGCAGGCGCGATCATGTCGACGCACATCGACGCGTCCATTCGCTCGAACTGGCCTTTGACGGGGAGAACGTGGGTCGACAGGCGGGTCGTAGCCGTTTCGACGACGTCAAGCGTAGCCAGAACATCGAGCTTGTCGAGCGCGTCAATTGTCCGTTTTGTGTCCGGCACGCATTCCACCAGTCCGCCGCTGAGGTTGATCAGGGCCCGCAGGGTCCCGGCTTCGATCTCGTCTGCCATGGCAGCGACGGGATATTCCCCGACCCAGCCCGACAGCTCGGGCCGACTGGCCGGGCCCGGCCCCCTGAAACCTTCGGGCGGCGCGCTGGGAATATCGAGCTTGCGTGCCTGGGTGTGAAATCCGGGATTGAACCAGACCCCACCTTCGCGGTCGAGGGACCCCGTAATCGCCATGAGCGCGAGCGCCAGCCAATGGACAACTCCGCCGGTCGATGACATCGAAACACCGGTTCCGCAGTCGATTGCGATACGCCCTGTGTGGCGGACCGCGGCGAGCAACCCGGTCAGGTCTTCCGCGCCCAGTCCGGTCTCGCGGATCGCTTTCGAGAGATCGAAGGGCGCTACCGCTTCGGCCAGTCTGCCGACATCCTGCGTGTGCTGTTCGATGTAGTCGGTGTCGGCGCCTTCGATCAGGATTTCCCTGATAAGATAAGCGAGGATCGCATAGTCGGAACCCGGCCGGGCGACAAGGTGGCGGGTGGCCTTCGTGGCGGTTTCAGTGCGTCTGGGGTCGACTACCCAGACCTCGCTATGGGCCATAACATCGCGCAGGAGCCGGGTCGGGTTTGAATGGGTGGTTGCCTGGCCGTGGGAGATGAGGGGATTTGCGCCCAGGTAGAGAAGCAGGCGGCACCGCGCAAAATCCGGCTGGGTCAGGGCCATGGCCGAACCGGCGACCAGTTCGCTTGCAACGGATTTGGGAATCGCGTCGATCGTCACGTCGGAATAGGCCTGCGGGGTGCCGAGTATCCCGGGCGCACTACCTCCCGTAATATAGAGTGGGCCGTCGAAATATCCGCCCCCGCCCATGAAGAAACCGATAGCTTGCGGACCTGAATCCGCGATGATCGCCTTCAATCGGTCTGCCAGTGAAGCGGCCCCCAAAATGACCGGACAGTTCCTCACACTTATGTAAGAGTGAGGCCTATGACCGACAGTAATCCCAGGAGCTATGTGCATGCGGAGGTTCTCGGAG
>NZ_FUYP01000059.1 GCF_900168005.1 Sphingopyxis flava
CCAGCGACAATCAAACACACCAAAACGGAACTGTCGCGGTCAGAATCTTCTCATCCTGATTGCCGCAACTTCTCATCCAGTTTGTCGCGCTACAAGGATTGCCGTATTCTCGGTGATTGCACCATCTTCGGTCTGCAGTACCGGAACGAAGCCGCGTGGGCTGATAGCGAGGAATTCGTGGCTACTGGTATCTCCGCGAAACACGTCAACCGCGACGCCTTCATAATCTGCATCACACTCTTCAAGCGCTATGTGTGAAGCTACAGAGCAGGCCCCGGGAATGTAGAAGAACTTCATTTGTGTGCTTCCGCCCCGCATCAATTCCGTCCTCGCCAACAGGCAACGGAGACCGGCTACATACACAACTACGCCCCCGGATCGAAACCCGGGGGCGCAGCGGTGTTACTTTGATCAGAACTTCACGCTCGCAGAGAGACCGTAGGTTCGCGGCGCACCATAAGTGCCGTTAGCCCAGCCAAATGTTGCGAACTGGATGTTCGTGCCGGTCAGGTAACGCTTGTCAAACAAGTTCCTGGCCCAGACTTGAAGGCTGACCGGAGATCCCATGACCTCCTCCCAGTTCAGAGAGGCATTTGCGATGAAATAGCCGGGCAGTTCGTTGAGATCCGCTCCGAGCGCCGCATCAAAGGCGCTGAGGCGGTTCGCCTGGGTGATCGAACTCGTATAGTAGCCAGAGAACGTCGTCGAAACCTCACCCGCATCAACATCGAGCGGCCATTTATAAGTGATGGCGCCGCTGACCTGATGCTCTGGGGTCTGTGACGGCGTGGCACCGCTCAGGTCAACCGCGGGCACAAAGGTTGCGCCGGGGCCACCAAGGCCAGGATAAATGAACTCATCGAACTTGGCGTTGATGTAATTATAATTGAGATCCAGCGTCAGATTCTCGACCGGCGAAAAGCGTACTTCAACGTCCGCACCATAAACCGTTTCCTTGGCGGCGTTGACCACGCCGAAACCGGTACCGCCACCATCATAATTGGCGTTGGCAAAGACCTGTTTGTTACTGATCTTGCCGCGATAGAACGAGACGTTGGTCCGGATCGGTCGGTCACCCACGAACCAGTCCGCCTTCAACCCGACTTCGATCATGGTGTTCGTTTCCGGATCGTAAGTCGTGCGGCCCGGATCGCGCAGGGTGAAGTTGGTCCCGCCAGCAAGATAGCCGTGGCTGATCTTTGCATAACCCAGCACCTTGTCGCTGAACTTGTTTGTCACGCCAAACGTCCAGCTTTCCGCCTTGAACTTCACTCCGCGCGTTGCAGAGCAAGTCTCTGCATTGAAATTGTCATAACCGTCAAAATTACCCGGCGCGCATGGCTTTTGATCGAAGGGTTTGAAATCCGAACCAAAAATCGGCAGCGACCCCACATTAATGATGCCAAGGCCAAATCCGCTGAAATCGACATTATTGGCAGGATTCAGGGTGTTGTCGCCAGCCATAACCACGGAACTGACGCTGTCCCAGTTATAGCGGAAGCCACCCGTAAGGCTCAGCGTTTCCGTTACATCATATTCCGCGTTGAAATAGACCGCCTTGGACTTGGTTTCCTTGACCTCGTGGTTGTTTACGGAAACGACATTGTTGGGGAAGCCCAGCGCCGCAAAAACACCCTGCAGCACGTTGCTGTTGATGCCCGTTTCCTTGCGCAGGAACGAGTAATAGCCGCCGACGGCCACGCGCAGGCCAAGGTCTGAATTGTCATAGCGCAAGGTAAGGTCATCGGTCCATTGCGACGCAATATCCTGCCGCAGCACGTTCACGCTGACAACATTACAGCCGCACGTATCCTCGGACGTTGCCGTCTTGTCGTGCCGGTAACCAAGCACGTTACGTAGCGAGATGGTGTCCGACAGTTCCAGCTCGGTCCTGTTCTGAATGCCGTACAGCGATGCCTTGCCGAAGAAATCCGGCTGAACACCTGTTGAGTTCGGCCCCATGAAGACCCTGTTGTACGTACCCAGCTTGGCACCTTGCGATTCCAGCGTCGGTGCGCCTTGAAACAGCGTGAGAAGGCTTGGCGCAAACCGGATTGGAACGGCCTGGAACGGCTTTTCGTCGCGGTTGTAGTAATCCGCGATGATGACGTTCAGCAGCGGGCCGGTGTCAATCGACAGCGTGCCGCGCAACGAATAGTGGTTTTCGTCCTGGAAATCCTTGGAAACCACACCCGCATTGTCGGGGTTTTTGATGTAGCCGTCGCGCTTGACGTAATTGCCCGCAAAACGAAGGCCAACTTCGTCGTTCACAGGAATGTTGAGCATGCCTTCGAATTCGCGGCGATCGAAGTTGCCATAGCCCGCCTTGACGTATCCTTCATATTCGTCGGTCGGCAAATTGGTGCGGATCGAGATCGTACCACCAGTGGTGTTGGTGCCGAACTGGGTACCCTGCGGACCCTTGAGCACTTCCACAGTCGATACGTCGTAGAACGAGCCCATCATGCCGATGGTCGAGATAAACGGAACGTCGTTGTAGTAGAGCGCCACACCGCCATCGATGCCAAGTTCAGTGGCCGTGCCGCGAATGGCGAAGACCGGAACGCCGCCGGTGGGGCTGTTGGAGATTGTCAGGCCGGGGGTTACCCCCTGCAGATCCTGTGCCGTGAGAACCACCCGGTTGTTCAGCTCTTCCCCGCTGAATGCAGCCACGGTGATCGGGAGATCTTGTGATGACTCCGATATCTTGCGCGCAGTAACCAGGATCTCATCGAAACCGGATTGGGTCGCGTTCTGAGTTTCGTGGGCATCTTGAGCCAGCGCGGGCTGTGCCGCCAGTGCCATCGACACGGCAGTCAGCGAGACTGCAACTGCGCGGTTGAACCTACTAGTCAAGTGTACCCTCCCTAAATGTGGTTTTTATCCGCCAAATTGGTTTGCACGAATTGCGCCTCATTTACGAAGCTGCGGGACAACATACGACCCTTTTCGCCCCTATCCGGAGTACCAATCAGATATGAAATATGGCCCCAGGGACACTAGACAAGTATTTGAATTAAATATTTTTTTGTAGCCAGAATGGAAACATTCAGGCTTGTCCCAAATCCGGCCGCCAGCTCGGTTGTGATGAATAAACCCCGGCTGTGCAGAGCGATGCCGGGGGTTACAGCTCCGCTCAACTCAGCTCAGCACAGGTACAAGGTCGTCAGTCCCCAAATTGCCAACTCCTCCAACCAGGTGGGCGGCAATCTCTTCGTGCAAAGCAAGCACAAAATCATCCTTGCTATCCTGCAGGACCTGAGTTGGAGCAGCGATGCCGATCGAAAGCCGTTCGTCGCTGTTTTCGAGTGAAGGCAATCGCATCGCGATCACGCCCGCTCCAGCCGTCACGGTATCATGCTGGAAAGCATATCCGTTCGCGCGGACCGCCTGAGCCCGTTCAAGCAGGACCGGCACAGGAACCTTCACGTCCACTTCTTGCGGCTCGGCATTATAGCGCAAGCCCAGACGCGTAATTTCGCTATCGGACAAATCCGAAATCAAAGTCAGCCCTGTGGCAGAGCAAACCAAGGGGCGGCGCGAGCCTTTCACGACGTAAAGCCGGACCGGGCTGCTCGCCTGCACAACATGGATATATTGCGACCAGACATGATTGCGCACTGCCAGCACAACGGCTTGCCCGGTGCGGACATTGAGGCGGTGCATCAGGCGGATCAGCGGGCCATCGCTCAGAAGCGGCGCATTGACCCAGTTACCCAACAGGGCAACCCGCGTGGTTGGCGCAAACGCGCGGGTTGGGGCGTTATAGGAAAGATATCCCATCACGACCAAGCTGCGGAGAAGTACCGACGTGCTCGATTGCGGCAGGGCAAGCAGTTCCGAAACTTCGGAGACCAAGGCCTCACGTTTCAGCACATCGAAGAGTTCAAGAATGCGAAGAACTCGTCCGGCCGATTTCACAATCTGGTCGGTATCGTCCTGTTCGTGACCTGCAACCCAGCGTTCGCCCAGGGCCTGGCCAAGCCTAGCAAGTTCCATGTCCACTCTCCCTTTTGATTTTGACCAAACCTAACAGATGTTCGGTTGCTCGCAACAGGGTCGCATGGCATGTTTTTGGCACCTCTTAATGAGGTTGCCGAGTCGCATTTTTCTATTATATTACATATATTTAATGGGCCGCACGTGACCAGCCCGGGCACGAATTCATGCCAGCCCGTCGATCTCGCCTCTAGCGACTCACGTCGGGTTGAGGTGGGCCTTGGCGAAGGAAGCAGCTGCCTTGAACGATTCGATGGAGCAAGGGTGCTGCGGTGCCAGCGACTGGAAGGGATGCACCATGCCGTCAAGCCGCTCTGCCTTCACGAGATTTCCAGCTTGCTGCAAGGCGCGGGCATAGGCCTCCCCCTCGTCGCGCAGGGGATCATATTCGGCAGTCAGCAGCAGTGTGGGGGGCATTCCGCTCAAATCCCCAGCGCGCAAGGGGCTGAGATAGGGCAGGTTACGGTCTGCGCCGCCCGCATACTGGTCCCAGCACCACATCATGAACTGGCGGGTAAGCAACTTGCCTTCTGCATTGGCCAGATAGGATGGACGGTCGAAATCGTGATCGCAGACGGGATAGACCAGAATCTGGCATTTGAGCAGCGGCCCGCTGCCATCGCGCAGCTTGAGCGCCACCGCCGTTGCAAGATTGGCACCGGCACTGTCGCCCGCAACGCCAATACGCTGTTTGTCGAAACCGAGTGCCGCAGCCTCCCGCGCGACCCATTCGATCACGGCCAGGCAATCGTTCAACGCTGCCGGATAAGGATGTTCGGGAGCGAGTCGATAATCGACTGAGACGACGGCGCAGCCCGATTCATGAGCCATGAAGTGCGAGCGGAATTCGTCGCCATCGAGCGAGCCGCGAACCCAGCCGCCCCCATGCATGCTGACCAGGACCGCATGCGGTGCAGGCGATTCAGGGCGATAGATGCGGACCGGGATTGCATGGCCATCGCTGCCCGACACCTTGCGCACTTCCACTGCAACCGCGTTCGGCAGGGGCGGTATCCTGACCGGCGCCGAGCGCATTTCCTGCGCCAGCTCCAGCGGCGGCCGCGAGTAGTCCGTCGCCGGCAGGCTGTTGACCATGTCCAGGATGGCCTGAAAGTCGGGATGCACGCTCATCGAAGAGGCCCACGCCTGTTCATGGTCTGGCCGCGCGTCCTTAAGAACCGGCGGGGCTGGCAGCACCCACCGCCGCAGCCTGCTTGCGGTCCCATTCCTCTTTCGACGCATAGGTCGGATCGGCCAGCACCATTTCGTGGGTCTTGGCCACGATGACGTCTTCCGGCTCGTCCAGATCGAGCGGCTCCGCGCAGGGCTGCGCAATGTACCACGGCGATCCGGCATAGAGTTCGAGCCGGTTGCCCTCTGGATCGAAGCAATAGATGCTCCACGCATTGCCGTGGTTCATCGTCCGGTCGACCCGCACTCCCTCCGCCTTGATGATCTCGTTGAACGTCTTGAGGTCGCCCAGCGAATCCAGGCGGAAGGAAAGCTGGTTGATCAACCCTTCCCCCATGCCGTCGCTACGTCCTTCGACCAGCACGATCTGATGATGTTCGGTCGGGCTACGGCTGAGGAAGACGATCTTGCCGCCGCGGTCGGTCACGCCGCTGTCGGTCACGACGAGGCCAAGTACCCGCTTGTAGAAGGCGGCCATGGCCTCAAGGTTCCGGACATAGATCCCGACATGCTTGAACTGAGCATTGGGAGGCGCGGTGGTCATGGTCTGGTCATCCCTTGAGAATTCACGATGTGGCAGCCCGCCTCAGGAAGCTCGGATCAAGCCGCCATCGACATACATTGTCTGCGCGGTGATCAAATCGGCATCAGAGCTGGCAAGGAAAGACAGCATGCCGGCCATGTCTTCAGGCGTTGGAGGGCGCGGGATGGCCTGGCGCTCCGCCAGGACGCCATAGAGTTCCTCGGAAGTCTGCCCGCGAAAGTTGGGTTTGCGTGCAAGTGTGCCTTCGGTGCGCGTAAAGCCGGGTCCGATTGCATTGACTGTGATGCCCTCAGCACCCAGTTCGCTCGCCAATGCGCGAGTAAAGCCGATCACCCCGCCTTTGCTCGCGATGTAATGGGTTAGGCCGGGGGCGACCTGGCCGAAGCTGTTCGACGCCATGTTGACGACGCGGCCCCATTTTCGTTCACGCATACCAGGCACGAACACCTTGCTCACCAGGAACACGGAATCGAGGTTGATGGCATGCATTCGCCGCCATTCGGCTAGATCGAGATCCTCGAACCGGCAGCTCGGGAAGATGCCGGCGTTGTTGACCAGAATATCGCAGCGCCCGAAATCGCGAAGAACGTCCTCGCCCATCTTCGCCACGGACTCGGGGCTTGAGACATCGCACTGATAGGAGATCGCCCGCCCGCCGATTGCCTTGATCTCGTCCAGCGTCTGATCGCAGGGATTGAGATCGACGGCCGCAATTTCGGCACCCTCGGAAGCCAGCCGCACCGCAAAGGCACGGCCGATTCCTGCAGCTGCGCCGGTAACCACCGCTACCTTACCTGAATGACGCTTTTCCATTCGTAGTTCCTCACATTATCCGATAGTCCGGGGTCGCCGGGCAACTCGCGCTGCCTGCTGGACCTCAACCGATGGCGAAGTCTGCCGCTTCCTTGGCGATGCCGTTGCGCAGCACGCCGATGCCTGAGATCTCCACCTCGACCGTGTCGCCTTCCTTCATCCACAGCGGCGGCGTGTGGAATGCGCCGACCCCGCCAGTCGTCCCGCAGATGATCACATCGCCAGGTTCCAGAGTAATAAAGGACGAACAGTAGGCGACCAGCGCGGGGACATCGAAGATCAGATCGTCGAGCGTGGCAGTCTGCACTTCGCGTCCGTTGAGCCGCGTCTTCAGGGACATCGCGCCGACATCAGGGATCTCGTCGATCGTCACCATCCACGGGCCGAAAGCGCCGGTCTGGGGGAAGTTCTTGCCCGGCGAAAACTGCTGCGAATGGCGCTGCCAGTCGCGCACACTACCGTCATTGTAGCAAGAGTAACCGGCCACATAGTCCAGCGCCTTGTCTTCCGGAACATAGCGGCAGCGCTTGCCGATGATCACCGCCAGCTCGCCTTCGTAGTCGAACTGATCTGAAACCTTGGGGCACAGCATGTCCTGGTTTGCGCCCACCTGGCTTTCTGCAAACCGCAGGAAGATCATCGGCTTAGGCGGCATTTCACGGCCGGTTTCCTTGACGTGGCTTGCAAAATTGACGCCTACGCAGAAGATCTTGTCCGGGTTGGGAACGACCGGCAAGAGGTTTGCCTCTGCGAAGGACTGCGTTGGTGCCGAGTCCAGGCAGGAACGCGCGTAGGCCAGGCCATCCGGATCGCTGAGTAGCTCCCGCATCGAAGAATAGCGGCTGCCAAGATCGATAATCCCTTCCGGGCTGTCGATGGTGCCGGTCACGATACCAATGCTCTCGCGTCCATCCTTGCCGGTATAGCTGGTCAATTTCATTGGTCCGACTTTCCTGTTCGATTGAAGATTAGGCGCACAGTATCACGAGCCGCCCAGAATGGTTACGGTTGTCGCCGCTTCCTCATAGCCCAGGAAACCGCCACCGTTTTCCGCAATCCCCCAGCGAGCGCCCTCGACTTGCCTCGCCCCCGCCTCGCCCCGCAATTGCGTGACGAGTTCGTGAAGCTGGATGATGCCTGTGGCCCCAACCGGATGACCTTTTGACAGCAGGCCGCCCGAAGGGTTCACAGGCACGCGGCCGCCAACACTTGTCGCTCCCGATTCCGTAAAAGGACCGCCTTCGCCGCGAGGGCAAAGCCCAAGGTTTTCGATCTGCAGAATTTCGGCAAAGGCCGTGGCATCGTGCACCTCTGCCACCGACATGGCTTCGGGACCGATCCCGGCCAGTTCATAAGCCTTGAGCGCCGCCCTGCGACCGATGTGATTATCAAGATCGTCCGGGTCGCGACCACTGGCGGAGACGAGCGCGCATGACGCAACAGGAACAGCCCGGTCCGCATTGAAGCGCTTAAGTGCCGAGCCTGTGCAAAGGATCATCGCTGCGGCCCCGTCGCTGATTGGCGCGCACATCGAACGCGTAAAAGGCCAGGACACGGGCTTGTCCTCCAGCACTTGCTCAACGGTCATATCGAAACGGTACTGAGCGTCGGGATTCATCGTCGAATGGTGATGGTTCTTGGCGGCGACGGCTGCGATCTGGCGCTGCGTAGTGCCGTAACGCGCCATATGATAGCGCGCGAAAGCTGCGTAGATGTCCATGAACACGCTGCGCTCTGCCGCAGGTTCAACACCCTCGGGGATCGGCATGCCTTCGGCCAGCGAGAGGAGTTGTTCGATCTGGCTATCGAATTCGAGCACGTCCGTGCTGCCGCGAAAGGCCTGAAACATCCCTTGCCGGTTTTCCGGGAAAAACATCTTTTCCGCGCCGACAGCAAGGGCCACCTCGCCCATGCCAGCCTTCAGGAAATTGACGGCATTGTAGAAACCCGTGCTTCCGCTGGCGCAGGCATTCTCCACGTTGGTAATAGGAATACCTACGATGCCACTCTTACGGAGCGCCACCTCGCCGCGAATGCCGTTCTGTCCTTCGAGCAGAGCCTGCCTGGTATTGCCGAACCATGCCGCTTCGATTGCCGAAGGGTCCGCAAGTCCGGAATCATTCAGCGCCTTACGCACCGCTGCCGTAGTCATATCGCGAACCGACACCTCGGGGGATTTGCCAAGTGGGGTCATACCAGACCCGATAATGTAGATATCCCTGGCCGATGGCATAATGGCTTCCTGCTATCCCGTTCCCGCTAAGAGGCATTTCTCGCTGTCGGCAGATCTGGCCCCAAGGCCCGACGTGTCACCGATCCGAGAGCCGTGACCTACACGCGCCAATCTGGCATTGTCATCCCCACTCTCTGACAATCATGGTGGTGATAGCAGCACGCCCAAGGATACTTAGCCGCTCTTATGCACCAAGGGGTGTCTGAGCGGTAGGCGGGAGTAGCGTAAAGCTCTGTTCTGAAGTAAGAAATTGGGTGTCTAAGCCGTCCCTGCTCCGGGACAGAAATTGCCATAGGCTACACCCGCCATGACCGACGTTACCTCA
>NZ_FUYP01000062.1 GCF_900168005.1 Sphingopyxis flava
TGAAACGCGCCCCTCGCAGCCTTCAACACCATGTTTTATATAGGAAATATAATGGTCAGGACAGCGAAATCAGCGCCTTACTTGGGAAATGTGGGATGAAGGTCTGCCCGAGGACGACATAAGAGGAGCCACCCGCGCGGCTTTCGACAATCTGGTACAACGCGCCATCGACGAAGATGTCGATTTCGTCGTGATCGCTGGCGACCTCTTCGACGGTGAGTGGAAGGACATGAGCACCGGCCTCTATTTCGCCCGCGCCATGGGCCGCCTGGATCGGGCCGAAATCCCGGTGTTCCTTCTCGCCGGCAACCATGATGCCGCCTCCGTCATCACCCGCAGCATTCCCTGGCCGCCCAATGTCCGCCTGTTCAGCGCGCGCCGACCGGAAACCCATCTGCTTGCCGAGCTCCAGGTCGCGGTCCACGGACAGAGCTTCTCGACACCGGCTGTCACCGACAATCTCGTTCCGTCCTATCCCGCCGCTGCGGAGCATCACTTCAATATCGGGATGCTGCACACCGCGCTGGCAGGCCGGAAGGGCCACGCCGATTACGCGCCCTGCAGCCTGGATGATCTCAAAGCCAAGCAATACGACTACTGGGCGCTCGGCCATGTCCATCAACACGAGATCGTGTGCGAGGCGCCTCATGTCGTCTTCCCGGGCAACATCCAGGGTCGCACGATCCGCGAGACGGGCCCCAAGGGCGCGGTGATCGTCACCGTGGAGGATGGTCAGGTTTCCTCCATCGATCGATTGGATCTGGATGTGATCCGCTGGCTCGCGGTCGATATCGACTGTACCGACGTGCCGGCCGATAGCATTGCGGAACGCATGCGCTCGGCGCTTCTTGAAGCGTGGCAGCACGGCGGCGATGGATTGCCGCTCGTTACGCGGCTTGTGCTGACGGGCGAGACCGACAGCGCCGGCGCGCTCATCGACAGCGCCGCGGACCTGCGCGACGTCGCGCGCGCCGTGGCCGCTTCGATCTCGCCCAATCTCTTCATCGAGAAAGTGAAGCTGCTCGTGACGAAGCCCGCCGCCGCCGGTGAGGTGATTGTCGGCGACGATCTCGCTGCCTTGATCGATCGGGCCGCCACCGATCCTCAACTGCACGAACTGCTGGCCGCGGACCTTGCGCCCTTCCTGCTCGCGGCGCAGAGCCTGCTCCCCGATGCCGACGAAGCGGACCTTCGCCGCTATGCCGGCGACGGCAAGTGGGACGCGGTCATCGGAACCGCCGCCCAGGCGCTCCGCTCGCGTTTGACGAAGGGGGACTGAGCGATGCGGTTCGCCACCCTGTCACTCGAGCGTTATGGTCGTTTCGAGGATTGCGAGCTTTCCTTTCGCCAAGGCGAGCCCGATCTTCACGTGGTGTACGGCGCCAACGAAGCGGGAAAATCGACCTCGCTTGCGGCGGTCTCCGATCTGTTGTTCGGTTTCCCGGCACGGTCTCCCTACAACTTCGTCTACGACTACGCCCTGCTGCGCGTTGGGGCCGTGCTCGAGGACGAGGGGCACAGCTTCGCTTGTCGCCGCAAGAAGGGGACGGCCGGGACACTGATCGATGCCGAGGATCGTCTCCTCGACGAAGCTATGCTGCTCGCCATGCTGCGGGGGCAGACGCGCGAGACATTCGCACTCTCCTTCAGCCTCGACCAGGATGGCCTGCGAGCGGGCGGGCGGGCCATGGTCGAGGCCCGCAACGACCTGGGCCGAGCCCTCTTTGCCGCAGGCTCCGGGCTCACGGGTGTTGCGGACGAATTGGCTCGCCTCGAGAGCGAAGCCGATGCGATCTGGGGACAACGCGCCGCGGCGAGGCGGAGCTTCACGCAGGCCCAACGCGATTTCGAAGCGCAGACCCGAGCAGTCCGGGACCAGGCCCTCAAGCCGAAGGCTTGGCTCGATGCCAAAGGCGCGGTCGCGGACGCCCAGCAGATGCTCGAAGAGGTTCAGCGGCGGCGCGACGAAGTTCTTGCCGAGGTCAGCCGCCTCGAGCGCATCCGCCGGATTGCGCCTGCCGTCCGTCTTCGCAGCGACCATCTCGCGGCGCTTGCCGCCCACATGGATACGATTGATATCGGGCCGCAGCGCGAGCACGCCGCCGAAGCGGCAATGGCCGAGATGGAGGCCGCTTCGCGTGCAAGGGCCGCCGCGCAGAATCTGGTGAACGAAGCCCGGGCACAGATCGAGGCGCTTTCTCCTGATCCGTCGGTCCTCGCCCACGACGCCGAAATCGACGCGCTGATCGCTTCGTCGGGCGCGGTGACAAAGGGTCAACAGGACTTAGCGCGTCTGAGCGAGGAGCGATCCGCATCGGGAGGTCTTGTCGCCCGGCTCCGCGCCGAAGCCGGCGCGCTCGCCTCCGATCCCCCCACCCGGATCGTAAGTTCCAGACTGCGCGAAATCGCGCTCGGTCATGCCGAGGATCTCGCGGCGCTCCGGCAGATCGACGAGAGTGAGCAGGACCTGGCTGAAAGGCGTGTCGCGATCGAGCGGAAGATTGCGGATCGCCCCCAAACAGGAAATCTGACCGCGATCGTAACGGCGATCGACCTTGCCAGGACCCTCGGGGCCGATGCGGACGCGCGCTGCGAACTGGCGCAGCGCAAAGCCGACCGGGCCGCGGCCAGCCTGGACGTGGCGCTCGCTCGGCTCACGCCCTGGAGCGGGGACGCATCGGCCCTGGCCGCGCTTCCCAGACTGGCACGGCACGAAATCGAAGACGTGCGATCCGTCCTTGCCGAGGCCGAGACCGATCTGCAGCGGGCAACAGACGCCGCTTCGCGCGCCCGCGAAGAGGCCGAGGCGCTCTCGCTCGAAATGGAGCAGCTCTCGTCGGGCGCTGCGGTGGCTGACGAGGAGATCACCGCGGTTCGAAGCGAGCGCGACGCGTTCTGGCGACCGCTGCGCGCGCACATGCGGCAAGGCATGGCCCTCCCCTCCCCTGATGAAGCTGTCGATGCTTATGAGACGGCAGTCGCTCGAGCAGATGAACGCGGAGATGCCCGCTACGCCGCCGCCGACGAGTCGAGCCGTCTGACGGTCATGGGTCAACGCCGGACCAGGCTCCTTCTGGCCGCTGACCAGGCGGACACGCGCGCGCAGGCGGCAAGCGATCGTCGCGAAAGCGCGCTGACGGGCTGGGCACGAAAGTTGGCGGAGGCGGGCTTTCCGGCGTTGGAGCCCAATCGGTTCCTCGGTTGGGTGTCCGAGCGGGAAACGGCTGAAGCAGCACATCAGGAGGCAATCGATGCCCACGACGATGCCAGGGCGATCGTTGCGCGGCGCAATGAATTGCGTGCCAGCCTGGTCGCCGCCCTCGCAGACGAGTCGGTGCCCAAGGGAGAAGACCTCCTGCCGCTGCTCGCCTTCGCCACACGGATTCGGCAAGCCGGCGAGGCGGCCGCCGAGCAGCACAGACTCGACGAGGCCGCACTCGTACAAATCGGGCAGGATGCGGAAGGTCTGCAGCGCCGCCGCACGCGTGTCGATGAGAGTATGGCGACGCGGATGGAGGCCTGGCGCGCGCTGCTGGTCGAAGCGGACATCGATCTCGACATAGCCAGCGCTCCGGCAACTCTCGACGTCCTGGACGAGCTCAGAGCCGCGATTGCCGCGCAGCGAGACCTGCAGACACGCATCGACGGCATAGCGAGAGACGCGCGTGAACATGACGAAAGCGTTGCGGCCCTAACCGAAAGGCTGGGGATTGCCGCCTCGGGCGGCGGAGTGACGCTACTCGAAGGGATGCGGGCCCGGCTCTCGGCGGCGCGCTCGACCGCAAGCGTCCTGGAGGCACTCGAGGAAAGCATTGCCGGCCGAAGCGCTGAGATGGCGGCCGAAGACGCACGGCATGCTGCGGCCTGGGCTTCGCTGACCGCGCTTCTGGAGGAGACGGGCGCTACCGACCTGCAGGGCCTGGGTGCGGCCATCGAGCGTTCGCGAGCAGCGCGCGCCCTGCGCCACGCGGTCAGCGAAGCGGAAGCCGCGATCGTCGCGGCGGGCGACGGCAAGGGACTGGATGAGCTTGTCGCGTCCCTGGAAGACGTCGATGCTGACGGTCTGGCTGTCCGAATCCAGTCGCTCTCGGGGCAGCTGACCCAGCTCAACGATGAGGTTGCCACTGCCGCAAGCGCCCACGGCGATGCCAGGAGAGTCTTTGCCGGTCTGGAGGCGCAAAGCGGCTCGTCCGCCGACGCGGCCTCGGATGCCGAGCAGGCCCGGGCCGAGCTCGCTGTTCTTGCCGAAGATTTTATCCTGAAGCGAACCGAGGCCGTCACGCTACGCTGGGCGATTGAACAATATCGCGAGCGCCATCAGGATCCCATGCTGCTGCGCGCAAGCGAGATCTTCCGCCGGCTGACGATCGGGCGGTATGCGGCGCTGCGGATCGACAGCGACGGACCCAATTCACGGCTCCTGGGGTTGCGCGACGATGGCAGGACCGTGGTGGACGTCGGGGCGATGAGCGAGGGAACCACGGACCAGCTCTTTCTCGCGCTTCGCCTCGCAGCTGTCGAGCAATCCATCGCGGCCGGTGTTCGCCTGCCCTTCCTCGCGGACGACTTGTTCGTCAATTTCGACGATGAGCGTTCCGAGGCCGGTTTCAGGGTGCTGGCGGAACTCGCGCGATCGACGCAGGTGCTGTTCTTCACCCATCACCCCCATCTGGCGGCGATCGCCCGATCTGTCGTCGGCGAAGACCTTCACTCGGAATGCTCCCTGGCCTGAGACAGCCGAGCGACCTTCAGATCAAGCCGCCCTGGACTGGCTGTTCGAATCCGGAACGCGCTGCTCCGACACTCTTTCGGCGCTTTGTGTACGCAACCTGCAGCGGCACCTGTCCTCGTCCCATTCGATGCGCGCCAGCGAATATCGGTGCCGCTGGCAATTGCCCGACGGCTTCGATCTAAGGCCGCATGACGTGGCGGAGGCTGCGGAAATGCGGCAGCGGGTCAAGGACGCCTTGAAGGACGGCAAATAGCGGAGCGCGGCCTCCAGCGCCTTCGCCCGGTTCTCGACTCCACGGCTCCCCAACTTGCGTTTTCTCGTCAGTATGATTATATTTTAATCGGACTGATAACAGGTGATAAACATGGCGACCGAGACGAAGGTATTGACCGCGCATGTCCCTCTGGGGCTCGCGGAAAAGGTTGAAGCAATGGCCTCGCGACTCGAACGCTCGCGCGGCTGGGTGGTGAAGCAAGCGCTCGCCGCCTGGGTCGATCAGGAGGAGGAGCGTCACCGGATGACGCTCGAAGCCCTGGAGGATGTCGATGCCGGACGGGTGATCGACCACCAGGCGATCACGGCATGGGCCGACAGCCTTGGGACGGACAAGCCGCTACCCTCGCCGGTCAAATGAAGATCCAGTGGACCAGCAAGGCGTCGTCGGACCTTGTGCGACTGCACGAGCATCTGGGTCCGGTCGCCCCCGAAGCGGCGGCGCGCGTGGTCCAGCAACTCGCCCACGCACCGGATCGGCTGATCGATTATCCGAGGATCGGCGAGAAGCTGGAAGCCTATGAGCCGCGCGAGGTCCGCCGGATCATCGTCGGCAACTACGAGATGCGCTACGAGATCGCGGCCGGAACGATCTTCATACTGCGCCTCTGGCATTGCCGCGAAAACCGCAACTTCGAATCGGAGCAGTAGCGAGGATGCGATCGACCACCGCCGCAGTCGCTTCTATCCTCAGACCAGACCGAAATCCTGAAATTCAACCTGCCGCAGTCGGCCGGACAGCCATTTCAGAGTAGCTCTCACGGGTTCCGCCAGTCCCGGTTGACCGACGATGGCACCAGGAATGTGGTCGGCTTCGATCCGCTGAAAAACTTGCACTTCGGCTTCACGGTCGGTGGGAAAATGGGGTGCGAGGTCTCGCCTCTCCTCTTCGCCGCCAGCGAACCTCGGCTCGCTCACGCACAAAATCGAAACAGAGACGGCGTCTTTGTTTCCGTCCAATCGGCCGTAATCACTGGCGTATGCCAAATGATCGGCTGCTGCCAGATCGCGGCGCGGCCATAAGCCATGCTTCACGACCCCAGTGAGATTCGCAGCTTGGGTGAAATGCAGCAGGAACCGCACGTCGCGGTCCAGGGCGATCGAGCGGATATGCGTCCTGCGGGCCTCGTTCATCGCAATGATCCCATAGACGCCTCCAATACCTCCGCCCAGTCTTTGACGCCGCGCGGCGCCATCCACGTTATCTCAAGACCGGGCCGAGCATATCGCAACGCCGCGCGTGCCGCCGCCAGTTCACCTTCGGCGTCATTGTCGACGGCGAGGATCAAGGATGTCAGACCTTGCGGCAGCAGGATCTGATCGAGACGCCGTGCACCCAAGCTCGCCCAGCAGGGAGCTCCTTGAATGAGGGTGAAGGCCCGCGCGGTTTCGAAGCCCTCGGCAAGCGCCAGGCAAGAAGCCGCCCGCCCTCCCCCTTG
>NZ_FUYP01000086.1 GCF_900168005.1 Sphingopyxis flava
TGCGGAGCTTCTCTTCCGGGGTCCACCGCCTACGGCGCTGAACCCCTCCGAGAACCTCCGCATGCACATAGCTCCTGGGATTACTGTCGGTCATATGCCTCACTCTTACATAAGTGTGAGGAACTGTCCGGTAATTTTTGGGGGCCGCTTCACTGCATTACGAGGCCGGACAGATGGCAGCATCCGACCTACGCGCAATCATACCCAAATTATCGCTTGCGTTCGTCGGGGCGTCCACAGATGCGTTCGTCGGGGCGTCCACAGAAGATCATAGGGTGTCATTTCGACGCGCACGGCGTCGCCGACAACGGACCGGATGCGGAAACGCCGCATCCGGCCGGCTGTGTAGGCAATGAGCCGATGGCCGTTTTCGAGTTCGACGCGGAATCGCCCGCCGGGCAGAATCTCGTCGATCATGCCCTCAAAGGTGAGGACCTCTTCCTTGGCCATCTAAAGCGTCAGGCCGCTTCGAGATTGACGGCCGAAACCTTGCCATCGCGACCGGTTTCGAGCTCGTAACTTACGCGCTGATCTTTATTGAGAGTCGCCATGCCGGCGCGCTCGACCGCGGAGATGTGGACGAAGCTGTCGCCCGAACCATCCGCGTTCGCGATGAAGCCATAGCCCTTATCGGAATTGAAGAATTTGACGTTGCCGATCGGCATGATTGTTTCCTTTCACGAAAACAGGGTATCCGCCGGCAAAAGCACCGACAGAGCTGGAAGCGTGAGAAGGGAAGGAATAGACCCGGTAAGGGGCATCAAAATTCCGTCGCAGGCGACGTTAGCCAGATGCGTATGGATCGAGATAATATAAAAGTCAAGAAATTCCTTGATTTCATGCGTCGCCGACGAGTTTTGTTCTGGAAGGCGCTTGCAAATTTATTCACCGGTTTGCTGAATTTTTCGGAAGGAAATCCGCCGCGTTATCGAAGATTCTTCTCGCCTTTTTTATTGCATAGGCTTGTTCAGGTCCGGCGGGCGATAGAGGAGGTGGCGCATCACTTCGTCGTCTATCACAGCGACGCGGAGCCCTAGGTCTTCCGCCGCGTCGGCGCCCGTAGTGCAAATTTGCCGAATGTAGTCTGCTCAGAGCGGCTCGATCGCGCTCATACTGAGGCTTTGAAGAAGGCAGAGACGTGAACCTGCGTCTCGGGCAGCGCGATGCTCAGCGCGCGGCTCATTCGAACTCCGGGTCGCGGGCCAAGGACCGGATCGCTGTGGCGACGCGATCATAGCCTTCCGGGCTCTCGGTCGCGATCGCGATCGGACGACCACCAAGCTCCGTGTTTTCGCTGTTAAGAAACGCGATTGCGGGATCGCGGCCGCCCATGGTCAGGAAGGCGAGCTGGCTGATGTCGCCTTGGCGGCGGGCATCGGCGGGTGCCAGCGGCGTGCGGCTCTTTCGGAAGAAGCGGCCTGACCGGGCTTTGGCGCCCGTCGAAGTCTCCGGAGTCGGATCGGTTTGCGAAGTCATGGCCCTAAGCCCCTGCGTGTAAGCGGGAGCACTATGTCTCTCAGTCGCGGCGGCCTACGAGAACGAGAGCGGCGATAACTATGATATGGGGGTTGTCGACGGGATTGTAAGGTAGCCGGCAGCGTCTCGTGCGGCATTTGGCTGTCTGTTCGACCTGCGTGTACAAAAAAAGACGCCCGCACGATCGGAACCGGGCGGGCGTCAGATGAAGAACTCGGATTTCCTGAAAGGAAGAGCTCTCTGGGTCGCCCGGCGCGGATAGGCGCGCGGGCGGAAAGGCAATTGTACGGAAGCGCCAAAAGACTCCTGTCGACGACGGTATTCGCTCGGAATCTCTCGCCACGGACGTCGGGTCGAAGAGGGGCTGAACGAATGTCGGCTACGCAATATCGGGGTCCGGAAGCTGCCAGTTCACTTTCGGCCAACCGGCTTGACTCGAGCGTTTCCCTTTTTGGCCATTTTGGCCACAGGAGAACGATCATGGGTAGATCAGAATTCGACTATTTACCTCCACGACCGGCGTGGAATGCCGGTCGAAAGGTAGGTGCAAAGCGGCCGCTAAAACCACGGCAGATATGGGCAATTCGCTTCCACTTGGATCGAGAGCACCGGCTTCGAGACCGGGCGCTGTTCGATCTCGCAATCGACAGCAAGTTGCGAGGCTGCGATCTTGTGAAGATCAAGATCGGCGATCTCGTCGCCGATCGCTTCCATGTCATTCGGCTGCTCAACCAGCATTTCCTCGAAGGATGGAAGCGCTTCGATCCCGAGGGCCGAAAGAATCGCGGGCTGCTCAGTTTGATGCGGCGCCATCGATGGAAGCTAAGCGAAGAACAGCGCAAAAGGCTGGCCGTCTACCTGAAAGCCAATCCGGTGCTCGAAGCCCTCTACACTGCCAAGCAGGACATGGCCCTCCTGCTGACGCAAAAATCCCTCAATGCCAAAAAGGCCAGCCAGCTTATCCCCGACCTGCTCAGGCTGATCGATCAGTTCGCCGCCAGCCCCCTCAAGTCCCTCGCCGATACCCTGACCAGCTGGCTCGAGCCCGTCGCCCGCATGTGGCGCTTTTCCAGGAACAATGGAATCACCGAGGGCTTTCACACAAAGATGGAGATGATCTCGCGCCGCGCGTTCGGCTTCCGAAACTTTCACAACTACCGCTTGCGCGTGCTCGCTCTTTGCGGTTGGAATGGCGTCATCAATCGGGTCTGATCCACCCTCATCCCCCGTTCAC
>NZ_FUYP01000044.1 GCF_900168005.1 Sphingopyxis flava
GGTTCCACCACTACAACACCGTCCATCCGCATCGCGCACTTGGCTACCTCGCCCCGCGCGAATACATCGTCCAATCAACCAGTGAGGAACTGTCCGGAAATTAAGGGGCAACGACACCAAGTCTTTTCGCGGACAAGATATTCCTTCGAAAGCGGGGGTCGTTCATAAGGAATCACCGGCTCGCGCCCGATGACCAGAATGCTGCCAGTGAAGTCGTTTTGACGAAGGGCGATCGCCGCCTGGGCGCCACCGTGCCCTGCCCCCACGATTATGACGTCTGCTCGTTCCACTTTCCTGCTCCATGCACTGACTCTGATCACTCATTTCGGTTCGCACTAGGCAGTCTGAGCACCAAGGCCCAGCCACCTCCTTACCGGATCGCAATCAATCAGATGTGTGGAAATGGTGACGCATGGATGTCCCAACTTCAGCTGAATACCTTTTGGTGGCCATTGCAGGCAAAGCCGTACTTTATGTATCCGCGGCACCGACAATCAGTCATATGATGGCTATTAGCAGACCCTCGACAGGTTCATAACTGCTTGGCATCGCAAGTGCGGTAATGACGCTGGCAGCCTGTTCACAGTCATGTTGTAACGCGAGACGGTCAGGCAACCGGTAAATGGAGGCATTGGGATGACGAGCAACCATGTGGCTGACGGCGCTACGCAGCTGGCGATCTATCGCCGCGCTGCGCTGCTGAAAGCGAATGACGAGCGCAGCCGCAAGGTGATCATGAACGGTCGCCTCGTAATGCCCTATTACAGCTATCGGGGGCAGGAAATCATTCCCTCGGCCATGGCCGAAGCCCTGACGGACGACGATTACTGGGTAACGATCTATCGCGGCATCCATGACATGCTGGCCAAGGGCATGCCACTGAACGATCTGTGGGCAGAGGTTGCAGGGCGGGTCGACGGCACCTGCAAAGGCAAGGGCGGCCCGATGCACCTGACCTATCCGAAAAAGGGCATCATGGTCACCACCGGCATCGTCGGTTCGTCCATGCCGATCGCCAATGGAATTGGCTGGGGATCGCAGATGTCGGGCAATAACCGCGTCACCGTAGCAACCTTTGGCGACGGCGCATCGAACATCGGCGCGTTCCACGAAAGCCTGAACTTGGCCGGGGTATGGAAACTGCCGGTGATTTTCCTGTGCCAGAACAACCTTTACGGCGAACACACGAGTTACGAAAAGGCCACTTCGGTAGCGCGCATTGCCGATCGCGGTGCGGCCTACAACATTCCGGGCGTGCGGGTGAATGGCAATGATCCGATAGAGATGTATGCTGCCGCACGTGAGGCGGTTGAGCGAGCCCGGGCCGGCGAAGGGCCGACCTTGATCGAAGCGATGACCTTCCGCTTTTACGGCCATGTGTTCGGCGATTCCGATGCCTACATGGACAAGGAACAGAAAAAGGCGGCGATAGAAGCAGATCCGGTGCCGATCTTCCGGGCGCGACTGATCGCCGAAGGGATTGCGAGCGAGGACGAACTGGCCGCGATGGAAGCCGCGATCGAAGCTGAAATTGATGCCGCAGTCGAATTCGCGCTCGCCTCGCCCTTCCCCGAGCTCGATGAGCTGATCAAAGACGTTTACGCTGAAGGAGCGGTGGCATGAGCGATACTGCAACCAAGGCCAAGCCGGTCACCATTCTCCAGGCGATCAACAGCGCCATTGCCGACGCCATGGCGGCCGACGACAAGGTCGTTGTGCTGGGCGAGGATGTGGCCGATCCCGAAGACGGCGGTGTGGTCGGCGTCACCAAGGGTCTGTCCACCCGCTTCGGTGACGAGCGTGTTCGTTCCACCCCGATCGCGGAACAGGCGATCGTCGGCGCAGCGATCGGTGCCAGCCTTGTGGGCTACAAGCCTGTCGCCGAGATCATGCTGATGAACTTCACCACGGTGGCGATGGACATGATCGTCAACCATGCAGCCAAGCTGCGCTTCATGTCTGGCGGGCAGACCCATGTGCCGATCGTGATCCGCACAATGACCGGCACCGGCTTTTCCTCTGGCGGCCAGCATTGCGACTATCTCGAAGCATGGTTCGCTCACACTGCCGGCATGAAAGTGGTTGCACCGTCCAATCCGGCCGATGCCTATGGCCTGATGCGCGCAGCGATCGATGACCCCGATCCGGTGCTCTATATCGAAAACCTGCCCGCCTATTGGACACCGGGTGAAGCACCTGAGCCGGGGCATGTTGTGCCGCTGGGCAAGGCCAAGGTCGTCAAAGAGGGAAGCGACGTCACCATCGTCAGCTACTCGCGCGTGCTGGGCGAAGTGCTTGGTGCGGTCGAGGCGATGGAAGCGGCCGGTGTCTCTGCCGAGATCATCGACCTGCGCACCATCTCGCCATGGGACAAGGAGGCGGTGTTCGCCTCGGTCGCCAAGACCGGGCGCTGCCTGATCACGCATGAAGCGGTGACCCAGTTCGGCGTCGGTGCCGAAATCGCCGCGACGCTGCAATCCGAATTCTTCGGCAAGCTCAAGGTCCCCGTGGCCCGGCTCGGCGCGCCATATGCTCCGGTGCCATTCTCTAAGCCGCTCGAAGATGCTTTTGCCCCCACCGCCGCGCGCATTGCCGAAGCGGCCATTGCCCTCACCAAATAAAGGAATCCCCATGGCAATCGAAATCCTGCTTCCCAAGATCGGTTTCTCGATGAACGAAGGCGTGCTCGCCGAATGGCTCGTCGCCGATGGCGGCCAGGCTGTCGAAGGCCAGCCGCTCTACGCGCTAGAGAGCGACAAATCGACCAACGAAGTCGACAGCCCGGCCACGGGCACCCTCAAAATCATCGCTCAGGTCGGCGAAACATACGAAGTTGGTACCGTCCTGGGTATTATCGAGTGACTGCAAGAAGCGTTATCGTAACCGGAGGGTTCGGCGCACTTGGCCGCTGTGTCTCCCGCGCCTTTTCCGAGGCCGGAGACAAAGTCGCGCGGATCGACTTTTCGTCTGAAGCAGATGAAGCGCTTGATGGCGCGCTCGATATCGGCGGGGTCGACCTGACCGATAGTGCAGCCTGCGGCAAAGCTGTTGATGCCGTGGTTTCGGCCAATGGCGGCGTGGACGTGCTGGTCAACATCGCGGGCGGTTTCACCTGGGAAACATTGCAGGGCGGATCGGTCGAAACCTGGCAGCGCATGTTTGCTATGAATGTTCAGACGGCGGTGACCATCACCAATGCGGCCCTGCCCTTTATCTTGGCAAGCACGGCGGGGCACATCGTCAACATCGGCGCAGGCGCGGCGATCAAGGCTGATGCCGGCATGGGCGCATACGCAGCGTCAAAGGCGAGTGTTCATCGCCTGACTGAAAGCCTTGCTGCCGAACTCGCCGGAACAAGCATCACAGTCAATGCGGTTCTGCCCAGCATCATCGACACCCCCGCAAACCGGGCCGACATGCCGGATGCAGACTTCAACCAGTGGGTCCAGCCACAGGCAATAGCCGATGTTATCCTGTTCCTGTCATCCCATGCGGCACGTTCGATCAGCGGTGCGCTGATCCCGGTTTCAAGGGGCGCCCAAGGTTAGGCGAGCAAGCGTAGAAAAGGATCCCATTCGCCATGACACCCCAACTCAACAACGTGTTCCAGATCGCTTACGCAACCAGCGACGTGGAACAGGCCGCAAAGCTGTTCTGCGAGCGGTTCGACACCGGCGCATTCACAATACTTGATCCACCGGGCGACATCATGCGCATCGGCCTCGCCTATGCGGGAACCACGATGTACGAACTGATCCAGCCGCTTAATGATATAACCGGGCTCTATGCCCCTTGGATAGCGGATGTCGAAGGTTTCGCAATCCGGCACCACCATCTGGGCATGCTGGTCGATACGGCGGAGGATCTTGCCGCTATCAGAACCACACATGTCAATAATGGCACCCCGGTAGTCAACGAAGGATCGATGCCGGGTGCGCTCGATTTCCTGTATGTCGATACGACCCCGCTACTGGGACATTACCTCGAATATGTCCGCCTTGAAGAGGGCGGAAGGGCCATGTTCGCGCAAGTCGAAGGCAGCCCGTTCAAATCATGAATTACCCGGCGCCCAAAGTCAGGGGCGGCCTTAGCCAGAGAGATTAAAGAACGACCATGGACAAGATAACTTTCGAAGACCGTGTGGCAGTGGTGACCGGCGCGGGCAACGGCCTGGGGCGCGATTACGCCCTGGAGCTGGCGCGGCGCGGTGCGAAGGTCGTGGTCAACGATCTGGGCGGCAGCGGATCGGGCGAAGGCGCCTCGGCCAGCGCGGCGCAGGCCGTCGTCGAAGAGATCCGTGCCGCAGGCGGCGAAGCAGTGGCCAACACCAATAGCGTCGCCACGCGCGAAGGCGGCGCGGCGGTGATCCAGACCGCACTCGACACCTGGGGCAAGATCGACATCCTGATCAGCAATGCCGGGTTCCTGCGCAACAACCGGTTCGAGGATCTGACCGACGAACAGATCGATCCTATCATCAATGTCCACCTCAAAGCCGCGTTCTATGTCGGCCAACCCGCTTACCGCGCGATGCGCGCTGCAGGCTACGGACGCATACTGTTTACGGGATCGGCCTCGGCAATGTTCGGCCACGCGTGGCAGGCAAACTATGCTGCCGGCAAAGGTGCGATGTTGGGCCTTTCGAATGTCGTCGCGCTAGAAGGTTCTGCCTATGGCATACAGTCCAACGTGATGCTGCCGACTGCTTCGTCGCGTCTGGAGGCAGAGATGACACCAGGCTTCATGGAAATTCCGCAGTTCGCCAAGTCATTTGAGAAGGCGGACTTCTCAATCGCGGAAGGGAGGGTTGTACCCGAGTTCAATACGCCGCTGGCGCTCTATCTTGTCAGCGAGGCCTGCACCGCCACGCACGGCGTCTATTCGTCCAACTGCGGACGCTATGCGCGAGTAAGGATTTGCGCCGCGGAAGGCTGGGTATCTCCGGCGGGCGATGTTCCTCCTACCCTTGAGGATATCGCCTCTCATTTCGGGCAGATCGAGGAACTGGGCGACTATTCCGAACCGATGACACCCTATGACGAGTTCACTTCCGCTGTGAAGGCCGCGCGCAAGCAGGGCGTGCTTGCCTGAAATGGGCCGATGACGAGAAGGGAACCGAGCAAATGACAACTAAAGTCGGCATTATCGGCGCCAATTGGAGCCTCAAGGTCCACGGCATGATCTGGAAACAGATGCCCGACGTGGAGGTCGCTGCTGTGTGCACTGCGCACAAGGAAACCGCTGAAGCAGCGGCCGCCGCCTTCGGCATTCCCAAAGCTTATTGGCGCGTTGCCGATCTCGTCGCCGATCCCGATCTCGACATTATCGACGTGGGCAGCAGGCCCGCCTACCGGTATGACATGGTCATGGCGGCGCTGAACGCGGGCAAGCATGTTTACAACGCCTTGCCTTTCGCGCTGACGCTCGATCAAGCCAAGGCGCAGACCGAACTGGCAAGGGAGAAGGGGCTGGTCGGCGTAGTCGATGCCCAGTTCCGCTGGGGGCCCGCAGCGCTGCAGATGAAGCAGCTGATCGACGAGGGATTCCTCGGCAATATCCTCGGCTTCAACATGCAGTTGATCATGCCGCTGTGGGAACGCGACGGCTTGGTTTACCCCGCCTGTGTCTATCCCGAAGGAGGGATGGATCCCTATCTCTGGCTGGCCGAGAAGGCGAGCGGTGGTAGCGCCTGGCGCAATTTCGGCACGCATTCGACGCTGTTTCTGTCGCACCTGTTGGGCCCGGTGAAATCGGTAACCGGCCTCCAGACCACCGGCATGAAGGAGTGGCCTCTGCCCGATGGCACGGTGCTGAAGCCCGAAACGGCGGACCTTGGCTGCGCCGTCCTGCAACTGGAAAATGGGGCAATCGGCAACCTGCAGACCGGCTGGTGCATGCCAGATTCTGAAGTCATGCGGATCGAGATCTGGGGTGATCGCGGGCGGCTACTCTATACCGATCCGACCTTCGGCGACGGGGCCAGCGCAAAGCTCTATGCCGGACCAGTGGCGCACAAGGAATTTGGCGAGTTGACCGGTGGCATGGTCGATATCGCGCCGGAATATTACGCGGTGCCCAACACGCCCTGGAACAAGGAGAACGCCCCCCCTTACATGGTGGCGATGAGCTGGATGTTCCACAGCATGCTCGAAGCGATCAAGGGCAACCAAGAGCCATCACCCAGCTTCGAGGAAGCCCTGCATGCGCACAAGGTGGTCACGGCGCTCGAGATATCGAGCGATACGGGTCGACGGGTCGAGATTTCAGAGCTTTAGGTCGGGCGCCTGTCGATCAGATCGTATCTGTCCTGAAGATGGTTTCGGTGCCTCCGTCGACATAGAGGATCTGCCCCAGCAGGTAGCGTCCCTGCAGGGTCGCGAGAAACGCGATCACCTCGGCCAGTTCGTCCGGTTCGCCATAGGGGCAATCAGACAGTGCAATCGGGGTGAACTGCTCGAGCATGGCCATTCCTTCCTCGGTGGAAAGGAATCCTTCTGTCATCGGCGTACGGACGCGGCCGGGCGAGACGCCGTTGAGCAGAATGCCCGATCCTGCCCATTCTGGCGAAATCGCAGACCGGCGCAGCCAGCGCGCGAGCGCGTGTTTGCTGCTGGAATAGCCGGTCGCCGCTTCCGGATCGATGTTGCCGGCAAGCGCCAGCGCGGCAGCCTCGTCCCCCGCTAGGCATGCGTCGACCAGAGCGGGATCGAATTCGCTGAGCGATGCGGTCGAAATGATCGCTACTGCGCGCGGTGCTTGCGAACGTAGCAGCAGCGGGCGCAGCAGCTCCAGCGTCGCCACGGCCCCGAAATAATTGACCGCCAATAGCCGTCCGGCAGGCGCGGGTGCTGGCATTCCGGCGACAGCGATCACCGAATCCACGCCTTGCGGCGCAAGCGTAGCCACAGCACCAGCCATCGATTGCCTCCCCGCCGCTGTCGAAAGATTGGCCACAACCTCCACGTCGCGAAGGTCAACGCCGATAACCCGGTGCCCCTCCGCCTTGAGCAATTCAGCGGTAGCTCGCCCGATTCCGGACGCTGCACCTGTTATCACGATGGTTCTCTTCATCGGATCAGCATGACGCACCCGCGCAGCTAGACAAGAACCAACTTGCAGCGAGAGAGAGTTAGCACGGATGAGATGGTGGCAGACTATACAACATTGGGCGTGATCCGCCGCTGATAGGACGCGATCCGCGCACCTATTAGTGCAGCGCGTTCGTCGGCATCGACCCAAACTGTTGAATCGGGCAGGTCGGACTTCAGCCGGTCGATTGTCGTCATCTTCAGAGTGACGTTGATTGGTCGCCCGCCAGCCTTCATCGCCTGCCAACGCAGGATCATCAGAACATTGGCCTGCCCCCGCGTATCGAGCCAATTGGCAACGCCCGGATCGCGTCTGGCAATGACGAGGCGGATGCGGCCGTCAGGATCAATGGCGGATTGGGCCGCAGTGAGGCTGGACTGGACGGTGTGATAGTCGAGCGAGCGATACAACCAGTCTGTCAGCTCGACCGCAGCATAGCCCGCCTCTGCCGGATCGTAATCGATAATCGCCGCGTCGTCCGGGCCGAGCCGAAAGTGCCCGCTGCTGACACCCTGCGTGGCGAGACCGACACCCGCGCTGGCCAGCGGGTAAGCGGGCAAGATCGTATTCACGGCCTGGCTGCTCAGCATGTTCTGGAACCAGAAATATTGAAAAACGTCGTTCAGGGCGTTTTTCGTGGCCCGCTCGAACATCTCGTCGATACCGATTGGAGGTGCTTTTGCCTCGCCCAGCCGCTCAATCGACAGGTCGAGCGGGGTTTCTTCGGCCCAGTCCATCATCGAATCCCGCACGAACAGGAATTTCGTACCCGGATGAGTCATCAAATGGTTCGCGCGACCTGCCGCCGGACTTTCATCGATGGTGATCTCGAAAGTTCCGTCCGCCCCCCACTGCAATTGATGATCCTCCAGGATCTCGACAGTCTGGGAAGTGCCGTAATTGTTGGCGAGAGCGAATGAGATGTTGGCCGGTTTACCCCCAGCGAGGCGGCCGATCAGTCGATAGCTCGAACCGTGCTCGATGCCGGCCAGCCGATAGCAATTGTCAGGATTGTCGCCTCCGGTCCGCGCGCCGGGTACCATGGCGCCATGCCACTCATAGGCTGGCATGAAATCGCGGACGAAGCGCGGATGCTGGCTGTCTGACGCGGCTGCCTTGAACAGCCAGTTGTTGAGAAACTCATCGGCCAGCGCATCGAGATGCGGGCGGCATTCGTCGGGCAAGCGATCACCATAGCCAATGGCGTAATATTTGGTGATCCGCGCGCGGATCGGCTCGATCCGCGGGTCCAGGCGCATGGCCCTCACATCGGTCTCGGCGGCCAGCTGTCCCGGATTGTCTATTGGGTTGGTCATTACGCAAGATTCCCCGTCGTGCCGACTTTCGCCCTGCCCTCACCTGCCCTCGCGGCGGATGCCGAACTGGTCGATATAGGAGCCGAAAGCGCCTTCGATATCAGCCTCGTCGATACCGAATTCCGCCAGCGAATAGTTTCTTTGCGGCCCCTTTCCGTGATGGTCCTGGTCAAGATGCCGCTCCATTCGCTCGCGAGCCTGAGCAGTCAGATGCAGTCCGAACGTGTGGTATAGCTCCGCAACCACTTCGAGCGGGCGAGCGACAAGATCGGAGAAGATCACATCTATGACCGCAGCATCGCGCCCCGGACCCTTTCGCCACGTGGCATAGGCATTCATCGTGGGCGACCAGATCGCCAACTGTTCCTGCCCCAATTGGAGCGGATCCATTTCCCGGTCGGAGAACAGCCCGCGCAAGGCGGCCATCAGGCTGGCCATGGAAGGGATCACCTTGCCCGGATCGCGGTGATTCACGTAGATCAGCGCATCAGGGAAGGCGATGTGCAGCTCATCCCAGGTCATGATGTGGGCTGGTGTCTTCAGCGCCCATCTTTCCCCGCGCGACAGTGTTTGCAGATATTGCATGACACCGATCTGCCAGCGATATGCGATCGCGGCCTTATCCGCCACGGCATCCAGGAATTCCGGTACGTTCCATAGGCCGCCGAAGAACCCGGTACATGCGCCCTCCTGCAGGAACAGGCATTCTTCGGGCAGATCTGCACCGAACGGGTGCATAGCCAGCATATGGCCATCGGTCATGCCCTGAAACGCAAGCAGTTCTTCATAGATCGCGGAGCGGGCGTCCCCGTCCGGCCCCGGCAGCGGGACCAGGATCGCCGCCTCAAAAGCCTTGGCAACGCGCAGATTGGGATCCTGCGCGAGCACGCCGTGAAGAAACGTCGTGCCAGCGCGCGGCATGCCTGTCCCGATCAACGGAGCGACGATCCGTTCGGCATCAACACCGGTCGTGAGCTTTCGCGCATCGAGATAGCGCAGCCGGGAAATGAGCATGGTCATCAGTCGCGCATAGGATCGGCTGCGACCGCGGGTGGTCACTTCACCCGTGGTTTCGACACCATCGCACAAAAGCGCGAAATCGTTTCGAAAGCGTTCTTCCTCCCAGCGGCTCCCACCCCAATCGGAAAGCCCGGTCAGGCGCTCGGCATCAGACATGAGCGAGGGGGCATCCAGCGCGCCCTGCCAATCTCCAAGAAGGGCCGCATAAGGCCCGCCTGCTGCTGTCACCATTTACGCCGCATCTGGTTGCCGATCAAACGCTGGCGCATCTGTTCCGCCCGTTCGTCCGCGCTAGCGCGGGGGGAGCGATCGCCAAGGTAGGCAGCCACCTCAGCCAGCTTCATTTTTGTGACCTGAGGCGTGGGCGTGGACGAGCAGCGATACCACCGACCGATCAGCAAGCCGTAATTACTACCGCCGGTATCGAGCCAATTGGCAAAGCCCGGATCATCGTGCGCGACCACGGTGCGAAACTTGCCATCATTATCGACCTTGGCACTGAGCCCGTTCAAGCTGCTTTGCCGGTATGGAATGTCGACCTGGTTCCACAGACCATCGATCACCTGCACATTCCAGTAATTTCGAACTTCAGGCAGCTCGCTTTCGATCACCAGCGCCTCATCGTCGGCGATGTCGAACACCATCTCGAAATAGGCTTGGGGCCAATCCTCGCCATTGCCCATGTCCTGGAAGGTGTGAATGTGCATCTGGTTGATGAAGCCGCCATCATGCACCCGCTTGATCTGGGCAAGTGCAACGCGGCTTACATCGATGGCATAGTCGAACACATGGCGCAGTTTGGCATCCACCTCCTCGGGTGTCGGTCGTGCCTTTGGCTGTGACGGCGGATCGAGCCGCTCGATCGCGAGGCGAACGTCGTGTTCGTTGCCCCAGTCGTAAGAAAACTGGCGCAGCATGATGAAATCCGATTGCGGATCGAGATGCAGCCAATCGCCATCGTAACCCGCCGGTCGCTCGGAACTGAAAAGCACCGAGAAGCGGCCATCGTTATCGAGCGTGAGCTCGTCGAGGTCGTAATTGCCGAAGCCCTTACCCATCTTCAGCCCATCGGTGCCGAACATCTTCATGCCCGTGGCGAACCCCGCCACCGGCGCATTGCCGCGCTCGCCGGTGATGCGGTAGGTCCCCGTCCCATCAAGCGCGGCGACATAATAGACCGCGTCAGGGTTGGGCTGCAGCATGAAGCCGGAATTGAGGTAAGGCACGAATTCGGGATAACGCGGATCTGCCATCATCAGCAGGAAATAGGCCTGCGACAAATTCATCGCGAACTGGCGATAGAGATCGGCCCGTAGTTGCTCGTCGACCGGGGCCGTCGCCTCTCCAAGGATAGCCTCGCCACGCTTAAGCAGATCGACATATTCCGCCCAGGTCTGCATCTCGAATTCTCCCTTATTCGTGCTCACTCGGGATCCCATTCCAGGTAGAATCCGCGGACGGTATTAATCAGGCCGGCCGCCATTTTTGGCGAAGTGCCTGCGGCAATGCGGCATTCGGGCATCTTGGCGATCCATTCCTCGAGGAAGATACGCAGTTCCCGGCGCGCAAGCCGCGCCCCCAGGCAAGTATGCGGCCCGCTACCGAAATTGACGTGACGGCTCTGCTTTCGCCGCGGATCGAACCGCATCGGATCGGGGTTGGCCCGCTCATCCAACCCACTCAGCGGATAGATGCCCAGCACCTGCTCGCCTTCGCGGATCGCAACGCCGTTCAGCTCTGTGTCGTGCTTCACCAGCCGGGCGATGTTGCTGGTTCCGAAGCGGCGAGTGATCTCGTCCACAGCTCCATCGTACAATTCCGGATTTTCGCGCAGTTCGCGCTGAAGATCCATGTGGCGGGCGAAATGCACCATGGCGAAAGACGTCGTATTCATGACGGTTTCGAGTCCGCCAGTGACCACCAACTGCACAACATTGTGCCGTTCGTCAGGCGTCAAATCTCTGCCCATGACCTGTGCGCTCACCAGCATGCTGACGAAATCTTCGCCAGGCTTTGACTGCCGGTCGCGGATCAGTTCCGCAATGTATTCGTGCGTTTCCCTGGCAGCTTGCTCCATCGTGTCTTGCCCAGGCACATTCCGCTTGGCGAGATCGAGCAAATAGGGCGCTTCGCTTTCCGGCATGCCCAACAGGTTGAGGAATGTGACGACCGGCATCACGCCAGCGAAATCGAGGACGAAATCACAGCGCCCCTGCGGGCGGAGCTTCTCGACAATGCCCACTGCGGCAGCGCGTGCGCGAATGCTTGCCTGATTCAGCGACGCCGGGGTAAATGCCTGCGCGACCAGCCTGCGGAACGGGCCGTGCTCGGGCGCGTCCATCTGGTTGGGCCCCGTGTGCGGGATAATTCCTTTGGGAACAAACGGTTCGAGGTTCGAAAAGCGGGCCGGATCCGTGGTTAGCTCGACCATTTCGCGATAGCGCGTCGCCACCCAGTGGCCACCATTGCGCGGGGTCCAGAAGACGTCCGGATGGGTATCCTGGATCGTCTTCCACAGCGCATGAATATCATCGGTATAGCCGTCGACAAGGCCCGGCAAATTGTAGGGATCGAAATCCCTCACAAGATCCGCCGGAACATGATCAGGGACTGGGGCCAGGCTCGCAGGAATGTTCATTGTAGTGGTAACCTCCATCCGGTCAGGAGCCGGATTTTCTCAACTCTCCGCGACAATGCGATTCCCTCCCTCACTCGCAGTGTAAAGCCGCAGTCTTGGCCAGCAGTCGCCTTCGGTCCAGTAGTGGAGGTAGATATCAGCGTGGTGATGTCTTTAACGGGGTCAATCGTCGCATTGATCCTGCGCCTTTCACTTCGTCCGAGGCGGTCAGGATCATCCACCCACGGCAGCGCGCTGGATCTCCTCTGCCGTGGGATTGCGCCGCAGAGTAAGTCCGCCATTCACGTGGAATGTCTGGCCGGTCATGAAGCACTCGTCGCCCGCAGCGAACAGCGCCGCGTCGGCCACATCTTCCACCGTAGTGATGCGACCCAATGGATATTCACGCGCAAAGGCGTCAATCACCGATTGCGGGAATTGATCGTTGAGGATCGGCGTCACGGTAAGGCCCGGTGCCAGAATATTGGCGCGTATACCATACTTGCCGAACTCGTTGGCAACCGTTCGGGTCACATGGTTGAGTCCTGCCTTGGCTCCCATATAGGCAGCGTGGTTTTCGAACATGATGTCGGCAACCGCCGAAGTCACGTTGACGATCGCGCCGCCGCCCGCTTCCTTCATTGCCGCGATTGCGGCCTGCATGAACCAGATTCCGCCCTTGAAAATGATCGACAGCATTTCATCGATCTCGGCCTCGGTCATGTCTTCGAAAGGGCCGTACTGCGGTGTGGCTGCGGCGTTGACCGCGATGTCAACACGGCCGAACTTCTCCCTGGTCTGTTCGAACAGGGAGAAGACTGCATCGCGGTTCGACACATCCGCCGGTATCGCGACTGCGCCGGTTTCGGTCGCGAAGGCCTCGAGACCATCCCGCGAGCGGCCTGATACCACCACTTTTGCGCCTTCCTTGATGAAGCGTTCGGCAATGGCCTGGCCCATATTGCCTTGACGGGTCGCCCCCATCACGATCGCCACCTTGTCTTGCAGCCTCATAATAGCAATCTCACCTCCCTGGATATTGCAGTCAACGCGCGCCCCGAGCGATGCCCTGAGCCCTGATGGGGCGCGTCGACCTAGGCTGCAGGCTTCCAAAACCCGACCACGGCACTGGCAAATTCAAGTGAAGTGCTGATCGGCATAAGGTCTGTTCCCGGACGCCGGGAAAACTCCGCCAGCAGACCTTCTAAATCGTCGGTCTCAATCTCGTAGATTGCCAAATAGCGGTGCGGGCCATCGCCTACACAGACGAATCGCTCTGCCGAAACGAAACCCGGAATGGCCAGGACATCAGGCATATGCTGGCCATCATACCATTCATTGTATTCGGCATCATGCCCTTCGACCGCATTACTGAATGCAACCAGCTTGTATCGTGCCATCTGGGCAACTTCCCCTATCGTGCCATCTGGGCAACTTCCCCTTGAAATGATGGATCCTTGAGTGAGGCTGTCTCCTGATCGCGAGGGCAAGCTACAGCCCGTAGCGCTCGATATATTCGGCGAAGGGTGCGACCAGCGGCGAATCCCGCCCGATCTTCTCGTAGCTGTGTCCTGCCCCTTCCTGTTCGGAATTGGCGTTTGCCCAATCCTGCATCGCAATCCGCGCCTGCGTCGACAGGTCCAACCCGAATTTGCCGTAGATCGCCTGAACCACTCCCAGGGGATCGCGCCGGATTTCTCCCTGGAGAACGTTGACGAACCGATCAGGATGGCGGTCTTGCGCCGCCATGGTGCGGCGCACTCCTTCAGCCCAGAAAGCCGCCTCGCGCTTCAGCCTGCGCTCCCGGTCGATTGGTTCGCCGGTGAGCCCCCCGATGAAGCCGTCGAGCAAGCTCACGAGCGAAGCCAGCGAAGACGCCGGGTGGCGGTGCGTCTGCACAACACAGGCATCGGGAAACACGGCCAGCAGGGCATCGATGCCGAACACATGGCTAGGGTTCTTGAGCAGCCAGCGACGATCATCGTTCAGGCCGACAAGACGCAACATGTCCTTATAGCGGCGATAGGATGCAGTTTCGTCCGCCTTCATCAACCAATCGTCATAATGCGGCAAATCGAGCTGTGAAGGGAAGGTGTTACTGCAAAAGCTCTGCGACATTGGCAGCAAGCATTCGTCCACTTCGTCAGGCTTTACGCCATGCGCTACCATCGCTTTAGGTGCGACGGCCAGGAACTGTTCGTAGAGCTCCATGCTGGCCTGATATTGCGGATGATCGGCCCAGGCGTCACGCGCTGGCCGGACCAGTGGTGCATCGCAAATCCATCGCTCGATACCCTGGAACTGTTCGTCCTGACTCAAGAGGTTGTGCAGGGCGGTGGTGCCGGTGCGCGGTACGCCAATGACGATGACCGGTGCGGGAATTTCCCGGGCCTTGTACTCGGGATGGGCCTTCCACTGCGCCTCGGTCCGCAACCGGCCTACAAGAGTGGCGACAATGACCCATTCCATCATGGAAGCCTTGCTACCGGCGATCCCTTCTTGATCCAGCGATTCGAGCAGGATGCGGAAACCCTCGTGATAATCCGCATCGCCGAAGTCACTGAGGCCCGCCTGCTCTGCAGCGCTCTGGTGAAGTTCTTCAAACCGAGATTGCCACGTCTGTGTCATACCGGTCAGCCCCACGGATCGATCTGCAGCTTGCCACTGCCGCTGGTGCCCTTGCGAAACTCTTCGAAGGCTGCGGATGCTTGATCCATACCGACGATGTCTGTGACCATGGCACGGGCAAGATCGGTATTGCGGTCGATCGCGTCAGCGCTGGCGGCAAAATCGTCACGCGTGAAGATGGTGGACCAGCGCAGGGTGACGTCCTTGATCATCGCCATGCCGGGGATGATTGTGTCCGGCTCAAGGCAGAAACCCAGGCCGACGACCATGCCGCCACCCTTCACCAAATCGATCGCCCGGCTGATCACACCGGGGACGCCGGCAGCTTCGAACACGATGTCAGGCGCGCCACCCAGGATGGAGTAGATTTCTTCCTTCGCATCGTCGCTTTCAACGATGAATTCAGCGCCGCCGAGCTTGTCGGTCAGTGCCTTGCGGCGCCCGCTCGATGCCAGCATCACCACATTTTCCACGCCGCGTTGACGCAGCCAAAACAGAACCGACAGGCCGATCGGGCCCGGTCCGATGATCACTATCTTGCTGTCCTTGTCAGGATTGGCCAGCCGCACGGCGCGCCCGCCAACCGACATCGGTTCGACGAGCGCGGAATCTTCCAGGCTCATGGTCGCCGGAAGGATTGTGGCGCCGCGCTGACTCACACGCGCATATTCGGCCAGGCCATGCGCAAAACCTTCGAACTGATTTGCACACAGAAGGTCGATCCCGCTCTTGCAGCCTTCGCACTTCCCGCAGCCTACAACCGTCATCGCGGCGATTCGGTCGCCCACTTTAAGCTGATCCACCCCCTTGCCCAGGGCAACCACCTCGCCGCCATATTCGTGGCCAAGCGGGCTGTCTGGCGGCATCGGAAAACCATGGCCGCTGGTGGCGTGGACATCGGTCCCGCACACACCGCAGCGCGCAACACGGATGACGACCTCGCCCTCGTTCGGCTCGGGATCTGGCATGTTTTCAAGCGCGAGCGGCTCGCCCGGCCCCTTGTACAGCAATGCGCGCATCGGAACTTCCTCTCAAACAATTTGCCACTCTGGCGACCTTGATGAGATCTGCCAAGCGTGGCGAATTCATCATCACTAGCCGTGAGAGCAAGCCTGTGTCGCCTCCGCAGGCCTAGCAATCACATGGTAGATTTCGGCATCCGGCACGACCAGCGCCGCCTCGGAGGGAGCACCTTCCGGACAAGATGCACTTTCAATTCACTTCGAGGTGTCTAGGCTGAGAGCCTAGCCGCTCTTATTCGTGACGATGTTGTTCTTGGGGAAGATCAATCGTTGGCGGCAGCGGGCGTTTGAGCAGGCCGAGTGCCTCCGCTGCGTCTATTTCATCGCGTGGGATCGA
>NZ_FUYP01000042.1 GCF_900168005.1 Sphingopyxis flava
CCGAAGCAAAAACCCAGTTCGCCGTGATCTTCGGCGAAAGGTTCGTCATCTAATGACGATAAGCGGCCTCGCGCACAAAACTCCTGACAGGCCCGGTCGCTGCGCGACGAACTGCTCAATGGCGAGATCTTCTACAGCCTCGCCGAGGCCAAGGTGCTGATCGAAGCCTGGCGGCGGCATTACAACACCATCCGCCCGCACAGCAGTCTGGGCTACCGACCACCGGCCCCGGAAACGGCATCACCGCCATATCCGGCCTCCGGTTCCGCTTCGCTCCACCTCCGCCCAGATATGGCGGCGGCGAGTTTAATCCACTAACAAACCAGCCGGTCCACTCGGTGGGGGCAGGTCAACGCGTCCAGCGCAGTTGACTCGGCCTGTCGCGACTATCTCACGCATCAGCGAAACTCTCGATTTTAGGCGGATTTACGCGCCTTGGCGCGCGGTGCCGACGCCAGTCCATGCCCGAGGTGAGTGCTGCCATCTGCGCCGCCGTGATCGAAAAACTGCCATCGACCGCCGGCGGCCAGGCGAACCCTTCGGCGGCCTCGGCGCGCTTGGTCATCAGCCAGATGCCGGTGCCGTCGAACCACAGAATCTTCAGCCTGTCCTTCCGCTTGGAACGAAAAATATAGGCGACCCCGCGCCACGGGTCCTGGTCCAGCTCATGTTGTATCTTGGCCACCAGCGTGTCGATGCCGCAGCGAAAGTCGATCGGCTTGGTGTAGATCAGTACCTTGGCGTCGCTGCCCGGCCCGATCATAGCGCCCTCTGCAGCGCTGCGATCACCGCGGCAACCAGCGTCGCGCTCGCGCCATGGGCGATCATCACCGGCACGCCGTGGACCTCCATCGCGACCTGGACCAGAGTATCGGGCATCAGCCGGACGCCGGCTGCCTCCGGCTCGAGCAGCATCGCCGGCACCGACGCCGGCTCGATCACCGCCGGCAGGAACATCGGCCCGTCTTCGCGCGCCTTGGCTTCCGCTGTCTCGCGCAGCTCGCGGCGCCAGCCATATATCTGGGCCGGAAGGACGTCGAAGCACGACGCCACCTCCGCCATGCTGCACGTCGGATCGAGCGACAGCTCGACCACTGCGCGCTTCTCTTCCAGCGTCCAGCGCCGCCGGCGCCCGTTCTCCAGCCCGCCACTGCCGTCGATCTCCTGCTCCACAGACACCCCGCCGAATCAAATGATGCGATATGCGCGGCACACTCAGAGCTCATGGCCACTTCCGCCACGTGGGTCTGGGATGACGGATACGATCTACAAGATCGAGGCAACGCTCAGGGGCAAGTCGCCCGAACGGCGGTTCGAAGGCCGGCAGCTGATGCTGAAGCCGCTGTTCGACGACCTGCGCGACTATCTCTCGAAGAACCTCGGCCGGTTCAGCACCAAGGGCAAGATGGCCGAGGCGATCAACTACACGCTCAACCACTGGCAGCAGCTCACCTATTGCCTGCTCGACGGCCGCGTCGAGCTCGATACCAACACGGTCGAAAGAAGCATCCGCCCGATTGCCCTGTCGCGCCGCAACTCGTTGTTCGCCGGCAGCGATGCCGGAGCCGACAATTGGTCGGTGATCGCGAGTCTTCTCGAAACGTGCAAGCTCTCGGACGTCGATCCACTCGCCTGGCTCACCACCACCCTGCAAAAGCTTGCCGCCGGTCATAGCAACAAGGACCTCGATTCCCTCATGCCCTGGCACTTCCCCAAGATCGCCGGGCGCAACGCCCCCTCCTAAGACGCTTGACCGACACGGTTCCGCCACGTGGGTCTGGGATGACGGATACCCCACATCCGTCGCGAAGCGCCGTCCAAATCTTCCCGCAGCCGACTTTTTCAACACAATAAGGCCGGCAGCTGATTCTGAAGCCGCTGTTCGACGACCTGCGCGACGATCTCTCGAAGAACCTCGCCCGGTTCAGCGCCAAGGGCAAGATGGCCGAGGCGATCAACTACACGCTCAACCACTGGCCCCGGCTCACCTATTGCCTGCTCGACGGCCGCGTCGAGTTGGATACCAACACGGTCGAAAGAAGCATCCGCCCGATTGCCTTGTCGCGCCGCAATTCGTTATTCGCTGGCAGCGATGCCGGAGCCGACAATTGGTCGGTGATCGCGAGTCTTCTCGAAACGTGCAAGCTCTCGGACGTCGATCCACTCGCCTGGCTCACCACCACCCTGCAAAAGCTTGCCGCCGGTCATAGCAACAAGGACCTCGATTCCCTCATGCCTTGGAACTTCCCCAAAATTCGCAGGGCGCACCGCCCCCTCTTTAGACGCTTGACCGACACGGTTCCGCCACGTGGGTCTGGGATGACGGATACTGTTCAACCTGAAATCCACTTTTTCCGCCGTGCGAATCGTGTCGCCCCAAGAAGCTTAGATCGCACCGAACCGGATCGGATTGTTTCCGCCACCACGCGCGTCCGGTTTGGCGCCGACGGCTCGGCGCTCGCTTCGCACGTTAACCGTTGGAGTGAGCGGTTATCAATCACGCAGTAATCCATAACCGCTCTATTTTTTCCGCAGTGATTTTCGAACTGCCCTGTCATCACGGTTGCGCTGCGTCTTCCTAGAAGCTCAGTCTATAGCCAATCGAAAGGTTGTTCTGGGAATGTGTGACGCTGAGCGGCTGTGAGGTATTGGGTAGGCCATCGTTCGATACCTTTTCCTTAAAGGCATGTGAATATGCGAAGTCGATGGCTTGGCGCTTGCCAAGTTTGTAAGTCATGCCAGCCGACGCATGATATCGCGGGATGGCGGGAACAACCGCCAGAAGCGTGGCTCCCGGCGTTGCTTGAGAGGCAAATCGCGCGCCCACGCGGAATGTCATAGGACCCATTTCGTAGGCCCCGCCAACTGCCACAATGTCCTGGTTCCTGTAGTTCTGCGGGAGGAGCACGTTGATGTCTCCCGCGGCGTCGGCTTCGAATCCGACATTGATATTCTTCATCGCATCTTTCCAGAACGCGCGTTGATACTCAGCAGTGATCAAGAGCTGGGGGCCAAATCTCTGAGTGACACCTACGGAAAGCCGCGCAGGCATCTGAAAGTCGCGGACACGGATCCTGCCGGTGAGCGGGATTTGCCCGGCGATAGTCGACACTGCCGTAAGTGTCGCAGGACCTTCCAGATCTGCGACATCGGTTTTGAAATTATATGCGCCGCCGATCATTGTAGAGGGCGTCAGCTTGTAGGTAAAGCCAACACGTCCTCCGAGGCCCCAGCCGTCGACGCCGTTAAGTAGGTAATTATTCCGGGTTAAGCCAAAGTGGGCGGCGTCGAGACCGGGAATCCCACCAAGCACCGGTACGAGGCTACCACTGACTCTTCCGCTGCCGATAAGCGATCCCACCTGATCGGCCTGGAGTTGTAGGCCAAGGTTCAGCCCGATCCACACCGCATCGATCGAACCACCGATCGTCAGCCGGTCGGTTACTTTGACGCTCGCCGCAGCAGGAATATCCAAGGCCAACATGCGGCTTGAGTTGTCCAGACCCGCCGGCGCACCCGAAAGTCCGCTAGAAAGAAAGCTGCTCTTCCCATATTCGGTTCCAAGACCACCAAGCGCAAACGCGCCGATCCCGAAGGTAAATTTGCCCGAGCGCCTGATATACGCTAGCTCCGGGGCGAAATATGGCCCACGATTACGTGAATGCGTGTGTGAGGCGGCTTTTACTCCGGTTGCATCGTTGTAAGCATCGATATTGGGGGCTATGATGTCGAGACCGATGAGCAGCTGAGAATCTGAGTCGGGATCCAGATTGTCCGTTGAAAGTGATAAAGTTGCTGGATTGCTCATGATACCAGCAGGCCCCACGTCAAGCGAGACGGCAGCACCGCCCAGGCCGCGTGAGATCGCGCCAAATCCCTCCAGTGTAAAAACGTCCGTTGCCGAAGCCGGAGAAGCTGTTCCAGCTGCAAGAAGAGCCAGTACCGTCGTAGTTTTAATTTTCATATTTCCTCTCTCTTTTCTTGTTTCTTATAGCAGGACTATAGCACTAGGGCCGAATAAGCATTTGGACACCTCGAAGAACCGTCTCAGTTCGGCATAATGCAGCGCCGCTACCAGCGGTCCCCGGAAAACCTCGAAATCCACGACTGCCGCCAGACGCTCCAGCGGGTCACCCGCCGCGCTCAACGCCTCATATCGGTCCGAAAGATCGAAGAAACCCGGCTGCCCTGCCATCATCGTCTCCGCTGCCGCGCTAAAGCAGTGAATCACTTCAGACCGTCAGACGCCACGAGTTTTTCGAGATGTCCATTTTCATGGCGCCATCGGCCTTGTCGTTAAACGTGGAAAATGCCGTTCCAATGTCTTCGAGCCTAAACTCATGGTTGAAGTAAGCTTCAGGCTGCAACCCGCCTCTTTCGAGCAACCGAAGTCCTTCCCACATTGCTGGTTGAACGTTTGCAAATCCGTTCATGTGAAGACTTATGTCGCGCAGAAATACATCAGCGGTGTTGCGAGCGAACCCCGGGTGGCAGAAAACTCCGATCGCAGCAATGGTGCCGCAACTACCTGCCGAACTCGTGATACGGATCAAAGTGATGTCATCCGACTCTAGGTTGACCGTCAGATGCAGTCTGACCGCCATCCACAGGCAAATTAACACCATTGATGAAACTAGCGTCTGCACTGGCCAAGAACGCGATGACTGCCGCAACTTCGCTCGGAAGAGCTTCACGCTGCAATGGAATTCGCTCGTAAAATTTGTCCCGAACTGACTGATCCCAATCCCAGGTCATCGCAGTACGTGTCAGGCCAGGACAGACCGAATTCACGCGCACGCCTTGAGCGCCGTGGTCCAGAGCCAATGCACGTGTGAAGTTAACTACCGCGCCCTTACTAGCACAGTAAAATGCTCCCCCCCAATCACCACCCAAACCAGAGACCGACGCTGTGTTCACGATACAGCCTTTGCTTTCGACCAAATAAGGCAGCGCGAGCTTTGAGCAGAAAATTACGCCGTCAATATTCACCGAAGATATCTTGCGCCAATCTGCTTCGGTTGCATCGAGAACTGTGCCCGGAATATGCACACCGGCGTTATTGACTAACACATCTAACCGACCAAAGCGCTGGAGCGTGGCGTCGATCATCTGCTGCACAGACTTCAGAATGGAAACGTCTACATGTACAGCTAACGCCTTGCCAGAGTGCAGTTCGCTCGCAACAACCTGCGCCTTATCCAAGCTCCAGTCGGCCAACACCACGCTAGCCCCCTCATCGGCAAACCGCCGAGCCGTCGCCTCGCCGATACCAGCGGCGGCACCAGTAACTAACACCACTTTGTCAGCAAACCGTAGCATTTCTTTTCCCTTCCATGTATAAAGACAACCACTTTGAAGTTTCGGCCAGCCGTCCAGTGCTGCAACGCGTTTTCGCAGCTACCGAGTGGATCCGATATACGTTAAACCGGCCTGAGAATGCGATACGGCGCTGTTGTTGAGAAACTAAGTGTACTATCCCAGGCCGGCACGACAGCCGCCACCAGATCCGCTTTACTAGCAAGTCTCATGCCAAGGCTTCCGCGTTCGACGAGCGAATCAAATCACGCAGTTTCACGCTGGTATCAGCGAGCTGTTCGGAACGGATAGTCGCCCTGTTACCGACCAATGTCTTGGCCAATGCGAAGTCCTTTGGAGCGTCGATAGCAACAGCGGCCACTAATCGCCCCTCGCATATTCGAAAAAACAGTGCGGCACCTTCTCCCGGAGTGCCACGGAATACATATTCGCCCGCTCCTTCGATATCGCCAGCCATCTGCATTCGATGACCCGCAATTTCGGTCCACGACAAAGGAGTTTGCGGCGCTTCGACTGCGGTCCCCATTATTGCTGCTGCGACGGCGGCCGCCTGAGTCTGGCAATTGAGATAAGTCTCAAGCGACCGTTGGCCGCCGTCGAGGAGTGGCCATGTAGCAGCATCGCCGACCGCGTAAATTCCGTTGGAGGACGAAGCGCCATAACCGTTGACAATCACCCCGCGGTTACAGGCTAAGCCTGCCTCGCTTGCCAGCTCGTCGACGGGTTGGGCGCCGATGCAGATCAGTGCACAATCGGCGTCGAACCGCCGTCCGTCGCTACTGATGACCTCGCGAAGGCGACCTTCTCCAACAAATTCGACAACGCCTGTGTTCAATACAACATTGATACCAAGAGCGCCCAATCTGCCTCTACACCATGCTCCGATCGTCCTTCCTAGTACTCGAGCTAACAGCTCGTCAGCCGCCTCAAGAATAGTTACCTCCAGTCCTAACTTATGAGCCGTGGTAGCCACCTCACAGCCAATCAAACCGCCTCCCATAACGACAAGGCGCGCTCCCCGGATACAACTGAGTTTAAGCCTCTGCACATCGTCAAAATCACGGAGGGTCATAACTCCAGACAGATCCACGCCGGGCAAAGTAGGAACGCGTGCGCGACTACCGGTAGCGATGACTATCCCATCAGCTCTCATGACACGGCCGTCATCTAACGTAACTTCCTGGCGCGCAGCCTGAATCTGCGTTACAGATCTCCCGAACATAGTTTCGACTCTGGCCTCTTCGAACCAGCCCTCTGGCGTTAGCGGGGGAGGGCTTCCAATATCTCCGCTGAGCACCGCCTTTGATAGCGAAGGTCGGTCGTAGGGCATATATGGCTCTCGTCCAATCAAGCAAATGCCCTCCTGGTATCCTTGCGCCCGCAAAGCTTGAGCGGTGCTGACGCCAGCTATGCCACTACCGATGATGATGATTTGTTTCATGAGGACTTGACCTCTCCTCCATCAAGATCGACGAGAACGTCATCACCATCGACTTTGACAGGAAACACTCGAAGCGCCTGGCACGGCGGCGTGGCTTTGACCTTACCGGTCCGGACACAAAACTTGCCCCAATGGAGAGTGCATTCCACTATGTCGCCATCGAGATACCCATCAGAGAGGGACCAATCTCCATGAGTGCACGTGTCCTGAACCGCGAAAAATTCCCCGCCAACGTTGCATATGAGGACGGGCTCTGACCCGCCCTCATGACGATGCATTTCGCCTTTCGGTAGATTCTTTCGCTCTATTACTTTCGTGTATCCCACAATCCGATCCTCAGAAGAAGAAGCTTAAGTTATTCGACAGAATTGTGGTCTGGTCGATCAGGATCGTGCGATTGACGATTTCAAAGCCGGCATCAGTACGGGTTCGACGCAGGCGATCTCGACGTTCGCCAGCAAAGATGTCGAGTTGACGCTCCAACCGATTACGGTAGACGATGAATGCTGCGGACACTTCATACTCGCCGGACCTATCCCCTTCTTCGATCATTACGTTAGAGATAACATGACGGGTGCGCGAAGCGGGGTTCTCAGACCATCCAACGTCAGATGTTATCTTCCGGATGCGCCCAGTCATCATTTGATGATCGTCATCGAAGTGGGCGAAGCTGCGCGAGTCACCAAACTCGTTTCTTGCTTCCCGCATGACACGAGTCGTACGGATTGGCATGAAATAGTGGATATCTTGGGCCAAGAGAGAGAACCACTCTTCATATCGACGATCATCAAGAAGCCTCGCTTCCCAATAATAGAATTGTTCGATCTCGTGCTGTAGATTCAGCGGCACGAGGCGCGGCTTCATCTGTCCACTTTCTGTTGTCTTTACCATCACAGGCATGCTCACATCCCCCTCCTTGTGTCGCTTTCTTGCGAATAGCCGGCCGATTGTTCTACGGAATCGGTATGGATGCCGTTTGAGTCCAACTCATTTTCCGATCCAGGACGCGTCTGATTCAATGCCGCCCAATTCGGCGAGGTCATCATACGCGCCCAGTGCGTATAAAAGCCACGCGCCGCGTTCTCGTTGTAGACATAGCCAATGCGGCCTGGGTAGTCCGGGTGGCTTCCCTCGTCCCTGCCGATTCCCATGGAAACGACGAATGGTCTGCTCCGTGCTTTATAGCCTTTCAATATTTGCTGAACCTCGACCCAGTTCTCGCCGTCGTCCTGTTCGAACACTCCGCCTGCTGAAAACGTGCGTATGGTATGCCTACGATATTCATCCTTGATCTCATCTGAAGCATCCGCATCTACCACCGTAAAAGTCCACACTTCCATCTCATTGGGTCCGCGGGGATGCCACATTCGGATTGTGTTGACGCCTGAAAGGAGGGAGCAGTTTGGAAACACTGTCATGTGTTGGGGGGGGGCTATCCGTGATCGCGCCGTGGCACCGAAACGCAGCGCAGCCTTTTCAGCAGCGGCACCTTTAGTCCAGTAATCGACTACTTTCTCACCCATTATCGCAGCCAACAGATTGGTGTCGTCCAAATAGAATCCTGCGCCATGCCCCCCCCATAATGCGCGGTACTGATTACCTTCCGTCGGCGGCGCCAGATCACTCAGTTCCTTGTCAGCTGGCAGCCCGGCGAGAATGCCCGAAATGTGAGAGGTCGTACCTGCGTGATACATGTCACTAGAGAATTGTTCTGCCGCAAACTTCCAGTTACAGGGGATTACCCATTTCTGAATGCCGGGAATAGCGACCGTGCCAGCCTCTGTCCGGTCGAGCATATGGTCCATATAGAATCTAGCTTCGCCCAGATAGGTGGCTAAATCCGGCGCCTCGGTATCCCAATTCGCGAAGATCAAGCCTTTATACGTTTCGACACGTGCCTGAAGCGGTCCCGATTCTTTCTTGTCCAACGTCGGAAAGCACTCGCTGTAGGGAACATTTACCAACGTTCCCGCAGTGTCGTACGCCCAACCGTGATAGCTACAGGTAAACGACTTAGCATTGCCGCAATCTGCTCGACAAAGCCGCATTCCTCGGTGACGACATTGATTGAGAAAGACTCGGATGCTAGCGTCCTTCTGCCGAACGACAAGCACCGGATCCTCACCCATATAGTTGGTCATGAAGTCGCCGCCCTTTGCGATCTGCGATTCGTGCCCCAACAACAGCCACGATTTTGCGAAGACCCGCTCGAGCTCCAATTGATAAAGAGCTTCGTCTGTATAGATGCGTGGGTCAACCCATCCGTGCTGATCACTCACCAATGCGGCTATATCTTCTTCCGCCCATTTCGTCGCTTCCGCGGCAGTGCGGACGTTATCGGTCATAGTTTTCATGGTCATATCTCCGTTTCAACATTGAAGTCACTCATAACAGATCGTTCTGGCATCGCCTCGCCCGGCTCGCCCGGCCATGAGTCTAGGAAGCTCAGAACCGCGCGTGCGAAATCGGCCGGCTGTTCCAGGTTGCCGAGGTGCGCTGCGGACAGAAACAGCAAACGCGAGCCGCGGATCGCGCCCGCCAGCGCTTCGCTATGAGCGGGCGGGGTCGCAGGATCGGCATCTCCGCCGATGACGAGGGTCGGCAGGTCGATCAGCTCACCGAGCCGGCGCAGGTCCATGTCGCGGATGGCTGCACAGCAGCCCGCATAGCCGGCGACGTTCGTCGTCAGCAGCATGCCACGCACCCTGTCCAGGCAGGCGTCGCCTTTCTTGACGAATTCGGCGGTAAACCAGCGCTCGATCGACGCTTCGGCGACGGCGGCCATCCCCTTCTCGCGGATCAGGACAATGCGTCCGTCCCACGCTGAAGGCGGCCCCATGAAGGCGCTCGTATGGGCGAGCACAAGACGCTCGATCCGCTCGGGCGCGCGCGCACCCAGCCACTGACCAACCATACCGCCGAGCGAGAGGCCGCAGAAGTGGACCAGCGGGATTCCGAGCACGTCGAGGAGTTCCACAACGTCTCGACCAAGTCGATCTAGCGAATAGGCACCCGGCGGAGCATCCGAACCGCCGTGGCCGCGCGTATCATAGCGCAGTACACGGAACTGCTCCGCAAAGGTGGAGATCTGCGGCTCCCACATCTCCATGGTCGTGCCGAGCGAACTGGAGAGCATAAGCACCGGTGCCCCGGCTGGTCCGTCGAACCGGTAGGCGATCCTGCAGCCATCGCCCGTGACGATGTGATCGATCATCATACGCGCTCCAGCAGCATGCCGATGCCCTGCCCCACCCCGATGCACATGAAGGCGAGCGCATACCGGCCGCCGGTGCGCTGCAGTTCCTCCACCGCGCTCATCGTGATGCGCGCGCCAGACATGCCGAGCGGGTGTCCGAGAGCGATGGCGCCGCCATTCCTGTTCACCCGCGGGTCGGCGGGATCGATGCCGAGATCACGCAGCGTGGCTATCGCCTGGCTCGCGAAGGCCTCGTTGAGTTCGATCACGTCGAGATCGTTCGGAGAAATACCCGTGCGTGCGAACAGCTTGCGCGCCGCTTCGATTGGGCCGACCCCCATGATGCGCGGCGCGACGCCTGCCGACGCCATGGCGATCACGCGCGCCCGCGGGGTCAGCCCATGCTGCTTTGCCGCGGCTTCAGAGGCCACCAGCATCGCTGCCGCACCGTCGTTCAGGCCCGATGCGTTACCGGCCGTCACCGTCCCGTCACGCCCCACGACCGGCTTCAATTTGGCAAGCAGTTCGGCGCTCGTGGCGCGCGGATGCTCGTCGCGCTCGAAGAGGACTGGGTCGCCCTTCTTCTGTGGAATCGCGACAGGCACGATCTCTGCGGCGAGCCGTCCGTTCGCCTGCGCCGCCGCCGCCTTCTGCTGGCTGTTGAGCGCGAAGGCGTCCTGATCCTCCCGGCTGACCTTCCACTCGACCGCGACGTTCTCCCCCGTCTCGGGCATCGAGTCGACGCCATAAGCATGGCGCATCGCCGGATTGACGAAGCGCCAGCCGAGCGTCGTGTCCTCGATCTTCTGCGCGCGGTCGAAAGCGGCGTTGGCCTTACCGAGCACGTAAGGCGCGCGGGTCATATGCTCGACGCCACCCGCGATGAACAAGTGGGCATCGCCGGCGCGGATCGCCTGGGCGGACGACCCGACGGCGTTAAGGCCCGAGCCGCACAGGCGGTTGATAGTGCCGCCAGGCACCTGCTCCGGCAATCCCGCCAACAGCACCGCCATCCGAGCGACGTTGCGATTGTCCTCCCCAGCCTGGTTTGCGCAGCCGAGTAGGCAGTCGTCCACCGCTGCCCAATCGACACCCGGGTTGCGCTCGATGAGCGCCTTGATCGGAACCGCCGCAAGGTCGTCGGCGCGGATGGACGATAGGGTGCCGTTCAGCTTGCCGATGGGCGTGCGGACTGCGTCGCAGATGAAGGCTTCGCTCATGCGGCCAATGCCCCTGTGACGGTGACGTGCGCAGCGGTCTTCGCGCGCACCTCCTCAATGCTGATGCCAGGTGCGAGCTCCACCAGCCGGAATCCCGGCTTGTCACAGGCGATCACGGCAAGATCAGTTATGATGAGATCGACGCAGGCTCTGCCGGTCAGCGGCAGCGTACAGCCTTCGAGCAGCTTGGGGTCGCCCGCCTTCGTGACGTGATCGGTGATCACCACGACGCGCTTCACCCCGGCGACGAGATCCATGGCGCCGCCCATGCCTTTCACCATCTTGCCGGGAATGGTCCAGTTGGCGAGGTCGCCCGTCTCGGCGACCTCCATCGCGCCGAGCACTGCCATGTCGATATGGCCGCCCCGTATCATCGCGAAGCTGTCGGTGGACGAGAAGAAGCTGGAGGTCGGCAGCGTGGTGATCGTCTGCTTGCCGGCGTTTATGAGGTCGGGGTCGGCCTCGCCCTCGAACGGGAATGGCCCCATGCCCAGCATCCCGTTCTCGGACTGGAGGGTCACGTCGATGCCGCCGGGGATGTAGTTGGCGACCAGCGTTGGGATGCCGATGCCGAGGTTCACGTAGAAGCCATCCTGCAGTTCCTGCGCGGCGCGGGCCGCCATCTGTTCGCGCGTCCAGGGCATCAGGCAGCCTCTCTCGGTCGGGTCGTGAGCTTCTCGATCTTCTTTTCGTTGATGGTGCTCAGGACGATCCGATCGACATAGATGCCGGGCGTGTGGATGCAGTCCGGATCGAAGGTCCCGGCGGGGACAAGCTCCTCCACCTCCGCCACGGTCACCTTGGCTGCCGTCGCCATGACCGGGTTGAAGTTGCGCGCGGTTCTGCGGAACATCAGGTTCCCGGCCGGATCCGCGCGCCACGCCTTTACGATCGCCAGGTCGGCGCGTAGCCAGGTCTCGCGGACATATTCCTGGCCTTCGAACGCCTCGATCGGCTTGCCCTCGGCGACGACCGTCCCGACCCCGGTTCTGGTGTAGAAGGCTGGGATACCAGCCCCGCCCGCCCGGATCCGCTCGGCTAGCGTTCCTTGCGGATTGAGTTCCAGCTCCAAGTCTCCCGAGAGGTACTGCTGCTCGAAGAGCTTGTTCTCCCCCACGTAGGACGAAATCATCTTCTTCACCTGGCGGCTTTCCAGCAGCATCCACAGGCCGAAGCCGTCCGCGCCGGCGTTGTTCGAGACAACGGTCAGCGCCTTCACCCCGCTCGCACGGATCTCGGGGATCAGGCTCTCGGGGTTGCCGGACAGCCCGAACCCGCCCGACATGATCGTCATGCCATCGAAGAGCAGGCCATCCAGCGCCGCAGCTGGACTTTCGAAAAACTTGTCGGCCATGATGTCGTCAGGCCGCGAGCGCGACGCGGCTGCGGGAAGATGCTTCTGCCTCTTCTGCCTCGCCAGCCGTGATGAGCGTGAAGTCGAAGGCGATTTCCGTGAAGGGCGTGTTGAGGCCCTCCGCATGAATGGCAGCAGGATCAGCTTTTCGTTCGATCGGCGGAATCAAGTCATCGCGCGTCGCATAGGCGAAGTCATCATGCAGGTATGGGTCGCCGTCGATGTTGATCTGCGTCGTCAGATGGCGGTAACCGGACGCCGACACGAAGAAGTGGACATGCGCGGGACGGTTGCCGTGGCGACCAACAAGGTCAAGCAGTGCCTCGGTGGTTCCGCCCTTAGGCACAGCGTAGCCCGACGGTACGATGCTACGGAATTTGTACCGGCCCTCTTCGTCGGTCTCAATTTGCCGACGAAGGTTGAACTCGCTCTGGGTTTTGTCGAAGTAGCTGTAATTGCCGAGTGTGTTGGCATGCCAGACATCGACGATCGCGCCGGCAACGGGCTTCCCATCTTTGTCGACCACGCGCCCGTGCATAATTAGCACTTCTCCGTCATCGGCACCGTCGTCCAGCCGCGCAAAGCCCTTCGAGCGCGGGGCTCCCTTGACGTAGAGCGGACCTTCGATGGTGCGCGGCGTGCCCCCTTCGATCCCGGCTTCCGCGTCGGCCGCGTCCATGCGCATGTCCAGGAAGTGTTCGAAGCCGAGCCCTGCCGCGAAGAGTCCGAATTCCGGGGCGGCAGACGCCATGAAGTTCAGAGCATGCCAGAACTCGTCCTCGCTTACGTCGAACTCATCAATGGTCGCGAACAGGTGCGCCGAGGCGATAGAGCCGATCGGCCCTTCGAGCATGGTCCCACCGTACAGGCCGATCCCTGCGGCCTCCGCGATCCCGGCGACAGCGGCGCCAGCGCGTAGGCCTCCCGACTGTGCGATCTTAACGGCAAATACATCGGCTGCGGCATCCGTCGCATGGCGCAGGGCATCGATCGGACCTCGCAGCCCTTCGTCAGCCATGATCGCGGTCCGGCCCATCGCGGTGAGACGCGCCATGCCGGAGACGTTCGCGCCGGAGATCGGCTGTTCGATCAGGTCGACATCGGCATCTGCCAACATGGCGACGCCGCGCTTGGCGGTTGCCTCATCCCAGGCTTGGTTGACGTCCACCCGGATGCTGGCTAGGTCACCAAGCGCGCGCTTTATGGCGGCAACGTGCGCGACGTCCTCGACAAGGTCGCGCTTGCCTATCTTGAGCTTGAACGCCTTGTGACGCCGCTGATCAATCATCGTCTCAGCCTCAGCGATGTCACGCGCCGTGTCGCCGCTCGCGAGCGTCCACAATACAGGGAGGCGATCGCGCACGCGCCCCCCCAAAAGCTCGCTCACCGGCACACCGGCACGCTTGCCGGCCGCATCGAACAGGGCGGTCTCGACTGCATTTTTGGCGAAATGATTGCCGACAATCGACTTGCGCAGCAGCATCGTCGCTCGCGCGGGCGATGCGTCGGAGCCATGCAGCAGCGGTGCGACGTGACGATCGATTGTGAGTTTGATGCCTTCGGGGCTCTCGTCCCCATAACTGAGGCCGCCAATCGTCGTACCTTCGCCGATCCCCTCGACCCCGTCGGAACAACGGACGTGAACGAACACCATCGCTTGGGTCCGCATGGTCGCCATCGCGAGCACGTGCTGGCGTATCGTCGGCACATCGACAATGAAGGTTTCGATGGTTTCGATAGTGACCATTCTCGTCCTCCCTTTTTTTATCTTCCTCGAAACATAGGACTTGTGCCTATCAGATGGAAAGATTATCTCGGTCTGGCTTGATACCCTGGAGGTATAATGGAACTGCGACACTTACGATATTTCGAGGCAGTTGCAGCCGAGCGGAACTTCACTCGTGCGGCGGAGCGGCTGGGAGTCGCGCAACCGCCGCTTAGCCGGCAGATCAGAGAACTCGAGATCGAGTTAGGCGTGGCGTTATTCGATCGCGACAGTCGACCGATCCGCTTGACGGAAGCGGGCAGTATCTTCCACGAGCAGGCGACGCGGATCCTTTCGAGTATCGAGCAGCTCCGCCGCTCGATGCAGCGGCTTACCCAGAGCGCGCAGCGGCGCTTCGTGGTCGGGTTCGTGGGCTCTATAGTCTATGGGATGATGCCGGGGGTCATCAGGGAGTTCCGCGCGCGAGCGGACGGGCTTGAGATCCAACTTCTCGAGATGAGTACTATAGAGCAGGTGGTTGCGTTGAAGGACGGGCGCATCGACGCGGGGCTCGGCCGCATCCTCATCGACGACCCGGCGATCCAGCGGGAAGTGCTGCAGGACGAGCCGCTGATTGCGGCGATCGGCACCGCCGATACGCTGGCGGCAGCGGACTCCATTTCTCTTTCGGATTTGATGGCCCGCAAGCTGCTGGTCTATCCAAGCCAGCCGCGGCCCAGCTACGCGGACCAGGTTCTCACGATCCTCCGCGACCATGGGCTCACGCACACCGACGTCGAGGAAGTGCGCGACGTACAGGTTACTCTCGGGCTGGTCGCGTCGGAGGCCGGGGTCGCGCTGGTCCCGTCTTCCATGCGGCACGTCCAGCATGACGACATCATATATGTCAGGGTTCGCGATGAAGGAGCCACTTCACCAATCATCCTCAGCTTTCGGGTCGGAGACAGTTCAGCAGATGTTCGGTTGTTCGAGCAAATTGCACGTCAGCTTTTTCGCTAGGCTGATACGCGCAAAGTGAGATCCAAGTGGAGTATGTAAATCGCTAAACTGCAGAATTGTACAAATCCGGCGAATTTACTGCTTTAAGGCTCCACATATTTACCTTCGACAACTCGGGCTTCTTGCATAGGTGCAGGAAGGTGCCGATAGAGTGTGGCAATCGAAACGCCGATTGTTGGAGCTATCTCGCCTGCCGACATCCCAAAGGCAAGGAGTTTCCCGGCCGCCTCAATGCGTCGAGGCGTCATGACCCTCTTTCGGCCACCTAGCAGGCCGTTGACGAAGTCGGCGGTGGCTGATTCAGTGCGGCAGTGGGATTGTCTGGCGGGTTAGCGGCGATGGCGATGGGGCGTGATAGCGAGGTCCAGTCCGATTTGATCGTGACGTGGGCGGAGATACCGCGTTCACCGGGGCATGTTTTCTACGACAAGCTCCAGAAGCTGCTGGCCGAGGCGGGCTTCGATGGCTTTGTCGAGAAGACGTGCAAGCCCTATTATGCGCCGCGGATGGGAGCCCCGTCGCTGCCGCCGGGCCGCTATTTCCGCATGCTGCTGATCGGCTATTTCGAGGGCATCGACAGCGAACGCGGGATTGTCTGGCGCTGTTCGGATTCGCTGTCGCTGCGGGAGTTCCTGCGACTGTCGAGCCGCGACAAGGTCCCTGATCATAGCTGGTTGTCGAAGACGCGGAGCCGCCTGCCGCACGAGGTACATGACCAGATCTTCGGCTGGGTACTGGCCCTCGTCGCCGGGCACGATCTGGTGAAAGGCGAGCGGATCGGCGTCGATGGCTCGACCATGGAGGCGAACGCCGCGCTGCGTACCATCGTGCGGCGTGACAATGGCGAGACCTACCGCGAGATGCTGGTGCGCATGGCGCAAGAGAGCGGCATCGACACGCCGACGATCGACGACCTTGTCCGGCTCGATCGCAAACGCAAGGGCAAGAAGCTGTCGAATGCGGACTGGGCGAGCAAGACCGATCCCGACGCGAAGGTCGCGCGGATGAAGAACGGCTCGACGCGTCTGGCCTACAAGCCCGAACACGCGGTCGATCTCGACACGGGTGTTATCGTGGCAGCGCCGATCCACCCGGCCGACAAGGGCGACACGACAACGCTCGACGCCACGCTGGAGACGGCAGCACGCAACCTCGCCGACATTGGCCTGGCGCCGACGTCCGGGGATCCCTGCGATCTTGTGACCGATAAAGGCTATCATTCGCGCGAGCTCCTCAAGGGTCTCGACGGCGACATCTGGAAGACGCGCATCGCCGAGCCGGCACCGCCGAATGGATATCTGCGCTGGCACGGCGACGAGGCTGCCCAGAAGGCCGTCTACGCCAATCGGTCTCGCCTGAAATCCGCCGTCGGACGCAAGGCGATGCGCAAGCGTGGTGAGATGGTCGAGCGTAGCTTTGCCCACGTCCTGGATCGCGGCGGCATGCGCCGCGCGTGGCTGCGCGGGCGCGAGAATGTTCACAAGCGTTATTTGATCCACGTCGCCGGGTTCAATCTTGGCATTCTCATGCGCGCCCTGTTCGGTTGCGGCACTCCGAGGGGCGCCAGGGGCGCATCCAAGGCATTCTTGTTCGTAGTTCAGACCGATGTTGCGCTCGTCATCGCCCTCGTCGCCGAGTTCGACGGAGAAAGGGCCATGCTCCTCATCGTTTTTACCCCTGAAGGCGCTGACAGACCCGGCTGAAAACCGACTTCGTCACCGCGCTGTTACGGCAAGGTCGGCCCGCTTCATGGTGTGGCAGTTCTCGACGGCATTGTTGCCGCAACCTTCGGCCAACAGCTTCAACAGCGTAGCCTTGCTAAGCTGATCGTAGAAAGCCTGATTGGGCTCCCATTTGTCGGCCATGTCGATCTGCGCGGCCCCGGCGATCTGTGCCAGCTGGCGGTCGCGGTCGCTATGGAACGAAAGGCTCGTGATCTGCGATGCAACGCAATAGGCCAGCAGCCGCAACTTCGTTTCGGTGTCCAGCTGGCGCATATCCTCCAAGGCGGGAGCCTCGGAAACGCGGTGAAGGTCAGCCGCCGCGATCTCTTCAATGTCACGCATGGACGAATGGCCCATTATGGCGTCGTCGATGTGGAAGGGGTTCTTTTCCGCCTTGATCTCGACGGCTTGCTGCCACGAATAGACCTCCCCGCGAACCTGCCCCAACAGGCCGGTCAACAGCACGTCCAGCGCCAGTTCCGGGTCGGTGACAATGGCCTCTCTGACGGCCATCGTGCGGACGCTGCCCAGCTGATCCATGACCTTCTGCGAATAGTCGGGGCGGGGCGGCTTTGGCCCATCGCCTGCGCCGTTCTTGCTGGCGCGGGTGAACGCGACCTGTTCGATGCCCTCGCTGCCGATGAACACGACAAGGTTATGGTCGGCCTTCTGCTCGTCGGTGAAAATCTGGAGGGCGGAGAGAATGGCGCTGTGCTTGCGGCCCAGGTCGCGCAATTCCTCGTCGTAATAGCGCTCGTCTTCCTCGATCTCGCTTTCGCGCGTGGCGATTGCCGCCTCGATCCGCGCCAGCTCGGCGGCTTCTTCCTCGGTCGGCTCGCGCTTGCCAGCGGGTTCAAGATGACCGCGCATCCAATAGGAATCAGGCCGGGAAATCTGCGCCTCGGCATCTCGCCAGCCATCCTCGCGGGCGGCTTTGGCGACGGCATCGAGCCGATCTTGCACAAGGTCCATGACAAGGCCCGCGTCGTCGCAATAGCGCCGTTCCCCGAAAAGGTCGGCAGTGAAGGTGCCGCCTGCGGCGGTGTAAGCTTCCTCGCCAACGATCCGGAAATGCTTGTCGGTGTCGGCAACCTTTTCCTGTGTGAGCATCGCGCGGATTTGGTGCGGATTGTCGCCGGTGCGCTTGAAAACCTCTAGCTGGCGGTCCTGATCGTCGGTCAGCGCAAATGCCTGCGCCGCGCTCATACCGATCTCATCTTTCTGGAACGCCTTTAGTATGGTGGGGTGAAGCGCTGCCAGCTTCAAAACGCGCCGGACATAGGCGGGGGAGACGCCGAACGATGCGGCAACATCGTCAACCTCTTTGCCGCTGTCGATGATCGCCCGATAGGCCATGATCGCGTCTGCGGGGTGCATGGCTTCGCGCTGCGCGTTCTCGGCAAGCGAGATTTCCAGCGCCTCGTCCTTGCTGCGAAGGTCAACGGGAACCTCGAAGGTGCCGGGGATGGTCTTGCCCTTCTGCAACAGCTTCAAGGCTCGGTAGCGCCGTCCACCAGCGCAAATCTTGATCTTGCCGTCCTCGTCATAGCCGATGAGATTTTGCAGCACGCCGCGCGCCTGAATGTCAGCGGCTAGAGCCTCGATCTCCTTCGGCTTCACCTTCCGCACGTTAAGATCGGAAAGCGCCAATTTGTTCAAAGCGATGTTCTGAATGGTCATTTCTCACTCCTTTTTCGGCAAGGCCGCCTGCCTGCGGCTGCGGCCCTGACCCGCTGGCGAAGCGCGGGGTGGGGAGGGGAGAAG
>NZ_FUYP01000013.1 GCF_900168005.1 Sphingopyxis flava
ATCGGAACCCTGCTCGACGCCTTCTCGCCCAGCGAATGCGCCAACTACCTCAGAAACTCCGGGTACGCGTCAATCTAAGTGAAAACGAGTCTAGCCGAGCATCGCAGCCCAGGCGCGCGAGACATATTCGCGTTCCCGCGCCATCACGCAGGCAGCCAGTTGCTGCTCGTTAGCCAGTTTCATCGCGGCCTCAGGGCCGAGCACGGTAAGCGCGGTTGCCCAGCCATCGGCCATCATGCAGCTGCGGTGGATCACTGTCACCGAGCGCACACCATTGATGATCGGCCGCCCGGTGCGCGGATCGAAGCTGTGCGAATAGCGCTTGCCATCGACCTCGAAGCCGCGGCGATAGTCGCCCGACGTTGCGACGGCGAGGTCGTGGAGGGCAATCCGCCAGCCGGAGCCGGTCCAATCTGGGGGCAGTTCGACATCGACCCACCAGGGCTGGCCGTCGGGCCGGATGCCCTCGCCGCGCAGTTCGCCGCCAACCTCGAGGAGGAAATGGCGCGTGCCCTGGGCGAGAAGCCATTCGGCCACGGCGTCGACACCATAGCCCTTCGCGATGCCCGAAAGGTCGAGAAGCGCATCTTCGCTCCGCCGCGCCTCTCGCATATTCGGGTCGAACTCGATCCGGCCCGTATGTTGCGCCTTGGCCGGCGCCCGTTCGACCGGCCCCGCGCTTCCAAAGCCCCATTGTTCGGTGAGCCGACCGAGCGCAGGCTCGAAGGCTCCGCCGCTTGATCGTCCAATGGCAAGCGCGGCCTCAAGGACATGGGCAAGCTCCAGCGGAACGCTCCGCCAAACCCCCGGCGCGGCGCGATTGAAACGCGAGAGGTCGGACGCGGCTTCCCACTGGCTCATCGTAGCGACCACGCGGTCGAGCACCGCCTGAACGCCCTCCGCTGCCCCCGTGGGAGGGAGGACGGCGTGCAGCGACCAGCTTGTTCCCATCGTTTCGCCGGCAAAGGTTTCGATAGCCGCGCGAGCCTCGCGCCCGGCAAAAGCAGCCGGCGTCAAGGCTCGCGGGATCAGGATACGGTCGGTCAGGGCGCCATCACTTCGAGCGTCGTGACATAGCTTGCACGCCGCTGCGGCGCCGCGGCCTCGCCCCCTCCAGCGCGCGGAGTCGTGACATTGAGCCAGTAAAGGCCGGCTTCGGGCCAGGTCACTTCGACCTTGCCCGCCGCATCGGTGACAAGGTCGATCTGGCCGAGCTGGTCGCGGTAGCGGATACCGCCCGGGATCACTGTCACCGTCAGCCCCGCGGCTGCCTTGCCGTCGAGAAGAAACTGGAAGATTGCGGTTTCACCCGCGAAGAGGTCGTTGGGGTGCGTCACCGGCGCCAATTCGATGCCCTTGCCGGTTGGCGTGAACAAATTCGTCGTCGGCTCGCCCACGGTCACGAAAATCTCGTTGCGGCTGCTGGATTCGGCAGTCTTCACATTGACCGCGCCGGCGGGGAGCCGTTCGGCGAGATTCGCGCGCGTCGTGCCGCGCGGCAGGCGCTCGGTCTTGCCGTCAAGCTCGTAGCTACCCACGAGCCCATCGGAGACCGACGCAATTCGCCAGGTTCCTCTTTGCGTGAGATGCACGTCGAAGGTGCTGCGATAGCGCCCGGTTGCGGCATTCTCGATTGGCGTCTCGCTGCCGTCGGGCGCCCACACCTTCACCGCATCGAGCCGGAGCGGCTGGTGCTCGAAATAGAAAAGATCGTTCGACACTGCTGCATCGACCGTCACCCAGACATCGTCGCCCGATACGATGGTCGACGAGGGGAGCAGCCATTGCCGGTGCGCGCTTGCGGGCGCCGCGGCCAGAACCGCGACTGCAGCGCTCGCCGCGAAACCCAGGAGATACTTCATCATCATTTTGGCCCTTTGCGCTTAGCGGAAGGAAATGGAAACGGCGCCAAGTTCACTCTTGCCCGCCGCACGCCCGCCGACGCCTGCCCTCGCCGGCCAGCTGAAGGGAATTCGCAGAAGCTCACGGCCGCCAACCTCGCGCGCGGCTTCGATCGCGAGAACATATTGTCCAGGCGCCAACGCGCCGAGCTGCGCACGCGAAAAGGAGATTTTGTGCACCCCCGGCGCGCGCGTCGCACCGGTGATCCCGTCGGCGGGGAAACGGAGCGAGCGGCCCGAGACACGCCACCATTGGCGCACGTCCCGGAGCCATTTCGTCCCCTCGTTATTCTTCATGTCATAATCATACCAGACCGCGACACTCTTCGCTGGAGCACCCGCCTTTTCGACCCAGATCGCAACATAGGGGCGGTGATATTCGGCAACCTTCAGCCGGGGAATGGTGACGGTTACGTCCATCGTCGCGGGCGCCGCCGCGAGCGCCGGAGCCGCGAGCGTGCTGCTCAAGCCCAGCGTGAGACCAGTGAGGGCGGCACGAGAGACGGGCTGCATGCGACAAACTCCTAATGGATGAACAGGATGGCGAGCGCGGCCGGGAGGGCAAAGCCCGAGGCCACTAGCGGCCAGGTGCTCTTGCGCTTCGCTGCGTGAAGCTGGAGCAGCAAGAGGCCAGTGAGCGCAAAGATCAGGCAGGCGCCGGCAAACAGGTCAATGAACAGGCTCCACACGGCGCCCGAGTTGCGACCCTTGTGAAGGTCGTTGAGATAAGAGATCCAGCCGCGATCGGTGATCTCCGCAGTCACCGCCCCGCTCGCGCGGTCGATCGCAACCCACGCATCGCCGCCGGGGCGCGGCGCCGGAAGATAGACTTCGCCTTCGGACCATTCAGCCTCTGCCGACGCCCGGAGAGGCAGCGCCTCTTCGACCCAGGCGGCAACGCTCCGCGGCAGGCGTGCCTTGCCTTCGGAAGGACCCGATGCGACGGCGCGGAGAAGCGGCGCGGGTAGCTGCGCCGACCGCTCGGCAGTAATGGGCTGCCCTTCGATATCGGCGGCGTGATTGAGCGTGAATCCCGTGATCGCGAACAGCAGGAGGCCAACGAGGCTCACGGCCGAGCTCATCCAGTGCCACATGTGCAATTGCTTCAGCCAGAAGGCCTTCCGGCTCTTCGTCTGTGCCGGTCGCGGGGACAAGGGTGCGTGCATAGGATCGTCTGGATGAGAAAGGAACGAGCGGCCTCTATCGCGAACGATTATCAATTACAATAATAAATGGCGCGAGGGGTCACCGCGATAGGTGCGGTGGAGAAAATCCTTCTCGCGACGAATTGCGCCTAAACATCCTTTCAAAAACTCGTTCCACCCGGTCGCACCACAACGCGCGGACGCTGGGCCGCACATCCTGTACCCTCTGCGGCAAGGGCATCTGATCGAAAGTGACAGTGGGCCGCCGACGGGCGCAGAGGCGGTGGAAAATGCCGTCAAGATCGCACGCGCTGCGACGGGGCGCTCCGGAGTGATCGCTTTCACCGGCGCCTTCCACGGCCGGACGGCGCTGAATCTCCTGGCCGGGACGGCCGAAGCGACGGGCAAGGGCTGGCCCGGAAATCAGACCCTCGACGCAGTCGCCATGAAAGGGGCACGAACCTGCAAAATTGTCGCCGCTCGCGCGAGGCACGCGCATATGCCCCGCCTCGCCGTGCGCTGCGCCTTGCACCGGCATGCCGCCCGAGATCAGCCCCACGCCGACGCCTGTACCGATGGTGATATAGCAGTGGCTTGAAAGCCCCTGCGCCCTTCCCCATCGCTGCTCGGCGAGCGCTGCCCCGACAACGTCGGTCTCGATCGCGAGCGGCGCGCCGAAGCGTGCAGCAAAATGGCGCGCGAGTCCGACCCCGCTCCAGCCGGGCTTTGTGGTCGCGCGGATCGATCCGAAGTCGGCGCTCAGCGGATCAAGGTCGAGCGGACCGAAGGATGCGATGCCCAGAGCATCGAAATGCCAGCCGCGAAGTATTTCTTCGAGTGCGCCAAGCGTCGCCTCGGGATCGCTCGTGGGCAATGTCTCCTGCGCGCGGACATCGCCGGGCCCGCTCCCCAGGATGGCAACGCATTTTGTGCCGCCAAGTTCGAGCCCCGCGACCGATCGAGAATGGGTCTTTTGCACGTGCAACCTCCCGATGAGGAGCCTTTCACCGGCTCCGAGTATCTCTTGCGTTTAACGCCTGCAGGTCCGCCGGGCCGCGCCCATCGCCCCGCATCCTATCGACCCCGCCCCAAGGCCATGCGCACAACATAGATCAATTTTTATCGGAATAGGCGGTTTTCCAATGCTTCTTCGCAAGAAGAGGCTGGAACCCTCACCCATGGCCCGCGTCTCAAGGGGGAGAGGATGATCCCCATGACGCGCGACACTCTAACCCGGTCCGGATTTGAGAAGAGCCGCGCGCGCAAGCCCCGTCCCCTCGAATGCGGCAGCGGCCGCGCGCCGGTCCGGGGCGCAGACGGCGCGCCGACAGCGGGCGCCCAGCCCCGCAGGATAGAAAGGCCGTGGCGATGAACCGGATTCGGCAGATTTTCCCCGCTCCCTGGCTGGCCCTTTTGACGGGGCTTATCCTCGTCCTCATCGCGATCCTCTTGCTGGTGGGAGGGGCCTGGCTCGCGGCTCTCGGCGGATCACCCTATTATCTTGTGACCGGCGCCGCGATGTTGGCGGCTGGGGGGCTTCTGATGCGCGGCCGCATCGCCGGGGGCTGGCTCTATGCCGCAATCTTCTTTTTCACCCTGATCTGGGCTTTCTGGGAGGTCGGCGCGAACGGCTGGGCCCTCGTCCCGCGCATCATCGCACCCCTTTTCCTGCTCGTTCTTGTATTCTTCGCGGCGGCGTCCTTGTCCCGGCAGCCCCGGCGCTGGCGGCGAGCGCTTGGTGCAAGCGCGCTTGTGATCGGGCTGGTCGCAGCCGGCGGCGCGATGCTCGGATGGCTCAACACCCCGCGGCCCTTGCGCGATCTGCCGGGCGAGCGTTGGGCGATGGCCGATCCAGCGCTCATGGCGGCGGGTTCAGACTGGCCCGCCTATGGCGGCACCTATAGCGCGCGGCGATATTCGCCGCTCGATCAGATTACGCCCGCAAATGTCGGCAAGCTCCAGCGCGCCTGGCTGTTCCACACGGGGGACCTGCCTTCGAAAGCGGCGCAAGGCACCTATGGCGCAGAAAATACGCCGCTGAAGATCGGCGACAGCCTCTATGTCTGCACGCCGAAGAATATCGTCCTTGCGCTCGATCCGGCGACCGGACGCCAGAAATGGCGCTTTGATCCGAAGGTCCCCGACGAGGCGATCCCCTATACCGCTGCGTGCCGAGGGGTAAGCTTTTATGGCGTCCCCGACGCTACAGCAGGACAGGCCTGTGCGCAGCGGATCATCTTCGCCACGCTCGATGCGCGCCTGTTCGCCCTTGATGCTGCGACCGGGCGGCCGTGCCAGGACTTTGGGAGCAATGGCGAGGTCGACACCAAGATCGGCATGGGGTCCACTCCGCCGGGATATGTTTCGATAACCTCGCCTCCGACGATCGTGCGCGGCATCATCGTCACAGGCCATCAGGTCCTCGATGGCCAGGATCGCTGGGCCCCATCGGGGGTCATCCGCGGTTTTGACGCGGTGAGCGGCAAGCTCGCCTGGGCGTGGGACATGATGAACCCCGAGTGGAAGGGCTATCCGCCGCCAGGCGAGACCTGGGCCCGCGGCACGCCGAATATGTGGACGATTGCCTCGGCCGACGAGACGCTGGGGCTTGTCTATCTGCCGATGGGCAACGCCTCGGCCGATTATTATTCAAGCCTTCGCCGCGGCCCGGAAAATCATTACGCGACGTCGCTCGTCGCGCTCGATGTCACGACGGGCAAGCCGCGCTGGCGTTTCCAGGCGGTGAAGAAGGACGTGTGGGACTATGATTTCGGCGCCCAGGCGACGCTGATCGACTTTCCGGGGCCCGAGGGCACGACCCCGGCGCTCGTGCTGCCGAGCAAGCAGGGCGACATCTATATCCTCGACCGGCGGACGGGGCGCCCGCTCACCCCGATCGGCACGGTCAAGGTGCCCCGCGGCGGCGTCGAACCCGCCGAACGCGCGCCGACCCAGATCGTGTCGCTCTGGCATAGCTTGCGCAAGGCGGATCTCACCGAGCGCGACATGTGGGGCATGTCCCCGATCGACCAGATGATCTGCCGCATCCAGTTCCGGAAGGCGAGCTACCAGGGCTTTTACACCCCTCCGACGAGCGAGCGCCGCTCGATCCAGTATCCAGGCTATAATGGCGGTACTGACTGGGGCGGCGTCGCGGTCGACCCGGAGCGCGGGGTGATTATCGCCAATTACAACGACATGCCCAACTATGTCCGTCTCGTTCCCCGCGCGGAAGCCAACAAAAAGGGCTGGGCGCCGAGGGACCAGGCGCGCGGCAATATCGGCGGCGCCGAGGGGGCAGGCGATCCTCAGGCCGGAACTCCCTATGCCATCGACGTCAATGCGGGCTGGCGCCTGCCCTGGACCGGCCTGCTCTGCAAGCAGCCCCCCTATGGCGGCATCCGCGCCATCGATATCGCGACCGGCAGGACAATCTGGGACCGGCCGCTTGGCACGGCGCGGACCAACGGCCCGTTCGGCATCCCCTCGATGCTCCCGGTGACGATCGGCACCCCCAACAATGGGGGCGCGGCCGTCACGGCGAGCGGGCTTATTTTCATCGCGGCCGCGACCGACAATCTGATCCGCGCGATCGACCTCAAGACAGGCCGGACCCTCTGGACGGACGTCCTGCCCGCAGGCGGCCAGGCAACGCCGATAACCTATGAGGCGAACGGCAAGCAATATGTCGTCATTTACGCTGGTGGCCATCATTTCATGGAAACGCCGATCGGCGACGAGGTCATTGCCTACGCCCTCCCCTGACCGCGTCGGCCCCACATATTTTCCAAGCAAGGAGACGAAAATGGTAAACCTTACATCGCAAGCGCTCAAACATCCCGCGTCGCTCGCCGGAGCGGTCGCAACCGGTTTTGTCGTCGGTCTTGCGGCCAATCTTGGCCGAAAGGCCATCGTACAAGGCGTATCCGCCGTACAAGGCGAATGGGACGAGGAGTTGAAGGCAGAGCACCGCGCGACCCTGAAACTCTTTGATGCCATCGAGGCGACGAGCGAAAAGCAGAGCGTGCGCCGCAAGATGCTTCTGGTGCAGCTCAAGCACGCGCTCAGCAAACATGCCTTCGAAGAGGAAAATGTTGTCTATCCCGCGATGCGCGATCATGGCCAGGTCAAGGAAGCCGACGCGCTGGTCCACGACCACGGCTATGTGAAGCAATATCTCTTTGATCTTTCGGAACTTTCACCCGAAGATCCGGCATGGATGGCGAAGATTCGCGATTTTCGTTCCGACATCGAGGAGCATGTCCGCAAGGAGGAAGAGGAACTTTTTCCTCGGCTGCGCGCGGCTCTCGGCGAGGCCGGCAACAAGCATGTCACCCACGTCATGAACAAAGCCGGCTTCGCGGCTGCCTGACGCCCCCCTGCACCGTTGCCGAACGGTGCCCTGGCGCTGCTTTCCAAGGAGCGGTGACCGCGGTCGTCGCTGGCGTCATCCTGCCAGCGGCCGCGACGTCGCACCCGGCGCCCGCGCCCTCCGGCGGGCGCTTCCGGCTCGAGACAAAGCGGTAAAGTTTCTAACCTGCAGTAAGAACAGGAACAGGTCCCGGGCCACGCGCGCTTCGCCTACTGGAAGGAGAAGCTGCTATGTTCATGCACAACAAACGTCTGCAATACACCGTCCGCGTTTCCGAACCCAATCCTGCGCTTGCCTCGCTCCTGCTCGAACAATTTGGCGGGCCCGACGGAGAACTTGCCGCCGCGATGCGCTATTTTACACAAGGTCTCGCCGAAGACGACCCGGGCCGGAAAGACAGGATCACAACGATAGCAACAAGTATCGCAACCCGGATTACGATAGTTGCCCGGGCTATGCGCCCTCCGAAAATCGACCGAAAAGCGGCAGTGCCTGCGCTCCTTATTTTCGCCAAATCGAATTGCATGGCAGCCCCCTGAATTTTGCAGGGAGCCACCCTAGGGCGTTACGCCGCAACCTTCCAGCCGCCGCTATCTTGCTCAAGCGTTATGCGGGCGTCGTTCTCCTCAAGATCGGAATCCACCAGCCGCTCGATCATGTCGCGGATATGGGCATTACCCTCGTCCAATTCCCGATAGATCGCACGAATGAACCGATCAGCAATCTTGGGCTGGCTGCTCCGCTTTTCCCATAGCGCGACCGTTTGAGCCTCATTGCCCAGCATGGATGCTAGCTTTGCTTGGCTCAGGCCCATCTCTTGCCGCAGGAAGCGCAATTCGCTCCCGGTCAGCTTCCCGCCCTTGTTGACGATCCCATGCGCAATGGCGCGATGCAGGCCCTCCACATCATGGATTGCAATGCCCGGTCCATAGGGGGTGTCGTGCTCATCATAGCCGTTCGCCAACCAGACGTTGCGAAGGCCGCACTCCCGATAATGATACATGCTCGCCTCCTAGAAAACGGTGATGACGATTGCCCGCTTGGGAACGTCAATCGCCACTGCCACGTCCAAATCCTTGCCCGCAACGCGGTGCGTCACGGTCAGTTTCCAATTCCCATGCATGTCCAGCGCCACCGGCTCGCTTACGATCCCGCGTTGCAGACAGGTCAAAACCTGCACCGGGGAAACCTTGCGTTGCCGCATTCGCTTCCGGTCGTGATGCGTGAAGATCACCTGAGCACTGTCCTGAGCAATCTCGCGAAGGACTTTGAGTGCTGTTGCTTCGTTCATCCGCATGGGAACCGGATCGATCATAACCCATAAATGTTATGGGTTCGTTGCTTTGGCAAGCGGCGTTGCAAGGCACTGGAGCGTTGCCAGAGTTAGGACGGCCCACGAACACGAATGACCCGGAAATGATTGGCCGGAAAACCGCAGAAACCCGCGCATTTAATCAAATCCGAATGGCCAATCATTTTTGATTGAGAAGCTGCCACCTCCCGAAACCCGCACAATTCCGCCATTTCCAGCCGCGATTTGTCGCGTTCGGTGTGTAGGCGTTTCCAGCTTCCAAGGCTGACACCGGCATGGCTGCCCGAATGACATTGCGGACGATTGCCCCGCACCTGTTGAGAATTGTTGAGGTGCGCGCCGATTGAGCGAATCCAGCCGCTCGGGTTCGCCTCAAGCGCCGGACCTATCGGGGAACGGTTATGGGAACCGGCGCGCAGTCTTGAAAAATTATCAATTAAATCAGGCTCTTCCCCGTTCACGGGGAAGAGCCGGATGTCATCGTCACATCCTGTGGACGCATCTGCATGCACAGAAAGAAGATCAACATATCGACCGTCCTCGCCGGCCAGCGCCTCGGCATCAAGGAAATCGACGAGGGCATCTGGCTCGTCAGCTTCATGCATTACGACTTGGGATATATCGACTTGGAGCAGAAAACCCTGCAAACCCTCGACAACCCGTTCGGCCCGAGGTTGTAACCTATGTCTCCGGTACGAAACGTCACCTATGTGTCCGGGCTGGACAGTCCGGGCTGGACAAAATGAGAGGTGGCGGAGACGGAGGGATTCGAACCCTCGGTACCGGATTTACCAGTACGACGGTTTAGCAAACCGTTGGTTTCAGCCACTCACCCACGTCTCCGCATGGCTGCCGGGCTAACGGCAGTCTGGCCTCGGCGGGCGCTATAGCCAGCCTGACAGCGGGCCGCAACGTCCAATATTGCGCATTTGCCCTTTAGCGGGGGATCTGAAGCGAATTTCGATTCGATCCAGCCCGAAATCGACTCGGGTCATCGCCCGTTCATTGCCCCCCTTGCAAAGGGAGTCATGATTAACGCAGGGTTGCGGCTGTAATGCGGACCGCAGCCAGCCCTTGGGGGAAAATGATGCGCCATATGTTTACCAGATTTACCACAGTGGGGATTGCGGCCATCGGGCTCGCCCTCTCGCCCTTGCCTCTTGCCGCGCAGATGACCGAGGTCGATCCGAATACGGTGCTTGATGCGGACCTCGACAGCCCGCAGCCCGCCCCGCCCCCGGCGACGTCCACCGATCCTTATGCCGACCCCGCGCTCGACAGCGATCTTGCCACCGGTGATGAGCAGACGAGCGGCGTATCGGGCACCGCCGAAGCGGCGGCCGCCCCGCCCATCGACCCGCAGGCGGCCGCGACGAGCGCCGACCCGGGCGAGACCTACAAGGAAGATGATCTGATCGGCGCCGCCGAGGGCGTGTTCGGCAAAGGCGCGCAGGGCCTTGCCGGGCTGATTGAGGACATTCTCAAGAAGCAGGGGGAACCCAACGCCTATATCGTGGGCCGCGAAGCAAGCGGCGCGATCGGCCTTGGATTGCGTTACGGTTCAGGGACTCTCTATCACAAGATCGAGGGCGAACGTCCCGCCTATTGGACCGGGCCGTCGATCGGGTTCGACGCTGGGGCCAATGCCGGTAACACCTTCATTCTCGTCTATAACCTCTTTGATAGCGAAGACCTCTACAAGCGCTTTCCGGCTGGCGAAGGTGCCGCATATCTGATCGGCGGATTCAACGCCTCCTACATGCGCAGCGGAGACATTGTGCTCATCCCGATCCGCGTTGGCGTCGGCGCCCGTCTGGGCGCCAATGTGGGCTATATGAAGTTCCGGAAAAAGCAGAGCTGGCTGCCTTTCTGATCGCACCTGTTTGCCAAGGGGGCAATTGCCCGCGCTTCGGCGCGGGCATTTTTTTGCAGGCTGGGAATATGGTCATATCCCGAGACGTAATCGCGAACGGCTTTAGTCCCCGTCGAAAGCGATCAGCGTCTCGCACGCGAGGCCCGCAGCGCTTAGCCGCTTCGATCCACCAAGATCGGGAAGTTCGATCACGAACATCGCGGCCGCAACCTCCGCGCCGACATTGCGCATCAGCTCGGCCGCCGCGAGAATCGTGCCCCCGGTGGCAAGCAGATCGTCGACCAGCACCACGCGGTGCCCTTGAGCGACGGCGCCTTCATGCAGTTCGAGCCGGTCGGTGCCATATTCCAATTCATAGTCGACGCCGACGGTGACGCCCGGAAGCTTGCCCGCTTTGCGTACCGGCACGAGGCCAAGCCCCATCGCGCTCGCCATCGCGGCCCCGAAGAGAAAGCCGCGCGCCTCGACCGCGACGATCAGGTCGGGACGATAGACAGAAGCACGCTCGCTAAGGCGGCGCACGCTTTCCGAAAAACCGGCGGCATCACTGATGAGCGTGGTGATATCGCGAAACAAGATCCCCGGCTTTGGAAAGTCGGGGATGGTGCGGACAAGCGCCGCAAGGTCAAGATCCGGTCGGGACGGAAGGGCGATCATCGGCGACAAACGCCCTTCCTTGTCCTTCAATGTTCCTTGTTGGCCCAGATGTTCCTGTACGCCATATAGGTGAGACCGGTGAAGATGAGCAGATAGAGAAGCACCGCCCAACCCGTCCAGACGCGCTTCACCAGCTTGGGCTCGGCGGTCCACACGAGAAAGGCCGTGACGTCGCTCGCCATCGCCTTCACATCGTTCGGCGAACCGTCGGCAAAGGTTACCTGCCCGTCGGCGAGCGGCGGAGCCATCGCGAGGTTCAGGTTGGGGAAATAGGGGTTGTAGTGCAGCCCTGTCCCCGGCTGGAGTTCCTTCGGCAGGTTTTTCGGCGGGTTCTCGAAACCGATTAGCAGCGAATAGAGATAATCCTTGCCGCCTTCGCGCGCCTTGGTGATCAGCGAGAGGTCGGGCGGCAGCGCATTATTGTTCGCCGCGCGCGCCGCAACCTCGTTCGCATAAGGCGCCGGGAAGCGGTCCGAAGGCAGACCGTCGCGGGTCGCCGGCTCGCCCGTGTCGGGGTTGATCGACGGCACCTGGAAGCTCTTGGCGAAGCTCTTCACCTGGCCCTCGGTGTAGCCAAGCTCGGCAATGTCGCGGAAGGCGACATAGTTGAGGCTGTGGCAGGCCGAGCAGACTTCCTTATACACCTGCATCCCGCGCTGAAGCTTGGCCTTGTCCCAGTGCGGGAAGAGACCGTCGCTCGACAGCGCAATGTGACGCGGATGCTTGTGGAACGCGTGAGCGGCTTGGGGCTCATTCGTCAGCGGCGTGGTGAAGATCGCGCACAGCAGCGCGACGATAAACCCCAGGCCGACGAGAAATCCGAGCGGACGAACCATGGCTGTTTCAGCTCCTATTAAAGTCCGGCGCTCAGGCCGTTGCCGACGCCGACGAGGTGCCGGCATGCTTCGCGAGAACGGCTTCCGTGATCGAATTCGGCATCGGCAGCGGGCGTTCGATCCGCGAGACGATCGGCAGAATGATCAGGAAGTGGGCGAAATAATAAGCTGCACCGATCTGGCTGAGTATGACCCACGGCTGTTCCGCAGGCATCTTGCCGCACAGACCCAGCAGGAAAACGTCGGCGACAAGCACCCAGAAGAAGATGCGGTAGAGCGGACGATATTTCGACGACTTGACCGGCGAGCTGTCGAGCCAGGGAAGGAAGAACAGCAACGCGATCGAGGCGAACATCGCGATCACGCCCCAGAGCTTCGCGTCGATCCACAGGAAGTTGAAGGTGAAGGCGCGCAGAATCGCGTAGAAGGGCCAGAAATACCACTCCGGAACGATATGCGCCGGCGTCGAAAGCGGATTCGCCGGTATATAGTTGTCGGCGTGACCCAGAAGGTTCGGGCTGAAGAATGTCAGCGCGACGAAAAGAATCAGGAAGACGCCGAGCCCGAAGCCATCCTTTGCAGTATAATAGGGATGGAACGGGACGGTATCCTGTTCATCTTTCACCTCGATGCCGGTCGGATTGCTCGATCCTGGGATATGCAGCGCCCAGATGTGGAGGACGACGACACCCGCGATCACGAACGGCAGCAGATAGTGGAGCGAGAAGAAACGGTTGAGCGCCGCATTATCGGGCGCAAAGCCGCCGAGCAGCCACACGCGTATCGGTTCGCCGACGACCGGGATCGCCGAGAAGAATCCGGTGATCACCTGCGCGCCCCAGAAGCTCATCTGCCCCCAGGGGAGCACATAGCCCATGAAGGCGGTGGCCATCATGAGAAGGAAAATCACGACGCCGAGCAGCCATACCATCTCGCGCGGTGCCTTGTACGATCCGTAATAGAGGCCGCGGAAGATGTGCAGATAGACAACGATGAAGAACATGCTCGCGCCGTTCATGTGCGCGTAACGGATGAACCAGCCGGCATTGACGTCGCGCATGATGTGCTCGACCGAGTCGAAGGCGACGCCCGCATTGGCCGCATAATGCATCGCAAGCACGATACCTGTGATGATCTGGATCGCGAGCGCTGCGCCGGCGAGAACGCCGAAGTTCCAGAAATAGTTGAGATTGCGGGGGACCGGATAGCCGGCACCGACCGCATTATAGACGAGGCGCGGCAGTGGCAGCTTCTCGTCCAGCCACTTCATCAGCGGCTGCTGCGGTTCGTAATTCTTGGCCCAGGGAAAGCTCATCTTATCTTGCTCCTCAGCCGATCGTCACAACGGTGTCGCCGGTAAATTCATAAGGCGGCACGACCAGATTCGTCGGCGCCGGACCTTTGCGGATGCGCGCCGCGGTATCATAGTGCGACCCGTGGCACGGACAGAAATAGCCGCCAAAATCGCCGCGCGGCTCACCTTCTGCGGCCCCGAGCGGCACGCAGCCGAGATGGGTGCAGACACCGAGCGTGATCAGCCAATTCTCCTTGCCCTCCTTGGTACGCTCGGCAAGCGTCTGCGGGTCACGCAGGTCGCCAAGCGGCACCTTGTCGGCCTCAGCGATCTCCGCCGGGGTGAGGTTGCGCACGAATACCGGCTGTTTGCGCCAGCTCGTCTTGATCGCCTGCCCCGACTGGATCGCCGAAATATCGATCTCGGTCGACGAGAGAGCGAGCACGTCGGCGGACGGGTTCATCTGGTTGACCAGGGGAAGGACCACAGTGGCGGCCCCGATTCCGGCAAAGCTGACTGCGGCGATATTGATGAAATCCCGGCGCCGCACGCCATCGTCGATGCCGGCGTTGAGACTGGTTTCACTGGCCATTCGATTGCCCTTGCATGGCTGAACTGACAAATTCACGCGGATGCTGGGTCGCCCTGTTTGCGCGCGCAGGACGCGGCGCATCCCGGCGGCCCCTCCGGGAATTGCGGGCCTGATAGCCTCACATCCGAGGCTTGCCAACAGGCAATTTCCCTCAACCCCACTGGCAGCGCCGCCGACCGCGATCGGGCTCGATTCGTTCGTCCTTGCCGGCTATGGCGAGCGCGTGGAAATTGCCCTGTTTCAGCCCGACATCGCCGGAAACGTCGGCACAACGCTGCGCACGGCAGCCTGTTTCGGCGTACCCGCGCATATCATCGAGCCGTGCGGCTTTCCCTTTTCCGAGGCCGCCTTGCGCCGTGCAGGCATGGACTATGCGGCGCGCGCCGACGTCCGGCGCCACGCCGACTGGGGGGCGTTTAGCCACTGGGCCAAGGACGCGGACAAGCGGGTCGTGCTCTTGACGACCGCGGGCGCGACGCCCCTCACCGCTTTTTCCTTCACGCCTGCAGATATCGTGCTGCTCGGCGCCGAATCCTCGGGCGTGCCGGTGCATGTCCATGCAGCGGCCGCGGCGCGGATCGCGATTCCGATGCAGCCGGGCTTTCGGTCCTTGAATGTCGCGGTTGCGGCTGGCATCGCCCTCGCTGAAGCACTGAGGCAAACGGAAGGCTTTCCAGGATGATTTCGCTCGATCCCCAGCAACAGGCAGCGCGCGACTGGTTCGAGGCGCTGCGCGACCGCATCTGCGAGGAATTCGAGGCGATCGAAGCTGCAGCAGGCAGCCCGGCCAGATTCACCTACACGCCCTGGGACCGCGAGGCGGAGGGGCTTGAGCCGGGTGAAGGCGGCGGCGGCGTGCGCGGCGTCATGACCGGAGAGGTCTTCGAAAAGGTCGGCGTCAATGTCTCGACGGTCGGGGGCGCCTTCGCGCCCGATTTCGCGGCTTCGATCAACGGCGCGGCCGAGGATCCGCGCTTCTTTGCCACCGGCATCAGCCTCGTGGCGCATATGGCGAACCCGCACGTTCCCGCCGTGCACATGAACACGCGCTTCCTTGTGACGACGAAGCGCTGGTTCGGCGGCGGCGCCGACCTCAATCCGCCGTTTCCTTATCCCGAGGACACCGACGCCTTCCATGCCCGGTTTCGCGCCGCCTGCGCGCCTTACGGCCCCGATGTCTACGAACGCTACGCCAAATGGGCCGAGGAATATTTCTTCATTCCCCACCGCGGGGTCCACCGCGGCGTCGGCGGCATCTTCTACGACCATCTCGAATGCGGGGACGACGCCGAGTTCGACCGCAACTTTGCCTTCACGCAGGCCGTCGGCGAGGCATTTCTCGACATTTTTCCGAAGATCGTCCGGCGCCGAATGCACCAGCCCTTCACCGACGCCGAGCGGGAGGCGCAGCTCGTCTGGCGCGGACGCTATGCCGAGTTCAACCTCGTTTACGACCGCGGCACTTTATTCGGCCTCAAGACCGGAGGCAATATCGACGCGATCCTGATGAGTTTGCCGCCGCTCGCCAAATGGACCTGAAGACAAAAGAGAGGCGCCCCGAAGCCGGGACGCCCCCTTTTTGCCGTCCGGGCCGTTCCGGTCAGGCGAAAACGTCGGTTTCGGTTCTGGACCCGACGCAGCGGTAGACCGCGGCTGGCATCGACACCGACACCAGCACCATCGGCACATAGACTAGCAGCGCAACGATCAGCGCGCCGATCAGCGCGCCCACGCCCGCATCGGGTGACGACATGCCGCCGATGACCCCGCCAAGCACCATCGAGACGATGAAGAGAAAGACGAAGAACAGGATCGCCATCAGGATGTTGAAGCCGACGATCGTCCACTGCGATGCGCTGGTCAGCCGCCACGATTCGCCGAGAGCCGTGAACGGGTTCGAAGAGCGGTTCGCCGCCATCAGCGGCCCGGCGACCGACAGGCGGCCAAAGAACCACAGGAAGAAGATGAGCACCGCAGCGTAGAACAGGAATGCGAAGAAGATAAGCCCAGCCGACGCCCCGCTCGTCGCCAGGCTTTCAAAAGACATGCCGCTCGCGCCAAATACCGCGACAGCAAGCAGCCCCACAATCAAAAGCACAATATACATCAGGATGACGGTCGCGATGTAGACGACGACCATCGCGAACATGTAGGCGGCCCCCGCACCAAGCCCCCAGCCGATGTCGCTCGCGGGCTCGCCGCCGACAAGACCCGACCGCCAGATCAGCAAGCTCGCCGCAGTCACGATTATCCCAGCGACGATTGCGAAGAGAAAAATGGACCCCATAGCCCCCAGGGCGGCAGAGGGATCGCCCTGTGCCATCATCATGGTCGCCACCGTGTTGCGCAAAAAGAGCCAGCCGAGCAGACAGACGAGCACCACTGCGCCCCCGAGCCACATCAGCATCTGCATCCAATTGGCCTTCAGAAACGCAAAGGTTTCGGAAAATGCCGCACCGATACTCATCTTGACCATGTTGTTTCCCCTGCCTTGTTGAACCTTATGCGTCCCTCTTTTCTTTTGTTAATCCGCGCCCCTTCCTGCCCTTTCGGAAGGAGCTTTCATCCACTCAACCGAATATGTCGCTCGCGGCGCGCACAGCGAGCTGACGATAGGTCGCCGCCGCGATTGCGAGCGTTACCATGCCGCTGATGGCAGCGACGGCGCCTTCGACGAATCCCGTCAGCATGCGGGCGATACCCTCCTCGGTGCCGACCGCGGCTGCCGTAACGCTGACGAGGATCATGGCGATGATAAGGATCACGAGCATGACGAGAAACATGAACAGGAAAATTCGCCAGCCATTACCCTTCGTCAGCGTCCAGCCCTGCCGGATCGCGGCGAGAGGATTGCGTTCGCTCTGGTCCGCAACGACCGGCGCGACGATCGCGAGCCGGGCCCACAGATAGAGGCCGGGCACGATCAGCAGCACAAAGCCGAGGCCGACAATCAACCCGGTCAGAATCTGGATCACAATCACCGTCGGCACCATTGTCATCGCAAAGACCAGCGCTTCGCCGACGCTGACGCCGCTGCGCGAAAGCCAGAGACGCAGAATGCCGATCCCGCCGATCCCCGAGATGATCGCGACGAACAATTGATAGGGTATCGCTTGCATCACATTGGCGCGCATTGTCGCCATGACTTGATCGAAACTCGCCCCGGCTGCCGGCTCGATCGGCACCGGGCCGAACCAGCTCACCGCGAGCGTCGGCAAGAAGAGAAAGACCGCGGCGATGGCCCCCGTGAGCGCGCTATGCGAGCGCAGGAGGAGCATGGTGTCTTCCCAGGCAGCGCCCATGTCGAATTTCGGCATCGATAGTTTCCATGTGTGATTAGCCCCTCATGCGCGAGACTGACGCCCTGCCCTCCCCTTGTCCAGCCTTGTTAACGATTTCGGCGGGGGACCTTCCTCTTGCACTTGGACGTCGAGGCGGGCAGGACGCGGGCGATGATCCCACTGCCGTCACCTGAATGGCGCGTTTCGCCCGGTCTTACCGATTATCCTGCGGCGCTTGCCGATATGGAAGAGCGCGCGGCCGCCATCCATGGCGGAGAGGCCAAAGAGCGCATCTGGCTCGTCGAGCATCCGCCGCTTTATACCGCAGGGACGAGCGCCGACCCCGCCGAGCTTCTCGACCCGCGCTTTCCGATTTATGATGCGGGACGCGGCGGGCGTTATACCTATCACGGACCGGGTCAGCGGGTCGGCTATGTTCAACTCGACCTCAGCCGCCGCGGCCGCGACATACGCGCCTATGTCGCTGCGCTCGAAGGCTGGGTGATCGACGCGCTTGCAGCGCTTGGCGTCGCGGCGCGGCGCGCTGAGGGGCGGATCGGCATCTGGACCGACGACATTGGGGGGCGCGAGGCGAAGATCGGCGCCATCGGCGTACGCGTGCGGCGCTGGGTGACGCTGCACGGCTTTTCCCTCAATATTGCGCCCGATCTTGGCCATTTTGGTGGAATCGTACCGTGCGGTATCGCCGAATTCCCCGTCACCAGCCTCGCGGCTCTCGGGAATGAGGCAGGCTTTGGCGAAGTCGACGCTGCGCTGGCAGCCGCCTTTCCCGCCTTTCTCGACAAGCTTTCGCCGAGCGACTAGGAGGCTCACCATGACCCGCTATCTCCTGTCTTCGGCCCTCTTCCTGTCGCTCGCGGCCTGCGGAGGCGGGGAATCGAAAGATTCATCGACGACCAAGCTCGATGCGGTCGAGGTTCAGCCCGGGACGATCAGCGATGCGATGATCATTCTCGACGATTCGAGCATCGACGGCACCGCGATCGACAATAGCATACCCGAAGAGGAAAGCCCCAAAAAGGCCGAGAAGCCGGATAGCGCGGAAGAGAGCGGCCACGATGATGCGGCCGAGGCAGGCGATACCGGCGCCGTCGCTGCCCCTGCAGCCAAGAAGGCCGCCGCCGCACCCGCCGCCGCGACGGCCGCCGAATAAGGCTCAGCGCAGCCCGAGGCTCTTGTGCGTCTGAAGCGACAGGCGCCAGCGCGGATCCGCCATCACCAGATCGATGCAGGCGCGAACATTGTCCGCTGCCTTTGGATCGTCGAGCGGTTGAACCAGATGATGAGCGAAATCGAGCGCCGCGAAATGCTCGACATCGCTGCCCGGTTGCGGCCAGACAAGTTTCAATTCGTCCCCGCTCGTCTGGACCAGCTTGCTTCCCGACTTGGGGCTGACACAGATCCAGTCGATGCTGCGCGGGACAGGGATCGTGCCGTTGGTCTCAATCGCGATGGTGAAGCCGCGTTCATGGAGGCTCCCGATCAGCGCCTCGTCCACCTGAAGCATCGGCTCGCCGCCGGTCAAAACGACGTAGCGGTCATCGCTCCCCGCCCCCCATATGGCAGCAATTTGGTCAGCGAGCGTTCCTGCATCGGGATATTTTCCGCCGAGCGTCCCGTCGGTGCCGACAAAATCGGTATCGCAGAAGCGGCAAACTGCCCTCGCGCGGTCGCCCTCGCGCCCCGTCCATAGATTGCAGCCGGCAAAGCGGCAGAACACCGCACGGCGGCCCGCCTGCGCGCCTTCGCCTTGCAGGGTCAGAAAAATCTCTTTGACGCTGTAGGCCATCGGTCAGTCGTAACGCGTCGGGTCAGCGAGACCGGCGTCGGCAAAGCCCTTGCTGCGGAGCCGGCAGCTGTCGCAGCGCCCGCAGTGCAGACCCGCAGGCGTGGGATCGTAACACGACCAGCTCATCCCCGCGTCGAGGCCAAGCCGCGCCGCCTCGGCCGCGATATCGGCCTTGGTCATGTGCTGGAGCGGCGCGTGAATATGAAAATCGACGCCCCGGTCGCCGTCGCGTGTGGCGAGGCGGGCGAGCGATTCGAAGCCGCTGATGAATTCGGGGCGGCAATCAGGATAACCCGAATAATCGAGCGCATTGACCCCGATGACGATGTCCTGCGCACGGCGCGCCTCGGCGAGCCCGAGCGTGAGCGAGAGGAAGATGAGATTGCGTGCAGGCACATAGGTGACCGGAATGTCGCTTGCCTCGCCAAGCGGGCCGTCCTTGGGCACGTCGATGTCGGCGGTGAGTGCCGAACCGCCGAACCGGCGCAGATCAAGCGGCAGTATAATATGTTCGGCAGCGCCGACATGCCCGGCAATGCGCGCAGCGGAATCGAGTTCGACCCGGTGGCGCTGGTTATAGTCGACCGTGAGCGCGACGATCCGCGCACCCGCTTCGCTCGCGAGCCCCGCACAGACCATCGAGTCAAGCCCGCCGGACAGAAGGACGATGACCGTTTTTCCGCAGATATCTTGCATTCCGCGCCCGATACGCCCCGCCAGCCGGGCGCGCAAGAGTGGGTGCTGCACCGCACCAAGAAAATGGGCCGCGCGGGCGGTGCCGGCGGCCCAGTTCGGCACGAAGCCGTAGGGAGAAGGACACACAAGGGTGCGTCGTTTCTCCGCGATAACCCCGGATGGTTAATTTGGCGTTACTCGCCCTCGCATTAGCCGCCGGTGCATGCCGCGACGCGCCGGGCCTCGATCGCCTGCGAAAAGGGCTTGCCATTCGCGATGCCCTGCGTGTCGATCTGGACGAGACGGTTGGTTTCGGAGCGGATGGTCGTGCGCCCGTGCCCGGCCCCTGGACATGTGTAGTGCACCGTCACCGACGCCGGCTTGTCCTCGATCACATAGCGCGAGCAATTGCTGCGCGGATGGTAGATTTGGATCATGCGCCGCGCGTCACCGAGACACATGGATTGCAGCGCCTCGGTCGTGCCGCGTTCGCTGAGCTGCCAACGACCCTTTTCGAGCCGGTCGAGCATCGCCAGCGAAGGGGCCTGCGCGGGCGCCGGTGCGCTCGCCAGCACAAGGGATGCCCCTGCAAAAATCCATCGCAAAAAGGGAGAGAAGATCGCCATATCCACCTATCCACCTGGCCACCCACAACCGGGCGAGAGCGCGACCCCTTTCTCCAGCAGATAGCAATCCGGCCCCGACCTTTCAACCGATCGGCCCCAAATTGGCACCGTTTGCCGACACGATAACCGGCGGCAAAGCCTATTCCGGCGCGCCGATTTCGCTTACCGGGATCGGGAAAATGCGCGAGCAGAAAGCGCAATCGACCTGAATGAGCCCCGCCTCATCGGCCATTTCGCGGCGTTCGCTCTCGGGAAATTGCGCGAGCACCCCTGCAAAATATTGCGTGCTGCACCGGCAGCCGCGCGACACCATCACGTCCGGGTCGACGCGGACTTCCTCCTCGTGGAAGAGCCGCCAGGCGAGTGTCTCGAGCGAGGTCGCAGGATCGGTGAGTTCTTCTGCTTTCAGCGTCTCTGCAATCGTTCGCGCATGGTCCCAATCGGGTCGGTCCTGGCGCGCATGGAGCCGGTCGCGCCCGACTTCGCCCTGGGGCAGATGCTGGAGCAAGAGACCGCCCGCAACGCAGCCCGCCTCAGCATCGTGGTGCGCGGCGAGCCTGATCAGGCTCGGAATCTGCTCGGACTGTTCGAAATAATGTTCGGCTGCCTCGCCGATCGACGATCCTTCGAGGGGCACGATCCCCTGATAGCGCTCGCCCGTCGTCGCATGGTCGAAGGTAATGGCAAGGAAACCTTCGCCGAAAAGACCGAAGAGCGTCGGCTCAGGCCCCGCCTCGGCGAGCCGATCGGCATCAAATTTCAGATAGCCGCGAAGTTCGCCGCCGCGATAGTCGCACACGAGCAGTTCGACCGGCCCGCCGCCCGTCTGCGCCTGGAGCGTGAGCTGGCTCGTTTCGTCCTTGAGCGTCGAGCCGAGGAGCACGGTGAGGACGAGCGCCTCGGCGAGCAACTGTTCGGCGACCGGAGGGTAGCTGTGCGCCGAGACAATCCTGTTCAGCACCGGACCAAGCCGCACCAGCCGCCCGCGCACATGGCGCGCGGCGATGGTGAAGACAAGCGGCTGATCGAACCAGGTTTCGACCGTGCCGCTCACAGCTTTTCCAGCGCCCAAAGCAGCACCGACTTTTGTGCATGGACGCGGTTTTCTGCCTCGTCCCATACGCGCGATTGCGGTCCGTCAATCACCGCGTCGACAACTTCCTCACCGCGGTGCGCCGGCAGGCAGTGGAGGAAGAGCGCGTCGGCTTTCGCGGCTCCCATCAATCGCTCGTCGACCCGGAAAGGCGCCATCGCCGCAAGCTTGTTGTGCGCATGATCCTGACCCATCGACACCCAGGTATCGGTCACGAGGACGTCGGCGCCTGCCGCCGCTTCATGTGCATCGCGCACGAAATCGATCCGCGCGCCCCGCGACCGCGCTGTCTCGACGAAGGCAGGATGGGGCTCATAGCCTTGCGGGCACCCGGCGCGAACGTTGAACCCGAACAGACCTGCCGCCTCGATCAGCGAGGCGAGAACATTATTGCCATCGCCGAGCCACGCAAGTTCAAGTCCCGGCAGTGCCTTGCCGCTTTCCACGAGGGTCATAAGGTCCGCGACAATCTGACACGGGTGCGAGAGGTCGGTGAGACCGTTGATCACGGGCACGCTCGCATGTGCGGCCAGCTCCTCAAGCTTGGCATGATCGTCGGTGCGGATCATGATTGCATCGACATAGCGCGAGAGGACACGCGCTGTATCGGCAATCGTCTCGCCCCGTCCAAGCTGGGTGGTTCCCGCGTCGAGAATCATCGCGCTCCCGCCCAATTGGCGCATTGCCATGTCAAACGAAGCGCGGGTCCGGGTCGAATTCTTCTCGAACACCATCGCAAGCACATGATCGGCGAGCGGCCTGTCGGCGTCAGCGCGGCCCTTTGGCCAGGTCGCACGCGCGGCCTTCCTGTCGATCGCGTCCGCGAGCATCGCCGCAACCGCGTCGCTGCCCGCGTCCGAAAGATTGAGGAAGTGCCGCATCACGCTTCCGGCGGCGTAAAGCTCGCCGCGCCCGTCGACAATTTCGTGATGCACTCATCGATATGCGCCTGCTCGATGTTGAGCGGCGGCAGGATGCGTACGACATTGTCGCCCGCTGCGACGGTAAGCAGTCCGTGATTGTCGCGCAAATGCGCAACGAAGGCTCGGCTGTCGGACTTCAGCTTGATTCCCAGCATCAGCCCCATGCCGCGCACGCTGTCGAACAATCCGTCGTGATTGGGGATGAGCTGCTCAAGCGCACCGCGCAGCCGCTCGCCGGTCGCTTTGACCTGATCGAGAAAGCCATCCTCGAGGATCACGTCAAAGACCGCTTGCCCCGCCGCCATTGCCAGCGGATTGCCACCATAGGTCGACCCGTGGGTTCCGATCACCATGCCGCGTGCGGCCTTTTCGGTTGCAAGGCACGCGCCGAGCGGGAACCCGCCACCGATGCCTTTCGCGCTCGCCATGATGTCGGGCATGACGCCAAATTGCTCGTGGGCATAGAGCGTGCCGGTGCGCGCAACGCCGCACTGGACCTCGTCGAAGATCAGCATGAGGTCGCGCTTGTCGCAAATGTCGCGCAGCGCCTGGAGGAATGGCTGCGACGCCGGGCGAATGCCGCCCTCGCCCTGGATGGGCTCGACCAGAAAGCCTGCCGTCGTGTCGTCGACAAGATCGAGCGCGGCGTTGATGTCGTCGAACGGCGCATAGGCGAATCCGGGGAGGAGCGGGTCGAAGCCCTTGCGCAGCTTTTCCTGGTTGGTGGCGGAGATCGTGCCGAGCGTGCGGCCGTGGAACGCGTTGTTGAACGTGATCAGAACATGTTTTTCGCTATTGCCCGCGCTCGAATGATAGGAACGCGCCGTCTTGATCGCGCATTCGACCGCCTCGGCGCCAGAGTTGGTGAAGAAGACGGTATCGGCAAATGTATTCGCGACGAGCCTCGATGCGAAAGCTTCCCCCTGCGGGCTGCCGTAAAGGTTCGACACATGCATCAGCGTTGCCGCCTGGTCCTGGATGGCCTTGGTGAGGTGGGGATGACCGTGACCCAGAAGATTGACCGCGATACCGCTTGCAAAATCGAGATAGCGCTCGCCGCGTTCACCGATCAGATAGGCGCCCTCCCCGCGCACCGGCCGCACTGCGCACCGGGGGTAAACGGGCATCAGCGGCGTGATCGACATGGCAAGCACCTTTCCATAGAGGCAAAGCAAAAAGGCGACCCCGCGCGGGCCGCCCGATTGGCGCGGCTCCTATACTGCCGCGCCCGGAGGCGCGTCAACACAGGGGATCAGAGCCTCTTCATCGCCTCCATGGCCAGCGCGAGCGAATGTCTGCGCGCCTCATGATCATATATTGACGATGCGACGATCACTTCGTCTACCCCGGTACGGGCGATGAACGCCTCAAGACCGTCCGCGACATCGCCTGCGGTCCCGACCGCTGAACATTGGAGCACATGGTCAAGAATAGCCCGCGCATTGGGCGGCAGGCTATCCTTATAGCCTTCGACCGGCGGCTTCATCTTGCCGGGATTGCCCGTTCGCAGCGCAACGAAAGCCTGTTGCTGCGAAGAGGCGAGCAGTTCCGCCTCTTCGCGCGTATCGGCGGCAAAGACGTTGAAGGCTGCAGCGGCGCATGGCGCGGAAAGCTGCGCCGATGGCTTGAACTGGCGGCGATAGATATCGAGCGCTTCATCGAGGGCATCGGGCGCGAAATGGCTCGCAAAGGCATAGGGCAGGCCGAGCATCGCGGCGAGCTGCGCGCCGAAGAGGCTCGATCCCAGAATCCACAAGGGAACGCGGCTCCCCTCGCCGGGCACGGCCCGGATCCCAAGCCGCTCGTCGCCGGCGAGGAAGGCTTGCAACTCCAGAACATCCTGCGGAAACTGCCGCTCGTCGCTCGCAAGATTGCGCCTGAGCGCCTGAGCGACGCGCTGGTCTGACCCCGGCGCGCGCCCAAGGCCAAGGTCGACCCGACCAGGAAAGAGCGCCTCGAGCGTTCCGAATTGCTCGGCAATGACCATCGGTGCATGATTTGGAAGCATGATCCCGCCCGCGCCGATGCGAATATGCTCTGTCGCATGCCCGATGTGCGCGAGCACGACCGCGGTCGCCGCGCTCGCAATCCCCGTCATACCGTGATGCTCGGCGACCCAGTAACGGTGATAGCCAAGCGCCTCGGCATGGCGGGCGAGGTCCGCGGCGTTCGCGAGCGACTGCGCGATCGTCCCGCTGTCGGTGACGGGGACGAGGTCGAGAAAGGAAAGTTTCGGCATGCAACCGATATGCGGCGTCGCAGCCGCGGGTTCAACCTCTGCGCGCGGGAAGACGAGACGCCTGGGCCATGCACCCGGCTTTGCCCATGGTCAGCCGCGCTCATCCTTCGGCGAATCCATGAGCACAAAGGTCGTGATCGCATTCACTTGCGGCAGCACGCCCAGAACTTCGGTGTGGAAATGCTTGTAGGCAGCTAGGTCTGGCGCCTCTACGCGCAGCAGATATTCGATCGACCCGGTGACATTGTGGCATTCGCGCACTTCCGGCGCGTCGGCGATGGCCGCTTCGAATCCCGCCTGCGCGTCCTTGGTGTGACGCGAGAGACCTACCGTCACATAGGCGATGAACCCCGTGCCGACCCGCGCGGGGTCGATGCGAGCCCGATAGCCCTTGATGACACCGCTGCGCTCGAGTTCCTGTACGCGGCGCAGGCATGCCGAAGGGGATAATCCAACCCGGCCTGCAAGATCGAGGTTCGAGATTCGCCCTTCGAGCGTGAGCTCACGCAATATTTTTCGGTCAATAGCATCAATTTCAGACATATATTGTGCATATTTGTCCGACACCGGTCATATTTGCAACCACTTGCCGTGAGGAGCAAATTATATTGCCCGCATGGAACAATCCTCCCTCGCCGCCCTCTCGGCTTTCGTCCTCGTCACCTCGATCACGCCGGGTCCGAACAATATGATGCTCATGGCGTCGGGCGCCAATTTCGGCCTTCGCCGCACCCTGCCGCATGCGTTCGGTGTCGGCGCCGGATTCACCTTGATGATCATTCTTGTGGGCGCCGGGCTGATGCAGCTTTTCGACCTTTTCCCGCTGTTGAACCTGGTCTTGAAGGGAGTGAGCATCGCCTATCTCTTGTGGCTCGCCTGGAAGATGGCACACGCCGCCGCCCCTGAAACCGGGGGAAATTCCAGCGGCAAACCGATGAGTTTCCTCGAGGCGATGCTTTTCCAGTGGGTGAACCCCAAGGCCTGGTCGATGGCGCTGACCGCAATCGCGCTCTACGCTCCCGACCGCGATCTTGCCGCCATCCTCTTCGTCGCTGCCATCTTCGGCCTTATCAACCTCCCCTCAACGAGCCTCTGGGCCATTATGGGCCAGGGACTGCGCCGCTGTCTGTCGAATCCCGTGCGTCTGCGCAGCTTCAACTGGACGATGGCGGTGCTGCTGGTCGGATCGCTCGTGCTGCTGATCTGATTTGCAAGGTTCCAGCAGGCAACCTATGCACGGCGCTCCCTTGCCCCGGAACGGAGACGAGAGCCGATGAAGAGCCGCCGCCTTGGCCGAAGCGCCATCCATGTGTCCGACATCTGCATGGGAACGATGACCTTCGGCAGCCAGGCCGACGAAGGGGTCGCGATGCGCGTTCTCGACCGCTGTTTCGATGCAGGAATCAGCTTCTTCGACACCGCCGAGGGTTATCCTGTGCCCCCCGATACCAAGTGGGTGGGGCGCACCGAAGAGATTGTCGGGCGCTGGCTCAAAACGAAGAACCGCGACGCGGTCATCCTCGCGACCAAGGTCTCGGGTCCTAGTCACGTCTGGTTCAAGTCGCCCTGCCGGGGCGGCACGACCGCGCTCGACCGTCATCATATCCGAAGCGCCGTCGAGGGGAGCCTCACGCGCCTCCAGACCGACTATATCGACCTTTACCAGACCCACTGGCCCGACCACGACGCGCCTTACGATGCGATGATGGAGGCGCTCGACGAACTGGTTCGCGAGGGAAAGGTCCGCATCCTTGGCTGTTCGAACGAGACGAGCTGGGGACTGATGAAGGCGCTCGGTGCGTCCGAAAGGCTGGGCCTTGCCCGCTACGAGACGATCCAGAATAATTTCAGCCTCAACAACCGCCGCTTCGAGGATGAACTCGCGCAGGTGAGCCGCCAGGAAGGGGTGAGCCTCATCCCCTATTCGCCGCTTGCCGGCGGTGTGCTCTCGGGAAAATATCAGGATGGCGCGATGCCCGAGGGTACGCGCTTCTCACGCTACCTTGAAATGCCGGGCCGGCAGGCCGCGATGGCGCGCCGCTTCGTCAACGAAAAGTCGCTCGCCGCAACCGAGCGCTACCTCGCGATCGCCGCTGAGGCGGGGCTGCACCCGGTAACGATGGCAACCGCCTGGTCGAAGCAGCACGATTTCGTCGCCTCGACGATCGTGGGGGTGAGCGCGGAAGACCAGCTCGATCCGATCCTCGATGCGATCGACCTCGAGCTTGGCGAGGATGTGATGAAGGCGCTGAACCAGGTCGGCAAGGATATCCGATACCCGATGGGATGAGCTAGCCGACCCGCTCGAGGCTCGGCCATTCGAGCGCGAGCGCCTCACCGGACGGCAGCGCCCGCCACGCCTCGGACAGCCTGTCGAAGTGACGAAACACCCGCGGGGCGGCCGCGTCGAGGCGTGCCCTTTCCGCGGCGCCGAGCGATGCGCGCACAAGCTCGGCCTCGCCGAGCGGGGCCTGCTGCGCTGGGCTTTCAGGACGCGAGCGGCAGCGCCATGCGACGTCGAACAGGAAGGCGGCGAGCTCGGAGAGCGCGCCCTCTCGTCCTTGCTCTTTCGCCAGCTTTTCCCCTCGGGCAGCCTGCTTGCGGACCGCACGGCGATGCGCCTTTGCGGCGCGCCCGCCGTCCGCCGCCTCGATGCGAAAGCCGCCGGCATTGCCTCCGGCCGCGATCTGGCCGAAGACGCCCCCTTTCAGCCCCAGCACGCCTTCGGCGACAAAATGTACCATGTCGTGCGGCAGGTCGGGATCGAACCCAGGCGCGGGATCCATGATCAGCGCCGGTCTATCGCCGCGGCGGACCCGCACGCTGTAGCGGCGATCGCCCGTCTTGATGAAATCGACCTGCATCGCCCCTAAAGACGAAGGCGTCAGAGCGCAGCCTTGAACAGCGCAAGCATCCGGCTCCACGCCTTCTCCGCGGCCGCCTCATTATAGGCGCGCCCGTCCGGCGGGCACCAGCCATGGAGCGCGCCCTCGTAAACCTCGACTTCATGCCATTGCGGACGCGGGTCGAGCACGTCCTTGAGGCGCGTTTTTTCCTCCGGATTCTGCTCATCGTCATTCTCTGCGATCGCAAAGAGGAACCCTGCCTTTGTGTCGGGGATCAGCAGGTGCGGGCTGTCGGGCTGGTCAGTGCCAACGCCCGCGCCGTGGAAACTTGCTGCAGCCTTGACGCGCTCGGGGCTGAGCGCAGCGGTGTAGATCACCATCGGCCCGCCCATGCAATAGCCTGCGGTGCCGATCCCTTTCGCGGTATCGACCTCCTTTTGCGCATCGAGAAACGCAAGATGCGCCGCCGCGTCGGTCGTAACCGCCGCCTTGTCGAGCTGCTTCAGATAGCCGAACAGCGTCTCGCGGACCTTGGGGTCGTCGAAATCATGGCCCGCATAGACGACCGGCGACTTCGCCCAGCGATAAAAAGGGTTCACGCACAAGACCGCATAGCCCTCGCCCGCGAGCCGGTCGGCCATCTGGCGAAAGGCGGGTCGCAGCCCGCGGATATCGGGCCAGATCAGCACAGCGGGATATTTGCCCTCCCCTGGCGCAACAAAATAGGCGTCAACTCTACCATCCGCGGTGGTGATCGAGACATCGCGCCCCGCAAGGCCGCCCGCAGCGCAAGCGGCCACCGGCAGCATCGAGGCAAGCGTCCCTGCCCCGACGAGCGCACCGAAGGCGCGCCGCCGTACCGGAAGCCCGGCGCGGTCAAGGTCGGCCTGGGTGATCTCGTTGCACATCGTGTCTCTCCTTCAAGCCTTTGGGGAAAGGCGCAAAAAAATTTTCAGGAAGCCGCCCCGAGAAATCTCTCTCGCGCGCGCTGCTGCGCGCGGGCCGGGCCGGCCTGTCTGCGGGCAAGCTAACCCACACCTCCTCCAGAGGACAGGGATTTCTTGCCTCCACGCCCCGCCCCCCATCAAGGTCAGCCGCGGATGGCGCGGCAAGGATCGTCTCAGGGGATGGCAGCAACCCGCATCTCATCGAAGCTGTGCGCGACATGATGTACGCCAAGCTCGCGCAGCCGCGTACCATGCGCCGCGCGGTCTGCGATATGCCCGGCGCCGCAAAAGCCCACGACCTTCATCCCCGCCGCAAGCGCTGCGAGCGCACCGGTGGGCGAATCTTCAATCGCAAGGCAGGCGGCGGGATCGACCTTCAGGCCTTTCGCAGCGGCAAGGTAGATGTCGGGATGGGGCTTGCCCCGGTCCCAGCCGTCGGCGCTATAGACATGCTCCCCGAAATGATGCGCGAGCCCGAAGCGATCGAGCGACGCCGCGATATAGGCGGGACTGCTCGACGAGGCGATCGCGCGCGGACCTCTCAGCGACGCCAGAAACTCCGGCGCACCGGGCACCGGGGCGAAACCCTCGGCGAAGCGCGCCCGTGCGCGTTCGCGGTGCTGCTCGCGAAAGTCGGCAGGAAGCGCGCGGCCGAGCCGCGCTTCGATCCGCCGCTGCGTTTCCTGCCAATTGTGGCCATAATAGTCGCGAAGACAGTCCTCATAGCTGGTTGGCAGGCCGATTGCCGTCAGGCTCTCGGCGAGCGTCCGGTTCGCGCGCACTTCGCTATCGGCGATGACGCCGTCGAAGTCGAAGATGATCGCAGCAAATGGCATCGGATCAGGGCATCACCCCGGGCACCCGCGCATAGTCCCAGGGCCCCTCGCCCGACCAGCTGCGCCCGTCAGGAAAGCATAGCTTCAGTCCGCTTAGCTGCGCGGGCGCAAAGAGACGCATATTGACCCCCATGAGAAAGGCCTCGCCGCCCATGCGCTTCTTGAGCCCCTCTGTCGCCGCCCAGTGGGTCGTGCAGCCGCAGACCGGACAGAAATGGAGATCCGAGTTCGGACTTTCGCGATCGGCGCGGTTGTAGGTCCGCGTCTCGCCTACGATCACGACATCCCGCGGCGAATAATAAGCCCAGAGAATTCCGTGCGAAAAGCAGAGCGAGCAATTGCATTCTGCGATTTCCTCGGGCGCTTGGGCAAGGCGTATGGACACGGCCGCGCAATGGCAGTGCGCCTTCCAGATCACTCGACCGTAACCGATTTTGCAAGATTGCGCGGCTGGTCGACATCGGTGCCCTTGGCGACCGCGACGTGATAGGCGAGGAGCTGGACGGGCACCGCATAGACGAGCGGCGCAATGAGCGGGTGAACCTTGGGCATCTCGATCGTTGCAAGGCAGCCTTCGCCGGCCTCGGCAAGACCTTCGGCATCGCTAATGAGTACCACCTTGCCTCCGCGCGCACGGACCTCCTGCATGTTGCTTACCGTCTTTTCAAAGAGGGGGCCTGAAGGGGCGAGAACGACGACGGGCACGGCTTCGTCGATGAGCGCAATGGGTCCGTGCTTCATTTCGCCCGACGCATAGCCTTCTGCATGGATATAGCTGATTTCCTTCAGCTTGAGGGCGCCCTCTAGCGCCAGCGGATAGTCGGGCCCGCGCCCCAAATAGAGGACATCGCGCGCCGGGGCGACGAGATGCGCCATCGCAGATATGTCCTCGTCGTGCGCGAGCGCGGCGTTGAGCGCTGCAGGCGCCTCGATCAGGTGGCGGACGATCTCGCGCTCCTCTTCGGCGCTGAGCTTGCCCTTGCAAAGCGCAAGATGCGCGGCAAGCGCAGCAAGGACAGCAAGCTGGCAGGTGAAGGCCTTGGTCGAGGCGACGCCGATCTCGGGGCCAGCATGAGTGGGTAGCAGTAGATCGGCCTCGCGGGCCATGCTGCTCGTTGGCACATTGACGACGACCGCGATCGTCTGCCCCTGCGCCTTGCAGTGGCGCAAGGCCGCGAGCGTGTCGGCCGTCTCACCCGACTGCGAAATGAACAGCGCGAGGCCGCCGGGCTGAAGCACCGGGTCGCGGTATCTAAACTCGGACGCGACATCGATGTCGACGGGAATGCGCGCGAAGGTTTCGAACCAATATTTGGCGACCATCCCGGCATAGTAGCTCGTGCCGCACGCGACGATGGTGATGCGGTCGATCGCCGAGAGATCGAAATCCATCTGCGGCAGCGCGACCGTCTGCTCGAGCGGGCGGATGTAGGAGGAGAGCGTCTGCGCGACCACGACCGGCTGCTCGAAAATCTCCTTTTGCATATAGTGGCGGTAATTGCCCTTCTCGATTGTCGCTGCCGACACGCCGCTCGTGGTAATTTCGCGCGTCACGGGATTGTTTTCGCTGTCGAAAATCTGCGCACCCTCACGGCTGATGATGACCCAGTCGCCTTCCTCGAGATAGGCAATCTTTTGGGTGAGCGGCGCGAGCGCGAGCGCATCCGAGCCCAAATAGGTCTCACCCTCGCCATAGCCGACGACAAGCGGCGAGCCGAGCCGCGCGCCGATCAAGAGGTCCGGGTGCTGGCGAAAGGCGATGGCGAGCGCAAAAGCGCCGCGCAGCTGCGGCAATACCGCCTTGATGGCGTCCTGCGGCGACAGGCCTGCTTCCACCTGCTCGCTCACAAGGTGGGCGACGACCTCGGTATCGGTTTCGCTCTCGAAGCGGCGGCCACGCGCCTGGAGCCCTTCGCGCAGCGGCTTGAAATTCTCGATGATCCCGTTGTGAACGAGCGCGACCTCGCCCGTTGCATGGGGGTGGGCGTTGCTCGTCGTCGGCGCGCCGTGCGTCGCCCAGCGCGTGTGCGCGATGCCGAGGGTGCCGGGCGCGGGGTTGCCGCCAAGTTCCTTGACCAGATTACCGAGCTTGCCCTCGGCGCGCCGCCGGATCAACTGCCCGCCTTCGACGGTACACACGCCCGCCGAATCATAGCCGCGATATTCCATGCGCTTGAGGCCATCGACCAGCCGGTCTGCCACCTGGTCCTTGCCGATGATTCCGATGATTCCGCACATGGCACCGATGCTTTCTTCTAGAGTGTGTAAGGGATGCGAATACCGGGCATTGCGGCCGGAAACACCTTGATATTGCGCGTAACGAGAATGCGTCCGCTCAGCTGCGCCGTCGCGAGGACGAAGGCATCGGCCATCGTGAGCCCCTTGCGCTCGGCGCGAAGCGCGGCGGCGCGGCGCGCGACCGCGTCGCCGATTTCCTCGATCTGGAAACAGCCAAGAAAGGCTTCCACGGCCTTCAGCGTCGGCGCGTCGGCGGCCGACATCACCTCTGCCCAGCTGACGCGGCTGATGCTCTTGCGTCCGGCGCGGCGGATCTCGCTGCGCGCGGCCTCGACGCCTTTGAGCGCGTCGATGAGGATATCGCTGTCAAATTGCGCGTCGATCATTCGGCCTCGCCGCGCAAACGCCGTTGATAGATGAGACCGTCGCCGATATCGGCGCGGTCACGCCAGATACCGAACGCATTGTCGAACGCATCGCCCGAAACCTCGGCGCGGAAGGTGGCAATCGCGCGCCGCACGAGCTCGGCGCGCGACACCCCCTGCTCCGCTGCGAGGGCGTCGAGCCATTCGACATCGCAGTCGGGAATGTCCGCAAGGAAGCGCATCACATCTTGATATCATATCATGATATCAATGCAAGTGCCGTCCTCAGGCGCGGCCAAAGTTCTGGTCGACGAAGATCATTGCAAATTGCACGGGATCGGCGGCTTCGCCATTTCCCGCCTCGAAGCGGGTCTTGCCCTCCTCCCAGATCCGGCGGATTTGCGCAGATAGATCCGGCGGAAACTTCATTTGCTTCTCGACGATTTCGGGCCATGTACCCTTGATTCCGAAGCTTTTTTCAAGATTCGGGATCATCGCCTTGCAATAGCTGTCGGTCGCCTCGTCGAGATGTCCGATCGCGCGCAGCACATAGGCATCGACGAAGCGCAGGAAGGGCTTGTCGGTGTAGCGGTCGCTCAAATCATTTTCTCCGTCATGGCTCTTTGGCCCTTTCCGTCCCCAGCGCATCGCATGGCATCTTCTGTTGGGCAATCCCCAGCAGCCGAATAGGAGGAGAAGCAATATTTTTCTGGCGCGCAAAACGCCCGCTCCAACGCGCAGCGTCCGATCGACCTTTGGGGGAATGACAAGGCTGCGATAAGTCAGCCTGTTCCCTGCAGAAGCTCTTGGCCTCGTTGCGGCTCCCGCATGGGGCCGAGACGCGGGACGAGACCGACGCCCGCGCCCTTCAGGAAGCGATCGAGACGGCGGAGCCCTTTGAACTGGCCATCGTCAAGGCGGGCGAGATATCGTCGGTTTCGCGCCGCGCTCGGCAGATGCTTTGGGATCATGGCCGGCGACGAAGGCTCGCAAAGGAAACCGAATTACATCAACGAGCAGAGCGCAATGATAGCTCACGGACCGCGGCGCGAGAAAGCGCTGCGCCCGGCGCGAATCGGCGCCCTATTTTGCGCCTTTTTCCGCCGCCTTCTTCTTGCGCATCGCGTCGTGAAAGCGGTCGGCCCAGCCGGGCTTGACCAGCTGCTCGCCGCGCACAAGGCGCAGCTCGCCATCGCCCACGTCGCGCGTCACCGCACTCCCCGCGCCGACGATCGCGTCCCGGCCGATCTTCACCGGCGCGACGAGAGCGCTGTTCGAGCCGATGAAGGCGTTCTCGCCGATCACGGTCTGATATTTGAAATAGCCATCATAGTTGCAGGTGATCGTGCCCGCGCCGATGTTCGCCCCCGCGCCAACAGTGGCATCACCCAGATAGGTGAGGTGATTGGCCTTCGCACCTTGGCCGAGCACGGCTTTCTTCGTTTCGACGAAATTGCCGATTTTCGCCTTTTCGCCCAGCACCGTGCCGGGGCGGAGGCGCGCGAATGGCCCCACCTCGCAGCCCGCGCCGATCGTCGCGCCCTCGATATGGCAGTTGGCGCGGATTCGCACCCCGTCTGCGACGCTGACGCCGGGGCCAAAGAAGACATTGGGTTCGATCAGTACGTCGCGGCCGAGGTGCGTATCCCAAGCGAACCAGACGGTTTCGGGTGCGAGGAGGCTCGCGCCCTCCGCCATCGCCTGCGCGCGCCGCCGCGCCTGCCACGCGCTTTCCATCGCCGCGAGCTCGGCGCGGCTGTTGATCCCCGCTACGTCAAAGGGATCGGTCGTCACCACCGCGCAGGTCCGCCGGTCGGCGTTGGCGATGTTGACGATATCGACGAGATAAAATTCCTTCGCCGCATTCTCATCGGTGACGCGCGCAAGGAGCGCAAAGAGGTCCGCTGCCCTTACGGCCATCAGCCCCGAGTTGCAGAGCGTGACCGCCCGCTCAGCCTCGCTTGCATCCTTATATTCGACCATCTTGGTGATGCGGTCGCCCCTTGTGATCACGCGGCCATAATGCTGCGCGTCGGCGGGCTCGAAGGCGAGCACGACCACCGCCGGCGCGTCGGGGGCATTGAGCCGGTCGATCATCGCCCCCATTGTAGCCGTCGGCACGAAGGGCACGTCGCCATAGAGGATCAGCACATCCCCCTCGAAGCCTGTGAGCGCGGCTTCGGCCTGCTGGACCGCATGGCCGGTGCCCAGCTGCGGCTCCTGGAGGGCAAGACTGGCACTGCCGCTGAGTGCGGCTTCGATCTGGTCGGCCTTGTCGCCGACGATCACGACCTTCCTCACCGGATCGAGCGCGTCGACGCTTGCCATGAGGTGCATCAGCATCGCCCGCCCGGCAATAGGGTGAAGCACCTTGTGCAGGTCGGATTTCATGCGCGTGCCCTTGCCCGCGGCAAGGATGATGGCGGCGATCGGTCGGTTGCTCATGCGCGGCTCCATGCCAGCAAATCATTGCGGTTTCCAGAGTGTCGCGGCATGCGCGGGCGATGAGTGATTTTCCTTTTGCGATCGTCGGTTTCGACCTTGACGGCACGCTCGTTGACACAGCAGGCGACATCACCGCGGCGCTCAACCACGCGCTCGGCCTCGCGGGCCGGGCGCCGCTGAGCGAGGCCGAGGTCCGCCCGATGATCGGGCTCGGCACTCAGCACCTTCTCGAACAGGGGCTGAGTGCGACCGGCGGCGTTCCCGAGGGCTTGTCGCCGCGCCTCTATGAAGCGCTGCTTGGCTTTTATGAGGCGAACATCGCGGTTCATAGCCGGCCTTTCCCAGGTCTCGTCGAAGCGCTCGACCGGCTCGATGCGCTGGGTGTGCGCACCGCGGTTATGACGAACAAGCTCGAGCAGCTCGCGCGACTTTTGCTCGGCGAGCTCGGCCTTGCAGGGCGAATGGCGGCGATCATCGGCGGCGATACGCTTGGGCCGGGGAAGGCGAAGCCCTCGCCCGAACCGATCCGCGCGATGATCGAGGCCTGCGGCGGCGGGCGAACCGCCTTCGTCGGCGACAGCATTTTTGACGTCATGGCGGCGCGCGGCGCCGGGGCGACGAGCGTCGCGGTCGGCTTCGGCTTTCTCCACCAGCCGGTCGAGGAACTGGGCGCCGATCATGTCATCGGCCATTATGCCGAACTGGTGCCGCTCCTCGAAAGACTTTGAGGAACGCTGTCAGGCAATCGTCTCGAGAAGCTCGCCGATCGTTTCAAACATCGTGTCGATCTCGCCCTTCTCGACGATCAGCGGCGGCGACAGCGCGATAATGTCGCCGGTCGCGCGAACGAGGAGGCCCTTGTCGAAACAGGCGTGGAAGAGTTCCATCGCGCGCGCCGTCGGCGCGCCGGGCCTCGGCTCAAGTTCGATGCCGGCGACGAGCCCGATCGCGCGAATGTCGATGACGTGGCGGCGGCCCTTCAGGCCGTGCGCTGCATCCTCCCAATAGCGCGCGAGCGCGTCCGCGCGCTCAAAGAGCCCCTCGCGGGCGTAAAGGTCAAGCGCAGCAAGGGCGGCAGCGCAGGCGAGCGGATGCCCCGAATAGGTATAGCCGTGGAACAGCTCGATGCCGCCGGGGGCACCCTCGATCACCGCATCGTGCCATTCTCGCTTCACCGCCACCGCGCCCATCGGCACCGCCGCATTGGTGAGGCCCTTGGCCATGGTGATGACATCGGGCGTTACGCCCCAGCGGTCCGCTGCGGTCGCGCCGCCAACGCGCCCGAAGGCGGTAATCACTTCGTCGAAAATGAGGAGGATGCCGTGCCGGTCGCAGATCTTGCGCAGCCGCTCAAGATATCCGGCCGGCGGCAGCAAGACGCCGGTTGATCCCGCCATCGGCTCGACGATCACCGCCGCGATCGTTTCTGCGCCGTGAAGGCCGACAAGCCGCTCCAGATCATCAGCAAGCTCGGCGCCATGCTGCGGAAATCCCCGCGAAAAGGCGTTACGCGCAAGGTCATGCGTGTGGCGCAGATGATCGGTACCCGGAAGGCCGCCCCCGAAGGTTCGGCGATTGCTCACAATGCCGCCGACGCTGATCCCTCCGAAGCCGACACCATGATAACCGCGCTCGCGTCCGATCAGCCGCGTGCGCGTCCCCTGCCCCCGCGCGCGCTGGATCGCGAGTGCAATCTTGAGCGCCGTGTCGACCGATTCCGATCCGCTATTGGTGAAGAAGATGCGGTCCAGCCCTTCGGGCATCAGTGCGGCGAGCCGATGCGCAAGCTCGAACGCCTGGGGGTGGCCAAGCTGAAAGGTCGGCGCGAAATCAAGAGCGGCGGCGGCCCTGGCGATTGCCTCGACAATCTCTCGCCGGCAATGGCCAGCATTGCTGCACCAGAGCCCAGAAGTGCCGTCGAGGATCGGACGCCCGTCGGCGCTTTGATAGTAGATGCCGCTCGCCGAGACGAGCTGGCGCGGGTGCGCCTTGAAGGCGCGATTGGCGGTAAAGGGCATCCAGAATGCCGCCAGCGGATCATTTTCACCCTTCATTCGCCGCGACTCCTTCGCCTCGATCAATGCGCCTTCTTGCCTGGCATCAGATGGAGTAGCCCCGCAATCAACGCGCCGAGCAGAAGGCCGAAGACGCCCGCTCCCGCTGCACCGATCAGCCACTCCCAGACGCCGCCCAGCGGCAGGTCGCCGGCGATCCGATGCGCGAAGTCGTGGAGGGCATGGCCAAGGTCGCCGATATGATATTCGTCGAGCCCGTGAAGCACAATCTGGCCACCGACCCACAGCATCGCTGCGGTGCCAATCGTCGCGAGCGCCGCGAGAAGCTTCGGCATCAGGTGCACCAGCCCGCGCCCGATGCTGCGCTGTGCGCGGGTGCCACGCTCGGCCATGCGCAGTCCGATATCGTCCATCTTCACAATGAGCCCGACGACGCCATAGACCGCAATCGTGATCGCGACCGCCACGAGTGCGAGCGTTGCGCCGCGCATCAGCAAGGGTTCGCCGAGCACTTCGTTGAGCGCGATCACCATGATTTCGCCCGAGAGGATGAAATCGGTTCGCACCGCTCCTTTAACCATCGCCTCCTCGTGCGACTTGTCGGCGACGATCGCGGCCTCCTCGGCAAGGCTCGTCCTGTGCCCCTTTAGCGAATGCAGCACCTTTTCGGCGCCTTCGAAGCAAAGATAGGTGCCGCCGAGCATCAGCAGCGGCGTGATCGCCCACTCGGCCAGCGATGAGAGAAGCAGCAGCGCGGGCAGGATAAGAACCAGCTTGTTGAACAGCGACCCCTTTGTGATGCGCCAGATGATCGGCAATTCGCGATCGGGCGTGAAGCCGGTGACGTAACGCGGCGTGACCGCGGTATCATCGACAACCACGCCCGCCGCCTTCACTCCCGCCTTCGAGGCCGCAGCGCCGATATCGTCGATGCTCGCGGCAGCGACCTTCGCGATGGTCGCAACGTCGTCGAGCAGGGCAAAAAGGCCTGATGGCATAGAGGGTGGAGCTTTCGTTCGGTCAGAGAGAATCGCCGCGGGCGCGGGTTCAACCTTGCCTACATCGCCCATCAGGCGAAAGCCGGAAATTTGGGGGCGCTAGCAGTGCTCGCGCGCGAAGGCTGCAGCGGCACCGAACAGGCCAGGCTGCGGATGAGTGATCAGCTTGACCGGGATCGCCGCCATGAAATTTTCGAACCGCCCCTTGGAGACAAAGCGTTCGGGAAAGCCCGAGCGAACGAGATGGTCGCGAATCCGCAGGCCAAGCCCGCCCGCGATCACCACCCCGCGCGCTCCTTGCGCGAGCGCAAGGTCGCCCGCGACGCTGCCGAGCGACAGGCAGAAGCGATCGACCGCCGCGGCGGCGAGGCTATCTTCCTGCCCCATGCCGCGGGTCCAGATGGCGACATCCTCCTCCTGGGTTACCGGCCGTCCTTCCATCGCGGCGAGCGTTTCGTAAATATCAACGATGCCCGGCCCCGACACGATACGCTCGACCGACACGCGGCGATGGCGCTTTCTCAGCCGCGCAAGAATCGCGTCCTCGATGCTGTCGAGAGGCGCAAAATCGATATGCCCCCCCTCCGTCGCCTGGACGCGATAGGCGTCGCCATCGCGCCAGACGTGCGCGACGCCGAGACCGGTTCCGGGGCCGATGACGCTGATCGTCCCTTTCGCCGGCAAGGGCTCATCGGGGCCGCAAAGCCGCTCGAAATAGCGCGCATCGGCCTGCGCAACGGCGTGGCCCACGGCTTCAAAGTCATTGACGAGCACAAAAGAATCGACGTTCAGCTTCTCGCGGATCAGCGCCGGACGGATGATCCACGGGTTGTTGGTAAAGCGGATGATCTCGCCGCGCGTCGGCCCCGCGATGGCAATCGCGACCGCGCGCGGCAGGCTGCCGCTCTGGCGGCGCTCGAATTCCTGCCATGCCGTCTGGAAGCTTGCGTGATCCTCGGTATGGAGAGTCGTCGCCTCGCCGAGTGCGATGCAGCGTCCGCCCTCGACCGTGGCAATCGCAAAGCGCGCGTGGGTGCCGCCGATGTCGACCGTAACGATGGACTGGCTCATCTCTCTCCCTCGTGCGGCCTCGTGCCGCTTGGGTCTCAGATTGACGCCGTCGTTTCGGCGACGCAACAGGGCATAGCTATGCGCGCGCACCGACCCGGGGCAAGGCCCGCCCTTCAAATTGCCGCGCGCGCGTTCCATAGAAGGGACGAAGATCGTTGCGGGAGCGGGTGATGAACCATGAACAAGAGGCGGACCTTCCCTATCTGAAGAAGGTCGTCGGCGCCTCGATGGCGGGCACGGTCGTCGAATGGTACGAATTCTTTCTCTATGGCACAGCGGCAACGCTGGTGTTTGGCCAACTATTCTTCCCCGAAACGGGGAACGAGCTCGACGGGATCATCGCCGCCTTTGCCACCTATGCGGTCGGGTTCATCGCGCGGCCGCTCGGCGGCGTGGTGTTCGGCCATGTCGGCGATCGGATCGGGCGTAAATCCCTTCTTCAGTTCAGCCTGATCCTGATCGGCGCCTCGACCTTCCTTATGGGCTGCCTGCCGAGTTTTGAGAGCATCGGCTATTGGGCCCCGGGGCTCCTCGTACTCCTGCGGTTCATCCAGGGCTTCGCGCTCGGCGGCGAATGGGGCGGCGCGGTGCTGCTCGTGACCGAGCATAGTCCCAACCGGAGCCGCGCCTTTTGGGGCAGCTTTCCTCAGGCAGGCGTGCCGCTTGGCAATCTCCTCGCGACCGTTGTCCTCCTCATTCTTTCGGCAACGCTCTCCGAAGACGCCTTCCTCTCCTGGGGCTGGCGCGTGGGCTTCTGGCTTTCGGTCGTCATCGTGGGAATCGGCTATTACATCCGCACGCAGGTCGGCGATTCGCCAATCTTCGAGGCGGCGAAGGCAAAGGCCGAGCGCGCAGCCGAAGCCGGCTACGGCCTCGTTGAAGTGTTCAAGCGCTATCCGCGCGGCGTTTTCACGGCGATGGCGCTGCGCTTCGGCGAGAACATTGTCTATTATATGATCGTCACTTTCTCGATCACCTATCTCCATCACCGCGAGATCGATACGACACGCATCCTCGCCCTGCTGTTCGCGGCGCATATCCTCCACGTCATCGTGATTCCGCTCGTCGGCGCGCTCGCCGACCGGATCGGGAGGCGCCCCGTCTATATTGCGGGCGCGGCGCTCACCATGGCGTGGCCCTTTGCCGCCTTTCCGATGTTCGACACTGGCGGCACCGCGATGATCCTCGGCGCGATCATGCTCGGTCTTGCAGTTCATGCCTTCATGTACGCGCCGCAGCCCGCGATCATGGCGGAGATGTTTCCGACGCGGATGCGATATTCAGGCGTTTCGCTGGGCTATCAGGTGACCGCCATCGTCGCCGGGTCGTGGGCGCCGCTGATCGGCACAGCCTTGCTGCGCGAGTATGACAGCTGGGCGCCGATCGCGCTTTATATCCTGTTCGCAGGAGCGGTCAGTCTGATCGCTGCGTTCATGATGCGCGAGACGCGCGGTGCCTCGTTGGTCGCGATTGACGAAGCCGATGAAAGGCAGTCAGCGGTGCTTCAAGACGGATAAGCGCTGGATCAGGTCACCAACATCGTCGCTCCCGTCGCTGTCGCGTCCGCTGCCACGATTGCCCATCATGCCGCTATCGCCAGGCGCCGACCAAGCGCCTTGGTCAGCCTCAGCAGGGTATCGAGCGTCGGATTTCCTTCATCGCGAAGCGCACGGCAGAGGCCCGCAGGGGTGATTCCTGCCTCTTTGGCGATCGCTTGTCATGCCGCGCGCGCGGGCGACATCGGCGAGCGCGCTGCTAATGATGGCGGGGTCGAGGTCTTCGAAGGCTGCATCGAGATAGTGAAATATTTCGGGCTCGCCGCCGAGGCGTTCGGCAACGACATAGGTTTTGAGTTCGACCGACGTATTTAGAGTTGCGTCGCCCGCAGCCATGGAGCGTCACGTGAGTTTGCCCAAGCATGCGCCGTCGCGCTTGCCGGACCAGCCGAAAATGCGCGTGTGCTTTCCGGCCGAGGCAAAGCGGAAGGCCCCGGCGATCTCGGCGGGCGATACGACCGGGCGCTTCATCTACCGCGCCGTGCTCGACGTCACGATCGAGCATCGGCCTGCACGGGAAATGACCGCAAGGACATTGCGAAAATCGAGGTCTCATCGGAACAGCGCGAGGCGATGCAATGGCTCGCGGATGCGCTAGGCGAAGTCGGACGGGTCCGCACGGTGCTCGCCGAGCATAGGAACCGCATGTTCCCGGGCGGCATCCCCAAGTTCAACATGAGCCTCGACCGGAATTTCAATCCCGTCGAGCGGCCGAAGACGATCGCGGATATTCTGGTGTGGGGATGAGTATCAGCGAATGCACGACGAGGGTGGCGCCGCTTTGAAGTGATCGACCGCCATTGGTGCAGAATCCTGCCTCTCGGTCGAGGGGCCGGTTTCCTTATCGTTAGGTGAGTGCATGGCCGATCAAACGCACACCATAAAATGCGTCCATGCACCCCGTTCTGCTCATAAGTAACTCATTTTCAATAGCTTGGAAGGTGATCTCGAAAGCCGTCAGGGCATATTTTTAAAAGGCCGAGAAAAGCCTCGGTCGATGAAGCGGCCCCCAAAATGACCGGACAGTTCCTCACACTTATGTAAGAGTGAGGCATATGACCGACAGTAATCCCAGGAGCTATGTGCATGCGGAGGTTCTCGGAGGGGTTCAGCGCCGTAGGCGGTGGACCCCGGAAGAGAAGCTCCGCATGGTCGAAGAGACCTTCCTGCCCGGCAACAGCGTGTCGCGTGTGGCGCGCATGCACGGGGTGGCGCCGAACCAGCTGTTTGGCTGGCGCCGGCAGGCGGCAAGCGGCGCCCTGACCGCTACGGCCGTATGGCGTTGCAACGCTCTGCGAAGGGCCAAGCCTGATCATTGCGCCGCCGGCGTGTCGAACAGGATCGTGAGCAGCAGCCGCGCGTCTTCGACACCCTGAACGGAATGCGGATCGCCGCGCTCCAGATAGACCCAGTCTCCCGCGCCGAGTTCGATGTCCGATGGACCCAGCGTGACGCGGCCTTCCAGGCAGTGCAGCGTCAGATAACCGGCAACATGGTGTGGCGGTATGGTCGATCCGGCGGGAACGACGAGGTGAATGGCCTCAAACCGGTCCGATTTGACCAGCGCGGCCGTCCCGGTGGCGCCTCGTTCTGGCGCCAGCGATGGAAGATGAACCACTTCGCCGGGCTTTGCATGTTGGAGCGCCATTCTCAGATCCCCTTCGAGACAGTCTTATACAATCATATCCGACAACGCGCGAACGGTGCGGAAGTCACGAGCGCCACTGAATACTGAAGGCGTCAGCCCGCGCTGCTAGCAGGTCAACCCTTGGAACGGATGCCCGGAAACACTCGTTACTCTGAAGAACGAGGAGACTATGGCGAAATATTCCAAGGGCGACCATGTAAGCTGGAATTCCGAAGCCGGGCGGGTGAGCGGCAGGATCATCAAGCAGCATGAGCGGGATTTCGATTACAAAGGCCACCGGCATCGCGCCTCGAAGGAAGCGCCGCAGTACGAGATCGCCAGCGACAAGACCGACCACATCGCGGCGCACAAGGAAGACGCGCTGACGAAGATCGGCTGATGGCGGCGTCCTTCACGACCATCGGCCATTCGACCCGGAGTCTCGAAGAGTTCCTTGATATGCTGCGCGGAGCGCAGGTCGGCCTGCTGGTGGACGTGCGATCCTTTCCGAAGTCGCGCACCAATCCCGTGTTCAATACCGACCGTCTGCCGGCAGACCTGGAGAAGGTCCAGATCGGTTATCTGCACTGCCCGGCATTGGGCGGACGCCGTCCGAAACAGTCTGGGGTGGACGAAGGACTCAACGCCCTGTGGCGGGTGCAGAGCTTCCACAATTATGCCGATTATGCCTTGGGGGATGCGTTCGGCGCGGCCCTCGACACGATTACCCGACTGGGCAGCAAGCGGCGGCTGGCCTTGATGTGTTCGGAAGCGGTCTGGTGGCGATGCCACCGGCGCATCATCACCGACTATCTGCTCCTAAGCGGTCACGCTGTCGATCATCTCATGGGGCCCGGCCGGACGGATCAGGCCAAGCCCACACCCGGCGCCCAGCGAACCGAAATGGGTAAGGTGATCTATCGTCAGCGCGCTTAGTATCGCGTGCAACTGCTCACGGATCGCATCTCTGCTTGCGCCCGCCGCCAGGTGGTTAACTCCGAATACTCGCCCGCTGCCGAATAGACGCCGGTTTCCATACGAACCATGCTATGGTGCCGCTACGACCTCATGCTCCCGGTCCGAGGGGTAGCCCAGTCGTCGTTACCGGACCCGGCTTTCATCCCCGCAAGCTCTCCGGCTTCCCCGGAAGGGGGTCGTGATCGTGAGCCGAACCACCCATCCAGACGTCGCGCACAATCTGGCGCTGGCTATTCTAGCCTCGACTTCCGCGCCAGCGCTCCTGCTCGACGAGGATTTGAGCGTGATCGCCGCCAGCGCATCCTTTTACCGCACCTTCGCGCTTGATCCGCAGAAGGTAGCCGGGAAGCCGCTGTTCGAGCTCGGCGCGGGCGAGTGGCACGTGCCGCAGCTTCGATCGCTGCTTGGAGCGACCCTCTCCGGCCATGCGACGATCGAAGCCTATGAGATGGACCTCAGAGGCGATGCCGCGCCGCCTCGTGCTCAACGCCCAGAAGCTCGACTACGGCGATGCCGAACAAGTCCGCCTGCTCCTGACGATTTCCGATGTCACCGAGGCGCGGATCAGCGAGAAGCTGAAGGACGATCTGCTGCGCGAGAAGGCGATCCTGCTCCAGGAGCTTCAGCACCGCGTCGCCAACAGCCTGCAGATCATCGCCAGCGTGCTCATGCAGAGCGCGCGGCGGGTGCAGTCCGAGGAGACCCGAGGCCATCTCCACGATGCGCACAATCGGGTCATGTCGATCGCCACCGTCCAGCAGCAGCTCGCCGCGTCTAGGCTGGGCGATGTCGAGCTGCGCGGCTACCTCACCCAGCTCTGTCAGAGCCTCGGCGCATCGATGATCCACGATCATGACCAGGTGTCGCTGGCCGTCACCGCGGACGACAGCAGCGTGAACGCCGACATCTCCGTGAGTCTGGGACTGATCGTCACCGAGCTGGTGATCAACGCGCTCAAGCATGCTTTCCCCGGCGAGCGCAGCGGCAAGATCCTCGTCGATTATCTATCGCGGGGGCAGGACTGGACGCTATCGGTCAGCGACGACGGTGTCGGCACTCCCCAATCCCTGGCCGACGCCAAGCCGGGGCTTGGCACAAGCATTGTCGAGGCGCTGGCCAATCAGCTTAAAGCCACCGTCGACACTGCGGGCGCCCATCCCGGCACGACCGTCTCGATCGTCCACACTGTATCGGACGTAGGCGGCGTTGACCCGGCGAAAGTGGCATAGCGCCCGCGCGCCTCGATCCCGCGCCTCGCCTACAGTTCGAAGACGGGCTGAATTTGGCCTGGCGTAAGCGCATCAATGTCGGGGAACTCAACCAGTCCGCCGCCCGCCTTGCGCGTTAACCCACGCGTTGGGCTTTTGCAGACGTTTCGACGTCCGCGACGCAGGGGCCGCCACGCCTGCTACGCTGGCGTAGTCACGGCGGCTCCTAGGTAGGATACGGCGGCAAACGGCGGTATTTGGCGCCCCCGGAACGAATCGAACGTCCGACTCCCAGATTCGTAGGCTTTTCAGATTCACGGATTTCCAACGCTTACAGCGCTCCATGTTCATCCGTGTTAGGCCAAAAATAGCTTGTCCGCCGGCTCAAGAATCCTTCACCCTTGCAATTGTACAAATTTCTGCACATATGCACCCGTGCATAAACGAAGGAAATCGCCATGGACGTGACCACCTACACAGACGCTCGCGCCAACCTCAAGCGCGTGATGGATCGCGTCACCGAAAACCGCATGCAGGTGGTTGTCACTCGTCAGAAGGGCGAGGCCGTCGTTATGGTGTCCCTGTCCGACTGGAACGCTATGGAAGAGACGATGCACCTGCTGTCCACGCCGGCGAACGCTGCCCGTCTGCGCGCGTCTATTGGGCAGCTTGAAGCGGGGAACGGCACGGAGCGCGAGCTGCATCCGGCATGAAGATCATCTTCTCGGATCAGGCTTGGGAAGACTATCAGCACTGGATCAACAATGACCGTACCACGCTGGAGCGGGTCAACAGCCTGATCGAGCAATGCAGGCGGACGCCCTTCAAGGGAACCGGCAAGCCCGAACCGTTGAAGGGCAGCTTGCAAGGCTGGTGGTCGCGCCGGATCAATCAGGCCGACAGACTGGTCTATCGCGTCGAAGGTGCGGGCAAGGAGCAGCGTCTGGAAATCGCCCAAAGCCGCTTCCACTACGACTAGCCGACAGATCGGCGTGGGTGGCATTCACCAGCGCGGCATCGCCCTCAGGATCGGCAAGGGGGTGACCGTAGACGTCGATCGACATCTGGACGCGGCTATGCCCGAGCCAAGTCGTGAGGCGCTTGGGGTCCACCCCCTGCTTGATCCACGCGCTCGCACAGACGTGACGCAAGGCGCGGATGCCATAGCGAGGCGTCCTCACCGGATTACCCTTGTCATCCAGCTTGGACTTGGGCTTGCCCTTGACCATGACGGCACTCGATTTCTGTCCGACGGAAGTATCGCGCGGCAGAATGACATCGCACTCCGGACGACGGTCGAAACCGCTTCGATGGCCCCAAACCTTCCTGAGATTGTCCATCCACTGCTGGCGCCACTCTACGGCCTATTCGATTTCTTCGACTTGCCGATGACCTTGGTGTCCGATGAACTGGCGAAGATGCGCCGAGGCAATTTTTTGCTGCATTGTCCTTGTCCGTCGGCGTCAGGTCGCGTGCAATCACTCGGTCGCTAATATCAAACACTTAATGCACCGTGCGACTCGCCTGCTTGCACGCCATTCCACGCTACAGCCCGAAATCGTACCACGGGCAAGGGGCTGGCATTTTCCGACCTCCATGCTATATTACATGTAAATGAAATGGAGGTCCGGCATGACGGCAGTTTCAAAGGTAGAGCAGAACCGTGAGGGGGTGCGCGCGCATCGCGAGCGTTTGCGCGCCCAGGGGCTGCGGCCGATCCAGATTTGGGTGCCGGACGTGCGCGCGCCCAGCTTCAAGGCGCAGGCCCACAGCCAATCGCAGGCGGTGGCCGCCAGCGCCCACGCCCGTGAGGATCAAGCCTTCATCGACGCCGTGTCCGACTGGGACGATGAATGAAGCGCGGAGAGGTGTGGACCGTCTCCGGCGGCAAGGACTATGCGGGCAAACCCCGCCCTGCCGTGATCATGCAGGATAACAGCTTCGACGCGACGGATTCCATCACCGTCTGCGCCTTCACCACGGACCCGACCGAGGCCCCATTGTTTCGCCTCGTGGTGGAGCCCAACGAGCGTAACGGCCTGCGTTCGCCCTGCCGCCTGATGGTGGACAAGATCACCACCGTTCCCAAGGCCAAGCTGGGCGCGCAAATGGGCCGCCTCGATGACGAGGACATGCTGCGACTCAATCAGGCCATGGCGGTGTTTCTTGGCATGGCGGCATCGCGGCCGACCGGGCGGCCCAGGACGCCATGACCGGCCCGACTCGCCTCTGGCGCCGACCGAGCTTTAACACCGCTATCGCCCCTGGTCGGTGCGGGCCGAGTACAAATAGGCTGCTATCGGCGGCGAACGTCATGTGTCGCCGGGCGGTATCTTGCGACAATCGGGCCATGTCCCATCTACGCGCCCGTCGCCGCACCAATCGTCGCGCAATCGCGTGCGGCGTGCTGCCGGGCGACCTTTACGGCTACATCAGCCCGACGCCCCGTACCGGGCGCCCGGTCAAGAACGATCTTGCCGACTGGACCGTCACTGATGACTGGCCCGAGGTGGTTCCCATCACCGAGGCCGAAATCGATGTATTCGAGGCGTGGTTCGGCGACTTGTTCGACGAACTGCTCGAGCCTTGCCCATGATTTGAGGAGAAACCTGCCACGACCGTGCCGCTGCGCGCCGCCTTTGCTTGCGCGTCTCGACGGCGCGGCAGGCCGAGCATGATGTTCCCATTCCCGACCAGAAGCGCCAGGGCGAGGCCTATTGCGCCTCAAGCGGTTACAAGTTGGTCGAGACCTTCATCGAACCCGGCGCAACCGCCACCAACGACCGCCGCCCCGAGTTCCAGTGAAAGATCGAGGCGCGCACGTCGAAGCCCGCACCCTTCGACGTGGTGATCGTCCGTTCGTTCAGCCGCTTCTTCCGCGACGCCTTCGATATCGAGTTCTACGTCAGGAAACTGGCGAAGAACGGCGTCAAGCTCGTTTCCGTGACGCAGGACCTGGGGGACGACCCCATGCATGTCATGATGCGGCAAATCATGGCGCTGTTCGATGAGCATCAGACCAAGGAGAACGCCAAGCACGTCCTGCGGGCGATGAACGAAAACGCCCGGCAGGGCTTTTGGAACGGCGCGCGACCACCCATCGGATACCGGATCGTTGCGGCTGAGCAGCGCGGCGCCAAGATCAAGAAGAAGCTGGAGATCGATCCGCTGCGCGCCGACACCGTGCGGCTGATCTACCGCCTGTTCCTTGAAGGAGACGGCACATCCGGCCCGATGGGCGTCAAGGCCATCACTTGCCACCCCAACGAGCGGCGCATCTTCACCCGTGACGGCGGGCGCTGGGGGCTGGCTTCGATCCATCAGATACTCATCCGAACCACCTATATCGGCGAGCACAGGTTCAACACCCGCTCGCACAAGGATCGGGAGAAGAAGCCCGAGCGCGAGGTCGCGATCATGGCCTGCCCTCCCCTCATCGACCGCGAGACCTTCGATGCGGTGCAGGCTCGCCTCAAAGCCCGCGATCCCCGAATGACGCCCGCGCGCGTCACCAGCGGCCCCGCCCTCCTTACCGGCATCTGCTTTTGCGCCAAATGTGGAGGCGCGCTGACCATGCGCACCGGCAAGGGCAGCGCGGGCGGCCTCTATCGCTACTACACCCGCTCGACCAAGGCCCGGCAGGGCAAGACGGGGTGCGAAGGCCGCTCAATCCCGATGGACCGGCTCGATCAACTGGTCGCGAGCCATCTGGAGGAACGCTTGGCTTCAGCCCCAGCGGCTGGAAACCATCCTTGCCAGCGTCCTCGACCGCCGCCAGGAACGCACCGAGCGCCGCCGTGAGCATCTGGCCGAGCTTCACAAGCGCATCAGCGAGACCGAGCAGCGTCTGAAACGGCTCTACGACGCCATCGAGACCGGCGTTACCGAACTGGACGATTCGCTGAAGGAGCGCATTGCCGGGCTCAAGGCGATCCGAGAGCAGGCGAAGGCCGACGCCGAGCGGGCACAGAGCGCTCTCGACAGCAGCGGCAGCCGCGCCGTCACCCCCGATATGATCAGGAGGTTCGCCCGCACCGCGCGCGCGCGCATCCGCCAGGAAGGCGGCGGCCACCGCCGCGACCACCTGTGCGCGCTCGCGCGGCGCGTCGAGGAGGCCGACAAGGAGGTGCGGATCATGGGATCGAAGTCGGAACTGCTCCGCACGCTCGTCGCCGCCCAAGGCGGGCCATCGGCGGCGAACGGCGTTCGCGGTTCTGTACTGAAATGGCGCACCCGGAACGATTCGAACGTCCGACCCCCAGATTCGTAGTCTGGTGCTCTATCCAGCTGAGCTACGGGTGCGTGGAGAGGCGCCTTTAGGGCGCGCTGCGCAGGTGCGCAACCCCCTTTTTCCCTATTTTGCTTTGAGCGCCGCCTGCGCTGCCGCGAGCCGCGCAATCGGCACGCGATAGGGCGAGGCGCTGACGTAATCGAGCCCCGTTTTCTCGCAGAAATGGATGCTTGGCGCATCGCCGCCATGCTCGCCGCAAATGCCGAGCTTGATGCCCACACGCGCCGCGCGGCCGCGCTCCGCGGCGAGTTCGATCAGCTGCCCAACACCTTCGACATCGAGGCTGACAAAGGGATCGGTCACGAAAATGCCCTTGTCGACATATTGCGTGAGGAAACGCCCCGCATCGTCGCGGCTGATGCCGATTGTCGTCTGGGTGAGGTCGTTGGTGCCGAAACTGAAGAACTCAGCCGACTGCGCGATCTCGCCCGCCATCAGTGCAGCGCGCGGCAGTTCGATCATCGTGCCGACGAGATAGTCGATCTCACGCCCTTTTTCAGCAAATACGGCTTTGGCCGCTGTATCGACGACCCCCTTCATCAGATCGAACTCCCGCCGGGTGGCGACGAGCGGAATCATCACTTCAGGAACGGGCGAGGCACCGGATTCGGCGGCAACGTCGCACGCCGCCTCAAAAATCGCGCGCGCCTGCATCTCGTAGATTTCAGGATAGGTCACGCCGAGGCGGCAGCCGCGATGGCCGAGCATCGGATTAAACTCGTGGAGTTCGTTGGCGCGCGCCTTGAGCGCTTCGATTCCGACGCCCGCGGCGGCCGCAACCTCGGCGAAATCCTCCTCGCGCGTCGGCAGGAACTCGTGAAGCGGCGGGTCGAGCAGGCGGATGGTGACGGGAAGGCCTGCCATCACGCCGAAGATCGCCGCAAAATCGCCGCGCTGTTCAGAAAGCAGTTTGGCGAGTGCTGCGCGGCGGCCCTCCTCGCTGTCGGCGAGAATCATTTCGCGCACCGCGGTGATCCGCGCGGCGTCGAAGAACATATGCTCGGTGCGGCAGAGCCCGATGCCCTCGGCGCCGAAATCGCGCGCGACTTGCGCATCCTGCGGCGTTTCAGCGTTGGTGCGCACCTTCATGCGCCGTACCCTGTCGGCCCACGCCATCAGCGTCGCGAAATCACCGACCAGTTCGGGAAGCAGCGTCGGCACCTCGCCCGCCATCACCTCGCCGGTCGACCCGTCGAGCGTGATGACCTCGCCTTCGCGCAGCTCACGCCCCGCGACGCGCAGCACGCGGGCCGCGCCGTCGATCGCGAGGCCGCCGGCGCCCGAGACGCACGGACGGCCCATGCCGCGCGCCACGACCGCCGCGTGGCTGGTCATCCCGCCGCGCGCGGTCAGAATGCCCTTGGCGGCGTGCATGCCGTGGATATCCTCAGGGCTGGTCTCGACGCGCACAAGAATCACCGCCTCGCCCATGCCAGCGGCTTTCTCGGCGCTGTCGGCGTCGAACATGATCTTGCCCGATGCAGCGCCAGGACTTGCGGGAAGTCCCTTGGTCAGCACATCGCGCGGTGCCTTGGGATCGAGGGTCGGGTGGAGCAGCTGATCGAGCGCGCCGGGGTCGACGCGCTGCACGGCTTCCTCTTCGGAAATCAGGCCCTCAGCCGCCATGTCGACCGCGATCTTTAGCGCTGCCTTGGCGGTGCGCTTGCCCGAGCGCGTCTGGAGCATCCAGAGTTTTCCGCGCTCGACGGTGAACTCGATGTCCTGCATGTCGCGGTAGTGCGTCTCGAGCGTGTCAAAGACCCGGCCGAGTTCCGCGAAGGTCTCGGGCATCGCCTCTTCCATCGACAGCGGCTTGGCCCCCGCTTTTTCACGCGCTTGTCTGGTCAGATACTGCGGCGTTCGGATGCCGGCGACGACGTCCTCGCCTTGCGCATTGATCAGCCACTCGCCGTACCAGGCGCGCTCGCCCGTTGCAGGATCGCGCGTGAAGGCAACGCCCGTGGCCGAGGTATCGCCCATATTGCCGAACACCATCGCCTGGACATTGACGGCGGTGCCCCACTCGCCGGGAATCGAATTGAGGCGGCGATAGACTTTCGCGCGGTCGCTTTCCCAGCTTGCGAAGACGGCGCCGATCGCCCCCCAAAGCTGGTCCTTGGGCTCCTGCGGGAAAGGCGCGCCCGTCTCGCGCTCGACGATCGCGAGATATTCGAGAACCAGCGCCTGCCAATCCTCGGCGGTCATTTCGGTATCGAGATAGAAACCTTTGTCCTCTTTGGCGATTTCCAGCGCTTCCTCGAAGGCTGCATGGTCAAGACCCATGACCACGTCGGCATACATCTGGATGAAGCGGCGATAGCTGTCCCAGGCAAAGCGCGGGTCGCCCGAGGCCTCGACGAGACCAACGACTGTCTTGTCGTTGAGCCCGAGGTTGAGGACGGTATCCATCATACCCGGCATCGAGACGCGCGCGCCCGAGCGGACCGAGACGAGCAGCGGATTGGCGGGATCGCCGAAGCGCTTGCCGGTGATCCCCTCGATATGCGCGATGCCGTTTTCGACGTCCGCGGCGAGATCTGCGGGAAATTGCTCGCCGTTCGCATAATAGGCGGTGCAAACCTCGGTGGTGATCGTAAAGCCCGGGGGCACCGGCAGGCCAATCGAGGCCATTTCGGCGAGGTTCGCCCCCTTGCCGCCCAGCAGCTCCTTCGAACGCTCGGCCGTGGTGGCCGCGCCGCCGAACAAATGCACCATCTTCGTCATCATATGCTCCTGTTGCCCCGGGGAGGAGATTGCGGGGAAATAGGGTCGATCCGCTACCGGGTCGACTCAGTTTTGCTTTAGCGGTGTCAGGCGGGCCTGCCTCCGTGACGGACCTGCCAGTGATCGTAAATCGCCTGCCCCGCGCCGCCGCCAAAGGTCAGGATCGGCACGTCGCGGCGAAGCGCGAGCGACCAGGCCTTGATCCACAAAGTCTTGCGCGGCTCGATGGATCCGATCTGCTCCCAGCCGATATGGAGCGGCGGATGGAACAGTCGAAAAAGGACGGGCGGACGCAGATAGATGCCGTGCTGGTCGAGCCAGACGTTCATCACATTCTTGTAGCTGACCCCGCCGGGAAAGCGGCCGATGACCATCGTCGCCCACGAAAAGCGCCGCGCATCGGCCGGGATCGAGCGATCCCACGCAAAGGCCGGCAGATATTTCGACCAGCCCAACAGCGACAGGATGCGCGTGACTATCAGCCACATCGCGGCAAAGAACAGCGGAAAGCCGACCGCAAAGATCCAGACGAGATGCGCTTCGTTCATGGCATCCCTTCCCGCGCGCCGCCGCGCCTACCCTTCGATCTTCGAGAAATCGGCAACGCCATGCACCGCCCCGGTGAAGCGCGACAGCAGGCCGAGGCGATAGGCGCGGACCGCTTCGTCGGGGTCGTTGACCATCACGCCGTCGAAGAAGGCGTCGATCGGCGCGCGAAGCGACGCGAGCGCGGCCATCGCATCGGTGAAGCATTCATCGGCGACCGCAGCGGCGGCGGCGGGTTCGGCGGCGTCGAGGGCGGCGAGAAGGGCTCGATCCATCTCCGTCGCCCCACCGAAAGCTGGGGCCGCATTCATCGGTTCACCGTCGACAGCGATCCCAGCTTGCGCTGGGATGACTGTATCTTTGCCCGCCTGCTTCAGGATATTCGCCGCGCGCTTGTAACCCGCGAGCAGGTTGGTGCCGTCCTCGGTCGCCATGAAGGCTTGAAGTGCCTTCACGCGCGCGAGCAAGCGAACGAGATCATCCTCGCCGCCGAGCGCAAACACCGCGTCGATCAGATCGTGGCGGACACCAGCCTCGCGTTGTTGGACTTTGAGGCGTTGAGGGAAAGACTCAGTCAAAGACCAAATAGCCATCGCTGCATCTGTAACGCGAGTGTCATTAGAACTGGTCCGAAATGATTGGACACCAGCTCGGCTGCGGAGATGCTGCACGAACGATTCTTCTATTTCGGATTTCATTGCTTCCACGCCGCCAAAATCCAAATAGCAGCCGCCATACCAAACCTTCGACGCGAGATAGAGCAAGTAGGCCAAACTCACGCGGATGCGATTAGTGAGAATCAGCGCAATGATCGAAAGCTCGGCGCGACGTAGAGCGAACGGATCTTTCGATCCGGTTGGGGTCATTTCGTGGAGATAGAACGCAAATAGGGTATCCAGCTTATCCGCCAGCGCCACGGCCACCGTCACCGGCGCGGTGGGCACGTCATCGCCCTGCCCGACCGGCTTGTAATGGTCGCGGATCGCGTCCGCGACGGCGTCGGGCAGACCCTCGGAGCGGGCGTAATAGCCGCCCATCAGCCCTTGCAGTTCGGGAAACTCGCCGACCATCTCGGTAACGAGGTCGGCCTTGGCTAACTTCGCCGCCTGCCGCGCCAACGCGGGGTCGCCGTTCGGGACGATGCCTTCGCTGGCCAGCCATTCGGCGAGCTTCGCGACGCGCTCGACCTTGTCGGCCACCGTGCCCAGCTTTTCGTGGAAGGTGATGCGATCGAGCTTCTTCGCGTGATCCGCGAGGCTGGTCTTGCGATCCTGTTCCCAGAAGAAGCGCGCGTCCGACAAACGCGCGGCAAGCACCTTGCGGTTGCCCGCAACGATCTCGGCGCCGCCGTCGCTCGCATCGATATTCGCAGTGCAGATAAAGCCATTGGCCAGCTTGCCGTCCGGTCCGTTCACCACGAAATATTTCTGGTTCACGCGCGCGGTGAGCTGGATGACCTCGGGCGGCACTTCCAGAAAGGCCTCGTCGAAGCGGCCGAGAAGCGGCACCGGCCACTCGGTGAGACCTGCGTTCTCGATCACCAGCCCCTCATCCTCGACAAGGGCAAGGCCGGCATCGGCTGCAGCCTTGGCGGCGCCGTCGCGGATGATCGCGGCGCGTTCCTCATGATCGACGATCACGTGGCAGGCGCGCAGCTTCTCGGCATAGTCGGCGGCCGAACCGATGGTGATCTCGCCAGGGCAATGGAAGCGGTGACCGCGCGTTGCAAAGCCCGAGGCGATACCGCCGATTTCGCAGGGCACCAGCTCCTCGCCGAAGATTGCGACGATCCCCGAAAGCGGACGCACCCAGCGCAGGCTTTCGCTGCTCGCGCTTTCCAGACCCCAGCGCATCGATTTCGGCCAGGCAAAGCTACGGATAATCGCCGGGATCGCCTCGGCGAGGACATCCTTGGTCGCACGCCCGGGCTTGTCGATTACCGCGAAATAGACCCCGTCCCGATCTTCAAGCTGGTCCCGGGTCAAACCGGTCTTGCGCAGGAAGCCTTCGAGCGCCTGCGGCGGTGCATTGGTGCGCGGCCCCTTCCATTCTTCGCTCACCGCTGCGGTCGCCTCGGGAAGGCCTTTGGCGATGAGCGCAAGACGCCGCGGGGTCGACCAGACATCGAGTTCCCCCGCATCAAGGCCCGCAGCGCTCAGCTGGGCGCGGAACAGTTTTTCAATTTCGGCGCGCGCTCCGGCCTGCATGCGCGCCGGGATTTCCTCGCTGCGCAGTTCGAGAAGAAAGTCGGTCACAGCGTCCACCCCGGATATTGCGCACTCCAGCGTTCGGACTGGCTGTCGATCCATGCCTTGCAGCTGCCTTTCGCAAGGTCGCGCACGCGCGCCATGTAATTGGCGCGTTCCTGGACGCTGATCACGCCGCGCGCCTGGAGGAGGTTGAAAAGATGGCTCGCCTCGATCGCCTGGTCATAGGCGGCGAGCGGGACGCCCGCAGCGATCGCGCGCTTGCATTCTTCCTCGGCAGCCCTGAAGCCCCCGAAAAGCGTATCGGTATCGGCGACCTCGAAATTCCACTTTGAAAACTGGCGCTCATTTTCAAGAAACACGTCGCCATAGCTGACCCCGGGCACATCGCCGACAGGGTCGGAGAAGCGCAGGTCGTACACATTGTCGACGTTCTGGATATACATGGCGAGGCGCTCGAGCCCGTAGGTGAGCTCGCCTGCGACGGGCTTGCAGTCGAAGCCGCCCATCTGCTGGAAATAGGTGAACTGGGTGACTTCCATACCGTCGCACCAGACTTCCCAGCCAAGACCCCATGCGCCAAGCGTTGGCGATTCCCAGTCATCCTCGACGAAGCGGATGTCGTGAAGCAAGGGATCGATGCCGATCGCGGCGAGGCTGCCGAGATATTGTTCCTGAAGGTCCGCAGGCGATGGCTTCAATATGACCTGATATTGGTAATAGTGCTGGAGGCGGTTCGGATTCTCGCCGTAGCGGCCGTCGGTCGGACGGCGGCTCGGCTGGACATAGGCGACGTTCCAGGGCTCGGGGCCGAGGCTGCGCAGCGTCGTTGCGGGATGAAAGGTCCCTGCGCCGACGCGCATGTCATAGGGTTGGAGGATCGCGCAGCCGCGGGCGGACCAGTAGGCGTGAAGCGTCAGGATCATGTCCTGAAAGCTAAGGGGTGTCTTATCCGCCGCGTCGGCCACGTTTTGCCTTCTTTCGCAGGTGCAACAATTGCCGCAGCCCTTGGCGCAGCGCGGGCGCAGGGTCAAGGGTTGCGCGGAGCAGAAGGCCGCAAAAGTGCCGCGCAGCGCGATCGTGTCAGCTCCTATTGACAAGGTCAGCCTATCCTGTCATTTTGTCAATAACACCTGACATTGGGTCAGGGGTGCTTGACGGATGGGCGGAGCCCCGCGTGAACAACCAATTGAAAGTGCTGCGCGCGATGCGAAATTGGAGCCAGGCCGAATTGGCCCAGCGGCTCGACGTGTCGCGCCAGGCCGTGAACGCGATTGAAACGGGCAAATATGACCCCTCGCTCCCCCTCGCCTTCAAGCTGGCGCGATTGTTCGGCATGCCGATCGAGGAGATTTTCGACGATGGTTTCAAAGGAGAGGATGATGGCCGCTGACCCCAAGGAATCCCGCGCGCCGGGGATCGTCTTGCCCGTCCTGATCTCGCTTGGCGCTGTCATGCTCGCCGGCGTCTTCGCGGGCTATAATGACGCGACCGTCGAAGCCGGGCGCACGCCGCTCGCGCCATGGGTCGGCCCGCTCGTCGCCGCAGCGTTCGGGATCGGAGGCCTTACCCTTTACTTCCGTCGCCACGCCGGCTGGTTTCGTGCGCTCTCACCGCGCCAGCACCGCTATTGGTCGGCGCTCGGCCTCTCGGCCATCATCGGCGGCATCATCGGGGGGTGGATGGTGCTTGACCAGGAAACGGGCCGCGACGCGGCGGATCTCTTCGGCAGCGGCGCGCTGAGCCCGAGCTTCGCCCTGGGCGCCTCGCTGCTGTGGGCCGGCGGACTTGCTGTCGGCATGATCCTCTATCACCGCGCCATCGACGACCATGAAGAGCGCGCGTGGCTGTGGGCGGGGCTGGCAGGCTGGTATGCCTTCATTTTCCCCGCGCCCGTCTGGTGGGTCCTTCATCGCGCAGCGCTCGCCCCGCCCGTCGATGTAATGCCGCTCTTCCTCGTCTCCTTGCTGGTGAACGGCGCCGTCTATCTCTGGCTGAAGTTTCGCTGAGTTCTTTCCGCTTCTTCCCCAACCGCTACAACCTCTTTCCAGAAAGGCCTCCCCCGATGAAAAAATGGATCAAGGCGTTCGCCACCTCCTGCGCGATCATCCCGCTCGCGCAATGTGCTCTGATCCCCGGCAACAGCTACGCGTTCGAACCAGCGGCGCAGGTCGCTCCCGTCGCGCCGGTGGCAACGCAGCCCCTCCAGACTATCGATGCCGATCCCGCCTTGTGGGTGGTGAAGGATGAGGACACGACCATCTATCTGTTCGGCACGATCCATGTCCTGAAACCGGGCCTAAGCTGGTTCGACGAAGCTGTGAAGGATGCCTTTGACAAATCAGACCAGCTGATGCTCGAGATCGTGATGCCCGAAGATCAGGCCGAAATGGCCAAGATCATGTTGCCCTTGGCGATCGATCAGAGCGGCAAGACGCTATCGTCGCGCCTCGGGGCTGAAGATCTTGCAGCCTATCAGGCAGCGATGACGAAGGTCGGCGTGCCGCCTGCCCAGTTCGACATGTTCGAGCCATGGTTCGCAGGCATCACGCTCACAATGCTTCCGCTGATCAAGCTCGGCTACGCCCCCGAACAGGGCGCCGAAAAGCAGCTGACGGGCTTTGCCAAGAGCGCGACCAAACCGGTCACAGGGCTTGAAACGATCGAACAGCAACTCGCCATCTTCGACACGCTGCCTGAAGACCAGCAGCTCGCCTTCCTCAATGCGGTGGTCAAGGATATCGACAAGGTCGGCACGACGCTCGACACGCTGGTCGAGCAGTGGAGCAAGGGCGATCCTGAAGGGTTGGCTGCGACGATGAACGAAAGCCTGGAGGCGACGCCTGAGCTCGCCGAGGCACTGCTTTATCGGCGAAATGCCAATTGGGCCGACCAGATCAAGACACGGATGGAGGAGCCCGGAACGGTCTTCATCGCGGTCGGCGCAGGGCATCTGGCTGGCAAGCGGAGCGTGCAGGATTATCTGAAGGAACGCGGTCTGACGGTGACGCGGGTCGACTATTGACCCGCGAGCGCCGCCCTGCCTCATCGGGCGGCCGCATCACGGCCGCCCTTTTCGCCTGCCTGCTCGCGGCCTGCTCGCCGAGCCAGGAGACCCAAAAGGCGCATCCCGCGATGTGGCTCGCCGAGGACGAGGATACGCGTATTTATCTCCTCGGGACGATGCATGCGCTTCCTCACTATATCGACTGGGACGGCGGCAAGGTCGCGGAGGCCGTCGCGGCGGCGGGCGAGCTCATCATGGAGCTTTCGCCCGATGAACTCGCAGCGGCGGGCGAGGAATTTGCGCGCCTCGCGCCGCGCCCGGCGCCGCTGCCGATCGAGAAGCGACTGACGCCCAGCGCCCTTGCGCACTACCGCGCGCTCGAGGCGGGCGGGCCAGCCTTTGAAGCTGATGCTCTCGACGATTGGGCGGTCATGGTCTTGATGGGCCAGCGCGTCGCACAGCGTGCCGCGCTCACGCCGGAAAATGGCGTCGAGGCGCAGCTGACCGACGATTTTCGCGCCGCCGGAAAGCCGATTGGCGGCCTTGAAACGGCGCGAAGCCAGCTCATGCTGTTCGAAGGCCTCGATCCGGAGACGCAGCGCGCACTGCTCACGCGCGCGGCCGAGGGCGCCGCCGAGGCGGTGGCGGATGTTCGCGCGCTAACCGCCGCCTGGTCGCGCGGCGATGTCGCAGCGCTCGAAAAGGTGGTCAACGAGGATATCGATGCGGTGCCCCGTGCCCGCGAGGCCATCATCACGGGGCGCAACCGTGCCTGGAGCGGCTGGATCAAACGCCGCATGGCAAAGCCGGGCACGGTGATGGTCGCGGTGGGCGCGGGGCATCTGGTCGGCAGCGAGGGCGTGCCTGCGATGCTTGCCGCCGATGGCCTCATGGTGCGGCGCGTCCAGTAAGGGCGATAGGCGCGCCGCCCCCTCGATTACCGCGCCCCGCGCCTGCGCCATTTGGTCCACAAATGCCGCGCGAGAAGCTGCGGCGGCATGCGCAGCCAGTGTGAGCGGATGTAGAAGGCCTGCCGTAGCGCAAAATCGCCCGCCCGGCCCCAATCGTCGCGTGCAAGGAGGCGCCGCATGAACCAGCGGTCACGCGGGTCGCGCCGGTCCCAGTCTCCGGGAAGCGCCGCGCCGAAAACATCGCGCGCGAGCCGGGCGGCGCGGTGGACCACCGCGCGCAGGCCGTGCTTGTCGGCACGCGCGTCAAGCCGACCCCAGAAATCGGGGTCCGCCGCGACAAAATCGCGCGTCAGGCAATGAAAATCCCATAGATTGCGCAGTCCCCCCTGCATGTCGCCATCGGCGAGCAGATGCGCGGCCGAGTGGCAGGCCATGTCGGCATGCGCCAGCACGGCAAAGCCGCTTTCGGTCATCACCGCATCGGTCACGAGTGCGAGCGGATCGGGTGTCGTGCGGTGCGTTTGCGGCAGGATCGTATGGTGGACGTCGATCATCCGGTCGCGCGTCTTGTGAATCAGCGGGGGCAGCTCGTGCATATGATCACGGTAATAGGCGTCGTCATAGGGATCGGACTTCACCCATTCCCAGCCCGCCTCGAGCAGTTCATTTTCGGCGCGGCCGATATCGTGCACGGGGACGAGAATGTCGAGGTCGCCAATCTGCCGCCCCGCGGCGCACGAAAGCCCCGCCGCGGCATAGGCCGTTCCTTTCAGCAGGATGAATTCGATGCGCTCGCTGGCCAGCGCGCGGCGCGCCATTTCGGCCTCCCACAGCGCCTGCTTCGTCGCAACCGCACCCGCGGCGCGCGCATCGAAAAAGAGCGCCGCCACTGGCGCGGGGAGCGGCGCATCCTCGAGCCGGTGCGCCAGAGCCGCGAGCATCGCCTCGCCGCGCGCAACGCCGATCACGCCCTCCCAATCGCGGGCGGAGAGCGTCGCCGTCTCGCACCTGCCTGCAAGGAGGTCGATGAGATGCTGCACCGCCCTCACGATACCGCCTCGGCCCAGAGCTCCTCGACGAGCGCGAGACCTGCCGCGCTGTCGGGATAGGAAATGCCAAAGGCAGGGACCGTGCGCACGAGCCGCGTCAGCGCCCCGAAGCCCGCCTCGCCGAGCGCGGTGTAGTTGGTCGACGCCTCGGTCAGGCGAACGAAGGCCTCACCCTCGCCGATGCGCTCGATCGCTGCCGCGTCGCCAAAACGCGGGAAGAGCAGCAGCGCCGGGCGCGCGGGCTCGTGCATCGCCGCGACTGCCTCCGGGCGCGGGATCAAGTGCTGGATATCGCCCTTGGGCGTACCCGAAAGGAGCGGGCCAAGCCGCGCGGCGTCGACCCGCGCCGCCATTTCGCCAATCGCCTCATTCTTGAGGCTCACGGCGCGCGGAAAGGCGAGTGCGTCTCCGCTTCCAGGGTCGATCATCGTGAATTCGTCGCCCATCAGCCGCCAACCGCTCTCGCCGAGCAAGGCTGCGAGCGTCGATTTGCCCGATCCCGAGATCCCCGACATCAGGACGCTCCTGCCGTCCCGCGCGGCGGCGCTCGCGTGAAGCAAGAGATGTCGCCGCCAGCCGAGCGCAACCTGAAGATTCATCCCCATTTCAGCGGCGAGCAATCCCATCGAGAGCGGCAGCGGCAGCGCGTCGGGCACAATGAAGTCGCCGCCGATATGCACCGAGGGGCGCAGCCAACGTCGCCACGGCCGCGCCGCGAATAGGCGCACCGTCGCATCGGCGGGGCGCACAGGATCCCCAGGATAGTCCGCATAGAGTGTCTCAAGCGCGGCGATCGGCGCGCGCCAGTCGCTCCCGATGCGGAACCGGACGGGGCCTACCGTGATGCGCGTGCTGTGCCTCACGCGGGTTCCACGAGACCAAGGGCGGCAAGTTCGCGCAGCCGTTCGCTCAGGACCGCGCGCGTCTCGGCGCCGTCGGGAAGGTCGAAACGCGCCGCGAGGCGCATCGCGAGCAGCGACGCGTTGCAGGCCTCGCCGCCCATTGCCGCCAATATCTCGGGGAGCGGCGAGACGACGAGATGCGTCTGCGTGGACCGGCGGTCGAAGATGGCGGTCACCTCGCCAAGCGGCTCGACGCGCAGCGCCTCGGCGGGCGCGGCGCGAAAGGTCGGATCAGCCATAATCTTCAGCGGCAGCAATGAGCTTTGCCAGGATCGCCATCAGAGCGGTGCGCTCGGACGCGCTGATATGCGACTCAAGTCGCTCCTCAGTCGCAAGCGCGGCGGGGACGATGGCGTCGTAGAGCGAGCGGCCGGTTTCGGTGAGATCGAGGTGATGCGAGCGTCCATCGGCCTCGTGGGCCTGGCGGGCGATGAGCTGGCGGTCGGCGAGTGCCTTGGCGGCGCGATTGACCGTCACCTTGTCCATCCGCGTCGCCTGCACCAGCTCGCGCTGGGTCATCGGCTTGCCTTCGCCGAGAACCGCCATCAGCCGCCATTCGGGAATCTTCAGTCCGAAGCGGTTTTGATAGTCAGCAGCGATCCTTTCCGACAAGGCGTTCGAAGCTATCGACAGGCGATAGGGCAGGAACTGATCGAGGTTCAGCGTCTTGGCGGCCATGGCCCACCGTATTATCGTCTGTTCGGCGTCTGTGAAGACAGGCTGACGATTAAATCCGCCTAAAAAGAGAGGCGCGCGCCAACCCAGAGCGTCCGGGGGGTCGCACGTTCGACGATTCCCGCCGAGGAAATCGCCGTCGCCACCAGCGCGTTGAAGAGATTCTCGCCCCGCGCCTCGATGCTGACCGCATCCAGAACGCGCCACGAAAGGCCCGCCTCGAGCGTCAGCGCGTCGTCCAGTTGCTGGAGCCCCAGATCGTCCTCATTCTGCCTGCCGACATAGCGAAGCGTCGCAAAGCCCCCGAACGGGCCGTCGCCGCGGCTGCTTAGCGAGACGCTTCCGCTGTGTTTCGCGACCTGCGCCGGCCGGAGCCCGTCGAGAACGGACGCAGCGCCCGAGGCATCGACGCGCGCGTCGGTAAGCGCATAGCTGGCGCGCAGCCTCAGCGGGCCGAGCGGGGCGTCGGCGCTGAATTCAACCCCAGCGCTGTCGATCGCGTCCAGATTCTGTCGCTGGCTGTAAGTCGCCCCCGCCGCGACGAAGCCGACGCCGGGGAAATTACCTGGCCCGGTTCCGAGCGTTACGTTGGCGATCGCATTTTCGAGGCGATTGCGAAAAATTGTGAACCCGATATGCGCGCTGCCCAGCCCCAGATCGACGCCGGCCTCGCCGCCCCACAGCCTCTCGGGGCGCAGCAGCGCATTCGCTGCCGTCGCATCGGGGCCGACGCGGAAGGGACGGTAGAGTTCGTTGAGCGTCGGCAGCCGCCAGCCGCGATAGACGGCCGCCCGGATCGCGACCGGCCCTGCGGTCCAGCGCAGCCCGGCACGCCCGCTCGCCTCCCATCCTTCCCGCGCGGCAAAATGCGCATCGCTGATTACCGGCCCGGCAATCTGGGTTTCGAAGCGATAGCCCGCGCCGAGCCACCAGCGATCGATACGCCCGCTCGCGGTCCACAGGAGCCCTTCGTGGGCGTCGCCCGAAGTCCATTCGGCGAAGAGGCCCACCGTGTCGCTGCTCCCCCCCGCGATGCGGTGGCGGCCGGGGACGAGCCCCGCGAACATATAATCCTCCTGCGTCCGCCCGGCGGTCCGCCGCCAGTCGACGCCGAGGCGCAGCGGAAAGGCGCCGCCGACCGCGGGGCGCAGCTCGACGCGCGCGCCAAGGCCGGTTGCCGGCACCCGCTGGCGGAGCGCGGGCGCGACGCCATCCCGATCCGCAGCGACGCTCGCAAAGCCGCTGTCGAACTCGCGAAGCTGGAGATAGGCGAGCGCGAGCCACTGCACGCCCGCGCCAGGCTGATGGAGAAAGCGCAGGCTGGCGTCGACGCCATCGACCTTGCTGGTCGTAAAATCGATGCCGCGGTCGCGCCGGTCGGAAAAACCGCGGAGGCTCGCCTCGATGCGACCATGGTCGCCCGCGTCAAAGCGCAGCCGCGCGCCAAGCCCGCCCTGCTCATAGGGCGCCGCCCGATCGGCCGCGCCGCGCTGGCTCTCGGCGACCGGAATGAAGCCGTCGCTGCGGCCGTAGCGGCCATCGACCGCAAGCCACCCGTTGCCGAGCCGCGTTCCCGCGCTCGCCGACAAGTCGACACTGTCGCGGCTACCGTAGGCGGCGCTCGCCTCGCTTCCCTCGGTGATTTCAGAATAAAGTCCGATTGTTCCCGCCAGCGCACCTGGACCATCGACCCCGCTCCCGCCGCCGCGCGCGACGATGATGCCGCCGAGCCGGATCGCATCATAGGCGCTCCACGCAACCCAGCCCCCGAAAGGGTCGGCCTGCGGAACGCCGTCGAGGGTGATCAGCGCGCGACTTGACGCATTGCCGCCCAGTCCGCGCAATGTGACGCCCTGGCTCGTCGGATGTGCGCTGCGGCCATCCGAGCGCCGAAACTGCGCCAGCCCGCCCTCGTCGCGCAGGCGATTCTCGATTCGCGTGCCAAGCCCGGGTTCAAGGTCGCGCACGATTGCAAGTGACTGGATCGCGTTGGCGTCGGTCGGCTTGAGCGATCCGCCTCCGATGACGATGATCTCCTCGAGCGGGACATAGCGTGCCGGGATGATGACCGGTTCGTCCTTGTCCTTCGCCATCGCCGCGGCCGGCAGCGCCAGCACGGCGGCTCCAACCGCCAGGCGGATCACGCTCTCTTCACCGCGTCGGGATGCGCCTTTTGAAACGCCTCAAGCGCCATGCAGGCAGCGTCGATCGCGACAAGACGCGGAAAGGCATCGAGCTGCACCTCGAAGCGGCGTGCATTGTACATCTGGGGCACGAGGCAGCAATCGGCGATCCCCGGCATGTCGCCGCCGAGATAGCGCCCCTCCCCGGCCATGGCCTCGAGCGCCTCGAACCCTTCGCTTATCCAGTGGCGGTACCAATGATCCTTGGTCTGTTCGTTGAGCCCGAGGTCGCGCTTCAGATATTTGAGTACGCGCAGATTGTTGAGGGGGTGGATGTCGCACGCGACAACATGCGCCTGCGCGAGCGCGACCGCGCGCGGCATCGGCGCATCGGGGATCAGCCGCGGTTCGGGATGAGCGCGGTCGAGCCAGTCGATGATCGCAAGACTCTGGATGATCGCCTCCCCATCAGCGACGAGCATCGGCACGAACCCTTGGGCATTTTGCGCCAGATAGGCGTCGCTCTTCTGCTCGCCTGCGATCAGGCTGACCTCGACGCGCTCGTAATCGAGCCCTTTCAGGTTGAGCGCGATGCGGACGCGAAAGCTTGCCGAGGAGCGGAAATAATCGTGAAGGACGAGCAAGGCCATGTCTTGCCTAATGCCCGTCCTTCGGCATCTCGGCAATCCATTGCCGAAGCAGCGCCGCGCCTTCCTTGTGGACGGTCGAGCGACCGACCTCGGGCATGGCAATCCCCGCCTCAAGGCTTTCGAGCCGGTAGATGAGAAAGCTGTTATCGGGATCGCCGGGCCGAATCGCAAATTCCATCCCGCCGCTGCCGCGTCCCGCCGCGGTCGGACGCTTGCGGATACCATAGTTGATGCCGGCCGGATCGCTCCAGCGCAGGAAGAGCCCGCTGTTCGACGCGCTTCCCTCGGGATTGTGGCAATGGGCGCAGTTGACGTCGAGATAGGCGCGTGCGCGCTCTTCGATCGAGCCGGTCGCGGGATCGTCCCAGCGTGGTATCGACAGGGCGCTCGCGGGCAGTTCGGCAAAGAAGCGCGCGAATTCCGGGCGGCTGAGCGCGGCGGCGAAATCGATATTGGCTGCCTTGGGCCCGATCGGCACGATCTCGCCTCGCTTGCTATGGCATTCCTTGCATTGATTCTTGTTGGGCACCGCATAGCGGATGCTGTGCGCATCGCCGCCCGGGCTCTTGAAGCTTACCGGCACCCGGCGCCCCGCCAAGGCGAGCGTGGCATCCTTGCCGTCGGCGTCCCAGAGATAGGGGAGCGCCGTCCAGCCGCTCGCGCGGTGAAGCAGGAGCCGCGTCTCGACCGGCCGTCCGCCGTTATGGTCGGGCCAAGCGAAGCTCTTGACGATCATGCTGCCGAGAGGAAAATCGATTTGCCCGTCCGCTGCGACACGCGCTTTCTCGCCTGGCGGCACCCAGATCAGCCGCTTTTTGCCGGCATAGTCGCTAAAGAGCGGCGTGCGCAGCGTGTAAGGGAGCAGCGCGTCAATGGGCTCGCTGGTTCCAGGCCGAAAAATGCCGAAGGCCGAAAGCTTCGCGGGCATTTCTCTGCCGTCGATCACCGCCTGGTTCGGCGTGGGCTCAGGCAGCGCGCCGGCCATGCTGGCGCACAAAAGGGCCGCGGCGGCCGCTGCCGCGATGCGCTTCACTGGACGCGCGCCTCCATGCTCGCGGGCAAGGTGACACCAGCGAGCGGCTCGGAAGCGTCGCCCTTGAGGTCGGCAGGCGACGGCTTCGCTTCGCTCTGCGGCGTGCCGACGTCGGGGAGGTTGAGCGAGAGCACGCCGACCTCATCGTTGACGATCGCGCTCCCGGCGCCGTCCCACAGCACGGGCGGAATATTGCCGCCCATCGCGGCGGCGATCTCGGCCCCCCCGGGAAAGGCTGGGGCAAAGCCCGCATTGCCGTGCTGATTGTCCCACACCGCAATGTCCTTGGGGAGCGGCTGATATTTTTCGTCCTCATAAGGATAGCGGTAGCCGACGATCATCACATTCGCCGTGCCATTGTCGGCGAGCAGATTGCCGAAAATCTCGACGCGGCTGTTCGCCATGACCAGCACGCCGGTGCCGGTCGGCACGCTCGCGACGATATTGCCCTTGGGCGCGAAATTGGGCGTGCTGTTGTCGCTCACCACATTGTCGAAGACGCGGACATTATGCCCCCCCTGCTGCGGCAGGCTCGGCAGATCGAAAACCAGGATCCCGCCCGTATTCTTCGTTGCGATATTGTCGTGGACGTCGGCGTCGTAGCAATTCTCGATTTCGATCCCTGCGACATTTTCCATCGCTATCGAATCGCGCACGACGATATTCTTCGACTGGCCGACATAGATGCCCGCGTCGGACGCGCCGCGGACATAGACGCTGTCGATCAGCACGTCGCGGCTCTCGACCGGATAGATGCCGTAGGCGCCATTGGTCTCCTTCGGCCCCGCGGTCCATTCGACGCGCAGTTGATGGTAGACGATACGGTCGGCGCCCTTCGACTTGATGCCATCGCCTTTGGTGTTGAGGACCGCGAAATTGGTGAGATAGACGTCGTCCGAAGTGACGAGAAGCCCCTCGCCCGCGCCCTGCTGGCCCGAAAAATCAAGGATCGTGCCATCGCCATCCTTGGTGCCTGCGCCGCGCAGCGTGACATTGTCGACGTCGAGCGAGAGCCCGTCGGTGAGCGTCCAGGTGCCGGCGCCCAGTTCGACAACGTCGCCAGGCTCGGCGAGGATCAGCGCTTCTTGCAATTTCTCGTTCGCATCGGGGGCGCCCGCGGCGACGCTGATCGTCTTTGCCGCGGCGGGGCTGGTCGCGGCGGCGACCGCGGCGATGAATGTAACCCAGTGGACTTGCATCAACTCTCTCCCTGCTTTTAGCCGCAGCATGCGGCAAGCCGCGAGAGATGCCAAGGCCTTGCTGACAGTGATGTAGATCAGCTCGCCCCCGCGGGACGCGCAGGAGACGCAGCTAGGGCGCGTCGCCCAAGATCCACTCGACCCCGGCGGCGACATGGATGCGCGCTGTGTCAAAGATGGGCAGCACATTGGCATCGGGATCAACGAGCATGACGAGTTCGGTGCAGGCAAGCACCAGCGCCTGAACGTCCTGCTTGGCGATATCGGTGATGAAGGTGCGCATGGTGCGACGCGAATCCTCGGTCACCTTGCCCTGCATCAGCTCATCGTAGACGATGCGGTCGACTTCCTCGGCGCGGCTTCCGTCATAAGGAGCAAGCGTCAGCCCGTAACGCACGAGGCGCTGGCGATACCATGCTTCGGTCATCACATTGCGCGTGCCGATGATCGCGGCTGACTTGACGCCGTCGGCGCGCATCTTCTCGCCGGTTTCGTCGACGATGTGGAGAAGCGGGATCGAGATGGCGGCCGCGACATCTTCCGCCACCTTGTGCATCGAGTTCGCTGTGATCATCAGCGCCGTCGCGCCCGCATCCTCAAGCCGCTTTGCCGATTGGATCAGCGCAGCCCTGGCATGCGCCCATTGCTCGGGCGTGGTCAGCCGCGAGAGGTCGCAATAGTTGAGGCTTTCAAGCAGGATCGGCGCCGAGCAGCCTGTCCCGATCCGCTTTTGCACCCCCTTGTTGAGGTGGCGATAATAAATCTCGGTCGAGGCCCAGCTCATGCCGCCGATGAGGCCGATCTTGCGCATATCGTTCCCAAACTCCGCTCGCCCCGCCTCGTCGAACGTCCCAGCTTCCTTGCCTTGACGGGCACCTACATTGCTTCGGCTAGCGCCGGGCGAGCGGTTCGCCGATGACGTGTCAGTGCCCGCCGCCGTTCAGCGCCTTGACGATGTCGTCGGCCATTTTCTTCGCATCGCCAAGAAGCATCATCGTCTGGTCCATGTAAAAGACGTCGTTGTCGACGCCGGCATAGCCGACCCCGCCCATCGACCGCTTCACGAACAGCACGGTCTTCGCCTTTTCGACGTCGAGCACCGGCATGCCATAGATCGGCGACGATTTGTCGGTCTTCGCCGCCGGGTTGGTCACGTCGTTGGCGCCGATGACAAAAGCGACGTCGCATTGCGCGAACTCGCCGTTGATGTCCTCGAGCTCGAACACCTCGTCATAAGGGACATTCGCCTCGGCGAGCAGCACGTTCATATGGCCGGGCATGCGCCCCGCGACCGGGTGGATCGCATATTTGACGTTCACGCCCTCTTTCTTGAGCAGGTCCGCCATTTCGCGCAGCGCATGCTGCGCCTGCGCAACCGCCATGCCATAGCCGGGGACGATGATGACATTTTCCGCCTGGCTCATCAGGAAGGCGGCATCGTCGGCGCTGCCGGGCTTCCACGGCCGCTGCTCCTTCGCGCCGCCCGCACCGGCGCTCGCATCGGCGCCGAAGCCGCCCGCGATCACGCTCAGGAAGCTGCGGTTCATCGCGCGGCACATGATGTAGGAGAGGATCGCACCCGACGAGCCGACGAGCGCGCCGGTGATGATCATCGCCGTATTGTGGAGCGTAAAGCCCATCGCCGCCGCGGCCCAGCCCGAATAGCTGTTGAGCATCGACACGACGACCGGCATGTCGGCGCCGCCGATCGGGATGATCAAGAGGAAGCCGATCACGAAGCTGAGCGCGGTGACGGTCCAGAAGACCCATGGGCTTTGGTCGAAAGTGAAATAGGCAACGAGGCCGATGATCGCGGCGAGCGTGCCGAGATTGATGACGTGGCGCAGCGGCAGGATGATCGGCGCGCCCGACATGTTGCCGTTGAGCTTCAGGAAGGCGATGACCGACCCCGAGAAAGTGATCGCGCCGATCGCGATGCCGAGACCCATCTCGACGCGGCTGACGGTGAAGATCTGCCCGGCCGCGTCGGCGATGCCGAAGGCTCCGGGGTTGAGATAGGCCGCCGCCGCGACGGCCACGGCGGCAAGGCCGACGAGGCTGTGGAACGCCGCGACGAGCTGCGGCATCGCGGTCATCGCGATGCGGCGCGCCATCACGATACCGATGACCGCGCCGATGCCGATCGCACCGATCACCTCAATGGGGTTGGCGAGCTCGTGGGTCAGCAGCGTGGTGACGACCGCGATCGCCATGCCCGCCATGCCGAAACGGTTGCCGCGGCGCGACGATGCGGGCGACGACAGGCCGCGCAGCGCAAGGATGAAGAAAACCCCGGCGACAAGATAGGCCAGAGCCACCCAGGGATTGATCGGTGCGACGTCGTGCATGTGAAACTCTTCCCCTGTAGAGCGCGCCTCAGCAGCTCGTCAAAATTATCAGTTTATGAGCGCCTTAGCGCTCTTTTTTCTTGTACATGGCGAGCATGCGCTCGGTGACCGCAAAGCCGCCGAAAATATTGACGCTTGCCATGACGACCGCGGCGAGGCCGAGCCATTTCGAGAGCGGCGAGCCCGCCGCGGCGCTCGCGATCAGCGCGCCCACGATGATGACCGAAGAAATCGCATTGGTCACGCTCATCAGCGGCGTGTGCAGCGCCGGCGTCACCGACCAGACGACGAAATAGCCGACAAAACAGGCGAGGACAAAAATCGAGAAAATCGCAATGAAGTCCATGTTCTATCTCCCGATCTTCTGTTAACCGAGCAGCCGCTCATTGACGACCTTGCCGCCCTGCGTCAGGCGCACCGCATTGCCGATCTCTTCGTCGAGCACGGGCCGGCCGGCTTCCTTGTCCCAGAAGGCCGAAAGGAAGTTGAACAGGTTGCGGCTGAACAAGGCGCTGGTGTCGGCGGGCATCAATGCGGCGATATTCTTGGCACCGATCACGGTGACGCCGTGGATGCGCTTCGTCTCGCCCGCGACCGAGCCCTCGACATTGCCGCCGCTTTCGGCCGCCATGTCGACGATCACGCTGCCACTGCGCATCGTCGCGAGCTGCGCGTCCGAAATCAGCCGCGGCGCAGGGCGCCCCGGGATCAGCGCGGTGGTGATGACGATGTCCTGCTTGGCGATATGCGATGATACGAGCTCAGCCTGCGCTGCCTTATATTCGTCGGACATTTCGGTGGCATAGCCGCCCGCGCCCTCGCCCTCGATCCCCGCGACGCTCTCGACGAAGATCGGCTTGGCGCCGAGGCTGAGGATCTGTTCCTTGGTCGCGGCGCGCACGTCGGTCGCGCTCACCTGCGCGCCCAAACGCCGCGCGGTTGCAATTGCCTGCAGCCCCGCGACGCCGACGCCCATGATGAACGCCTTGGCGGCGCTCACCGTGCCCGCGGCGGTCATCATCATCGGAAAGGCGCGGCCATAGGCGTTCGCCGCGATCAGCACCGCCTTGTAGCCCGCGAGATTTGCCTGGCTCGACAATATGTCCATCGACTGCGCGCGCGTGATGCGCGGCATGAATTCCATCGCCAACGCCTCGATCCCGAGCCTTGCATAGTCATCGACGCGCGCGCGCCCTCCAAAAGGATTGAGCCCGGCGGCGAGCCATGCGCCCTCGGCGAAGCCCGACAGCGTCGCAGGATCCGGGCCCTGCACGCCGAGGATGATGTTTGCCCCATTAAGCGTCTCGGCGCGGCTGCCGACGCTGGCGCCTGCGGCTGCATAATCGGCATCTGAGATCGAGGCTTGCTCGCCCGCGCCTGCCTCGACGGCAACATTGGCTCCAAGACCAATGAATTTCTTGACGGTTTCGGGGGTCGCAGCGACACGGGTCTCGCCAGCGGCGAGTTCCTTCAGGACGGCGATGCGCATGCCGGGCCGGTCAGGACGCGAGCAGAAGAACGACGAAGGCGGTCACGAGCACCGTGATGATCGCCCCTAGCTTGAACAGGCTGAGGAAGCCCGAATAGGTTTCCCGTGCTGCTTTGATATCCTGCTCGGACGACATTGGCTCTTCCCCTTATATTGCTCGCTTCGCGCGCGCCACACGCGCGCCTCGAATCTGGATTCGCGCAGGTCTTAGCTACGCCTTCTTCTATCCTCAAGTCCCGCCACGAAAGCAGCAAGGCCTTAATCGCCCTTTTACCCCTCTTGCCTAAACTAGGCGAGGAGAGCGGAACAAGGGCCCGACCAGGCCCACGAAGGGGCGGAAAGCAAGAGCAATGGCAAGCGCGCGCGACACACGAACGGTGATGATCGTCGACAGCGAACCGGCACAGCAGCGCTTTTTGTCGGCGCTGGTTTCGCGCGGCGGCTGGCGCAGCACGGTGGCGGGCGACACCGACACGGCTCTTGCCAAGCTCGGCACGCAGGAGGGTCTGGCGCTCGACGCGGTCCTCGTCGACCAGGGCGCGCCGGGCATTGCCATTCCCGAATTCGTCGCGGAGCTCCGGCGCTGGCGCCCCGCCCTGCCGCTCATTGTCATCACCATGCGCAACGGGGTCGAGGTCGCCGTCAGCGCCATGCGCGCCGGCGCGAGCGATTTCGTCCAGAAGCCCATAGCTCCCGATCGCTTGCTCGGCGCCCTCGATCGCGTCGCCTCGACCGCCGGTCCGCAGGGCGAGCTTCGTCCGCTCACCGAAAAGCTGCGCGCGCCGCTCGCCTTTGAGGAAATCATCGGATCGAGCCCGAGTTTCCGCAGCGCGCTTGCGATCGCCGCCAAGGCGGCCCGCGCGCGCGTGCCCGTGATGATCAACGGCAAGCCCGGCACCGGCAAGGAAGTCTTCGCGCGCGCCATCCACAGCGCGAGCCCGCGGGCGCGCGGGCAGCTTGTCATGGTCGACTGCTCGGCAGTGTCGCCGGGGCTCATCGGATCGGGCCTCTTCGGCCACGAGCGCGGCGCTTTTCCAGGCGCCTTCGACCGCCAGATCGGCCGCCTTGTCCAGGCCGATGGCGGAAGCATCATCATCGACCATGTCGAATGCATCCCGCTTGAGACGCAGGCCAAGCTTGTCGAATTCCTCAATACCGGCGAGGTGCAGATGATCGGCGGCACGATCCGCCAGAGCGTCGATGTGCGGATCATCTCGACCAGCGCGAGTCCGCTCGACAAGCTGATCGAGGCCGGGCATTTTCGCGAGGACCTGTTCTACGCGCTGTCGAGCGCCCAGCTTACCCTGCCTTCGTTGAGCGAACGCCGCGGCGACGTCGGTCCGCTCACCCGTCACTTGCTCGCGCGGATCAGCGGCCTCCCGGGGATGGGGCCGATCGGCGTCACCGACGATGCGCTCCGCCTGCTTGCAGCTTACGCCTGGCCGGGCAATGTCCGCCAGCTTCAGGACGTGCTGTTCCGCGCCGCGGTCGCGAGCAAGACCGATGTGCTCACGAGCGCCGATTTTGCCGCAATCGAGGCGGCGCTCGGCGGGAGCGGAGCAAACGGACAGGGAGAAATCGCGATCAACGGCGAAGCGATCGGCGTCACTCTCTATCTTCCCGACGGAAATCTGCGCCCGCTCGAAGAGATTGAGGCCGACGTGATCCGCCTCGCCATTGGCCATTACCGCGGTCGCATGAGCGAGGTTGCACGGCGCCTCGGCATCGGCCGCTCGACCCTCTATCGCAAATTGAGCGATCTGGGCATCGATACTGCGGCTTGAAATCGCAAGGCTTTGCGCCGCAAGCGGAGAAGTCGAGCTGCGCTGGCCTCATAAGGAGCATCCGGCGTAAAAGCCGCCGCCCTGGTCGCTCGCCGCGGCAATATGATCCAGCGGCGGCGAGGCAGACCAGAATCCGGCACAAATCAGGCTGTCCCGCGATCGCGGTCCGGATTGTCCCCCACCCTTGGGGCCATTATCATTTGTCGCATATGTATTTCGGCGGCTGAAGACGATCGCACGGCAATTTTCATACTCGTTGCCACGGCGATTCGGGCCTGCCCCTTGCGACCGTCCCTGCTTCACTATTATCGATAGGCTGTCGCCGTGCGGTCATCGTACAAGCGGTCATCATTTCTTCGCGGGGGTGGTATATGAAACAAGCGACCAAGAGGCCGAGCGCCAAGACCGTGCAGGCATTGCTGGAAAAACATGCGTGCCCGGTGCCATTCCACGAGGTGCGCACGCGGTTCCTGGGCAGTATCGCGACCCCCGTTGTATCGGTCTCGCCGGTACAGATCGTCGAGGATCTGTGGGACGGCGAATTGCCGACCTTCGATAATATCGATGCGGTCAACGAGCTGCTTGGCATCCTGCTGCGCGGCTTGTGGAACGACCTCACCCGGCATCAGAAACGCAGTCAGCCATTTCGATTGACCCGTATGACTGTGGAAACTGCCGAAGATCTGGGACGATATGGCCTTGTTCGTCTCCAGGAACTGGACGGGTTCATCGAGGGACTTTTCAATGGGGAGGATGTCATCGATCTGCCCGAGCGGGCGCACGAGGCCGTTGAGCGGCTTGCCGAGATGCGCGCCATGATGGCGGGGATCTGCGAACTCTTTTCGCAGAACCCGCATCTGGGCGCTCGACCAGAGATTGAAACAAGCGTCAGGCTCTTGCGTCAGATGACGCGGGTCATGGAGGCCGAGATTCATGAAGCTGTATTATCCTGCACCCGCGCACGCCTCGGGATGATGGAGAGCGTCTTCACCGAGAAGCCGACGGTGCATTGATGGCCGTGCCGGAAGAGCAGCTCCGCGAAACTGCGGAAGATTGAAGCCCTCTATGCTGGCGCCGGGGCGGAGGGTGAGACGTCGGCCGCGGGCGGCGCTGCGGAGCGTATCCGCCTTAGATTCGAGACAGCGAGCAAGCAGGCGCGGGCTGAGGAGTTTAAATTCTCAATTCCTGATCCTTGGTCTCGTCAGCTTTTCATCGCCCTATGCCGACGATATGGCATCAAGCCGTTCCGCTACTCGCGGATGCACCGTCAGACCGCGATAATCCGTGCCCCCGGCCAGCTTCGTCCAGACAACGCTATGGCCCGAGTTCGATGAATTGAGCGGCGCGCTCCACGCCCATCTCCACGAGATTACCGCGAAGATGGCGAGGAATGCTTGAAGCGACCCAGGATGCCGATGAGCTAATCGATCCGCACCGATTGCGGTGGTACATCCTCCATATTGCGCAGCCCGTTTTCATCGCTGACGATGCCGAGCCACTAATGGCTGACTGCAGGCATCCGCCACTTGGCAACAGGGTGCGGCATAATCCTGCGTTTAGAATGACGGCCTTATGGCAATAAGGATATGGTGACATTCAAACTTCCATGAGACCTGCCGCAAGGCCGAATGGCAAATAAAGAGTGACGCCCCATCGAGAGTTGAGGCTGCGACCCGCGAATCAGGCCGTCAGCGCTGCGTCCCTCAATCCGCGCCACACGCGCAGCGCCTGGCGATTCTCGGCTATGTCGTGCACGCGCAGCAATTGCGCGCCCTGCGATGCGGCCTGATAATGGAGCGCGACACTCCCGCCCAACCGCTGATCCGCAGGCGCCTCGTTATCGAGCGCGCCGACCATCCGCTTACGGCTCGCCCCGAACAGGATCGGACAGCCGAGCGTGTGAAACAGCGCCAGGCCGTTTACCAGCGCAAGATTGTCGGCGACCCCCTTGCCGAAGCCGAGACCTGGATCGACGATGATCTTCGCAGGGTCGATTCCGGCCGCGATACAGGCTGCGATGCGCGCTTCGAGCATATCGTAGACATCGAGGAGCGGATGATCATATCCGCTGCCCTCATGCGGGTCGCTCTTTGCCGACGGCGCGTGCATCAGCACAACAGGGCACCCAGCGCCCGTGACCACCTCCACCGCACGCGCATCGTAGCGCAGCGCCGAAATATCGTTGACGATCGCCGCTCCCGCAGCGAGGGCGGCCTCCATGACCGCGGCCTTGCGCGTGTCGATCGATACTGCGACGCCGCCCTTCGCAAGCGCCGCGACGACGCCCTCGACGCGCGCGACCTCGTCCCCTTCCCAGACCAGGGGCGCTCCGGGGCGCGTCGATTCGCCGCCGACATCGATGATGGCAGCCCCCGCCGCCGCCATGGCGAACCCCGCCTCGGCCGCTGCAACCGCGTCAACATGCTTACCGCCGTCGGAGAAGCTGTCGGGCGTCACGTTTAATATGCCCATGAGCTGCGGCTCATTAAGACGCACGGTCCTTTCGCCGAGCACGAGCGCGCTGCGCGGGCGCTGCACCGCGGCGCGCTGCGCCATTGCCGCCTGCCCGAGCGCGTCCGGCATCGCCGCGATCCAGTCATCGAGCTCGGGCACCGGCACAAGCGCCGATCGGGGGGCGCCGCCATCGCGCATGCTGATCTGCCACGCAGCGAACCAGAGCATCGTATCGGCGAGGCGTAGGCAGGCCTCATCGAGCTCGTGCGGCCGGTCAACGAAGCAGGCCGGGCGGAGATAGATTTTCGCGCTCGCCGAGGCGTTGCCGAGGCTGGGTCTGGTCAGCGCAGCAAACATGCTCCCCCTCTCCGTTCGTGCTGGATTCGCCGGCGCACTTTATTCCTCCCGCATGGTCCCAGGCCAGCATCGGCCCTTCGAAAGGCTTGGGCGAGGCCTTTTGAGCATCGAGGCTTACGCCTCGTTGGCGAGCAGCCAGTCCTGCCGCACCGCGTCAATGACGCGCAGCACCTTGCCATTATCGACATGCCAGAAGGTCCAGCCATTGCAGCTCGGCGCGCCCTGCACGCTTGCACCGACTTTGTGGATCGACCCCGGTGCCTGCCCCTCGCACTCGAGGCTACCGTCGACCCGCACCTTAGCCCGCCAGCGACGCTTGGCGTCAGTCAGCATCGTTCCCGGCGGGATCATGCCGCACTCGACGAGCGTACCAAAGGCAACGCGCGTCGCAGCCTTTGGCGCCATCATCGTCTTCACCGCGCTCTCGTCGAGCGGCAGCGCCATTTCGATGCGTTCGTTAGCCGCGGCGATATAATCATCCTCACGCTCGATCCCGATGAAATGGCGCCCGAGCCGCTTTGCGACGGCGCCGGTCGTGCCGGTTCCGAAAAAAGGATCGAGGATCACGTCGCCGGGGTTCGAGCAAGCAAGCAGAATGCGATAAAGCAACGCTTCGGGTTTTTGCGTCGGGTGAACCTTGTGTCCGCCCTTCTTGAGCCGCTCCTGCCCGCCGCAAATCGGGATCAGCCAGTCGCTGCGCATCTGGAGTTCGTCGTTCAGCGTCTTCATCGCGCGATAGTTGAAGGTATAGCGCGCCTTTTCGCCCATCGATGCCCAGATCAGCGTCTCATGCGCGTTGGTAAAGCGCGTCCCCTTGAAGTTGGGCATCGGGTTCGCCTTTCGCCAGACGATGTCGTTGAGGATCCAATAACCCTGATCCTGCAAGGCTGTGCCGACGCGGAAGATATTGTGATAGCTGCCGATCACCCAGATGCTGCCGCCGGGCTTCAGGATGCGCTTTGCTTCCTTGAGCCAGGCATGGGTGAAACGGTCGTAGGCGGCCAGACTGTCGAACTTGTCCCATTCATCGTCGACGGCGTCGACCTGGCTGCCGTCGGGACGGGTGAGATCGCCCCCGAGCTGGAGATTATAAGGCGGGTCGGCGAAGATCATGTCGATCGAGGCCGCGGGGAGCGCGCGCATCGTCTCGACGCAGTCGCCCTGCAAAATGCTGTCGAGCGGCAGATCCGCGGGGACCGCTTTCGGTGCCCGCTCTTTCCCTGCCGGCGCCTTGACCCGCTCCATCACTCCCATGCCGCTCGCCCCTGTTTGTTGCAAAGAAAGCCCTGATGAGTCCGGCGACAGCCGCCGTCAAGCTCAGGACTCTAGGAAATCCGCGTGTCCAAATGGTTAAGGGGAGGAGAACGAAAGGAGTCTGCCACGACATATGGAGTCCGCCGCGCGGCCAAGACTCAACCACTGGTAGTGTGGCAGCGGGGACTCACTGGGCAAAAAAATCCTGCAGTGCCCGTTACCAGCGGTTCCAGACCTTCTCGGCGAACCCGGGCAGGCCGCGTACAGCGAGCAGTGCGCCGTCATCGAGGATCACCTGTCCGGAAAAATAGCCAAAGACCTGATCCTGCTCGGTCTTGACCATGCCGGCTTCGACCTTGGCCCAGCGGTTGACCGCGGGCACAAAATGCATCTCGAAGCGCCCGTCATTGCTTGTGAAGTGCCACCGATCGCTGTCGGGCGCGCCGCTGGGCATGTGAAAGGCGATCTGATCAAGCTTGTGCGCGCGGCCATCAACGAACAGCATATTCTCGCTCGCCGCGGAGGTCTCGCCAAAGCCATAGCCGATGTTGAAACCAAAGGGCCGCGCCTCGACAAGGCCCGACGCCGAGCCCCAGTACCAGACATTGTCATAGGTCCACACGCCGCGGCCCCAATCGAGAACCCCAAAGGAGGTTTCCGGCGTGAAATCATGGACCTGTGATCCGATCCTCACACCGCCCCGCGCCGGCATGCAATTGATTTTCTGATTATAGTAAAAGGCGTGCGGGTCATCGGCGAAGGGAGTGGCAATGACCATCCGCTCCATCGGGGGCTGATCGAGCCGGATTTCACCCGATAGCCCGCGGCCGCCGTCGAAGCCGGGCGCGCGGACCGTCAGCCTCCGTCCGCCCGGCTCGTGCCGGAAGGCCAGTTCGAGCCCGTCCTGCGCCTGAACGATATCGCCCGCATCGGCGCTGGCAGGCAGCGCCATCCTCCCCATCGGCTCGGCAATCAGCGCGCCGTCGTTTACAAAGCTTCGCCCGCGCAGATCCATCCACGAAACGCCAAGATAGCCGATATAGCCATTGTCCGCGACCGTCAGCGCGAGCCCGAAGTCCGCGTTGAGAACGCAGTAATAATCCCATTCCTTGATGCGGGCAGGATGGGCGGCGATCAGGCTGCGGTCGTAACGGCGAACTTCGCGCGTCGCATAACCGGGATCTATAAGATGCCCCGCCGCATCGTGGAGGGGCCCCTCGCCCATGACATGCTGCGCCATCGCTTTGCTCGCCCTTCTGCCCCTATATCCCCGGATCCACCCCGGTGAGGTCGATCGAACGCTCCCAAAGCTCGCGCGCGAGCTTGGGATCGCGCGCCATGCTCGTCGCGCGCGCCGGGCCCGAGCGGCCGGTGACCTCGCCCAGCCCCTGGGGCCCCAAATAGTCGCCGCCCTGCACATTGGCGCCCGTCGCCGCCTGCAGCGTCGGCCAGGCGCCCCGCGCCGCGCTGTTGAAGAAGGGGGTCGCAAGCGGGGTCATATAGCGAAGCGGCATCGGCAGGTGCCGGGTGAGCTCGGTGAGCGCGACGCCCGGGTGACAACCGATCGCCTGCGTCGCGCGGCCGGCCTTCCCGAGCCGCCGGTCGAGTTCGTACATCGTCAGCAGATTGGCGAGTTTGCTGGTCTGATAGCGCTGCCAGACATGATAGCTGCGACTCGCGTCGAGGTCGCTGTAGTCCATGTGCCCGCCCTTGTGCGCGAGGCTGGCGGTGATCACGATGCGGTCGTCGACATGGGGGTGGATGAGACCGGTGAAGGCGAAGGGGCCGAGGTGATTGACCCCGAATTGCAGTTCCACGCCCTGCCGCGTCAGCGTCCGCGGCGGAACCATCACCCCGGCATTGTTGATGAGCACGTCGATCCTGGGCCCGGCCAGTACCGCTGCGGCTGCCTCGCGGACCTGGTCGAGATCGGCAAGGTCGAGCTTCAGAAAGCTGAGCTCAGCCGTGGGCGCGTCGCTGCGGATCGCATCCATCGCAGCCTCGGCGCGCGCCGCAGCGCGGCACGCCAGCACGACATCGGCGCCGCGCACGGCAAGGACCTTCGCAGTTTCGAAGCCGATACCGGCATTGGCGCCGGTGACGAGAAAGCGCCGCCCGGTCTGCACGCCGACATCCTCGGCGGTAAATCCGCTGCGCATCGCCTCTCCCCTTCTCCGGCGGTCAGACCAACTGCAATTGCGCGACCGGCGCGAAGCTCGCCCGGTGGAGCGGCGTCGGACCGTGCTCGCGCAGCGCCCTGAGATGCTCGGGGGTACCATAGCCCATGTTCGTCGCCCAGCCAAAGACCGGGTAGTCGCGTGCCGCTGCGACCATGATGCGATCGCGATGCTCTTTGGCAATGATGCTCGCCGCGGAAATGCAGGGGTGCAGGGCGTCGCCGCCGATCACCGCGCGCGCACGATATTTCCAGCGCGGCAGCCGGTTGCCGTCGACGAGTATTTCATGCGGGTCGCAGCCCAGTGCCTCGACCGCGCGCGTCATTGCAAGGAAAGTCGCCTGCAGGATGTTGACCGCATCGATCTCGGCGACGCTTGCCTCGCCGATGCCCCAGCGGCAGCGGGTCTTGATCAGGATTTCGAGCTCGCCCCGCCGCTTCGCGGTCAGCTTTTTGGAATCGTCGAGGCCATCGATTCCGCCCTCGCACAGGATCACCGCGGCCGCGACAACCGGCCCCGCGAGCGGGCCGCGCCCGGCCTCGTCGACACCGACCGTCAGATACGCCAAGGCGGATATCTCCGATATTCGCCCGCCTGATAGAGGCAAAGGCGATTCCCGGCAGGATCGATCAGTCGCGCCTCGCGCCAGCCCCATGGCTCATCCTTGGGCATCGTGTCGAAGCGCACCCCGCGCCGCGCGAGATAGGCGACCCAGGCATCGAGCGCGCCGCTTTCGAGGTAGATTGTCGCGCCGCCCGCGTCGCCACCCCCGACGTGGACCGAGAGCGTTACACCGTTGGCGGCTTCAAAGCGTGCATAGCCATTTTCCGGGCTGTCGACGATCTGCCTCAGCCCCATCTGTTTGTAGAAAGCGACGGAGGCAGAATAGTCGGCCGCCGGCAGCGTGACCTGGTTGAGGGCCGGTCCGGTAAACAGCCCGTCATTGCGCACCGCCTGCTGACCCATCGGGCCATGCCCCTCGCCAAGCCCCGGCGCATCGAGCAGCGAGAGACGCACGAAATCGCGCGCGCGCGCGGTCGCAGGCTCGAGAGGCATGCCCTGTGCGAGCCCCGTCGCAATGGCGCTTGCAAGCGTGCAGCCGGTGCCGTGCGTGTGCGGCGTCTCGATCCGCGGTGCCTCCCAGCGCGCGACTTCCCCCCCATCAGGTTCGAAAAGCCGATCGGTCACCATCTCGCCCTCGCCGTGCCCGCCCTTGACGAGCAGCGCGCAGCCGTGCGCGAGAATGGCCTCTTCGCCGCCAAGCGCTGCCAGTTCGCCGAGGTTGGGGGTCACCAGCGCCGCTCGCGCCAGCAGCGCCTCGAATGCGCGGATCGTCGCTGCGTCGGCGAGCACCGACCCGCTCGTTGACACCATCACCGGATCGAACACGACCGGCGCCCCCGAAAGGTCGGGCCGCGCCAGCCGCTCGGCAACGGCCGCCGCAGCTTCGGCGCTGCCGATCATCCCGATCTTGATCGCATCGACGCCGATGTCGCTTGCGACGCTGTCGATCTGCATCAGCACCATGTCCGTCGGGATCGGGTGCACGCCCTGCACTCCGAGCGTATTTTGCGCGGTGATCGCGGCAATCGCAGTGCTCGCATGACCGCCAAGCATCGTCACCGTCTTGATGTCGGCCTGGATCCCTGCGCCGCCCCCGCTGTCGGACCCCGCGATGATCAGGACCCGCGCCGTCATCGCACCGCCCCCGATCGGGTCATCGCGCGCCCGGATGGCGCCGCTCGGCCGACGCCGGGAATTTGGCCAGCGCCGCACCTTCGCGCAGCGGCCGGTCGAGCAGGTCACCGCCGCAATTGGGGCAACGCTCGTCGAGCTTGTCGGCGCAATCAGCGCAGAAAGTGCACTCCAACGAGCAAATGAAGGCGCCGTGGATGTCGGCGGGCAGATCGCGGCCGCAGCGTTCGCAATCGGGACGCATTTCGAGCATGTCTATTCTCCTGCCGCAACGCGCACTGCGTCGCAAATCATATCGACCACGCGCTCGACCTCGCCGGCGTCGTCGCCCTCGGCCATCACGCGGATCACGGGTTCGGTGCCCGAGGCGCGGATAACGAGGCGGCCGCGGCCGTCGAGCGCGCCCTCCCCCTCCAAGATCGCCGCCTGGACCTGTGCGTCCTCGAGCGGTTTGCCGCCCTTGAAGCGCACATTCTTCAAAAGCTGGGGTACCGGGTCGAACTGGTGGAGGAGTTCGCTCGCGGGCTTGCCCGAGGTCACGAGCTCAGCGAGAACCTGGAGCCCGGCGAGCGTCCCGTCCCCGGTGGTTGCGTGGTCTGAGAGGATCATATGTCCCGATTGCTCACCGCCCACATTGAAGCCCCCGCTTTTCATGCGTTCAAGCACATAGCGGTCGCCGACCTTGGTGCGCTCGAGCCGCAGCCCCTCACTCTCTAAAAAGCGCTCAAGGCCAAGGTTCGACATTACCGTCGCGACGACCCCGCCGCCCTTCAGCCGACCCTGCCTTGCCCAGCTCGCCCCGATGAGACCCATGATCTGGTCCCCGTCAACGATCGCGCCCATTTCGTCGACAATGATCAGCCGGTCGGCATCGCCGTCGAGCGCGATCCCGATATGGGCGCCGCTCGCGACAACGGTCTCCTGCAAAAGCCCAGGCGCCGTCGAGCCGCAGCGGTCGTTGATATTGACGCCATTGGGTTCAACCCCGATCGCCACCACGTCGGCGCCCAGTTCCCAGAACACCGTCGGCGCGCTGTTATAGGCCGCGCCATTGGCGCAATCGAGGACGATCTTCAATCCGTCGAGGCGGGCCGATTCAGGCAGGCTCTGCTTGACGGCGTGGATGTAACGGCCGCGCGCGTCCTCGATCCGCTTCGCCCGGCCAATCTGCGCAGATGCGGCGAGTTTCGGCTGCTCGGCGAGCAGAAGCTCGATTTGTGCCTCGTCCTCGTCCGACAGCTTGTAGCCGTCGGGGCCAAACAATTTGATCCCATTGTCGTGAAAGGGATTGTGGCTCGCCGAGATCACCACGCCAAGATCGGCGCGCATCGAATGCGTCAGCATCGCGACCGCCGGAGTCGGCATCGGACCAACCTGGACCACGTCCATGCCCACGCTTGTAAAGCCCGCGACGAGCGCATTTTCGAGCATGTAGCCCGACAGGCGTGTATCCTTGCCGATCACGACGCGATGCTTGTGCGTTCCGCGCAGGAAGTGGGCACCGGCCGCCATGCCCACGCGCATCGCAACCTCGGCCGTCATCGGAATCGCGTTCGTCATCCCGCGGATACCGTCGGTTCCGAAAAACTTGCGCATGCCACCTCTGCTACTTAAGCCGAACAACCGGACAAGAGCTTGCCCCGGAGCCTCCGGGATGGCCCTAGGTCACCCATTTTTGCTTGGCAAGAAGGCCAGCAACTGCCCGAGGAATTTGAACGTGAAATCCGCATGGGTCATCCTCTCGGCTCTCGTGGTCGGAATGTTGCTAGGCGTCGGGGCGGAAAGCCTGTCCCCTGGCGGGGCGAGCGCCTCGCTGCGCATCATCGAGCCGGTCGGCCTTCTCTGGCTCAACGCGCTCAAGATGACGATCGTCCCCCTGATTGTTGCCCTGCTTGTTACCGGAATCACCGCGACCGCCGACGCCGCGCGCGCAGGCACGCTGGCCGCACGGGCGGTTGCGACCTTCATCGTCGCGATTGTCATCGCAGGCTTCATGTCGCTCGTGCTCACCCCGCTGCTTCTTCGGGTCTTTCCGCTGTCAGCGAACGCAGCCGAGGCGCTACGCCGCGGACTGGGAGGGGCGCTCGAGGCGCCGCCATCGCCGACCTTTGCCGACTATCTGCTCAGCCTCGTACCCACCAATCCGATCGCCGCGGCGGCAGAAACGGCGGTACTGCCTCTCATTGTCTTCACCACCATCTTCGCCTTCGCGATCACCCGCATCGAACCGGAACAGCGTGCGGGCCTTTCGAACCTGTTCAAGGCATTAGGCAATACAATGCTGGTCGTGATCGGCTGGGTTCTTGCGCTTGCACCGATCGGGGTTTTTGCGCTTGGCTACGCGCTTGCCGTCAAGGCCGGATTTGCGGCGTTCGGCGGGCTCCTCCACTATGTGCTCATCGTCTCGGCTATTGGCGTCGCCTGCCTGATCCTCGGCCTCATCCTCGCCTGGCTGGTCGCAGGCGTCGCGCCGCCTCGCTTCATCCGCGCGATGATCCCGGCCTTTGCGGTCGCGGTCAGCACGCAAAGCTCGCTCGCAAGCCTGCCTCCCATGCTCAAAGCCTCCGAAACGCTGGGGGTCGATCCCAAGAAGGCCGACATCGTCCTGCCGCTCGCGGTCGCGCTTTTCCGCTTCACGAGCACGGCGATGAATCTTGCCGTGGTCATTTACATTGCCTGGTTGTTCGGGATCGGGCTGACGCCATGGACAATGGCAATCGGCCTTGCAGTCGCAGTCGCTGCCGCGCTGAGCGCGGTCAGCCTCCCGGGGTCGATCAGCTTTGTGACGTCGATCGCGCCGATAGCGGTGTCAATGGGTGTTCCCGTCGCCCCGCTCGGCCTGCTGGTTGCGGTCGAGACTTTCCCTGATATCTGGCGTACGCTCGGGAATGTCGTCGCCGATGTCGCCGCCACCAAATATGCCGCTGACGCAGTCGCGGACGAACGGGCAGGAGAAGCGCCATGAAATATCGCACGCTTGGTCAGGGACTTCAGGTTTCTGCGATCGGCATCGGCTGCATGCCGATGGTCAAGGGGGGCAATATCCTGTATGGCGAGGCCGCCGACATGGACGAGGCAACGCGCACCATCCACCGCGCGATCGACCTTGGCGTCACCTTCTTCGATACCGCCGAAATCTATGGCCCCTTCGCGAACGAGGAACTGCTCGGGGAGGCGATCCGGGGCAAGCGCAACGGCCTCGTGATCGCGACCAAGTTCGGCTTCGGACTTGATGGCAATAAGATCGTCGGGGTCGACGGCTCGCCCGCCAACGCCCGCCGCGCATGCGAGGGTTCGCTCCAGCGGCTCGGTATCGATGTGATTGATCTCTTCTACCAGCACCGCGTCGATCCTTCAGTTCCGATCGAAGAAACGGTCGGAGGCATGATGGAACTCGTCAAGGAGGGGAAGGTCCGCCACATTGGGCTCTCCGAAGCCGGCCCCGACACGTTGCGCCGCGCCGCCGCGGCAGCGCCTATCACCGCGCTGCAGAGTGAATATTCCATCTGGGAACGCGGCGTGGAAGAAGAAATCCTCGGCATATGCCGCGAAAGCAATATCGGCTTCATTCCCTATTCGCCGCTCGGCCGCGGCTTCCTCGCCGGCACAATCCGCAGCCGCGACGAGCTTGCCGAGAATGACTGGCGGCGCAACGATCCGCGCTACTCGGAAGAAAATCTGCCCGCCAACCTTGCGATCGTCGATGCCATCGCCGGCGTCGCGGCAAAGCACGGCATCTCGAACGCGCAGGTCGCGCTCGCCTGGCTGCTCGCGCAGGGCGACACCATCGTCCCTATCCCGGGCACCAAGCGCCGCGCTACGATGGAAAACAGCGTCGCTGCCGCCGACGTCACCCTGACCGCCGAAGACCTTGCCGCAATCGAAGCGGCCGCTCCGATGGGCGGCACCAGCGGTCCTCGCTATGGCGAGCAGGGTATGCGGATGGTGCGGCTGTAGGGCTTTCGAGAAGGGTACGGATTTCAGCCGACTGCGGACCGTTCGCATCGCTCATTTTTGTCATTCTCGCGAAAGCGGGCACACCTTTGTTATAACTCGGTCGGTGCCCGGTTTGGGGTAGTCGTTCACGAAGTCGAGAATGCCCATGAGCGACCCGTGCAGCGCGTGGCATGAACCTCGCCACGCTTTGTCGCCGGGGTGCAGCACGATCTTGCCGATGAGTGATCGGATGTCGGCTGAGGCATCAAGCCGTGCTTTTGGGTTTTTGAGCGTTTCCATGAGCTTCGTGACCTTGCGCTCGTAGATTTCAACGATGCCGCGATGGACGTCGGGAACGCGGGCGGGATTTTCGGCGAGCCGCGCGGTGATCTCCGCTTTCTCGCATTCGAGTTCGGCCATGCGCACTTTCATGCTCGGCTGATACAGCCCATCTTCGATCGATACCCATATGGCGCGCAGCCGTTACCGGGGCTTGTGACCAGGTCACAAGCCCCGGTAACGGCTGCGCGCTATGAATCACTCAGCAAATCATTTGGGAATCCCAAAAAACAACCTTCTGCCAAAATAGATGGGGTGGTTGCCGTCCGCCCCGAACGGCATCGGAATGTGCCAAGATGGTGGCGTCAACAGCCACTGGATGGAAAGGACGGCAACCGTGACGAAGACTATCATGATCGGCGTGGATTTGGCGAAAAATGTCATCCAACTGCACGCTGCAAGAATGACTGGCGAGGTGGAGTATCGCAAGCAACTGTCGCGCGAAAAGTTCCGCCGGTTCATGGCCGAGCAACCACCTGCGGTGGTGGTGATGGAAGCCTGCGGCAGCGCAAATTACTGGGCGCGTGAACTTAGTCGCGTTGGTCATACTGTAAAGCTGATCGCGCCGCATTATGTTCGCCCGTTCGTCAAAAGGCAGAAGAACGATGCCGCGGATGCCGAGGCCATTGTCATCGCCGCGCAGCGGCCGGAAATGCGCTTCGTCGCTGCCAAGTCAGAAGACCAACAAGGTCGGGCAATGCTGTTTCGTACCCGAACCCGGCTTGTCCATCAGCGTACTGAGTTGATCAACATGCTCCGCGCCTTCCTTTACGAATTCGGTCATGCAGTTCCCCAAGGGGTTCAGCAATGTCAGCGGATTGAAGCGATCGTGAAGGAGGCTAACAGCGACCTTCCGGAAATCGTTCGCTCGGAATGCCTTGAAATCCTCGACCAAATTACCGGGATGACGGCGCGGATCAAACGAAGCGACGAGCGGATCAGAGCCTTGGCGGCTCAAACCGACACCGCACGCCGGTTGCAGACGATGCCAGGTGTCGGCCCTATGACAGCTCTCGCGGTCGATGCCTTCGCTCCGCCAATGGAGAGCTTCAAATCCGGCCGCGACTTTGCAGCCTGGCTGGGATTAGTGCCTCGTCAGCATTCAAGCGGTGGCAAGGCCCGCCATGGGCGCATCTCAAAAGCAGGGCAGGCTGATATTCGGCGGCTCCTGATAATTGGCGCAATGTCCCGACTGAACTGGATGGGTCGGAAATCTATCATAGCAGGCTCTTGGCTCGCGAACCTGAGTGCGCGCAAACCGCGGATGTTGGTCGCGATTGCCTTGGCCAACAAGATGGCGCGGGCGATCTGGGCCATGCTCACCAGACAGGAGAACTTCCGGGATCCGATGGCAGCAACCGTGGCTTGATCAAACCGCGATAGGCTGACGTCGGTGACGGGGAGCAAGAAGGCAATGATTTGAATGGGAAAAGGATCGAACAGATCGGATCAGGAAAACCAGCCCTAGCACGTGAGCTTCCATGCTCGGAAAGTAGTTTTGGACCTGATCCGCGGATCACCATACCGGCCAGCGGTCTCTGAAATGCCGCATACGAAGGCCTGACAGAAGACCGCACTCGATCATTTGCTCATTCAAGCCGAAAGCCTCTTGCGCAACGGACGGCAACCACAGAAGTGCTATTGGCCGATTTCAAGACCCAGCGCCTTCGCCACCCGCTCCCACGGTATCAGCTTGAAATTCTGATTCTCGGGAGGGGAAACATTGCGGCCGTCCTGCGCGACCATCAGGCCGTGGGGAAAGGCAGGCCCCGCCGCCGCGCTGGTGACGTCGAGGCCATCGGTTTCGGATACACCGTCGATCCCCGCCGCCATGTCGGCGCCGATGCGGAAAGAACCGACATAGGCATTGTCGCCTTCACGGCGGAACACCGCATAGCTGTCATTGCCCTGGCTCGAGACGACAAGATAGCCTTTTCCGTCGGCCATGGCATAGAGTCCGATCCCCTCCATATCGTCCTTGAGCGCCGGGTTGTCGGCGACTTTCGCCAGCATCGTGCGTGCAGGACCGCCGCGCGGTTCGGCGCCCTCGCGCCAGATGCCGACATCCTCTTCACCAGTATAAAGCATGCCGGTCTCGTCATCGGCGACACAGCCCTCGACCTGCGTTTCGAAAGGCAGGTCGCGCACAAGTTTCGCCCGCACCTTGCCGGCGGACGTCGCGACCAACTCCCACTGGCGCATCTTGCCGTCGCTCTGGTTGACGAAAACATAGGTCTTTTTCGTCTTCGCGCTGCGATACATGCAGAGGCCATAGGGATCCTTGAAGCCGGTGTCCTGCAACCCGTCGGCAACGTCGGTCAGCTTGCGCGTCGCGGGATCGAGAGCATAGATCGAGATACCCTTGGTCGTGCGATTGCTGGCCGTCACGAGCGTCACGTCGCGGCCGCCCAGACGGAAACCGCTTCGCAAATCGACGTTGTTCATGCGCCCGTCGGGAAGGAACTGAAGAACCTTTCCTTCCAAGTCATACACATAAAGTCCCGATTGTTTTTGCGTCCCGATCACGACGCTTTGCGCGGGATCGGCGGGATTGATCCAGATCGCCGGATCGTCTGCGGCATCGCCCCCGGTCTCCACCGGCACCGTCTCGACCGTCGGGCGTGCGAGCGGCATCGTCTCGGGCGCCGGCACCGCCGGCCGTTCGGGGAGTCCCGCCGCGGCGAGGACCGCCTGCCAACTCGCGATCTTGAAATTCGGTTCCTCGGGCGAATTGTCGTCGTCGGCGACCACCACGACCGGCCCCGCCACCGTGACGCTGCCGCCATCCTCGATCTGGTCGGCACCCGCCGCGAGCGCCACCGAGCCAAGATAGGCATAGCCATCGAGGGGATCGTAAATGTTCAGCCGATTGGCCGACGCATCCGAGACGAGCAGGCGGCCGTCCGCGGCAATACCGACACCCTTCGCTTCTTCGGTGATATGGCCGAGGCGGACGATATCGACGACCTCGGGCGCGATCTCGGCCTCGGGTTCGGCGGCGAAGCGCCATACCCCCACGGCTTCCTGCGAGAAATAGACCGAGCCGCGGTCGTCGGCGGCGCAATAGCCGATTTCCGATCCGAGCGACCAGCGCCGCGCAATCCGCGCGTTCATGGCGCCCGACGCTTCGGACGCCAATCCCCACTGCTCGATCTCTCCCTTGTCACCGACGAGGAAGAGATAAAGCGTATCGTCGCGATGACTGCGCGAAAAGCAGAGTCCCGCAATCGTCATCTCGGGCCTTGTCCCAGCCAGCGCCAGCGGCGTCGGCACGCCACCGGCCGTCACACGAAAGAGTTTGGGCGCATTATCCTTGCCATCGAGCGCGGCCAGCAACGGCCCCCCGCCCGGCGCGGCATCGGCACGCAGATCGAGCGCGCGAATATTGCCCACCTTGTGCGTCCCGAGGCGTTTCCCGGCCAGATCGAAGACATCGATTCCCGCGGATTCGGCACCCGCGAGAATCAACGAACGCGACGCATCGGCGGGGTCGGCGACGACCACGGCACCATCGGCGCCGGATCCTTCGGTCGCCTGCGTCTCGGCAGAGGCGGCAACGACCGGAACCGAAGCAACCTGCTGTGCCATGACACCTGCCGGAACAGCGGCCAGCCCCGCGGCGATTGCAAATAGACTCGTTTTCACGCACCCCTCCCTTTTCTCTTCCAGATCGCGATCGGGCGGATACCCGATCGTCCGAACGACGGCCGCAAAAGCGGACCGCAACATCATTTCAGAATAATTTTTCTATCTTTTCTATAAAACAGAATGTATATTCATTCCATGCCAATGTCACCCCTTATTTCCGCCATGATCGCCGCCGCCGACGCCGCAGGCGAAGGTTTGATCGCCGATCGCGAGCGCATCGCCACGCTCACGATCCATAGCAAGGCCGGCGCCGCCGACATGTTCACCGAGGCCGATCTGAAGGCCGAGGCGACCGTCCGTGAACGGCTGATGGCCCATGCCCCCGCCTATGGCTTTCTCGGTGAGGAGGGCGGGCTGACGCCCGGCAGCGACACCGACCATGTGTGGGTGGTCGATCCGCTCGACGGTACGACCAACTTCCTGACAGGATCCCCACTTTTCGCGGTCAACATTGCGCTGGCGAAACAGGGCGAGGTCGTCGCGGGGGTCACCTATGTCCCCGCGATGGACGAACTGTTCTGGGCGGAGACCGGCAGCGGCGCATGGCTCGGCGAACGCCGCATCCATATCTCGGCACGCACGACGATCGAGGAAGCGGTGCTGGGCGTCGGCATTCCCTTTGCGACCAAGCCGAACCACGAACAATTTTATACCGAGATGGAGCGGCTGACCCCGCGTGTCACCGGCATCCGCCGCCTTGGGGCGGGCGCGATCGATATGGCCTGGGTCGCCTGCGGCCGCCACGATGCCTATTGGGAACAGAGCGTCAGCGCCTGGGACATGGCGGCCGGGGTCGTGATCGTGCGCGAGGCGGGCGGCGTCGTGACCGACACGCGCGGCAACGCGCTAGATCTGATGAACGGGACGGTGCTGGCATCGACGCCCGCGATTCACGAGGAAATGCTGGCGGCGCTGGCGCCCGCCCATGCCGCCTGAAGCCCAATCCAGCACCCTTCGCGATGCGACCGGCGGATTGCGTCGGTGACCCGCTCGACCGCGAGCGCATCTGCAAAGCTCATGGCGGCCGACGGCAAGCCTGCGGCCGCTTCCACGACGGCCTTGACCTCGATCGTCTTCAGGTCGTTGTAGCCGATCTGGTGTCCCGGCGCCGGACAGAAGGCGCCATAGTCGCCATGCTCCGGCCCCGCGCAGATCGTCGTGAAGCCATTGGTGCGCCCCGGTCCGGACCGATAGAGCCTGAGTTCGCTGAATCGCTCCTGTGTGAAAGCGATCGAGCCGCGCGTCCCGCTGACCTCGAACGCCAGCCCCATCTTGTGCCCGCTCGCGATCCAGCTCGCCGCGAGCGTCCCCGTCGCACCGTTGGCGAATTCGACCACGGCATCCATCTGATCGTCGACCGTCACTGCGCGGTCGGCGCCCCGCGCGTCGCGGCGCATCGGATAGACGGTATGGAGCCGGCCCGACACGGCGGCGATATCGCCCACCAGATGCCGCGCCATCGCAATGATATGACTGCCGATGTCGGCGAGCGCGCCACCCGCTTGATCGGGCTCGCAGCGCCAGTTGAACGGCGCGTCGGCCGACGCCATGAAATCCTCGGCGTGGATGCCGCGAAAGGCGGTGACCTCGCCGATCTCGCCGCCCGCGATCAACTCGCGCGCGAGCACGATCATCGGATTATAGAGATAGGTGAAACCGACCGCGGTCGGCAGCCCCGATGCCGCGGCGGCAGCGGTCATCGCTTCCGATTCGGCGATTGTCGTCGCGAGCGGCTTTTCGCAATAGACCGCCTTCCCCGCCTCAAGCGCGGCGATCGCGATCGGGGCGTGGAGCAGGTTCGGGGTGGCGATCGCGACCATGTCGATCGACGCATCGGCGATCGTCTCGCGCCAGTCGCCGCTCGCGCGCGCGATGCCGAGCGACGCCGCGGCGGCGGTCGCCGTTCCGAGATCGCGGTCGGCGAGGATGGTGACGCGCGGGCTGCGCGGCAGGTCGAAGGTGCGGTCGGCGGCGGCAAAGGCGAGGGTGTGGGCGCGGCCCATGAAGCCGCTGCCGATCAGCGCGATATTCAGCGGCGCGCCGGTCATTCGCCCGCGACCTGGCGAAAACGTGCGCGCAGCCGCTCGACCGTCTTGCGCTTGACCGGCTGGCCGTCGCGCAGCTTGTACCAGCTGTTCTGGCTGATCCGGTAGGTCTCGAACAGACCTTCGCGGGTCGCGCACGGCAGATGCGCCTTCATCGCCTCGAATTCGTCGGGGGCGATGGTCACCATCTCGAAACGCATGTCTTACTCACCTCCATAATAGCTGCCGCCACGCTCGGCGCGCTCGCGGCGTTCCAATTCATCGGCGTCGATCGCCGCGCGCCAGCTCTGCCGGCCGTTGACGAGGTCGGCGGCGCGAAGGACGATCGGGTCGCCGGTCGCCGATGCCCCGACGACGTCGCGGATGCTGAGCTCGACGCGCGGTTCGGGGTCGAAGTGGAAATCGAGCAGCCCGAAATTGGCGCTGCGCACCCACGGCGCGCGCAGCCGCACTTCGGGATGCTGGTCGACGAATTTGGGGCTGAGATATTGGGCGAGCCCCGAACTCACCAGATCGTAGAAATCATAGCCGCCCTGGTCGGACCGCGGGATGCAATTCGCCTCGCCCTGATGGACATCGCCCGAGATGCCGAAGCAACCGGCGATTCCTTCGTCGCGTAGAAAATCGAGGATTTCGTCGCGTTCGTGAAGATAGGCGGCCCAGCTGTCGCCGCCCTGCTCGGCGCGCGACCAGCCGGTGCCCGAGGCGAGGATCTTGAACACCGCCTTCGACGCCTTGAGCTCGCGCTTCAGCCACGCCTTTTGCGCGGCGCCGAGCATCGTCTTGTCGGGGCCGTCGGGCGCCTTGGGCGGGTCGCGGTAATAGCGGCCGTCGAGCATGAAGATGTCGACGGGACCGAAGCTGTGGCGAAAGAAGATGCCGGGCGTATCGGGCAGCCCCGCGGCGGGATTCGCCCACCAGCGGTTGAACAAGCGGTGCGTCATGCCCTTCGCGGGGTTGCGGCGATCCGAATCATTATAGCCGAAATCATGGTCGTCCCAGATCGCGAGTTGCGGCACCGAACGCAGCAGCGGGACGAGGCTCGCGACGTTGCGCTGGCGCGTATACATCGCCGAAAAGGCGGTCTCGCTGTCGCTATCGGCATAGATATTGTCGCCGAGCCACAGGAACAGGTCGGGCTCCATCGCCGCGACCGCGTCGAACACCGGCTGGTCGGGATAGAGCTGGACGCGCGCGCATGAGCCGAAGGCGATGCGGATCGGGCGCGGTCGGTCGGGGGCGGTGCGGGTGCGGAAGGGCAGCGGCTGGTGCCGGTCGTCGATGCCGTCGGTCTTGATCCGGTAATAATAGGCGGTGTCGGGTTTCAGACCCTTTACCTCGACCGCGGTGCAGAGGTCGTTATCCTGCGTCGCGGCGACCGGGGCGGTGGTCTGCGCATCGGCGAAATCGCGCCGGGTCGCATATTCGACCGCGACGTCGAAGGCGCCGCTCGCGCGCGACCAGAGGGTGAAGCTCTCCGGCGTCGTCGCGCCGACCATCGGGCCGTCGAGCAGGCGCGGATAGCCGGTCGCGGCGGCGTAGAGCCGGCGCGGCAGCGCGGCGAGGAAGGCGAGGGCGGCGCCGCCGCGCAGGAGATTGCGTCGATCCATCATCCCGTCCTCAGTCGCGCAGCTTGGTGTTCCACAGCGCCGTCGCGAGCAAGGTCGCAAGCACCGAACAGCCGATCCAGAACCAGATTGCGGGCCCGAAATCATAGACGCGTACGCCGCCCACCATGTGCATATGGGCGTCGATCAGCGCCCCCGACACCTGTTCCTGCACCGCCGCGCCGATATAGCTGAACACGCCGACCATGCCGAGTGCGGCGCCGGCGACGCGCTTCGGGCAGATATCGATCGCGAACAGCCCGCCAAGCGAAGTGACGAGGCCGGTCATGCCGAGCCCGAACAGGATCACCGCGATGAAGACGATGACCGGATTGTTGGGACCGAAGAACAGCAGAAGAAGCCCGACGAGTTCGATGACCCCGAAGAGCAGATTGGCGGGCGGACGGCGCGCGCCGAAGAATTTGTCCGAGACGAAGCCGAAGGCGACCGCGCCCGCAACCCCCGCCAGCGTGCTGGCGGTGAGCATCGCACCCGCTTCCGCCAGCGAATAGGCACGCGCCTCCTGCAAATAGAGGATTCCCCAGCTGTTGATCGCGTAGCGCGTCACATAGTTGGCCGCGCTCGCCAGCGCGAGAATCCAGACCGCCGGTATTTTCAGGATCGATAGCTGGGTGGCGAACACCCCGCGCTCAGGCACATCCTCCGCGGGCGGGGCATAATGGTCGTTCCGCCAGTCGGCGACGGTCGGCAAGCCGAGCGCGCGGGGCCGATCGGCCATCGCGTAATAGGCCGCGACGCCCGCGAGCACCGCCGCGACACCCGGACCCCAGAAACCCCACCGCCAGCCGCCGATCGCGACGAGCGCCGACACCACAGCAAAGGTCAATCCCTCGCCGATCGAATGCGCGGTCGACCAGATGCCGTAATAGCGCCCGCGCTCCCGGTTCGAAAACCAGCTGGCCAGCGCGACGACGCACGCCGGCGCGCCATAGCTCTGGAACCAGCCGTTGAGCCCCCAGATCAGCAGCGTCGCCCAGAACAGCGTCGAGAAACCCATCGCGATGTTGCAAAGCGCCGACAGGATCATCCCGGCCGCGAACAGTCGCTTCACATTGCTGTGGTCTGCGACGAAGCCGTTGATCAGCTTGCCGGCGGCGTAAGTATAAAACAGCGCCGAGCCGATCATGCCGAGTTCGAGTGGGGTGAAGATGCCTTGATCGATCAGCGGCTTCTTGACGATATTGATCGCGAGCCGACAAGTATAGCTGACGGCATAGGCAAGCGTGATCGCCATGATGATCCGCATCCGATAGCGCCGGAACGCGCCGTCGACGCCGTCGTCGGTTCTGACCGGCAGGTCCGGACCCGTCGCGAAATATCTGAGCATCGCCTCTCTCCCGCATCCGGCGCCCTCTTGTTTCGAGTGTCCGGAGCATGATGCTATTTCATTTTATATAAGAATGGAAGATTTGTTTCGTTTTTACTCAGGAGGTGGGAATGAGAAAGGCGTTGTCCCCTTCGCCGCCATCGGGCCAGCGCTGGGTTACCGTCTTGACCTTCGTCCAGAAGCGCACGCCCTCCATCCCATATTGATTGGTGTCGCCGAAACCCGAGCGCTTCCAGCCGCCGAAGCTATGATAGGCGACCGGCACCGGGATCGGCACGTTGATGCCGATCATGCCGACATTGACGCGCTGCGCGAATTCGCGCGCGGCGTGACCATTGCGCGTGAAAATCGACACGCCATTGCCATATTGGTGTGCGCTCGGCAGGCGCAAAGCGGTCTCGAAATCGGGGGCTCGGACGATCTGCAGCACGGGACCGAAGATTTCCTCGCGATAGGCGCGCATGGCAGTCGTGACGCGGTCGAACAGCGTTGGGCCGACGAAAAATCCGTGCTCATGTCCCTGCAGGACCAGACCGCGGCCGTCGACGACCAGTTCGGCGCCTTCATCGACCCCGGTCTGAATCCAGTCCTCGATACGCGCCTTGTGCGCGGCGTTGACGACCGGGCCATAATGCGCATCGGGATCGGTCGACACGCCGACCTTGAGCGCGGCCATCGCCGGGATCAGTCGCTCGCGAAGCGCGTCGGCGGTCGCGTCGCCGACCGGCACCACGACGGGCAGCGCCATGCAGCGCTCGCCCGCCGAACCGAAGGCGGCGCCGCACAGATCGTGCACCACCTGGTCGAGGTCGGCGTCGGGCATGACGATGCCGTGATTCTTGGCGCCACCCATCGCCTGCACACGCTTGCCGGCAGCGGCACCGCGCCCATAGACATAGTGCGCAATGTCGGAAGATCCCACGAAGCTGACCGCCGAAATCGCCGGATGATCCAGGATTGCGTCGACCATTTCCTTGTCGCCGTGGACGACCTGGAGGATGCCTTCGGGCAGCCCGGCCTCAAGCATCAGTTCGGCGAGGCGCACCGGCACCGACGGGTCGCGTTCGCTGGGCTTGAGGATGAAGGCGTTGCCTGCCGCGATCGCGGGGCCGAACATCCACATCGGGATCATCGCGGGAAAGTTGAATGGCGTGATACCCGCGACCACGCCGAGGGGCTGACGCATGGCATAGACGTCGATTCCCGGTCCGGCACCCTGCGTATATTCGCCCTTCATCGCATGCGGGATGCCGCACGAAAATTCGATCACTTCCAGCCCGCGCAGGACGTCCCCCCGTGCGTCGGCGACAACCTTGCCATGCTCGCTCGCCAGCAGTTCCACGAGATCCTGCAGGTTCGCCTCAAGCAGTTCGCGGAAACGGAACATGACGCGCGCGCGGCGCTGCGGATTGGTCGCCGCCCAGCCGGGCTGCGCCGCAGCGGCCGCCCGGACCGCGCGGTCGAGATCGGCGGCGGTGGAGAAGGCGACGCGCGCCTGGACCTGTCCGGTGCTCGGGTCGAACACGTCGCCGACGCGTCCGTTTTCAGGGCGCACGGAACCGCCGCCGGCGGTATCGCCGGCGATGAAGGGATCAATCTGTCTCATCGCTCTTCCTTACTGGCGCACGATCCACTCGTGCGCGGGGTCGTTGCGGAACACCCAGTTGCGCCGGGGTCCCGCCATCACGTTCAGATAATAAAGGTCGTATCCGTGCGGCGCGCCGACCGGATGATAGCCGCGCGGCACCATCACGACATCGCCGTCCTCGACCGCCATCGTCTCGTCGATGTCGCGCCCGTCGGTATAGACCCGCTGGAACGCAAAACCCTGCGGTGGCGACAGGCGGTGGTAATATGTTTCCTCGAGGAAAGTCTCCTCGGGATAGGCGTCGCGGTCGTGCTTGTGCGGCGGGTAGCTCGACCAGTGGCCCCCGGGCGTGATCACCTCGACGACGAGCAGGCTCTCGGCGGCATCGGTATCGGACAGGATGTTCCGGACATGCCGCGTGTTCGTGCCCTGGCCGCGCACCTCGACCGCATCGGAGCGGATCAGCCGCACCGCGCCCGCCCCGGTTCCGGGCGCTGTGCAGATCGCGATTTCCGCATCGGACACGGCCTCGATTCTGTAGCGATGGCCCGCGGGCACATAGACCGAGGTCGCCGTGCCGTCGAACACCGTCTGGCGACCGCCGATATTCTCGAAGCTCTCGCCTCCCGCCATGATCGAGACGGTTCCCGTAAGCACAACCACACACGCCTCGCGGCCGTTTTCGACACGATTGTAGCTTGCCCCCGCCGCAAGGTGGATCACACGAAAGCCGACATATTTCCAACCCGCGCTTGCAGGCGTGATGTCGAGCACCGTGCCGTCGCCCGCGGGCGGATGGGGATGGACGAGAAGCGACATCAGACCAGCGCCTCCTCACGCGCCAGCCGCTTCAGCGTGTCGAGGCCGAGCTGGCTATAGTCGCGGGGGTTGGCGATCGCCGGATCCTGTTCGGCCTCGATCACGATCCAGCCCGAATAATGCATGTCGGCAAGCGCACGCATAAACGGCGCATAGTCGTAATCGCCGTCGCCCGGTGTGGTGAACATGCCGCCGACGACCCCGTTGAGGAAGCTGGTGCCGTTCGCGCGAAATTCGTCATATTTGGCGGTGCGTACATCTTTGCAATGGACGTGAGCGACGCGCTCGGGACGCGCCTTGATCACGTCGACGGGCTCGATCCCGCCGAACAGCGCATGCCCAGTGTCGAGCACCAGACCGACATGGTCGCCGGTCGCGTCGAAGAAGCGTTCGAGTTCATCCTTCGTCTCGACGACCGTGCCGAGATGATGGTGATAGGCGAAGCGCAGCCCGCGATCATTGATGAAGCACGCGACGGTATCCAGCCGCTCGCCGAACAGCTTCCAGTCGGCGGCGGGAAGCACCGGGTGCGTATCGAGCCGGCTGCCGTAGCGATCGCAATGCACCGCGTTCGACGTCTCTGCGAGAATGAAGACGCTCGAATCCATATATTCGAGCAAGGCGAGATGCTTCGACAGCGCCTCGATTTCGGCGTCGGCGTCGCGCACGAGCAGGTTCGACGAATACCAGCCGCCGACGATGTCGAGGCCGTAGTTCACCATGATTGGCGCCAGCACCTCCGGATCGCGCGGGAACTTGTTGCCGAGTTCGACCCCGTCGAAGCCGATGTCGCGGACATCGGCGAGCAACGCGTCGAGCGTCGTGTCGCCGCCCAGTTCGCGCATGTCGTCGTTGCACCAGGCGATCGGGCTCACGCCCCAGCGGATCGTCATGTCCTCCCTCCGTCGATTCGATTTTCATAGTCACGGCGCGCGGCCTGTACTTCGGGGCGCGCCGATACTTCGGGGACCGCGACGTCCCACCAATGGCCGCCCGCCTCGGTCGTGATCGCGGGATCGGTGTCGATGACGATCACATAGCTTTTCGGCGATTGCTTCGCACGATCGAGCGCGGCTTCGAGCTCGGCGATGCCACCGACCTTCTCGGCAGCGGCGCCGAGACTGCGGGCGTGGGCCGCAAAGTCTATGTCGGGCAGGGTTTCGTGCGCCGCGTCAGCGAGCAGATTGTTGAACGGGCGCCCGCCCGTTCCCTGTTGCAGTCGGTTGATGCAGCCATAGCCCCCATTGTCGAGCAGGATGACGATGATCTTGCGGCCGAGCATCACCGAGGTCGCCAGCTCCGAATTGAGCATCAGATAGCTGCCGTCGCCGACCATCACATAAACGTCACGCGCCGGATCGGCCATCTTGACCCCCAGTCCGCCCGCGACCTCATAGCCCATGCACGAAAAGCCGTATTCGACATGGTAGCCGCCGGGGCGGTGGCTCCGCCAAAGCTTGTGGAGTTCGCCGGGCAGGCCGCCCGCGGCACAGACGACGGTCGCGTCGTCCCCCGCCTGCCGCCACACCGCTCCGATCACTTGCGCATCGGAGGGGAGCGCATTGCTCGGCGCTGTCGCGACCTCCCAAGCGGCGTTCCATTCGGCGACCGTAGCGCGGTTCGCATTGCGCCATGCGGCATCGACCTGCCAATCGGCGAGCGCTTCGGCCAGGGCCTCGAGCGTCTCGCCCGCATCGCCGACAACTGCTTCGGCGCCTTGCTTGATCGCATCGGGCGCGGCGATGTTGATCTGGATCAGCCGCTTGCCGGCGAAGAGCCGGCGCGAACCGGTGGTAAAATCCTGCAGCCTGGTGCCGACGCCGATAATCAGGTCGGCGGCTTCGGCGGCGGCATTCGCCGCGCTCGTACCGGTGACGCCGACGCTGCCGAGCGCTTGGCGGTGATCCCACGCCAGCGCGCCCTTCCCCGCCTGCGTCTCGGCGATCGGAATGCCGGTCCGCGCCGCGAGATCGGCAAGCACCGCCTCGGCCTCGGAATAGAGCACCCCGCCCCCTGCCACGATCAGCGGCGCCCTGGCGGCGCGAACCGCCTCGACGAGCGTCGCCAGTTCGGCGCGGTCAGGGCGCATCCGGCGCGGGCGCCAAAGCCGCGGGGCAAAGAAGCTCTCGGGATAATCGAAGGCCTCCGCCTGCACATCCTGACAGAGCGCGAGCGTCACCGGCCCGCAAAGCGCCGGATCGGTCAGCACCGTCATCGCGCGCGGCAGCGCGTCGATGATCTGGTTGGGCCGCGTTATGCGGTCGAAATAGCGCGACACCGGACGAAAACAGTCGTTGGCGCTCACCGTAGCGTCGGCGAAATCCTCGACCTGCTGGAGCACCGGATCGGGGCGGCGGCTCGCATAGACGTCGCCGGGCAGGAAAAGCACCGGCAGCCGGTTGACATGCGCGAGCGCCGCCGCGGTCACCATGTTCGTCGCGCCGGGACCGATCGAGGTCGTGCACGCCATCGCGCGGCGGCGGCGGCTCGCCTTGGCAAAGGCGATCGCGGCATGCGCCATGCCCTGCTCGTTATGCGCGCGATACGTCGGAAGCGCGTCTTCCATCCCGGCGAGCGCTTCGCCCATCCCCGCGACATTGCCATGGCCGAAGATCGCCCACATGCCGGCGAAATAGGGCAGCTCGACGCCATTCACCTCGACCCGCTGCATCGCAAGCCAGCGCGTCAGCGCCTGCGCCATCGTCAATCGTACATGTTTGCTCATGCCGCCACCCTAGCACTGCGCGCTGCGCGCCAGCCATCGGCGAGAACGCGCAGATTTTCGCCGAGTGCGGTGATGGCGGCCTCGTCGTCGATCGCTCCCGTCAGCCATTGCTGTGCGACGTCATGAAAGATGGTGCGTCCCACCGCGAAGCCCTTGACCAGCGGAAAAGGCGCCGCCGCGACGATGCCCGCGAGTACCTCGTCCCGCGGCGCCGACAGGCCGAGCAGAACGATGCCGCGGCAGAGTGGATCGTGGCGCAATATCGCCGTCTCACTCGCCGCCCAGGCGGCGGCGTCGGTCGTCGGTTCGAGCTTCCACCAGTCGGGATAGATACCGAGCGAATAGACATGATCGATCACCGAGGCGATCGTGCCGCTGTCGACCGGCCCATGTTTCGAAGCGATGATTTCGAGCAGGAACTCGTGGCGTGTGCGGCGGCAAGCGTCGAACAGGCGCAGCAACTGCCGGTCCTGCCGCGCGCGCATTTCGGCGTCGTCGTCCGGATGATAGAAAACGAGGCATTTGACGACATGGTTCGTCGGCCAGTCGCGCAGCGTCATGCCGACGTCGTGCGACCCTTCGAAGAGCAGCGGCCGCGACCCCGGCACCTCGATCGGCCGCCCGATCCAATAGGGATGGTCGGCCGCCGCCTCCAGCGCGCGCGCACCGAAGCGGCCATCGAGCAGCACCCCGTAGTTAGGGTCGCCCGCACCCATGCGATGAAGCGCCTCGAGCGCGAGATTCTTGAAATGATGGATCCGCGCCTCGTCGCTTTCGCCGAGTTCGGCGAGCAGATTGTCGAACTGGCTGCGGTGATCGATCGCGAGCACGGTCAGTTCATCGCGCTCGCCATGGCGGTTGGTTGACCAGTGCAATTGTTCGAGCTCGGCACTCTCGCGCAGGCGGTGCGGCCATTGCCCGGCGAGGAAGTGCCGAAGCTCATCCCACGACGCCATCGCCGGGGCGCAGCCGTGCCGCGACACCACGAGCGCGCCGCACGCATTGGCGATTTCGCAGCATTTTTCGAGCGGCATGTCCTTGAGCCAGCCGCGCAGGAAACCCGCCATGAAGGCATCCCCCGCGCCGAGCACGTTGAAAACCTCGATCGGAAAGCCGCGGCCGACGATGCCGGCATCGAGCGACGCGGGAACGGCGTCGGGAAAGGCGACGCATCCCTCGGCGCCGCGCTTGCAGACCAGCAGCGCCGAACTCTGCGCACGGATCGCGCGAAGCGCCGCGAGGGTGTCGGTCGAGCCGCCAAGGATATGGATTTCCTCTTCGGTGCCGACGATCAGGTCGCAGAGCGGCAGGACGCGCTGAAGGGCCTCGGTAACGCACTGGTCGGCGACGAACCGATCCTCGCCATTGTCCTTGCTGGCAAGTCCCCAGAGCACCGGGCGGTAATCGATGTCGAAGACGACGCGCCCCCCGGCGGCCTTCATCAGCCTCGCGGCCTTGATGCTCGCATCGAACACGCCCGGCTGCGACAGATGGGTGCCGTTGATCAGCAGCGCGCCCGCCGAAGCGACGAAATCGGGGTCTATGTCGTCGGCGCAAAGCGCCATGTCGGCGCAATTTTCGCGATAGAAGATCAGCGGAAAGGTGTCAGGATCGCGAATGCCGAGGATCGCAAGCGCGGTCAGCCGGTCGGGATCGGTGCGAACGCCGTCCGTCACGACGCCCTCGCGGTTCAGTTCCTCGACGATGAAGCGGCCGAAATGATCGGCGCCGACGCGGGCGATCAGCCCGGCGCGAAGGCCGAGGCGCGCCGCGCCGACCGCGGTGTTGGTCGGGCTCCCGCCGATATATTTGGCGAAACTCGCCATATCTTCGAGCCGGCCGCCGATCTGCTCGCCGTAAAGGTCGATCCCCGCGCGCCCCAGCGTGACGACGTCTAGCCGGTTCTCTCCGCCCCGTTCCTGCCCTTGTTGCGCCATCGTTTTCGAGACCATCCTTCTTTGGTCTGAAACACTTATTCCACTTTTATAAAGTTTGCAACATATGTTTCACTCGGCGGCGGAAATGAAATGGCTATGCCGATCCGTCTTCCCGCGTCTTGCCGTCGGCGCGTGTCGCCTCGAATGCAAAATTGATGACGAGCGCCTGCGCGAGACACATCGACGCGGACAGCGAACGGAATTTCCGCACCTCCGCTTCACGAACTTGAAGCACCTGCTCGGCGGGCTTGGCGACCGGGCTTACCAAACTGTCGCTGATCGCTAGAACGCGGCCGCCGGCCGTCCGGGCGGCGTTGACGACAGCGATCGTCTCTTCCGAATAGGGATGAAAGCTGATCGCGATCAGCAGGTCGTCGGGGCCCATCGCATGCACTTGCTGAAGTCCGAGACCTCCGACTCCGTCGATGAACACCGCACGTTTGCCCGCCTGGAGCAGCGAATAGGCGATATAGGAGGCGACGGGGAAGGAGCGGCGAAAGCCCGCGACATGCACGGTATCGGCCGCCATCAGCAAATCGACCGCCGCGCGCATGTCGGCGCCGCTGACCGTCTGCAACAGATTCTGGATCGCGAGACTGTTGCCCTCGACAAATTCGGAGAGAAGGTTCGCGGGCTCGATATCGCTGGCACTGGTTGCCTGATCGAGCTGGCGGACGCGCTCCGAATAGCCGAGCGCGGCGTTGTTGCTGAGCAGACCGTCGCGGAACAGCCGTTGCATCTGGCTCGCGCCCTCGAACCCGAAACTCTTGGCAAAACGCACGATCGCCGAGGGCTGGACGCCGCAACGGTCGGCGATCACCGCAAGCGTTTCGAGCGCAATGTCGTTGGGTTCGTCGAGGATATAGCGCGCGATCTGCTTGAGCCGCTTGCTCAGTGTCTCGTAACGGCTCACGATCTCGGCGCGCAATGCCTCCGCTGAGGCGGGGGCAGTCAGGACGTCGGTCAAATATATTCTCCCCCATTCACCCGGAAAAACGGAATATCTGTTCAAAACTTGTAACGCAACTGTCGCCATGCGGCCCGTTCCACGCTATGGAATATGCATTCCATATTATATATATATGGAATATGACTTCAACCGGAAGAGGATAGAATGCACGACATCGCACTGATCGGCGCCGGCAGGATCGGCAAAGTCCACGCGGCGAACCTGGCCGCGAACCCGCGCCTGCGGCTGACGCGGGTTGTCGATCCCTTTCCCGAGGCCGCGGCGGCGATCGCGGCGCAATATGACGCTCGCGTCTCGACAATCGAGGAAGCGCTGGCCGATCCAGCGGTTGCGGGGGTCGTCGTCGCGAGTTCGACCGACACCCATCTTCCCTACAGCCTCGCCGCTGCCGAGGCCGGCAAGGCGATCTTCTGCGAAAAGCCGCTCGATCAGGATCTGGCCGCCGCGCGCGAATCGGCGGCGCGGTTCGCGGCGCTGAACGCGCGGTTGTTCCTGGCATTCAACCGCCGCTTCGACCCGAACTTCTCGGCATTGCAGGCGCGGCTTTCTGCCGGCGCGGTCGGCACGCTCGAAACGCTGCACATCATCAGCCACGACCCCGCACCGCCGCCGGTTGACTATGTCAAAGTGTCGGGCGGCATCTTCAAGGACATGGTCATTCACGATTTCGACATGGCGCGCTGGCTGCTCGGCGAGGACGTGACGGAAGTCTTTGCCAGCGCGTCCGTGCTCGTCGATCCCGCGATCGGCGAGGCGGGCGATGCCGATACCGCGAAGACGATCCTGCGCACGGCGTCGGGCCGGCTCTGCATGATCTCGTCGAGCCGCCGCAGCGGCTATGGCTATGACCAGCGTATCGAGGCCTTCGGATCGAAGGGCATGATCCGGGCGCAGAACCAGCTCGAAACGACGGTCGAGACGTGGGGCGAAGAGGGCGCCGCCGCCGACCGCTTCCAGAATTTCTTCCTCGATCGCTATGCGGTCGCCTACGCGCGCGAGGCTGATCATTTCGCCGACATTCTCGACGGCGCCGTACCGCTCATCGATTTCCGCGACGGCGTCGCGGCGCTGGCGCTGGCCGAAGCGGCGGCGCAGTCGGCGCGGTCGGGGGAACGGGTGCTGCTGTAAAATGGCCGTCATCCCCGCGAAGGCAGGGACCGCCAGCGGTTTACGCAGCGGCGAAGGATAAGGCCGATGTCGGCCCCCGCCTTCGCGGGGGCGATGGTCGTTTTATCGGCTCGCGCATCAGAGCCGGCTTCGCCTTCTCCCACAAAGAAAGGGGCCAGGTTTCCCCGGCCCCAGACCCAGTGCGACCCCCGCAGAGGATCAGAATTTGAACTGTATACCTGTCTTGACCGAGTAGCCGTAGCGTTCAACCTCGTCGGTCCGCGACGAAATGCCCTGGAAGACGCGATAGGGTTCGTCGTTGAGGTTCGATCCTTCGAGGAAGATCGTCACATTCTTGACGATGTCATAGCCGATGCGCGCGTCCCACTGGTTGAAGGCGCCGACATAAAAATCGGTGTCGGTATCCTCGCCGGGTTCGAGCAGATAGGCCGAGCGGTATGTATAGGCGACGCGCGCCGACAGCCCGCCCTTTTCATAGGAGAGGAAGGCGGACGCCACCCGGTTCGACTGGCTGGCGAGCGGGAGCCGCTCGTTGCCGCGGCCCGGAATGCCCTTGGCACGCGACTTCACGAAGGTGATGCTGCCGCCGATGCTGAAGCCGTCGAGCGGCGCAGGCAGGAAGCTGAGTTCGGTCTGCGCGTTGATCTCGATGCCCTTCACGAACGCGCTGTCGGCGTTGACCGGCATCGTCACCTGCGCATCGACGAGCGCCTGTCCGGCGAAGGTGCCGCTCTGCTCGGTGGTCGCCGAGTAGATCGGATTCTCGATCGTCTTGTAGAATCCGGCAATGCTGATGATGCCCTTGCGCCCGATATAATATTCGCCCGCGAGATCATAGTTGGTCGAGGTCAGCGGCTTCAGGTTCGGATTGCCCATCGAGACTTCGTTGTCGCTGGTGTTGACGACCGCCGTCGGCGCGAGCTGTTCATAGTTCGCCCGCCCGATCGCGCGCGTCACCGCGGCGCGCAGGACGAGCGACGGCGTCGCATTCCAGCGCAGGTTGAGGCCCGGGAAGAAGTCGGTGTAGCTCTGCGACCCGAAGCTGTCGTAATCCTTGCCGAGGTCGGCGACGGTCGTCGTGTCGAGAATGTCCTTCGCCGCATAATTGCTTTTCGTCTTTTCCATGCGGACGCCGGGGATCGCGGTGACGGTGCCGAATTTCAGCGTCGCCATCGCATAGGCGGCGAAAATCTTTTCGCGGATCAGATAGTCGCCGGCCAGGCTGTCGCCGACGGTGCCTTCCTCATCCAGCTCGAACCCGGCGAGGTTCGACTGGAAGAATCTGTCGGCGCTCGGACGGCTGATCGTGGCGCCGAGCGGATAGCGACCCTTGAAGATGCTGTCGATCGGCGCGCCCTCGACCTCATCGAGCGTGAAGTCATCGTCATAGCCTCCATAAATGACGGATTCTTCGTCGTTGGTCTTGCGCCGCTGCGTATATTTGGCACCGACCTGGATCGTGCTGTCATCGCCGATGCCGATCGGGGTGCGGAAATCGGCGCGCGTCTGATAAAGATTCTCGCGCGCGCGGCGATGCTCATAGCTTGTTTCGTCGAATTTATACTTGGTCGGGTCGAACGCCGCCGCATCGGGTCGATAGAGCGGGATGGATCCCGACAGGTCGTATGACCCGGTGATTTTCTTGGCCGCGAAGATGATTTCATCGCGATGCGGGTCGCGCTTGTTGGCCTGGGTATAGCTGCCCTCGACGCGCAGCCAGCTCGGGCCGAGATTGAATTCGCCGCCGAACGACGAGGTGAAAGTGTCCGAATTTTCCTCGCGCGATCGCAGCGCGCGCTTCGCCTTGGCGGCGGCGAAATCGCCGCTGGTCGCGGTCTGGTTGGTGATCTCGTCCTCGTCGAGGTCGACCTGGAAGCCCGGACGCGATTCCTTGTCCTTGTATTTGGAATAGAGGAAGCGCGCAAAGACCTTCACGTCGTCGGTCGGGCGCCAGTCGAAATTGGCGACCGCGCCATAGCGCTGACGGCGCGTATGATAGTCGCGCAGCGTCTGGCGCAGCGGCACGAATTCACCGCCCACCTCCTCCCACTTGCCGCCTGACTGGATGTTCTGCGCCTCGAACTCGCGGTTCGAATAGTTGAGCGCGAAGACGAAGCCGAACTGGCGATCGGGGCCGAAGCGCGACCCGATCGATGCGTCGAACTCATAGGGATGCTTGCCGTTCAGATCATATTTGCCATAGGCGGCGCGCAGGCTGCCGAAGGTGCCCGGCCGGTCGAAAGCGGTCACGGTTTCAATATTGGCGGCGCCCGCGATCGCATTGGCGTCCATGTCGGGAGTCAGCGTCTTCGAAACCGTCACAGCGCCGATCAGCGCCGACGGGATGTCGTCGAGCTTCACCTGACGCGAGTCGGGTTCCGGGGCGGCGGCGGTCTGGCCGTTCAAGGTCACGTTGAGCAGGTCGGGCGACACGCCGCGGACGGTCAGATAGCGCCCTTCGCCCATGTCGTTCGCGACGCTGAGGCCCGGCAGGCGGCGCAGCGTTTCGGCGACATTCTGGTCGGGCAGTCGCCCGACGTCGTCGGCGCGGACCTCGTCGACTTGCGTATCGGTGTTCCGCTTCGTCTCGAGCGCCGCGCGATCGGCGGCGCGTCGACCGGTGACGACGATCGCATCGCCTTGCTCCGCTGCATCCTGGGCCCAGGCATCCGCCGTGGGAACCGCTAGACATGTCGTGATTAAAAGCGCCCGTCCGAACCGCCGTGTCATTATGGACTCTCCTCCCCCGGCACGGCTCCCTGCCGCGCTCGTTCGGGCAGCATAATGACACAATTATTCTATATTGCAAGATAAATAGAATATATCTTGCATGATGGCTTGCGGAGACGCGCGGCAGCGGCCCGCGTGGCGGGCGACCTGACACCCGGCTGACGGAAGGATCAGGCCTATAGCGCCCAGCCGACGCGGACTTCCAGCCCGCCGAGCGGCGAGCGCGCGAGGGCAAGATCGCCACCCGAGGCCTCGGCCAGTTCGCGTGCGATGGCAAGGCCGAGTCCATGGCCTTCGTCGCCCGAATCGAGGCGCGCGCCGCGCAGGATCGCTTCCTCGCGCTGCGCATCATCAAGACCGGGTCCGTCGTCGCCGACGACCAGCATCCGCCGCTCGCCGGTCGTTTCGACCGCGACACGGACGAGGCGGCGCGCATGGCGCGCGGCGTTTTCGAGCAGGGGACCGAGCAGTTCGGCGGCATCGTCGCCCGCGAGCGGCAACGTCGCGCTTTCGTCACAGGCCAGCGAAAACGCCACGCGCTCGCCTGCCTCGGTCTGCTCGATCACCGCGACGAGCCGCTCGATCAGCGGCAGCGCGACCGTGCTGCGCCCTTCGGGAACGAGGCTGATCCGCGTCCGCGCCAATTCGCCGCCGATCGCCGCGCGCATCGCCGCGATCGACGAATCGAGACCGTCGGCCACCGCCGTCGCTCCGCTCTCGCGCACCCTGGCGCTTTGCGCGGCAAGCGCGGCGAGCGGCGTCTTGAGTCCGTGCGCAAGGTCGGCGGCGCGGCGGCGGGCGCGCACCAGATCAGCTTCGCGCGCGTCGGCCAGTGCATCGATCGATTCGGTGAGCGGCGCCAGCTCACGGGGATAGGCGCCGCCCAGACGCGCCCCGGCATCGCGACGCAGCCGCTCGACCTCCTGTCCGACGCGCCGCAGCGGGCGGAGGCCCAGCCCAACCTGCGCCCAGGCCGCAAGCGCGAGGACGGTCCACAGCAATGCGAGGAACAGCGCCATCTCGCGCCCGAACTCGCGCTGCGCCGGAGCCAGCTTGGCGAGGTCGTAGCCGAGTTGAACGATCACCGGCGATTCCTGCGGTTGCAGGCGGATCGCGCGTTCCATCAACAGCAGCTGCTGACCGAAGGGGCCCTCGGCGCGGCGAATCCGCCACCGATCGGCGGGTGCCGACACGGTGGTCGGCAGATGACTGTCCCAAAGCGAAATCGAGCGGATCGCGCCGGCAGCGGTCGACGCCTGCCAGTAGAGACCACCGGCTGGAACCGCGAAGCGCGGATCGGCAGGCTCGGACCCCGCAACCGGCACACCATGGGCCAATTGCAGATCGGCGAGGAGCGGCCGCACCTGAACCAGCAGTTCGTCCTCGACGCGCCGCTCGACATGGCCGTTGAACAGCCAGGTCATTGCGAACCAGGCGACGATCAGCGCGAGGGCGATCGCCACACCGGCCCCCGTGATCAACCGAAGCCGGAGCGAGCGTCGCGTCACGCGGCAGCGGCCGGCAGGACGTAACCGAAGCCGCGCCGGGTCTGGATGGTGTCGGCGCCGAGCTTGCGCCGCAGTCGCGCGATCAGCGCCTCGATCGCGTTGGCGTTTTCGGTATCGGCGTCGCCATAGAGATGATCGGAAAGTTCGGTCGCGGGCACGGCGCGGCCGGCATGATGGGCGAGATAGTCGAGCAGCCGATACTCAAGCGGCGAGAGCTTGACGAGCGCGCCGTCGAGCGTCGCGGTCATCCGGTGGGTATCGATCCGCAGCGGCCCCGCCTCGATCATCGGGCTCGACCGCCCGGCGGCGCGGCGGATCAGCCCGCGGACGCGCGCCACCAGTTCCTCCATCGCCCACGGCTTTGCCATATAATCGTCGGCGCCCGCCTCGATCCCGGCAACCTTGTCGGTCCATTCGCCCCGCGCCGACAGGATCAGGACCGGGAAATTCCGTCCCGCCTCGCGCCAGCGCCGGACCACCGACAGCCCGTCGAGCCGCGGCAGGCCGAGGTCGACGATCGCGACATCATAATCCTCGACATCGCCGTTGAACCACGCCTGCTGGCCGTCACCCGCAAGATCGACGACGAATCCCGCCGCGGTCATCCCGCGGACGAGTTCGGAAGCGACGACCGGGTCGTCCTCGACCACCAATGCGCGCATCAATCATCCTCGATCTTGATCACCCGGCCGGTCCTGGCGTCGATTTCGACCTCGCGCACCCTGCCGCCGCCGGTCAGGATTTTCACCTCATATTTGAACCCGAAGGATTCGCGTTCCAGCTTGACCTTGAGCACGTCGCCCGGGACGCGCTCGGTCGCGATCGCCAGGACACGGGTGATCGGCAGGATTTCGCCGCGCGCCAGCGCGGCGCTCGCCGCGCGTTGGTCGGCCTTGTCATCCTTGTCCTTTGCGGAGATCGCGACGGGGACGGTGAGAGCGGTCACAGCGACCGCAAGGAGAAGTGTCTTTTTCATACGCCCTCCCTGCCACAAGGCCGCTGATAGGAAGCTGACATCACCGACCGCACGGGCTGATCGGCAAATGGCATTGATGAAATAAATTTTCCTATTTATATAGTGTCGATAAATTTATTCCACAATGGAGAGGCCCGTGAAGCGCATCCTGCTGTTATCCACCGCACTGCTGGCGGCCTGCGCCGCGCCCGGACCGGGCGCCGATACGCCCCCCGCCAGCCAGCCATCGCTGAAGCTGGAGAAGGTCGTGATGCTGATGCGGCACGGCATCCGTCCGCCGACGAAGCCCGCCGTCGTCCCGCCGGGCTATTCGTCCGAGACATGGTCCGGCTGGCCCGTCGATTTCGGCCTGCTGACGCCGCGCGGCGCGGCGGGCGTCAAGCTTCTCGGCGAAAGCGACCGCGCCTATTTCGGCGCCCGCGGCCTGTTCCCCGGCGGATGCCCCGCGCCCGGCACGATCGTCCTGAAGGCGAGTTACAAGGAGCGCACGATCGAAACGGCGCGAAGCTGGGCGGCGGGCTTCATGCCCGGCTGCGCAGCGGCGATATCCCACCCCGCCGGTTCCGACGACGACGCGATCTTTCACGGTCTCGACAGCGGCCCGGCGTCGTTCGACGGGAATCGCGCCTATGACGCGGCGCTGGCGCAAGCGCCCGAAGGCGGACTCGCCGCCGAGACCGAACGCCACCGCGGCGAACTGACGCTGCTCGCGAAAGTGCTGAATTGCGCCGTGCCGGCCTGTCCGCTCGTCGCCGAACCCAGCCGGCTGGTCGCGCAGCCGCACGATCGCCCCGATCTCGAAGGCCCGCTCGCCGTCGCATCGACGGCCAGCCAGACGCTGCTGCTCGAATATCTGGAGGGCAAGCCGATGGCCGAAGTCGGCTGGGGCCGCGTGAGCCGCGCCGAGATCGAGCAATTGCTGCGCTTCCACCCGCTCAAGTTCCGTTATTCGAACCGTCCCGGCTATATCGCTGCTGCCGCTGCCGCGCCGATCGTGCACGAGATCGTCACGGCGCTCGGTGACCGGAGCCCGGCGCGGCTGACGTTGCTTGCCGGACACGACACCAACGTCGCCGACCTCGGCGGTTTCTTCGACCTGCACTGGCAGGTGCCGAGCTATCCCGCCGACGAAGTTCCACCCGGCAGCGCGCTGGGGTTCGAACTGGTCAGCAATGCCAGGGGCGACCGCTATGTCCGCGCTTTCTATCGCGCGCAGACGATGGACCAGTTGAGGAACCTCGAAGCGCTGGGATCGGACGATGCCCTGTTCCGCCGCTATCTCCCCATTCCGGGGTGCGGCCATTCGGTCGAGGCGACCGCGTGCAACTGGAACGACTTCGCCCGGATCGCCATGCCGCGCGGATAAGACGGCCTATCTGCCGAAGCTGCGCTGGACGGTCAACCCGACATAGCGGCCGCTGCGCAGCACCCGCTGCTCGCGATAGCGCAGCGCGGCGTCGCCGCGGACGCCGGCATAGATGTCGCGCGTCCGCGTCGCGGCGCTGTCGGTCAGATTCCGGCCGAACAGGCGAAGCGTCCAGCGCGCATCGGGGCGATATTCGATGAACAGATCGAGCCGCCCGGCCAGACGATCGGCCTCGACCTCTTCGACCTTGAACGCGGTCTCGGTGCGCGCGAAGGCATAGCCGCCGCCCCAGCGCAGCTTCCACGCCGGAATGTCATGGGTCAACGCCACCCGCGCCTCGACCGGAAGGTCGCCCGAGATAGGCCGCCGCTCGCCGGTCGCGGGATCGGTCGCCCGGCCGCGCCGCGCGACGAGATCGGCAGTCACTACGACCCCCCTGGCACCGAACGCGTCCAGCGGCCATTTGAGCGACGCTTCGACGGTATCGCGGCGTGCCGCGCCGATATTGCCGACCGCGTCGTACAGGGTCCCATCGACGACGACGGGAAGCTGGTCGACCAGATCGGATATCCATTCGCGGCGCGCGGCAACGGTGACGGACCCGGCGCCGAAGCGGCGTTCGTAGCTCAGCTCGATGCGCCAGAGGCTGTCGGGCTCCAGATCGGCATTGCCGGCGCTGATCGTCCCGCTGGTCAAGGACGCGGCGCCGACGAAATCGCCGAAATCGAGCTGGCCGACCGCGCGTTCGGCCAGCAGGCGAAACGTCCGGTTCGGCGCCGGCGCCCAGACGAGCCGCGCACGCGGTTTCCAGAAGGCGAAGGATTTGACGAGGTCGATGTCGCCCGTCTGCGACAGGCGGGAGATTTCGTATCTGACGCCGAACTCCGCCATGGTCCGTGCGCCGAACGGACGGCTGGCGGTCACGAACAATTCGGCGCGGCGCTCGGCAACGCGAACGTTGGCCTGGGGCAGCGGAACCGGTTCGCCGTCCTCGACCAGCGCATTCCGGACATCGAGACTGTTGACCGCGCCCTCGGCGCCGATCTCGATCGTCGCGCCGCCCCGATGATGGCGGAGCGCGGCGCGCAGGATCGCTTCGCTGGCGTTCGAACGCTCGTCCGAGACGCTGTATTCCCACGCGGTCGATTCGCGATCGATGCCGACGGTCGTCACCGACCGATAGCTTCCGACCAGTTCGAGGTCGTCCGCCGGGCCAAGCGCACGGTCGTAGCGCAACCCTCCTTCATAAGTGCGCGCATGCTTGCGCTCGCTGCCGACGATCGCATCGGGCGCGGGGAAAATGACGGCATGGGCGATATCGGCGAATTTGCGCTTGTCCTGGACCAACCCGTTGAGGCGAAGCGTCCCGCCGAACAGCGGCTGGCGATAGGCGAGCGTCGCCTGCGCGACGTCGGCGCCCTCGGGCTGCGCATAATCGACGAGGCGCAGCGGCGTGCCATCGCTCGCAAAGCGGTTGCGGACGCCGAAACCATGTTCGTCGTCGATCTCGCGATAGACGGTAGCGAAAAGGTCGATCACCCGGCCCCGCCCGTCGAACGTCGCCTGCGCCGAAATGCGCGGCGCGCGCAGGCCGTGCCGGTAGAGCGCCTGTTCTGCCTCGATCCGGCCGCCGATCGTGCCCGTCTTCACCAGGATGACGTTGGCGAGCAGCGCATGGCCCTGCATGTCGTAGCCCGCCGTCCCGGCGCGTATCAGTTCGATGCGGGCGACGCGCGACGCGGGAAGCCGCTTCAGGATCGCTTCGAGCGTGTCGGTCTTTCCGGCGGGGCGCTGTCCGTCGATCAGGACATTGCCCGCGACGCCGGAATAGCCGCGCACGTCCGCCATGCCTTCGGCGATCGTGAAGGCCGGAAGCAGTGCCACCATCTCATATGCGTTGGAGGGTTGCGTCCGGTCGAAGAAGCGCTGGTCGTAAACCGGGTTTCCCGTGTCCCCGCTGTCCTGCCCCGCCGCCGGCGCGATCGCGCAGGATCCGGCCCACAGAAACAGCGCGATGCGAATGCCATGAACCATGCGGCGCCAATCCTCCGACAGGCGGCCATTTGGCCCGCCCCCGAAGATCCATGCGCCCATCCTGCTGACATCCGCTCGTCGGCACATGTCAGTTCGGCGTCAGTTTCAGAAATCCTGGCCTCAACCGGGACCAGCCCAGGCCCGTAGCCGTGATCCGTCGGTGATGTTCGCAGGACCGGCTACATCTCGGGGAACCAACAGAAGAATCGCGCGCGTGTCTCAGCCACACCAGCATGTCATCGCCCGTCGGGACAATACCCCCTCACCGCCGATCGGCACGCCGATCACGCCGCGCACATATCGCCGGTGGAAATTCTGGTATTCTGTCGGGCAGTAGGCCACCACATTCGACTTGCCGTCGATACCCAGACCAAATTGCGTGAGCTCAACAGACATGGCCGAATGCCGAACAATCAAACGCTGTCGTTGCCCCTTAATTTCGGGACAGTTCCTCACTGGTTGATTGGACGATGTATTCGCGCGGGGCGAGGTAGCCAAGTGCGCGATGCGGATGGACGGTGTTGTAGTGGTGGAACC
>NZ_FUYP01000041.1 GCF_900168005.1 Sphingopyxis flava
ATAAGATTTCCCCATGATCCACCTCCGAACCCGGTGAATCACAACTCAGACCTTTTGGGAATCCCCCGATTCCTATTTCTGGCACGATGCTCTAGGGGAAGGCGCATGGACGGTGTCGAACGACTGATCGCGGTTGAGGATATCAAGCGACTGAAGGCCAAATACTTCCGCTGCGTCGATACCAGGGATTGGGAAGGCTATCGGTCGGTCTTCGCCGACGATGTCGTCTTCGACATAACGCAGGACATGCCCGATGGTGGATATGTCGTCGGAGGAGACGCCGCCGCCGACATTGCGCGCAATTCTCTGACGGCGGACATCGTCAGCGTCCATCACGGGCATTGCCCGGAAATCGAGATTCTCTCGCCGACAACCGTCACGGGCATCTGGGCGATGGAAGACTGGCTGTCGTGGGGGCCGGACAGCGAGTTTCCGGGTCAAGCGATGCACGGCATGGGCCATTACATCGAAACCTATGAAAAGACTGCGCGCGGCTGGTGCATCAAATCGATGAAGCTCACGCGATTGCGGGTCGAGTTCGATCCGGGAATTCCGCCTGCTGCCTAGAAGTGACACAGCGTCCGCCGGGCAGGCGGGCGCTCAAGCTCGATTGTGCGCCCTTGCCACGGCATCCTTGGCCGCGATGTAGCCGAAGGCGAAGGCGGGCGAAATGCTTGCACCCGGCCCCGGATAGGACCGCCCCATCACGGACGAGGTGCAATTGCCGGTCGCGTAGAGGCCATCGATGATCGATCCGTCGGCGCGCAGTACCCGCGCCTTTTCATCGGTCACGACCCCGCCAAACGTTCCTACGTCACCCGGGAAAATGCGGGTTGCATAGAACGGCGCTTTCGAAATCGCGCCGACACAGGGATTGGGTTTGTTGGTCGGGTCGCCGCGGAAACGGTCATACTGGCGCTCGCCCTTATGGAATTCCTCGTCGATACCGGTTTCCGAATAGCGATTGTACCGTTCCACCTGGGCGGCGAGGCCAGCGGGGTCGATGCCCGCCTTCTCCGCCAGTTCTTCGATCGTATCGGCTTTCACCAGGAAACCCGATTCCAGCCACTTCTTGATGGGCTTGGTTCCGGGCATCAAGGTACCGTAGGCATAATCGCGCATGGCACGATCATCGAACACCGCGAAGGCGGGGACGGCATCGTTCTGGTACATCGCCTCGCCCAGTTCCACGTAGGAATTGGCTTCGTTGACGAAGCGCTTCCCATGCCGGTTCACCCACATATAGTGCGGGATGGCGATCTCGCCGACATGCATGAAGGGATACTCATTGCCATCCTTGTCGATCGCGCCTGCTGGCAGCGAGCCGTCAGGGTTGAGCGAGGTTGGCACCCATACCGCCATGTCGAGATTTTCGGTGTCGGCGCCCAGCCGTATCATTTCCTCGATCATTTCCCCGGTATCGCCGGGGTTGGCGTTGGTCCAGCTGTTGCTGATCGGATGGCGCTGATACTTCTGACGCATGGCATCGTTGCGGGCGAACCCGCCGACATTCATCAGCACGCCATACTTGCCGCGCACCGTCCGGCGCTGAGCCTGAAACTCACCTTCGACCGCGACGACCTTGCCATTCTCTTCGACAAGGCGATCGGTAGCAAAGCCTCCAAACACTGGAATGTCGCGCTTGAGCGTCATTTCCAGCATTCGGCCCTGGATCGCGCCACCAAAGGATACGATGTGACGCCCCAAGATCTTGTTCTTGGCGATGGCCAGCGCCAGTTTGACCATGATCGCCTTGGCATACCATGTCTTCTTGAACATCAACATCCGGATCAGAGGCAGCGAATTGAAGGGGATGCCGTTGAAGGGCATGTAGCGTGACAGCTTGTCTTCCCACGGGCCAAGGTTACGCATGTCATAGGGAACGGCCGTGAGGGAGCGACCGCGCGGCTGGCCGCCATCACGGTCGTCGTAATAGTCGGACCAGCCATCAGGGTAGTGGAACTGCATGCCCTGTTCTTCGAGGAAGCGAATCATTTCTGGCGCTTCGTCCAGAAAAGCGTCGCGGCGTTCGGGCGATGTGCCCTTGCCGGCGAAATCAACGGTCGCGTTCAGATAGCGCTCGGCCAGTTCGCGCGAGTCATCGACGCCAAAACGCTTGATCACGTGGTTGTTGGGTACCCACCACACCCCGCCCGAAAAGCCGGTCGAACCGCCGATCTTGTCGCGTTTCTCCAGGATCACCGGATTGAGGCCTGCCAATTTGGCATAGATCGCTGCCACCATCGAACCGCCTCCGCTACCAACGATCACGAAGTCATATTCGTTCTCGAGAACAAGCGATTCCGGGGTTGGCAGCGACATGGCAGGCTCTCCAAAATGTTCTGCAACCGGGCTAGGTCGCGTCGCTTCGCGACGCAATATCCGCCCTCACAATAAAGGCTTCCATCAGTGGCGTGATGGCCCCCGTCGGCATTGTCATCGCATGGAGTAGGCGACGTCTGCCGCATCTCTCATGGCCTGGGCGATATAGCCGACCCCCTTGCAATCGCCCACGACATGGGTCTCGATCCCCGCGTCGCGTAGCCATTTCGCAAGCGAAAGGTCCTCGCTCGCACCCTTCGCAAGTATCACATTGTCTGCAGCAAAGGTTTTGACGGTGCCTGGTGCATCGGTGCAGCGCACTTGCTTCTCGTCAATTGCGATGTTCCGCACATCTGGGAGTAGGGTCACGCCCAGAGTCTCCAGCTCATCGAGCAAGGCACCCCGGCGCAGTGGTGGCAGGCCTAGGCCAAATCGGGCCGCGTCGTCCATGACGGTTACCGATCGACCGCGGTGGACCAGAAATTCGGCGAGTTCCAGCCCAACTAGGTCGCCCCCGATAATGACGATCCGCTTGCCCAGCGGCATCCATAGCTGGCTGGCGCGCCGAATCATTTCTGGAGAACTGGTTAAACCAAGCTTGCGCCCCGCTCCCATCAGTGCGCGGGTGGTGAAGGAAAGTTTGGCGCTGCTGTCTGCGTCGCCGGTTTCTCCCGTCAGCAATTGGCGAAGGTCGTTTCCGTCAAAGACGTGTGCCGCAGTAGCTCCGGGAATTTCTGGGCGAGGGCGGATTGCACCGGTTGCCACGATGACCGAGTCCGGATCCAGAGCCATGATCGTTTCCAGCGTCGCGCGATTGTTGAGATACACTTCGATCGAACTGTTCTCAACTTGCCGCTTCAGCCAATCGACCAGCCGGCCGTTCGGTTCATAGGCGATAGCAGCGATGCGCGCGGTACCGCCCAGCTGCTCCGACGCTTCGAGCAGGGTGACGCGATGGCCCATCCGGTCAAGCAGGCGCGCCACTTCCATCCCGCCGGGCCCGCCTCCGACTACGACTACATTGCGCGGGACGCTGGCTGCAGGAATGTCGATCTGTGATTCCCGCCCGGTGAACCCGTTGGCAGCGCATCGGACCGGTTGATCGAGCGCCAGTTCGGATAGGCAGAGGAAGCAGTAAATGCATGGGCGGATTTCTTCAGCTTTGCCTGCCACGACCTTTCGGGGCAGTTCGGGATCGGCGAGCAATTTCCGCCCCATGCCGATGAAATCGACCTTGCCTTCGCCAAGTAGGTCGCTGGCAACATCGAGCTCCAGCCTGCCTGCGGCGATCACCGGAATGTTTACGGCTTCACGAACCTTGGCGGCATAGGCCACGTAGTTCGCCGGGTTCATCGGCGCCGATCCACTGACCAGTCCCTTGCCGCGGCTGGCACCGCTGTAGGAACTGCAGGTGATCGCATCCGATCCGGCCCGTTCGGCCAGCTGCGCGACCTTGCAGGCATCTTCGACCGTGAACCCATTCTCGATATTGAACTCTATGACGTTGAATTTGCACCACAGCGGAAAATCGCGCCCAATCTCTTCCCGTATGGCCTCGATAATTTCGATCAGGAAGCGCGCCCGGTTTTCTACCGATCCGCCATATTCGTCGGTACGGGTGTTGGTAGCGGGCGACAGGAAACTGCGGATCAGGAACCCGTGGGCGCCGTGAATTTCGATCCCGTCGAAGCCCGCTTCGACGGCCCGCCGGGCCCCTTCGGTGAACTGCCTGACCACCAGTTCGATATCTGCCTTGTCCATCACATGGTAAGAAGGAGGGCGCGTAATCAGACCGAATGGAGATTGTTCGATCTCGTCGTCGAACAAGAGCCCGGGCAACACATATGACGCAGCTTTGGGATTGGACGGGACCCAGAGCGGTTGGCCCGCGATCATGTCCCCGGTCGAACCCGCCCCCCCATGCTGGAGCTGTGCGACAATCTTCGCGCCATGGGCCTGCACCGATTTCGTTATCCGCCGCAGGCCGGGAATGAAGCGGTCTTCCGAAATGCCCACCTGGTTGCGCATGACCAGGCCGTGAGGGTAGGCGACGCCGATCGCCCCGATATTCACAAGCGCTGCACCGCCGCGTGCGCGCGCTTCGTAGAACGCAATGGTGTCATCACTGCAGTTACCGTCAGGCTCTGCCTGGTTGGAACCCATCGCAGTCTGGATCATGCGATTGCGCAGTTCCAGTGTTCCGATCCGGCCGGGTGAAGTCAGGTTGACCTTGTTGCTAATTTGGATGCCCTCCCGCGATAGCCAACTGAAATCGCCTGCCTAGCCAAAGCTGACACCGTGGTAACAGCACAGCTTGTTGCCGTCCGGGTCCCGCAGATAGGCGCCGAATGCACCGTTCGCGCGTGGCTTGGGTTCGGGCTTGCCTTCGCAGGTTCCACCATTGGCGAGACCGGCGGCGTGCCAAGCGGCGACCTGATCGTCGCTATCCGCGGTGAACATGATCGTTCCGCCATTCGCATAGGTTGCCGGTTCGCCATTGCGCGCTTCGCCCACGGCAAAGTTTGGCCCGCCCGGAATCTTGTACATGAGGTAGGGAGGATCGAACTGTCCGGTCGATGGCGGCAGCCCCAGCACGCCGAAGGTCGCATCATAGAACGCCCGCGCTTTTTCAAGGTCGTTGGTGCCAAGCCTGAGATAGATCAGTTGCATCAGATCCTCCTTAAATACTCTGCCCAATAGCCGAGCGTGCATCGCTGGCTGCTCGTGCGAGGCGGATCAGTGCAGCGAAGATGCACTTCCTTCGCCTTTCTCTAGCGCCTCTACCGCGCTTAACACATTGAGCCGCGTAACCTTGCCCACGGCATTGACCGGCATGTTGGGTAAGGCATGGATTGCTTTGGGGGCGCGGACTGACCCAAGTTCTGCCTTGGCGAATTGGACCAGGTCTTCGGGGGTTGTCGAGCAACCCTCTGACAGAACAACTGCCGCCTCTACACGTTGCCCCCAATAGTCGTCAGGGCGGGCGATTACGGCAACATTCATGACGTCAGGATGGGTCGAGAGTACCGCCTCCACGTCCGCCGGATAGACGTTGAAGCCCCCGGATATGATCACGTCTCGCAAGCGGTCCTTCAGGTAAAGATAGCCGCGCTCGTCGAACATACCGAGATCGCCAGTATGCAACCAGCCATCGACGATCGTCTGCTCGGTAAGATCGGGACGATTAAGGTAACCGCGCATGACAAGATCACCCCTGACGACCACTTCGCCCAGTTCTCCCGGCGGCATGATGGTCCGGTCTGGCGCCATGATTTGCACATCGTTGAAGGGGCAGGGACGCCCCACCGATTCGATGTTCACGCCTTCGGCCAGTTCGCGGGCAGTAATGGCTGCGATCATCGTCGGGGCTTCAGTCTGGCCGTAGATCGCGGCAATGTGCGGCCCGAAAATCTCCTGCGCCTGGCGGATGCGCGTGGCCGGCATCGGTGCCGCGCCATAGATCAAGTGCTTGAATCGATCATATCGCACTCCTGTCGCCAGCGCATGGTCGACCAGCGAGTAGATCAGCGTCGGTGGCATGAAGCTGGCGGTGATCCCTTCGCTCAGGATCACCTCTGAAATCTGCGGTGCCTTGGCGCCATCAAGCACAATTATGCTGCCGCCTACGCCCAGCACTGGCAGAAGGAAGGTCCCTGCACCGTGTGTCAGAGGGGCAACTGCAAGCATGCGTTCGTCCTGGTCGAACCCGAACGTCGCAAACATGCTGGCGATGCAGCTCATGAACGCGCGATAGGGTTGGAGGACGCCTTTCGGGTTTCCAGTGGTCCCGCCGGTAAACTTGATGGCTGCAATGTGGTCAACCAGATGCTCGATGTCGGCCTGGCGGCGTCCGCGGTAGGTTTCGCAGATACCGGCAACATCGATATCTGCCCCCACATCGCCCGACATCAGGATCAAGGGGCGATCCGTCTCGGCGAAAAGAGGAAAAAAATCCTCGTCAGCCGCGATCAGGGCCAGGTCCGCCGCGTCAACAATTCCTGCAAGCTCCGCCTTTGAATTGCGTGGGTTGAGCGGAACCCAGATATGGCCCGACGCAAAGACCCCCAGCATCATCACGACATGCTGCCAATTGTTATGGCCGCAGACGCCAATACGGGCCTGCGGCTCGGGCAGCCGTTCTTGAAGAAAGCTCGCGATCGCTTCAACGCGTGCCAACAGCTCCCGATAGGTCATCCGGACAGACCCATCGACGAGCGCCTCGCCCTCTGGATTCAGACGCGTTCCCCGATATAGCATCTGGATTGGCAACATTTGCGGACTTACCCCGAAATTCTGGTTCTTCTGGACGAATGCGGACTGGCTATTTCTGGAGATGCCCGCCGGTGGGCGAGCACCCCACGCGCATTTCAATCAATCGCCTGCGATAAGGCCTCTCGGCGTCCAGCGCATCCCTTCGGCAAGCCCCAGCAGATCTGTTCCGGCATCGCGCAGCGAATTGCTGGCGACCACGAGGTGCTGGGTTGCCGAGAAGGTATCGCGCAGCGTGCGTTCGAGCGTGCCCTTGCGCAGGCCAACGCCGCCGCTCGCCTTATGAGCGAAGACCGAGTTTTCCATCATCGCGGTGGTGGCATGGCTCACCGCCAGCCTTGCCCAGGTAAACTGGCGCAGTGGCACTGCTTCGCCCTTGCTGACCGTTTCGGTGATGTCGCTCCATACATCGTAGGCGAGGGCACGGGCAGCTCGCAGCTTTCCTTCCGCGGCTGCGAAGTCCTCCTTGAAGGAATCGGAGCCGCCCAGGTTCGCCAAGGCTGACGGACGGCCCGAAGGTGCGTTGACGAGCGCGGCCAGTTCATCGAGCACGCGGCGGCCATGGCCCAGCGCAACGCCCGTATGGCCCAGCGCGCTGAAGCCGACCACCCCGATCCGGTAAGTGTCGCTGCCGCGCTTGCCGACGTTTTCCGTCGGGGGATGCGTATGATCGGCCGGTACGAACACATCGGTGATCGAATAATCGATGCTGCCCGTGGCGCGCAGGCCCAGGACGTCCCAGTTACCCTTCTGTTCGACCTCGTGGGCCGGGATCAGGAAGGTCCTGACCTCAGGGGCATTGGTGCCGGGTACCAGCTTCGGCTTGCCGCCTTCGGTCACGATCGCACCGGCGTGGTAATAGTCGCAATGGAGACAGCCGCTGCCGTAGGTCCAGTGGCCGGTCAGGCGGTAGCCGCCCTCTACGATCTCGGCCTTGCCGGTCGGCGCGCCGGCGCCCGCGATGATCGGGCGGGCATTGCCGAAGATGTCGTCAAAACCTGCATCGGACAGGAATGCAGCGGCGGACGCGGTGGCAACATTGGCGGCCATGACCACCCAACCGGTGGCGATGTCCGCCTTGCAAAGTTCCTCGACCACAGAAAGCGCTTGCAGCGGATTGGCTTCCGCGCCGCCAGCCGATGCCGGCACCATCAGGCCGAAGAAGCCTGCTTCGTGCAGGGCAGTGATCGATTCGTCACTGACCCTGCCGGCCGCGTCGTTTTCCGCGCCCTTGCTGGCGATGAGCGGGGCAAGACGCTTCGCTTGTGCGAGCAGGGGGAATTCCATGGGGGAACCGCTTATCGTCTTGTCGTGGATCATGGTTGATGTCCTCAATCAAAAGAATGACGTTAAGGGGCGGGGCAAAGGACCGGGATCAGCATGCGGTCCAGCCGCCATCCTGCGTGATCACCTGTCCGGTGAGATAGGCAGAGGCAGGCGATGCGAGGTAGAGCGCAAGGCCCAGGATCTCGCTCGCGTCGCCGCGGCGCTTCATCGGAATGCGGCGGTTCATTTCGCTATAGAAGCGTTCTTCCTCTTCCTTGGTCCGTTCCTTTCGGCGGCCGTCGCCGAGCCGGGTGCCACCGTGCCAGCCGGGAGCGATGACATTGGCCCTGACTTTCTCCGCTGCATATTCGACCGCAACCTGGCGGGTGAAACCGATCACGCCCGCCTTGGAGGCAGCGTAATCCGCGCTTGAGGCCGGGAAATCAGGATAATAGCCGCCTAGGCCCAGAATGGAGGCGACGTTGATAATCGATCCTCCGTTTTCGCGCATGTGGGGCAGAAGGGCGCGGGTCATGAAGAATGTGCCCGTCAGGCTGATGCCAACACCGCGTTCCCAATCCTGGGTCGACAGTTCGTGGGTCATGATCGGTGGTGTCGCAACGCCTGCAAAATTGACCAGGATATCCAGTGTCTCCTGACCCATGTCAGCAGCGAGCTTTGCGACTTCGGCCTCGTTCCAGACATCAAGGACGCAAGGCTCTGCCTGCCCGCCCGACGCTTTTATGGCGGTGACGACTTCGGCCACTCGCTCGGATAAAAGATCGGCGCAGATCACGCGCGCGCCGACTTCGGCATAGCCTTCTGCGATTACCCGGCCGAGCCCGCTGCCAGCCCCGGTAATCAGTGCGGTCATGCCATTAAGGCCAAACAGTCTGTCCAATAGTTGCATTTATGATTGTCCGCCTCTTCAGGGTTGGATGGCGACCCGGCCCGCGATTGGCAGGATCGACGTCGCTTGCGTGTTAGAGGTCTCAGCCGCGGCGATGTCAACGCGCCCGGACGGCAATCACATCCTAGATTAATATGGGGCCAGAACGTAACTTTTCGTATGTGAGCAAGTGCCTGTTGCGGCGCGCGGCAGCCTCTGCGATCACGAGGAATAAACTGGGACGGTGTGCTGAAATTACGTCCGACTGTCGTCGATATGCGCGGCGAATCCGGGCGGAGCGGTTGCCGCGATTTCCTCCTTCAGCTCGAACTTGAGTTCGGTGTAGTCCTCGGCCTGGCGGCGATAGGGAATGGGCGCGATAGTGAACAAGCTGCGCATCCGGTCACGGACCTGTTCGGCAAAGGCGTCGAATTGTTCCGGTCGCAGCCGATCGGTCTTGTGAAAGACGAGCGAGGGCAAAACGTCGAATCCGGGATAGAACAGCATACCGTGATTGATGGGGAACAACAGGTCTTCGATCGGGCCGTTGACGCCGCGCGCGCTGAAATAGGATTCCCCGCCCCCGACCATGACCATGATCATGGCACGCTTGCCGGCCATCCTTCCCGCACCGTATCGCTCTCCACCCGTCTGATAGCCGATCCCGGCGGTCCAGACCCGATCGATCCAGCCCTTCATGATTGCCGGCATTGAAAACCACCAGAGCGGGAAGGCGAAAATCACCGCATCTGCCCACAGCACCTTGTCCTGTTCCTCGATGATGTCCTTGGAAAAAGCGCGATCACCGGATGCCGCCATTGACGCGAACGGGTAGCTCACCGGTCCGGACGTATCGAGGGCGGTAAAGTCTTCGGCATCATGGGCAGCCTTCCATTGCATCGCATAAAGGTCGGAAATCTGCACTTCATGCCCGTCCGAGCGCAATTGTTCTGCTGCGACATCGCGTAGCGAGTTGGTCAGGGATTTCGGCTCCGGGTGAGCGGATACGATCAGGATTTTCATCGTGTTGGGCTTTCAATGGATGAAGGACTTAACAGATGCACCGAACCATCCGCCTTGGCCGAAATAGGAAGTGCGGCTTTGCATTGTCAATCAATCGGCGGTCATGCGCAGCCTGCGTGCCCGGCTATGACAAGATGGCCGTAAAGCAGGAGGTTATTGAGAAAAATCACATAAAACATATGGTTGTTTGAGATTCGGGAGGGGATGGTGAGAGGACCTCAGCGATTCCCGCCACGCATGGGTTGTCTTTAGACTCGTCAATATCAGCAATGTAATGCCTTGGAGGGTCGTCTGGCCCCCACTTCCCAAGAATGGCGTGAATGGCCCATTAGCCTGATATTCTCGAAGCCGAAAAAGTCTGGCTATCCTGACCCTGCCGACTTTCGCCCTTCGTGTATCGACAGGTGAGGACCAATATGACCAGATGCAATAACCGGTCACCAAAGTGACTGCGATCAATTCACTTACTGTCTGAGGGCGTCAATCTAGCCATGGCCAAGCAAACATTAGCCGTCTCGGACTACCTTCATCCTGACGGTACGCCGCGCGATGGGGCGCCCATGGGCATGCTTCTTTCTGCCCACGCCGCCTGCCGCGGCTCGGCCACGGCCCTGGTTATCGGCGAGCAGGAATTGTCTTTTTCCGAACTGGATGCGGCAACCAACCGGCTCGCCCGCGCGCTGGCCGAACGCGGCGTCAAGAACGGCGACACGGTCATGATTTGCATGCCGAACCGGGTCGAATTCATTCAGGCATTCTATGCCGCCTGGAAGCTGGGCGCGATGCCGTGCCCGGTTTCATATCGCCTTGTGCCGGGCGAACTTGCGGAACTTGAGCAGCTGGTTCAACCGCGCTGTGTTGTGGGGGACGGTTCGGTCCAATTCGAAGCTTCGAACGCTCTCAACGTCAGTGATTTGTCTCTTGATGGCATATCTGGCGATCCCTTGCCCCCAGCCATTGCCGAACCTGGCAAGATCATTGCCAGCGGCGGCAGTACCGGCAGGCCAAAGCTGACGATCGATCCCATTCCTTCGGTCTGGGGCCCGGACAAGGCGTCAACCTTTCGCCCGGCCATGATTACGACGCTCAGTGCGGGTCCACTCTATCACACCATGCCCTACAATTATTGCATCCTGCCCCTCGCCGAAGGGAGCAAGGTTGTCAGCATGGAGCGTTTCGAGCCCACCGAATGGCTAAGGCTCGTCGAACAGCACCGCCCTCATTCGGTGATACTCGTGCCGACTATGATGAGCCGCATTGCCAAGTTGCCCGCAGGGCTGACGCGCGCCGCCGATCTTTCTTCGATCGAAGTCCTGTTCCACGCTGCGGCCATGTGCCCGCCAGATATTAAGCGCTGGTGGATCGATCGGATCGGGGCTGAAAAGATCTTGGAGGTATATGGCGGAACCGAGCGGATTGGCTCGACCATGATCAGGGGCGATGAATGGCTCGCCCATCCGGGGTCGGTTGGCAAGCCGCCTCCGAGCGACGAGATCGTTATTGTCAGCGAGGATGGCAGCGAGCTGCCCGCAGGCGCGATTGGCGAAATCTGTTTCCGCAGGCGCGGCGTGGGGCCAGGCACCAGATACCGCTATATTGGTTCGGAAACACGGATCCGGGGTGAATTGGACAGTTTCGGCGATATGGGCTGGGTCGACGATAACGGATACCTCTATATCGCCGACCGGCGGACTGACATGGTAGTGGTGGCCGGCGTCAATATCTTCCCCGCCGAAATCGAGGCAGCAATCGAACGCCACGATGGTGTGCTATGCTGCGCGGTGATTGGCCTGCCCGACGAGGATCTGGGCAACCGGCTCCATGCCATCGTCGAATTGGCTGAAGGGGTGGCTGCGCCGGACGATGGCTTTGAATTCTTCGCCGCCCAGCTGCAACAGATCGCTCCGTTCAAGCGCCCGCGTTCGTTCGAGTTCACACATGAACGATTGCGCGATGATGCCGGGAAGGTTCGCCGCGCAGCCCTGCGGGAAGCGCGCATCGGCAATGGTTGAGCAGCTGATCGTGATACCACGCATGTAATTTCGCCAGGCAATGATTGCCTAGCAGGGGGCAAACCTGCTCCGTGGGCGGCAAATCGATATGGATTGTTCAGGAGAGCGGAAATGCAGGAATATTCGGGCAAATGGTTGCGCAAGCCGGAATGCGTGCTGTTTGAAGTTGATGGTGCGGTGGCGAAGATCACGCTGAACCGCCCGGAAAAGCGCAATGCGATCTCGCATCAGCTGATCTACGAACTGCGTGACGCGCTGCTTGAGGCGGACGACCGCCAGGACATCAACGCGGTGCTGCTGCAGGGCGCGGGCAAGGATTTTTGTGCCGGCTATGACCTTACCTCGTCTTACGGCGACTGGGAGCCGGAGAACAAGGACGCCGAAAAATACGATTACCGCCCGGCCTATGGCAGCTTCGACAACGATTGCTGGAGTATGGAGCGGTTCCAAGCGATCCCCGATCTCATCTTCTCGATGCACAAGCCGGTGATCGCGAAGATCCACGGCAATTGCCTCGCTGGCGGAACCGACCTCGCTTTGCGCTGCGATATGATCGTTGCGGCTGATGACGCCAAGATCGGTTTTCCCGCCATTCGTGCCAATGGGTCGCCACCTTCGCACATGTGGACCTATCATGTCGGGCCGCAGTGGGCGAAGCGCCTGTTGCTGACGGGCGATGTTATCCTGGGCCGGGATGCGGCCAAGATCGGCCTCGTTCTCGATGCCGTGCCGGCTGACGAAATCGACGATTTCGCGATGGACCTGGTCCGGCGGGTCGCGCTGGTCGACACCGAGCTTTCGGCCGCACAGAAGCGGATCGTGAATATGGCGATGGAGCAGATGGGCATGATGACGACCCAGCGCTTCGCTCGTGAAATGGATGCGCGGGCCCACCTCGGCACAGGGCCTGCGCGCACGCGGTTCTGGACGGACATGCGCGAAGGCGGACTGAAACAGGCGCTCGCCGGACGCGACGGTCCCTTCGGCGACAGCGTGATCAAACTGCGGACGGACCGCTAGCCTCAATCGCATCGATCGGCTGCCGCGAGCCCTAGATCGCGGCAGCCAGGATGCTTCTGCCCCGTCAGTCGTCCGGGAACAGCAATTTCAGCGATTCGCCGAGCGGTGCCGGGCAATAGCCGCCGCCCGGCCAATTGAGGAAACCTCCTGCAGCCGCAGTGCCGCCATCGACATGGATCTGAATCCCGGTGATCGACCGCGACAGGTCGGAGGCGAGGAAGACGACGGCGTCGGCAAGATCTTCCTGCGAAGCCTGCACGCCCCGCGGGATTTGCACCGCAACGGCCTTTTCAAAAACTTTGGGCGAAATATCCGCGAAACTCTCGGTCAGTTCGGGCCGCAGCGCAGTAGCGTTGCCCATGCTTGGCGTGTTGTCCGGCGCCACTTCGTTGATGCGGATGTTGCGGGTGGCCAGTTCCACCGCCAGCGCGCGGCGCAGGTTGGCATTGGCCGCCTTGGCCGCGGCATAGACCGAGAAGCCTGCAGCCCCGCGATAGGCCTCGATCGTGGTGAAGTTGATGATGCTGCCGCCACGGTCATGCCGCTCGATCAGCGGCACAGCAGTGCGGATCGACTGGATCACATAGCCGAAGTTGCGGCGGATATCGCCTTCGTCTTCTTCCTCTGAAGCTGTCAGGAAGTCGCGCTGCTTGACCCCGCCCGCGACGTTGACGACGATGTCCAGCCGGTCGAACTCCTTGCCTGCCAGGGCATAGAAATCAGCGACGTCCTGCTTGGAAAGGACATCGCCCTTGAAAGTTACACAGCGGCGACCGAGAGCCTCGACTGCGGCGCGGGTGGCTTCGAGCGCCTCGCCGTCCTTGTCGAGCACCACGACATCGACGCCGTTCTTCGCCAGTTCAATAGTGCATGCGGCACCGATACCACCGCCACCGCCGAGCAGGGCCGCCACCTTGCCTTTAAGGTTTGCCTTTTCGTCGAGCATCTTGCCTCTCCCGCATAAACACATGGATTCGATTCTGCGTGCGATAACGCACTGCTTCGCATGGCACGCCACCAAAGCGAATGCGGGGCATCTTATCAGCCATGTAATGTCATCCGGGGCGGGGCTGCCAACCAATTTCATTGTGATACGGAAATGCCGGACCGCGTGCGGTTGTTTCACACAAGAATCGGAAGGCATCCGTGCAGCCGTTTACCATCGCCTTGCCCGAAGAACGCATCGACCGGGTCATGGATCGGGTTGCGTCGTACGACTGGGGCAATTTCCCCGACGCTGGCGGCTGGTCCGCAGGCATGGCCAAGGATACTCTCCGCCGCTTTGCCGACCGCTGGACTGGCGGCTATGACTGGCGGGCAGAGGAGCGCAGGCTCAACGAATGGCCGCATTTCACGGCCGACGTCGATGGCAGTCTGATCCATTTCATCCATATTCGCAGCGGTGCCCCCTCAGGTCGTCCGCCGATCCTGTTGCTGCATGGCTGGCCCGGCTCGTTCGTGGAATTCCTCGAAACGGCGCCGCGCCTTGCCTTCCCCGAAAGGTTCGGGGGCGATTCCGCGCAAGGTTTCGATCTCGTGATTCCGTCGCTGCCAGGTTACGGCTTCTCGGCTGCTCCGCAAAAGCCGATCGGCACGCGCGACGTCGCGCGGATCATGCATGCCCTGATGACCGGGGTGCTGGGCTACGATCGCTATATCGCCCAGGGCGGCGACTGGGGCAGCACCGTTTCAGGCTGGATGGCGCACGACTATCCGCAGGCCTGCGCCGGGCTTCATCTCAACATGGTGATCATGGGCCACGCAGGCCTGAAATACGAAACCGATGACGAGCGCGAATACGCCAAGGCGCAGGCGCGCTATCGCGATTACGACGGAGGCTATTCCCATCTCCAGCGGACAAAGCCGCAAACCCTGGGTTTTGCCCTGCACGACAGCCCGGTCGGCACTGCTGCCTGGATCCTGGAAAAGTTCGCCGCATGGTCGGATGTTCCAAGGCCCGACGGCCAGCCGCAGCTTGAGGCGGTCTATGCCATCGACCACTTGCTGACGAACATCATGCTCTACGTGGCGACCGGGGCCATCACCACTTCGGCCTGGCTCTATCTGGGCAATACGCTGAAGGGGAATTTTCCGTTGGAGCGACCGGTTACGGTGCCGACCGGCGTCGCAGCCTTTCCCGATCCGGTGTTCCTGCCTCCGCCGCGCAGCCTAGCGCAGAAGAGCTATAATATCGTGCGCTGGACCGACATGCCACGCGGCGGGCACTTCGCGGCAATGGAGCAACCGGAACTGTTTGCCGAGGATGTGCGGGCCTTCTCGCTCGCAATCGTCGGCTGACCCGCCCGCATGGATCATTATTGAAAGGACACAGCGCTATGGCCACTCGCATGATCACCTTCCTCTATGCCGACAACATGGACTGGATCGCCGAATATTCGGCACATGTGCCCCAGCTCGTCGCCAAGCACGGCGGGGCGTACAACTTCGTCAGCAACGACGTCGAAGTCCTGGAAGGCGACCGCCCGACTCCAACCGGCACCGGCATCTTCGAGTTTCCGACTCCGCAGGCGGCGCGCGATTTCCTTGAGGACGAGGAATATGCCCCCTTCATCGAGCTGCGGAACAAGCATTCCCGCACCGAAGTCTACGTCTGCGAAGGCAGGGGCATGTGACAACGCCGTCCCTCCGCCATTCGACGGCGGGGAAAGCTCAGGGAGAGAGAAAAATGGCAACCAGGTTGGCTGAAGTTCCGGCCCACGTGCCCGCCGAAGCGGTCCGCGATATCGATATTTTCGACATTGGCGCGATCGACCCGGATATCCACATCGGCTGGAAGAAGCTGCAGAATGAAAGCCCCGCGCTGATCTGGTCGCCGCGCAATGGCGGCCACTGGATCCCCATGCGCGCCCATGTGATCGAACGCGTGCTCAGCGACGCCGAAGTGTTCATCAACGGCGGCCAGTGGGTGCCGCCGAATCCGGAAGGTGCGTTGCCGCTGATCCCGATCATGTCCGACGGCGCACTGCACCGTGCCTATCGCTCGTTCATCATGCCCTACGTGATCGGCAAGCCCCTGCTGGCTGCGATCGAACGCGCCCGCGGGCTGGCCATCGACCTGATCGAGGGTTTCCGCGCGAACGGGTCCTGCGATTTCGTCACCGATTTCTCGCAGCATCTGCCGATCGAGGTCTTCCTGAGCCTGGTCGACCTGCCGAGCGAGGACCGGCCCTATCTGGCCAGCCTCGCCGAAGTGGTCCGCATGCCGGATGAAGCCGAACGCATGGCAGCATTCGGCAAGATGTATGAATATGTTGCCGGCTATGTCGATGAGCGCACCAAAAATCCGGGAACCGATCTGATCAGCACTATTGCCAACGGTTCCGTGCTCGGACGGCCCATGACGCGCGAAGAGATCGTGGGGGAATGCACTCAGGTGCTTATCGGCGGGCTGGATACGGTTGCATCCATGATGGGCTTCATCGCCGCGCATCTGGCCGTGAACGTGCCGCTGCGTCGGCGGCTGTCCGCAGAACCCAGGTTGATCGAGCGACGGGTCGACGAAATCATCCGGCGTTTCGGGGTTGCCGGGCCGTCGCGCCAGGCGGTGGCCGATGTCGAGTTCGACGGTATCGAGGTAAAGGCGGGAGACACGCTGTTCGTTGCGACGGCGCTGCACGGGCTGGATGAGAGCCGCTGGTCCAACTCGCTCGAAATCGACCTTGATCGCCCGTCCTCTGCGAAGGATTTCCAGACCTTCGGCAGCGGACCGCACCGGTGCCCGGGCGCGGCGCTAGCGCGCAGCGAGATCATTCTCTATCTGGAGGAATGGTTGAAGCGAATTCCGGACTATTCGCTGGTGCCGGACAAGCCGATGGTTTCCGCATCGGGCAATGTCACCGGGGTCCTTTCGCTGCCGCTACAATGGGAGGCGTGACCCGGCCACCGGACAGTGCCCGCCTGCGCCCGGAAGAGGCAGCGCTGTGCATTGCCGGTGACAGTTCAGGTGACGATATCTTCGATCGGGTGCGCGATCAGCAATGCGAGGCGCCAGTTCTCGCCATTGCCATGGGCGACATAGGTGCCTCCGGAAACCTCAGCCTCTCGTCCGTCCGCATAGTGCCGGGCCACTTCAACCCCGACGAGCGCGACATTGGGGCCCATCATTCGTACCGTGCAGCCAAGCAATTCGCTCCGTTCAAGGCCATCGTCGGCAAGGCCTGCCCGCATCGTCGACAAATGCGCAACGAAATCTGCTGGCGACAAAGCCGTGCTGATGTTTGGGCCGACCAGCCACGAGAAGGGCAGGAGGTAGCATTCGCTGAGCGCGGTCTCGAAGTCGCTGGCATTGAACAGGTCGATATAGCGATGCATCAGTGCGTGGAGGGTGGCGCTGGGTCCTTGTTCGGTCATGTTCCGTTTCCTTGTGGATCTGCTGGAACCCTTTCAGCACCCCGGCTCGCAAGGTCACAAGCTGTAAGTGCCGTCCATAGCCAAAATCACAATGCGGATTTCCCGCACTTACGGGGCGTCAAAGTCCCGCCGACAGGCTATTGCACCAACAACCCTTGCTTAGAGACAGCTGCAGCCCAACCATGAACAACCTCTCATTATACCACCGCTTCCAGCAGTCTGCCGCGCTCCATGCAGCGCGCGGTGCCATTACCGAGGATGGCGCAACACTGACTTACAGTGAGCTCGAATCCGCCAGCCGCGAAGTGGCGGCGGCCTTGATGGCGCTGGGCATCGAACGGGGCGATCGTATTGCTATCTGGGCAGTCAACAGCACCGAGTGGGTTATTGCCGCGCTGGGGATTCAGGCGGCGGGTGGCGTGTTGATTCCGATCGGCACCCGCCTGCGCGGCAGGGAGGCGGCTGGCATTCTGAACGATGCGAAGGCCCGTCTGATCTTCTGCGATCCCGGCTTCGGCGATTTCAGCTATCTCGATGCTCTGCACGAGCAAGAGCTTGAGACTGTCGAACGTGTTATAGTGTTCGGAGCGACGGGTAATGCCCTTCAGGGCAAATCGATGACCTTCGACCAACTGCGTTCCTCAGCACCGCGGGCGTGCGACGAAGAGCTGGATGCGCGGATCGCTGCGGGATCGGGCGACGATCTTTCAGACATCATCTTCACTTCGGGCACGACCGGCAAGCCGAAGGGCGTGCTGATGACGCACCGCAAGAGCCTCGCAGCCTGCGATGTGCAGGCGAAGGACGTCGACGAGTTCACACCCGATGATGTTTTTGCCGTTACTTTCCCTTTTGCGCACAATGCGGGCTACCGTGCCGGGTGGCAGGTTTCGGTTCTCTATGGCGTCCGGATTATTCCGGTCAGCACTTTCGAGCCGGGCAAGTTGCTTGCCTTGATCGAAAGCGAAGGCGTTACCGTCCTTCCTGTTGCTCCGCCGGTAGGGCAAGGACTGCTCGACCATCCCGATCGCGTGAAAACCGACCTGTCCAGCCTGCGCTGCATATCGACCGGCGGCACTGTCATTCCGGTCAAATTGGTCGAGGACATGCGCGCCTACCTTGGCTCGGGGACGGTGGTGAGGACAGGTTATGGCTTAACCGAGGCGGCCGGGTCGCTAACTTGCACCCGCATCGAAGATCCGCCCGAAGTGGTTGCGCGTACGGTCGGCAGCCCGCTTAGCAATATCGACCTCAAGATCCTCGGCCCGGACCACGTGGAACTGCCGCAGGGCGAAGTGGGCGAAGTGGCTGCAAAGGGGCCGCAGATCACCCCCGGATATCTCGACAATCCCGAAGCTACTGCCGCCGCCTTCACGGCTGACGGCTATTTGCTCACCGGCGATGCTGGCTGGATCGACGAAAATGGCAATCTTCGCCTGACAGACCGCATCAAGGATATGTATCTGGTTGGTGGTTTTAACTGTTATCCGGCTGAAATAGAGCATGTAATGCGCACAATGCCCGGCATTGCTGCAGTTGCAGTTATCGGCATCGATGATGAACGGCTGGGGCAGGTGGGGCGCGCGTTTATCGTTCGACAGCCGGGTTCTGATATAACTGAAGAAGATGTCATTTCGTGGTGCCGCAACGAGATGGCCAATTACAAGGTGCCGCGCTCGGTCAGATTTCTTGATGCCTTGCCGCTCAATGCGACTGGTAAGGTGATGAAAACTGAATTGCGGGACATGGTCTGATGAACGCGTCCGGCCGCGGAGCGAAAGCGCTGCCGTTTTGTGCGTCTGCCTAACCGCTCTTATTCGTGACGATGTTGTTCTTGGGGAAGATCAATCGTTGGCGGCAGCGGGCGTTTGAGCAGGCCGAGTGCCTCCGCTGCGTCTATTTCATCGCGTGGGATCGA
>NZ_FUYP01000001.1 GCF_900168005.1 Sphingopyxis flava
CTTATCCCCGACCTGCTCAGGCTGATCGATCAGTTCGCCGCCAGCCCCCTCAAGTCCCTCGCCGATACCCTGACCAGCTGGCTCGAGCCCGTCGCCCGCATGTGGCGCTTTTCCAGGAACAATGGAATCACCGAGGGCTTTCACACAAAGATGGAGATGATCTCGCGCCGCGCGTTCGGCTTCCGAAACTTTCACAACTACCGCTTGCGCGTCCTCGCTCTTTGCGGTTGGAATGGCGTCATCAATCGGGTCTGATCCACCCTCATCCCCCGTTCACGGGGAAGAGCCGGAAAATGGTGGACAGGGCTGGATTCGAACCAGCGTACGGAAACCCGGGCAGATTTACAGTCTGCTGCCTTTAACCACTCGGCCACCTGTCCATGGGGCCCCTGCGGGGAAGCGGTCCAATGGCGAAACGGCGCTTGCCTGTCAATGGCAGTCATGGGAAAGGCGCGCCATATGAGACAATTTTCCCGCCACCGCCGCCCCGGCGGCCAGTCGCCCAAGGGACAAGGCATCCGCTTTTGGGGCCGCCATGCCGTTCTCGCCGCACTCGACAACCCTGAGCGACGCATCAAGCGCATCTGGGGGACACGCGAGGCGATCGGTCAGCTCGACCTGCCCTCCGCCCTCCCCGTCAGCTACGCAGACGTGACGGACCTTGCACGGCTGGTCGCGCGCGATGCCCCGCACCAGGGCTTGGTGATCGAAGTCGACCCGCTCGACAGCCCCTATCTTGGCGACATATTGCGGGAAGAAAGCGACGCGGGACGCCGGAGCCCGCTCGTCGTCCTCGATCAGGTCACCGATCCGCATAATATCGGCGCGGTGCTCCGATCGGCCGCGGCCTTCGACGCGGCCGCAATCATCACGCAGGACAGGCATAGCCCGCCCGAAAGCGGGGTCATTGCGCGCGCCGCGTCAGGCGCGCTCGAAACCGTGCCGTGGGTACGGGTCGTCAATCTTTCGCGTGCGCTCGAGGAAATCGCCGAGGCACAATATTGGCGTATCGGGCTGACCGGCGAGACCGAGACCACGCTCGGCGAGACGCTCGACGGCAGCAAGGTCGCGCTCGTTCTTGGTTCGGAAGGCGACGGAATGAGGCACAATGTCATGGAACATTGCGACGTTCTTGCGCGGCTGCCGATCTCGCCGCGGATGGAAAGCCTCAACATCTCGAACGCCGCAGCTATCGCGCTCTACGCGGTGGCGACGGCGGGGGCATAGACGCGCACCCAGCAAGGGCCGGGAGCTCTTGTTCTTGTCGAAGGCTGGTCATCCCGATGCTCGCCGGATGACGAGGAGTTCAGTCCTCCTCGGCGATCCGGACCTTGAGACCGTCGAGGGCCTCGCTGAACGGGATCTGGCACGACAGACGCGAATTTTCATCGCGATCGCTGGTCGAATCGAGCAAGTCATTCTCATCCTCGCTCATCGCAGGCAGCACGTCCTTGTTGCCGGCCTCGACATGGACGTGGCAGGTCGCGCACGAACAGCAACCACCGCATAGCGCGAGCAGCTCGTCAAAGCCCGCATCGCGAATATTCTCCATCACGGTCAGGCTGGTGTCGCCTTCGATCTCATGTTCGGTCCCGTCGCGCGTCACCACAATCAGCTTGGCCATGCTCGTCCCCATATCGTTCGATTCGCATGGGGCTATGTCGCGCGTTGCACGTCAAATCAAGCGTTGCTAAGAGCAACGAAGGGAACAAAAAGGGAATATCGTATATGGGATTGGGCCAGGATGAGCTGAACGCCGGAATCGACGCGCTGGCCAGGATCGAGCCGCATTTCGCGCGCGCGCTCGGCCATGCCGGCTATCCCGAACCGCGCATTCGCGAGCCGGGATATACGACCCTGCTCCGCACGATCGTTGGGCAGCAGGTCAGCGTCGCTGCCGCCAATTCGATCTGGAAAAAGCTCGAAGCGGCGTTCGGCGAGGGCTGCCCCGCCGAGGCCATGGCCGCGGCCGAGTTCGATGCGCTGCGCGCCTGCGGCCTGTCGGCGCAGAAACAAAGCTATGCCAAGAGCCTCGCGAAGCTCATTCTCGAAGGGGAACTCGATTTCGCCGCGCTCCCCGCTGACGATGAGGAGGCGATTGCGCTCCTCACCAAGGTCAAGGGAATCGGGCGCTGGTCTGCCGAAATCTACCTGTTGTTTGCCGAAGGACGCCCCGACATCTGGCCCGCGGGCGATCTCGCGGTGCAAGAAGCGGTCGGCCGCATATTGCAGCTCGGCGAGCGTCCGAGCGAAAAGGCGGTGCGCACGCTCGCTGAACCCTGGCGGCCCCACCGGGGCGCAGCGGCAATCTTCAGCTGGCACTGCTATAATATGGCTGTGATCTGATACGGGGTTCGCGATCAGCTTCTGGGGAGATTCGCATGACCGCCACCCGCGAAATCGTCGCCGCCTATTACGCCGCCTTCAACGCGGGCGATACGGGCGCGATGCTCGCCCTTGTCGCAGACGATCTCCGCCACGATGTCAATCAGGGCTCGCCCCGCCGGAGCAAGGCTCTGTTCGCAGAATTCAACGCGCACATGACGCGCTGCTACCGCGAGGAGCTCACCGACATGGTGATCTTTGCCCAAGGCAACCGCGCTGCCGCAGAGTTTGTCGTCAACGGCACCTATCTCGCGACCGACGAAGGTCTGCCCGAGGCGACGGGTCAGACCTATCGCCTTCCCGCCGGCGCCTTCCTGTCAGTCAATGATGCCGGGCTGATCGAGCGCATCACCACCTATTACAATCTTTCGGACTGGCTGCGGCAGGTTGGGGCATGACGCTGACTGTCGTGCCGGTCACCGGCGCCGGGTTAGCCGAAGTCATCCCGGAGCTCGCGAGGCTGCGCATCGCGGTATTCCGCGCCTTTCCCTATCTCTACGATGGCGATGCGGAATATGAGGCCGATTATCTCTCGGCCTTTGCGGCTGCCGAAGGCGCACTCGTCGTTGTTGCCCGCGACGGCACTGACATCGTCGGCGCCGCGACCGCGGCACCGCTCGCGGCGCAGGATGCGGCCTGGCGAAAGCCGCTCGCCTCGGCTGGCTTTGACATTGGTCGGACCTTCTATTTCGGCGAATCGGTGTTGCTCGAAAGCTATCGCGGCCGCGGGATCGGCCACGCCTTTTTCGACCACCGCGAGGCGCAGGCGCGCGCGCTCGGCGCCGCAACCGCTGCCTTCTGCAGCGTCGTCCGCGGGCAAGATCACCCCGCCCGGCCCGCCCCATATCGCCCGCTCGACAGTTTCTGGCGCAAACGCGGCTATGCACCGCTCAATGGCGTGACCGCCTGGTTCGACTGGAAAACGGTGGGCGGGCTGGAGGAAGAACCGCACGAGCTGCAATATTGGACACGGAGCCTGTAGGCCCGCAGCTTGCGGGGAGCGGGCGCGCGATCAGGGACTTGTCGCAGGCCCGGCGCCATCTTCGACCGACCAAGAAAATGGCCGGGTGAATCGCTCCACCCGGCCGTTCGATCTTCGCCAAAGCAGAGCTTACTTCTTGGCGGCAGCCTTCTTCGCCGGCGCCTTCTTGGCGGCCGGCTTTTCGTCCGCGGCATCCTTCTCGGCCTTGGGCGCTGCGGCCTTCTTCGCCGGTGCCTTCTTGGCGGGGGTTTTCTCGGCCTTGGCCTCTTCCTTCACCGCTTCCTTCTTGGCCGCCGGCTTTTTCGCAGCGGTCTTCTTCGCCGGCTTGTGGTCGTGGTCATGGTCGTGTCCACACCCCGGGCCGTGGACGTGATCGTCGTCTGCCTCAATCGCCGCCTCGATCTCTTCGCGCGTCACTTCGCGGTCGGTGATCTCGGCCTTTTCGAAGAGGAAGTCGACGACCTTGTCTTCATAGAGCGGGGCGCGGAGCTGCGCGGCAGCGAGCGCGTCCTGCTGGACATATTCGACGAAGCGCTGGCGATCCTCAGGGCGATACTGCTGCGCCGCCTGCATGATCAGCCGCTGCATTTCCTGGTTCGAAACCTGCACGCCGTTCGCCTGACCGATTTCCGAGAGAAGCAGGCCAAGACGGACGCGGCGAACCGCGATTGAGCGATATTCGTCGCGATCTTTTTCGAGTTCGGCCTTCGCTGCCTCGGGGTCCTCCTCGTGGCTCGCCTCATGTTCGAGCTGCTGCCAGATCTGGTTGAATTCGGCCTCGACCATCGTCGGGGGAACCTCAAAGTCATGGTTCGCCGCGAGCTGATCGAGCAGCTTGCGCTTCATGTATGTGCGGGTCAGGCCGTTGAGCTCCTGCTCGACCTGATCCTTCATCAGCTCCTTGAGCTTGTCGAGGCTTTCAAGCCCGAGCGACTTTGCAAACTCGTCGTCGATCCTGCTCTCGGCGGGAATCTTGACCTGTTTCACGGTGACTGCGAACTCGGCCGCCTTGCCCTTCAGCGTGTCGACCGGATAATCCTCGGGGAAGCTGACCTTGACGGTCTTCTCGTCGCCGGTTTTCACACCGACGAGCTGATCCTCGAAACCCGGAATAAGCTGGCCCGAGCCAATCTCGACCGCCATGTCCTCGCCCGTGCCGCCGTCGAAGGCGACGCCGTCGACGCTACCGGCGAAGTCAATGATGACCTGGTCGCCGCTCGCGGCCTTCTTCGTCTTCGGCGCATCCTCGAAGCGCTTCATCTGCGCTGCGAATTCTTCGATCTTCGCCATCACCGCCTTATCATCAGCGGGAACCGTCAGCCGCTCGAGCGTCAGCCCGTCGATCGACGGCGTTTCGATCTCGGGCAGCACTTCGAGCGCAACGGTGATTTCGGCGTCCTTGCCGCGCTCATAACCATCGGCGAGGCTGACTGCGGGCTGCAGCGCAGGGCGCAGCTTCTCATTCGTCATAAGGTCGCGGACGCCCTGGTCGATCGCTTTGTTGAGCGCGTCGGCCGACAGCGCCTCGCCATGCATCTTGCGGATGAGGTTCGGCGGCACCTTGCCGGGACGGAAGCCGGGCATGCGCACCGTGGGGGCAATGCTCTTTACTTCGTCATCGACGCGCGCATCGATATCCTGCGCGGTGATGGTCAGGCGATATTCGCGCTTCAGGCCTTCGTTCAGCGTTTCGACGGTCTTCATTGCCTTGATCTTGTCCTTGCTCAAAAACTCGTATGTTTCCCGGCCTTGCGTCAGCGAACTGGTGCGGGCGAAGGGACTCGAACCCCCACATCTTGCGATACTGGTACCTAAAACCAGCGCGTCTACCAATTCCGCCACGCCCGCGTGAAAAGCTGTCAGCCGGGTGCACGAAGCCATGCGCTGCCGCGCACGCCCGTGCGGGCCGGGCGGCGCTATAGCAGACGGGGAGCCGAGGGCAAGGGCGAACGCCCGATAATCGAGGGAGCCGGAACGCTGATCGCGCCGGCACGTTGATCAGGCAAGGAGATTTGCCATGGCCAGCACGCCCAATCCGCTATCCAATCCGAAACCCGACACAATCGAACCTCAGTCGCCGCCCGAAAAACCGGTGCAACCGACACCCCTTGAAGACCCCGCGGGCCAGCCGACAGAGATCCCCGGCAATCCGGGAGGCGACGACTTCGATGCGCCCGGCCGCGGCCCCAGCGAGGTGCCGCCCGGGCCAGTATAACTTCGCCGGCGCAGGGAACAGGATGGGCTGAGCATGGACGCTGGGGTCTGCTCCGGCAGTAAGAAGCGCCGCAAGACAAGGCTCACCGGTCGAAGACGCAGCTCATCCCAACGAAGAGTCGAAAAAGAGCTCCCTTGGCCAATTCGTGCACAGCCCCCCGAGTTCGGGTTAGCCGTCCTTGCCTTATCTCAACTCACGCTCGCCCGAGCGCCTTCCTCAGAAGTTCGTTCACCACCTGCGGGTTTGCCTTGCCCTGCATCGCCTTCATCGTCTGCCCGACAAAGAATCCGAAGAGCGCCTCCTTGCCCGCCTTATATTGCTCGACCTTGTCGGCATTGGCGGCGAGGACCCTGGCAATTTCGGCCTCAATCGCGCCGGTATCGCTCGTCTGCTTGAGACCTTCGCGCTCAACGATCGCCGCGGCGCCGTCGCCGGTCTCGAGCATCTTTTCGAAGACCTGCTTGGCGATCGTCCCCGAAATCGTGCCGTCGGCGACAAGACCGAGCAGTTCAGCCGCCTGCACCGGGCTCACCGGCGATTCGGAGATGTCCTTGCCGAGCCGGTTCAAAGCGCCGAACAATTCGCTCGTCACCCAGTTCGCCGCCGCAACCGGCTTCGCGCCCGCCTCGAGCAGCGCGTCGAACCAGCGCGCCGCCTCGACCTCCGCGGTCAGCACGTCGGCATTATAGGCAGAAATCCCGGCAGCAATGTAGCGCGCGCGCTTGGCGTCGGGCAGTTCGGGCAGGCTTGCGCGGCATTCTTCAAGAAACGCATCATCAAGTTCGAGCGGCAACAGGTCGGGATCAGGGAAATAGCGGTAATCATGCGCGTCTTCCTTCGAGCGCATCGACCGGGTCTCGTTGCGGTCGGGATCGTAAAGCCGCGTTTCCTGCACCACCGTGCCGCCGCTCTCGATGAGCTCGATCTGGCGCTTCGCCTCGCTCTCGATAACCGCCATCACGAAGCGCACCGAATTGACATTCTTCGTCTCGGTGCGCGTGCCGAATTCATCGCCCGGGCGCCGCACACTGACATTGACGTCGGCCCGCATCGAGCCTTCTTCCATATTGCCATCGCACGAGCCCACATAGCGCAGGATCGAGCGTAGTTTGCGGACATAAGCCCCCGCTTCTGCCGGCGAGCGCATGTCGGGGCGCGAGACAATCTCCATCAGCGCGACACCCGAGCGGTTGAGGTCAACATAGCTCATCGAGGGGTGCTGATCGTGCATCAGCTTGCCAGCATCCTGCTCGACATGGATGCGCTCGATCCCGACCCGCTTCGCCTCCGGGATTCCCGCTTTCTCATCCGCCTCGATCGTCAGCGAACCTTCGCCAACAAGTGGATGGTAAAGCTGAGAAATCTGGTAACCCTGCGGAAGATCGGCATAGAAATAATTCTTGCGGTCGAAGCGCGACCATTTGTTGATCACGGCATCGATCGCCATCCCGGTGCGCACCGCCTGGCGGATGCACTCGCGGTTCGGCACCGGCAGCATCCCCGGCATGGCGGCGTCGACGAGCGAGACCTGCGTGTTCGGCTCCGCCCCGAACGCTGTCGCGGCGCCCGAGAACAGCTTGGCGTTGGAGGTGACCTGCGCATGGACCTCGAGGCCAATCACGACCTCCCATTCGCCGGTTTCGCCCTTGATGCGGTATTCAGACATCTTCCGTTCCTTCATGTGTCCCCGCAAGAGGCGGAGACCCAGTGCGGGGCAGCGCGAGGCCGCTCTGGGCCCCCGCTTTCGCGGGAGCGCGCCGCTAGATCACCACCATTTCTCAGCCCGAGCCGTGAAGCCCGCGCGCTCCTCGATCGCGAGCCCGGCGTTGAGCACGCCCTGCTCGTCGAACGCCTTGCCGATAATCTGCAGCCCAAGCGGCAATCCTTCGCGATTGAGCGCTGCGGGAACCGACATCGCGGGCAATCCGGCAAGGCTTGCCGGCACGGCGAACACGTCGTTGAGGTACATCGATAACGGATCGGCGGTTTTCTCGCCCAGCCCGAACGCCGCCGACGGCGCGGTGGGGGCGAGGATCACATCGCAGCTTTCGAAGGCGGTGTTGAAATCGCGCGCGATCAGCGTGCGCACCTTCTGCGCCTGCGTATAATAGGCGTCATAGAAGCCTGCCGAGAGCACATAGGTACCGATCATGATGCGGCGCTTGACCTCAGGGCCGAAGCCTTCGGCGCGCGTCGCGGCATACATGTCCTGAAGACCCGCGCCCTGCGGCAGATCGCGCAGGCCATATCGCACGCCGTCATAGCGCGCGAGGTTGGACGAGGCTTCGGCCGGCGCGATGATATAATAAGCCGGGAGCGCATATTTGGTATGCGGCAGGCTGATCTCGACGACCTCGGCGCCCGCATCCTTCAGCATCGCAATCCCTGCGTCCCACATCGCATCAATGTCGGGGTCGATGCCGTCGAGGCGATATTCCTTCGGAATTCCGACCTTCTTCCCCTTGAGATCACTCGACAAAGCGGCTTCCCAATTGGGCACCGGCAGGTCAAGGCTGGTCGCGTCCTTGGGGTCGAAGCCCGCCATAGTCTCGAGCAGGATCGCGCAGTCGCGAACATCGCGCGCCATCGGCCCTGCCTGGTCGAGCGAGCTTGCGAAGGCGACGATACCCCAGCGCGAGCAGCGGCCATAGGTCGGCTTGATCCCCGAAATTCCGGTGAAGGCCGCAGGCTGGCGGATCGAGCCGCCGGTGTCGGTACCGGTGGCGGCGGGGCAGAGCCGCGCCGCGATCGCGGCCGAGCTGCCGCCCGACGATCCCCCAGGGGCAAGCGCAGCGTTGCCGCCGTCCTTGCGCCGCCACGGGCTGATGACATTGCCGAAATAGCTCGTCTCGTTAGACGATCCCATCGCGAACTGGTCAAGGTTGAGCTTGCCCAGCATGCCGCAGCCTGCATCCCACAATTTCTGCGATACCGTCGACTCATAGCGCGGAACGAAACCCTCAAGCATATGGCTGGCGGCGGTGGTCTGAACGCCGTGGGTTGCGAACAAATCCTTCATGCCGATCGGCACGCCCGACAAAGGCTTCAGCGTCCCCGCGGCGCGATCGGCATCGGCCTGCTTTGCCGCCGCGATCGCATGGTCGGGCGTCTCGACGATGAAGGCGTTGAGCACCTTCGCGCCTGCGACATTGGCGTTGAACGCCTCGGCCACCTCGACGGCGCTGAAATCGCCCGCGCGGTGCCCGTCGCGGATCTGCGCGACGGTGAGGTTCGTAAGATCACTCATTATTCGATTACCTTGGGAACGCCGAAGAAGCCGTGCTGCGGCGCGGGCGCATTGGCGAGTATGTCGTCGCGGCGGTTGCCGCCGGTGAGCGGGTCGGCGTCGACGACATCGTCGCGCAGCCGGAGCTTGTTGGGGATCACCGCGGTCATCGGCTCAACCCCGGTCACATCCACCTCGGCGAGTTGCTCGACCCAGCCCAAGATGCCGTTGAGTTCGCCTTCCATCGCGGCGGCTTCCGCATCGCTGATCGCGATGCGCGCCAGCGACGCGATCTTTCTTACCGTATCCTGATCGATTGCCATTGATTCCTGCCTTTGCGGGAGAAGCTGCGCCGCTAGCACTGCGCTTGCGACGCTTCAAGGTCGGACCAGAAGGGCGCGTCACTCGAAGGGATCGCCGACGGGCTTGCCGTCGACGAAGAGCTGCCGCCGGGCCACCGGACGAAGCTCGATTGTTGCGGTTTCAAGGTCGGGGTCGGTCTTCTGAGGCTGCTCGGCACCGAGCGTCACGCCATAACTCTCCCTCCATTCGCCCGGCTTGGGGCCGGCGACGAAGAAGCGGGGATCGGATCCGCGCGCAATTAGTGCGACAGCGCCTTCGCCAAGAACATAGACGGCGCAGGCCGAGGTCCGGCATGCACTCTCCTCGCCCATCGCAGTGTAGAATTCAGGGGGAAGTACCGCGCCCACGGGAAGCACCCGCACCCGCTCTTCGATCGGCCTCACTGCGAAGGCGGCGTCCTTGGCATCAACTTCGCCGGGCCCTCTGAGGTCCCAGCGGTTCTTTGCCGCCAAGGCCCATTTGGCAAGGTTGGCGCGCTCGGTTTGCTGCGAGGCGGCCAATTTCTGAAGTGCACGCCGCCCGCTCGGCCCGAAATCGAAGGCGAGCGCCGCCCAGTCGAACTTTTCCGCGCTCACCGCACCGCTCTCGAGCCGGGCGACCTGGTCGCGCGTCGAGATCGCCCCGAAATCGAGAATCGGCAGAGCGAGGAAAGCCGCGAGCAGCATGAGCCCGATCGCGAGCGTCTGCTGCAACGGCCGCAGCGCAACGTCGAAATCCCGGCGCCGCCGCGCGAGCGCGGCCACGCCCGCAATGCCATAGGCGAGCGCGATTCCGACCGCGATCACCCCCCAGATGCGCTCCGGCGTCCAGCCATATTGCGCGATCCGCACCTGCATCGAGACCGCGGCGATGATCGCAAGCGGCAGCACCGCGACCGCGAGGACTGCCGCTGCGCCGTGCAGCACCCGGTTGCCCGACCGGTCCTCGTCGCCGTTGCCGATCACGGCGTTGGCAAGAAGCACCGCGAAGGCCGAAATGCCGAGCATCAGCCCCGCCGTCGAGAAGCCCGCGTCCCATAATTTCTGGAGGCCCGTCCCAAGCAGCGACAGGAGGAACAGGATCAGCGCCGCCGCGAGCACCGGCGCAAGCACCGCCAGCACGATCATCACCAGCCGCTGCAGTGTCGAAACCAGCTTGTCGCGCTCGCGCAGCAGCCCGACAGCTCCCCCGAACGCCGCCCCCGCGAGCATCCAGCCGAACCATTCGCCGCGCAGCAAGTCGCGGATCAGGTCGATCCCGATCAGGTGGAACATTTCTCCGATAAGCATGACCAGCAGAAAGGTCACGCCGACGAACGCGAGGCCCGCCGCGCCGATCACCGCATCGGTCCATGCGTGATTGTGCAGGCGCGCATAGGGCATCTGCCAAAGCTTCCAGAATCGCGCGTCGGGCGCAACGTCGCGCCGCGTCTGGAACAGCGGTGTCGCGACAAGCACCGCAAGAATTCCAGACCAGAAAGGCCATTCGATCGGCGAGCCGTTGAGGTTGTATCCTGCCGAATGCCAGGTGATCAGTCCCATGACCGCGCCCCATAGGAGCGCGAAGGCGGCCGCCCAGTGCCAGCGGCGAATCTCGACGCCCAGCACGAACACGACTGCCGAAATCGCCACGAATGCCGCCGACGCGTCGCGCCACGGCGCGTGCGGTTCAGTATAGGTGCGATCGACCAGGAGGTGGAAAACCAGCCCCGCGACCGCACAGATCGCCGCCATGATCCACGGCCGCTGGGGCCAGGGCAAGTCGTGGGCGTCGAGCCTGGCCGAGACAGACCGGGGCGACTCGAGGGCGGGCGGGGTTGCGGAGGTTTCGCTCATTCCCCACATCTGGGCTTGTTTCGGGCGCATGTGCAAGTCAGATAGCGCGAGCGCACCTTCTCTCCCATGGAGCCCCGCTTGGCCCGCAAATTTCTTTATCTCATCGCTGCGATCATTCTCCTCGCCCTCGGTGTCGGCATCGCCTATCAGCTTGCGCCCGGCTGGTTCGGCCGTGTCGCGTTCGTGCCGTCGACCGAATTTGAGCCCCAGGCAGCGATTGCGCCCAACGCCTATGCGGACCCAGCGATGTGGCTCGCGCGCCCTGGTCTTGAAAGCGACCCCTCGGCCTGGCGCCCGGAAATCGCCGGGACCATGACGCCGCCACCTGACAGCGCCGCCGCGCAATCCCGCGATCAGTTGATCGCGCCCGCCCGGGCCGCTGAGCCGGCCGCGGCGACTGCGGCGCAAAAGGGCAACGCTGCCGTCTTCTTCGTCCACCCGACGAGCTATTACAGCAAGTCGAGCTGGAATGCGCCGCTCGACGACCGCGACGCAAATTACCGCGCCGACCTTTTCATGCGCGGCATGGCGAGCGCCTTCGCCGACGCCGGCGAAGTCTGGGCGCCGCGTTATCGGCAGGCGACGCTCGGCGCTTTTCTCGCGACCGACCGTGTCACGGCTGGCAAGGCGATCGATGCCGCCTATCGCGACGTCGAGCAGGCCTTTGACGCGTTCGTTGCCGCGCAGCCCAACAACCGGCCAATCATCCTCGCGGGTCACAGCCAGGGCGCGCTCCATATCGAAACGCTGATCAAGAACCGCATCGCGGGCACCCCGCTCGCGAAGCGAATTGTCGCGGCCTATATTGTGGGCTGGCCGATTAGCCGCGACACCGACCTCGACGCGCTTGGTCTTCCAGCCTGCGAGACGGCGGAACAGGCAAATTGCATCCTCGGCTGGGCGACCTTCGCCGAACCTGCCGACACGTCGATGGTCACCGACGCATATGACGGCACGATTGGCTATGACGGCCGCCCGCGACGCGAAACGCGGATGCTGTGCACCAACCCGATCACCGGCATTCCCGATACCGCAGCCGCGCCCGCGGCGAATATCGGCACGCTGAAACCCGAGGATGGGTTCAAGAAGGGCCAGCTCGTCCCGGGCGTCATCGGCGCACGCTGCGATGACACGCGCGGCTTCCTGATGATTGGCGATGCCGAGATCGCGAAGGACTATGCGCCAAGCTACGTGCTTCCCGGCAACAATTATCACGTCTTCGACATCACCCTCTTCTGGGCGAACGTCCGCGCCGACGTGCTGCGCCGGCTCGCGCGCTTCGAGGGCAAGCCCTCGCCGGTTCCCCCACCCGCAGCGCCTCTCGCGGCCCCCGCAGGAGAGACCGCGGCGCCGGCCGCGCCGCCAGAGGCTAAAAGCGGGTCTTAACGCACGCCGGGCGCGCGTTCGGTTCGGTCCGGACAGGTATCGGCAAACAAAGGCCTCGAGCATCGGAGGCTCGTCTCGACTTGCCTCGGCATCAAGAGGTAAGGAGGAGCCCAGCCATGATCACCACCGCCCCTTCCGATTTTGCCGCCGCGCTGCCAGGCGGCGGCCGTCTTGCAGGGCTCGACGTCGGCATCAAGACGATCGGGGTCGCGCTCTGCGATGCGGGCTGGAGCTTTGCGACGCCCGACAAGACGATCATCCGCAAGAAATTTGCCGCGGATCTCGATGCGCTAAGAGCGCTGGTTGCGGCGCAATCGGTTGTCGGGCTCGTCATTGGCTTGCCGCTCAACATGAACGGCAGCGACAGCCCGCGCACCCAGTCGGTGCGCGCCTTCGCGCGCAACCTTGCTCCCCTCGCGCTTCCGGTGCTGCTTTGGGACGAGCGTTGGTCGACCGCAGCGGTCGAACGCGCGATGATCGCCGCCGACGTCAGCCGCGCCAAACGCGCCGAGCGCGTCGACAGCGCCGCAGCGGCGTTCATACTCCAAGGAGCGATCGACGCGATGGTGCACTAAGTCACATCGGGGGGAGCAACCTTCGATGCTGCGCTTCACACATTTCCGCCAAGTCACTCTTTGATGACCGATTATATTTTCATGTGGCTCGCTGCGGCAAATTTGATCGCATTTCTCCTGATGGTCTTCGACAAGGCATATGCCAAGGCCGGCATGCGCCGGACGCGCGAGTCCACCCTGCTCCTCTGGGCCTTTCTTGGCGGCGCCTTGGGCACCATGCTCGCCGCGCTCCTGATGCGCCACAAGACGCGCAAGCAGCCTTTTGCGACCTGGATGCTGATCTCGCTCGGGGCCAACATCATCCTGCTCCTTCCTTGGGCGCTCGGATTGCTGGGACCGTTCTTCGTCTCGGCGCTTGCGAAAATTGCCGCCGACGCCTAGAGGCTCGGCTTTAATGACAAACGCAACCATCCGACCCGCCAGCGACTATCCGCCCGGCGGCGATGCCTTTCGCCATCGCCATCTGACCGGCATTGCGCAGCTCACCCCGTGGGAAATTTCCTACATTCTCGATGCTGCCGAACAATGGGTCGATCTCAATCGCTCGGGCGCCGCGAAGCATGACGATGCGCTCGCGGGGCTGACGATCATCAACGCCTTTTTCGAGAATTCGACGCGAACGCTTCTTTCGTTCGAAATCGCGGGCAAGCGGCTCGGCGCCGACGTCGTCAATATGCATGCTGCGCAATCGAGCGTAAAGAAGGGCGAAACGCTCATCGACACCGCGATGACACTGAACGCGATGCGGGCCGATGCGATCGTCATTCGCCACTCGGCCTCGGGCGCGGTGCAACTGATCGCCGACAAGGTCGACTGCCCGGTGCTCAACGCGGGCGATGGCCGCCACGAGCATCCGACGCAGGCGCTGCTTGACGCGCTCACGATCCGCCGCCGCAAGGGCAAGGTCGAGGGATTGACCATCGCGATCTGCGGCGACGTTCTCCACAGCCGCGTCGCGCGCTCGAACATCCTTGCCCTGACCCTGCTGGGCAGCGAAGTGCGCGTTGTCGCACCGTCGACTCTGATCCCGCCTGCGATGGAACGGATGCACGTCGCGACCTTCACGAACATGGATGAGGGGCTCAAAGACGCCGATGTCGTGATGATGCTGCGCCTGCAGAGCGAGCGAATGGACGGCGCCTATCTTCCCTCGGCGCGCGAATATCATGCGCTTTACGGCCTGACGCCGCAGCGCCTCGAAAAGGCGAAACCCGATGCCATCGTCATGCACCCTGGCCCGATGAACCGGGGGGTGGAGATCGACAGCAGTATCGCCGACGATCCCGCGCGATCGACGATCACCGAGCAGGTCGAGATGGGCGTTGCGGTGCGTATGGCGTGCCTCGACATTTTGACGCGCCGCAAGCGGGGAGTGCCGGGATGGAATTAAGGCCGCTCCATATCACCGGGGCGCAGCTCGTCGAGAGCGGCGCACCGCGTCCGGGAAGTCTGCTCGTCATCGGCGGCCGCATCGCCGCGCTCGATCCGGCCGAGGTTCCGAACGGCGCCGAGACGATCGATGCCAAGGGTCAGTGGCTCGCGCCCGGCATCATCGACCTTGGCGTCTTTGCAACCGACAAGCCGGCCTTTCATTTCGGCGGCATCACGCGCGCTGCACTGATGCCCGACAGCGGTCTGCTCGACGGCGCCGGTCTGGTCGAGCGCGCCGCAAAGGGCGGCAAGCCCGACCTTTGGGTGCATCCGCTCGCCGCCGCGACCAAGGGGCTTGCGGGCAAGGAGCTGGCCGAGATCGGGCTGATGAAAGAGGCGGGCGCGCGCGCCATTGCCACGGGGCGCGCGCGCATCGCCGACAGCGGCGTGATGCGCCGCGTGCTATCTTACGCGGCCTCGCTCGGCCTTGTGACCATCATTCATGCGGAGGACGAAGGACTGACCGCAGGTGCGGTCGCGACCGACGGCGAGATGGCGACGCGGCTTGGTCTTGCCTCTGCCCCCGCAATCGCCGAGGCGATGGCGATCGCGCGCGATCTCGCGCTCGTCGAGGAAACCGGCGCGCCGGTCCATTTCCGCCAGGTCACAACAGCGCGCGGGCTCGAGCTCATCCGCGCTGCCAAAGCGAAGGGCCTCCCGGTCCTTTGTGGCATCACGCCTGCGCATCTCCTGCTTTCGGATACGGCAATCGGAGATTTCCGTACCTTTGCGCGCCTCTCGCCCCCGCTCCGCTCGGAGGAGGATCGCCGCGCCTGCCTCGCCGCGATTGCCGATGGGACGATCGACATTTTATCCTCAGGCCATGACCCGCGCGGCCCCGAGGACAAGCGCCTTCCCTTCGCCGAAGCCCAGCCCGGCATGGCGGGCGCCGAAACATTGCTTGCGCTCGGTCTCGGCCTCGTCCGCGACGAACATATCGCGCCCGGCCGCCTCTTCGAGCTGCTCGCCGCCACCCCGGCCTGCCTTCTCGGGGTCGATGCAGGCAAGCTCGAGGTGGGCAAGGAAGCCGACCTCATCCTCGTCGATCCCGATACCCCGTGGCAGGTCGACGCGAAGAAAATGGCCGCCTGGGCAGGCAATACGCCGTTCGACGGCATGCCGGTGCAAGGCCGGGCAACGGCAATGTGGAAGGGCGGCCAGCGCATCCGCTGACCGCCCTTGAGACCGTGCTGCCACAGGGAGCGGGCCACCCGCCTTCAGAGGACGTCCTAGCGGGATGCCATCCGCACCGGGGTCGCTTTCGCCGCCCACTGGATCGTCTCGCCGCCCATCTGACGGATGAAGCAGCGCTGGCCGCGCGCCTTGAGCTCGCCGCAAAGCTTGCTCGCGTCGGCGCGGCTTTTGAGGCCGTTCACGGTGAGGCGATAATAGGTGCGGCCCTTGACCGTCGCGGCATGGCTCGACGCCGGGAAAGCCGCGAGCTCGCCGTTGCGCTTCTTGAGCACGCCCCATTTTTCCTTGGCGATGCCGAGGCTGTCATAGGCACCGAGCTGGACCGCCCAGCCCGAAGGATTTGCGGCATCAAAGGCCTGCGCCGTCAGCCGGAGAGGGACATCGCCGGCTGCCGACGGCGTGCCCACGCGCGGCGCTCGGCGATAGGGCCCCGCATCGGCGGCGATCACGGGCGCGGCGGCGCTCGGCGAAGGGAGCTCGGTGACCGGCAGGGCGGCTCCTGCCACCCGCTCGGGCATCGGCAGTTCGACGGTGCGGATCGGTGCTTCGGCAGTGCTCGGCTCGATGGCCACCGGCGGCGGAGGCGCATAGCTCTCAGCCGGCGCGGGATCGGCGCTGGCGAGCGCAAGCGCGTCTGCCGGAGCCCCGGCCATTTGCGGGTCCCCGAAATTGGCGAGCGCAAGCTGCACCGGCATGCCGGCGTCGGCCTTCGCCTTGGTGCCGATCAGACTGGCGACGCGGATCTCCTGGTCACGCGCTTCGGCGAGCTTCGCCCACTCCGTCATCCGTCCTTCGACCTTGGCGGGCGACAGGTCCTGCGAGGCAAGGATGCGCGCCTGCGCCCAGCGACCCGAGAGGGCAAACGCGAGCGCAAGATTCTGGCGGGTACGCGCGCTCGCGTCGGGAGCGCGGGCCGCTGCGGTCAGCACATAGATCGCCGACTGGCTGTCCCCAGCCAGCGCAAGCGCGAGGCCCGCGTCAGACGCGGGAATAACATCACTATTATTCTTGAGCAGCGCCAGCGCCCCAGCGCTGTTGCCGCGGGCGATATACGCGAGCGTCAGTGCGATTAGGGTGTTGGCGTCGCGCGCGCCCAATTCCATCGCCTCGCCGAGCGCCGCCTCGGCCGACGCAAAGCGCCCGTCGCTGAGATAGGCCTGGCCGAGCAGGGCGCGATAGCCCGCATCGCGCGGGCTTGCTGCGACCGCCGCTTCGGCCAAGCTCACGGCCTTTCCTGCCTTGCCCTTTTCGAGCGCGGCGCGCGCGCGGTCAGCAGACTTCGCGGCGGCTTCCGCCTTGTCGGCGACCTTCAACGAGGCGACTGCGAGCGGCCCCGTGCCGCTGCACCCGGTCGCCGTGATTCCCAAGGCGAAGCCCGATACGGCGAGTTTCATCAGCATTTTGCGGTTCATGAAGGTCCCCCCTTTATCCGGTGCTAGGCCGTCCGGCGCGCAGAGCGCGCCGCTGGCAGACGGCTCGCCATCGCGTCGATTTCAGGCAGCGACGAAAGATATTGGTCGAGCAAGTCCGTGAGGATGACCTGCGCGGAGCGGTTGGTAACGGCGCTCGCGAGACGCAGGCGCAAATGGCGCTCGGCATCGAGGCGCAGCGTGAATGCCGCCTTTTCGCGGGCACGCGGCGCTTTCGCCTTGGGCGAAGGCTGTTCGACCTTGCGCGCGACCGCCGCGACGCGGTCAATGAGCGATTCCTGCTGACGCACGACTTCGGGCACCCGAGGCGCGAAAGCCTCGCCGAGTTCGGCCGACGGCGGCGTTTCGGCGATCGCAGGCTCGGCGCTTTCGTCGACGGCTTGTTCGGCCTCGACATTGTGCGCGAGCACCGATCCTGTGAGCAGCGGCTTTAAATCGACCATATGGGCCGGTTCAGCATTCTGGTCAGGATCGACGTCATAGCCCATATCGTTCCAGCCAAGATCGTCATAGCCGGCGCCGACAAGCGGGCCGGGGCCGCTGCCGAGCGGCTGGCGGCGCATGGCAGGCCGCGCACCGCCCTTGCGGGCAAGCAGACCGGCGCTCAGCGATGCGAGGGGTTTGGGTTCGCCCATCATGCCCTCCCCTTACTGGCCGGCGATGCGGCGGCCGAAGCCCCCGCCCATCGGGCGAACCGCACCGTAATTGCCCTGCGTGGGTAGCGGCGATGCGAAAATGGTGCGGCGGAAATTCTTCTCCAGCCGGTCGTTCATATAGGTCCATAGCTGGCGGATCTCTTCGGCCGAGCGACCATTGGGATCGACCTCCATCACCGTGCGGCCATCGATCATCGACGCGGCATAATCGGTGCGGTGATGCAGCGTCACCGGCGCGACGGTTCCATGCTGCGAGAGCGCGACCGCGGCCTCGCTCGTTATCTTTGCCTTGGGGGTTGCCGCGTTGACAACGAAAACCAGCGGCTTGCCAGCGCGCTCGCACAGGTCGACCGTGGCCCCCACAGCGCGCAGGTCGTGCGGACTCGGGCGCGTTGGAACGACGATCAGTTCGGCGACGCTGATGACGCTCTGGATCGCCATGGTAATCGCGGGCGGCGTGTCGATGACCGCGAGCTTGAAACCTTGCTGGCGCAGGATTTCCAGGTCAGAGGCGAGCCGCGCAACGGTGGTCTGCGCAAAGGCCGGAAGGTCGGTTTCGCGCTCGTTCCACCAGTCGGCGAGCGAGCCCTGCGGGTCGATGTCTATGAGAACGACGGGACCGGCGCCCGCTAGTTGGGCCTGCACCGCAAGGTGCCCCGACAAGGTCGTTTTCCCCGACCCGCCTTTCTGTGAAGCCAATGCCAAAACGCGCACGACTGTCCCCCTGAATGTCCAAAATCGGTCGGAGGAATGACATGCGGGGCGCTAAAATTGGGTTAACGATGATAAAAAGAGGGTGAAGGAAGCATTGAGACCTATGGTAACCAAAGGCTTGAGACGATGTTGTGCCAGACCGGATCAAAGTCCGGCCGGCCCTGTTTCTTGCTAACGGCGTGTTAGCCATTTGGGGTTAGGGTCTCTTCCTCGGGAACTGCTCGCCCCTCCAGGCGACCGGGTCATGGAGAATTCGATGCACTCAATCCGCACAATCGCTTCGCTCGCGCTGCCGCTCCTGGCCGCATCGCTCGGCGCGCCCGCTGCTGCCTCGGTGAAGGACGGCGTCGACGCCTGGCAACAGGGTGATTATCGAAGCGCCGTCGCCGAGTGGCGCCCGCTCGCGGTTGCGGGCGATCCCGACGCGCAGTTCAACCTCGGTCAAGCCTACAAGCTCGGTCGCGGCGTTCCGTCCGATCTTGAGCAGGCGGAAGCCTGGTATCGCCGCGCCGCAAAACAGGGTCACCTGCAGGCCGAGGATAATCTTGGCCTTGTTCTCTTCACCGCGGGACGCCGCGAGGAGGCCATGTCCTATATCGCCCAGTCGGCAGCACGCGGCGAGCCTCGCGCGCAATATGTCCTCGGTACAGCGCACTTCAACGGCGACCTTGCCACCGAAAACTGGCCGCTCGCCTATGCGCTGACCAAGCGTGCGAGCGACGCGGGACTCCAGATTGCCTCGGCGCGCCTTGCCCAGCTCGACCGTCTGATCCCGCTCGAGCAGCGGCAAAAGGGCCTTTCGATGCTGCCCGAGATGGAAAAGGCCGAAGCCCGCGCGCGTCTCGCCGCGGTGAACGCCGCCGCCCCGCCGCCGCCAAAGCCCGCCCCCTCGCCGGTCAAGACCGCGAGCCTGCCCGCCTCGGTTCCGGGCACAAGGTACACGCCCCCTCCCGTGATCGCGGCGCCCGCTCCCGCATCGCCGCCCAATCCCATTGTTTCGCCCGCTGCCGAGGCGGCAGCTGCCGCTGCGGCGGAAGCGAGAGCCGCGGCCGACACCGCGGTGAGCACCGCAGCGGCGAAAGGTCCGCCGGCGGTATCGGCGCCGGTGAAAGCCGCCCCGCCGGCCCCCGGCACGACCTATGCGCCCCCCCCAAAAAGCGGTCCGCTGCCGCCGGCTTCCGCACCCGGTCCCGCCATGACGGCATCTCCCTCGCCCGCCCCCAAGACATCCGCCGCTCCGCCGGCGCCCGCTGCTGGCGCTGCGGCCGCAAGCCCGTGGCGCGCACAGCTTGGCGCCTTCGGGATCGAGAGCAATGCGCGCAAACTCTGGACGAGCCTTGAAAAGACACATCCCGCCTTTGCTTCGCGTCAGCCCTATCTGGTCAAAAACGGCAAGCTCACCCGGCTCCAGGCCGGAGGTTTTGCGAGCAAGGCGGAGGCCGACGCCTTCTGCGCGACGGTGAAGAAGGACGGCCAGGCCTGCCTGGTGGTCGATAAGTAGCGAAGGCTTCGCCCTGCCCGCTTAGCCTAGCACCCATTGGCGCCGCGAATAGCCCTGCGCCCAGAGCAGCGCGGTCAGGTCGTGGTGCCGAATCACCGCGTCCGCTGCCTCCGCCGCCGCCTGGTGCGGATGATAGGCGATGCCAAGCCCTGCGGCAGTGATCATTGGAATATCGTTGGCACCGTCCCCGATCGCGAGCGTGTCGGCGAGGGGCAGACCGTGCCTTGCCGCCTCGCTCTTCAGCGTTTCAAGCTTGGCGTCCTTGTCGACGATCGGTTCGGCAACCTTGCCCGTGAGCTTGCCGCCTTCGAGAAGGAGCTGGTTCGCGACCACCCGGTCAAATCCGACCGCCTCGCCCACCGGGTTTGCAAAGGCCGTGAAGCCGCCGGTGACGAGCACGCTATGCGCGCCATAGGCTTTCATCGTCTGGACGAGCGTGCGCGCACCGCGGGTCAGACGCACCCGCTCCATCCGGCATTCAGCGAGCACGCCTTCGGCAAGCCCGCCGAGGAGCGCCACTCTTTCCTCAAGCGCACCGCGAAAGTCGACCTCGCCGCGCATCGCTTTTTCGGTGATCGCCGCAACCTCGGCCTTGAGACCCGCATAGTCGGCGAGTTCGTCGATGCACTCGCAGCTGATCATCGTGGAATCCATGTCGGCGATCAGCAGCTTCTTGGTGCGGTCGCCGAGCGGCTGGACGATCACGTCGAGCGCGCCATGGTCCATTTTTGCAAGTTCGCTCCGCGCGCTTACCAGGCTGCCGTGGAAAACGATATCGGCAGCATCGCCGTCGTCGAGCCAGTGCGGCGCGCCGACTTCGTGCCCTGTCGCGTCAAGACGGTCGATCGCTTCGCGCACCACCTCGCCCGTCAGCTTTCCGGCTGCTATCAGCGTCGCAACGAACATGGTGTCTCCTTCTACCTCTAGAGGGCTCAAGCCCCCGCTCGTGCTTATCGCCGGGCCGACCGCGAGCGGCAAGAGCGCGCTGGCTGTCGCTTTGGCGCAGGCAGTGGGGCGCGCGCAAGTGGTGAATGCCGACGCAAGCCAGGTTTATCGCGATCTGGCGATTCTCTCGGCGCGTCCGACGACCGCCGAGATGGCAGCTGTCCCCCACCGTCTCTTCGGCCATGTCGACGGCGCCGATGCCTATGATGCGGCGCGCTGGGCCGCCGACGCGCGCCGCGCGCTTGCCCGCGCGTGGGAGGATGAGGATGTGCCGATCCTCGTCGGCGGGACCGGCCTTTATCTGCGCACCCTCCTTTACGGCATCGCTCCGGTGCCCGACATCGACCCCGCCATCCGAGCCGAGGTGCGCGCCCTGCCTCCCTCCGAAGCGCACGCCGCGCTCGAGCAACTCGATCCCCCGGCCGCCGAGCGCTTGCCCCCCGCCGATAGGGCGCGCGTCTCGCGCGCGCTCGAGGTGGTTCGCGCCACCGGCCGCACGCTTTTCGACTGGCAGCAGACCCGCGAGGGCGGGATTGCCTCGGATGTCGCGCTCATCCCGCTTGTTCTCCTGCCGCCGCGCGAATGGCTGCGCGCGCGCTGCGACGCGCGGCTCGAGGCAATGTTTGAGGCCGGGGCAGCCGAGGAAGTCGCTGCGCTCATTGCGCGCGACCTTGATCCTGATCTTCCCGTCATGCGCGCCATCGGCGTGCCGCAGGTCGCAGCGTGGCTGCAAGGCCGCATCCCCCACGAGGAGGCACTCGCGCGCGCGCAGGCAGCGACGCGCCAATATGCCAAGCGGCAATACACCTGGTTCCGTCATCAGCCGCCCCAGGACTGGCCACGCGAGGAAGAATCATTATCGGTCGATTCTATAAGTAAAATTGCAACAATATTACGCGATAGATTATTGACAGGATAGAATCATACACCTATTGCCCGCCGACTGTTGCAGCGCACAAGCGCCACCCTGGCGCGCGAGCAAAAAGATGAGCAAAGGAGCAAGGTCGTGACGGAAATGAGCGGTGCCGACATGGTGGTTCAGGCGCTGGTCGACCTCGGGGTTGACACAGTGTTCGGCTATCCGGGCGGCGCGGTCCTTCCCATCTACGACGCGCTCTTCAATCACCCCCAGATCAAGCATATTCTCGTCCGCCACGAGCAGGCGGCCACCCATGCTGCGGAGGGCTACGCCCGCGTCACGGGAAGGCCCGGCGTTGTGCTCGTGACCTCGGGACCGGGCGCGACCAATGCCGTTACCGGCATCACCGATGCACTGCTCGATTCGATTCCGATGATCGTCCTCACCGGCCAGGTGCCGACGACGCTCATCGGCACCGACGCGTTCCAGGAATGCGACACGGTCGGCATCACCCGTCACTGCACCAAGCATAATTATCTCGTGATGGACCCCGACCGCTTGGGCCCGATCCTGCACGAGGCCTTTTACATCGCGACCCACGGCCGCCCGGGGCCGGTGGTCATCGACATTCCGAAGAATGTGCAGGTTGCGGTCGGCACCTACTCGGTGCCGGCGCGGATCGAGCATCAAAGCTACCGCCCGCAGGTCGAGCCCGACGCCGCGGCGATTGCCGAGGCGATCGAACTCATCGCGGCGGCCGAGCGGCCGATCTTCTATACCGGCGGCGGCGTCATCAATGCAGGTCCCGACGCGAGCGCGGCGTTGCGCCAGCTCGTCGGGCTCACCGGCGCGCCGATCACCTCGACGCTGATGGGGCTCGGCGCCTTCCCGTCGGACGATCCCAAGTGGCTCGGCATGCTCGGCATGCACGGCACCTATGAATCGAATATGGCGATGAACCGCGCCGACCTCATCATTGCGGTCGGCGCGCGCTTCGATGACCGCGTGACGGGCCGCCTCGACGCCTTTGCGCCGCACGCGAAGAAAATCCACATCGATATCGATCGCAGCTCGATCAACAAGATCGTCCCCGTCGATGTCGCTGTGCTCGGCGATGCGGGTCGCGCGCTCGACGCGCTGATTGCGGCGTGGCAGGACAAGGGGCACAAGGCGCGCGATCTTGGCGAATGGTGGCGCCGCATCGACGGCTGGCGCGCGGCGCGCTGCCTTGACTTTCCCGAAAAGAAGGACGCGGCCGCCGAAATCATGCCGCAGCGCGCGGTGAAAGCGCTGTTCGAGGCGACCCGGGGGCGCGATCCGATCATTACGACCGAGGTTGGCCAGCACCAGATGTGGGCGGCGCAGCATTTCGGTTTCTCCGCGCCTAACCGCTGGCTCACCAGCGGCGGGCTCGGCACGATGGGCTACGGCTTTCCCGCCGCCGTGGGCGCGCAGATCGCCAGGCCCGACCGCCTCGTCATCTGCATCGCAGGCGAAGCCTCGCTCCAGATGAATATCCAGGAAATGGGGACGGTCAGCCAGTACCGCCTGCCGGTCAAGATCTTCATCCTCAACAATGAATGGATGGGCATGGTCCGCCAGTGGCAGGAGCTGACCTATGAAAGCCGCTATTCGAACAGCTATTCGGACAGCCTGCCAGATTTCGTGAAACTTGCCGAGGCCTATGGCTGGACGGGCATGCGCATCGACACGCTCGGCGAACTCGAAGAGGGAATACAGACCATGCTCGACACACCGGGTCCGGTGATCGTCGACTGCCGCGTGGCAAAGCTTGCCAACTGCTTCCCGATGATCCCGTCGGGCGCAGCGCACACCGACATGATCCTTCAGCCGAGTGACGTCACCGGCACGATGGACGACGAAGCCAAGGCGCTGGTGTAACCGACATGAAAATCACAACCGAAACGGGCGAGCGCCACGTGCTCGCCGTCACCGTCGACAACGAGGCCGGGGTGCTCGCCAAGATCACCGGGCTGTTCACCGCGCGCGGCTATAATATCGAAAGCCTGACGGTGGCGGACATCACCGCCGACCATGCGCTGTCGCGCATCACGATCGTCACCTCGGGCCCGCCGCCGATCATCGACCAGATCATCGCACAGCTCGACCGCCTCGTCCCCGTCCACAAGGTCACCGACCTCACGGATCAGGGCGCGCATGTCGAGCGCGAGATCGCGCTCGTGAAGGTCGCGGGTACGGGCGACAAGCGGATCGAGGCATTGCGGCTTGCCGATGTGTTTCGCGCCAAGGTCGTCGACACGACGATCAACAGCTTCATTTTCGAGATCACGGGCAACAGCGAAAAGGTCGACCGCTTCATTGCGCTGATGCGTGAATGCGGGCTGGTCGAGGTGGGGCGCACCGGCGTCGTCGCCATCGCCCGCGGCGCGGAGGCGCTTTAGAGTTTATCGATAATCCGGCGACGGCCGGGATCGCTCGCAATTTCAACCACGCTATCGGCCCCAAGCTTTGGGGCGACGCCAATAGGGAAGAATGAGATGCAGGTTTATTATGATCGCGACGCCGACCAGGATCTGATCAAGGGCAAGAAGGTCGCCATCCTCGGTTACGGCAGCCAGGGCCATGCCCATGCCCAGAACCTTCGCGATAGCGGGGTGAAGGAGGTTGCAATCGCCCTTCGCCCCGGCTCGGCGACCGCGAAGAAAGCCGAGGGTGCAGGCTTCCAGGTCATGTCGAACAAGGAAGCGGCCGCCTGGGCCGACGTCATCATGATCGCCGCCCCCGACGAGCATCAGGCGAAAATCTACGCCGAGGACCTTGCGGACAATATGAAGGCCGGTGCAGCGCTTGCATTCGCGCACGGCCTGAACGTCCACTTCGGCCTCATTGAACCCCGCACCGACATCGACGTCTTCATGGTCGCACCCAAGGGCCCCGGCCACACGGTGCGCAGCGAATATCAGAAGGGCGGCGGCGTCCCCTGCCTGATCGCGGTCGATCAGGACAGGACGGGGAATGCCAAGGCAATCGCCCTCTCCTACGCATCCGCCGTGGGCGGCGGGCGCAGCGGCATTATCGAGACGAGCTTTAAGGAAGAGTGCGAAACCGATCTTTTTGGCGAACAGGCGGTGCTCTGCGGCGGCATCACCCACCTCATCCAGGCAGGCTTCGAGACGCTGGTCGAGGCGGGCTACGCGCCCGAGATGGCCTATTTCGAATGCCTCCACGAAACCAAGCTGATCGTCGATCTTCTCTATGAAGGCGGGATTGCGAACATGCGCTACTCGATCTCGAACACCGCCGAATATGGCGACATCAAGACCGGCCCGCGCATCATCACCGACGAGACGAAGGCCGAGATGAAGCGCGTTCTTGCCGACATCACTTCGGGCCGCTTCGTCAAGGACTTCGTCCTCGACAACCAGGCCGGCCAGCCCGAACTCAAGGCAAGCCGCAAGGCCGCCGCGGCGCACCCGATCGAAAAGACGGGCGCTGAGCTGCGGGCGATGATGCCGTGGATCGCGAAGAACAAGTTGGTAGACAAGGCGGTCAACTGACGCTTTAAGTCCCCTTCTTCCGGGGAGGGGTTGGATCGGGCGCTATCCCGCGTTCTGACGCTCAGCGGCCAAACCAGCCTTTTTGCCGTTTGTGCCGGGCCTGCCGAGTCACCGTTCGCTCTTGGAACGGTCTCCGGCAAGCCCGGAGCAAACCGTTCGTTGAGCCTGCTTTCTTCAAGGGAGCGTGCGAGTGTCGAGCAGCAACTTCCCCTTCCGCGCCCACCGCGCAAACCTTGCAGCGCTCGCGGCCGAAGACCGGCGCCGCAGCCTGAGCCCGCGCAAGGGCGTCGATTTCGCCTCGAACGACTATCTTGCGCTGGCCGGCTCCTATGCCCTGAGCGAAGCGCTCGCCGCGGGGCTTGAGCGCGGCATTCCCGCAGGGTCGGGGGGCTCGCGCCTCCTGCGTGGCAATCATCCAGAGCATGAGGCGCTCGAGGCCCATGCCGCGCGCCATTATGGCAGCGAGGCCGCGCTCTTCTTCTCGACCGGCTTTGCCGCTAATGCCGCGCTCTTTGCAACGCTGCCCCAGCGCGGCGACCTCATTGTCCACGACGAACTCATCCATGCCAGCGCCCACGACGGCATGAAGCTTGGCCGCGCCGGGCGCGTCGACGCGCGCCACAATGATGCTCAGGCGTTCGACGACATCATCGCGCGCTGGCGCCGCGGGGGTGGCACCGGCACACCGTGGATCGCCGTTGAAAGCCTCTATTCGATGGACGGCGACAGGGCACCGCTCGCCGACCTAGCCGCAGTCGCCGACCGCCACGATGCGGTCCTCATCATCGACGAGGCGCACGCCACCGGGGTTTACGGGCCGGCTGGCCAAGGGCTCGCGCACGAGCTTGCGGACCGTGAAAATATCATCACTCTTCACACATGCGGCAAGGCGCTGGGGTGCGAGGGAGCGCTGCTGTGCGGCCCCGCGATCGTCCGCGATTTTGTGGTCAACCGCGGGCGTCCCTTCATCTTTTCGACCGCGCCCTCGCCGCTCGTTGCGTGGCTCGTGCGCAACGCGCTCGAGATCGTCGCCAACGAGCCCGAGCGTGCAGCACGGCTCCAGGCGCTCGTCCGCCGCGCCGAGACGCGCCTTGCACCGCTCGGCATCGCGGCGAGCGGAACCCAGATCATTCCCATCCTCATCGGCGACAATGCCCGCACCATGCAGATCGCCGCCGCGCTTCAGGCCGCGGGATTCGATGTCCGCGGCATCCGCCCGCCCACCGTCCCCCACGGCACCGCGCGGCTTCGCATCGCTCTCACCCTCAACGTCGACGAGCCCGAGATCGACGCGATGGTCGATGCGCTCGCGGCAGCGATGACGGCGGCATGACCCGCCGCTACGTCGTAACCGGCACCGATACCGGCGTCGGCAAGACCATCTTCAGCGCCGCGCTCGCAGGCGCGCTTGGCCTCGCCTATTGGAAACCGATCCAGTCGGGGCTGGATGAGGAAACCGACAGCGAGACCGTCGCCCGCCTCGCGGGGGTTCGGGTCCATCCCGAAGCCTATCGCCTTCGCACCCCAGCCTCGCCGCACCTCGCAGCCGAACGCGATGGCATTGCCATCGACCCGGAGGGACTCACGCCGCCCGCCGGCGATCTCCTGGTCGAGGGCGCGGGCGGCGCGCTCGTCCCTGTGACGCGCAATCTCCTTTATGCCGACCTTTTTGCGCGCTGGCAGATCCCTGTCATCGTCTGCGCGCGCACCGCGCTCGGCACCATCAACCACAGCCTGCTCACCATCGAGGCGCTGAAATCGCGCGGCGTGCCCATCCACGGCATCGCCTTCATCGGCGAGCCGCACGAGGATAGCGAAGCGATCGTTGCGGCATTTTCGGGCGCCAAGCGCCTCGGCCGTCTCCCGCGGCTCGACCTTTTGACGTCAGAGACGCTGGGCGCTGCATTCACCGAGCATTTCGTCCTTGCAGATTACCCCTGACGGCAAGCCCTGAAGCATTTGCGCTCGCGGCGCGCCGGTGTAGGGCCAAAGAATGACCCATGCGTCCTCCTCCCCCATCTGGCATCCCTTCACCCAGCACGGCCTTGAAGAGCCGATCCCGCTGATAGCCCGCGCCGAGGGCGCGCGCCTCTACGACGCAGACGGCAACAGATGGATCGACGCGATATCCTCTTGGTGGGTCACAACGCACGGTCACGCGCATCCGCGCATCATGGCCGCGATCCGCGCCCAGACGGAAAAGCTCGACCAGCTCATTTTCGCCGGCTGGACCCACGAACCCGCCGAAACGCTTGCCGCCGAGCTCATTCGCATCACGCCCGGCCCGCTCACCCGCGTATTCTTTTCCGACTCAGGCTCGACCAGCGTCGAGGTCGCACTCAAGATGGCGCTCGGCCATTTCGCCAACCGCGGAGAGCCGCGCCAGCGCATTCTCGTCCTCGAACACAGCTATCACGGCGACACGATCGGCGCGATGTCGGTTGGCGCGCGCGGGGTATTCAACAAGCCTTACGATCCCCTCCTTTTCGACGTCGGCACCATCCCCTTCCCGCACGAGGGGATGGAGCAGCTTGCGCTCGACGCGCTTGAGGTCGCCTGCACTCAAAAGCCCGCAGCCCTCATCGTCGAGCCCCTGATCCTCGGGGCCGGCGGCATGCTGATCTATCCCGCCTGGGTACTCGCTGAAATGCGCAGCATCTGCGCGGCGCACGGCGTGCTTTTCATCGCCGACGAGGTGATGACCGGCTGGGGCCGGACGGGAACCCGCTTTGCGTGCGATCAGGCGGGGGTCATCCCCGACATCCTCTGTCTTTCGAAAGGGCTCACCGGCGGCGCGATCCCGCTCGCAGTAACCTTGTGCATAGAGCCGATCTTCGCCTCGCACTGGTCGACCGACCGTGCACGCGCCTTCTATCATTCTTCAAGCTACACCGCGAACCCGATCGCCTGCGCCGCGGCCAACGCCAATCTCGAAATATGGCGCGATGAGCCGGTTGAGGAGCGGATCGACGGGCTCGCCCAGGCGCAGCGCGCGCATCTCGCTATGCTGGCGCACGCACCGCGCGTCTCGAGCCCCCGCCGCCTCGGCACCATCGCAGCACTCGACGTCGACCAGTCCGACGCGGGCTATCTCTCGGGCCTCGCCCCGCGCCTCATCGCCTTCTACCGCGACCGCGGGGTGTTGCTCCGCCCGCTCGGCAACACCATCTATGTGATGCCGCCCTATGGCATCACCCCTGACGACCTCGCAGAGGTCTGGACGGCGATTGCAGCGTCGCTGGAAATCTGACGGTAAAAGGTCACAGTTCGGCTGAGGTTCATCTGCAGCCCATAGACCGGGCGCCAGGGGACGCGAAGGAATGCGACTTGACGAGCTATGCCCATTTTCTCCTGTCGCTTGTCGCCGCCACGGCGCTTGTGTCGCCGGCGCTCGCCGAGAGGCAAGAAAGCCTCGCGCAGACCGGGCAGCCACCGCAGAGAACCTCGATCCTCTACACTTATGGCGATGAACCCTGCCCCGAGGCCGAGGGCGACGAAATCGTCGTTTGCGCGCAGCGGCCCGAATCGGATCGCTACCGCGTACCCAAGGAATTGCGTGAGGAACTGAAGGACGACGCGCCGGTTGGCGGGGGGAGCTGGACCTCGGCAGTCGAGGGATATGAGAATATCGCGCGCATGACGCGTCCGGACAGCTGCTCTCCCGTTGGCAGTTACGGGTTTTCAGGCTGCTCGGCGGCGGCGCTGCGCGAATGGCAGGCAGAACGCCGCGCGATGAAGCGCGCCGCCGATGTTGCGGACGATTGACGCCGCGCTGCGCCATCGCATAGCCTTTGCGATCTTCAGGAAAATCAGGAGCCTCGCCATGCGTATTGCCGTCCCCCTTCTCGCTCTGCCGCTTCTGCTTGCCGTTCCACTGCTCGCGCAGATGCCCACCACCGCCCCCGGTGCGAAAGACGCCGCGCGCGTCACCGGCGGAACCTATCAGGCCGACCCGCACCACACACTCGTCGGCTGGCGGCTCAATCATCTGGGCTTCAATGATTATTTCGGAATTTTCGGCGACGTGACCGGCACGCTGACGATCGACCCCAAGGCGCCGGCCGAAGCGAAGCTCGACATCACCATCCCCATTGCCAGCGTCACTGTCGCGAGCGCGGGGCTCAAGGATCACCTCCTGCGCGCGCCGGCCGAGAGCGGTGCCAAGCCCGATTTCTTCGGTGCCAACCCCCAACCGGCGCGTTTCGTTTCTACCTCGGTGGTCGTTGACGAGGATGGCGACGAGGCCAAGGTCACCGGCAACCTCACCCTTAACGGCGTGACGAAGCCGGTCACGCTCGACGTCGACTTCACCGGCGCCGGCCCCTCGCCCATGGGCAATGTTGAGACGATCGGCTTCGAGGCTGAAGCCGCGATAAAGCGCAGCGATTTTGGTCTCGGCTTTGGCGTTCCGCTCGTCGGCGACGAGGTAAAACTCGAGATTACCGCCGCGTTCGAGAAGAAGTAGCCGCCGCCTTATTCCAGCCCTGGATCTGCGCGAGCTGCAGATCCAGGGCGCTTTGAAGCGCCGATCCAATCCTCCCGCCTTTTCCCTTGCAAATCGCGACATTTTGCATCACTAGGGCGGCCATGCACATGCGCGGCCTTCTTCTTCTGCGACTTACACGCCCTTGGGCGTGACCTTTGGCCTGCGCGACTGGCGGCGGGCCGTACGCCCAAGGGCCTGATCGAGACCGCATCCCACTCAAAACGCAGAAGACACCCGATTCATGACCATGCTCCGCGACCCATCGACCAAATATCGCCCCTTCCCGCAGGTTCCGCTGGAAAACCGCCATTGGCCCTCGCGAACGATTAGCAAGGCGCCGATCTGGCTCTCGACCGACCTGCGCGATGGCAACCAGGCGCTCATCGACCCTATGGATGCCGAGAAGAAGACGCGCTTCTTCGACCTGCTCGTGAAATGCGGGCTGAAGGAGATTGAGGTCGGCTTTCCTGCCTCCGGTGCCACCGACTTCGACTATATCCAGAACCTTGTCCGCTCGGGCCGCATTCCCGACGATGTCACACCGCAGGTGCTGACACAGGCCCGCGCCGACCTCATCCGCACGAGCTTTGACAGTCTCGAAGGCGCAAAAACCGCGATCGTCCACCTCTACAACGCCGTGAGCCCGGCGTGGCGCCGCATTGTTTTCGGTATGGAAATGCCCGAGATCAAGCAGATCGCAATCGACGGCGCGAAACAGTTGCGCGACAATGCCGCGCGCCTGCCCGGCACCGACTGGCGGTTCGAATATAGCCCCGAAACCTTCTCGACCGCCGAGCTCGATTTCAGCATCGAATGCTGCGCCGCGGTGATGGAAATTCTCCAGCCCACCGCCGAGAAGCCGATCATCCTCAATCTCCCCGCGACGGTCGAGGCGGCGACGCCGAATATCTACGCTGACCAGATCGAATATTTCTGCAAGCATTTGCCGAACCGTGATCGTGCGATCATTTCGCTCCACACGCACAACGACCGCGGCACCGGCGTTGCGGCGGCAGAGCTTGGCCTGCTTGCCGGCGGCGACCGCGTCGAAGGCTGCCTGTTCGGCAACGGCGAGCGCACGGGCAATACCTGTCTCGTGACCATCGCGCTCAACATGTACACGCAGGGCGTCGACCCTGAGCTTGACTTTTCCGACATCGACGAAGTCATCGCGACGGTTGAATATTGCAACCAGTTGCCCGTCCATCCCCGCCACCCCTATGGAGGTGAGCTCGTCTACACGGCCTTTTCGGGCAGCCATCAGGACGCGATCAAGAAGGGCTTTGCCGCGCGCGAACGCCAGAATGACGAGCGGTGGGAGGTTCCCTATCTCCCGATCGACCCCGCCGACCTCGGGCGCAGCTATGAAGCGGTCATTCGCGTCAACAGCCAGTCGGGCAAGGGCGGCGTCGCCTGGGTTCTCGAGCAGGACAAGGGGCTGAAGCTGCCCAAGCGGATGCAGGCGAGCTTCAGCCATGTTGTTCAGGCCGTCGCCGACGCGACGAGCCGCGAACTTGGCGCCGAAGACATTTGGCAAGCGTTCGAGAGCCATTATCTTGCGAGCGAGGCCAAGCGCTTCCAGCTCGTCGACTGGGCCGAAACGCATAGCGGCACCGACCGCATCTTCGCGGGCAAGCTCACCATCGACGGCGCCGAACGCAGCGTCAGCGGCCGCGGCAACGGCCTCATGTCGAGCGTCGTTGCCGCGCTCGCGGAGTCGGGCGGCCCGGTGATGGACATCGTCGATTACTCCGAGCACGCAATCGGCCAAGGCAGCAACGTGCAGGCAGCTGCCTATGTCGAGTGTCGCACGGCCGACGGAAAGAGCCTCTTCGGCTGCGGGCTCGATACCGATGTCGCGACCGCCAGCGTGCGCGCAATCCTGAGCGCCGCCAACGGGGCATAGACCGTTTTGTAACTGCGCTGCCACCTCAGGAGGTGGCGGCGCAGTCGCGCACCGCTTCAACCACGTCAGGCCGCACGATGCTCTCGACGTGAAAGCCCCCGCCGAGTACCTCAAAGTCCATCAGCTGCGGAAATCTCCAGCAGTCTCATATGTACTGAACCCGGGACACTTCCTTGACTTTCCGCACGAAAGCCCCCATATGGCGGGGGCTATCGTCGCCTGCGACGGAATTTTGATACCCCTTTCGGGTGGATTCTTGCCTTCTCACGCTACCAGCTCCGCCGGTGCTTTTGCCGGCGGGTATCTTGTTTCGTGAAAGGAAACACCCATGCCGATCGGCACCGTCAAATTCTTCAATACGGACAAGGGCTATGGCTTCATTGAAAATGAAGATGGCTCGGGCGACAGCTTCGTCCATATCACCGCCGTACAGGCGGCAGGGATGCAAGTGCTGAACAAGGATCAGCGCATCTCCTACGAGCTCGAAACTGGCCGCAACGGCAAGGTGTCGGCGATCAACCTCGAACAGGCCTGATTATTGGCCAAAGAGGAAGCCCTCACCTTCGATGGTGTGATCGACGAAATTCTGCCCGACGCCCGTTTTGGCGTCGTGCTCGAAAATGGTCACCGCATCATCGCCTATACCGCCGGCCGGATGCGACGATTTCGCATCCGGTCGGTCGTCGGCGACGCCGTTCGCGTCGAGATGACGCCCTATGACCTTAGCAAGGGCCGCCTCGTCTATCGCGAGCGCGGCAGTGCCCCGGTCAACGGAAAGCGCCAGCGGCGCTGACACCCAATAAATTGAAATACTGGTAAAATTAAGATAAAAATGATGACATTTCAGAATCCCATTTACCCCGCTCTTCGCGCACTTCCGATGGCCGGAAAGGCGATGCCGGATAGCCTGCGCCGCCGCCCGACCACTTTGTCGCGCCGCGAGCTTCGGCGCCTGATCGCCGACATGGTCGATTGACCTTGCATAGCTAAAGGAGCCTGTCCCCGTGTCGGCCACCATTGAATTCTATCTCGCCCAAGCAGAAAAATGCAGCGAAGAGGCCGCGGCCTCGTCGCTCGTCCAGGTGCGCGAGCGCAACCTGCGCGCTGCCGCAGCGTGGCAAGGAATGGCCGACAAGCTGCTCTACGCAGAAAAGCTGCGCGCCGAAAAGGAACAGCTGATCGCGGCGGCGAAGAATTAAGCGCCCTCGGCAGATGCAGTCTCCTTGGATAGCGATCGGCGCCATGCCGACGCATCGCCTCAAGGTCCCTGCAGATCTCGACGCCCCTCGCGCCCCTCGAGTGCGTTCGGTTTTGATTGAATCAAAACCGGCACTCTAGAGTCTTGTTTTAGCGTGTTTTCCAGGTCCTCAGGTGACTCCACCTGACTCATGGGAAGGGCGCTCAGCTGACCCAAACGAAAGGGGCGGGTCAGCCACCCGACGACTGGCGCGCCTTCTTGACCCCTTCGGCGAACTGCGCCGCGGTCACCTTCACCGCGAGCCCCGATTTTGCGAGGAAGAAGGCGGCGCGCGGCATCGTGATATCGCCCTCGCCGGTCGTCATCACCGCCCCTTGCGGCGTGATCGCCTTGATCTTGCCGAGCACCGCAGCGCCATCCGCGCTGTGGACCTCGGCCCCGACCTTGAGCGCCGCATCGACTGCGGCAGCGTCGCGTTCGGCCTCATGGAGCACCGCAAAGATCTTGGCTTTGGTCGCTTTGAGCGCCGGCCCCTTGTCCGTCCGGACGAAGGCGGCGCGCGGGACGATGAGGCCATTTCCCTCGATCGCTACCGCGATCTTGTCGCCCGACACCTTGGCGACGGTGCCAACCTCTTTTCCGTCCACGTCATAGACTTTGGTGCCGGGGGTGAGCTCACTTGCCGCAACCGCGCTGCTCTTTTGGACGGCCTGCGCGGGACCGGCAGCGAGAATCGCGGCGCAAAGGGAGAGGGCAAGGCCAAAGACTCTGGTCATGGGGCGACTCCAATAGGAACCCGGCCGCTGATGAACCGCGTGCCGCGCGCCTGCCACGGCCTCACGGACGGACTGTGTTGCGGACAGGATGGACCGAAGGGGTCAGCCCCGGTTCTTCACGCACGACGCCGCGCGAGCGAGCAGGAAATCGCGCTCGCGGGCATTGCCTGCGAGCGCCGCGGCCGCCTCGAAAGCGACCTTTGCCTCGGCATTTCGCCCGGCGCGGAGCAGGAAATCGCCGCGCGCCGCGGGAAGCGGGGCATAGCTGCGCAGCATCGCCTCATCGGCGATCGCATCGACGAGCGCGAGCCCCGCCTCGGGGCCGAACGCCATGCTGTGCGCCACTGCGCGGTTGAGCTCGACCACCGGTGAGGGATTTACCGTTCCCAACCGATCGTAAAGGGCGGCGATGCGGCGCCAGTCGGTATTCTCGGCGCGCCGCGCGCGGGCGTGACACGCGCCAAGCGCCGCCTGCAGTGCATAGGGACCATCTCCGCCGCCCAGAGCTTCGGCACGGGCAAGCGCCGTTAGCCCGCGCTGGATCAGGAGTTGATCCCAGCGCGAGCGATCCTGTTCGGGCAGCGGCACCAGCGCGCCGCCCGCTCCGACGCGCGCAGGAAGACGCGATGCCTGAATCTCCATGAGCGCGAGCAGCCCCAGCACCTCGGGCTCGGCGGGCATCAACCCCGCGAGAATACGCCCGAGGCGCTGCGCCTCGGCGCAGAGCGGCGGGCGTACCAGATCGTGCCCGCTCGTCGCTGCATAGCCTTCGTTGAAGATAAGGTAGAGCACCTCGAGCACCGAGGCGAGGCGCGGTGCGAGCGCCTGCCCACGCGGGACCTCGAACGCAACGCGTGCCTTGGCGATCGCTTTCTTGGCGCGGGTAATCCGCGCCGCGATCGCCGCCTCGCTCGACAGAAAGGCGCGCGCGATCTCCTCGACCGACAGCCCTCCCACGAGGCGCAGCGTCAGCGCGGCGCGCGCCTCGGGCGTAAGCACCGGATGGCATGCGGCGAAAATCAGGCCGAGCAGTTCGTCGCCCAGGTCATCGTCGATCCCCGCCTCGATCATCTCAATGCTCAAGCAGCGCTCATCCTCCCGTTCGCGGGCAATCTCGGCGTGTTTGCGCTCCTGCATCGCCGCGCGGCGCAACCCGTCGATCGCGCGGCGCTTACCCGCCGCCATCAGCCACGCGCCCGGCCGGCCTGGAACACCCGATCTCGGCCAGTCTGTGAGAGCAGCGAGCAAAGCCTCCTGCGCCAGTTCCTCGGCGCGGCCGACATCGCGCGTCATTCGCGCAAGCCCAGCGATCAGCCGCGCGCGCTCGATCCGGAAGACCGCCTCGATCGCCCTGTGGGTCGGGTCAGCTGCCATGCGCCCGCGTTAGGGGCGCATGGCGGGTAGGACAAGGCATCAGCGCTTCGCGAGCTTTTCGCCGACCCCGTCATGGATCGCAGCGGCTTCGGGCGGAATGAGATCGGCCAAATCCTCCATCTCGTAGAGGGGGCGGATTTCAATTTCGCTCGGGCCAGGCATCGGGTTGGGGCAGCGCTTCACCCATTCGACGGCCTCGTCCATGTCCTTGACTTCCCAGAGCCAGAAGCCGGCAACGAGTTCGCGCGTCTCGGCAAAAGGACCATCGATTACGGTGCGGCCCGGCCCGTCGAACGCAACGCGCTTGCCAAAGGATGAGGGCTTGAGGCCGTCGCCTGCGACCATGATCCCGGCGTTCACGAGTTCCTCATTGAACTTGCCCATGTCGAGGAACATCTGCTCAACTTCGGGCGAAGGCGTTATGCCCTGTTCGCTTTCCTCGGTCGCTTTTACAAAAACCATTACACGCATCGGTCATCTCCTTCATCGCAGAGGCCGGCAGGGCCTCCTTTCTAGACGACGAAGGAGCGATCGCGAAATCGACAGGCGATCGCGAATTTTTTCCCATTCCCTCGTTTTGCAGGAACGTCGATTGGACAGCACCGCTGTGCGTCCTATATCGAACCGATGGATTCCACCCGGCCAAAGCTCGTCATCAGAAACTCCGAAACCCGCGATGCCGCCGCGATCGCCCGCCTGTCAGCGAAGGTCTACGGCCGCGCGGAGGGCTATTCGGCAGCGCAGATCCGCGGCCAGATCAACAATTTTCCCGAAGGCCAGTTTGTCGCAGAATATGAAGGCCAGATCGTCGGATTCTGCGCGACGCTGATCGTCCCCGAGGCGGCCGCGCTCGCGGATCATCGCTGGGCCGCGATCAGCGGAGGCGGCTTTGCCACCCCCCACGATCCCGATGGCGACATCCTTTATGGCATGGAGGTGTGCGTCGATCCTGAGTATCGGCGGCTGCGCATCGGCCAGCGCTTCTACCGCAAGAGGCAGGAATTGTGCCAGTCGCTGGAACTCCAGGGCATCGCTTTTGGCGGCCGTATGCCAGGCTATGCACGCCGCCGCCGCCAATTTCCCGAACCCGAAGCCTATCTCGCCGCGGTGCTCGACAAGCAGCTTCGCGACCCGGTGATCAATTTCCAGGTCAATCAGGGCTATCAGGTCAAGGGCATTCTCCACGACTATCTGCCGAGCGACCGCGAAAGCGGCGGTCATGCGGTACTGATGCTGTGGGAGAACCCTCTCGCCCCGCCGCGCGAGAAGGCGAATGCGCGCCATCGCGGCTCGGCGCCCGACCGTCTCCCCGCTTCGGTGCGCGTTGCAACCGTGCAGTTTCAGATGCGCGGAATCGACCGCATCGAACAGTTCGAGGAACAGGTCGAATATTTCGTTGACGTTGCTGCCGATTACGCCGCCGATTTCGTCGTCTTTCCTGAGCTCTACACGCTCGAGCTGCTATCGATCGACAAGAACAAGCTCCCGCCCGAAAAGGCCATATTGAAGATCGCCGACTATACCGACCGCTATCTTGCCTTCATGGAGAAGCTTGCGGTCGGCTATAATATCAACATCGTTGGCGGCTCGCACCCGACGCGCGTCGAGGGCGGCGACATCCGCAACATCGCCTATGTCTTCCTGCGCGACGGCTCGGTGCACCGCCAGGAGAAGCTGCACCCGACCCCTTCCGAACGCCGCTGGTGGAATATCAAGGGCGGTTATGGCGCCGATGCGATCAATACCGACTGCGGGCCGATCGGGGTGATGATATGCTACGACAGCGAGTTTCCCGAACTTGCGCGTCACCTCGTCAACCAGGGCGCGATGATGCTGTTCGTCCCTTTCTGCACCGACGAACGGCGCGGCTATCTTCGCGTGCGATATTGCTGTCACGCGCGCGCCGTCGAGAACCAATGCTATGTCATCACCTCGGGCGTCGTCGGCAATTTGCCGAACGTTGAGAATATGGACATTCACTATGCCGAAAGCGCGATACTGACCCCTTCGGATTTCGCCTTTGCACGTGACGGCGTCGCCGCCGACACTGCGGCGAACACCGAGACGATCGCGATTGCCGATTTGAGCCTCGCGGATCTCCTCACCAGCCGCCAGAGCGGCGCGGTTCAGAACCTGCGCGATCGGCGCTTCGATCTCTACCGCGTCGACTGGAAGGACCCGGCCGCCCCGGGGATCGGTTCAAGATGAGGAGCTCAGTCTTTCCATGACGATGCCGCCCTTCAAGCTGCGCGGACTTGATCATATTGTGCTGCGCGTGGCGGATCTTGAGCGGATGCGCCGCTTCTACAAGGAGATCCTCGGTTGCACCGAGGAACGCGAGCAGACGGGCATCGGCCTCTATCAGCTTCGCGCGGGCGCTGCCCTCATTGACCTCATCCCTGTGACCGGCAAGCTCGGGGCCATGGGCGGGGCAGCGCCGGGCGCCGAGGGTCGCAATCTGGATCATTTTGCCCTTTCAGTTGAGGGCTTCGACGAAGCGGCGATCCGCGCGCACCTTGCGCGCCATGGCGTCGCGGTCGAGCAGGCGGGCTACCGTTATGGCGCCGAGGGGGAAGGCCCATCGATCTACATCCGCGATCCGGAAGACAATATCGTCGAACTGAAGCGGCCAGCTGGCGCGTGAACCCGCGCCCATATCCCGCCCCTTGCCACACCTTCCGTTTACGTTAAGGTCATCCCTAAACTGCAACCGGAGAGTGATTCATGGCCCTTCCCCCGATCTTCGATCGCCTGCGTCTCCCTGTCATCGGCTCGCCGCTCTTCATCGTCTCGGGGCCCGATCTCGTCATCGCCCAGTGCAAGGCCGGGATCGTCGGCAGCTTCCCCGCCCTCAATGCAAGGCCGCAATCGCTCCTCGACGAGTGGCTTCACCGCATTACCGAAGAACTCGCCGCGTGGGATCGCGACAATCCCGACCGGCTCTCGGCGCCCTTCGCGGTCAACCAGATCGTCCACCGGTCGAATGACCGGCTCGAGGCAGACATTGCAACCTGCGAGAAATGGAAGGTGCCGATCACCATCACCTCGCTCGGCGCCCGCGAGGAACTCAACCAGGCTGTGCACAATTGGGGGGGCATCACGCTGCACGACGTTATCGACGACCGTTTTGCGCGCAAGGCGGTCGAAAAGGGCGCCGACGGGCTGATCCCGGTCGCCGCCGGCGCGGGCGGCCACGCGGGCACCCAGTCTCCCTTTGCGCTGGTGCAGGAAATTCGCAGCTGGTTCGACGGCCCCGTGGCGCTCTCGGGCGCGATTGCGCACGGCCGCTCGATCCTGGCGGCGCAGGCGTGCGGCGCCGATCTCGCCTATATCGGCAGCGCTTTCATCGCGACCGCGGAGGCCAATGCCGACGAGGGATATAAGGAGGGTATTGTCGCCGGCCGTGCGGGCGACATCGTCTATTCAAACCTCTTCACCGGTGTTCACGGCAATTATCTTCGCCGGTCGATCCTTGCCGCCGGGATGGACCCGGACAATCTCCCCGAAGGCGACCTCAAGACGATGAATTTCGGCTCCGGCGGCAACACCAAGGCCAAGGCGTGGAAGGATATCTGGGGATCAGGCCAGGGAATCGGGGCGATCTCGGGGGTCCGCCCCGCGGCCGAGTTCATCGCCGACCTCGCGGCGCAATATCGCGACGCCTATCGCGAGCTGCAGGACAAATATATCGGTTAGGCGCGCCCTGACCTCGAGGCTTCAGATCGCGAGCTGGCTGCCCAGTTCAACGACGCGATTGGTGGGCAGACGGAAATATTCCATCGCGCTTTGCGAGTTTCGCAGCATCCAGGCGAACAGCTTTTCGCGCCAGATCGGCATCCCGGGCGATTTTGCCGCGATCAAGGTCTGGCGCGACAGGAAGAAGCTCGTCTCGAGCATCTTGAAAGCGCCGCCGCATCCCCCGACGCGGCTCAGCGCCGCGGGCACGTCGACCGGCTGCATGAAGCCATATTTCAGGATCAGCCGATGAAAGCCCTGCCCGAGATCCTCAAGCGCGCAATGGTCGGCTTCGCGTACGAAGGGGACGTCCGCGATCTTGATCGTCAAAAGGATGATGCGCTCGTGCAGCACCTTGTTGTGCTTGAGATTATGAAGCAGCGCGTGGGGCACGCCGTCCGCGCTTGATGTCATGAACACGGCAGTCCCGGGGACCCGCGTCGCGCTGTTCGCGGCCGACTTGACGAATATCGGGATCGGCATCGCACCTTCGGCCATCTGCTGCTGCATGAGCTTGCGCCCGCGCGACCAGGTCGTGAGCAGGGTGAAGATGGTCAGACCGATCGCAAGCGGAACCCAGCCCCCGTCGGGGACCTTAATCAGGTTTGCGCCAAAATAGGCGATATCTACGACGAAGAAGAGCGCGAGCAGCGGAACTGCCTTCCACGCCGGCCATTTCCAAAGGGCGAAGAGCACCACGCTCATCAGACAGGTGTCGATGAACATCGCCCCCGTCACCGCAATGCCGTAAGCGGCTGCAAGATTGCTCGATGATCCGAAGAAGAGGACGAGCAGGATCACCATCACCATCAGCCCCCAATTGACGAGCGGGATGTAGACCTGTCCCTGCGCCGAGGCGCTCGTGTGCTCGACGCGCAGCCGCGGCATAAAGCCCAGCTGGATCGCCTGCTGGGTGAGCGAGAAGGCACCCGAAATCACCGCTTGGCTCGCGATGATCGTCGCGAGCAGGGCAAGCAGCACCACCGGAATCCGCCAGCTATCGGGCATCATCAGGAAAAATGGGTCCTGAATGATACCGAGCCGTGCGCCCATTTCGGCCTCGAGCACCATCGCGCCCTGCCCCATATAGTTGAACATGAGCGCGGGCAGCACGAAGCACAGCCACGACAGGCCGATCGGCGCGCGCCCGAAATGCCCCATATCGGTATAGAGCGCCTCGGCCCCCGTCACCGCGAGCACCACGGCGCCGAGCGCAATGAAGGCCGTAAAGCCGTCGAGATAGAAGAAGCGCAGCGCGTTGACCGGGTTGATCGTCGCCAAGATGATCGTCGGATGCTCGATAATATGCATGAGGCCGAGCACCGCGAGCATCAAAAAGTAGCAGAGCATGATCGGCCCGAACAAAGCGCCCACCTTTGCCGTCCCGTGCGATTGAATCGCAAAGATGCCGATCAGGATCGCCAGCGCGATCGGTACGATATAGGGCTGGAATCCGCTGTTGACATAACTGAGTCCCTCGGTTGCCGACAGAACCGACATCGCGGGGGTGATCATGCTGTCGCCGTAGAAAAGCGCGGTTGCAAACACCCCGAGCAGGACGATGGGCCAGGTCCAGCGCTTTCCCTCCGATTGCCGGCTAATGAGCGCGAGCAGCGCGAGGCTCCCGCCTTCGCCCTTATTGTCCGCCTTCATGATCGTCAGCACATATTTGAAGGTGACGACGAGCATCATCGACCAGAAAACGAGGCTGAGCACGCCATAAATGTGCACACGGTCGGCATCGATCGAATGGTGCCCGGCGAAGGTTTCGCGAAAGGCGTAAAGCGGGCTGGTGCCGATGTCGCCAAACACCACGCCAATCGCGCCGACCGCAAGCTTGAGCTTGCCATCTCCGTGATGGGCATGGCCGGCTTGGCCCGTGTCGGCGGCGGTTGCGGCGCTGTCCGCTCCTGCCACCGCCTGTTGCGACTCAGCAGTCATGGCGCCGCGCTTTAGACGAGCCTGCGCAAATAGAATAGAGGCGGATCACGGGCCTCGCGGCGCCTCGGACGGGAGTTCGGGTCCCATCGCCTGGCGAAGCTGCGCGAGGCGCATTTCAAGGTCGCCGCGCCAGGGCGCGTCGTCGGGACTGCGAGCAAGCAACTCGCTCCACACCGCCTTCGCGCCATTAAGGTCACCGCTTTGTGCCATTGCAAGCCCGGCAAAAAATGGCGGCGCGGGATGCGCGGGGTCGCGCTTTGCCGCTTCATCGAATGCGAGCGCGGCGGCGGGCGAGATCACGCCGCCGCCGTGCGCGACAAGCGCGTTTCCGAGCCCCACCCAGAGGTCGACATTGTCCGGGTAGCGCTCAAGTCCCTTTTCCAGTGTCTGCGCCGCGAGCGCGGTCTTGCCGGTACGCGCAAAGCCGTCGGACATCGCAAGCCACTGCGCGGCCGGACCGAAACGCCCGCTCATCCCCTGCCGGCGGTCGGCGATCGCCTCGCCAAAGCCCTCGGGCTCCTCGACCTTTGCCACAGGTTTTCCGGGCAGCGCCGGGCTGCCCTGCAGCGCATAACCTGCAAGGCCGAGCATCAGCGCGGCCCCGGCGAGCGGCCGTGCGGCGGCGGGAAGACGCCCGAGCCACATCATGCCGCCCGCAGCGAGGAGCGCGGCAAGCGAGATCCACAGCCAGATCATCGTTCATCCTCCCCGCCCGCGCGGCGGAAGCGTCCGAAGGCAAGCCACCCGCCGACCCCGAGAAACAAGAGCGGGCCGAGCCAGAGCAGCGCTGTCGCCCCGTCAAAAGGCGGGTCATAGCTCACCCAGTTGCCATAGCGGGCGACAAGCCATTTGCGGATCGTGTCGGGGCTTTCGCCCGCAGCGATCTTCGTGCGCACTTCGTGCCGCATGTCGCCAGCAAGCGGCGCATCGCTATCGGCGATCGACTGCCCTTGGCAGACGAGGCAGCGCAGCGTTTCCATCAACGCCTTGGCCTTGGCTTCCTTCGCCGGATCATTGAGCTGCTGGTAGGCGTAGGGCGCCGGCGGCAAACGGTCCTGCGCTTCGAGCGGGAGGGAGGTCAGCGTCATCATCGCCGCGATGAGGAGCCGCGCCTTCATTTCATCGCCTCCAGCTTCGCGATGATCCGCGGTACATCGCCAGCGAGAATGACCCCCTGGATCTGCTCGCGAATAATGCCCTTACCGTCGATCAGGAACGTTTCAGGCACGCCCGATGATCCGAGGGCTATCTGGACGCTGCTCTGCTGGTCTGACCCGATGCGGTCGAAGGGATTGCCGAATTCGTTGAGAAAGGCCGCGACATCCTCGGGCCGGTCGCGGATCGCTATGCCGTCGATCGGAACCCCTGCCCGCTTGAGTGCTTCAAGCTGCGCCGCCTCCGCGCGGCACGGAATGCACCAGCTCGCGAACACATTGACAAGCCGCGGCCGCCCGTCGGCAAGTTGACTGCTCTTGAGCCCTTCGACACCCGCAGTCGCAGGCGGAAGGTCGAAAAGCGGCATCGGCTTGTTGATCCACTGCGACTGGATGAGCGTCTCAGCGGGGGTCACCAGCCGATAGACAAAGGCGCCGAACAACAACGCCATGATCGCCAGCGGCACGAAAAGGATCCACCGATTCCTCATGGCGCGAAACGCTCCTGCGCTTTTTTCGATCGATGCGTGCGCCACATGGCGAGCAATTGTGCGCGGCCGAGCATCGACAGCGCCGCACCGATCGCAATGAGCGCACCGCCGAGCCAAATCCACCACACGAGCGGCTTCCACCACAGGCGGAGCTGGTAGCGCTCGGCCGTCCCGTCAGGCGAGGTCACCGGCTGCCCGAGCACGGCATAAAGCTGCCCGCCGGGCCGTGTCAGCAGCGCCGCCTCGTTGGTTTCGGTGGGCGGGCCGCCCATCAGGCCTGGAAAAGTGCGTGCCTCGGGGCGCAAGGTGAAGCTTGCCCCCGATCCTGTGGTCGCAACAAGCCGCCCTTCGATCGCGGTGTAATTGGGACCGGCAATCGGCCGAACGCCCACGAAGGTCACGGCAAAATCATCGACCTTGACCGTCTCGCCCGGCGCTGCGGCAACGAGCCGCTCCTTGATGAAGGCGCTTTCCGCGGCCATTCCCGCGAGCGCCACCGCGACCCCAAAATGCGCGATCACCATGCCCCAGGTCGGGAGCGGCGTGCGGCGGAGGTTGCGGCCCCAGAGCGGCGCGAGGCTCGCCACCGCGACCACGGCCGCCACGGTCATTCCAAGGAGCGGCAGGATACGCACCGATCCGCCAAAAAGAACAAGACCGAAGAGCACCAGCGCTCCCGCGAGCACCGCAGGCGGCAAGCGCGACCATAGGCGTTTGCCGTCGTCGCGGCGCCAGGCAAGCAATGGTCCTGCGACCATGACAAGACACAGGATGAGGGCGAGCGGTCCTGCAACCTTGTTGTAATAGGGAGGCCCCACCGAGATTTTCTCGCCCATCGCTTCAGCGACGATCGGATAGAGCGTCCCTAAAAGAACGAGCGCGAGGATCGTCGTCAGCAGGAGGTTGTTGATCACGAGCGAGCCTTCGCGGCTCAAAAGAGCAAATTTCTTGCCCTCCGCGACCGTCCCGGCCCGCAGCGCGAACAGCGCGAGCGCCCCGCCGATATAAATTGCCATCAGGACGAGCAGAAAGGTGCCGCGCTCGGGATCTACCGCGAAACTATGCACGCTCGTCAAAAGCCCCGAGCGCACGATGAACGTGCCCACCATTGACATCGAAAAGCCGATCACGGCGAGCATCACCGTCCATGCCCGAAGCGCATTGCGCGTTGCTGTCACCGCGACCGAATGAAGGAGAGCCGCGCCCGCAAGCCAGGGCACGAGCGACACATTCTCGACCGGGTCCCAGAACCACCAGCCGCCCCAGCCGAGCTCATAATAGGCCCAGTAGCTGCCGGCCGTGATCCCGAGCGTCAGGAATATCCAGCTCCCCAGAACCCAGGGCCGCATGGCGCGCGCGAAGGCAGGTCCGATCTCGCGTGTAACCAGCGCACCCACCGCGAAGCTGAAGGCGACCGACAGGCCGACATAGCCGATGTAGAGTGTCGGCGGATGGAAGGCGAGGCCGGGGTCCTGAAGCAGGGGGTTGAGCCCCTGCCCGTCGGGCGGCGCGATCGGCAGGCGGTTGAAGGGATTGGAGGAGAAAAGGAGGAAGGCAAAGAAGCCGAGGCTGAGCGCTGCCTGCGCTGCGAGGGTTGCAACCAGCGTATCCTCGCGTAGCCGCCTCTCAAACAGCGCGACAAGCGCTCCCGACAGGCCAAGTATCGTCAGCCACAGGAGCATCGAGCCTTCGTGATTTCCCCAAGCGCCCGCGACCTTGAACAGCATGGGTTTCAGGCTGTGGCTGTTGCGCGCGACGAGCTCGACCGACATGTCGGAGCGGACGAACAGGGCGATAAGCAGGCCAAAGGCCGCCGCCGTCAACACGCCCTGCGCAACACTCGCAGGCCGCACGAGCGATGCGAGATCCTTCGGTCCACCGCGCAGGAACAATGCCCCCGCGACGAGCGAAAGGCAGGCGAGCGCTGCTGCCATCCACAAGAGCGCAAGGCCGAGTTCTGCGATCACCGTTCGGCTCGCAAACAGGCGAAGGGAGAGTGCCTCATTCCTCCGGCACCAGCTTCATATTCTTGGGCATCTCGCCCATCTGCGGCGGCATGTAGCGCTCGTCATGCTTGGCGAGAATCCGGTCGGCGACGAAAACGCCGTCGGCGCGCATCCGTCCGTCGGCGACCATGCCCGAATTTTCGGCGAACAGGTCAGGGACAATGCCAGTGAACTCGACGGGAACCGACGCCTTGCCATCGGTTGCAACGAAGCGGATCGTGACGCCGTCAGCCTGGCGCGCGATGCTTCCCGCTGCAACCATGCCGCCGAGCCGCATCGCCTCGCCGGTCTCGGCCTTTCCTGCCGTCACCTCGGCCGGGGTTCGAAAATAGGCCGCCTCGTCGCGTAGCGCGCTCGCGCCGAGAATACCGGCGCCTGCGATGCCGGCGAGCGCAAGGAGCGCGAGGACAAGCCGCTGGTGCTTGGGCTTCATCTACTTACGATCCTTTCGCAGCGCATCGCTTCGTCGCTCGGCCTTGGTCATTGCGCGCCAGCTATGCCAGATAACCGCACCCGTCAGGAGCGCGGCAAGACCATATGCGGCCACAACATAGGCCCATTGGCCACCGCCGCTGATCACCCCCGTCATTGCCCTAAACCTCCTCGTCGGCCATCCGCTGCAGCCGCGCTGTGACGCGATTATCGGCAATGATGCGCCGCATCCGCATCAGCACGATGGCGCCGAATAACAGTGAGAAGCCGAGCAAGGTCAAGCCGAGTGGCCACAAGAGAGCGCCGTCGATCGAGGACCCGCGCATCGTGATGCTCGGCCCTTGGTGCAGGCTGTTCCACCACACGACGCTGCGATTGATGATGGGGATATTGACCGCGCCGACGAGCGCGTAGACCGCAGCGCCGCGCGGCAGCGCCCACCCCTGCCGTCCGCCTTCTTCGCCCTTCGTCAACGCGATAAATCCGGCATAAAGGAAGAGGAGGATGAGCATCGAGGTCATCCGGCCGTCCCACTCCCACCAGGTGCCCCAGGTCGGCTTGCCCCAGATCGAACCCGTGGCAAGACATAGCGCGGTGAAAAGCATCCCCGGCACCGCAATCGCGCGCGCCGCAATCCCCGCGAGCGGGTGGCGCCAGACCAGCTGGACAAGCCCCGCGACCGCAAGCCCCGTCCAGCCGCCCATGCCGAGCCATGCCGAAGGCACATGGACATAGAGAATGCGCGCCGTTTCCCCCTGCTTATAGTCGCCCGGCACCAGGACAAGCCCAGCCCAGGCACCGACGACCAGCAGGGCTGTACCCAGGCCCAGCAGCCAGGGGGTCAGCGGGCGGGCAATGGCCAGAAAACGGGCAGGATTCGCATAGGCGTGCATCGCGCGCGAAGCCTTAAGCGACGATGTGGCGGTGGTCCAGTCTTATGGCGTGGACAGATTGTCCTCCCCCGATGCGACAGAGAGCGGCCGAAACGTGCGTTTCCTAAAAGCTGCAGCAAGACAGGGTCCGAGCTGCGGGCATCTCAAGCCTGTAATATCATGACAATATTTGCCCCGCACCCTGTTGCTCAATTACCACAGTGGATTGCAAAATGCAACATTTGCTCCATCGCTCGTCGAAAAGGGGTGGCGTTGAGGGCCGCGGGGGCGGACTTTTGGCCCAGCTCATTTTCGCAAAATAACAGGGAGCTTCACATGCGATCTTCTCGTCCCCTCACCCTCCTCGCCATCACCACGGCGCTTGCCACCACCTGCTGGGGGGCCCCCGCCGCAGCGCAGGAGGCTGGCGCATCCGAGGAGGATGCAGACGCGCTCATCATCGTGACGGGCACGCGCCGTACGGACCGCACGATTGCTGACAGCAGCGTGCCGATCGATGTGATCTCGGCGGATTCGCTCGCCAACAGCGGCACCACCGAAACCAACCGACTCCTCAACCAGCTCGTTCCCTCGTTCAACTTTCCGCAGCCTTCGCTCACCGATGGCACCGATTCGCTGCGTCCTGCTACGCTGCGCGGCCTCGCACCCGACCAGGTACTCGTTCTCGTCAACGGCAAGCGCCGCCACCTCTCGTCGCTTCTTAATCTCAACGGCTCGGTGGGCCGGGGCTCGTCGGGCGTCGACATGAACACCATCCCGCCAATCGCGATCGAGCGGATCGAGGTGCTGCGCGATGGCGCCTCGTCGCAATATGGGTCCGACGCGATCGCGGGCGTCATCAATATCCAGCTCAAGAAGAGCGTCGGCGGCCAGGCACAGATCACTTACGGCAAATATATCACGACGATGGAGGATGTGAAAAACGTCGCCAGCGTCTCGCCGACCACCGGCGCTTCCGACAATCCGGTCATCACTCTCACCGACTCCGACCGCAAGCGGCGCGACGGCGGCACGCTGACGATGGCCACCAACATTGGACTGCCGGTCGGCGACAATGGCTACCTGAACTTCACCGCCGAATATAAGGACCGCTCGCCAACCAATCGGTCCGGCGCCGATCTTCGCCGCAACTATGCCGCGGCGGGCGACCCGCGTGAGACGACGATCGACCGCTTCTGGCACCGATTTGGCGACGGCGAATCGAAAGATATGAACTTCTTCTACAACGCCGGAATGGACGCCGGCGGGTGGGAGCTCTACAGCTTCGGCAGCTACGGCGTGCGCGATGCGAATGCCGCCGGCTTTTACCGCCGCGCTCTCGATGCCCGCAATGCCGACTGGGACAATGGCGGTGCACCGATCTACGAGGATGGCTATCTGCCCTTCATTACGAGCAGCATCCATGACATCGCGGTCGCCGGAGGCATTCGAGGCGAAGCGGGCGGTTGGAACCTCGACCTTTCGATCAACTATGGATCAAACCGGCTCGACTATGGCGTGGAGAACAGCGTCAACGTCTCGCTCGGTGGCGACCACAGTCCTCGCAAGTTCGACGCGGGCGGCATGCGCTACGGCCAGACCGCTGTAAATTTCGACGCCCAGCGTGATCTCGACATCGGACTCGGCAATACCTCGCTGGCGCTCGGCGCCGAATGGCGGAACGAGAATTACAGGATCGTCGCGGGCGAGCCAGCAAGCTATGCTGTTGGCCCCTATTTCTATACGAACGGTGCCGGGGTCGGGTCGCAGGTGTTCGGGGGCTTCCTCCCGAGCTCCGAGGTCGATGCCTCGCGCGACAGCTTTGCGGGCTATGTCGAGCTTGACGCGGATCTCAGCGACATGTTCAATATTCAGGTTGCGGGCCGCTACGAGCATTTCTCCGACTTTGGAGACACGGTGAACGGCAAGGTCGCAGCGCGCTTTGAACCCGTGGAGGGCCTCGCGCTCCGCGGATCGGCATCGACGGGGTTCCGCGCCCCCGGCATGGCACAGCAATTCTTCTCGACGACCTCGACGGTCAATTTGACCGGCGTTGGTCTGGTGGAAGTCGGCACTTTCCCTGTCGGCTCGCCGATCGCACTCGCCCTTGGCGCCCAGCCGCTCAAGCCCGAAAAGTCGGTGAATCTGGGCGGCGGCCTTGTATTTACCATGGTCCCGGGACTCAATCTCACGGTCGATTATTACCGGATCAAGATCAAGGATCGCATCACCCTCACCGAGAACCTCCAGGGCGCGGATGTCCGGCAGATTCTGGAAGATGCGGGAGTCCCTGGCTCGTCGGCGCGGTTCTTCATCAACGGGATCGACACGCGCACCCAGGGGCTCGACGTGGTTGCAAGTTACCGGCTGCCCGACATGGGGATCGGCAAGGTGACGCTGACCGCGGGCTACAATCTCAACGACACGAAGATCACCGACCGACGAACCTTCAGCGGCTTCACCGCCGCACGCCTGTTCGCGCGGCCGGAAAGCCTTCGTCTCACCGAGGGGCAACCGTCGAACAAGCTCAACATCGGGCTTGATTGGCAATCGGGTCCCGCCGGCCTGACACTGCGGGGCAACCGCTATGGGTCGGTGTTCATCCCGGGACCGAGCGGTGACATCGCCATTGCGAAAGGCGATGCGCCGGGTGACATCACCCTGTCGCCCAAATGGGTCGTCGATCTCGAGGCGCGCTTCCGTCCTGTCGAAGCGGTCCAGCTCGCGGTCGGAGCGAACAACCTGCTCGACGAATATCCCGACCGTTTGCCTTACGGCGTCGAAGGCGGCTTCGACTACGGCCTCAACAACGCCTTCCTGCCCTATTCGTCCTTCTCGCCCTTCGGCTTCAGCGGCCGCTTCGTCTACGGACGTGTTTCGGTCGATTTCTGACCGGCAGCAGCAGTATCGATGCGGCCGGGAGCTATGCTTCCGGCCGCGTCCATAACCAGCTTCCGGTGACCGCGGCAGCGATGACCGGTAGCATGACCCACGGCCAGGGCGAAAAAATCGCGGCGACAAAGATGCTGAGCGCAAAAGCCGCGGTCGCGGCGATCTTCCCCTTTCGGCTGATCGCACCTTTCTCGCGCCACGCGAGGATATGATGTCCAAACTTCGGATGCGTGACCAGCCACGCCTCGAGCCGCGGCGAGGAGCGCGCGAAACAGAAAGCGGCCAGGATGACGAATGGCACCGTCGGCAGCAACGGCAGGAAAGCGCCGAGCGCGCCAAGTGCGAGCGACGCCCAGCCGCTGACGAGATAGAAGTGCCGCTTCATGCGGACATGGACTTAGCGTAATTCGCAGTAGGCGCCAGCCGCCAATCGTCGTCGTTTGTCGCAGGATCCTGCGCGGATTACGGCTTCCGCCGGAGCGCCTTACCCCCGCCCGATCAATTTCTGGGCCATGCGGTCGGCCACCGCGGCGGCCGGCGTGCCGCTCGCCTTGCTCTCGGCCCAAATTGCGGCAAGGCGGCCGGGTATCTGACTGATCCGGCTCTCCACCTCTTCGCGGCTCCCCTGGCCCAGATACTCTAATGCCACGTTGATGATGCCGCCGGCGTTGATCACATAGTCGGGGGCATAAACGATACCGCGATCGTGGATACGCTGGCCGTCAGCGACCGTCGCGAGCTGATTGTTCGCCGCGCCCGCAACGATCGACACCTTGAGCCGTTCGATGCTTTGCTCGTTCAGGATCGCACCGAGGGCGTTCGGGCTCAGCACGTCAGCCTCGATCTCCATGATCGCGGCCGAATCAGCGAGTTCGGCGCCGAGCTCGTCGGCCAGCGCCTTCGCCCGCGTTAGGTTGACGTCGGCAAGGGTCAGATTTGCGCCTTCGGCCGCAAGCCGCCGCGCGACCCCTGCGCCGACGCTGCCGACACCCTGGATGGCGATCCGCACATCCTGCGCGCTGTCGCTGCCGAGACCCTCGCGGATAGCTGCCTTGATCCCGAGATAAACGCCCAGCGCAGTCAAAGGCCCCGGGTCGCCGCCCGCTTCGCCGCTCGCCACGGGCAGACCGGAGACATGTCTGGTGTGCTTTGCAATTTCGACCATGTCACCATCCGTGATCCCGACATCCTCGGCGGTCACATAAGCGCCGCCGAGCGATTCGACCGCGCGCCCGAATGCTGCGAGGAGTTCGGGGCTCTTCGCTCCGCCTTCATCTGCGAGGATAACGCCCTTGCCGCCGCCCATTGGCAGGCCCGCCATCGCATTTTTGTAACTCATCCCGCGCGAGAGCCTCAGCGCGTCGGTGATCGCCGCGGCTCGCTGCGGATAATGCCAGTATCGCACCCCGCCGGCACCGGGACCCAGGTGCGTCGAATGCACTGCAATCACCGCAGTAAGCCCGCTCGCCCGGTCGCGGAACATGTGGACATGCTCGTGATCGTCAAAATCGGCGAAATCCCAGACAGCGGACATGGCTTGACCCTTCACGTTAAAAAATTACGCAAAGATGTAATAAAGCAACGCCGGTGTAGAGTCACGCCAAAGGTTGAACCTTGCATGACGTGGGAAAATGGGGCGACCGATGGGACTTGAACCCACGACCCCCGGTACCACAAACCGGTGCTCTAACCAACTGAGCTACGATCGCCACAAGGCCGGACGGACATGCCGCCGGCAGCGCGCGGGCGATAGGCGGCACGCCCCTTTTCGTCAAGCATTGTTCGCACAGAGGGCAACGCCTAAAAGCCTTTCATGGCCGAAAACCGATCCGTCGACATGGCTAGGTCCTGCGCCGACCAGACCGCCGCACGGCTTGCGGCCGTTCCCGGGATCCGGCGCGCGCCGACAGGAAAGCTTGAGCAGTTCATCCTGCCCGGCTTTCTGGATCCGCAAAGCTGCGCGCAATTGATCGAAAGGATCGACCGCGACGTGCGGCCGTCGACGATCGCCGATCCGAATGGCGATGAATCCTTCCGAACAAGCACAAGCTGCGACCTCGACCACCGCGATCCGCTCGTGCGGGCCGTCAACGCCAAGCTGCACGCGCTTACCGGCATCCCGATCGAATTCGGCGAGCCGCTCCAGGGACAGCGCTACGAGGTCGGGCAGGAATTCAAGGCGCATACCGACTATTTCGACCCCAGTGGCGCGGATTGGGAGACCTATTGCGCCGTGCCGGGCCAGCGCAGCTGGACGTTGATGGTTTACCTCAACGAGCCCGCTGCGGGCGGTGCGACGCGATTCCTCGCAACAGGCAAGATTCACCAGCCTGAAACCGGCAAACTGCTCGCCTGGAACAATATCGGCGCCGACGGCGAGCCCAACTCCGATACGCTCCACCATGGAATGAAGGTGCGCAAAGGGCGCAAATATATCATCACGAAGTGGTTTCGCGAGCGCGCCTGGCCTTGGACCAAAGGAGAAATTTCGGGTTGATGCCCGCGAGCCGGGGCCCGTGACAAACCGGCCCCGGCTCGCGCCGGGGCCAATTCACTTACGGTACCAGCCTGTACTGGAAACTCAGCGTCAGCGTATTGCCGACCTGCCCCGGCTCGACCGGGGTCGATTTCGCAGCTTCCATGGCCTGAAGCCGCGCCACCGGCATCGGGGGCTGCGGGCCGCCGAAACTCCCTTCGCTGATCGAGACAAGTTCGGCGCCGCTGAATCCGGCGAGCCTGGCATAATCCTGCGCCTTTGCCTGCGCAGCCTTGATCGCTGCGCCGCGCGCTCCGACCAGCATCGCATCGGGGTCTTTCATCGCAAACCAGGGACCATCGACATTGGTGCCGCCGGCTGCGACCAGCGCGTCGAGCAGCGGTCCGATATCGCCAATATTGTTCGTGGTTGCGCGGACGCTGTTCGAGACCTGATAGCCGATGAAGCGCGGCGGCTGGCCGTCGCCGCGGTTGTTATAGTCATATTGCGGCGACAGGTTGATCCCGCTCGTCTGTATGTTTTCGGCCTTGATACCCTTGGCCTTGGCAGCCGCGATCAGCTTGTCCATCGCCGCGGCGTTTGCCTGCATCGCCGCCACAGCGGTCGGCGCAGTCGTGGTGACACCGGCGCCGATAGTCGCCTGATCGGGACGCGCACGGACCTCCTCGCTGACCGTAAAGCTCAAAATCGGACCCTGCTGTGTCGCTGCCGTCACCGTCGTTCCTCCTGGCTGCGCAAGCGCGGGTGCGGCGGCCAATAGCGCCAGCCCGCTGGCCATAGCGGTGAACATGGATTTCGTCATTTCAATCTCCTGCGCGCCGGACATCCGGTCCCTGTTGGTCTTCCACCCCCGTAACGCTGACGGAGCAGACCCGTTCCGGCCTTGCGCGGAGGCGGCTTGCATCAGGCTGAACGCATCGGTAGCGAGCCGTTCATCATGGCAGCCCCCATTCTCTCTTATGAAGGCCTCGGCCTGGTCCAGGGCAGCGGATGGCTGTTCCAGGACCTCGACATCTATATCGGAGCGCGAGACCGGCTTGCGCTGATTGGTCGCAACGGGGCGGGCAAGACGACCTTGCTCAAGCTGCTCGCCGGCCGCATCGACGCAGACAAGGGTAAGCGCACGATCGTCCCGGGCACGCATGTCGTTCTTCTCGAACAGGAGCCAGACTTCACCGGCTTCGCCACGCTGATGGATTATGCCACAAGCGGCGAGCGCGCCCCGGCGGAGCATGAGGTTGCCGCGATCGCCGACCAGCTTGGCATCGACATGACGCGCGAGGCCGCCAACGCCTCGGGCGGGGAGCGCCGCCGCGCCGCGATCGCCCGCGCGCTCGCGCAAAAGCCCGACGTCTTGCTGCTCGACGAACCGACGAATCATCTCGACCTCGCCGCGATCGACTGGCTCGAAGGGTGGCTCTCGCGCTTTGCCGGCGCTTTCGTCGTCATCAGTCATGACCGCACCTTCTTGATCCGCCTGACCCGCCAGACCCTGTGGCTCGACCGCGGAAGCATCCGGCGCAAGGAAATCGGCTTCGGCGGCTTCGATGCCTGGACCGAGGCTGTCTATGCCGAGGAAGCACGCGCCGCCGAAAAGCTTGATGCCAAGCTCCGGCTCGAGGCCCACTGGCTCGAACGCGGCGTCACCGCGCGGCGCCGCCGCAATCAGGGCAGGCTCGAGAAACTGATGGAGATGCGCGCCGCGCGCGCTGCGATGATCGGCGGCCCCGGGGTGGCGAAGCTCGGTCTTGCCAATGACGATGTCCGGTCGAAATCGGTGATTGTCGCGGAGCATATCACCAAAGGCTTTGGCGAGCGGGTGATCATCAAGGATTTCACCTTCCGCATCCAGCGCGGCGACCGGATCGGTATCGTCGGTGCCAACGGCGCAGGCAAATCTACTCTTCTGAAGCTGCTGACCGGCGAAATCGCGCCCGACGAGGGGAGCGTGACCCTCGCTCCGACGCTCGACGGCATCGTCATCGATCAGCAGAGAAGTCTTCTCTCGCCGGAAAAAAAGGTGCGGGACATCCTTGCCGATGGGGGCGACTGGGTAGAGGTCCGCGGGGTCAAGAAGCATGTTCAAGGATATCTGAAGGAATTCCTCTTCGACCCCGCCATTGCCGAGGCGAGCGTCGGCGCATTGTCGGGGGGCGAGCGCTCGAGGCTCCTGCTCGCGCGTGAATTTGCCCGCGAGTCGAACCTTCTCGTCCTCGATGAGCCGACCAACGACCTTGACCTTGAGACCCTCGACCTCTTGCAGGAGGTCATCGCCGATTATGACGGGACGGTTCTGCTGGTCAGTCACGACCGCGACTTCCTCGACCGGACCGTCACGGTCACCTTGGGCCTCGACGGCACGGGCAAGGTCGATGTCGTCGCCGGCGGCTATGCCGACTGGGAAGCAAAGCGGGTGAAGCCCGTCACGGCGAAAGCGAAAGCGCAGGGCGCTGCGGCCACGCCCGCCCCGCCGCAGGCGCGCAAGAAGCTGAGTTACAAGGATCAGCGCGACTATGATCTTCTCCCCGCCCGGATCGAGGCGATCGAGACGGAAATGACGGGAATCGAGACCGAGCTTTCCGACGGCAGCCTCTTCACGCGCAATCACGCTCGCTTCACTGCGTTGACCGAGAAGCTCGAGGCCCTGCGCGACGAAAAGACTGCAGCCGAAGACCGCTGGCTCGCGCTCGCCGAAGAGGTGGAGCAGCTGGGCTAGAACAGGCTTGCTGAAGCCATGCTCTGTCCGCCCTTTCGCCCTTGCCAGCGCGCTGCGAACGATTAAGGAACAGGCCAGTTTTCTTGGGAAACCCATCAGGGGCCCCGGCTTTTGGGAGTTCATCATGACGATCAATTTTGACGGACGCGTGGCCATAGTGACCGGCGCCGGCGGCGGGCTCGGCCGCGCATATGGGCTCGAACTGGCGCGGCGCGGGGCAAAGGTGGTCGTCAACGACCTTGGCGGTGCGCGCGATGGTACCGGGCATTCGGACGCAGCGCTCGAGGTGGTCGAGGAAATCCGCGCCGCGGGCGGCACCGCCATGTCGAACGGCGGCAGTGTTACCGAATATGAGCAGATGGCCGAAATGGTCGCAAAGGCGAAGGAAGAATGGGGCGGCGTCCACATTCTGATCAACAATGCCGGAATCCTGCGCGACAAGAGCTTCGCCAAGATGACAATGGAGGATTTCGACCTCGTCGTGAAGGTCCACCTCATCGGCAGCGCCAACGTCACCAAGGCATGCTGGGACCTGATGCGCGAACAGGCCTATGGTCGTATCCTGATGACCGCCTCGTCGACCGGGCTCTACGGCAATTTTGGCCAGGCGAATTACGGGGCGGCGAAGCTCGGCCTCGCAGGGCTGACCAAGACGCTTCACCTTGAAGGCGCAAAATATAATATCCGCTGCAACACCATCGCACCGGTTGCCGGAACGCGCATGACCGAAGACATCTTCCCGCCCGAGCTGTTCGAAAAGTTCACACCGGAAAATGTCGTGCCCGCGGCGCTCTTTCTCGTCAGCGAGGATGCCCCCACGAACATGATCGTCGGCGCAGGCGCGGGGGCCTATCACGCGGCCTATGTCACTGCGACGCCTGGCGTCGCGCTCCCCGACGACGAGCGCACCCCCGAAGGCATTGCCGCGGCGTGGGACAAGATCACCGACCGCACCGGCGAGATCGTCCCGCAATCGGGCAGCGAACAGTCGATGATCGTGATGAAGGCGCTGCAGGCGCTCGGCTAAAGCGGGTGGGTCCTCTGCCAAGCAGGAACGCCGGGGCGGCGATCCTGCTTGGGGGACCCACGAGTATGAAATAAGCTCGAGCGGCAGCCGCGATCGATTACCGTGCTGGGGCCAATGTGGCGCGGCTGACCCTGACACCGGCGCACGTCTTGTCTGACTTATCGTATTGCATCAGCAATACAGCTATGACATACTCCGAGCGGGGCAAGGGGATCGGTCTAGAAGGACGACCCCGATGTATAGCGAAAGCGACCTGCAGGCTGCGGTCGATGCAAGAGTGTTGACGCCGGAGGCCGCCGCGGCTTTCCGGTCGCACATCGCGTCGGTTCGCGCCGCCCCCGGTGCCGATGAGGAGCATTTCCGCCTCATCACCGGATTCAACGATATCTTTGTCAGCATCGCCGCGGTGATCCTCCTCGTCGCCGTCGCATGGATCGGAGAGTCGATCCACAAAGCGCTCGCGGGCGCGTTTGTCGCGGCGTCGGCATGGTTTCTCGCCGAATATTTCACGCGCAAGCGTCGCATGGCGCTTCCGAGCATCGTGCTGATGCTCGCCTTTGCCGGCGGGGTCGCCGCGACCATGATCGGCTTCCTCGTTGAACATGGCGAAGCCCTCTTCGGCAAGAACCCGGGCGAGACAGTCGCTACCCTGCTTGGCGGCGGCATCGCGCTCGTCACCGCGGGCGCGACCTGGCTGCACTGGAAGCGCTTCATGGTGCCGATCACCGTCGCGGCGGGAACGGCTGCTCTTGCGGCGACTGCGGTGGCTCTGATCCTCTCGCTCACCGGTGTCCCACAAAATTCGCAGACGCTTGTGATGGCGCTGGTGCTCGTCGCCGGGCTCGGCGTTTTCGCGCTCGCCATGTGGTGGGACCGTAGCGACCGGGCGCGGCAGACGCGCCGTAGCGACGTTGCCTTCTGGCTTCATCTGCTTGCGGCGCCGATGGTCGCGCATCCGATCTTCCATCTGCTTGGCGTGACGCAGGGCGACAATATCTCAAGCGGCGCGGCGGTGATGGTCGTGGCCATCTATGTGCTGTTCGGGCTGATCGCGCTCGCGATCGATCGGCGAGCGCTGCTCGTCTCCGCGCTCGCCTATGTGCTCTTCGCGCTGACCCAGCTCTTCCAGACCTTCGGCGCGGTCGAGCTCAACGTCGCACTGACCGCCTTCGTGATCGGTTCGGCGCTGCTGCTGCTTTCGGCTTTCTGGCAGAATGCGCGTGCCGCGGTGGTCGGGATGCTGCCCGCCAATCTTGCGAGCCAGCTACCAGCGACGGTCAGCCCGCAACCAGCTTCATAAGCTTGCGTTCAACGGGGGCGAGCACATTCGATAGCTCGTCCCCGCGCTTCAGGATCGCCCCGCCCTCGGAGACCAGGGACCACATGCCCTGACGGCTTCGCAAGGCGGGGCGCTTTTCGATGCGATACTCGGGGCGCTCGGAGGTCCGCCGAAAGGCAGAAAAGATCGCGACCTCGCGCTGGAAATCCATCGCGTAGTCGCGCCACTTTCCTGCCGCGACCATGCGTCCGTAAAGATCGAGAATACGGGTCAACTCGTGCCGGTCGAAGCCCGTCTGAAGCGGTGCCGCGCGGAGCGTGGGCGACAGAGGTGTCACCGTCCCCATCAGGCGCGCGTCCGGCTCCCTTTCCGCCGCGATGTGTCATTGCCCTCGGCATCGCGCTCGGCGATCAGCGCTGCGAGCTGCTTTTGCAGCTGCTCAAGCTGGCACTGAAGGATCTCGATCTTCTGCGTCGCGGGATCGAAGGTCTCGCTGCACGGCGTGCCATAAGGCACGAACTCGCGCGCATATTCAGCAGCGTCGACCAGAGTGGAGCGCGCGGGGATGCCGACCATCACCGCGCCTTCCGGCACGTCCTTGGTCACCACCGCATTGGCGCCGATGCGCGCGCGCGCGTGAACGGTGACGGGTCCCAGGATCTGCGCGCCGGAGCCCACGATCACGTCGTCGGCGAGCGTCGGGTGACGCTTGCCGCCGATGCCATTGGCAGGGTCTGTACCGCCGAGCGTCACGTCCTGGTAGATGGAGACATTATCGCCGATCTCTGCGGTTTCGCCGATGACGACCCCGAAGCCATGGTCGATGAAGAGGTGGCGGCCGATCTTCGCGCCTGGATGTATGTCGATCCCGGTGAGCCAGCGCGCAAGATGATTGACAAAACGCGCGAGGAAAAACAGGTCCGCCTCGAACAGCCAGTGCGCAACGCGGTGCATGCCGACCGCGAGCAGCCCCGGGTAGAGGAGGATTTCCCAGCGCGACCGCGGCGCAGGGTCGCGCGCCTTGATCGAATCGAGATAGGCGACCAGCCCGTTGAACATAGAATGTCCCCTGCGACCCTGTGTTTCGCCGCAAGATAGAGGTTGGCGGACCCTATTTCCAGCCCTGGCAGAGATTATTCGATCAGCGGCCGATGAGCCCGATGCGCAGCAGCAGCAACCCTTCGCGGCGCCAATGGCGCTCGCCTGCGCTCGCCGCGATCGCCCCTGCCCAGCGATCGAGCATCAGCAAGGCGCGCATTCCTGCAAATGCCGCACGCGGCAAGGCGGGCTCGTCGCAGGCGGCCGCGAACAGGTCGCGCGCTGCGCTTTCCTCCTCCTGGAGCACCGCACCCCAGACGAGGCCCCATCGGCTTCCCGCCGCCTCCGCGCCGCCCGAAAGGCGGAACAGCTCCGCCCCGAAAACTCGCGCGCAATCCAGGCGTGCCGGGGCGCCGTCGGCCAGGAGCGCGGCTTCGGCAGCATCGACAAGCGCGGCGAGCTCGCCCTTTCCGGCCCAGGTCGCCTGCAACTCGGCGAGCAGCGGCTCGCCCTTCGGCAGTGCGGCGGGATCGCTTGCCAGCATCGCCATCATGTCACGCCACCAAGCCAGCTTGATCTGCCCGATCATCGGCTCGCGCGCATCCCGAAGCAGCTTGGTGAGCCGCTCGGCAAGCGCCCACAGCCCAGCGAGCGCCGCGCGCCGCGCGCGCGGCGCCGCGACCATCACGCGCGGATCGCGAAGGTCCGGGTAGCGGCTTTCAAGGGGTTCAGCTTGAGCTGTCATCTTCGCCCTGCGTTATAACGAAACGCACGCGATTAAAACGGGCGCGCCCCGAGCTTGCCGAAAAGCCGGTTCTTCTCGGCAAGCTCGGTGCGAGCGGATTTGGGTGCGGCGCTGAAAATCAGCTCCGGTTGCACACAGCCTTGGCCGCCGCGATCACACGCGAGGTGTCGACGAGCGCCGCCTTTTCAAGATTGGCAGCGTAAGGCAGCGGCACGTTCTCGTTGCAGACACGCGTTACCGGGGCATCGAGGTCGTCGAAACCTTGCTCCATCGCGACCATCGCGAGTTCGCTGGCGATCGAGCAGACCGGCCAGCCTTCCTCGACGATGACGAGGCGATTCGTCTTCTTCAGGCTCGCCAGAACGGTCGCCGTGTCGAGCGGACGCAGAGTCCGAAGATCGATGACCTCAGCCTCGATCCCCTCGGCGGCCAGCGTGTCGGCAGCTTCGAGCGCGAGCCCGACGCCGATCGAGTAGCTAACGATTGTGACGTCGCGGCCTTCGCGCATAATTCGGGCCTTGCCGATCGGCAGCACGAAATCCTCAACCTCGGGGACATCGAAACTGCGGCCGTAAAGAAGCTCGTTCTCGAGAAAGACGACAGGATCTTCGCTGCGTATCGCGGCCTTCAGCAGGCCCTTTGCATCGGCCGCATCATAGGGCGCGATCACAATGAGACCCGGAACGCTCGCATACCAGGGCGCATAATTCTGACTGTGCTGCGCCGCGACGCGGCTCGCAGCGCCATTGGGACCGCGAAATACGATCGGACAGCGCATCTGGCCGCCCGACATGTAGTTGGTCTTCGCTGCCGAGTTGATGATGTGGTCGATCGCCTGCATCGCGAAGTTGAAGGTCATGAACTCGATGATCGGCCGAAGACCGCCCATCGCAGCGCCGGTGCCGAGGCCGGCAAAGCCATATTCGGTGATCGGCGTGTCGACGACCCGCTTGGCGCCGAACTCGTCGAGCAGGCCCTGGGTGACCTTGTAGGCACCCTGATATTCGGCGACCTCTTCGCCCATCACGAAGATGCGCTCATCCTTGCGCATTTCCTCGGCCATGGCGTCGCGCAGCGCTTCGCGCACGGTCAGGCGCTGCATGGCGGTGCCTTGCGGGATGTCCGGATCGGACGCCCGTTCACTTGCCACAGGCTTCTCGGCGACAGGAGCGGGTGGCGGCGTCGGAGCGGGCTCTGCTGCCTCGACGTCTGCAGCCGGAGCGGGAGCGGGAGCCGGCGCTGCCGCAGGCGCGGCGGCATCCTCGCCCTCGCCCGCGATCGTCGCGATCACGGTTCCCACCTTGACGCTGTCGGTGCCCTCGGGAACCAGGATCGAGGCGATGGTGCCCTCGTCAACGGCTTCAAACTCCATTGTCGCCTTGTCGGTCTCGATCTCTGCGAGAATGTCGCCCGACTTCACCGTATCGCCTTCCTTGACGAGCCACTTGGCGAGCGTGCCCTCTTCCATCGTCGGCGACAGCGCCGGCATCTTCAATTCGATCGGCATTTCAATATTGCTCCACCAGCACGTCGGTATAGAGTTCGGAAAGGTCGGGCTCGGGCGCGCTTTCGGCAAAGTCCGCCGCGTCGCTCACAATCTGGCGGATCTCCTTGTCGATCTCCTTGAACTTGTCTTCGCCGATGCCAGCGTCCTGCATCAGCTTTTTGAGATGTTCGATCGCGTCGCTCTTGTCGCGCACCGCCTGGACTTCCTCGCGGCTGCGATATTTTGCGGGGTCGGACATCGAGTGACCGCGATAGCGATAGGTCTTGAGCTCAAGGAGGATCGGCCCCTTGCCCGCGCGCACCCAGTCGAGTGCAGCTTCCGCCGCGCCGCGCACCGCGAGCACGTCCATGCCGTCGACCTGCATGCCGGGAATGCGGAAGCTCTCGCCGCGGCGATAGAGCTGATCTTCGGCCGATGAGCGATTGACCGAGGTGCCCATCGCATATTGGTTGTTCTCGATCACGAAAATGATCGGCAGTTTCCAGAGCTCAGCCATGTTGAAGCTCTCATAGACCTGGCCCTGATTCGCCGCGCCGTCGCCGAAATAGGCCATGGCCACGCCGCCGTCGCCGCGATATTTGTGGGCAAAGGCAAGGCCGGTGCCAAGCGGAACCTGCGCGCCGACAATGCCGTGTCCGCCATAGAATTTATGCTCGACGCTGAACATGTGCATCGAGCCGCCCTTGCCCTTCGAGATGCCGGCCTGGCGCCCCGTCAGCTCGGCCATGATGACCTTGGGGTCGATGCCATAGGCGAGCATATGGCCGTGATCGCGGTAGCCGGTGATCACACTGTCCTTGTCGCCGTCGAGCGCCGACTGCAGGCCCACTGCGACAGCTTCCTGGCCGATATAAAGGTGACAGAAGCCGCCGATCAGGCCCAGACCATAGAGCTGGCCGGCCTTCTCCTCGAAGCGGCGGATCAGCAGCATCTCGCGATAGAATTTTTCGAGTTCCTCGGGCGACGCCTCATAGGGCGCAGGGTCGCGGGGCTTCTCGCGGTTCGGCGTGGGAGCGGGGGTGGAGGCGGACATTTTTTTTTGCGCGGCGGCGTTGCGCGCGGGTGCTTTGGCCAAGGCGATTTCCTTTGCGTTTAGCCGTTACGGCAAGGCTCCCTATAGGAGCGCCCCGCCCCATTTGGCAACTTTCGCCGGGACCGCCAGAGGACGGCGCTCTACGTATGCAATTTCTGCAATCGAAACCGCTGTATTCGGCCATTGTTCCCGCGGCACGATTGCATTTCGTGCAATCGTGCGCGACCGGCAGGGGACCCCGCGCCGGAGCTGGCCTGTCCTCAGGGCCTCTTAGCCCCCTCCATCGGGATTGCGATTTCGTCGGGGTGCATCACGCCTAGCTTTTCTCGCACATATTCGTCGGCGAGATCCGGGTCGACGCGGCGGCGGTCGAGCAGGTTGACGCGGTTCTGGAGCTCGTTCTGCTTCTTGGTCAATTCGCTCAGCACGACGCGCTTCTTCTCGACCGACTGACTATAATCGCCCCAGGCGTAGAGGCCGGTCGGACCGAAGATAATATAACCGATCATCGCCGCCACCGCGATCACCGCGATCGTCGGACCGATGGCCCGATCTACCGATTTGCGGAATTTGTGGCGCTGCGTCATCAGCGCCTTGAATCAGAGTTGATTCGCGGCGTCAAGCGGGATGCGGCGGTTTTCAGAGCATCGGGCCTGCAACCGCCGCGGCAACCGCTCGAAAGGGCGACGAGGCGAAAGCGAAGACCTCCACGAGGTGCAGCGCTACCATCGCACCGCCGACCTGCACATAAATGCGATGCGGGCGTCCATATCGCAGCGCGTCAGCGAGCATCGCAACCAGGATCAGCGAGTCGGCGAGCAGCACCGAATAGAGAAAAAGCGGATTGCCGACTTCCGGAAAATAATGGCGGAAGCGAAACCAGGCGGGGCCGAGCGAACCGATGAAGGCCAGCAGCATGAGCCGCTTGTGAAATTCGGGCCGTCGACGAAAATGGAGCGCCGCCGCGACAAGAGCTGCAAAGACGGCCATCTCGATCTGCACGACAAGCAATTCGCCTTGCGCCGCAGCCAGATCACCTGCCGCCGCCGTCCGGCGCGCCGCCAGCGTCGCGACGGCAATGGTCGATACCACGACGCCTGCAGCGAGCGCCGCCCCGGCCCCGCCCAACCGTCGGTGCCGTTCCACCCTTTGCCGATGGATGTGCAGGGCCTGGGCCAGAAAAAAGGCGACCCAGCCAAAAAGCAGAGCCGCGTGAGCATAAATGGCAGGATGCGCCCGAAAGGCGCCGGTGAGCAGCGGCAGAAAGAACGTCTTGGCGAACCCCACCAGCGCGGCCGCCGCCCCGACCCATGCGAGCCCCAGGAACAGCCGCGAGCGCGGGGCGGTTGATGTCCCTTTCTTCAACGGCAAACCCCCCGCTTGCTTCGCGAGGGCTCAGTCCTAAACATCGGGGAGGCGTTCGCAACCCCCGCACGCTCGCTCCGCGTTCAGCCGAAAATCGCCAGCCCCGGATAGCGCGCCATGTCGCCCAGCTCTTCCTCGATACGGATCAGCTGGTTATATTTCGCCAGCCGGTCCGAACGCGCAAGGCTGCCGGTCTTGATCTGGCCGCAGTTGGTCGCAACCGCAAGGTCGGCGATGGTGGCATCCTCGGTCTCGCCCGAACGGTGCGACATCACCGCGGTGTAACGCGCGCGGTGCGCCATATCGACGGCGTCGAGGGTTTCGCTCAGCGTCCCGATCTGGTTGACCTTGACGAGCAGCGAGTTGGCAAGGCCGGTCTTGATGCCGTCCTCGAGGCGCGCCGGGTTGGTGACGAAGAGATCATCGCCGACGAGCTGGCACTTGTCGCCGATGAGGTCTGTCAGCGCCTTCCAGCCCGCAAAATCATCCTCGCTCATCCCGTCTTCGATCGACTTGATCGGATAGTCCTTGACGAGCGCGGCGAGATATTCAGCCATTTGTTCAGGGGATAGCGAAAGCTTTTCCCCGCTGATCTCATATTTGCCGTCACGGAAGAATTCGGTCGCCGCGCAGTCGAGGGCCAGGACCACATCGCTGCCGAGCTTGAACCCCGCCTGATCGATCGATGCGGCGATGAAGTCGAGGGCGTCGCGGGTCGAGGCGAGGTTCGGCGCAAATCCGCCTTCGTCGCCGACCGCGGTCGCGAGTCCCTTTGCCGACAGGCCCTTTTTGAGCGTGTGAAATATTTCGCTTCCCCACCGCACCGCTTCGGCGATGCTGCCGGCGCCGACAGGCATGATCATGAATTCCTGAACGTCGATCGGATTGTCGGCATGTTCACCGCCATTGATGATGTTCATCATCGGCACGGGAAGGGTGCGCGCAGAGACGCCGCCGACATAGCGATAGAGCGGCAGCCCGCGCGCGTCGGCCGCGGCCTTTGCGGCGGCCAGGCTCACGCCGAGGATGGCGTTGGCGCCGAGGCGGCCTTTGTTCGGCGTACGGTCAAGGTCGATCATCGCCGTATCGATCTCGCGCTGATCCTCCGCATCAAGGCCGATCAGCGCATCGGCGATCTCGGTGTTCACGGCATCGACCGCTTTGGTCACCCCCTTGCCGAGATAGCGGGCCTTGTCGCCATCGCGCAGTTCGACCGCCTCATGCGCGCCGGTCGAAGCGCCTGAGGGAACCGCCGCGCGGCCGAAGCTGCCGTCCTCGAGAAGCACATCGACCTCGACCGTGGGATTACCGCGGCTATCGAGGATTTCGCGGCCGTGAATGTCGATGATGGCGGTCATGCAAAAAAGGTCCTGCTGAGGGCCGCGAACGGCCCGGGTGAATGGGCGCGTGCCTGTTATCGGTGGCGGCATGAGAGCGCAAGACGCATAGGAATTTTGCGGCGCTATGGAACCATTGGACGCGCCTTGCTATATATTCTGACAGGACCAAAAAGGGGTGCGCACGACCGGCAGGCGTGATGCCCGGAACGAGAAGAGGACAAGATGATGGCAAAGGCCGCAACTCCCGCCACGAAGAAAGCCGCTGCACCCCGCCCCAAGGCGCCTGCCAAGGCGGGCGCGACCAAGGCGGCTCCCGCCGTCAAGCCCGCTACCGTCAAAGCTGCGAAAGAGCGCCCGATCCGCGACCAGCTCGCCGCGACGCGCGACACCATCAAATCCGAAGCCTCGAAGAAGGCCGCCTCGTTGAAAGGCGAAGCATCGACGCTGGCTGGCCAGGCTTCTGCGAAAGCGCGCGATGCGGCGAGCCGGGGCAAGGACAAGGCTGCCGAAGCCGTCGGTAGCCTTGCCAAGATGCTCGAGGACAGCGCCGGCACCGTCGACAGCAAATTCGGCAAGCAATATGGCGACTATGCCCGCTCCGCTGCCTCGACCGTGGCAGGCCTGGCCTCTACGCTCGACCAGAAGGATCTTGACGAACTTGCCGCGTCCACGCGCGACTTTGTCAAGAAAAGCCCGGCGGTCGCCGTTGGCGCCGCCGCCGTGCTCGGCTTCGTGCTCGCCCGCATGCTGAAGGGCGGACCGAACAACGGCTGATCCCTTGTCCCCTGCACCCGACACCCCGCCGCCGTCCGAGCATGGCTTCGATGGCGTGAGCCACGGCTATGCGCCCGATGGGCGCCCCGTCACGCCGCCGCCGGTGCCGCTCGACAAGATCGTCGGCGACGTCGTCGATGATCTTCGCGCGGCAGCGGAAGCGGAAGTCGCGCTTTTCAAGGCGCGCGGCGCGCTTGCCTATCATGGGACGCTGTGGTCATCGGCGTGGGGTTTCATTGCCGCCTGCGCGCTCTTGGTTGCATTGCTGGCGCTCGCATTTGGCGCCATCCTCGTCTTGGCGCAGAATATCGGCCCGCTTCTCGCGACGCTCATCGTGGTGGCACTGCTGCTGCTTGTCGCAGGCCTCGCAATTTGGCGCGCGCGGATTCGCTTCGACGACGTCAAGGCGGCGTTTCGCGATGATCTGCTCGCACAAGGAGAGGAATGATGCGGCCCTCGCGCGCCGGTCTCATCAACGCTGCTCGCCGCTCGATGATTCAGCGCGCCGAGCTGCGACGAAAGCTCAACATTGCCGGCGATGCGCTAAAGCCCAGATCGCTTCTCGACCGCGGGAAATATCGCGTCGGTGAAAAGGTCGACGACGCAGCGCATTTGGTGCGTGAACAGTTCCGCGAGAATCGTCTTCCGATCTCCCTTGCCGCTGCGGCCGGGATCGCCTGGCTGTTTCGTGAGCCGATCAAGGAGCATGTTCCGCGCCTCGGCCGAAAACTGCGCGACCTCGCCGACGGCGCATTCGCCCATTTGCAGTCCCCGCCCCCAGAAAACCAGACGGCCGATGAAGCCGAAAGCCCCGTGGAGGAAGAAGATGAAGCCCCTCAGTGAAACCGCGCGCGACACACGCGCAAGAGCAAGCGAGTTTGCGGAGAAGACCGCTGACAGTGCGAAGGCAACCGCGGAGGCGGCCCGCGCCCGGCTTCAGGGCGGCTATGATCGCGCGCGCGAGGCGACGAGCGAGCTTGCTGCAAGGGGCCGCGAGCAGGCCGACGCTGCCCGCGAGGCGGCCGGCCAGGCCTATGAAAAGGGCAGGACGCAGGCGAAGCGCGCGAGCAGCAAGCTCAAGGATGTTGCGGAAAAGCAGCCGATCGCACTCGTCGCCGGGGCCGCCGCTATCGGCGCGTTGCTCGGCTCGCTGCTGCCCAAGTCGCGCAGCAAGGACGATTGATCTGCTTGCCGCAACGGCGCAGCGCTGTTAGGGGGCGCCCCATTCCTCCCTCGCGCACTGCGCCAAGGACAGCATCATGAGCAAATTGCATCTCGTTTTCGGCGGACGCGTCAGCGATCCGCAAGGCCTCGATTTCATCGACCTCGGCGCGCTCGACGTCGTCGGGCTGTTTCCCGATTACAAGTCAGCCGAAAAGGCATGGCGCGCGGCCGCGCAGCGCACCGTCGACGACGCCGAAATGAAATATGTCGTCGTGCATCTCCACAAGCTCCTGCAGCCCGACGTCGACGCCTGAACATTTAGCGGAAATTGTCGGCGTAAGCCTGGATCTTGAGGGTCCTTGTTGGGGCCGGCACGACTTCGGCTTCAATCCCGTTGCGCTCGGCATAGGCGAGCGCCGCCTCGCGGGTCGCAAAACCGAGGCGGATCTGCCGGCGCGTGTCGCCGCTGCCTGCCCAGCCCATCAGCGGGTCAGGCTTACGCGGCTCGGCGGGCGCGAATTCCAGAATCCAGCGCTGCGTTCCGGCGCGGCCCGACTGCATCGCATTCTTGGGCTTCTGGAAAATCCGCGCTTTCATCGCTCGTCCTCGTAAGTGCTGTCGATGCCGTCGCCTTAGCCGTTCCAAGCCCATGCGGAAAGGGGCTATTGCGCATCACGCCGTGCCTGCGCGGCCTTGGTGAGGAGGGTTGGCCGCGCGCTTGCCGGGTCATCGGGCCAGCTATGCTTCGGATAGCGGCCGCGCATCTCGCGCGCCACATCGTGCCAGCTTCCGCTCCAGAAGCCTTCGATATCGCGCGTCGTCTGGATCGGGCGGTGAGCTGGCGAGGTTAGCGCAAGAATGAGCGGCACCGGCGGCTCGCCGACGCTCGGGTGCCGCGCAAGCCCGAACAATTCCTGCACCCGCACGCTCACCGTCGGCCCGCCCTCGGCGGCATAGTCGATCGGGTGGCGGCTCCCTGCAGGCGTCGCATATTCGGCGGGCGCGCGCTTTTCGAGCAATTGGCGCGCCGGCCAGTCGAGGAGGCTCATCAGCGCGTCAACAAGCCTGCGATCGGCAATGTCACGCAGTCCTCGGCTCTCCGTGAGGAGCGGGGCGAGCCAGAGGTCGAGGCTGTCGGCAAGCGCTCCCGGGGAAAGAATATCGAGCCCCGCAAAAGATGCGCGCTGGCGAAGCGCCTGCGACACGGGGCCCCAGCCGATCGCGCCCAGCCCCTTGTCGCGCACGACGGCGAGGCGCACCCCAACATCATCTTGCGCCCCTTCGCTGCGCCCCGCCTTGCCGCTCGCAAGGGTGATTGCACCCAGGCGCCGTTCGCGGCGATGGTCCACGCGGTCGCTGACCGGATCGTAGCGGCTCGCCGCGTGGGCGACGATCCGGTCGGCGAACAGCGCCTCGACTTCGCTCGCGCCGATCGGCGCGCCTGCGAGAATGCGGACCCCTGCCGCATGCCCCTGCGCGTCGGCGATGGCGAGCCATTCGCAGTTCGCGAGCGGCTCGGCGGGGTCGAGCCGATAGGCGCGGCCGCCAACGCTGAGATATTCGCCCCGCTGACCCGACCGCGCGCGGGCGACACGCTCAGGCCAGGCGGTCGCGATCCAGCCGCCGATCGAACGCGAGGGCAAGGGATCACTGCCCACCGCCAGCCGTTCCCCGAGGCCCGCCAGCCTCCGTGCGAGCCGCCGCGCGCCTTCGCTGCGCTCCCCTTTCGCGCCGCGCCAGCGCTGCAGGCGCGCCTCGACATCAATCCCGCGCCCGCCCAGCCCGGGCTCGGTGAGCAACACGCAGAGCCGGGCTGCAAGCTCTGCCTCCCCTGACGCGGCGGCGTCGAGCAGCATGTGTGCAAGCGGCACGGGCAGCGGCACCGCGGCGAGGGTTTTGCCGTGGGCGGTGATCCGGCCATCCTCGCCGAGCGCACCGATCGCGATCAGCCGCGCCTTCGCCTCGGCGATCGCGGCAGGCGACGGCGGGTCAAGCCATCCAAGCTGGCGCGGATCAACGATCCCCCAGCTCGCGCAGTCGAGCACGAGGGGCATCAGGTCATTCTCGTGAATCTCGGGCGGGTCGAAGGGCGGCATGCCCGCGGTCGCCGGGGCCTCCCACAAGCGATAAGCGACCCCCGGCCCCTGCCGCGCCGCGCGGCCTGCCCGCTGGGTTGCCGACGCCTGGCTCGCGCGTTCGGTAACGAGCCGCGCGATCCCCGCCGCCTTGTCAAAGCGCGGGCGGCGCGAGAGGCCGGCGTCGATGACAATCCGCACCCCGTCGATGGTGAGGCTGGTCTCGGCGATGCTCGTCGCGAGGATCAGCTTGCGTCGGCCGTCGGGGTCGCGGACGAGCGCCCTGCGTTGCACGGCAGGATCGATCTGTCCGTGGAGGCGGTGGACGGCCAGGGGGAGGCGCGCCTCCTCGACCAAGGCCGCCGCGCGCTCGATATCGGCGGCGCCGGGCAGGAACGCAAGCATGTCACCCTGACCTTCGTCGGCGAGCGCCTGACGCACAGCTGCAAGGACGCTCGCCTCGAGACGGTCTTCGGCACGGCGGCCGATGTGACGGATCTCGAGCGGCCAGCTCTTGCCGTCGCTCTTCACGAGGGGCGCATCACCGAGAAGCGCTCGGAAACGCGCGCCATCGAGCGTTGCCGACATCGCCACGAGACGCAGATCGTCACGCAGGCCCTGCTGCGCGTCAATGGCGAGCGCCAGCGCAAAGTCACCGTCAAGGCTGCGCTCGTGCACCTCGTCGAACAGCACCGCGCTCACGCCGGCAAGTTCGGGGTCGCCAAGAATGCGGGTGCGAAAGAGCCCCGGCGTCATCACCAGGAGGCGCGTTGCACCCGACTGCCTGCTATCGAGCCGGGTCGCATAGCCAACGAGCCCCCCCACCGCTTCGCCCCATTCCTCGGCAATGCGTTCGGCCGCCGCGCGCGCCGCGAGGCGGCGGGGCGAGAGGAGCCACACCGCGCCCTTGCACCATGGCTGGTCGAGCATCGCGGGGGCAACGCGCGTAGTCTTGCCCGTCCCCGGGGGCGCAACGACTACGAGATTGGGCTTAAGCGTCAGCGCCGCGAGAATATCGGGCAGAACGGCATCGACAGGAAGCGGCTGGCGCGCGGCGGCCATCGCTTCCTCAATAGGCGCGGGCGACCGCGAAGGCGACGGCTTCGGTCAACGCCGCCTTCGCCTGGCTCGCGCGGAAGCCGCCGATCGCATCGACTGCGCGCTGGCCATAGTGACGCGCCCGCGCGAGGGTGTCGGCGATGGCATCATGCTTCAGCAGCAGCGCCTTCGCCTCGCCGAGATCCGCGTCAGAGACGCGATGGCCAATGATCGCCTGCTTCCAGAATTCGCGTTCCTCCGCGCTCCCTCGGGCATAGGCAAGGATGACAGGCAGCGTCACCTTGCCGTCGCGAAAATCGTCGCCGACGCCCTTCCCCATCGTTTCAGCGTCGGACACATAGTCGATCGCATCGTCGACGAGCTGGAAAGCGATACCGAGATTACGGCCATAAGCGTCGAGCGACGCCTCGGTCGCCTCGTCCCGTTCGGCAACCACCGCCGCTATCTTGCACGCCGCGGCAAAGAGTTCGGCGGTCTTGGCGTTGATGATCGCAAGATACTGGTCCTCGCTCGTTTCGATCCGGCGCTGCGCGGAGAGCTGGTTGACCTCGCCCTCGGCAATCACCGCCGACGCGCGCGAGAGGATCTTGAGCACCTTCAGCGATCCGTCTTCGACCATCACCTCAAACGCGCGGCTGAACAGGAAGTCGCCGACGAGCACCGAGGCGCTGTTGCCCCAGATCATGTTCGCGGTCTGCCGCCCGCGGCGCAGGTCCGACTTGTCGACGACATCGTCGTGAAGCAGCGTCGCGGTGTGGATGAATTCGACCGCGGCGGCGAGCTTGCAGTGCCGGTGTCCCGGATAGTCGAGCAATTGCCCGCAGGCGAGCGTCAGCATCGGGCGCATGCGCTTGCCGCCGCCGGCGATCAGATGCCCTGCGAGCTCAGGGATCAGCGGAACTTCCGACTGCATGCGGTCGAGAATGACCGCATTCACCTCGTTCATGTCGGCGGCGACGAGCGCCATCATCGGGTCGAGCGAGGGCGGGCGATCCCCGTGGAGCTGATGGATTTCCGCAGTCATGGCGAGCGCTCCCTTGGCCGCGTGGGGGGCAATTTGCAACGACTTTCGGCTTGCCAGCGCCCCCTTTGCAGTGCCAAGCGTGCCGCGAATGAGAGGAGCCGCCCGCCCGATGGACGACCAGTTGAGCCGTTTCCGCCAGAGCATCGACAATATCGATGCCGCGCTCGTCTATATGCTTGCCGAACGCTTCAAAGTGACGAAGGCCGTTGGCGAGCTCAAGGCGACGATGGACCTCCCCCCCGCCGACCCCGACCGCGAGGCGCGGCAGATCGAACGCCTGCGCCGGCTCGCGCGCGAGGCGGACCTCGACCCCGAATTCAGCGAGAAATTCCTGCGCTTCATCATCGACGAGGTGATCCGCCATCACGAGAAAGTGAAGCGGGAGAAAGAGGCATGACGCATCCCATATTTGCGCGCTGGCCGGCAGAGCATCCCGATCGCCTCCAGCTCTTTTCGGCGCCGACCCCCAATGGGGTAAAAGTCGGCATCATGCTCGAGGAAACGGGCATCGCCTATGAGCCGCACCGGATCGACATCATGGCAAATGAAAGCCACGATCCTGCTTTCCTCGCGCTCAATCCCAATGGCAAGATTCCCGCAATCTACGATCCCGATGGGCCGAATGGCACGCCGCTCGCCCTGTTCGAATCAGGCGCGATCCTGATCTATCTTGCCGACAAGACAGGACAATTCCTCGCCCCCGATCCGAACGCGCGTTATGAAACAATTCAATGGCTGATGTGGCAGATGGGCGGCGTCGGACCGATGTTCGGGCAGCTTGGCTTCTTCCACAAATTCGCCGGCAAGGACTATGAAGACAAGCGCCCGCGTGACCGCTATGCGGCCGAATCCGCGCGCCTGCTCGGGGTCCTCGATGCGCGGCTCGCGGAGCGGGCATGGGTAATGGGCGATGATTACAGCATCGCCGACATCTCGCTGCTCGGCTGGATCCGCAATCTGATCGGCTTTTATGAAGCGCGCGACATTGTCGGGTTCGACCGGTTTGCCCACGTCCAGCGGTGGCTCGACGCTGGCCTCGCGCGGCCGGGTGTACAGCGCGGCCTCGCGGTGACTGCGGCTTAAGAAGGTCCGGTCTCAGTCGGCGCGGCTGCGGATCATTCGGCGATGGCCCGCGCACGAAGCTGACCGCATAAAGCAACGACGCCCCGCCGGATCGCTCCGGCGGGCTCTTTTCATCACGCCATCGGCCAAAATGCGATAATTCCTTCATCCTCGCAGCGCTCATCGAGCGTCACGCCGGTCGCAGGAACTGAGTAGAGCCTCTCCCCGGAGCAAGCACCGAGGGAATGGAACAGGGAAAGAAGCAGACCCGCTCAGACTGCAGCGCATCCTCGCAGGCTGCCGCGCAGGACGGCGGGCGCGCCGGCGAGCGAAGCTTCGCCTTCGTGCCGTCCGTTGATCCGCAGCATCACGGTCCCGCGCTGCTGCATGAGCAGCGGGATGAGCTGCAATCCCGCAATGCCGCCGATCCATTGCAGGCCCTGAGAATTGGCTCGCCGCACCGGAACATGCACGAGCCTGCCCGAAAAATTCCAGGACATGGTCATTGCGTTGCCGGAAAGCGGCTTGTTGAGCAGCAAGACCATGAACGGCTTGCCGCCCTCGCAATAAAGCCCGAGCGATTCGATCGTCGGTGAGGCGGCGGCGCTCACATAGGCGAGCGGCGCGCGTCCCGCGACCGGCACGACTTCCCAGGGTGTGCCGGGCAACGGAACGGCCGTTTCCGGCGGGCTATTGTCGAGCATGGTCCTGACTGGAGACGGGCGAGGCAACCGCCCCCCCCTGCCAGGCGAATAGACTGTCAGCTTACCCCTTTCCCAGAGCCCCACTTCGACCGCCCGGCGGGAGGGATCGATAAGCACATAGGCCTGCTCTAACCCGCCCTGGTGCTGAGCGTTGCCGGTCAGATAATAGATGTTGCCGGCGCGCCCGAGCGGCGCCACGACCGAAAGATTGGCCTGAAGGACCTCCATTTTGGGACCCATCAGCGCTTTGAGCGCCGCCGCAATCGCGCCTCGATCGAAGATATCGATATTGTCCTTGGCATAGCTTCCGGGAAATTTGCCGACGAGGCCAGCAAGATTGGTCCAATCTGCCGCTACACCCTGCACAGGGGCCGAGGAAGCCGGTTGCGCCGGGAGGGAAGCCTTGGCAGGGGCGCTGCCCTCGCAGAGCGTGAAGAGACCGCCATTCGTAAAGGCGGCGTGAAAGGGCTCCGCCGCCTTCCCGCGCGGCAAGTCAGCCTCGAACCGGATGACGCCGCGCCGCTCGTCATCGTTCACATACATTTGGACGCGCCCCAAATCACTGTCGCTCAGCGGAAATGGGTAGAAGACGGCCATGATGCCATCATAATGCTGTCCCCAGAAGCTCACCGCATAATCGACGCGAGGCGGCCTTCGTTCCTGCCCGAGGGCGCGGAATGTCATGCCCTTTTCGTCGAGGGTGACGCTTGGCTGCTTCGCGCAGTCCCCGCCCGGGGCATAGCTGCCAAAAAGATGGTCGATGCCCTGATCCTTGAAACTGGTCAGCGGAACGGCCCCTGCCGAGGTCGCGAGAGCCCCAGCGAGCCCCAGGGCGGCCCCCGGTATCAAGCGTCCAAGGCCAGATCGGGCGTCTCGAACAATTCTGGCGATCACCATCCATGCCCCCCATGTCGTGACGAGGGCATAAGAGCAGAGGCAGCAGTAAACATCAAGTCGCGGCCAATATCGGCCTCGCTTGCCAAGAAACCCTCGCCCCGGCCATCGCGACTTTTGCAGTTTCAAATCCGGCAAGCAGATCCAGCGCGCTCTTCAGCAAGCACAGCGGCCATGCTGCTCAGCCAAGCGCGCCGATCGGGCCGCGAATATCTGCCGACCGCCGCCCGGTGAAGGCGCCCGGCACCTTCCCTGCAATCGGGCAGCGTGAAGGCCGCCTCGAAAATGCCGTCGCTTGGGCATCATCGCCCCTCGCCACCGGCGAATCGCCGCGCGAAGGCTTGATGGCCCTGGATCCGTCGGCTCGCGCCAAAAAGTGCCGGAAATCTTCAAACCGAAAGGCAGCCGGAGAATATGACCTCGCATGCGGCCGGGGGAAGAGACCGAGACGGCAATTGCCGGAAGAGAGCTGGAGAGATTTCGGACATGAAAAAGCCCCGCCAGGCCAGGGACCGGCGGGGCTTGTTCTTTCGTCAGCGTAGAAGCGAGGGGCTTATTCCTCGCCTTCACCCTCGGGGCGCTCTTCGACGATCACGTCATCGGTCGTGAAATCCTCGCCCTGCACCGCGCCAAGCGGGTCGTCGCCCATCGCAGCTTCGGGGCCCTGAGCCAGTTCAGCCTCATGCTCCTCGGCCGCAGTCTGCGGCGCGATCAGATGTTCCTGGTTCGCGGCGCGCATGGCGGCGCGAAGCGCGGCATCCTTTGACGAGGCGGTGACGCGGACACGGTTCATGGCAGCGCCGGTGCCCGCCGGGATGAGGCGGCCGACGATGACATTTTCCTTAAGGCCCATCAGCGAGTCGACCTTGCCCTGCACCGACGCTTCGGTGAGCACGCGGGTCGTCTCCTGGAAGGACGCGGCCGATACGAAGCTGCGCGTCTGCAGGCTCGCCTTGGTGATACCGAGGAGAACCGGGCGTCCTTCGGCGGGCCTCGCATTCTTCGGCAGCTTGGCGTTATACTCCATCATCTCCAGATAATCGAGCTGTTCGCCCGGCAGCAGCGTGGTGTCGCCGCCGTCGGTGATCTCGACCTTCTGCAGCATCTGGCGAACGATCACCTCGATGTGCTTGTCGTTGATCTTCACGCCCTGCAGTCGATAGACTTCCTGGATTTCCGCGACGAGATATTCGGCCAGCGCCTCGACGCCCATGACGTCGAGAATGTCGTGCGGGTTCGGCGAGCCCGAGATCAGCGCGTCGCCGCGCTTCACATAGTCGCCTTCCTGCACTTCCAGAACCTTCGACTTGGGGATCAGATACTCGATCGAATCGCCTTCTTCGGGAACGATCGCGATCTTGCGCTTCGCCTTGTAATCCTTGACGAATTCGATCCGGCCGCTGATCTTCGCGATAACGCTGTTGTCCTTCGGAATTCGCGCTTCGAAAAGCTCGGCAACGCGCGGCAGACCGCCGGTGATGTCGCGCGTCTTCGACGCCTCGCGGGTCACACGGGCAAGAACGTCGCCGGCCTTCACTTCCTGGCCGTCTTCGACCGACAGCATCGTGCCGACCGCGAGCAGATAGCGCGCCGCTTCGCCCGAGGCGTCGTCGAGCAGGGTGAGGCGCGGCTGAAGGTCTTCCTTCTTGCCGCGGCCAGCGGCGCGATATTCGATCACGACACGCTGCGCGATGCCGGTCGCTTCGTCGACCTGTTCGATCAGCGTCTTGGAATCGATCAGGTCCTGATACTTCACGACACCGTTCTTTTCCGTGATCAGCGGCATGGTGAACGGATCCCATTCGGCGATCCGGTCGCCCTTCTTCACCTTCTCGCCGTCCTTGTGCATGATCTGCGCACCATAGGGCAGCTTGTGGGTCGCACGCTCGCGGCCCTCGCTGTCGATGACCGCGATTTCGCCCGAACGCGACAACGCCAGACGGCGGCCGCGCTGGTCGACGATCGTCGCCATGTCGCGATATTCGATCGTGCCGTCCGAGATGGCCTCGAGGTTCGACTGCTCGTTGACCTGCGCCGCGCCGCCGATGTGGAAAGTCCGCATCGTCAGCTGCGTGCCGGGCTCACCGATTGACTGCGCGGCGATAACGCCCACTGCCTCGCCGATGTTCACCGGCGTGCCGCGTGCCAGATCGCGGCCATAGCATTTGGCGCAGACCCCCATCGTCGCTTCGCAGACGAGCGGGCTGCGGATCTTGACCGCCTGGACTTCGGCTTCCTCGATCTTCGTGACCATCGCCTCGTCGAGCAATGTGCCCACCGGCGCGATGACATTGCCATCCTTGTCGGCGACGTCTTCGAGCGTCGTACGGCCAAGGATACGCTCGCCGAGCGAGGCGATCGTCGAACCGCCCTGCACGATCGCGCGCATTTCCATGCCGCGCTCGGTGCCGCAGTCATCCTCGATCACGACGCAGTCCTGCGACACGTCCACGAGACGGCGGGTGAGGTAACCCGAGTTCGCCGTCTTGAGTGCCGTGTCAGCCAGACCCTTACGCGCGCCGTGGGTCGAGTTGAAATATTCAAGGACGGTGAGGCCTTCCTTGAAGTTCGAGATGATGGGCGTCTCGATGATCTCGCCCGACGGCTTGGCCATCAGGCCGCGCATGCCGGCGAGCTGTTTCATCTGGGCCTGCGAGCCACGAGCACCCGAGTGCGCCATCATGTAGATGGAGTTGATCGGAGCAAGACGGCCGTCGTCGAGCTTCGGCGTTGCGCGAATTTCCTCCATCATCGCGTTCGCGACCTTATCGCCGCACTGCGACCATGCGTCGATCGCCTTGTTGTACTTTTCCTGCTGAGTGATCAGGCCGTCCTGATACTGCTGCTCGAAGTCCTTCACCAGCGCGCGGGTTTCGTCGACCAGCTTTTCCTTCGTCGCCGGGATGATCATGTCATCCTTGCCGAAGGAGATGCCTGCCTTGAACGCGTGGCGGAAGCCCAGCGCCATGATGGCGTCGGCAAACAAGACCGTCTCTTTCTGACCGGTGTGGCGATAGACCTGGTCGATCACGTCGCCGATTTCCTTCTTGGTGAGAAGGCGGTTGACGACGTCGAAGGGCACGGTGTGCGACTTCGGCAGGCATTCGCCGATCAGCATGCGGCCCGGGGTGGTCTCGAACCGCTTCAGATACTCATTGCCATCCTCGTCGGTCTGCGGGACGCGGCTGATGATCTTCGAGTGCAGCGTAACCGCACCCGTGTAGAGCGCCTGATGCACCTCGGCCATGTCGGCAAGCAGCATGCCCTCGCCCGGTTCGCCTTCGCGCTCGAGCGAGAGATAGTAAAGACCAAGCACCATGTCCTGCGACGGCACGATGATCGGCTTGCCGTTCGCGGGGCTGAGGATGTTGTTGGTCGACATCATCAGAACGCGGGCTTCGAGCTGAGCTTCGAGGCTCAGCGGCACGTGGACTGCCATCTGGTCGCCGTCAAAGTCGGCGTTGAACGCAGCGCAAACCAGCGGGTGAAGCTGGATCGCCTTGCCCTCGATCAGCACCGGCTCGAACGCCTGGATGCCGAGGCGGTGGAGCGTCGGGGCGCGGTTCAATAGGACCGGATGCTCGCGGATCACCTCGTCGAGGATATCCCAGACTTCCTTGCGCTCCTTTTCGACCCACTTCTTCGCCTGCTTGAGGGTCATCGAGAGCCCCTTGGCGTCGAGGCGCGCGTAGATGAACGGCTTGAACAGTTCGAGTGCCATCTTCTTCGGCAGGCCGCACTGGTGCAGCTTGAGCTCGGGACCGGTCACGATCACCGAGCGACCCGAATAGTCGACGCGCTTGCCGAGCAGGTTCTGACGGAAGCGCCCCTGCTTGCCCTTCAGCATGTCCGAAAGGCTCTTCAGCGGACGCTTGTTGGCGCCCGTGATGGTGCGGCCGCGACGACCGTTGTCGAACAGCGCATCGACCGCCTCCTGCAGCATGCGCTTCTCGTTGCGAACGATGATGTCCGGCGCGCGCAGTTCCATCAGCCGCTTCAGGCGATTGTTGCGGTTGATGACGCGGCGATAGAGGTCGTTGAGATCCGACGTTGCGAAGCGGCCGCCGTCGAGCGGCACCAGCGGGCGCAGTTCGGGCGGGATCACGGGTACGACTTCGAGGATCATCCATTCGGGACGATTGCCCGATTCGATGAAGCTCTCGACGACCTTCAGGCGCTTGATGATCTTCTTGGGCTTGAGCTCCGACTTGGTCGTGGCGAGCTCTTCCATGAGGTCGACACGTTCCTGTTCAAGGTCAAGATTCTCGAGGAGAACGCGGATCGCCTCAGCACCGATGCCGGCGGAGAAAGCGTCTTCGCCATACTCATCTTGCGCGTCGAGCAGTTCATCTTCGGTCAGAAGCTGGAACTTCTCCAGCGCGGTAAGGCCGGGCTCGAGAACGATATAGGCTTCGAAATAGAGGACGCGCTCCAGCTGCTTGAGCTGCATGTCGAGCAGCAGGCCGATGCGCGAGGGCAGCGACTTCAAGAACCAGATGTGCGCAACCGGCGCGGCGAGTTCGATATGGCCCATGCGCTCGCGGCGGACCTTGGTCACCGTGACTTCAACACCGCACTTCTCGCAGACGATGCCCTTGTATTTCATGCGCTTATACTTGCCGCACAGGCACTCATAATCCTTGATCGGGCCGAAGATGCGGGCGCAGAACAGGCCGTCACGCTCGGGCTTGAACGTGCGGTAGTTGATCGTCTCGGGCTTCTTGATCTCGCCGAACGACCAGGAACGGATGCGCTCGGGGCTCGCGATGCCGATCTTGATCATGTCGAAGGTTTCCGGCTTCGCGACCGGGTTCATGAAGTTGGTAAGCTGGTTCATATATCTGCTCCATCTTCCCCTCTCGCGCAGAGGCGAGAGGGGTGAGGAAAAATCTTATTCGGCGGCTTCGGGAAGGGCTTCGGGACCTTCGTCAGGGTCTTCGTCAGAATAGGACGAGAGCTCGACGTTGAGGCCCAGCGAGCGCATTTCCTTGACGAGCACGTTGAAGCTTTCGGGAATGCCGGCCTCGAACGTATCGTCGCCCTTGACGATGGCTTCATACACCTTGGTGCGGCCGATCACATCGTCGGATTTCACCGTCAGCATTTCCTGCAGCGTGTAGGCCGCGCCATAGGCCTGGAGCGCCCAGACCTCCATTTCCCCGAAGCGCTGGCCACCGAACTGCGCCTTACCGCCCAGCGGCTGCTGGGTGACGAGGCTGTAGGGCCCGATCGAGCGCGCGTGGATCTTGTCGTCAACAAGGTGGTGGAGCTTCAGCATGTAGATGTAGCCCACGGTTACCTTGCGGTCGAACTTGTCGCCGGTGCGGCCGTCATAAAGGTCCGACTGGCCCGACGAATCGAGACCCGCCAGCGTCAGCATGTTCGACACATCGGCTTCCTTGGCGCCGTCGAACACCGGCGTGGCGAAGGGCACGCCAACCTTGAGGTTCGACGCGAGTTCGACGATGTTGTCGGCATCGCGCGAGCGGATGTCGTCCACATATTCGGTGCCATAGACGCGCTCGAGCGTCTCGCGCACCGCTTCGGGCATCTGGCCGCCGGTCGCGTCGGGGTTGGCATCGCGCCAATCCTCGAGCGCCTGCGTGACCTGCCGCCCAAGCCCGCGCGAGGCCCAGCCAAGGTGCGTCTCGAGGATCTGCCCGACGTTCATGCGCGAGGGCACGCCGAGCGGATTGAGCACGATGTCGACCGGCGTCCCGTCTTCGAGGAACGGCATGTCCTCGTTCGGCAGGATGCGGCTGATGACGCCCTTGTTGCCGTGACGGCCCGCCATCTTGTCGCCGGGCTGCAGCTTGCGCTTCACCGCGACGAAGACCTTGACCATCTTGAGCACGCCGGGCGCGAGCTCGTCGCCCCGCTGCAGCTTCTCGACGCGGTCTTCATATTTCGCGTTGATCCGCTTGATCGCGTCGTCATACTGCGCCTTGATCGCCTCAAGCGCGGTCTGGGCCTTGTCTTCGACAACGGCGAGCTTCCACCAGTCGGCACGGTCGAGGCCAGTCAGCATTTCCTCGGTGACCACGTCGCCCTTCTTCAGGCCCTTGGGGACGGCGCTGGTGGTCTGACCGATCAGCAGGTCCTTCAGGCTCGAGAAGGTCGCGCGGTTGAGGATCGCGCGCTCGTCGTCGGCGTCCTGCTTCAGACGCTCGATCTCCTCGCGTTCGATCGCGATTGCGCGCTCGTCCTTGTCGATGCCGTGACGGTTGAAGACGCGAACCTCGACGACGGTACCCGAGACGCCCGGCGGCAGGCGGAGCGAGGTGTCGCGCACGTCGCTTGCCTTTTCACCGAAGATCGCGCGAAGCAGCTTTTCTTCCGGCGTCATCGGCGATTCACCCTTGGGTGTGATCTTGCCGGCGAGAATGTCGCCGGGGCCGACTTCGGCACCGATATAGACGATGCCCGCCTCGTCGAGGTTGCGCAGTGCCTCCTCGCCGACGTTCGGAATGTCGCGGGTGATGTCCTCAGGGCCAAGGCGCGTGTCGCGCGCAGTGACTTCGAATTCCTCGATGTGGATCGAGGTGAAGACGTCGTCCTTCACGATACGCTCGGAGATGAGGATCGAGTCCTCATAATTGTAGCCGTTCCAGGGCATGAACGCGACGAGCACATTCTTGCCGAGCGCCAGTTCGCCAAGCTCGGTCGACGGACCGTCGGCGATGATATCGCCCGCGCGGACCACGTCGCCCACCTTTACCAGCGGACGCTGGTTGATGCAGGTATTCTGGTTCGAGCGCTGGAACTTCTGCAGACGATAGATGTCGACGCCCGACTTGCCCGGCTCGACCATGTCGGTCGCGCGGATCACGATACGGGTCGCGTCGACCTGGTCGATCACGCCGCCGCGGCGCGCCACGATCGCCGCGCCCGAATCGCGCGCGACAGTGCCTTCCATGCCCGTGCCGACGACCGGGGCCTCGGCGCGAAGCAGCGGGACCGCCTGACGCTGCATGTTCGATCCCATGAGCGCGCGGTTGGCGTCGTCGTTCTCGAGGAACGGGATCAGCGAGGCCGCAACCGAAACAAGCTGCTTGGGCGACACGTCCATCAGCGTGATCTGCTCGCGGGGCGCCATCAGGAATTCGCCCGCTTCACGCGCCGAGATCAGCTCGTCGATGAAGCTGCCGTCCGGGTTGAGGTCGGCGTTCGCCTGCGCGACAGTGTGCTTCTGCTCCTCCATCGCCGACAGATAGACGACCTCGTTGGTCACCTTGCCGTCGATGACCTTGCGGTACGGCGTTTCAATGAAGCCATATTTGTTGACGCGCGCGAAGGTCGCGAGGCTGTTGATCAGACCGATGTTCGGGCCTTCCGGCGTCTCGATCGGACAGATACGGCCATAGTGCGTCGGGTGAACGTCGCGGACCTCGAAGCCGGCGCGCTCGCGGGTCAGGCCGCCCGGCCCGAGCGCCGAGACGCGGCGCTTGTGGGTCACTTCCGAGAGCGGATTGGTCTGGTCCATGAACTGCGAGAGCTGCGATGAACCGAAGAATTCGCGCACCGCGGCAACCGCAGGCTTCGCGTTGATAAGGTCATTCGGCATGACCGTCGACACGTCGACCGAGCTCATGCGCTCCTTCACCGCGCGCTCCATGCGCAGCAGGCCGACGCGATACTGGTTTTCGAGAAGCTCGCCGACCGAACGGACGCGGCGGTTGCCGAGGTTGTCGATGTCGTCGATCTCGCCCTTGCCGTCCTTGAGGTTCACCAGCTCCTTGACCACGGCGAGGATATCCTCGGCGCGAAGCGTGGTCACCGTGTCCTCGGCATCGAGACCAAGGCGCATGTTGAGCTTGACGCGGCCCACGGCCGAAAGGTCGTAACGCTCGGGGTCGAAGAAGAGACCCGCGAACAGCGCTTCGGCGGTTTCGCGCGTCGGTGGCTCGCCAGGGCGCATCACGCGATAGATGTCGCTTAGCGCCTGGTCGCGGTCCTCGGCCTTGTCAGCCTTCAGCGTGTTGCGGATCCAGGGACCGGTGTTGTTGTGGTCGATGTCGAGCAGCACGAGCTTGTCGATGCCCGCAGCATCGAGCTTCTCGAGATTTTCGGCGGTCACCTCGTCGCCGGCCTCGATGTAGATCTCGCCGGTCGCTTCGTTGATGAGGTCATAGGCCGAGTAGCGGCCGAAGATTTCCTCGGTCGGGATGAGGAGCGTGTCGAGCCCATCCTTCGCGGCCTTGTTCGCAAGGCGCGGGCTGATCTTGTGCCCGGCCGCGAAGACGACCTCGCCGGTCTTGGCGTCGACCACGTCGAAAGCGGGCTTCGAGCCGCGCCAGTTTTCGACGACGAAGGGCACCTTCCAGCCGTTCTCGGCGCGCTCGAAGACGAGGCGGTCGTAGAAATGATTGAGGATTTCCTCGCCCGACATGCCGAGCGCATAAAGAAGGCTCGTAACCGGCAACTTGCGCTTGCGGTCGATGCGCACATTGACGATGTCCTTGGCATCGAATTCGAAGTCGAGCCACGAACCACGATAGGGGATGACGCGCGCGGCGAACAAGAACTTGCCCGACGAGTGAGTCTTGCCGCGGTCATGGTCGAAGAGCACACCCGGCGAACGGTGCATCTGCGACACAATAACGCGCTCGGTCCCGTTGACGAAGAAGGTGCCGTTCTCGGTCATGAGCGGCATGTCGCCCATGTAGACATCCTGCTCCTTGATATCGAGCACCGAGCGGGTGTCGGTTTCGCTGTCGACTTCGAAGACGATCAGGCGCAGCGTGACCTTCATCGGCGCCGCATAGGTGATACCGCGCTGGCGGCACTCCTCGACGTCATATTTCGGGTCTTCGAGTTCATAGTGAACGAAGTCGAGTTCGGCGGTGCCGGCGAAGTCGCGGATCGGGAAAACGCTGCGGAGCGTCTTTTCGAGACCCGACACATAGCCAACAGACGGGTCGGAGCGCAGGAACTGCTCATAGGATTCGCGCTGCACCTCGATGAGGTTGGGCATTTCCACGGCTTCGTGGATATTGCCGAACAGCTTGCGGATACGCTTGCTAGCGGTTGCTTCGAGGGCCGTGCCCACCGACTTCGCCTTGGTCGCCATATGTGATTGTCTCGCCTTAAAAAAATCAAATCGCGAGCGCGATAAAGACGCAAAAAGGCCGCGACTAACCGTTGCCGGTTTACCGCAGCTTCTCAACGCATCTCGAAATCCCCGACGCCCTATTCGTGGAACCCGCTGCGCAAGATCGGGCCCGTCCCGGACGGAAGGGTGTGACCGTCATATAGGTGAGGGGAGCAGCGCTGTCAACGCAAGGCTCGGCTCCAAGAGCGAAGGAAGCGCTACCGCCTCCCCTTTCATTCGCGCGGACGAGGAAGCAGGATTTGCGCCAATTTGAAACGACTCGTCCCGCTCGGGCCACGGTTCGGCAGCAATTGCGTGGCCATGAACTGCTCCTACGCGTTGAGACCCTAAGTGCAACATTCATTCTCAAGGAGAGACGACGCGATGCGAAAGATCGCTGCTTTAGTGACGACCCTATTCCTCAGTACGGCGATGGCCGCTGCTGCGCCCGCGAAGGCGCAGGACGCGCCTGCTGCTGCTACGAGCGGCCCTGACCTCAGCCCCGGTACAATCGTATATGATAGCGAGGGCGCAGCGATTGGTCCGATCGCGAGCGAGGCGGGCGACAATGTCGTGGTGACACTGAACGAGAAGCCGGTGACCCTACCCAAGAACGCTTTTGCCAAGGGCAAGAAGGGGCCCGCAATCACCATTACCGTGGAGCAGCTTAGCGCCGCAATCGATCAGGCGGCCGCCGCTAATGCGCAGGCGCTCGAAGCCGCACTCAAGCCCGGTGCCGAGGTGCGCAGCGCTAACGGATCAGCCGTTCTGGGCACCGTCAAGCTTGCTGACGCATCGGGCGTCGTGGTGACGACCCCCTCAGGGGACGTCAAAGTGCCCAGGAACGCCTTTTTCGTTGGTCAGAGCGGGCTGCAAAGCAGTTTCACCGCCGAACAATTTGCCGCTGCGATGCAGCAGGCGAGCCAGGCTTCAGCGGCGGACGATGCCGCGGTCGCCGCCGCGCTCAAGCCTGGCGCCGAGGTGCGCGGCCTTGAAGGCAAAGCCGTGCTAGGCGCGGTGAAGTCGTTCAATGCCCAGAATGTCGTCGTCACGACGGAGAGCGGCGACGTCGCGCTGCCCAGGAGCGCCTTCAACATGGGGCCAAGCGGTCTGAGCGCCGCCTACACCGCCGAACAGTTCGCGGCTGCCGTTGCCCAGGTGACCGGCGCTGAGGCTCCGCAAACCGCCGACGCGGCTCCGGCCGAAGAAGGCGAAGCAGAAAACCGTCAGGCCAATTAGGTCCAGTGGGCTTTGATAAAAGGGCGCAAGGCAAGCTCTTTGCGCCCTTTTTCATGCCTGCCAGCCGCGGCGAAAGCGCAAAGCCGCCGCCTCCCCTAAACCGCCGGAAGCCGCAGCCGCACCAGCAGTCCGCCGAGGTCCTCGCTCTCCTCCAGCCCGATGCTGCCACCGTAAATTTCGGCGACGTCGCGGACGATCGCAAGACCAAGGCCGGTGCCAGGCTTGCCCGTATCGAGCCGCACGCCGCGGTCGAAGATGCGCACGCGGTCAACGGGTGAGATGCCGGGGCCGTCGTCCTCGACAAGAATTTCGGCCATGCCGTCTTCGCGCTGGATCGTCACGAAGATGCTGCCGCCCCCATATTTGGCGGCGTTTTCAAGAAGATTGCCCACAAGCTCGTCGAGATCCTGCCGCTCGACCCTGGCGATCAGCTTCTTGTCGCCTGCGGCGTCGAGTCGCACCTCGGGGTAAAGCGCCGCGACCGCGCGCGACACGCCCTCGACGCTTTCCCATACATTCGCCCGTGCCTGCGCCGCGCCGCGTCGCCCGACTGCGCGGGCGCGCGCGAGGTGATGCTCGACCTGCCGCTGCATCGTAGCCGCCTCGCGCCGGACCGTCTCGGCCAGTTCGCTGTCCGAACTCGTCGCACTGTTGACGAGCACGGTGAGCGGCGTCTTCAGCGCGTGCGCGAGGTTGCCTGCGTGAAGCCGCGCTTCCTCCGCCTGCTTCTCATTGTGCGCAAGCAGCGCATTAAGCTCCTCAACCATTGGCTGCACCTCAAGCGGCAGCGGCGCGATCACACGGCGGTTCTCTCCGCCGCGCATAGCCGCAATCGCGCGCCGGATGTGACGCAGTGGCCAGAGGCCGTAGAACGTCTGGAGCGCCGCAAGCGCGATCAGTCCCAGTCCAAGCAGCCCGAGGCTCGGGATAAGCGTTGCGCGCACGGCGCGGATCTGAAGGTCCAGTGTCTCGCGCGACTGGGCGATCTGAAACCGCCACTTGGTCTTGCTGCCCGGAAGCACGACGTCGCGCTCGAGCACGCGCAATTCCTCGCCGGGAAATTGATGGCTGTCGTATGTGTGAAGTTGCTGGTCATCGTGTGCGTCGGAGGTCGCGAGCCGGCGCTCCCACAGCGAGCGCGAGGGATAGGGCTCCTGCCCCCCGCCACTGATTTGCCAATAAAGGCCGCTATAGGGTTCGAGAAAGCGCTGGTCGCCCAGCGGCTGGATCAGGCGGACCTCGCCGTCGGGGCCAATTTCCGACGAGCGAATCATCGCAATCAGCACATATTCGAGTCCTGAATCAAAATTGCGGGTGATCGCCCCGGTCAGCACCCGGTCGAGCGCAAAGCCGCCGCCGAGGAGAAGCACCGAGATCCAAAGCGCCGCAATCGCAATCATCCGGCGCGCCAGCGAGCCGGTGATCCGGCTCCTCAGCGCCTGCGGCTTTCCCGCCGCATCGGGGTCCGTCTCGACCGCCGGGACGACGCGGGCATCGGCCATGCGCGCCGCGTCAGTTCTGCGGGTCGTCGAGCTGGTAGCCGAGACCGCGGATTGTCGTGATGATGTCCGCGCCCAGCTTCTTGCGGATGCGGGTCACGAACACCTCGATCGTGTTTGAATCGCGATCGAAATCCTGATCATAAATATGCTCGATGAGCTCGGTACGCGACACCACCTTGCCCTTGTGATGCAAGAGATAGGACAGGAGCTTATATTCCTGCGCGGTGAGTTTAACCGGCTGCCCGTCGAGAGTGACGCGGCCCGAGCGCGTGTCGAGGCGCACCTTGCCGGCGATCAGTTCACTCGACGCATTGCCCGAGGCACGGCGAATGAGCGCGCGCAGGCGAGCAATGAGTTCTTCGGTCTGGAAGGGCTTTGCAAGATAATCGTCGGCGCCTGCGTCAAGCCCCGCCACCTTGTCCGACCAGCTGTCGCGAGCAGTCAGGACCAGCACGGGAAAGTTGCGCTTTTCCTTGCGCCAGCGATCGAGCACGGTCAGCCCGTCGATCTCGGGCAGGCCGAGGTCGAGAATCGCCGCGTCATAATCCTCGGTCGATCCCAGGAAATGGCCGTCCTCGCCATCGGTAGCGAGATCGACCGCATAGCCGTTGCCTTCAAGCGTGGCCTTGAGCTGCGGCCCAAGAGTGGGCTCGTCCTCGACAATCAAAATCCGCATTCAGGCGCCTTTCAACCGCGGCCGGCGACGCGCCGGTCCGTTTCTTTGTCTCTATCAAGTCGGAACGATCATCGCAAAATGTCGTTGCGTGGGGTCGCGAGCAACGGACCCGTCAGGGCCTGCGCCCCACGATCCGCCCGGTGCGCGCATCGACATAGACAACGACCACCTGGCTGCCGTCCATGAATTTCAGCGCATAGATCATGCGCCGCGCGTCAAACTGCGGTCCGCCGAGATACGTCATGTCATTGTAGGGCGGGCGCGAGCGAACTTCGGCGATCAGCCGCCCAAGCGGGATCACCTGCCCTTGCGCCGCCGCCTCGCGCAGATGGGCCTGATCACGGTCACGATCGCCGCGCGCGGCGGCAGGCGCCCCGGCGGCGAGGAGCAGCGCGAACGCAAGCGGGATGGTCAAAGCGCGGATCATGGCCCCGTCCTAAGGCAAGCGCATTGAATAGGCGATGAATGATCCGTTCGGCGGCCGTTCGGCCTTCGGGATCATGGTGGGCGCGGCAAGGATTGAACTTGCGACCCCACCCGTGTGAAGGGTGTGCTCTACCACTGAGCTACGCGCCCGTCCCGGCTCCGATCAAGGCGGACATCCGAAAGCGGGACGTCCATAGCCGTTGCGGCGGTGAATGCAACGGCGATTTGCACGCTAGCCTTAATCGGATGCAAATCGGGCCGCGGTTCGACACCGCGGCCCGAATGTCATTCGCCAGAAGACATCGGCAACTTAGTTGCAGGCGTCCTTGAGGGCCTTGCCGGCCTTGAACTTCGGCTGGTTCGATGCTGCAATGGTCATCGTTTCGCCGGTGCGCGGGTTGCGACCGGTCGACGCCTTGCGCTTGCTGACCGAGAACGTCCCGAAACCGACCAGACGGACTTCGCCGCCCTTCTTCAGGGTCGCAGTGACCGCGTCGAAAACGGCTTCAACCGCCTTGCTCGCGTCACCCTTGGTGAGGCCGCTCGAGTCCGCGACGGTGGCGATCAGGTCTTGCTTGTTCATGCCTAAGGAACCCCTGTGTGTGGTTGGATAAGTGATTCATGGCCGGGCCATGGCGCGCCACTAACGCTGTTTGACCCCGGCTTGTCAAAGCAAAAAATGGCGGGAAACGTCATAAAATGACGTTTTTGCGGTGAAAAGACGGCCCGGCAGCGATCGCCGGGCCCTCAGGGTCAGTGTCGAATCGCAGTTTCGGGGTCCGCCCCCGAACCATGCGGCGGAGACGCCGCCAGCTCGTCGGCCTCCGTCCACTCGATGGGCTCCACTGGTGATACCAGCGCCTCGGCAAGCACCTGGTCGACGTGAGACACCGGAAGGATCTTGAGCTGGCTCGTGATATTCGCCGGAATCTCAACCAGATCCTTTTCATTTTCCTCGGGAATCAGGACCGTCGTGATTCCGCCGCGAAGCGCCGCCAGGAGCTTTTCCTTAAGGCCGCCGATCGCGAGCACGCGTCCGCGCAGCGTGACTTCGCCCGTCATCGCGACGTCCTTGCGCACGGCAATGCCGGTCAACGTCGATACCATCGCCGTTACCATGCCGACGCCCGCCGATGGCCCATCCTTGGGAACCGCGCCTTCGGGCAGGTGGATATGGATATCCTTGCGCGCAAAAAGGCTCGGCTTGATGCCGTAAGCCGGGGCGCGCGCCTTCACGAAGGAGAGCGCCGCCTGCACCGATTCGGTCATGACCTCGCCAAGCTTCCCGGTCGTGCGTACCTGGCCCTTGCCGGCCACGGTGACCGCCTCGATCGTCAAAAGCTCGCCGCCCACTTCGGTCCAGGCAAGCCCGGTGACCGCGCCGACCTGATCCTCGCGGTCCCCGACGCCGTGGCGGAACTTGCGCACGCCCGAGAATTCGGAAAGATTCTCAGGTGTGATTGTCACGCTCTGCGCCTTGCCTTCGAGAATCTTGCGCAGCGCCTTGCGCGCAAGGCGCGCAATCTCGCGCTCGAGCGTCCGCACGCCCGCCTCGCGAGTATAATAGCGTATGAGGTCGCGCAGCCCCTCTTCGGTGAGCTCGAACTCGCCCGGCTTCAGTCCGTGCGCCTCGATCTGCTTTGCGATCAGGTGGCGCTTTGCAATCTCGACCTTCTCATCCTCGGTATAGCCTTCAAGCCGGATGATCTCCATGCGGTCGAGCAAGGGCTGCGGCAGGTTGAGCGAGTTGGCCGTCGTCACAAACATCACGTCGGAAAGATCGACGTCGATCTCGAGATAATGATCCTGAAATTTTGCGTTTTGCTCAGGGTCAAGCACTTCGAGCAGCGCCGAGGCGGGGTCGCCGCGAAAATCCTGTCCGAGCTTGTCGATCTCGTCGAGCAGGAACAGCGGGTTCATCGTGCCAGCCTTCTTGAGGTTGGTCACGATCTTGCCCGGCAAGGAGCCGATATAGGTGCGGCGGTGGCCGCGGATTTCAGCCTCGTCGCGCACGCCTCCAAGCGACTGACGCACGAACTCGCGGCCCGTCGCCTTCGCGATCGAGCGACCAAGCGAAGTCTTGCCGACGCCCGGCGGGCCGACGAGGCAGAGGATCGGCCCCTTCAGCTTGTTGGTGCGCGCCTGAACCGCGAGATATTCGACGATCCGGTCCTTGACCTTCTCGAGCGCATAATGGTCGTCGTCGAGGACAGCCTGGGCCGTCGCGATATCCTTCTTGAGCTTCGACTTCTTGCCCCATGGAAGCCCGATGAGCGTGTCGAGATAGTTGCGCACAACGGTCGCCTCAGCGGACATCGGCGCCATCGCACGCAGCTTCTTGAGCTCGTTTTCGGCCTTGGCGCGCGCTTCCTTCGACAATTTGAGCTTGTCGATCTTCGCCTGAAGTTCGGCAAGATCGTCGCCGCCGTCGCCATTGTCGTTGCCGAGCTCGCGCTGGATCGCCTTCAGCTGCTCGTTCAGATAATATTCGCGCTGGCTCTTCTCCATCTGCCGTTTCACACGGCCGCGAATCTTCTTCTCGACCTGCAGAACGCCAAGCTCGCCCTCCATGAAGGCAAAGACCATCTCCAGCCGCTTCGCCGGCGCATCTTCGACGAGCAGCGCCTGTTTGTCGGCGACCTTGATGTTGAGGTTGCCCGCGACCGAGTCTGCAAGACGGGACGCATCGTCAATCTGCGAGAGCTGCACCGCGGTTTCGGCGGGCATCTTCTTGTTGAGCTTGGCATAATTTTCGAACTGCTCGACCACCGAGCGCATCAGCGCCGCGGTATCGACGCTGTCATCGGCTGTGTCTGCGATCGGCGTCACATGCGCCATCACCGCCTTGTCTTCGGCCGCAAGCGAGGCGAGTTTCGCGCGCTCCTTGCCTTCGACGAGCACGCGCACGGTGCCGTCGGGCAGCTTCAAGAGCTGCAGCACGGTGGCGATCACCCCGACGTCGTACAGATCGTCGCGCTGCGGGTCGTCTTCGCCGGGGTCGAGCTGGGCAACGAGGAAGATCTCTTTGTCGGCTTCCATCGCCACTTCGAGCGCTGCGACCGAGCGGTCGCGGCCCACGAACAGAGGCACGATCATGTGCGGAAAAACGACGATGTCGCGCAGCGGCAACAAAGGAAATGATTGCGTCATTGTGGCTCCTGGGCGGCGCCGCGAACCGGCGTGCCGTCCGTTCATAAGATTGTCCGCCTAATATGGCGTAACTTGCTTCAGGTTCAATGACGCTAAGCTGAATGGGGCTTTACTCCCCCTCGCCCGAGCAGCCAGCGTTCCGGTCGAATTGGCGCTACAACGGTCGCAAGCTCAGAATGGCAGCTTGAACCCGGGCGGGAGCGGCAAGCCACTGGTCATCTTGCCCATTTCCTCGTTGCTTGCCTGATCGGCCTTTTCACGCGCGTCGTTGAACGCAGCGGCCAGCAGGTCCTCCAGCATCTGCTTCTCGGAGGGGACCATGAGGCTATCGTCGATCCGGATCGACTTGATGCGGCCTTTGGCGCTCGCGACGATCCGTACAAGACCCCCGCCCGAGACGCCTTCGACTTCGACGCTATCAAGTTTCGCCTGCGCCTCTTGCATCTGCGCCTGCACCGTAGCGGCGGCTTCCTGCGCCGCCTTCATCATTTCTTCGATCGACTTCATGGGCTGGACCTATGCCGATTGTCTTCCGGCAGTTCAAGCCTTGCGTCGGGAAAAGCCGCCAGGGCGGCCTTCACCACGGGCAGCTCGCGGATGCGCGCTTCATTATCCGCAATCTTTGCCTGCTCGACGTCGCCGAGGCTCGGCCGCGCCACGCCTTCGCCCGGGCCCACCTGCCATCGCGTTCCTGTCGCCTGGAACAGGGCGTCGCCAAATTCGCGGGCAAAAGCCTCGCCAAGCGCTGGCGCGGGCGCGAACATCAGCCGGCCAGGCTCGAGTTCGATCACCTTGAGATGATCATAGACAAGCCCCGCAAGGCGATGATTTCCCTGACTTTCCAGTAGCCGATGGATTTGCGCTATCGTCAATGCGGAGGGAGCCGCGTCGGCATGAGCTGTCTCGGCGGCGGCAGGCGATTCTGCCCGCTCCTGTCCCGCCCGCGGCGCAGGCGCCACTTGGGCAAGCGCTGCGAGGCCACCTGATTCGAGCAGCTTTGCAAGTTCGCCTGGATCCGGCATCGACGCAGAATAGATCACGCGCAGCAGCAGCATTTCGAGATGCTCAAGCGGATTGTTGCCGCGCAGCACCTCCTCATGCCCCTTGAGCAAGAGCTGCCAAAGCCGGCTAAGCGGTGCGAAGCCGAGCTTTCCTGCCCAATCCCCGATCCGCTCGCGGTCTGCAGCAGCGAGCGCCGGATCGTCGTGGCGCGAGACTTTGGCGAGCGTGATTGCGTGGACGAGGTCCATCAGACCCCGCACCATCGCGACAGGCTCGATCCCCAGGGCATATTGCGCGCGCGCGAGGTCGATTGCTCCGCCGGCTTCGCCTTCCAGTATCGCGGCCATCAACTGCGCGATCGACGAGCGGTCGGACAGGCCCAGCATCACCCGCACCTGATCGGCGGTAATCGTGCCGCCGCCCTCGAGGTCGGCATGAGCGATAGCCTGGTCGAGAATGGAAAGACCATCGCGCACCGATCCCTCGGCGGCGCTCGCGATGAGCCAGATTGCGGGGGCTTCGGCCTCGACGCCTTCCTTTTGCAGGATCGCGCTGAAATGCGCAAAAAGCATGTCCGGCGTGATGCGGCGAAGATCGAAGCGCTGACACCGCGAAAGCACCGTCACGGGCACTTTGTTTACCTCGGTCGTCGCGAACAGGAACTTGACGTGCGGTGGTGGCTCTTCGAGTGTTTTCAAAAGGGCATTGAACGCGTTACGCGACAACATGTGCACTTCGTCGATGATGTAGATCTTGTAGCGCGCCGAGACGGCGGCGTAGCGCACAGCCTCGATGATCTCGCGCACATCGTCGACGCCTGTGTTGGACGCGGCGTCCATCTCGATTACATCGATATGGCGCCCCTCGGTGATCGCGCGGCACGGCTCGCACACCCCGCAAGGGTCGATTGTCGGCCCGCCCAGACCGTCGGGACCGATGCAGTTCAATGCCTTGGCGATCAGCCGCGCGGTCGAGGTCTTGCCGACCCCGCGCACCCCGGTCATCAAGAAGGCATGTGCCAGCCGGTCGCGCGCGATCGCGTTGCCCAGCGTTTTCACCATCGCATCCTGTCCGATCAGCTCGGCGAAGGTCTGCGGGCGATATTTGCGCGCGAGGACCCGGTAAGGACCGCTCGACGCCGCGGGCGCAGGCGTCTCCGGCAGGTCCATACCCAGCATCGGCGTGTCGTCGTCGGCGGAATCTTCCATGGCCCCGTCTTAGGGGCGGCGCGCCATCTTGTCGAAGGGGGAAATGGGTGGGAGCCGGAACGACCCGCAGCGAATTCGCTGCGGCTGCTTCCTTCCGGACCTGACCGGGTTGGCGAAGACTGCGTCCGCCCGACTCCCGCGCCGCATATGGCGAGGCCAGGCAGGAATTGCAAGCTGGCGCGCTCGCCGTTCGCGCCAGCGCGCCGACAGTCCGCTCAATCGGCGCGGCGCGCCCGGAAAGCTCAAGCGCCTTGCCGCGCCGCTGCCAAGCGAGTTTGACCTTGCGGCGGAGCGACAAGAGGAAACATCCATTCCGTCATGCAACCCGCTTGGGCGCCCCGGGCAGTCAGCCATTCATCCTCGTGATAGATTTACCAGGAGCGCGATCGGCAAGATTGTCTTTTGCTGACATCCGATGACACACAATGGCTTCCAGCAGGGACGCGCCACCTGATCCTGTCAGCGCGGGCCCTGCATATTGCGGCTTTCGGCCGGGATGTGCACCGTCAGCCCGTCGAGATCCTCGGTCAGGACGATCTGGCACGATAGCCGGCTGGTGCGCCGTACCCCTGCCGCGAGGTCGAGCATATCCTCTTCTTCCTCGGTTGCGGGCGGCAGGCGCCCGAAATCTTCCTTCGCCACAATGACATGGCAGGTTGAGCAGGCCATCTGCCCCTCGCATGTTCCCTCAAGCGGCATCATATGCGCCTGCGCCACGTCGAGCAGAGCCTCGCCGGGGCTCGCTTCGGCCTCGGTGCGCCCCTTGCCATCGGCGTGGATAAAGGTAACGCGCATCAATGGACCCCCTGCAGCCGCGCGGCCGCCTTGATCGCGGCGAGCCCGCCGCGAAGCTCGTCCTCGCTCGTATAGCGTCCCCAGCCAAGCCGAATCGAGGCGCGCGCGTCGGCTTCGCTCACTCCCATCGCGCGCAGCACATGGCTGACCTTGCCCGACCCGCTGCCGCAGGCGCTGCCAAGCGAAAAGGCAATGTTTCGCGCGTCGGACATGAGGCGCAGGCCGTTCACCCCTTCGCGTCGCACATTGAGATTGCCGTGATAGCGCGGGCTCGCCGCGCCATTGATTGTCCACTCAGGCAGCATGTCCAGTGCAAGCGACCACAGCCGCTCGACATGCGCGGCATCGGCATCGAACCGCTCGGCGGCAAGTGCCGCCGCAGCGCCAAAACCAGCACAAAGCGCGGGCGAGACGGTGCCCGAGCGCATCCCCAGCTCCTGCGCGCCGCCGACCATCAAGGGTTCAAGCTCAACGCCGTCGCGGACCCAGAGCGCGCCAATACCCTTGGGCCCGTGAATCTTGTGCGCGGATAGCGCGATAAGATCAGCCGAATCGGGGATCGCCACGCGGCCATAGCCCTGCACTGCGTCACAAAGTAGGAGGCTGTTCCTCGCATGTGCCGAGGCGGCGAAGTCGGCCACCGGCTGAATCGTACCGACCTCGTTGTTGACGAGCATGACCGCGACGATGCCGTTCTCGGGGATCGAGGCCGCGTTGGGCGGCAAAGCGAGGCCGGCACTGTCGACGGGCAGGATTGCCGCATCGAGCCGCTCGAGGCATTGGAGCGAGGCGGCATGTTCGATGCTGAGCCCCGCGACCCCGCCCGGCTTCGCCTCTGCGCCGCGAAACAGCGCCCAGTTGAGCGCCTCGGTTGCGCCCGAGGTGAAGAAGACGCGCCCTCCCGCCGGCAGCAGCGCTGCAACCTGATCGCGGGCCACCTCGACCGCCGCCGCGGCGGCGCGCCCGGCCTTGTGCGTGCTCGAGGGGTTCGCGAAGCTGTCGCCTTCGTCGCCCAACCAGCGCAGCATTGCTTCGCGCGCTTCGGGCGCGAGCGGCGTGGTGGCTTGATAGTCAAAATAGATCATCGCGCAAGCCTCTGCCCCCTATTCCTGCCCGTGTCGAGTGGCGCAGCTCCTCTGCGGGCGATCAGCGGTGACAAGGGGGACTCGGATCCGGTTCGGGCATGAGGAGACAAGAACCACCGCTTGTTGCGAGTGATTCGCAAAAGTTGCAACTTGCCACCCTTTTTCTATATAGGCGCCGCTCCCGCTCCGCCAACCCGTCACCGGGAACTTTGGCAAGCCCCAAGAAACTTAGAAGGTGCGCCCATGCCCGACGTCATTTTTCCCGGTCCAGAAGGCCGCATCGAAGGCCGATTCTCTCCCCCGCCGCGCCCGCGCGCGCCGGTCGCACTGATCCTGCACCCTCATCCGCAGGGCGGCGGCACGATGAACGATCGCATTACGCAGGCGATGTACAAAAGCTTCGTGGCGCGCGGCTTTGCGGTTTTGCGCTTCAATTTCCGTGGCGTCGGGCGCAGTCAGGGCACCTTTGATAACGGGATCGGCGAACTCAGTGACGCTGCCTCGGCGCTCGACTGGGTACAGTCGATCCACCCCGAGGCACAGACAACCTGGGTCGCGGGCTTCAGCTTCGGCGCGTGGATCGGCATGCAGCTCTTGATGCGCCGCCCCGAGATTCGAGGATTTCTGTCGGTCGCGCCGCCCGCGAACATGTACGACTTCAGCTTTCTTGCGCCCTGCCCCTCGTCGGGCATCATCGTCGCAGGCGGCTCGGACGAGATCGTGCCGCCCGCCGCAGTGCAGAAGCTCGTCGACAAACTCCGCACGCAAAAGGGCATCACCATCCACCATGACGAGATCCCGCGTGCCAACCACTTCTTTGAGCACGAACTTGAGCAATTGATGAAGTCGCTCGATAACTATCTGGATATGCGGCTCGCGCCGGATTCGCCGATCCGCTGAGGCCGTGGTCGCCCCCCCTGCAAAGGCGGGGGCGCCCAGGCTCTAGTTCGCCGGCACCAGCCAGATGGCGAGGTTGGCGAACATCACGAGCGCTGCGACGAACATGAGCAGCGCGCGGCGCTTGTCCCCCATGCGAAGGACATAGGCTGCGCCGCCGGTCAGGACGACGCCGGTGAGCATCAGCAAGGACATGACGGTATCGGACATGGCGCCGCTTTAACTGTCGGGTCAGAAATTTGCCACCTGGCTTATGGCCAATCTTTCATCCTTCCACTAAAGCGCGCTCATCGATTCCCTTTCGCCGCAGGAGACGCGCCATGCGCATCGCCATCGCCTCCGATCATGCCGCTTATGAGCTTAAGGCACTGCTCGCCGATTGGCTGCGCGGCGAGGGGCACGAGGTTGCCGATCTCGGCACCAACGGCCCCGAGAGCGTCGACTATCCCGATTATGGCTACCGTCTTGCCGACGCGGTCGCAAACGGCAGCGCGGAGCGCGGAATTGCGCTGTGCGGTTCGGGCATCGGCATCGCGATATCGGTCAATCGCAACCCGGCATGCCGCTGCGCCCTTGTGTCCGAGCCGCTCTCGGCCAAGCTTGCGCGCGAGCATAATGATGCCAATGTCGTCGCGCTCGGCGCGCGGCTGACCGGTATCGATATGGCGAAGGCGTGCATCGCGGCTTTCCTCGCGACCGATTTCGCGGGCGAGCGCCATTCGCGCCGCGTCGACAAACTTTCCCACCCGCCCGTCCTGGAGAACAGCCGATGACCACCGAAACGCTCGACAAGCCCATTAAATCGGCCGGCTATTTCACCGATGGCGTCGCCAGCGTCGACCCCGCAGTCGCCGCAGCGATGAAACACGAGCTCGACCGCGAACAATATCAGATCGAGCTCATCGCGAGCGAAAATATCGTCTCGAAGGCGGTGCTCGAGGCGCAAGGGTCGGTGTTCACCAACAAATATGCCGAGGGATATCCTGGCCGCCGCTACTACCAGGGCTGCGCGCCCTCGGACGAGGTTGAAACGCTGGCGATCGATCGCGCCAGGAAATTGTTCGACTGCAACTTCGCAAATGTCCAGCCGCATTCGGGTGCGCAGGCAAATGGCGCCGTGATGCTCGCGCTGACGAAGCCCGGGGCGACGATCCTCGGAATGAGCCTCGATGCCGGCGGCCATCTGACGCACGGCGCGCCGCCCGCCATGTCGGGCAAATGGTTCAATGCGGTCCAATATGGCGTGCGCGCTGATGACCATCTCGTCGATTTCGAGCAGGTAGAGCGGCTCGCGAAGGAGCATCGCCCTGCCCTCATCATCGCGGGCGGTTCAGCCTATCCCAGGACGCTTGATTTCGCGCGCTTCCGCGCCATTGCCGACGATGTCGGCGCGTTACTAATGGTCGATATGGCGCATTTCGCAGGGCTCGTCGCGGGCGGCGCGCACCCCTCGCCGATGCAGCATGCCCATGTCGTCACGACGACCACCCACAAGACGCTGCGCGGTCCGCGCGGCGGCATGATCCTGACCAATGACGAGGCGATCGCCAAGCGCATCAACTCGGCGGTATTCCCGGGTCTCCAGGGCGGTCCTCTGATGCACGTCATCGCGGCAAAGGCGGTGGCATTCGGCGAAGCGCTGCGCCCCGAGTTCAAGAGCTATGCAAAGGCGACGATCGCCAATGCACAGGCGCTTGCGAACCGGCTGAAGGCACGCGGCGCCGATCTCGTCGCTGGAGGAACCGACACCCACCTCGCGCTCATCGATCTGCGTCCGCTCGGCGTCACGGGCCGCGACGCCGACGAGGCGCTCGAGCGCAGCGCGATCACCTGCAACAAGAACGGCATTCCTTTCGACCCGCTGCCGCCGATCAAGACCAGCGGCATCCGCGTCGGCTCGCCTGCCGGTACGACGCGCGGTTTCGGTATCGCGGAGTTTGAGGAAATCGGCGACATGGTCGCCGACGTGCTCGAAGCCCTGCGCGACAAGGGCGAGCATGGCGACGCCGATGTCGAGGCCAATGTTCGCGGGCGTGTCCGCTCGCTCTGCGAGCGCTTCCCCATCTATCAGGACTGAACCGGTGGCACGGCAGCATCCCGAGGAACCCACGCTCGCCGAGCGAACGCTCGAAGAGGTCAAGGCGATGGGCAGGCAGGGAGCCGACCATCCCTCGACGCGCCCCGTGCTGACCGGCGCCGTCATCGGGGCAATCGCGGGTGGGTTACTTCCGGCCGTGAGCTGGCCGGTCGGCCTTTTCGCCGGGGCCGCAATCGCCCTCTTTGGCAGGGTGAAGCGCTAATCCATGCGCTGTCCCTATTGCGGCCATGAAGATAGTCAGGTGAAGGACAGCCGTCCGACCGAGGACGGCGCCGCGATCCGCCGCCGCCGCCAATGCGAGGATTGCGGCGCGCGTTTCACGACATTCGAGCGTATCCAATTGCGTGAAGTTGCAGTGCTCAAGGCCGGGGGCACCCGCGAACCTTTCGACCGCGAAAAGCTGATGCGCAGTGTCCAGATCGCATGCCGCAAACGCCCGATCGATGGGGCACGCATCGAACGGCTCGTCTCAGGCATCCAGCGCCAGCTCGAAACCTCGGGCGAGAATGAGGTGCAGGCGGCGCAGATAGGCGCGATGGTGATGGAGGCGCTCAAGGGCTTCGACAACGTCGCCTACATCCGCTTCGCCAGCGTCTACCGCGACTTCACCGAGGCCAAGGACTTTGAAGAGTTCGCCGCAACGATCAACGAAGCGGCGCACAAGAACGGCTCGTGAGCAAGGCCCCTCCCCCCGTCATCGTCCTCGTCCGTCCGCAGCTCGGTGAAAATATCGGCAAGGCGGCGCGCGCGATGCTCAATTTCGGGCTGACTGACTTGCGCCTCGTCGCGCCGCGCGATGGCTGGCCCAATCCCCACGCGGGGCCCGCCGCCTCGGGAGCGGACCGCGTGCTCGCCGACGCCAGGCTGTTCGCGAGCCTCGCCGAGGCGGTCGCCGATTGCGGCCACATCTATGCGACCACGGTGCGCAAGCGCGGGGTCACCAAGCCGGTTCTTCCCCCTGAGGCGGCAGCCCGGCAGGTTCATGCGCGCGCCAGTCGGTCGGCCTTTGTTTTCGGACCGGAACGCTCGGGTCTGGAAAGCGATGACGTCGCCCTCGCACACGAGATCGTCACCGTACCGATCAATCCGGAATTTGGTTCGCTCAATCTCGCGCAGGCAGTCATTCTGCTCGCCTATGAATGGTCAAAAGGCCAGGCCCTCGCGAGCCCTCCCGAGGCAGCGCTCGATCCCCCGGCCCCGCACGGCGAGCTTGAAGATCTTATCGACCATCTTGTCCGCGACCTCGATGCTGCTGGCTATTTCTTCCCGCCTGAGCGGACCACGGCGACGCTGCGCACGCTGCGTACGGCGCTTACGAAAACGGGCTGGTCGCATAATGATATCCGGATGATGCACGGGATCATCACAGCGCTCGGCCGCGCGCGCAAATCCGCGCGGAACCACGAGAGGGACTAGGCTGCGCGCTTGAGCGCCCCCCTCATTGGCGATAGACGCGGTTGTAGAGACCGCGCGAGACGGCCTCGACAGGAGCGCGGACGATGGCCGACGGCAAGCTGAAATACCGAAACTACACACGGCCCGCAGGCGGCTGGGGCGCTGCCGCCGCAACCGCGAAGGTGCTCCTCGAACAAAGCGTCGTCACCAAAGGCTCGCGCGCCCTGATGGCGATGAATCAGCCGGGCGGTTTCAAATGTCCAAGCTGCGCCTTTCCCGACGCCGACTGCACCAAAAAGCTCGAATTCTGCGAAAATGGCGCCAAGGCGCTCGCACATGAGGCGACGAAGTTTCGCGTGACGCGCGATTTCTTCGCGCGGCACACAGTCAGCGAGTTGATGGCGCAGTCCGATTATTGGCTCGAAATGCAGGGCCGCCTGACCGAACCGATGCGCTACGACGCCAAGAGCGACCATTATCTGCCGGTGAGCTGGGATGAAGCCTTTGCGACGATCGGCCGCCATCTGCGGGGGCTCTCCGACCCGAACCAGGCAGAATTCTACACCTCGGGGCGTACGCCGAACGAGGCAGCCTTCCTTTATTCGATCTTCGTGCGCGAATATGGCACCAACAATTTCCCCGATTGCTCGAACATGTGCCACGAACCCACGAGCCGTGGGCTGCCACCTGCGATCGGCGTCGGCAAGGGCACGGTGATACTCGAGGATTTCGAACACGCCGAGGCGATCTTCATCATGGGGCAGAACCCCGGCACCAACGCGCCCCGGATGATGAGCCTGCTTGTCGAGGCGCGCAAGCGCGGCGTTCCGATCGTCGCGGTGAATCCAATGCCCGAACGCGCGCTGATCCGCTTCACCGAACCGCAGGACGCGGTGCAAATGGCGACCTTCGGGTCGACGCAGATTGCGAGCGAGTTTGTTCATATCCGCGTCGGCGGCGACCTCGCGCTCCTCAAGGGCATGATGAAGGTCATGTTCGAGCGCGAGGCGGCGGGTGAGACCGTATTCGACCATGATTTCCTGCGCGATCACACCGAAGGCTTTGCGGAGCTGAAGCAGGATATCGAGGCACAGAATTGGGCCGAGATTGTCGCCGTGTCAGGAATTTCGGAAGAGCAGATCCGCCGCTGCGCCGAAATCTACATGCGCTCAAGCGCCACCATCATCTGCTACGGAATGGGACTGACCCAGCATCAACTCGGGTCGCGGCTGGTGCAGCAGGTTGCAAATATCCTCCTGCTCAAGGGCAATTTCGGGCGCCCCGGTGCGGGCATCTCCCCGATCCGAGGGCACTCGAACGTTCAGGGCGATCGCACGGTCGGTATCGACGAAAAGCCGAGCGGGGCCTATCTCGACCGGGTGCGCGATATCTTCGGCTTCGAGCCGCCGCGTGCGCACGGCCACCACACGATCGATGCCGTCGAGGCGATGCTTGCGGGGACCGCGAAAGTGTTCATCGGGCTCGGGGGCAATTTCGTCCGTGCCGTCCCCGATACCGAGCGCGCCTATGGCGCAATGCGTAAGCTTGACCTGACCGTCGGAATCGCGACCAAGCTAAACCGCGGCCATCTCGTCCACGGCAGGGAGGCGCTGATCCTCCCGGTTATCGCGCGCTCCGAGCGCATCGAAACCGCCGCGGGCGAGCAGTTCGTGACGATCGAGGATTCGATGTCGAACGTCAGCGCCTCGCGCGGTGTGCTCGAACCTGCGAGTCCGCACCTGCTCCCCGAGGTCGAGATCGTCTGCCGAATGGCAATGGCAACGCTTCCTGAAAGCAAGGTCGACTGGCAAGACTACATCGACGATTATGGCCGCATTCGCGACAAGATCGCAATGATCTATCCCGCGATCTATGAGGGCTTTGCGCAGCGGATCGAGGTGCCGCGCGGCTTCCACCTTGATATCCCACCGCGACGCCGGGTGTGGACAACCCCCAATGGAAAGGCAAATTTCATGGTCCTTCCGGGCTTGGAGGTCGACGCCAAGATCGCAGACCCGGCCATGTTGCGGCTTGCAACCGTCCGCTCGCACGATCAGTTCAACACCACCATCTACAGCTACAACGACCGCTACCGGGGCGTGAAGGGCGACCGGATGATATTGTTCATGAATGCGGCGGATCGGGAAGCCCGCGGGCTTGCGGCGGGCGCCCGCGTTGCGCTCGAGACGATCAGTGACGACGCGATTGTGCGGCGGGTCGAAGGCTTGACGGTCATCGACTACCCGATGTCGCGCGGCGCGGTGGCGGGCTATTATCCTGAACTCAATCCGCTCCTCCCGCTCGATCATTGTGACCCGGTGAGCGGCACGCCGGCCGCCAAGTCGATCCCTGTTCGGGTCATCGCCGCGACCTAGCTCAGCCCCTTTTTCAGCCAGATACCGGGCACTTAGTCTCCGGCGAGCGTCCCGCTTACCAACAGGGCCGAATCAGGCCGGGCGAGCGTCACCAGCGTCAGCCCGGCAGCGGCTGCACGCTCGGCTGCGAGACTCGTGGGCGCCGAGATGGTGACAAGCATCGGACAGCCGGCGCGGACCGTCTTTTCGACAAGCTCATAGCTGCAGCGCGCCGAGAGTAGAATGAAGCCGTTCGCGGGGGAGATAGCCGCGCGCGCAAGGGCCCCGATCAGCTTGTCGAGCGCATTATGCCGCCCGACGTCCTCGCGCGCGAGCTGGATCGCACCGTCCGGCGTGCAGAAGGCGGCCGCGTGCACCGCCCCCGTCGCACGGGCGAGCGGCTGATGCTCGCCAAGCGCTGTCAGAGCGGCAGCGAGCGCTTCGCGGCCAACCGCGACGCGCGCCGTGACCGGCGGCAGCGGGCGCAGAACCTCCTCAATATTTTCAATGCCGCAAAGGCCGCAGCTGCTCTCGCTCACTCGCCTTCGCGCCCGCTCAAGCGCTCGCGCGCTACGCTCGCGCGGCAGCCAAATACGCAGCGCCCACCCGCCCTCGATGGCATGCACGTCGATGCCTTCCACCTGATCGGGGCCATCGACGAGCCCCTCGCTCATGGCAAAGCCGAGCCCGAAATCCGGAAGATCGGTCGGTGTCGCCATCATGACGGCATATCCAATCCCCGAAACCTCGATCGACACCGGCGCCTCGATCGGCACCACCCGGTTCAGCGCCGCGTCACCGGGCTCGCTGAGGCCGACGCGCTGCACGGGCAGCGCGATCGAGTCGCGCTCAAGCTTTCGGGGTTTGCCCTCTTCCACCTGCACCTCGCATCGAATGCGGACCGATTGCCCGCTGGCGCTCCTCTATCCCAAGATCGACCGCAAATCGCCCCTTCTTTGGGTTCCGCTGCAAGGGGCTGGCGAAGCCTGCCGGCGCAACGTATGGCGCGGGGCATGCGGATCGCGATCATCGACACCAGCACAACGCGCGCTGCGATCATTTCGGACGGCCTGCGCGAAGCAGGCCTCGATGATCTCATTCTCATCGACCCCGAGGGGCCGATCGTCGCGCAGGTCGAAGCCGCGCGCCCCGAAGTCGTCCTGATCAACCTCGAAAACCCGAGCCGGGATCTTCTTGAGGATTTCTTCGCCATGTCACGTGCGCTCGCGCGCCCGATCGCAATGTTCGTCGATCAGAGCGATGCCGAAGCGACAGGCGCCGCAATCGACGCCGGCGTCTCGGCCTATGTCGTGGATGGGCTCTCGAAACAGCGGATCAAACCGGTCGTCGATCTCGCGGTGCGGCGCTTTCAGGCCTTTTCACGGCTCCAGCGAGAGCTCGACGAAGCGAAGAACGCCCTCGCCGAGCGCGGGACAATCGACCGGGCCAAGGCAATTCTGATGAAACGGCGGGGAATCGACGAACCTGCCGCCTATGCACTGCTGCGCGGACAGGCGATGCGGACCAACCGCCGGATCGCGGAAATCGCCGAGGCGATCGTGACCAGCGACGCGCTTTTGGGAGATATGGAGTGAGCGCCGAACGCTTCCGCATCGGCTTTCTGCCGCTGGTCGACGCCGCGCTGCCGATCCTCGCCCATGAACTGGGCTTTGCCGCGCGCGAAGGCGTCGAGATCGAGTTCATTCGTGACATGACCTGGGCGACGGTTCGCGACCGATTGCTCTACGGCCATACCGACGCTGCGCACATGATAGCGCCGCTTGCGATCGCCACCGCGCTCGGCCGCGACCGGCCCGCGGTCCCGCTTGCGGTCCCCTTCGTGCTTGGCTTGAACGGCAATGCGGTGACCTTTTCGACCGCGCTTGCCGCGGAGGTCGGGCTCGGCGATGGTCTCGGCGATCCCGAAGCGCTCGGCGCGGCCCTGCGCGAGGCGGCAGCGGCCCGCAAGGCGGCGGGCCGTCCTTTGCGCTTCGGCGTCGTCCATCGCTATTCGAGCCATAATTATATGCTTCGCTACTGGCTTGCCGGGGTCGGCATCCGGCCCGACGACGACGTCGAAATCGCCGTGACCAGCCCTCCCTTTGCCGCCGATGCGCTCGCTGCAGGCGAGGTCGACGGCATTTGCGTCGGGGAGCCGTGGAACGCCATCGCGGTCGATCGCGGCGTCGGGCATATCGCGCTTGCAACGGCGCAGATCTGGCGCCGCGGGGTCGAAAAAGTACTCGCCGTCCGCAGCGACGTGATCGAAGCGCGCCGCGATGCGGTCGAGGCGCTGCTGCGCGCGCTCCACGCGGCGGCCGCGCATTTCGTCGAACCAGCGAGCGCGGCCGAGAGTGCCGCCATCCTCGCGCGCCCCGCCTATCTCGACGCCCCGCCCGACGCCATCGAACGAGCCATCACCGACCGCATCCGCGTCGTTCCTGGCGGCGCGCCGGTCGCCTACCCCGATTTCATGTTCCAATATCGCGAGGCTGCGAATTTCCCCTGGCGCAGCCAGGCGGCGTGGCTCTATTCGCAAATGGTGCGCTGGGACAATGTCGCCTTCTCGCCCGCCGACGCCGCGACCGCGGCAGAGGTCTTTCGTCCCGACATCTACCGGACAGCACTCGCGGGCTCGGGCGCGCCGCTGCCAGGCGCCAGTTCAAAGCTCGAAGGCGGCCTCGACGCCCCGATCGGCGCCGGCTCGACGCAAGGCCGCCTGCTCCTCGGCGCCGATCGCTTCTTCGATCGCCGCGCCTTCGACCCTGAGGATATTGCAGGATATCTTGCCGGTCTTCCCTAGCGGCCGAGCGCTTTGCCGGGCGGCGTGAAGCAAAAATGTTGCACTGCAAAATATCCGCTTGCGCGCGCAAGGCGAATCAGGCAATTTGACGGCACCCGGCAAGGCTGCCGGGCCGAGATCACAGCGGCGCCGCTCCAACGAGGGGGCTGGCCCGCGCGGCAGGCGGGGAGCCTTTTCCCGCACTCCAAGAGGCAATGAAGCCGTCAGGATGCGCCCGCATGTGGCCGCCGTCCTGGCGGCTTTTTTATTGCCCGTCGCAAAAGGGACGGACGATGACGAAGGAAGAATCGAGCTTCTGGTCGAGCGGGCATTGGCCGACATTGGTCGCGGCCTTTCTCTATTTTGACCTCGCCTTCATGGTGTGGGTCATCCTCGGGCCGCTTGCGCCTGCAATCTCCGAGGACCTGGGGCTTACACCAGCCCAAAAGGGGCTGATGGTCGCCGTCCCGACGCTCGCGGGCGCGATTTTGCGCGTCAGCAACGGCCTGCTCGTCGATCGCATCGGCCCCAAGCTCTCGGGCGCAATCAGCCAGCTAATCGTCATCGCCGGGCTCATGGCCGCGTGGTTGACGGGCGTATCGAGCTTTGCAGGAACGCTCGCGCTCGGCGTTGTCCTGGGCTTCGCAGGGGCGAGCTTTGCGATCGCGCTACCTCTTGCAAGCCGATGGTACCCGCCCGAGCATCAGGGCAAAGCGATGGGGCTTGCCGGCATGGGCAATTCAGGAACCGTGCTCGCCGCGCTTTTTGCGCCCGGTCTTGCAACGCTGTTCGGCTGGAATTCCGTTCTCGGCCTTGCCTGCATCCCGCTCACGATCGTCTTCATCGCCTATCTCTTCCTGGCAAAGGACGCACCCAATACCCCCGCGCCCAAGAAGCTGATCGACTATTTCGAGCCGCTCAAGACCGCCGACGCCTGGTGGCTGATGGGCTTTTATTCGGTGACGTTCGGGGGATTCGTCGGGCTCGCCGCCTCCCTGACCATCTATTTTACCGACCAGTTCCACCTGACCCCGGTGATTGCGGGCTATTGCACTGCGGGCTGCGTCTTTGCAGGATCGCTCGTGCGGCCCTTGGGCGGCGCGCTGGCCGACCGGATCGGCGGCGTGCGTGCGCTCATGATTGTCTATGTGGTGGCAGCGCTCGCGCTCGCGGGCGTGCCCCAAGGGGAAAGCCTCCCCGCCGCGCTCGCACTGTTCGTTATCGCGATGCTTGCACTTGGCACCGGTAATGGCGCGGTCTTCCAGCTCGTTCCCCAGCGCTTTTCCGAGGAAATTGGCGTGATGACCGGGCTTGTCGGCATGGCGGGAGGCGTCGGCGGCTTCTACCTTGCCTCCTCGCTCGGTTTCGCCAAGCAATGGACAGGCAGCTTTGCGCCTGGTTTCTACATCTTTGCGGGGCTCGCTTTGGGGGCCCTCGCCGCGCTGATGTTCGTCAAGAGGCAGTGGCGCACCACCTGGAGTGCGGCCGAGGGCGTGCGGATCTGACATGGCGCGCGCGCTCCTTCTTCTTCCGGCGCTGATGCCGGCCACGCTCTGCGCACAGGACATCGAGCTTTCCCCGCTCGGCGAGACTCGTCTGCGCTATGAAAGCGTCGATCAACAGGGTCTCTCCGGCGGAGCCGACGCGCTGACGCTGCGCGTCCGGGCCGGGGCCGCGGCAAGCGCGGATCGCTGGTCGGCGCTGATCGAGGGCCAGGCCATTCTCGCGATCATCGATGATTATTTCAGCGGCCTGGGGGAGAGCGCTGCGTCCCCGCTGATTGCCGATCCTGAAAACATCGCCCTTAGCCGCGCGCAGCTTCGCTATGCAGCGCAGCGCTTTGCAATCACGGCAGGGCGCCAGAGGCTCGCATTCGATGATGAGCGTTTCGTCGGTTCGGTCGGCTTTCGCCAAAGCGGCCAGAGCTTTGACGCCGTGCGCGCCGACATCGAGCCGGTGCAAGGCGTGACGGCGCATATCGCCTATGCGTGGAGCGTCCGCACGATCTGGGGCATCGACGGCGTCGGTGCGCGGCAACAGGCGGTGTCGGGCGACAATCTCTTTGGCACGCTTGGCGCCGCGACGCCGCTCGGAAAGCTCACTGCTTTTGCTTATCTTGTGGATCAGGACGAGCCGGCGGTGCAGGATTTCCGACTATCGAGCCAGAGCTATGGCGCCCGGCTCGAGGGAAGGCAAAAGCTTGGGCGGGCGAAAATCGCCTATCAATTTTCCTATGCGCGCCAGTCGGACTGGCACCGAAATCCCAATCGATACGCGGCTGATTATTATCTGATCGACGTCGGCGTCGACCTTGGTGGGCCGCGGATGGGCGCCGGATATGAAGTGATGGGCGCGGGTGATGGCGCCGCGCTCACCAGTTTCCAGACCCCGCTTGCAACGGGTTTCAAATTCCAGGGGTGGGCGGACAAATTTCTGGTGACGCCGCCCGATGGTGTGCGCGACCTCTACGCGAGCGCGGGCTGGAACTGGGAAGCGATCGGTCCCCTCAAGGCCGTCACGCTCCAGGCGATCTATCACGACTATCGCAGCGATCGGATGAACCGTTCCTACGGCGAGGAGATAGACCTGCTCGCGAGCGCGATGCTCGGCAGATCCACCGCTTCGCTTCGCTTCGCACGGTACCGCGCCGATGGCTTTGCCACCGATACGAACAAATTTTGGCTCCAACTGGACTGGATAATCTGATGAAATATCGCCCAATCACGGCCGAGAGCGACACGCGCGATCATCTCGTGGTGATCGGCAACGGCATGGCGGGATGCCGTGCGGTCGAGGAGCTGCTCGCCCGCGACCCTTCCCGCTTCCGTATCACGATTTTCGGCGCGGAGCCGCGGGTCAATTATAACCGCATCATGCTCTCCCCGGTCCTCGCAGGGGAGAAGGAGTTCGGCGACATCATCATCAACGACGCCGACTGGTATGCGTCGAACGGCATCGCGCTCGTTACAGGCGATCCGGTGGTCGCGATCGACCGTTCGGCGAAGACGGTGACGACGCGCAGCGGGCTTGTGGAACGATACGACAGGCTGCTCATCGCGACCGGCTCGAACCCCTTCATCATTCCGGTGCCAGGCAAGGATCTTCCCGGCGTCATCGCCTTCCGCGACATGGACGATGTCAACGCAATGCTCGCAGCCGCCGACGCCGGCAAGAACAGGGGCGGCGGCGCGGCGGTGGTCATCGGGGGCGGGCTGCTTGGACTCGAAGCGGCGCACGGGCTCTCGTTGCGGGGCATGAAGGTCACCGTCCTTCACCTGATGCCCACGCTGATGGAGCGGCAGCTTGACGAGGCGGCAGGGTGGCTCCTCAAGCAGGCCCTGGAGGCGCGCGGCCAGACGATCCTGACCGGGGCCGACACCGCCGAGATCGTCGGGGAGATGAAGGTCGAAGGCGTGAAGCTCAAGGACGGAACGCTGATCCCGGCCGACCTCGTCGTGATGGCCGTCGGCATCCGCCCTTCGACCCAGCTCGCCCGTGACGCAGGCCTTGCCGTGGGACGCGGCATTCAGGTTGACGACCATATGGTGACAAGCGATCCAGCGGTTCTGGCGGTGGGCGAATGCGTCGAACATGACGGTCAGGTCTACGGCCTCGTTGCGCCGCTCTGGGACATGTGCCGGAGCCTTGCCGACGGCCTTGTCGACAAGCCCACAGGCTATCGCGGCTCGGTGACGTCGACCAAGCTGAAAGTTTCGGGGATCGACGTCTTTTCAGCGGGCGATTTCTCAGGCGGCGACGATTGCGAGGATATCGTCCTGCGCGATGCCAGCCGCGGGATCTACAAGCGCGTGGTCCTTCGCGACGATCGCGTCGTGGGCGCCGTGCTTTACGGCGACACCGCCGACGGGAACTGGTATTTCGACCTTCTCAAGACCCAGGAAGATGTCTCGGCGCTTCGCGACATATTGATCTTCGGCCAGGCCTTCGCCTTCGGAGGTGGGCGGGCGGACCCTAAGGCGGCCGTTGCGGCGCTTTCCGATGACGCGGAAATTTGCGGCTGCAACGGCGTGACAAAGGGTCAGGTGGTTTCGTCCATTGCCAAGGGAGCACATAGCCTCGACGCGGTGCGGAGCAGTTGCAAGGCATCGGCAAGCTGCGGATCGTGCACCGGTTTGGTCGAAACCCTGCTCGCGCTGACCTTGGGCGATGAGGTCCGCTCGGGCCCGAAAACATTGTGCAAATGCACAAGCTTCGGCCACGACGATGTCCGCCGCGAGATCATCGCGCAAGGCATGCGCTCGATCCCCGAGGTCATGCAAAAGCTGCACTGGGCGACGCCCGACGGCTGCGCCTCCTGCCGTCCCGCACTCAACTATTATCTGCTCTGCGCGCTCCCCGGCGCGTATCAGGACGACCAGCAGAGCCGCTTCGTCAACGAACGCCTCCATGCCAATATCCAGAAGGACGGCACCTACTCGGTTGTCCCGCGCATGTGGGGCGGGATCACGAGCCCCGCCGAGCTGCGCGCAATCGCCGATGTGGTCGAGAAATTCAGCGCCCCGATGGTCAAGGTGACTGGCGGCCAACGGCTCGACATTTTCGGGATCAAGAAAGAGGATCTGCCCGCGGTTTGGGCGGATCTCAATGCCGCCGGAATGGTCTCGGGCCATGCCTATGGCAAGGCGCTGCGGACGGTGAAGACCTGTGTAGGATCCGAATGGTGCCGCTTTGGAACACAGGATTCAACCGGGCTCGGCGTCAAGATCGAGCGGATGAGCTGGGGCAGCTGGATGCCCCACAAGTTCAAGATCGCGGTCTCGGGCTGTCCCCGCAACTGCGCCGAGGCGACGATCAAGGATTTTGGGATTGTCTGCGTCGACAGCGGCTACGAGCTCCATGTCGGCGGCAACGGCGGCATCCATGTGCGCGCGACCGACCTGCTGTGCAAGGTTGCGAGCGAACAGGAAGCGATGGATTATTGTGCCGCCTTCATCCAGCTCTACCGCGAGGAAGCCCGTTATCTCGAGCGCACCGCGCCGTGGATCGAGCGTGTCGGGCTTGATTATGTCAAGGCGCGCCTTGTCGAGGACGACGCCGGCCGTGAAGCGCTGCGCGCCCGCTTCCTCGTCTCGCAAAGCTTTTCGCAGGACGACCCCTGGGCGCAGCGTGCTGAGGGCGCCGAGGCCGAACATCATGCGCCGATGGCGCGCTTCACACCGCAGGAGGAATTGGCATGACCACCGCAGAATGGCTCGATATCGGCTGGGTCGATCAGATCCCCGTGCGCGGCAGCCGCACCGTAAAGGTCGAAGGCGGCGATGATATCGCGCTCTTCCGCACTGCGGAGGGCAAGATATTCGCGCTTCGCGACCGCTGCCCGCACAAGCACGGGCGCCTCAGCCAGGGCATCGTCCACGGCGGGGCGGTTGCCTGCCCGCTCCACAACTGGCGGATCAGCCTCGCGACGGGAGAAGCGCTGGGCGAGGACAAGGGGTGCACACCGACCGTCCCCGTCAAGATCGATGGCGGCCGCGTCCTCCTTTGCCGCGCGAGCACGCTGAGGGCGGCTGCTTGATGGCAAAGGCGATCCGCACCACCTGCGCCTATTGCGGTGTCGGCTGCGGCATCCGCGCGGCGGTCACCGGCGCGCGCAGCGTCGAAATCCTCGGCGATCCCGACCATCCTGCGAACCGCGGGCGCCTCTGCTCCAAGGGCACGCATCTGGGGGAAACGGTCGGGCTTCAAGGCCGCCTCCTTTATCCGATGATCGCAGGCCGCCGTGTGAGCTGGGACAAGGCGCTCGATCTTGTTGCCAGGCGCTTCAAGGAAACCATTGCTCGCCACGGGCCGGGCAGCGTCGCTTTCTACGTCTCGGGTCAGCTTCTGACCGAGGATTATTATGTCGCGAACAAGCTGATGAAGGGTTTCATCGGCAGCGCAAACATCGACACCAACTCGCGCCTGTGCATGTCGAGCGCGGTCGCGGGCCACATGCGTGCCTTCGGGGAGGACGTCGTCCCGGCGACCTACGAAGATCTGGATGCAGCCGATCTGTTCGTCCTGGTGGGATCGAACACCGCCTGGTGTCACCCGATCGTCTACCAGCGCATCCGTGCACGCTGCGAGGCGGGCGCGAAGCTTGTCGTCATCGACCCGCGCCGCACCGAAACCGCCGAAGAAGCCGACCTCCACCTCGCGATCCGTCCCGGCAGCGATGTCGCCTTGATGAACGGACTTCTCCAATATTGCCGGGAGACGGGCATCGTCGACGAGGCCTATCTCGGCGCGCATGTTGCGGTACCGGCGGACTTTTGGGACCGGCTTGGAGAGGGAAATGACCTGTGGTCGGCGGCGCGCATCTGCGACGTCGCCGCCGCCGATCTCAGGCATTTCTATGAGCTTTTTGCCGCGACGCCGCGCACCGTCACGCTGTTCAGCCAGGGGATCAACCAATCGACCGCGGGCACCGACCAGGTCAATGCGATCACAAACCTCCACCTCGCGACGGGCCGGATCGGCAAGCCTGGCGCCGCCCCTTTCTCGATCACCGGCCAGCCAAACGCGATGGGCGGGCGCGAGGTCGGCGGGCTCGCCTCGACGCTCGCTGCGCACCGGGATTTCGCAGCAGAAAGCCGTGCCAGCGTCCAGCGCTTCTGGGCGGCGCCGACCATGGCCGAGAAGCCGGGCCTCAAGGCCGTCGACATGTTCCGTGCAGTTGGCGAGGGCCGGATCAAGGCGCTCTGGGTCATGGCGACCAACCCCGCCGTCTCGATGCCCGATGCCAACCGCGTGCGCGAAGCGCTCGGAGGCTGCCCCTTCGTCGTCGTCAGCGATGTAGTCGAGAAGACGGACACCACCGCCTTTGCGCACGTCCGCCTTCCTGCCGCCGCGTGGGGTGAGAAAGACGGAACCGTGACCAACTCGGACCGCACGATCAGCCGCCAGCGCGCGCTCTTTCCTCTCCCCGGCGAGGCGCGGCCCGACTGGTGGATCGTCAAGGAAGTCGCGCGGCGCATGGGTTGGAAGACCGCCTTCGCCTACGACCGGCCCGCCGACATCTGGCGCGAGCATTGCCGTCTTTCGACCTATGAGAATGAGGGCGCGCGCCGTTTTGCGCTGCCCGGCGCCGCGCAGGGCGGAAACGCCGCCTATGACGCGATGCTTCCTTTCCGCTGGGGCGGCGACCGCCCCTTTGCAGACGGACGCTTTTCGACCGAAGATGGCCGCGCGCGGCTCATTTCGGTCGCGCAAAAGCCGCTTGCGGATCCCCTCGCCAAATGGCCGCTCACGCTCAACACGGGGCGCTACCGCGACCAGTGGCACAGCATGACGCGCACGGGGCTCGCTCCAAAACTGGCCCGCCACCGCGAAGAGCCGCTGGTCGAGATGCACCCGTCCGATGGAGCTCGGCACGGGCTTAGCAACGGGGCGCTGGCGCGGGTCGACACCCCGCAGGGTGAGAGCCTCTACCGCGTCGCCTATTGCGAAGGCCAGCGCGCCGGCGAACTCTTCGTACCGATCCACTGGACCGATCGCACCGCGAGCGGCGGACGAACCGGGCTGCTGCCCCGCCCGCTCGTCGATCCGGTCTCGGGCCAGCCGGGATTCAAGCGCACGCCGGCGTCCATCGCCCTGGTCGAGCCGTTATGGTGCGGCTTTCTGCTCCTTGCCGAGGAGCTTGCTGATCGACCGGCGTGTCTCTGGGCGACGCGTGTGGCGGTTCCCGCCGGGGTCCTTTGGGAGCTCGCAGGCGATGAGGCCCTCCAGCGTATCGAGGCGCTGCTGCCGCGCGGCGAACGGATCGAGGCGCAGGACGCTGCGCGCGGAACGCGGCGCATCGCGATCGTGGCGAACGGGCGCCTTGCTGGCGCCTTGTTCGTCACGCAGAGCGGCGAGCTCCCGCCACGCGACTGGCTGATCGCGCAGCTCGCCGCCCCCACCGTCGCGCCCACGCTGCTCGCCGGGCGCGCGCCGGGTGCGCAGGCTGACCGGGGCCCGGTCGTCTGCGTCTGCTTCGATGTCGGGATGACGACAATCGTCGCCGCGATCCGCGATCAAAGCCTCACCGACGTCGCGGCAATCGGGGCGGCGCTGCGCGCCGGCACCAACTGCGGCTCGTGCCGTCCCGCGCTCGCGCGCATCATTGCCGAGGAGAAGAGCCATGCTGCATGATGATTTCGCTCCAGCCATGGTATGGCTCGTCGGCGCGGGCCCTGGCGACCCCGAATTGCTGACGATGAAGGCGGTCCGGCTGATTGGAGCGGCCGACATCGTCTTCTACGATGCGCTCGTGAGCCCCGATGTGCTCGCCTTGATTCCGCCGCACGCCGAGCGAGTGAGTGTTGGCAAAAGATCAGGGCGCCACTCGAAGGACCAGCAGTCGATCGACGCGCTGCTCGTGGCTGCAGCGGGCGCAGGACGGCGCGTTGTCCGGCTGAAAGGCGGCGATCCGTCAATCTTCGGACGCGCGGCCGAAGAGATCGGCGCGCTCAGCGCGGCGGGGCACAGCGTCCGCATTTGTCCAGGCATCACCGCTGCGAGCGCCGCGGCCGCGTCGGCGGGGGTATCGCTATCGCTGCGAGGGGTTGCACCAGGCGTGCGCTTTGTAACCGCGCACAGCCGCCGCGGCGCGGCACTGGGCCTCGATTGGGATGCGCTCGCAGCTGACAGCTCAACCTTGGCTTTCTACATGGGACGCGATGCCGCGCCCGAAATCGCCCGGCAGCTGATCGCAGCAGGCTTGCCTCACTCGACGCCCGTGATCGCCGCGTGCAACGTCAGCTGCCCCAACGAACAGCAGGTCGTGACCCGGCTCGACCTCCTCGGTCTCGCCGTCCGCTCGCTTGCAGCCGGCGCGCCCACGTTGATCCTCGTTGGTGAAGCGGTGCGCGGCGCCAGGCAAGCCAGCAGGGCCCGCAGCGCGGCCGCGCCAGCCGGTTAGCGCGCCGCGCGCTGATCATGGCGCGCAGCTGTCCCTGCGAGCCAAGGCCCTACCCCTCCCCGCTGCGGTCGATCATGTCCATGAACGCGCGCGCCGCATCGCGTTCACTCGCATCCTTGAATGCGATGTCGAGATCCGGCGCGGCGCCGAGCATGTAGAGCAGCGACCAGAGCGCAAAGCGGCGGCCGCTGTTTGTCTCGAGACCAAGGTCCACCCGCATCCGCTCGGTCCCGGCGGTGAGGGCTTCGGGATGGATGGCGGCGAGGTCCCTTGTCCCGAAATAGCGCCTGAGCTGGTCGTCAAAATCCATCGCCTTCGTCGTCCTCGCGTTTGCGGAGCGATCCGAACCGAAGGCCGCCACCCGTCGGTTGTCAAGCCGCGGGCGCGCCGGTAGGGCGGCGGCGTGAACAGCAGCATCGAAATCGGAACCGATGGCGCCGGGCGGCCGGTGCACGTCAATGTGCAGGAATTGCTTGCGACGCGCCTGCTTGTCCAGGGCAATTCGGGATCCGGAAAGTCGCACCTGTTACGCCGGCTGCTGGAGGAAAGCGCAGGGCTTGTCCAGCAGGTGGTGATCGACCCCGAAGGCGATTTTGTCACGCTTTCGGATGCTTACAATCACGTCGTGGTCAATGCCGGCGATTATAATGAGCGCGAGATCGCAACGATGGGGGCGCGCATCCGCGAACATCGCGCGTCGATCATCCTTAGCCTCGATGCACTCGACATCGAGGCGCAGATGAGCTGCGCTGCGGCTTTCCTGAACGCGCTGTTCGACGCGCCTCGCGAGCACTGGTTTCCAGCGCTGATCGTGGTCGACGAAGCGCAGATGTTCGCGCCGAGCGCGTCGGGCGATGTGTCCGACGCGGTACGGCGCGCGAGTCTTGCAGCGATGACCAACCTGATGTGCCGCGGTCGCAAGCGGGGCCTCGCCGGGGCAATTGCAACCCAGCGCCTGGCCAAGCTTGCCAAGAATGTCGCAGCCGAGGCGAGCAATTTTCTGATGGGCCGCACCTTTCTTGACATCGACATGGCGCGCGCGGCCGATCTGCTCGGCATGGAGCGGCGGCAGGCGGAGCAGATCCGCGACCTTGAACGCGGCTGCTTCCTCGGGCTTGGCCCCGCCATCTCGCGTCGTCCGGTGTCGGTGCGCATCGGCGCAACCCAAACGCATTCGCGCGGCGGAACGCATGGGCTTTTACCGCTTCCTGAGGCGGAGCCCAATGACATGCGATCGATGCTGTTTGCCGCGATGGAAACCTCGCCGCCGCCGGTGCCTCCGCCGGCACCTCCCCCCGTAGCCGCCGACGAACTCCTCCGCCGGATCAGCGAGGGCGACGATAGCACCCTCTCCGCTCCAACGCCGGCCTCCGTCATCCCCGAAGCGGCCGCCGCCGATATCGAAGACGCTGTCGCGGCAGCCCTGCGCGATATGCTCGCCGACCCTGATTGCGCCTATCATCCTGAGAGCTTTCTCTACCAGGATTTCTCGGTGCGCTGCCGGATGCAGCGGCTCGCGCGTGTACCGCTCGACCTTGCGGCCTTCCGCCGCCGCTTCGCGCTCGCCAAGGGCGGCATCTTCGACCCTGCCGAGCCCCGCTGGCAGGAGATATTGGGCGCCGCTGCGCGGCTGCCCGACGACATGCTTGCCCCCTTCGTGCTGATGGCGCGCGCCGCAGCCGAAGGGCTTCCCTGCCCCGACGATGACGCGCTCGGCCGCGCCTATGGCACGCGCTCGCCGGGGCGTGTGCGCCGGCTGGTCGAATATATGGAGCGGCAGGGAGCCGTCGTCGTCCGCTCCGATTTTGGCGGCCGCCGCTCGATTGGCATCCCCGAGCTCGGCCTCAGCACCGAGGCCGAATAAGGATCAGCTCCAGCTGTCCTTCACCGTCTCCATCGCGACGAAGGTCGAGGTGCTCGCGACGTGCGGCAGGCTCGATATGCGTTCGCCCAGCACGACCCGGTAGCGGTTGATATTGGCCGTGCGCACCTTCAGCAGATAGTCAAAGCTGCTCGCGATCATGTGGCACTCCTCGACTTCGGGAATGCGGCGTGCAGCCGCGTTGAATTCCTTGAGCGCCGCCTCGCGCGTATCGCTGAGCTTGACCTCGGCGAAGGCAACATGATCCATGCCGATCTTCGCAGGATCAATTGCCGCCCGGAAACCCCGGATCACGCCGCTTGCGATCAGCCGCCTAAGCCGGACCTGGCACGGCGTCTTCGAGAGCCCCACCCGTTCGGCAAGGTCGGTGACCGTGATCCGCCCCTCATCGCGCAGAACTGCCAGCATTTTTCGGTCAAACTCATCCAGTTCGCCTGAGTTTCCGGCCATAATCAGTCCTTTTGACCTTCTGTCTCTGCAATATAGGTAAATATTCCTTCCATATGCCATATCAAAAGGCAATGCGGCGCGCGCAATCATAGTAAAGTCGCCCCATGCCGATCTTTGCCGACTTTGCTCCCCCCATTCGCCCCGCGACCCCGCTGCGCGATGCAATCACCGCCGCTTATCGCAAGGACGAGGCCGAGGCCCTAGCGCCGCTGCTCGAGGCCGCAACGCTCTCCGATCCGCTGCGCGCCGACATCCGCGAAACCGCGCGCCGGATCGTCACGGCGCTTCGCGCAAATCGCAAGCGAAGCGGCGTCGAGGCGCTGGTGCAGGAATATTCGCTGTCGAGCGAGGAAGGCGTCGCCCTGATGTGCCTTGCCGAAGCGCTGCTGCGCATTCCCGACGATCCAACGCGTGATGCGCTGATCCGCGACAAGGTCGCTGACGGCGAGTGGAGCGCGCATCTTGGCGATGGCCGCTCGCTGTTCGTCAATGCCGCAACCTGGGGTCTCGTCGTGACGGGCAAACTCGTCGGCAGCGTCGACGACCGCGGACTCGGCGCTGCCCTCGCGCGGCTCGTCGCCCGCGCCGGGGAACCCGTTATCCGCCGCGGCGTCGACCTTGCGATGCGTCTGATGGGCGAACAATTCGTCACCGGCGAGACGATCGCCGAGGCGTTGAAGCGTGCCAAGGCGATGGAAGCCAAGGGCTTCGCCTATAGCTACGACATGCTCGGCGAGGCCGCGACGACGATGGCCGACGCCGACCGCTATTATGACGATTATCGGCGCGCGATCGACGCGATCGGCAAAGCGTCGGCGGGGCGCGGCGTCTATGCAGGGCCGGGCATCTCGATCAAGCTGTCGGCCCTCCACCCGCGTTATTCGCGCGCCCAGGCTGGCCGCGTTACCGGCGAGCTTCTGCCCCGGGTGAAGGCGCTCGCGCTTCAGGCCAAGGGTTACGATATCGGCCTCAACATCGACGCCGAAGAGGCCGACCGGCTCGAACTCTCGCTCGACCTTCTCGAAAGCCTCGCGCTCGATCCCGATCTTTCAGGCTGGGACGGGCTCGGCTTCGTCGTTCAGGCCTATGGCAAGCGCTGTCCGTTCGTGATCGACTGGATTGTCGATCTCGCCCGCCGCGCAGGCCGGCGGATCATGGCGCGGTTGGTCAAGGGCGCCTATTGGGATGCCGAGATCAAGCGCGCGCAGGTCGACGGGCTCGAAGGCTTTCCGGTCTACACGCGCAAGGTCCACACCGACGTCGCCTATATCGCCTGCGCGCAAAAGCTGCTCGCCGCCACCGACGCCGTCTTTCCGCAGTTCGCGACGCATAATGCCCAGACGCTCGCCACCATCTACCACCTCGCGGGCGACGATTTCGCCACCGGGAAATATGAGTTCCAGTGCCTTCACGGCATGGGCGAGCCGCTCTACGAGCAGGTCGTCGGCACGAAGAAGCTGAACCGTCCGTGCCGCATCTACGCCCCCGTCGGGACGCACGAGACGCTGCTCGCCTATCTGGTGCGCCGCCTGCTCGAAAACGGCGCCAACTCCTCCTTCGTCAACCGCATCGCCGACCCCGCGGTGCCGGTCGAGGAACTCATCGCCGACCCGGCCGAAGTCGTCCGCGCAATGCCCCATCCGGGCGCGCAGCACGACCAGATCGCGCTTCCCGCCGATCTCTACCCCGACCGCTGCAATTCGGCCGGGATCGACCTCAGCAACGAGCATCGGCTCGCCGCGCTGGCGGAAGCGCTGAAAGAAAGCGCCACGATCGACTGGCGCGCTGGCGCGGAGAATGGCGAAGGCACACCGCGCGCGGTCCTCAACCCCGCCGACCACCGCGATCGCGTCGGAACCGTCGTCGAAGCCTCCCCCGCCGCCGCGCGCGCCGCCGCGGCGCGCGCCGCCGCCTCCGGCTGGAGGGCAGTCCCCGCGGCCCAACGCGCGGCCATATTGGAGCGCGCTGCCGATGCGATGCAGGCGCGCATGCCGATCCTGCTCGGGCTCATCGTCCGCGAGGCTGGAAAATCGATCCCCAACGCAATTTCAGAGGTGCGCGAGGCGATCGATTTCCTGCGCTATTATGCCGTACAGGCGCGTACGACCTTCGGCCCCGGCCAAGCGCCGCTCGGCCCCGTCACCTGTATCAGCCCGTGGAACTTCCCGCTCGCCATCTTCACCGGCCAAATCTCTGCGGCGCTCGTCGCGGGCAATCCGGTTCTCGCCAAGCCCGCCGAGGAAACGCCGCTGATCGCAGCCGAGGGTGTGCGCCTGCTTCACGAAGCAGGCGTGCCCGCCGACGCGCTGCAACTCGTTCCGGGTGACGGCGCGATCGGCGCGGCGCTGGTCGCGGCGCCCGAAACCGCGGGAGTCATGTTCACCGGATCGACCGAGGTCGCGCGGCTGATCCAGGCCGAACTCGCCAAGCGCTTGTCGCCCACGGGCAAGCCGATCCCGCTGATCGCCGAGACGGGCGGGCAGAATGCGATGATCGTCGACAGTTCCGCGCTCGCCGAGCAGGTCGTCGGCGACGTCATCGCGTCGGCCTTCGACAGTGCGGGCCAGCGCTGTTCGGCGCTGCGCATCCTCTGCCTGCAGGACGAGGTGGCCGACCGCACGCTCGCGATGCTGAAAGGGGCGCTCGCCGAACTTGCACTAGGACGCCCCGACCGGCTCGCGGTCGACATCGGTCCCGTCATCACCGCCGAAGCCAAGGCAAATATCGAAAGGCATATCGAGGCGATGCGCGCCCTCGGACGCCGGATCGAGCAACTGCCCCTCCCCGCAGAGGCCGCGCACGGCACGTTCGTGCCGCCGACGATGATCGAGATCGACGACATCGCCGACCTGAAGCGCGAGGTTTTCGGCCCCGTTCTTCACGTTCTGCGCTACCGCCGTGAGCAACTGGGCGAGATAATCGACGCCATCAATGCGACGGGTTATGGATTGACCTTCGGCCTCCACACACGGCTCGACAAGACAATCGCCGACGTGCTCGCGCGGGTGAGGGCGGGCAATTGCTACGTAAACCGGAACACCATCGGCGCGATCGTCGGCAGCCAGCCATTCGGCGGCTGCGGCCTTTCGGGTACCGGGCCGAAGGCGGGCGGCCCGCTCTATCTCGGCCGCCTGGTGAGCGTGCCGCCGGTGTTCGCCGCACGTGCGGGGCATCTTGGAACACCGATCGGCGAATTCGCCGATTGGCTGAGCGCGCAGGGCGAAGCCGAGTCCGCTGCGATCGCCAGGCGCTATGAGAGCGCCTCGGCGCTCGGCGCCGAACTGCTGCTGCCCGGACCCGTGGGTGAGCGCAATGTCTATGCGCTCCACCCGCGCGGCCGCATCCTGATGCGCCCGGCAACGCGCGCTGGCCTCTTCGAACAGATGGCGGCGGTGCTCGCGACCGGCAATCATGGCATCGTAGAGGGCATGGACCTGCCTGCCGCCCTCCCTCCGCGTGTCGCTGCGGCCTTTTCACCGGGCGGCGAGGGACCATTCGGCGCCGCGCTGGTCGAGGGCGATCCGGCGCATATCGCCGCGGCGGCAGCGGCGCTCGCTGCCCGTCCCGGCCCCATCGTTTCGCTCCACGCTGCGACCGAAGTACCAGGCCTTGCCTATCATCCCGACTGGCTGCTCGAGGAGGTCGCTACCTCGATCAACACGACCGCTGCTGGCGGCAACGCCAGCCTGATGATGATCGGTTGATCCGCTAGCGAAGCTGCCGCTTCTCGAGCTTGCGCGCGAGGGTGCGGCGATGCATGCCGAGCCGCCTCGCCGTTTCCGATATGTTGAATCCCGTTTCAACGAGCGTCTGGTGGATATGCTCCCACTCGACGGTCTTGATCGATGAGGGCCGTGCGCCGAGCGGCGTGTCGACATTGCCCTCGGCCCGTTCGAATGCCGCCTCGATATCGTCGGTGTTCGAAGGCTTGGCGAGATAATAGGAGGCCCCAAGCTTGATCGCCTCGACAGCGGTTGCGATGCTCGCAAATCCTGTGAGGACGACGATACGCATCGCGGCATCTGCGGCGCGCAAGGTTTGGACGCAGGCGAGACCCGAGGCACCGCCGAGCTTGAGGTCGACCACCGCATAGCCCGGCTGATAAGCCGCGAGTACGGCCTTCATCGCGTCGGGGCTCGCCGCGGTGCGAACCTCGTAGCCCCGCCGCTCGAATGAGCGTTTGAGCGTTCGCGCGAAGGCCTCGTCATCTTCGACGATCAGCAAGCGCCGCTGGTCGGTCATGGCGCCTCTCCTTCAGGCCGGGCAATCGCCGAGATCGGCAGCAGAATGCGCACCCGGGCCCCTCCTTCGTCGCGGTTCGCAACGCTCGCGCCTCCGCCCAGCTTGCGCAGCACGTTGACGAGCAGAAACAATCCAAGCCCTCCGCCCGGCCGACCCTTTGTCGAACGATAAGGCTGGCCAAAATGTTCCAGCATTTCCTCGCTGAAGCCCGGACCGCGGTCGGCGATCTCGATCACGGCCATGTCGCCGTCGCGCGAGGCGGTGACGCCGATCCAGTCGGGCGAGACCTCGGCCGCATTGTCGAGCACATTGCCAATGACCTGTCGCAGCGCAGGGTCAGAGACGATCGCGACGTCTGCGCCGAACACATCGTTGAATTCCACCGTTCCGGGCCGCCTTCCCGCGCGCGAATCCTCGACGATGTCGGTGAGGAAGGCACGCATCGTGGTGAGACGCGGCGCAACCCCGCGGGCCTCGCCCGCCGACATCAGGATGCCGCTGACGATCGTCTTGCAGCGCTGCACCGCCGCGTCCATCTCGGCGAGATCTTCCTGCAGTTCCTCGTTCTTCGCGAGCTTCGGCGCGCGCCGCCAATCGCCGATCAGCACCGATAATGTCGAGAGCGGTGTACCAAGCTCATGTGCCGCGCCCGAGGCGAGCAGCCCCATGCGCACGATATGATCCTCTTCCGCCGCGCGCTGGCGCGCCGCGGCGAGCGCGGCATCGCGATCGCGCAAATTGCGGCTGATTCGCGTGACAAAGGCGACGAGGAGCACCGCGATCAGCACGAAGCACACGAGGCTGCCCTGCAGATAAAGGCCGAGCGGATCTGCCGCATAGCGCTGAGGCAGGAGCAGCGGCGTGGGTTCGATACTGAGGATAGCAAGCGCCGTCAGCGTTGCCCCAACAATCGTCCATGACGAGCGCGGCGAGAGCAGGATCGCGCCGATCACGACCTGCAGCAGGAAGAGCGAGGCGAAGGGATTGGAAAGCCCGCCGCTATGATGAAGCTGCCAGGCGAGCACCGCGACGTCGACGAGCAGCGCTGCCGTCAGTTCGATATTGGTCACCGCCCGGCCGCGTCCGAGCAATCCCAGGCTGGCAATATTGACGATGATCAGCGCCGCCACGGCGGCAAGGAGCGGCGCGAGCGGCAGCGCAATGCCCATCAGCCCGATCACGACGCCGATCGTTGCGAGTTGCCCTCCCACCGCGAGCCAGCGCAGCTGGATCAGCAACGTCATGTTGCGCCGGCCGGCGTCGGCTTCGGGCAGCGCGGTCGTCATCGAGGTGTCGGCCATCAGGAGTCCATATTGGGCCGAAGCCGCGCTGAACGCCACAATAACCAGGAAAAATAAAGGCTGATCCCTCCAAGCGCGAACCAGGTCAGCGCATAGACGAGATGCGGGTCGCGAAAGCGCACCACCGTGAGCCCGCCCGCTGGATAGCCTCCTGCATTGGGGGCCGCGTCGGCATCGAGGAAATAGGGCGCCACGCGGTCCAATCCGCGGGCCTTGGCGATTCCCGCCACGTCGCGCGAATACCACCGATCCCGGGCCGCGTCGTTGGCGCGCAGAAAGGCGCCGCCGGGCTCGCTCATGCGCAGCAGACCCTTAACGGTCAGGGTCCCCGCCGGATTGCCCGCCGCGCGCGCCGCTGCCTCGCGCTTGTCTCTCGGCACGAAGCCGCGATTGACGATGAGAGTAAAGGTCGGGGTATCGAGCGGGGTGAGCAGCCAATAGCCCGCGCCGCGCTCGGTGACCGCCTGCACGAGCGTTTCGCGGTCGTGGCGGAAGCGGCCGGTTGCCACGATGCGGCGGTAAGCGTCGTCGCCGGCCGAAAGACCCGGCCATTCGGCGGGGCCCGGCGCTGCCACCGGCGCCCGGTGGATGCGCGCGCTCACGGCTGCAATCAACTCGTGCTTCCACGCGCGCCGTTCGATCTGCCAGATGCCGAGCGCGGCAAAGCCCGCCGCGAGAAGCAGCGTCAGCGTCATCAGCAGCCGGCGTTTCACGGCAGCTGGTTCATGTCATGCGGCATCGGCATCATGTTGGTGTTGAGGTGATGCATGACCCAGAGCGATCCTGCGAGCGCGATGCCCAGCACGATGATCGTGAAGACGAGCGAGGTCAACGACCAGCCGCCTTCCGCCTTCGGCGTCATGTGGAGGAAAAAGATCATGTGAACCACGATCTGTACCACGGCGAATGCCATGATGATGGCAGCCGTCGTGCCCGGCGAGAGCGGCATCGTCATTACCAGCCAGAAGGGTATGGCAGTCAACAGGACCGACAGCGCAAAGCCGATCAGATAGTCGCGCATCGAGGCGTGCGGCATCTCGATCTCGCGGGGATGCGCTGCATCGCCCTGGTTGGGTTCAAGGCTCATTGCAGCATTCCCATCAGATAGACGATCGTGAAGACGCCAATCCACACGACGTCGAGAAAGTGCCAGAACATCGAAAGGCACATGACGCGGCGCCTGTTCGCGGCGATCAGTCCGTGCTTGCCGAGCTGGACCATCAACGTCAGCAGCCACAGGATGCCGAATGTTACGTGGAGCCCGTGCGTCCCCACCAGCGTGAAGAAGGCCGAGAGAAACGCGCTGCGCTGCGGCGTTGCACCGATATGAAAGAGGTGCTGGAACTCATAGAGCTCGATCGCGAGGAAGGCCGCGCCGAAGAGCGCGGTCACTGCGAGCCAGATCTGCGTTTCGCGCACCTTGCCTTGCTGCATCTGGAGGACGGCAAAGCCATAGGTAATCGACGAGAAGAGCAGCATTGCGGTGTTGACCGCGACCAGCGGCAGATCGAACAGGTCCTTGGGCGCGGGGCCTGCGGCATAATTGCCGCCGAGCACCGCATAGCATGCGAAAAGGATCGCAAAAATGAGGCAGTCGCTCATCAGATAGATCCAGAAGCCCAGCATCGTGCTGTGCCCCTCCGGATGAGCGTGCTCACCAATGTCGTAGAAGCGCAGCTCTTCGTGCGCGGCGGCGAGGGTCTTGGTGCTCATGTCAGACTCCAGCCGCCGCGAGCTGGCGGGTGCGCGCCTCCTCGACCGCGGCGACCGTTGCTGCCGGTATGTCGAGTTCGCGCCTGTAATTGAAGGTATGGGCGATCGCAGCGCCAACCAGCGCGACGAAGCTTGCCCCTGCGAGCCACCAGATGTGCCAGACGAGCGCGAACCCCAACACCAGGCTGATCCCGGCAAGGACGATACCGGTGCCGGTATTGGCCGGCATATGGATATCGCGAAAACCCTTAACCGGCCTCTCGTGCCCGCGGCGCTTCATGTCATGCCATGCGTCGAGATCGTGGATCACCGGCGTGAAGGCGAAGTTATAGTCGGGTGGCGGTGAACTTGTCGCCCACTCGAGCGTGCGGCCGTCCCAGGGGTCGCCGGTTTCGTCGCGAAGCTGGTTGCGGCGCCAGATGCTGACCGCAAACTGGATCAGCATCGCAGCAATGCCCACGGCGATCACCGCGGCGCCGACGCCCGCCACGAGGAACCATATCTGCAGGCTCGGGTCGTCAAACACGCGCATCCGGCGGGTAACCCCCATCAGGCCCAGGATATAGAGCGGCATGAAGGCAAGCCAGAAGCCCACGACCCAGCACCAGAAGCTCACCTTGCCCCAGAAGATGTCGAGCTTGAAGCCGAACGCCTTGGGCCACCAGTAGTTGATCGCGGCAAAAAGGCCGAACAAGACGCCGCCGATGATGACATTGTGGAAATGCGCAACGAGGAAGAGCGAGTTGTGCAGCACGAAGTCGGCGGGAGGCACGGCGAGAAGCACCCCGGTCATGCCGCCGACGACGAAGGTCAGCATGAAGGCGACGGTCCACATCATCGGCAGTTCGAAGCGAATGCGGCCGCGGTACATGGTGAAGAGCCAGTTGAAGAGCTTTGCGCCCGTCGGAATCGAGATCACCATCGTCGTGATCCCGAAAAAGCTGTTTACGCTGGCACCCGAGCCCATGGTGAAGAAATGGTGCAGCCACACGATGTAGCTCAGAATCGTGATGCAGACCGTCGCATAGACCATCGAGGTGTAACCGAAGAGCCGTTTGCCCGAGAAGGTCGAGGTGACTTCGGAGAAGACGCCGAACAGCGGCAGGATGAGGATGTAGACTTCGGGGTGACCCCAGATCCAGATGAGGTTCACATACATCATCGGCGAGCCGCCGAAGTCGTTGGTGAAGAAATTCGTCCCGACATAGCGGTCGAGCGTCAGCAACGCGAGCGTCGCCGTGAGAACCGGGAAGGTCGCGACAATCAGAATATTGGCGCACAGGCTCGTCCAGGTGAAGACGGGCATCTTCATCAGCCGCATGCCCGGCGCGCGCAGCTTGAGCATGGTCACGATCAGGTTGATGCCCGACAAGGTCGTGCCGACGCCCGCGATCTGGAGCGACCAGATATAGTAATCGACGCCGACATTGGGACTATATGCGATCCCCGAAAGCGGCGGATAGGCGAGCCAGCCGGTTTGCGCGAATTCACCGACGAACAGCGAGATCATGCAGAGCACTGCGCCTGCAGCCGTCATCCAGAAGCTGAAATTGTTGAGGAAGGGAAAGCTGACATCGCGCGCGCCGATCTGGAGCGGGACGATGTAGTTCATCAGCCCGGTAATGAACGGCATCGCGACGAAGAAGATCATGATCACGCCGTGCGCGGTAAACACCTGGTCATAATGGTGCGCGGGCAGATAGCCTTCAGACCCCCCGAAGGCCATCGCCTGCTGGAGCCGCATCATGATCGCGTCCGCAAAGCCGCGCAGGAACATGATGAGCCCGAGGATCATGTACATGATCCCGATGCGCTTATGGTCGACGGTGGTGAACCATTCCTTCCACAAATAGCCCCAGAGGCGGTATTTGGTGATCGCACCCACGAGCGCGAGGCCGCCGATCGCAACAACGATGAAGGTGGCAACGAGGATTGGCTCGTGGAGTGGCAGCGCGCCGAGCGACAGCTTGCCAAGCAGCGGGCTTGTTTCCAGAGCGGGATGGGGCGTCATCATTATTCTCGTCGCGATCAGGATTGCGGCGACGGCGCGGGCCGTGCGCCAAAAGCGGCCATGGTTGGGGCGGGGCGCGGCAGACCGGCGCCGGTGAGCGGGGTCAGATCGGCGGCGCGCGCGTCAGGCCGATCAGCGCTCGCGGCCGGCGGCGCGCTGCACAGCGCTCCGACGTAGCGCCGGCCCCAATATCCAGCCCCGGTCCCGCGCGCGGCGAATTTGTCGTAAGTGAGGCTTCTCACATTGCCGAGCCCCGCGACACCCGCCCCGCCCGCGGCGTCGATCGACATCATATCGTGCATGCACATCTTGCCCGGTTCGACGCACATGTTGACGATCGCGTCGAAGAGCTGGGGCTCGACGGCAGCAAACCGCTGCGCGGGGACTTTCTCGCTCGGCTTCTCAAGCTTGAGATAGGCGGACCGATCGAGCGTTCCGCCGCCCGCCTTTGTTGCCGCGACCCAGGCTGAAAAATCCGAATCGCTAAGGCTCTTCACGGCAAAACGCATGTCGGAAAATCCTGCCCCCGAATAATTGGCCGAGAATCCCGAAAATTCCCCCGTCTTGTTGAAAACGCCGTGGAGTTTGGTCTCCATACCCGGCATCGCATAAATCTGTCCTGCGAGCGCCGGGATGTAAAAGCTGTTCATCACCGAGGAGGAGGAGATGCGAAACCGCACCGGGCGATGGGTGGGAAGCGCTAGTTCGTTGACGCTCGCAATCCCCTGCTTGGGGTAAATGAACAGCCACTTCCAGTCGAGTGCGACGACCTGCACTTCGACCGGCTCAACGGCAGCGCTCACGGCCTGCCCGGGCGCGATGCGCGCGAGCGGACGATAGGGATCGAGCAGATGCGTTGCGACCCAGGTGAGCGCCCCAAGGCAGATGATGATGAGGAGCGGCGCTGCCCAGATCACCAGTTCAAGCTGGGTCGAATGATCCCAGTCGGGCTTGTAGGTCGCCTCTTTGTTCGCCGCGCGGTAGCGCCATGCGAAAACGACCGTCAGGATCATAACCGGTACGATGATCAGCAGCATCAACCCGGTCGAGATGAGGATCAGATTGCCCTGCTGACGCGCCACATCACCCGCAGGATCCAGTACGACCAGGTCGCATCCGGCAAGCAGCGGCAGCAGGCCGAGCAGCGCGAGCGGCCGGAATCGGGCGTTCGAACGGGACAATTTCTGGGGCATAACCGCGCGCCTACCCCTTGCTTGCTCGAGTTCACATAGGACATTTTGTCCAATCCCCGCGCGGGACGCTTTGGCGCAGGGGGTATTCCATCGAGGGGTCGTGCCCCTGTTTCCGACTCGCGCGCCCATATGCTAGGGTGCCAGCAGCAGGACCCGAAGATCAATGTCTGTCGATACCGCGCCCAACACTACGCAGGCCGAACGCGACGCGCGCGCGCTGCACGACGAGGGTCACGGCCTTGCGCCCGCGGAAATCGCCATCGGCGTCATCATCGGCCGAACGTCGGAATTCTTCGATTTTTTCGTCTATGCCATCGCGTCGGTGCTGGTGTTTCCCAAGCTGGTTTTTCCCCACCTTGATCCGCTTGAAGGAACACTCTGGTCGTTCGCCATCTTTGCTCTCGCCTTCGCGGCGCGGCCCGTCGGCACGGTCATCTTCACCGCGATTGACCGCATTTATGGCCGCGGCGCCAAGCTGACCGTGGCGCTCTTCCTGCTCGGAGGCTCGACGGCAGCGATCGCCTTTTTGCCAGGATATGCAACGATCGGCCTCGGCTCGGCGCTTCTTCTTGCCCTGTTCCGCATGGGCCAGGGCGTCGCGCTCGGCGGGTCGTGGGACGGACTTGCTTCGCTGCTCGCAATCAACGCTCCTGAGGGCAAGCGCGGCTGGTATGCAATGATCCCCCAGCTTGGCGCTCCGCTTGGCCTCATCGTCGCCAGCCTTCTTTTCATGTTCCTGATCGCAGCGCTCCCGGCGCAGGATTTCCTCGACTGGGGCTGGCGCTACCCCTTCTTCGTCGCCTTTGCGATCAACGTCGTCGCGCTGTTTGCGAGGCTGCGGATCGTCGTGACCCCCGAATATGAGAGGGGCTTTGCGAACCGGGACCTTGAGCCCGCACCGCTTTTCGAGACGGTGCGCTCGGAGTGGAAAGTGATCGTGGCGGGCGCCTTCGCGCCGCTCGCGAGCTTCGCGCTCTTTCACATGGTCACCGTCTTTCCGCTCTCGTGGGTCTTTCTCTTCACCGAGGAATCCCCCGTGCGCTTCTTGATGATCGAGGCGATCGCCGCGGTCTTCGGAATTGTCGCTATCATTGCCTCCGGGATGATTGCCGATCGCATTGGCCGGCGTACGCTGCTCGGCGCAACTGCCGCTGCGATCGCGGCCTTCAGCGGCTTTGCTCCCCAGCTTCTCGGCGCGGGCGAAGCCGGCGAGGCGGCGTTCATGATCCTTGGCTTCATCATTCTCGGCCTGGCGTTCGGACAGTCGTCCGGCGCGCTGTCGTCGAGCTTCCACCCGCGGCACCGCTACACGGGATCGGCATTCACCTCCGATCTCGCCTGGCTATTCGGTGCGGGCTTCGCGCCGATGGTGGCGCTGTGGCTCTCGGCCGCCTTCGGCCTGCTCGCCGCGGGCGCCTATCTCCTTTCAGGCGCGATCGGTACCCTCGTTGCGCTGTGGCTCAACCGCGAGCTGGCGCGCACGATCGACTGAGCCGATCCCCGGCCTTGTTGCCTGTCGCGGTGCGAGAGCGCCGCCTCGAGGATGAGCGCGCAATCACCCCGCCCTTGCTTCTCGCTCGCCCGAGCCCGCGTTCGCCTCGCAGCGATCCACATCCGCGCGCGCAGCGCCAATCGTCCTTACTGCGGCCTCCCCAACCCCGAACTCGGCCGCTTTCGCGCAATAAGCGGCTGGCGTGCGTCGCAGCGGGGACTGCCCGGCTGACGCGCCTTGGAACAACGTCTTGGCGAAGAGCGCGGGCCGACGCCTAGACGCCGAGCGAGCGGACCGCCGCCTGAACATGAGGAACGAGATCAGCCTCGAACCACGGATTTTTTGCTAGCCATGGCTGATTGCGCGGCGAAGGGTGCGGCAGAGGAAGAAAGCCCAAAGGCAGATAATCACGCCACGCTTGCACGGTCTTGGCGAGTGTCGCCTTGCGCCGGCCGCCGAGGTACCAGGCCTGCGCATATTGGCCGACCAGCACCGTCAGCCCGATGCCGGGCAGAAGCTTCGCGAGCCTTGGGTGCCACAGCGGCGCGCATTCGGGTCGCGGCGGATTGTCGCCCGAACCGGCCTTACCCGGATAACAAAAGCCCATCGGAATGATTGCGACGCGGGCTGGATCGTAGAAGACAGCCGAGGCAAGGCCCAGCCAGCCGCGCAGTCGCCGGCCCGACGGGTCGTCCCAGGGAATGCCCGTTTCATGCACCTTGCGCCCCGGCGCCTGCCCGACGATGCACAGACGCGCCGCCGAGCCGGCCTGCACGACCGGGCGCGGACCATGGGGGAGCTCCGCAGCGCAGCGCTGGCACGCGCGTATATCCCCGAGAATTTGCGCAAGCGCATCGGCCATAGCGATCAACCTAATCCCTCAGCAGCCCTCTCAGGGTCGCCGCCGTTGCGCCGAGCGGTTCGGGTGGCTCCTCCGCCTTCGGCATCGTCATTACCCCTGGGCTTTTCGACTCGAAATGCCGGTGGAAGGCTCCGCACGATACCCCGGCGGCGCGCTTCACGTCGTGCACCGACCTGTCATGATGGCCGCGCGCCTGGGACAGATCGGCGGCGGCATCGAGGATAGGCGCAAGCGTTCCTTCAGGATCATTGCTTCTCAACAGGCCGCGTCTCGTTCGTTCCATCGCATCTGCCACTAGTCGATTTTCAGCCGGACGAACAGGTCAGCCGATCGGCAGTTCGGTGGTCGACTTGATTTCCGAAAGGGCAACGGTCGAGTTGATTTCCTGCACCCCGGGCAGCTTGCTGAGCTGGTCGAAGAAGAAGCGCTCATAGGCATCGATGTCCTTTGCGACGACGCGCAGCATGAAATCCATCGACCCCATGAGGACATAGGCGTCCAGCACCTCGGGGAAGGCGCGGATCGCCTCGCTGAATTCGTCGAGATTGGCGCGGCCGTGCGCGTTGAGCTTTACCTGGGCAAAGACATGGGCGTTGAGCCCTACTTTGCGCCGATCGACCACCGCGACGCGCTTGCGAATGAACCCCTCACGCTCGAGGCGGTCGATGCGCCGCCAGCAGGGCGAGGAGGAGAGCCCGACGCGCTCGGCGATCTCTGCCGTCGTCTGATTCGCATCACGCTGCAATTCCCGGAGGATCTTTTTCTCAAACGGATCAAGATCGGTCATAATATCCCGATATCATAAGTTCGCTGGTTATAATATCCCCATATAAGCAGGAATCCGTCGCAATGCGCGAAAGATTATCCTCGTCCGCGATGCGATGATCGAGGTCCAATAAAAAGGAGCATAGACGATGGTTTCCCGCCCTGCCCGCCTGACCCCGCCCGTCGAATGTGTGCGGCTCTACGATCCCGCGAGCGGGCTCGACGGCGTCATTGCCATTCACTCCACCGCGCTCGGGCCGGGCGCCGGCGGCTGCCGACTGTGGAGCTATGCCGACATGGACGCCGCGCTCGCCGATGCGTTCCGGCTCGCAGAAGGCATGAGTTACAAGAATGCGCTTGCGGGCCTCCCCTTTGGCGGTGCCAAGGCGGTGCTGCGCAGGCCCGAGGGCGATTTCGACCGAGCTGCGCTGTTCCGCGCGTTCGGCGAGGCCGTCGAAAGGCTGGGCGGCCTCTATGTGACGGCCGAGGATGTCGGCACAAGCGTCGGGGACATGCAGGAGGTTGCGCGCGTCTCGCGCCATGTCGCGGGCCTTGCTGCCAAGGAGGGCCAGGCCGGCGGCGATCCCTCGCCATGGACGGCGCTCGGTGTATTCGAAGCGATGAAGGCTGCGGCGCGTCTTACATTCGGTAGCGACCTCGACGGTCTGACGGTTGCGGTACAGGGGACGGGGAGCGTCGGGGCCGAGCTCTGCCGCCGCCTTGCCGCCGCGGGCGCCAAGCTGGTCATCGCCGACCCGAATCCTGCGCGCCGCGATCGGCTCGCGCATGTCCACGATGCGCGCATCGTGGCCCCTGACGAGATCGCCCGCGCCGAAGCCGACATCTTCGCGCCCTGTGCACTTGGGGGCGCCCTCGATCGCGATACGGTAGCGGCGATGAAGGCGCGCCTCGTCTGCGGCGCAGCAAACAACCAGCTCGCGGCGGCGGAAGTTGCGGCGCTGCTGCTGCGCCGCGGGATCACCTACGCCCCCGACTATGTCGTCAATGCGGGCGGTATCATCAATGTATCCGCCGAATATCTCGGCGAAGGCGAGGCAAGCGTCGCCGCCCGCATCGCCGGAATCGCGCCGCGCGTGAGCCAGATTCTGCACCAGGCCGCCGAGGAGAAGCGCTCGCCTGCAGCCGTCGCGGACGAGATGGCCGAGGCGGTTATCGCGGGCGCGCAGCGGGCGATTGCGGCCTGAAAGGTGTCGAGCGGAAGCGCGCTTCGCCCCCTTGAACTCAGGCGGGAAAGCGCGGCGCCCGGCTGACCATGGCGGGTAGCGGGCGATCCATGACGCCCGTCAGCCAATGCGCGGCATCGACCGCCGCAGGAAGCGCAAGGCCCGTCGCAATACCGCTGCGTTCCAGCATATAGGCGACATCTTCCGTCGCGACATTGCCCGCTGCACCGGGCGCGAAAGGACAGCCCCCCAGGCCACCGAGCGCGGCGTCGACGGTCGCCGCCCCCTCGCCGACCGCAGCCCAGACATTCGCAAGGCCGGTACCGCGCGTGTTGTGAAAATGAACCCGCACGGGCAGCGGCGCGATCGCCTCGGCAACGCGTCCGACCATCTCGGCGACCTGGGCCGGCACAGCGACACCGATCGTATCCGCAAGCGCCACCTCGCGGGGCTCCGCGTCCGCGGCGCGCTTTGCCATCTCGACGACGTGAGCAGCATCAATCTCGCCTTCGAAGGGGCAGCCGAAGGCGGTTGCAATAGTGATCTGTCCGCTGCGCCCCGCTTCCTTTGCGAGGCTGACAATCTCGATCGCCGCCGCCAGCGATTCGTCGGATGTTTGACCTTGATTGCGGATGCCGAAACTGTCGCTCGTCACACAAACGGCTCCGAGTTCGTCAATCCGTCCGGTCGCGATCGCGCGCTCGGCGCCGCGCCGGTTGAGCACGAGGCCGATATAGGTGACGTCGCCCCGGTCCGGCAGCAGCGTCACGAGCTCGTCGGCATCGGCAAGCTGCGGCACCTTTTTCGGATTGACGAAGCTCGTTACCTCGATGCGGCGCGCGCCATAGTCGATCGCGCGGCGAACGAGGGCCGCCTTGTCGCGGGTTGCCACGATGGCCGATTCATTCTGCAACCCGTCGCGCGGGCCGACCTCGACCATTTCCACCGCTCGATTTTCCGCCATGTTCGCGCTTTTCCGTTCATCGACTCAAATTGCATGTTGAATATTACATAGCATTCTAAGTATACCTTGGCCATAAGTGTTGATGCCATCGCTGCCGGCGCCTCAAAGCCGGTTCGGGCACCGAAAGGAACGCAATGACGAAAAATAAAGGAGCGCTCGACGGCATCCGGGTAGTCGAGATGGGACAGCTGATCGCTGGCCCCTTCTGCGGACAGCTTCTCGGCGACATGGGCGCCGAAATCGTCAAGCTCGAACAGCCCGAAACCGGCGACCAGATGCGCCACTGGGGCCAGGGCGACAAGCCGAGCTGGTGGCGCGTCATTGCCCGCAACAAATATTCGGTCGCGGTCGACCTGCGGTCCGAGGATGGCCAGCAGCTCGCGCGCGACCTTATCGCAAAGGCCGACATTCTCATCGAGAATTTTCGCCCCGGTACGCTCGAGAAATGGAACCTCGACCCCGCCGAGCTGCGCAAGACCAACCCCGGGCTGATCGTCGTGCGCGTATCGGGCTACGGCCAGACCGGCCCCTATTCGGCGCGCGCCGGCTTTGGCGGCATCGGTGAGGCCATGGGCGGCTGGCGCGGCATTGTCGGCTACCCCGACCTTCCGCCCGCCCGCATGGGCGTGTCGATCGGCGATACGCTCGCAGCGACCTACGGCTGCATGGGCGCGCTCGCCGCGCTCCATCATCGCAGCAAGACGGGCGAGGGCCAGATCGTCGACTCTGCGCTTTATGAAGCCGTTCTTCAGGTCATGGAATCGACCGTCGCCGACTATTCGGCAAGCGGGACCAAGCGTCGGCGCACCGGATCGACTCTCCCCGGGATCGCGCCCTCAAATGTCTATCCGTGCCGCGACGGCGAATATCTGATCGGCGCCAACCAGGATGGTGTCTTCGCGCGCCTCGCCGCAGCGATGGGCCGCCCCGAGCTTGCGCGTGACGAGCGCTTTGCAACGCACCGCGCGCGCGGCGCGCGGCAGGAGGAGCTCGACGCGCTGATCGCGGAATGGACAAAGACAATGACCATCGACGAGCTCGAGGCGAGGATGGTCGAGGCGGGCGTTCCCGCAGGCCGCATCTATGACGCAGAGGATATGCTCGCCGACCCGCACTTTAAGGCGCGCGAGGCGCTGGTCACGGTACCTGACGAGGAACTCGGAGAGATCCGGATGCAGGGGATTTTCCCCAAACTTTCCGAAACGCCAGGAAGCATCCGCCGCCCCGCCCCGCTCCGCGTCGGCCAGGACAGCGCCGAGGTGCTGAAGCGCTGGCTCGGCTGCGAAGTTTAAAGCGGTGATTAGCCTTTACGGCGGCCCGACACCCAATGCGCGCAAGATCGCAATTGCGCTTCTCGAAATGGAGCTTGAATGGCGGCTCGAGCCCGTTGATATATTGTCCGGCGACCAGCTGACCCCCGAATTCCTGGCGCTCAACCCCAATAACAAGACCCCGGTGATCATCGACGACGATGGACCGCACGGGCCCGGATTCGTGCTCTGGGAAACAGGCGCGATCCTCCTCTATCTTGCGGAAAAGACCGGGCGCTTCCTTCCCGCCGACCCGGTGAAGCGCGCGATCTGCTGGCAGTGGCTCATGTTCCAGGTCTCGGGCATTGGCCCGATGTTCGGCCAGGAAGCGCATTTTACCCATTATGCGAAAGAGCGGCACGAATATGCGATCGAGCGCTATTCGCGCGAGGTCGACCGGCTGATGATGGTCCTCGACAAGAGGCTCGGCGAGGCCGAGTGGCTCGCCGGCGAAGACTATACGATCGCCGACATGGCGACGCTCCCCTTTCTGCGCCGCCAATTCATCGAAAAGGCGGGCCGCTTCCCGAACGTTGACCGCTGGGGCGCGGCCATGCTCGAGCGCCCCGCCGTCACGCAGGGAATGAAGGTCGGCGTCGCGCGCGCGGAAACGATCGAAGGCGGGCTCACCGGCTTCACCGACGAGCACCGGGCGATTCTCTGGGGCGACCGGCAGCATGCGAGGCGATAGCAGGCTGCCCGGATAACCGCTTTCTCCTTAATCGCCTTTTACTGCGGCATGGTTCGCATCGCCGAACATGTTTGACCATTCCCGCTCGTTCAGCGTCTGATGCCGTCCGACATATTTCGCTGGCGCTTTGTGATCGGCCCTTTCCATCGCGCGCTCGACCGCAGGCCGCCGGCGGATCCGCTCGAACCAGTCATGCATGGCCGGCCAGTCATCGAGCCCCATTCCCATGACAAAGGCCGACGCGCGGCCGGGCCAGATCGCCATGTCGGCGATCGTATAGTCTTCGCCGGCGACATAGGGGGATGTCCGAAGCCGCCGCTCAAGCACAGTGAGGAGGCGGTTCACTTCCTTGGTATAGCGCTCGATCGCATAGTCCTGGCCTTGAGGCGCATAGCGAAGGAAATGGCTCGCCTGACCGCCCATCGGACCGAGCCCAGCGACCTGCCAGGTGAGCCAGGAGAGCGTCGCCGCGCGCGCCCCGACGGATCGAGGGAGGAAGCGCCCGGCCTTCTCCGCCAGATACTGGAGAATCGCGCCCGACTCGAACACGGTGACCGCCTCATCGCCCTCGGCCGGCGCATGGTCGACGATCGCGGGCAGCTTATGGTTCGGATTGATGCGCCCGAATTCGGCGCTGAGCTGATCACCCTCGAAAATATCATAAGGGATCACGCGATAATCCGCGCCAATCTCCTCGAGCATGATTGCGATCTTCTGCCCGTTGGGCGTTGCGGAATAGTGAAGGTCGATCATCATCCGATCTCGTAAAAGACATGACGGACGCCAAAGTCAGTGACCTCGCCGACCCCCACCGCCAGCGCTCCGTTAAGCCAGCGATATCGCTCGCTTGCGGTTTCGAAGACCGCAGCAATGCGAAGATAGTAGCGCGAGGGGTCGACAGGCGGCTTGGCGGGGTCTGCAAATAGCGCGCGAACATCGTCGGGGATCAGGCTGCGCCCCGTGTAGGTCAGATAGATGAGATCCCCCTCCTCGGCTTTCCATACCGAGCGGGCATCGAAGGTGCCAACCGAAGCGTCGCCGATTCGTCCCGAGCGCGGCCAGTTGCCGCCGCCCGGCAGCACCTCCCCCCGAATGCGCGGTCCGAGGATGCGTCCGCCCGAGACATAGCCCACGCGCTGCTCCCCGAAGGGCGACGCCCCGATCGCAATGAGTCCGCCCCCTACATCGAACTCTGCGGTGCACAGATGGCGACTTTCGAGCCCTGCGGGAGCCGGGGGCGAATTTTGACCGGTCATGCTCAAATCCTTCTTTCAAAGCTATGGACAAGTATAAAACAATTAGTATACTAAGGGTCAACCAGATTGACGGATGGATCACCGGCTTTCACCGCCGCTGTCAACGGGATCTCTACGGGAGGGTGCTAATGAAGGGTCTCAATCATCTCCTGCTGTCGGGCGCGGCAATCGCTGCGATGACGGCCTGTGCCACGCCGGCTTTCGCGCAAGCCGCCGACGAAGGCGATACCGCGGCGGCAAGCGACAGCGCGGGGAGCGGCAACGAAATCATCGTGACCGCGCAAAAGCGCGAGCAAAGCCTGCAGGACGTTCCCATCTCGATGGAAGTGGTCAGCGGCCAGAAGCTTGCCGAGTTCAATTCGAACGACCTCAAGGCGGTCATGAACTACACGCCGAACGTCTTTGTTCAGTCGACTGCGGGCAACGACGTCATCTATATCCGCGGCTTCGGCTCGCCGCCGGCGAACTTCGCGTTCGACCAGTCGGTATCGCTCTATGTTGACGGCGTTTACGCCGGCCGCTCGCGCCAGGCGCAGGCACCCTTTTTCGACCTCGCGCGCGTTGAGGTGCTGCGCGGCCCGCAGGGCGCGCTGTTCGGCAAGAATACCGCAGCAGGTGCGGTAAGCGTCGTCTCGGCCGGTCCGACGAGCACGCCCGAGGGCGCATTCACGGCGCTCTATAACTTCGATCATGAGGGCTTCGACGTTTCGGGCTATATCTCGGGCCCGATCAGCGACACGCTGAGCGCACGCCTTGCCTACAAGATCGTCAACCAGGACGGCTATATCCGCAATCTTGCGACCAACCACGATGATCCCGAAGTGCGTCAGCAGCTTGCTCGCCTGACGCTGAAGTGGGAGCCCTCGAGCGACTTCGACTATACGGTGAAGGCGGAATATGCGAACCGCGACGTTATCGGCGGCATCACCGTTGCAAGTTCGCTCACTGGCCCGCAGACCCCGCGCACGACGCGGTATCTCGAGCGCTCAGCGCTTGGCGATGAAGGGACCAAGACCGAATCCGTGATGCTCTCGGGCACCGGCAACATCGCGCTCGGCGACTATACGCTGACCTCGGTCACCGGCTATTCCTGGTTCAATGCCGACATCGTCAACGGCTTTGACCAGACGATTCCGGGCGGCGACGGCGCGGTCACCAACAATTCGGTGTACAACAGCTTCCCCGAACGCTTTGATCAGTTCTCGCAGGAACTGCGCATTCTCTCGCCGACGGGACGTACCTTCGAGTTCATCGCTGGCGCATATTATGACCGTTCGACCTACCGGCTCGACCAGCTCCAGGGCTTCAACATCCTTGATCTGTTCGGCAGCCCCTATTTCGGCCGCATCGACAGCCGCTTCAACCAGAAGGCTGAAAGCTGGTCGGTTTTCGGCCAGGGCACGCTCAACGTCAGCGACGCATTCCGTGTGATCGGCAGCCTGCGCTACAGCCACACCAAGAAGGACGCCGACTTCGCGTCGCGCCTCGTCTATGGTCCCTTCGCAATTCGCCCGATCTCGAGCGCCGAGGGTTCGCTCAGCGAAGGCAATGTCGATCCCTCGATCACACTCCAATATGACGTGGCGCCGCGCGTCATGGTCTATGCAACCTATGGCCGCGGATCCAAGTCGGGCGGCTTCGTGTCCAACACGCTCGGGACGACCGATGCGACCTTCTCGTTCGAGCCTGAACGGTCGACCAACTATGAGGCCGGCATCAAGTCGACGCTCGCAGACGGCGCGATCGTGGCGAACGTCTCGGCCTACCACACCGAGTTCAAGGATCTGCAGGTCTCGGTCTATCAGCCCGAATCCTCGAGCTATCTGACCGGGAACGCCGCAAGCGCGACGTCGAAGGGGATCGAGGGATCGCTCAGCATCTTCCCCTTCCCCAATTTCGACATTGTCGCATCGGGCGCTTACCAGGATATCAAATATGACGATTATCCTGGCGCGGCCTGCCTCGCCTCGCAGCCGCTCACCTGCACGCCGACGACCAACAATCTCGCTGGCTACAGCCCGGCCTACACGTCGAAATGGACCGGGAGCGTGACGGCACACGCCGGGTTTGATCTGCCGAGCGACCTCAAGCTCGACATTACCGGGGTCGCGGCGGGCCGTTCGAAATATTTCGACTCTGACGACCAGAGCCCGATCTACGGCGTTCAGAAGGGCTATGTGAAGCTCGACCTGCGCGTCCAGCTGGCGGACAAGAATGCAGGTTGGCATTTGGCGGTGGTTGGCAAGAACCTCACCAACAAGCTCACCACCGGCAGCGTCTTCCGCCTGCCCGCGCCGATCACCGCTGTGTCGCGCGCGATCCAATATGTGGAACCCAGCCGCAATATTTCGGTCGAGGCCGGGTTCAAATTCTGATGCCCAAGGGATCGGCCGCGATCGACGCTTTCCTCGACAGGAAAGCGGCGGTCGCGGCCGTGACTGCTTACGCTGATGCGCTCGACGCGCGCGATTGGGCGGGATACCGCGCCCTTTTCACCGACAGGATCGCGATCGACTATGGCGCGATCGGCTCGCTCGTCGCGACGGTGACCGCGGAGGAATGGACAAACCGCTGCCGGGCGCTTGAGGGTTTCGATGCGACCGCGCACAGGCTCCACAACATGGTCGCCGTCATCGAGGGCGACGCCGCGCTCGTCACGAGCATTGTCGATGCAGCGCATTTCGTCTCAATCGGCGGCAAGGAGCTCATGGGCGACCTCATCGGCCGCTACACCCACCGCCTTGTGCGCGAACATGGCTGGAAAATCGCCGGCGTCACGCTCGGCGTGGCGGGCTATCCTGCGGGAAAGGACGCGTTTGACGCGTCCTTCGCCATGGCGCGCACCATTTTTTCTGAAAGAAGCGCTTCATGATCGACGTCTATTTCACGCCAACCCCCAACGGGCACAAGGTCTCGATCATGCTCGAAGAGACCGGGCTTGCCCACCGGCTCCTCAAGATGGACATGCTGGCGGGCGACCATCTGACGCCTGAGTATCGCCGCATCAATCCGAACGGCCGGTTGCCCGCCATCGTCGATCATGATCCCATCGGCGGCGGCGCGCCGCTTCCCGTGTTCGAAAGCGGCGCGATCCTTCTCTACCTTGCCGAAAAGAGCGGGAAGCTGCTCCCGCACGATCCGCGCCGGCGCAGCCAGGCACAGCAATGGCTGATGTGGCAGATGGCAAGCTTCGGTCCGATGCAGGGTCAGGCGCATCATTTCATCCGCTATGCGCCCGAAGGACAGCCCTACCCTGTCGAGCGCTATCGCAACGAGACAGTGCGCCTGCTTCACGTCCTCGACGGACGGCTGAGTGAGGCCGAATATCTCGCCGAGGAATATTCGGTTGCCGACATCGCGTGCTGGCCGTGGGCGCGCGCCACGCGGGCCATCGGGCTTGCCCTTGACGATTATCCCGCGCTCGCGGCCTGGTTCACGCGGATCGCCGAGCGTCCGGCTGTCATCGCGGGCACCGACGTCAAGAATGCGCCGAATCTCTCAAGCGCGCGTCCGGTGCTGACAAAGGAGCAATGGTCGAACCTGTTCGGCCAGAATATGCTCGAGGCGCCCACGCGGTAAGCCGCGCGATCAATGCGCCCTGGCTCGCAGCGGGGGCGCTGCATTTCTGCCCTCCCGATCAGGCGATCTCCGCGCGCACCAGCGCCGCGCCTTCCACCATCGCCTTCAGCTTGGCCTGCGAATGCTCGCGGCTATGGTATTTCATCCCGCAATCGGGGGCGATCCAGAGGCGTTCGGCATCGACATATCGCAGCGCCTCGCGGATGCGGCCCGCAACCACTTCGGGCGTTTCGACGTCGGGAACCGACAGATCCAGCACGCCGTACATGATCGTCTTTGTCGGCAGTTCGGCGAGGATCGCGGGATCGAGTCCGGGCTGGGCCGCCTCGATCGAGATGACGTCGACCGCCGAGGCCTCGAGCTCGGCCAGAAAATCATAAGCCTTGGGCTTTGGCCCGGTCGCGCCGGCGCCGTGGTGGACCATCGCATAGCCAAAGCAGATGTGGAGCGCTGTCGTTCCCTCGACACCGTCGAGTGCGCGGTTGATTGCCTCGATCGCATAGGCGCCTGCAGCGTCGGCGCGCGCCTGCAGATAGGGCTCATCGAGCTGGACGACGTCGACCCCGGCGGCAAACAGGTCGCGGATCTCGGCGTTGACCGCGTCCGCATAATCGATCGCGAGGGCGCGGGCGTCGGCATAATAGCCGTTCTCGGCCTGCTGCGTCATCGTGAAGGGGCCGGGAAGCGTGAGCTTGACCGGCTTGGTCGAATGGCGACGAAGAAAGGCCGCGTCCTGCGCCTCGATGGGCGCAAGGCGGCGGATCGGACCCGAGACGAGCGGCACGGGATTGGCATTGCCTGTCCGGTCGATCGCTGTGCCATGCTTGTTAGGATCGATCCCGGAAAGGGCCGTCGCGAGCCGGTTCGAATAGCTTTCGCGTCGCATCTCGCCGTCGCCGACAATGTCGATGCCAATCTCTTCCTGCTCGCGGATCGCCATCAGCGTCGCAGCTTCCTGCGCGTCGGCGAGCCAGGGTTCGGGTATGCGCCAGAGCGTCTCGGCGCGCACGCGGGGCGGTAGGCTCGCTTTCAGCCGCTCCCGGTCGATCAGCCAGTCAGGTTGGGGATAGCTTCCCACGATCGTCGTGGGCAAGATGGGGTGGTCAAACACGGCTGATCCTCTCGAATTTTTGGACTGGCCAGTTTTTACTTAGTATTCTATCTAATTCAAGCGAAACAGACGGTGGGAGAGCTCGATGATCGATTTGGATGCCATCAGGACGCTGGCCGACATCCCCGCAGCGCAGGCGCAAAAGCGCGGCGGCGCGGTGGCGGTAAAATTCGGCGCCCGTGAAACAAGCTTCGCCGAACTCGACGCGCAGTCGAACCGCGTCGCCAACGCGCTGATCGCGTCGGCGGTTGTTCCGGGCGACCGCGTGTCGGTTCTCTCGAAGAACCATGACGCCTGGTATCCTCTCTTCTTCGGAACCGCGCGGTCGCGCGCCTGCCTTGCACCGATCAACTGCAGGCTTGCAGCGGGCGAGATCGCCTTCATCCTCGGCGATGCAGCGCCGAAGCTATTGTTCGTCGGCGAGGATTTCTTCGAGACCGCGCTTGCCGCGATTGCGGAGCTTGAGACCCCACCGCGCCTCACAGCCCTTTATGGCGCGCACCCGGCCTTCGAGAGCTTCGACGCCTGGCTGGGCGATGCGCCTGCGGCGCCGCCGGCCGACGAGCCGCAACTTGGCGACGATGTGCTCCAGCTCTACACCAGCGGGACCACCGGACGCCCGAAGGGCGTTGTGCTCGCCAACAGAAATTACCGGCGATTCCTCGAGATGGCGAGCGAAGTCGACGGCTTTGCCTACGACGAGGACGACACGGTGATGATCGTCATGCCGTTGTTCCACGTCGCGGGAACCAACGTCAGCTTTTCTGGCCTCGCGCAAGGCGGACGGCTGGTTCTGGTCAAGGACTTCGCCGCGCCCGACGCCATCCGGATGCTCACCGAGGAACGGGTGGCGCATGCCTTTCTCGCGCCCGCCATGATCCAGATGATGCTGCAGCAAGCCGAAGCACCCGACGGCGATTATTCGCAGCTCCGCTCGATCGCTTATGGAGCCTCGCCCATCGCGGAGGATGTGCTTCGCCGTGCGCGTGCGACCTTCGGCTGCGACTTCGTACAATTTTATGGCATGACCGAAAGCGCGGGCGGCGGCGCCTATCTGTCGCCCGCCGCCCATGATCTGCCGGGCAAGCTGACGTCGTGCGGCAAGCCCTGGCCGCAGACCGAAATGGCGATCCTCAATGGCGAGGGGCGCCCGCTCGGCGATGGCGAGATCGGCGAAATCGCAATTCGCGGCGACATCGTCATGAAGGAATATTGGAACCGACCCGAGGCGACCTGCGAGACGGTTATCGATGGCTGGCTGCACACGGGCGATGTCGGATATCGCGACGCCGACGGCTTCTATTTCGTCCACGACCGGATCAAGGACATGATCGTCTCGGGCGGCGAAAATGTCTATCCCGCCGAAGTCGAAAGCGCGATCATGGGCTGTCCTGGCGTCGCCGACGTCGCCGTGATCGGAGTCCCTGACGACAAATGGGGCGAAGCGGTGAAGGCGCTCATTGTCCCCGTTAAGGGTGCCGAGCCGGACCCGGACGCGGTGATCGCCTGGGCGCGCGAGAGGATCGCCGCGTACAAGGCCCCCAAGAGCGTCGACTTCCTTGATGCTCTGCCGCGCAATCCTTCAGGCAAGGTGCTGCGCCGGGACCTTCGCGCTCCCTATTGGGAAGGCCGCGAGCGCGCCGTCGGGTAGACGCGCCGCGCGGCAGCATGAGCGCTCGAGGGAGCATCAAGGTGCCAATGCAGGGCCATCGCCCGGCGACGAAAAGAAAAAATGCCGCCCGCCCCCTCGCTTCGTCCGGCGAGCGGCGGCAAGAAGAACGGGATGGCGCAAAAAAGGCCCGGCGCAAGCGCCGGGCCCAGAGGACTTCTCGGTAGAAAATTATTCCGCGGGAACCGGCGTGCGGCCCGTGATCATTCCTTCGGCCTTGCTGCCGTCGGCGCGCACGGGGTCGTGCGCAACGTCGCTTTCGTCGAGCACCTTGGTCCACGCAGCGAATTCGAGGCACACGCCGTCGGGGTCGAAGAAATAGACCGAGCGCACGAAAACACCCTCATGCATCTCAGCCGACGACTGCGTCGGCGAGTTGTCGTGGTTGAGGATCGGGGTCACTTCGACACCCTTTTCGATCAGTCGCTGATAATATTCATCGAACTTTTCGGCGCGCACGTTGATCGCGATGTGGTTCATCGAACCGTGCGCCGACACGAAGCTTCCCCGCGTGGGCAGCGCGGCAGGAGCCGACACGCCCGGCGCCGCCTCGGGCGCATCGGGGAACCAGAAAAAGGCCAGCGAATCGCCGTTGCCGATGTCGAAGAAGAAATGCTGGCCGTGACCGCCCGGCAGGTCGATCGTCTTGGTCAGGGGCATCCCGAGGATGTCGCGATAAAATTCGACCGTCTTGGCCATGTCCTTGCACACAAGCGCCAAATGGTTGACGCCGCAAAATTCAAATTCGGTGTTCGTCTGTGCCATCATCCATCTCCTTTATCTTAGCTGGGATTGACGCTGGGACGGGCCTTCATGCCCTCGAACCAGCGCAGAATATTGCCGTTGGCGGGGTCGATCGGCTGCCCCACACCGGCGCCGAAATCGAGAAAAGCAAAGAGCAGAATATCGGCAAGGCTGATGCGGTCCCCGGCAATGAACTCACGCCCTGCGATCAGCGGATCGAGCCATTTGAGCCCGTCCTGCGCGACCGCCTTCAGCCCCGCCGCTGCTTCAGGAAGGCAGCGCATCCGGGATTCGAAAAGCGGCAGCCCTTCGGCAAAGCGGAACCCGTTGGTCATCGGCTCGCAGATCTTGAGGTCGACGCGGCGCGTCCACATGCGCGTTGCCGCACGCTCCTCCGGGGTTGACCCGATCAGCACAGGATCGGGAAAGCGCTCTTCGAGATATTCGCAGATCGCCGTGATTTCGGTAAGGATAGAGCCATCGTCGAGCTCGAGCGCGGGAGTCTGCCCTGCCGGATTGACCTCGACTGCATAGGGTGCGCGCCGGTTCTCGCCGCCCCGCAGATCGACCACGACTTCAGGGAGACTGATCCCCTTTTCCGCCATGAAAATCGCCACGACGCGGGGGTTGGGACCAACGCTGGTAAAAAATCTCATGGCCATCCTCTCAGTACATGTCCTAACGATTTACGCGATAATTGTCAACTAAATTGACGGTTATCGCAAGGCAAGCCCGGGTCGGGGCCATCGCACACGATAAAGCGTGCCCGTCGTCGAGGCGGTAATATAGGCGTCGCGGCGATCGGCACCGCCGAAGGCGATATTCGTGATCCCGATGTCCGGAAGCGGCAGGAAATCGCACGCACCCCCTTCGGGATCGAAAATGGTGATCCCACCCTCGACCATCGTGCCGACACAGACACGGCCGCTTTCCTCGACCGCCAGGCTGTCGAGCAATCGAAAGGCGGGCGGCGTGCCGACGTAGCGGCCAGGCGACCAGGCACCCGGCGGCGCGAGTTCGCCGGGCGCGACGACGTCCATCGCCCACACCCGCGCAGTCATCGTCTCGCTCATATAGAGCGTCCGCCCGTCGGGTGAGAGGCCGATGCCATTTGGCCCCATCACCTCAGCGCGCTGACGGCTGATATAGGAGCCATCGGCCCGGGCATAATAAATCGCGCCATGATCGCGGCCGCGCGCGCGGACCTGCCCATGATCGGTGAACCAGAATCCGCCTTCGCCATCGAAGACGATATCGTTCGGCCCCTTGAGCGCCTCGCCCTCGAACTCATCATAGAGCGTCGTGACGGCCCCGGTTACGAGATCCACGCGCTGGATCGAGCCGCACGCTGCGTCATTCGCCGCGTGGCCGGGGAAGAGCAGCGCTCCCGCCTCGACCCACTGGAAGCCGCCATTGTTGCAGACATAGGCGGCTCCGTCGGGGCCGAGCGCGACCCCGTTCGGCCCGCCGCCGAGCTCGGCGACCACCGTGAGGCTGCCATCGGGCGCCACACGGGTCAGTGTGCCGCGCGCGATCTCGACGAGCAGTACGGATCCGTCGGCCATCGGCACGGGACCTTCGGGAAAGCGAAGGCCCCTCGCGATGACCTCGGGCACGCCAAAGCCGCTCATTCGGATTGCGGCCGCGGCGCGCTGAGGAAGTCCGCCGCGCTGAAACCTTCGGGCGCGGCGATCTCGACGATCGGGTCCTCGCGCGCGTCATACTCCATGCGCAGCGCGCGGGTGATCACCGCGTGCATGTCATAAAGGCAGGTGATGTAGGTGAATTCGAAAATCTGCTCATCGTTCCAGAAGGTCTTGAGCTTGTCGAACACCTCAAGCGGCACGCGTCCGCCGGCCTGGCTCAAGCAGTCAGCGTAGGCGAGGACCGCGCGCTCCTGCTCATTATAGCAGTCGGCGACAGTCCAGTAGGCGATGGCCGCGATCTTATCCTCGCTGACGCCGAGGCCGCGGAGCGACTTGCAATGCTGCGAAAAGACGAACTGGCTGCCTTTGACCCAGCCGGCGCGCGTCTGGCCAAGCTCGCGAAGCACGGGGTCGATCGTGCGCGCCGGGTTGCGATAAACGGCAAAGCCCTTGACCGCATGCTCGAAAATATCGGGCGAGAGCGCAAAGACGGTCCACCAGTCGCCGGGCGTGCCCGTCGCGGTCCCGGGCTCCGCCACGGGGTCGCGGTCGCCAAACAGTCGGTTGTAATAGGCAAGGACGGTCTCGTCGGTGACCTCCGAGCGGGGAACTTGGCGAAGAACGGGCATCGAAAACTCCTCAGGCGTTTGCAAATTTGCGGAACTCGGCGACGTGCGCTGAATCGAAATATTCGTCGAGACGGGTGATCTTGCCATCCACGACCTTGCACACGATTGCGCAGGGGAGGCGCACCGCGCCATCGTCGTGAACGCGCCGCCCCTTGAGGACGTGCTGCTGAACGAAGCCGCCGGGAAAAACGGCAAGCCGCCGCTCGGCATATTCGCGGTCCTTGATCCGCGCGACCATGCCGGTCAGCGTCTCGGCCGTCTGCGCAGGGGTGACGATCTTCTCATCGGTATTGTGCCAGATTTCGGCATCGGGGGTGAAGCTATTGCGCATCGCATCGATATCGCCTGCCTCGATCGCGTCGAAGAAGCGCGTCGCCATCGTCCGGATATCGTCGAGTTCCGCCATGATCTTTCCTTTCAAGCTTTAGCGCCGAACATCCGGCCGCCGTTGGCCCTGATCAGTCCGTCTATATCGTCGCCCTTATATGCTGGGTCGGCCGAGGGGCCGAAGGCAGCGAGCATATCCTGCGTCACCAGTTCGGCCATCGCCTTCCATTCGGGATGGGTGAAAATCCAATATTCGCCCTTTTCAATCGCCTCGACGACGCGCGCTGCGATCCGGTCCGGCGACATGCCGCCAGCGAGAACGCCCTGCATCGCCTGGCTGGTCGCTGCCGCCTTGCCGATTTCCTGGCGCGCCGGGCGCAGATTGCGCGTTGTCTCGACGATCCGCGTCGCGGACATCCCCGGCATCAACACCGAGATATCGACCGAGCTTTCGGCCAGTTCGTTGCGAAGCGCCATCGCAATGCCAAGCGTTGCATATTTGGAACTGATATAGGCGACCGAGATGGGAGGCGGCACAATCGCAACCATCGAGGAGGTCATGACAAGATGGCTGGGCTCGCCGCTCGCCTTCATGTCGCCGAGGAAGGTGCGGCAGGCATAAAGATGCGCGTGCGCGTTTACCGCATAGTTCCAGCGCCACACCTCGGTGTCATATTGCTCAAACGGTCCCGATCCGCCGCCGACACCGGCATTGCTGAACAGGATTCGCACCGCGCCGAAATCGCGCGCTGCATCACCCGCCTTCGCCCAGCTCGCCTCATCGGTTACGTCAAGCTCGACGCCGAGCGCGTCGCGTCCTTCGGCGCGAAGACCGTCCGCGGCCGCCCGCGCACCGGCGCCGTCGATGTCGGCCAGAATGACGCGCGCGCCCCTCGCGCCCAGCGCGCGCGCCGTGGCAAGACCGATCCCGCTCGCAGCGCCCGTGATGAACGCGGTCTTTCCGCGCACCTTGGTCATTCAGCGAAATCCCTGTCGAGGTGGCGGGTCATTGCGAACTGCGCAAGACCCGCCGCGAGAGCGAAAGGAATGATCGTCATCAGCGCCCAGCGGAGGCTTTCATCGCCGTGGGCGGGCTTGAGTGCGTCGCTGACAACGCCAATGAACAGCGGGCCGAGGCCAAGGCCGACGATGTTGAACATCAGCATCAGCACAGCAGCGGCTGTCGCGCGGCTGCGCGGCGGGGTCAGGTTCTGGACCAGAGCCAGCGCGGGGGCGACATAGGCCGTGCAGGCCGCCATCGGAACCAGCATCAGCGCCAGCGAAATCTGCCAGCTGTCGACGAGCAGCGCGGCGGCGAAAGTCGGGATCAGCACCCCACTCGCGAGCGCCGGGATCGCGCCGTAGGCGCGCGGTGATCGCTTTGCGGCGTGGCTGACGAGCCAGCCGCCACCCAAAATGCCGACACCAAAGGTGATGCCCGCGGCAGGGGCGAACCAGGTCGCCATCGCCTCGAGCGGCATGCCTTGCGTGCGCATCAGGAAAGCGGGAATCCAGTTGAGCATGCCATAGCTTACAAAGGCGGCAAGGCCGCTGCCGATCATGACCATGCGCAGCGACGCGCGGCGCCAGAACATCGCGAGGCTCTGCGCGAAAGGAAGCGCTTCATCGGCAGTCTTTTGCGCGTCCATCGCGCCGCGGGCGGGTTCGCGCACCAGCCATATCAGGAGAGGCGCGACGAGGATCCCCACGCCCCCGATGACCATGAAAGCGCCGCGCCAGCCGATATTGGCCGCCGCCCAGGCCCCGAACGCAGCCCCGACGAAAACGCCAAATGGACCGTTGAGCGTGAAGAGACCGATTGCAAGCGGACGCTGCGCCGGTGGGTAGAGGTCGGCGATCACCGATAGCGACGGCGCGGTCCCCCCCGCCTCTCCCGCCCCGACACCGAAGCGCATCAAGGCAAGCTGCCAGAAGTTGGACACCATGCCGCACGCCGCGGTGAAACCGCTCCAGACGACGCACGCGATACCGATCAGCTTCACCCGGTTCCAGCGATCGGCGATCATCGCGACTGGGACGCCCATCGCGGCATAAAAGAGCGCAAAGGCCAGCCCGGTAAGCAGCCCGAACTGGGTATCGCTGAACTGCATTTCGGCCCGGATCGGCTCGACGAGCACCGAAAGGAGCTGACGGTCGACGAAATTGATCGTGCCGACGAGAAACAGCATCGCAAGCGCGAGATTGCGCCGCACCGCGAGCGCGCCGCCCGATGGCACGGTACCCGCTTCGACCACCCCAGCCTGCGTCATGCTTCTCCCCATCTTTTCGATTCCGCGTCGCCGAAAATGCTTAGGTATTTAAGTTTATCTGTCAATGTGCTTTACGGTCAATCGACGGAGCGGAGAGAGGAACCCCATGGATATCCAAGGCAAGAAGGCGATCGTGACGGGCGCGGCGAGCGGGATCGGGCGCGCAACCGCGATCATGCTGGCAGCGCGGGGCGCGGCCGAGATTGCGCTCGTCGACGTCAAGGAGGCCGCGCTCGCCGATACCGCGCGGCGGGTCGAGGCAGCGGGTTCTCGCGCGAGCGCCAACCTGCTCGATCTCGCCGACATTTGTGCGACCGAGGCGTGGTTTACCGCGCACGGCGACGTCGACATCCTGCACAACAACGCCGGCATCGTCTCGGGCCTTCCGCAATTCCCGGATGTCGACGCAGCGCGCATCCGCGCGATCATCGATGTCAATCTGACGGCCTTGATCGCCGCGACACAGCTCGCGGTGCAGGCGATGCGCAGACGCGGCGGCGGCGTCATCGTCAACACCGTCTCGACCGTCGCGCTCGGCACGGGCTTTTATGACACCATGTACGCGACGACCAAGGCGGCGGTGATGATGTTCACCCGCTGCTGCGCGCCCTTAAAGGAAGAATGCGGTGTCCGCGTGGCGGGCATGCTCCCGGGTCTCGTCGACACGCCGATCCTTGATACCACCGGCGCTGGCGGCAAGTCGGAATGGATGAAGGCTGTTCTCGCAAATCATGAATCCTGCGCTCCTGAAGACATTGCCGAGGGCGTGATCGCGCTGATCGAGGACGACAGCCTCGCAGGCGGCGACTGGGTCGCGGTGCGGCGGCTCAACGGGAAAATCGACTATCAGTGGGGGCACGCGGACACCGGGTAGCCCCGCGCCTTCCACGGCTCGCGGCCTTGTCTAGCGTTCGATGAAGGCGCTCAGCAGCGGTTCCACGATCTCGGGTGCCTCGATTGTCGGCAGGTGGCCCGCTCCAGGCACGACCTCCAGCCGCGCTCCGGCGATGGCATCGCGGATCTCCTCATGATGCGCGCGGCTCGTGATGCCGTCCTTCTCGCCCCAAATAAGCAAGGTCGGCACCTCGATCTCGCCGAGGCGCGGGCGGCTGTCGATCCGACCCATGATTGCACGCTGCTGTGCAAGGAACGTCTCGGCGCCCGTATCGGCGGCCATCTGACGCGCGATGCCGAGGAGGCGCTCGTCGCCGCGCTTCTCTTCGGGAAACAGGATCGGGATGCGTTCCTCGACAACTTGCGCAAACGCGCCGCGTTCGACAAGATCGATATAGCCCTGACGCCTCGCGGTCTGTGCCGGGCCATCTGCCGAGGCGAGCGTCGAGATAAGCGCGAGCTTGGCCACACGCTCGGGCGCATGGCGCATCACTTCAAAGGCGACGAAGCCCCCCATCGCGTGCGCGATGAGGATAAATTTTGCCGGCGCTTTGCCAAGCAGTCGCTGGGCAAATCCTGCAATGCTGTCGTCGCTCTGATTGTCAGCGATAATGATCTCGCGGTCCCGCCAGACGTCGGCAAGGGGCTGCCAGACCGCATCGGTCAGAAGCTGGCCGGTAATGAGAACAATGGGAAGCGACATCATACCACCTGATGGAGAAGCCTATCGCCCGCAGCGAGGCGGCGGCAATTTTCGTGCGCAACCCGCAGACTGCGGCCAAGCGTTTCGGGCGTGAGCCAGGCAATATGCGGGGCGAGCACGGCGTTGGCGAGGCCGAAGAGCGGGTGGCCGCGCGGCAGGGGCTCTTCGGCGAACACATCGAGCCCGGCGCCGCGCAAATGACCCGAGGACAGCGCCTCGAGGAGTCTTGCTTCCGCGACAAGTTCGCCGCGCGCCGTGTTCACGAGCACCGCGCCCTTCTTCATCGCGAAGGGATCGATGCTGGCGCGCGTCTCGTCGGTGAGCGGAATGTGCAGCGATACGATATCGCTTTCTCCAAGCAGCCGATCGAGCGGCCAAAATTCATAAGGCGCGTCGCGCGGGGAGCGCGCCGTATAGACGATCTTCGCCCCCAGGGCCGCTAGCGCAGGTGCCAAAAGCTGCGCCGAGTGGCCAAAGCCCACGAGCCCGACGGTGCGCCCGCCGATCTCACCGACCTGATCAAGTTCGCAAGGGTCCGCGCTCCACCCCTCGCCCGCCCGCGTGCGCGCGTCGAAGAAGCAAGTTCGGCGCAAGACGGCGAACATCAGCGAGAGCGCCATCTCGGCAACCGCCTGGCTGTTCGTGCCCGGCATGTTGCAGACCGCGACGCCGTGCTCGCGCGCCGCATCGAGTGCGATCGTGTTGACGCCGACGCCAAGCTTCTGGATCAGCTTCAATTTCGGCGCCGAGGCAATGAATTCGGGCGTCACCGGGGTGAGGACATGAAGCAGCGCAGTGATGTCCGGGGCCACCGCGTCGAGCGGCGCCGCCTCGTCGACATGGACGACGACGCCGGACCCGAAAATCGCATCCACCGCCTCGCGAAAGCCCGGGCTTGGACGGGCGTGCAGAACGATCATGCGGCCACCCGGCCGATGGCCCCGGCGAAGGCCGAGAAGCCCGCAAATTCAGCGTCGGGACCCACCGCCTCCTCGATGCGCAGCATTTCGTTCCACTTCGCCATGCGCTCGGAACGAGTGAAGCTGCCGACCTTCAACTGGCCGGCGTCCCAGCCGGTTGCGAGATGCGCTATGGTGACATCCTCGCTTTCACCCGAGCGCGCGGAGACGATCGTGCCCCAGCCGCGCGCGGCCGCGGCATCGAGCGCTGCCCTGGCCTCGGTCACGGTCCCCACCTGATTGACCTTGATCAGCGCTGCGTTGCACACCTCGGCCTCGGCGGCGCGTTCGACGCGGGCTGCATTGGTGACGAGCACATCGTCGCCGATGATCTGGACCCGATCGCCGATCTCGGCAGTGACGGCGGCCATCGTCGTCCAGTCGTCCTGGCCTGCAGGATCCTCGATCGACAGGATCGGATAGCGCTGCGCCCATTCGACAATCCGCGCGGCCATCGCTTCGCCCGAGAGGCGTCCCTCATCGAGCGCGAGCTCATACCCGCCCGCATCGCCAAGCTCGTTCGCCGCGATGTCGAGCGAGATGAACACCTCCTCGCCCGGGCGGTGCCCGCTCGCCTCGATCGCCTTCGTCAGCGTATCGAGCGCATCCTCATTCGAGGCAAAATTGGGCCACCAGCCACCCTCATCGGCGACGCCCGAAAGGGGCCCCTTTGCTTCCATCAGGCGCCCGGCCGCGCGATAGACGTCGCCGGTGATCTCGAGCGCGCGGCGAAAGCTTCCGGCTTTTGGACACATGACCATGAAATCCTGTACGTCGGTGCGGCGCCCAGCGTGCGCGCCGCCCCCGAAAATCTGGATCTCGGGGAGCGGGATGCGCACTTTCGCGCTCTTCGCAAGATAGCGCCACAGCGGTTCGCGCGCATGGGCGGCGGCGGCATGGAGCACGGCCATTGAAACCGCGACGATGGCATTGGCGCCGAGCCGCGCCTTGTTGGTGGTATTGTCGAGCGCGCACAGAGCCGCATCGATCGCGGCCTGGTCGCCCGCGTCCATGCCCGCGAGAGCATGCGCGATCTCCGATCCGATGCCGGCAACCGCGCGATTGACGCCAAAGCCGCCAAAGGCCGTGCCGCCATCGCGAAGATCGATCGCCTCGTGCGCACCGCGCGAGGCGCCCGCGGGCGCAATAGCGCGGCCCACGGCGCCCGACTGAAGGAGCACCTCGGCCTCGACGGTGGGCCTGCCGCGCGAATCCCAAAGCTGGCGACCGGTGACAGAGGCGATACGCGAGGTCATGCTAAGGTCCTTTTCCATTGAGAGACAAGCGCGTCGGCGGCTTTGGGCGCGAGGATCAGGGCGCGCGCCTGGTCACGCACAATGCGCCTGAGTTCAGGGTCGGTAAGATAGGGTGCGGGCGATTTGCCCGCGACGCGGGCGAGAAGGAGGGCCGCGGTGAGCTTGCCCGCCCGCAGCAGCAAATCATCGGCATCCTCCCAGTCGATTCGGGCGCGATAGGCCGCAACGAGCGTTGCTGCCGCCTCGTTGAGGCGCGCATCGTCCGACCAGACCGCCTTCAAGAGCAGGTGCGTCGCGCAGAAACCAAGGTCGAAGGCGGGGTCCCCATAGACCGCGCACTCAGCGTCGAGAAACACCGGGCCCTTCGCGCTGACGAGGATATTCTTGGGGCTGACGTCACCGTGGACGAGCGCAATCTTGCGCGAGGCAAGGTCGCCAGCGAGCGCGCTGAGCGCGGGCGATAATTCTTCATCATGCTGCGCGACATGGAGCAGGAAGGGATCGATGCGCAGCGCTGCGAACATCGCGTCGTTGGGAAAGGCCGCGCGGTCGCTCGCGCTCGCCGCCGTCGCGGCGTGGACCGCAGCGATGCCCTCGCCGACCTGCGCGGCAAAGCCGCTGTCGATGCGCCCCGCCATCAATTCGTCCTTCCACACCGGGCAGCCGGGAAGGAAGCGCATCGCAAAGGCGTGACCGGGCAGTTCAGCCAGCACCTCGGGCGCGATCGCGGGATTGACCTTGCGGGCGCGCCTGAGCCAGCGAACCTCGCTCGTCCCGCGCTCGACGGGTGCGTGCCAATCGGCGGCGACGCGAAGCTGCGCAAGCGGACGTTTCACGACGATCGGGCCCGAGGGCGTGTCGGCCTTCCAGACATCGCACGAGACGCCGCCGGTCAGCGGCGTGAGGACGAGGTCGCCCTCGCCCGCGAGCCCTGCGGCGCGCAATTGCTCGGCGATGTCGGCGCTCGCCGTCACGTCAGAGCTTCTCCCGGATCCAGGCGCCGACGAGATCGGCTGCATTCTGGCGCTCTTCGATCGAATCCTCGAAATAATGGGCGCCGGGGATCAACTCGAGCCGCTTGTCGCTCGTGCCCAGAAAGTCGAAGATCTTGCGCGCGTCGCTGGGGAATACGCCGGTATCGGCGCTTCCCTGGACCACGAGCGCTGGAGTGTCGTGCTTTGCAAGGTGCGGTTGCCCCTGGCAGGGCGATGTTTCAAGGCTCCACATATTGAGCCATGTCCTGATCATGTTTGCGCGGCCAATGCTCGGCGTACGGTTCGCGACCGCAGGGTCGCCGCGATAGCACCAGTTGGGCTTGCGGTCGGATGGGTCGATGGCGGGGTCAACGCAGCGGATGTCGCCCCAGCAGCGAAACATTGGAAAGATGCGATCGGGAATCCCTGCGTCATTCAGACGCCCAAGCTCGGCCTTCGCCCAGTCGGTGATCCGCTGGTTGCGGGCACGCTGCGCGGCGCGATATTTCGCGATGAATTCTGCCGAATAGGGCGGGCCATTGTCAGGATTGAAAGGGTCGAGTTCAGGATCGGTTGCAACGGGGTCATTCTCGTCGACGACCGAGGCGTCCATCCAGTCCGTGAGGACTTCGGGGCGCCCCTGGTGCGCGTTGAAGCTTATGTAAAGATCGCCCTTGATAAGCTCGGCAAGTGCATCCTGTCCCACCGCGGGCAAGCGGTCGGTCAGGGTCGGCGCAATCGCCTCGGCCTGGTACGCACCCATCAGCGAGCCGCCTCCTGAGTTGCCGAGGATTACGATCTGTTCAACGCCCGCCTCTTCCTTCAGCCATTTCATGCCTACCCCGATATCGAGGATTGCATGCTCGAGCAGAAACTGATCCTCGAACCCCCGGTAGCGTGTGTTCCAGCCGAGGAAGCCGAAGCCCTGCCGCGCGAAATAGGGAGCAATATAATGTTCGGAGAAATCGACATTATAATGAGTGGCAATGATCGCGACCTTCGGGCGCTTGCCGGCCTCGGTCCAGTAGATGCCCTGGCAGGGATGGCCGCCCGCCTGGATACGCGGCGCGGTCGGCGACACGCGGCCGATAAATTGCGCGTCCAGTCCCTCGATCCCATTGGGGTCCACCATCATCGTCACTCCTGATTGTCTGCTTGAACTTCAGCGGGCCGCGTCGAACGGCAGCTCATAGTCTTCGAGCCCTGCGCGGATTGCTTTCTTGTCGATCTTGCCGGTCGGACCGAGCGGAATGCGCTCAACGAAAAGCACATCGTCGGGCATCCACCAGCGCGCGATCTTGCCCTCGAGGAAGGCTTTGAGATCATCCGCTGTGGCCGCAGCGCCGGCTTTCAGTTCGCAAAGGAGGATCGGTCGCTCGTCCCACTTTGGATGGGAAACGCCCACGACGGCGGCGTTCGCAACCGCCGGATGGCCCATCGCGATATTCTCGATCTCGATCGAGCTGATCCACTCGCCGCCCGATTTGACGACATCCTTCGCGCGGTCGGTGATCTGCATATAGCCTTCGGCATCGATCGTGCTCACGTCGCCGGTGTCGAAAAAACCCTCGGCATCGAGCACATCGCCGCCCTCACCGCCAAAATAGGCGCGTGCGATCGTCGGCCCCTTGATCATCAGCCGCCCCGGGGTCTTGCCGTCGTGCGGCAGGCGATTGCCTGCATCGTCAACGAGCTTCATTTCGAGCCCGCAGAGGAGGCGGCCCTGCTTCAGCCTGTACGCCATCTGCTCGGGTTCGGGTTTCGCCGCGACCGACGCATTGGGGACCGAGACCGTGCCGAGCGGCGACGTTTCGGTCATGCCCCACCCCTGGATCACATCGACGCCATAATCGTCGCGGAAGGCTCGAATGATCGATTCAGGACAGGCCGAACCGCCGATCGTGACACGCTCGAGGGTCGAGAAGCGCTTGCCCTTTTCCTGCATGTACTGGAGCAGCATCTGCCAGACGGTCGGCACCGCGGCCGAATAGGTCACGCCTTCGTCTTCGATGAGATTATAGATGGATTCGCCGTCCATCCGCTGCCCCGGGAGCACGAGCTTTGCGCCGACCGCGGGGGCTGAATAGACGACGCCCCAAGCATTGGCATGATACATGGGCACGACAAGCAGGACGCAATCGCGAGCCGAGAGCGCCAGCGCGTCGCGCTGCAGCGTCATCAAGGCGTGGACATAGTTCGAGCGGTGCGAATAGAGGACGCCCTTGGGATTTCCTGTCGTGCCGCTGGTATAGCAGAGGCCGCACGCGGTATTCTCGTCAAAACCGCCCCAGCGATATTCGGTTGACTGCCCCGCGATCCAATCGTCAAAGGCGATGGCGGGAAAGCCTGTCTGCGGCAGCGACGCACGATCGCAAAAAAAGATCACTTTCTCGATCGAGGGGACTTGCAGCAGCAATTGCTCGACGAGGTCCGCAGTCGCTGGATCGGCAAGCAGCAGGCGGTCGCCCGCGTGGTTCGCGATATAGGCGATCTGCTCCAGAAAAAGCCGCGGGTTCAGCGTATGGAGAACAGCGCCCATCCCCGCCGCGCCATACCAGGCGGCAAGGTGCCGCGCACCATTCCACGCCATCGTTGCCACCCGGTCTCCGACCTTGATGCCTTCGGCGGCAAGCGCGTTCGACACACGCTTCGCGTCGGCGCGGATGGCAGCATAGGTCGCGCGGGTCACTCGTCCTTCAGCGTCGCGCGATACGATCTCCCGCGCGCCGTGCCAGCCTGCCGCATGGTCGAGGATCCGGTCGACCGTCAGCGGCACATTCTGCATCAATCCGTCCATGCGGCTCCTCTTTCCCCAATTGCACTAATAGATAGTATACTAAGTATTTTGCCATTGCAATGCCGGTCCGCTTGCCTCGCGGCAGGCCTTCTTCTAGCGTCGCAAGGCTGGCGCTTCGCAGGCAAATGAGGATTATCGCGGCTTTTCATGCGCACCAATCAGTTGATCATCGCCCTCTTCCAACGCTTCTGCTGGCTCGACGAGGGGCTGCAGGCGCGGCTTCACGACCACGGCTGGCCCGACGTCAGCCGACCGCAGTCGATGGTGATGACGAACATCGTCAGCGGTATCGTGCGCCCGTCGGATATCGCGCGCAACCTCGGCGTTTCGCGGCAGGCAATCCACAGCACAATCAATCAGATGGTAAAGCTCGGCATCGTCAAGCTCGAGGTCGATCCCAGCGATCGGCGTAACATGATCGTCGCGCTGACCGACCTTGGAGCCCGCATGCGCGAGGACGCGCAGCGTTCGATGGACGCGCTGTCGGCACAGATTGCCGCGCGGCTCGGGCAGGATCGCTTCGATGCGTTGCTCGCCGCCCTCGAGGCGGATTGGGGCGACAATATGGAGCAAGAGCCGGCGGCGCCTTCGCCCCGCAGCTAGGCTGCAAGGGCCGCCGCGACCTTGACCAGCCGGGCCGTCGTCATGTCGACGAGGGAGGCGGGAAGCGGCTCCTTGAGCTCGCCGTCGCCGCCAAAGCCGGTATGGGCGAGCGGTACCAGCACCTGCTCGGGGATCACGACCATCTGGATTGTGGTCAATATCTGTCTGAGATGCGTCAGCCCGCGCAGACCGCCAAAGGGGCTGACCGAGGCCGACATGATCGCGGCCGCCTTTCCGCGAAAGGCGGTCAAGGCAATCAGATTCTCATCGCCTGTCGGGCGCGACGCCCAGTCGATCGCGTTCTTGAGCAGCGCAGGCACGGACCCGTTATATTCGGGCGAGACGAACAAGACCCCGTCCTGCGCAACCAGATGCTGCTTGAGCGCGAGCGCGCCTGAGGGAAAGGCCTCTTTCTCGAGCGCTTCCGAATAAATGGGCAGGTCGAGCGCCGCAAGATCGAGCGCCGTCACCTCGGCGCCATGCGCCTCAAGCCGTGCGGCCGCGAGCCTGGCCAGCGCCTGATTATAGGACCCCTCGCGCGCGCTCCCGACGATTACTGCAATCTTCGTCATCATTCCTCCCGAACCGAATTCGTTAGAATACTAACTTATGATTCGCTCGGAACGCAACTCTCTCCGGATGCGCTCAGGCCTTCACGTCCGAAAGCACCGCCAATTTTTGGGTTTCATCCGCCAGATTGTCGATCACGCGGCGCATCAGCGACTGCAGCGTTTCGACCTCCTCGTCGGTCATGCCGCGCGTCGCAATCTCATGAATCTCGGCGTTCATCGGCGCGAGAGTGAGCTCAAGCTTCTTTGCGTGAGGGGTCAGAAAAATGAAGGTCTTGCGCCGATCGTCGTCGGTCTTCCTTCGCGTAATAAAGCCTGCCTTCTCAAGGCCCTTCAGCGCAACGACCGTAGTCGGCTCGCGCATTCCGACCCGTTCGCTGAGCTCGCGCTGGGTAATGCCATCCTCGCGCCACAGCTGGCGCAGGAAGCGCCACTGACCAGCCGAAACGTCATAGGCAAGGGTGCGGCGCTCGAGAAGCCGCGAGAAGGAACGGAACACCACTCGCGCCAGATAGCCGATACTGTTTTCCGGGTTGGTGTAAAATTCCGCCGGGTGCCGATAGCTTTGGGCTTTCTTGGCCAATTTCCATTCCCCTTCGGCCATTTTGGCTGGCGGGTACATGGCCCGCCTCGGCATGAACCTTAGAGGCCGAAGGTTCGGCCGACAAGGCGCTTCGTCGCCAAAACGGTGCGACAAGCCCGCGATACCATTGGACAAAGCCTGAATGTCCGATATACTTAGAATACTAAGTTACGGGAGAAGGTCTTGGAAAAATTCGTGCGGTTAAGAGCGGTGGCAGCTCCCTTGCCGCTGGCCAATGTCGATACCGACATGATCATTCCCGCGCGCTTCATGAAAGCGCTCACAAGGGACGGGCTTGGCAGGCATCTCTTCCAGGAACTGCGCTATACAGGCGATGGCTGCGAGCGCGCGGATTTCATTCTCAATCATCCCTCGTGCCGCAACGCGGGCATCCTCGTTGCCGAACGCAATTTCGCCTGCGGCTCGTCGCGCGAACATGCAGTCTGGGCGCTTGCCGACTTCGGGATTCGCTGCGTGATCGCACCGAGCTTTGGCGATATTTTTGCCAGCAATGCACGCAAGAACGGCCTACTGCTGGTTCGCCTTGCCGACTCCGTCTGCGAGCAGCTGCGGAGCGCGATCACCCTTTCCCAATATGCGCCGATCGAGGTGGATCTTGAGGCGCAGACGATCCTGCTCGCGTCGGGCGAGACGATCGCGTTCACGGTCGATCCGGACGATCGGCGCGTGCTCCTCGAAGGTCTCGACGACATCGGCCGGACATTGCGCCACGCCGACGCAATCGCGCGCTTCGAGAGCGCCTCCTAGCGCTGGGCCGCACCCAGCGCCCATCACCAAGGGGAGTTGAGGCGGCCGCTACGGCAAATCTTCGGGCGAGATGATCGCCCCTGCGATCGCGCTCGCGGCGGCAAGCGCAGGGCTCATGAGGTGGGTGCGTCCGCCGCGGCCCTGCCGGTTTTCGAAATTGCGGTTCGAGGTCGCGGCGCACCGCTCACCGGGGTTCAGCCGGTCAGGGTTCATGCCGACGCAGAGCGAGCAGCCGGGCTCGCGCCAGTCAAAGCCCGCGGCTTGCAATATGTCGGCGATGCCCTCTTCTTCCGCCTGACGCTTTACCAGGCCCGACCCCGGCACCACCATCGCGCGGACATGCGGCGCGACGCGGCGGCCCCGAACAATGCCCGCAGCGACACGCAAATCCTCGATGCGGCTGTTGGTGCAGCTGCCGATGAACACGCGGTCGATACGGACACCTGCGATCGGCGTTCCCGGCGCAAGACCCATATAATCAAGCGCACGCTCGGCCGCCGCGCGAAGCTCGGCGTTGGCTATCGCCGCCGGGTCGGGAATGAGGCCGCCAACCGGCACGACCTGGGAGGGATTGGTGCCCCAGCTCACCATCGGCCGCACGCCAGTCGCATCGAATTGCACTTCGCGTTCGAAGCGAGCGTCCGCATCGCTCGATAGATGCCCCCAGCGCGCGAGCGCTGCATCCCACGCTGCGCCTCGGGGCGCTGCGGGCCGCCCCTTCAGATAGGCAAAACTCGTCTCGTCCGGAGCAACAAGCCCGGCCCGCGCTCCCATTTCAATGCTGAGATTGCACAGCGTCATGCGCGCGTCCATCGACAGCGCGCGGATCGCCGGCCCCGCATATTCGATGACATGCCCGCCTGCGCCATCGACGCCGATGATACCGAGAATGTGGAGGGCAAGATCCTTGGCAAAGACGTGCGGCGCAAGCGCGCCGTTCACGGTGATACGCATGTTGCGCGAGCGCCGCTGGCGAATCGTCTGGGTCGCCAGCACATGCTCGACCTCGCTGGTGCCGATCCCGAACGCAAGCGCGCCGAAGGCGCCGTGGGTCGAGGTGTGACTGTCGCCGCATACGATCGTCATCCCGGGCTGCGAGCGCCCCTGCTCGGGACCCACGACATGGACAATGCCGCCGCGCGGATCTCCCATCGCGAAGCGCTCGATCCCGAAATGGTCGGCGTTGGCCGCGAGCGCCTCAAGCTGCGCGCGCGCCTCTTCGTCGGCAACTCCCGCAGGGCCTGCCGCCTGTCCTTCGGTGGGGACATTATGATCCGAGAGCGCGAGCGCCCGCTGCGGCTGCCGCACCCGCCGCCCCGCGGCAGCCAGCGCGGCAAAGGCCTGTGGCGAGGTCACTTCGTGGAGCAAGTGAAGATCGATGTAGAGCAGCGTCTCGCCATCGTCCTCAGCGACCGCATGCGCGTCCCAGATCTTGTCGTAAAGTGTGCGCCCGCGCGTCATCGCGGTTGCCGCCATCGCGGACGCTTCCCTTGCCCTGGCATAACCTCGAATCGCCCTCTGCCTAATTACTTAGTACTCTAATTATATGCAGAGAGGATGGCGCGATGCAAGGCGTGTCGATCGTCGCCGCCGCGCGCTGCGCGCGAAGATGTCAGAGGTTCAATGCCCCAAAGGAACGCGCGTCAAAAATCGATCTGCGTCCGCAGCCCGAAGGTTTCCGCTGAATAATCCCGCTCGCCCGTCGCCGCCGCGATGGGGCTATCGTTGATCCACAGCTTGCCAAAGTTGGCGGTCAGGCGAACAAAATCGATGGGCGCCCAGACGAGCGACAGCAGCATGGCTTGCTGGCGGCCGCCTGCCACCCCTTTGTCATTGAGATCGAGATAATCGTACCGCGCGTTCATTTCGACCGCGCCGATGCCGCCCTCGGTGATCGGCCGCAACGGTTTGAGCCGGTCAAAAGCGCCTTCCTTGTACCCGCGGCGGTCGCCGGGGGTCAGCACCGCGCCGACCTCTGCATAGCCACCGAACCACGTCGGATCGGCGGCAGCGCGCCGGCGCACGGTCTGCCAATAGGCCTCACCCGCCGCATGGAACGGCCCCGCAATCACCGCGGCCTCCAACCCCATGCCCCGCTCGCCCTTCGCCTCGATATCTCCCGTATCGATGAGGCGCACATCCGTTGTATGAGCAAAGGGCCGCGCGCGGTAGCGCAGTGTTGCCGCGGGATCACCGAGATCGCGCGAATGGAAGGATGCGCCAAGGTGCCATTGGACATCTTTTGTCTTCGGCATCCACACCGCGCGCGCATCAACGCTGACGCTGCGATTATCGTCGTCGAAGAGCTCGCGAGCGTTCGCCCCGAATACGCCGCCCTGCAGCAAAAGCGCCGCGCCCTTATATTGCGCCGACAGGCCAACCCGCCGTTCGAAGCCGAAGGCTTGCGAAAAGGCTGCCCGTTCCATTGCGCTGGTGAACAAGTCGCTCGTCATCTCGTCGAGCGACCAGAAAGGTTTGATCTGGCCCGCAGTCACCGACAGCGCCCCGGTTCCGTAGGTTAAATATACATCGGTAAGCTCGACCGCCTCGTTCGCGAAATCCGCTTCGACCCGGTAAGAGAAGCCGCCGGGAATCTTGCCATCGACGCCAAGATAGACGCGGCGAAACTCGGTTGCGGGTCCGCCGCGAATTCCGGTCCCCGCCGGTGCCTCGACGCTTGCGACGTCGAGCTGCATCCGGCCGCGCGGCTTGAAGCTCCATCCATGAGCGGTCTTGATCTCGGGCGCCCCATTCCACACGGTCTCGGCGGCAGACTTGTTCGCCTCCTGCGGTGCAGGATCCGACGGCGAGGCCGATGCGCCCGCTGGCGCCAAGGGTGCTGAGCCAAGCCGGGCCTCGATCGCGTCGACCTTGGCGCGCAGCGATGCAAGCTCGCCGCGCAGCGCAGCCGCCTCCTCGGCGCTCATCACTTGCGCGCGCGCGCCGGCGGGCATGGCGAGCATCGTTGTTGCAAGCATGGTGGCGGTCAGGCGTTTGCGCATGGGCTGGGCTCCGTTGGGATAAGTCGCCATCGGCTGTTATGGCCGATCGGTGACAGATGCACGTCAATTGGATGACATTTTAGTGACAACCGTCTTTTGCGCGCGATTGCTTTGAGGCTCCGACGCGCCAGGGTCGACCGAACCTCAAACGATACGCTCCGGGCACCCATGAGCGATCATGAGACTCCTTGCGAGGTCCGGGACTTGACATTGGATCATATAGTAAGACACTAAGAACCATATTGGTTATGAAAGTGGTGCGATGATCAACAGCATTCGCGCGGTGCGCAGAGCCAAAGGGCTTACGCTGGAGGAAGTTGCGCTGCGCTGCGACCCTCCAACGACCGCCCAGACGATCGGTCGCCTCGAAACAGGCACCCGGACATTGTCGCTTGGCTGGATGAACCGCATTGCCAAGGCGCTCGCGGTCGATGCGGCTGAGCTCGTCCGGCTTCCGCAAGATACCCAGCTTCGCATCACGGCCTTGCTCGGGGCCGACGGGGCCTATGCCCCCACACGCCCCGAGCAGGCGCTCACCGCGCGCGCGACCGAGGATATGATAGCGGTGCGCGTCGCATCATCGGTGGGCGATTATCGCGCGGGCGACGAAATCTGGTGCCGCCGTATGGAAGGCGACTGGTCGAGCGCGCTCAACCGCGACCTTCTTGTTCCCCGCCCCGCTGGCCGCTACGTCTTCGCGCGGCTCCTCAACGTCGACGGCGAAAAGCTCCACCTGCTCCCCCCTGGAACCGGTCAGCGGCAGCAGGTGGTCGGCAACCCGCCATGGGCGGCAGTGGCGGTGCGCCTCATACGAAACCTCTGATTGGCGTTCGACCGCCCTGAGCTTGCTGACGGGTTGCCCTTTCCTCGAGCCGAGAAGGAAATGCAGTGCTTCGACAGGACCGGTACGGTGCGATGAGCGACGGGGCATGACGTCTCCCCTCCGCATTCTCTCGATCGCGACGCTCTTTCCCGACGCGACGCGGCCCAATTTCGGACTATTTGTCGAAAAAAGTCTGCGCGCGCTCGCCGCTCAGCCGGGCGCCGAGCTGACCATCGCCGCGCCGGTTGGCCTGCCGCCCTTCCCGGGCTCGCTGCACCCCCGTTACCGGGCGCTGCGCGCCCTTCCGCGCAAGGAAGTGTGGGATGGTCTCATTGTCCATCGCCCACGCTTCGCGCTGATCCCGCGCTACGGTGCACGCTTCAACCCGGCGCAAATCGCGCGTGCGGTTCTCGCGGCAGTGCGCGGTGACCAGTTCGATGTCATTGACGCACAATTTTTCTATCCCGACGGCCCCGCCGCCATGCGGGTCGCCGCCGCCCTCGACCTGCCCTTTTCGATCAAGGCGCGCGGCGCGGACATCAGCCATTTCGGCCATGACCCCGCGAGCCGGCCGCAGCTACTTGCCGCCGCCCGGCGCGCCGCAGGACTGCTCGCCGTTTCGGATGCGATGCGGCGCGACATGGAGGCTATCGGCATCGACCCCACGAAAATCGCGCTTCACTATACCGGCGTCGATACGGCGGTCTTTTCACCAGGCGATCGCGCCGCCGCGCGTGCCGCGCTCGGCATGGGTGAGGCTCCGGCAATCGCAACCGTCGGCGCGCTCATTCCGCGCAAGGGGCAGGCACTGGTCATCGAGGCGCTGGCAGACCTGCCGGGCGTTCAATACTGGCTCGCGGGTTCGGGCGAAGAGGAAGGCCGTTATCGGGCCCTCGCGCAGCGGTTGGGCGTTGCAGACCGCGTGCATCTGATGGGTCCTGTCGCCCAGGCCGATCTGCCCCAGCTGTATCGCGCCGCCGACGCCGTCGTCATGCCCTCAGCGAGCGAAGGCCTTGCCAACGCCTGGGTCGAGGCGCTTGCTTGCGGGACGCCGATCGTGATCAGCGATGCGGGCGGGGCGGCCGAGCTCATTACCTCGCCCAAGGCCGGCCGCATCGTCGAGCGGAGCCCCGCCGCGATCGCCGACGCGGTCGCGGCGATCCTCGCCGACCCGCCGCTGCCCTCCGCTGTTGCCGCAACCCTTGCCGGGCGCTTCAACTGGGAGCGCAACGGGCGCGAACTGGCCGAGCATCTCCGCCGCTGCGCCGGCCGGTCGGGCGGCTAGACCACCGCGCCGTCGTCCGAGCGCGTGACGCGCTCCGCGCCGCCCTCGGCCGTGCGGGGAACGAAGCTGTGCGGACCGACCTTCAGCCAGACGAGCACCGGCGTCGACATCAGGATCGACGAATAGGTTCCAACGAAGACGCCGAGGAGCATCGCGGCCGAAAAGCCGAAGATCACGTCGGGGCCGAAGATCACCAGGACCGCGAGCGCGAGCAGCATCGAAACGCTCGTCATCACCGTACGCGCCAGCGTCTCGTTGATGCTGAGATTGAGCAGCGGGATGATCTCCATCTTGCGGTATTTCTTCAAATTCTCGCGCACCCGGTCATAGACCACGATCGTGTCGTTCAGCGAATAGCCGACGATCGTCAGCAGCGCCGCAACGCTGTTGAGGTCGAACTGGATCTGCGTCACGGCGAAAAAGCCGAAGGTCAGCGCGACCTCGTGGAACAGGCGGCCCATCGCGCCGACACCAAACTGCCATTCGAAGCGAACCCAGATGTAGATCGAGATAGCCAGCATCGCGAGCCCAAGGCTGAGCGCACCGGTGCGCAGCAGCTCGCCCGACACCTTGCCCGACACGGTCTCGACCGCGCCGGTTCTTGCGGTCGGAAAGGCCTCCTTGATGCCCGCGACCAACTGCTGGCCCGCGCTGTCGGCGGTGACATTCTCGCCTTCGGGAAGCAGGGTGCGGATCGACACCGCCTTTTCCGAGCCGAACTGCTGGATCGTTGCCTCGCCGAGGCCGACATTGCTGACCGCTTCGCGAATGTCTTCGATCGGCGGCATTTCGGCGGGAAACTCGACGCGGACCGATTGGCCGCCGACGAAATCGATACCGAGGTTCAGTCCGCGCACCGCGACCAGCACGATCGAGAGGAGCACGAGCAGGAAGCTCGCCGCCGAGGCGAACTTGCGCCACCTTAGAAAGTCGATGTTCGTGTCGTCGGGGACGAGTTTGAGCAAGCGCATCCTTCGCTCCCTTCCTTAAATCGTGATCGCCGCGGGACGCCGGGAACGCAACCAATGGGCTGCGAACATGCGCGTGACGGTAACCGCGGTGAAAACGCTGGTGATGATGCCGATGGTCAGCACCACGGCGAAGCCCTTGATCGGACCCGAGCCGAACCAGAACATCAGCGCGGCTGCTATGACGTTGGTGACATTGGCGTCGAAAATCGCGCGGCTCGCTTCCGAATAGCCGAGTTCGACGGCCTGGAACGGACGGCGCCCACGTTTGAGCTCCTCGCGAATGCGTTCGTTGATCAGCACGTTGGCGTCGACCGCCGCACCGATCGTCAGCACGAAACCGGCGATACCGGGAAGCGTCAGTGTCGCATTGAACGCGCCCATGATCGCAATGATCAGGAAGATATTAAAGATGAGCGCGATATTCGCATAAACGCCGAAGCGGCCGTAGACTATGATCATCAGCGTCAGCACCGCGACGGTCGCGATTATGCCTGCGATGACGCCCTTTTCGATCGAATCGGCGCCGAGCTCGGGGCTGACCGTGCGCTCTTCGACCACCGCCATTTTCACCGGCAACGCGCCCGATCGGAGCGAAATGGCAAGCGCGTTTGCGCTCGCGACGGTGAAATTGCCCGAAATTTGTGCGCTGCCGCCCAAGATCGGTTCATTGATCGAAGGAGCCGACAGCACTTTTCCATCAAGGACCATCGCGAAGCGCTTGCCGACATTCTGCTGCGTCACGCGGGCGAAGGTGCTCGACCCGCCCGAATCAAAACGGATCGTGACGACCGGAAGGTTCGACTGCGGATCGTAGCTTTGCCGGGCGTCGATCAGCTGTTCGCCGCTGATCATAACCTGCCGGCTCAGCACCTCGAAGGCTGCGCCGCTCCCCTCGCCTTCGGCATAGGGAACGATCTCGCTTCCCACCGGCACCCGCCCAGCGGCAGCTTCAGCCGGGTCGGCGTTGGCGTCGACCATGCGGAACTCAAGCCGCGCGGTCTTGCCGATCAGTTCCTTGAGCGCTTGCGGGTCCTGGAGCCCCGGAACCTGGACCACGATGCGGTCGTTGCCTTCGCGAATAATCGTCGGCTCGCGCGTGCCGAGCGCATTGACGCGCCGGTCGATAATGTCGCGCGCCGTGTCCATCGCGCGGCTGATAGCCTGCGCCTGCCCCGCCCGGGTGGGGGTAAGCACAATCCGCGTCACGTCGACGATGTTGATGTTCCAGTCGCGCTGGCCCGTCAGCCCCGCCCCTTGCGTTTCGCGAAACAATCTCTCGCGCGCCTCGTCGATCTGCGCCTGATCACGAACGAGGAAGCTGATCTGGTTGCCGGAGCGGCGCAGTTCGCCAATCGCGATATCGTCATCAGCGCCATGCTCACCGCGCATTGCGGTGCGCACGGTCTTTTCCATGTTGGCAAGCTGCGTCTTTTGAAGGTCGGCAAGATCCGCCTCGAGGAGCAGGTGGCTGCCGCCCGCGAGATCGAGCCCGAGATTGACCTTCGTCTGCGCAAAGCCCGGCAGGCTGTTGAACGCCTTTTCGGGTAGGAAGCTTGGAATGGAAAAGAGGATGCCAGCCAAGAGGATAAGGCTGATGCCGATGGTCTTCCAGCGAGGAAAATCGAGCATAGGGTGGTTCCGGTTCGAAGAGGGCGGGCCCTGAGACGGGGCCGCGCCGCGTCAATCGTTGGCGGGCTTCGCGCCGGGCTGAAGAACGTCCGAAAGCGTTGACTTCACGACCTTGATCTTCACGCCTTGCGCGATCTCCACATCGACAAAATCATCGTCGACGCGCGTAACCTTGCCGACAATGCCGCCGCCTGTAACGACCTGATCGCGCGGTTTCACCGCCGCGACCTTGGCGCGATGCTCCTTCATGCGCACCTGCTGCGGGCGGATGAGGAAGAACCAGAAAACAACGAAGATCAGCAGATAGGGGACCAGCATGATGAAGCCGGCCGCCCCGCCCCCTGATCCGGCCGCCTGGGTCAGAAGCAAGTTTGTCGACATGAATGAAAGTCTTTCCGTTGGAAGCGCGGGCCATTCCAGGTAGGAAGGGCGCGCAGAAAATATGGCGCGGCGCCTATCATGCAGGAAAGCACGGCGCAACCAATGGCTGTATGGCCTCCCCCGACAGGCTTTGGGAAAATGGGGTTCCGGCGGCCGAGGTCAAGGCGCCCCCGAACGATCTGCTTCGCCGCCGCCCCTACCATGCACGCTTTGCGCAACAGAGCCTTGCATCCCCCGCGCAGCCGCGCTAGGTGCCTCGCCTGCCCAATCGGGCCGGTCGGGACGTAGCGCAGCCTGGTAGCGCATCACACTGGGGGTGTGGGGGTCGGAGGTTCGAATCCTCTCGTCCCGACCAATTTCAAACGTGTCCAGCCCGGACACATAGGTGACGTTTCGTACCGGAGACAGGCTCTTCCCCGTTAACGGGGGATGAGGGTGGATCAGACCCGATTGATGACGCCATTCCAACCGCAAAGAGCGAGCACGCGCAAGCGGTAGTTGTGAAAGTTGCGGAAGCCGAACGCGCGGCGCGAGATCATCTCCATCTTTGTGTGAAAGCCCTCGGTGATTCCATTGTTCCTGGAAAAGCGCCACATGCGCGCGACGGGCTCGAGCCAGCTGGTCAGGGTATCGGCGAGGGACTTGAGGGGGCTGGCGGCGACCTGATCGATCAGCACTCCAACGAAATCTGCGCGCTGGAAGATCTCAAAAGTCTGATCGCAAATGGGGACATTGCCTGCGAGGAGCGCTTGCCCGACGGAACGGTGAAGCCTTTGACACCGAAGGCGCGATCCGCGTTCCTTGCAGATCACGGCTCGTTCCTCGTTGTCAGCCGCGACCAGTCGCTTTGGAAGTGCAGCCCCATCGGCCAATCCCGCTGAGCGCCTTCGCGCCGACAGCAAGGCGGCCAATTTGATCGATCAAAAGTCGGTCTATGTCCGGGTCTCACGGGCACGGGAATCGGTGGCGATCTACACCACGACCGAGCAAAGCTGGTTTCAGCGATCAACGAGCGCGCGGGATTGGTGCAAACAGCGTTACGCGGGGCGGCAATTGAGGCGCCCGCCGCTGGAAAAAACGGGTTAAAGTGCCATCCCCTCACGTGATGCGGAGATTAGCAAGCATATTCACCGCATATAGCGCGGAGATTACTCTTGCCAAATGCGGAGAATAGCCGCTATAAGTGCCGCAGAAAGTGCGGAGATTATGCCCTACGTCCACGAACGCAACGATTGGCCCGAGTTCCGCTGGGATGATGCTCTGCTTGCCGCCAAGCTGGCAGCAGTGCGCCACCGGCAAGGGCGATTGATCGGGCGGATGGAAGCCATCGGCTTTTCGCTGCGCGAGGAGGCCATGCTCCAGACGCTGACCGAAGACGTGATCCAGTCGAGCGAGATCGAGGGCGAGCACCTCGATCGCGAACAGGTCCGTTCCTCGATTGCCCGCCGTCTCGGCATGGACGTCGCCGGGCTGGTCCCCAGCGAACGCGATGTCGAAGGCGTCGTCGAGATGATGCTGGATGCGACGCAGCGTTATGCCGAACCGCTTACCGACGAGCGCCTGTTCGGTTGGCACGCTGCGCTATTCCCAACGGGGCGCAGTGGCATGGCCAGGATCGCTGTCGGCCAGTGGCGCGGCGATGCCGCCGGACCGATGCAGGTGGTGTCAGGCCCCATCGGCCGCGAGAAGGTGCATTACAAAGCGCCTGCTGCCGACCGGCTCACTGGCGAAATGTCGCGGTTCCTCGCTTGGGTCGAGGGCGGAAATGCCATCGATCCGGTTCTCAAGGCGGCCATCGCGCATCTGTGGTTCGTGACCATCCATCCCTTCGACGACGGCAACGGACGCATCGCGCGTGCCATTGCAGATATGGCGCTGGCGCGCTCGGAAGGCAGCGCGCAACGCTTCTACTCCATGTCCGCGCAAATCCGCGCAGAACGTGGAGCCTACTACGACATTCTTGAAGCGACCCAGAAGGGCGACCTCGACATCACGCCTTGGCTGGCCTGGTTCCTCGACTGCCTCGACCGCGCGTTTGACGGGACCGAGCAAATCCTTGCTTCGGTGTTTCGCAAGGCCAGCTTCTGGGAAGCCCATGCCGCCACCGCCATGAACGCCCGGCAGCTCGCGATGGTCAATCGCCTGCTGACCGGGTTCGAGGGCAAGCTGACCACCTCGAAATGGGCCAAGATCGCCAAATGCTCACAGGATACCGCGCTGCGCGACATTGAGGAGTTGATCAGGAGCGGAGTGCTGGTCAAAGGTGAAGGCGGCGGCAGGAGCACGAACTACGTGATGGCGGAAGGTTCGAGCGGTTGACTGGGGCACCTTCAAACCCTCCACCGTTCTTTCAACCGCTCAACCGTCGTCCGCCATTTGGGCGTCGTCGGTTTGCAGACCGTGTTCTGGTTCCCGAACATACCGATTTCGTTGACGGCGTCCGCCAGCGGCACGGTATGCAGCCATTTCACGGAGACGAAATATTCCATCTTGTCCGGATCATCGGCAAATTCGCGATGGAAGCCTGATCCGCCGCCAGTTCCATCAATCGCAATGCATATTTGAACTTGCTGCGCATTGCTTCATCTTCGCTTCCGTCGGCGAGTCAGATCCGGGGTGCACAATGCTGGCACATCGTAGGCTTTTGTCCCCGAAATCACGTCGGCAGCGCGACTTCGGATTGCTTTGATCAGGTCCGGCGGAATATCGGTTGCTGCCAAGGTTATGCCGCCAAGGACGAAGATGCAGACCGCCTCGAGGCTGCAATATCGAGGATCGAACGAGCCAGCACCATCGGATCGTCCTTCGATGGCAGGAACCCTCGCCGTTGCCAGAAGGCCGCTGCGTCCTCATCGACCGCGTTGACAATCAGCGCTCTGCCCCCGATCAGGGTCGCACCCTGAACGCAGCGTAGCAGGGCGTGCTTGAGCAAGCCGGTGCCAATGCCCTGCCCGTGCCATTCCTGATCGGTCGCCAGTTGGCCCAGCAAAAGGCACGGAAGCGGATCGGGCGATTGTCCGGTGCGGATCGAACGCGGCAGGCTGGCGGGGACGACTGCGGTAGGTGCCAGGCCGTAGTAGCCCGCCACCCTGCCCGCGTCATGGACCACCATTACTGCCGTGAAGCCCTTCTTCTGGTTCGACAACGCGCGGGTCCGGAGCCAATTGTCGAGCGATGGCTTGCCGCATGCGAACTGCGAGAGATCGTGCGCTTCGCTGAGCGGTTCAGGTGCGGAAATCGGCACTTCGCTGAGCTATTCGGAAGCGGACTTGGGCTCCCAGGGCGCGGGGCGCTTAAGCAGCTCGACCATTTCGGGCACCGGCTTGGCCGGACGATCCAGCATATCGACGAAGGCGGCGAAGCCATCCGGAGACATGCGGATGACCGTGTTCTCCATGATCACTTCCTCGGCAGTCCGCACCGCCGCATCGCGCATGAATTCCGTGCGCGAGCGGCCACGCAGGCTGGCCGCGCGGTCGATGATCGCGATATCGGCATCGGGAAGCCGCATCGAAAGCGGATGATCCTTGCGCAGGGTCGAGCGAGCCATGGCTATTCTCCTTAGCCAGCACCCTACTTCAATGTAGCGCATTTTGCAATACATAGATGTCACCCACCCTGCGAAGCGTTCCGCGTGGCACTGCGCGAACCCGACGCGCCAACTCTGTCCTTGTTCAACGGACCCCTGGCCGTTTGCGCCGCCCTTTTGCGCGCAAGCAAAAAACCGGCGCGCGCCGCGCCTACGGTTTTCCATGGGGGGGAGCCTCCGTCTTTTCGCTTGCGCGCGGGCGGCGCGCGACCACTTCACGTCCGTCAGGACAGATCGCGTGGCACGATCAGGAGAAGCACAATGCAGAACATCGCCGAGTTCCACATTATCGGCCGCATCGGCAAGATCGACGCCGCCAGAGACGTCACCCACCTATCGGTCGCCACCAACTACAATCGCCGCGACGGCAACGAATGGAAGTCCGAACCCTACTGGAACCGCGTCACGCTGTTCGGCAAGGTCCGCAGCCGGACCGATAAGGCCGCGACGGCGACCTGGTGCGGATCACCGGACTGGTCCGCCAGACCAGCGATGAGTCCGAAGGCCCAACCACCTACAGCGTGGACATGATCGCGGCTTCGCGGTGCTCGCCAAGGCGAGCGGCAAGCCTGCTGACGAAGACGCCGGGGAGTGATCCCCGGCATGGCGGCGGCCCAAGGCCGCCGCCTTCAACCGACCAGCGACAAGACTTTCGCCCCACCCAGAGCTGCCTCACTGGCCTCATCGAGCACTTCGACGGCCTTCAGCTTGAACTCCGGCGCAAGGTGAGCGTAGCGAAGCGTCATCGTATAGTCGCTATGGCCAAGCAGTTCGCGGATGGTGTTGGGATCGACCCCGCCCATTGCCAGACGCGAGGCGAAATGGTGGCGCATATCGTGCCAGCGGAACTCGGTAATCTGTGCTTGCTTGAGCAGACGCCGCCATGACGAATTGGCGCGATCGAACCGCTCGCCGTGTTCGTTGACGAAGACAAGGCCCGACGTGTCCTCGCTTTGCGCGCGCCAGTTGAGCAGGACCGATGTGGCTTCGCGGTTGAGCGGGATATGACGTGTCCGCCTCGACTTGGCGGTTGCGCTCGTCACCGTCAGGATGCGCCGGTCGAGATTGACGTTCGACCAGGTGAGATCGAACAGCTCGCCCCGGCGACACCCCGTGTTGATCGACAGCAGGATCAGCGGCTTGACGTGATCGGCGAACACGAAATCGCGCAGGCTGGGGAGTAGCACATAGCCTCGCTCGGCTCGCCAATGGTTGGCAGTGTCGCGTTCGGCGCGGCGGCGCTCTTCCCGGTCCTCGATTGCTTTGCGCAGCCGCGTTTCCTCGGCTTCGCTGAGATAGCGGACCTTGAGGCAGTCATCGACCCGCGCCTTCCTGACTTGGCGAGAGGGCTCGCGGGAAGAATGCCCCAGTCAACGGCGAGATTGAAGGAGGCCTTGATCGAAGCGATCTCCCGGTTGGAGGTCGCGTTCGCGGGTGAGTCGAGGTGGTTCCTCAAGCCAGGTCATCAACAGCATCGCGCCCTTCAGCACGAAGCGATTGGCATGCTGCGACTCGCCGAGACGATAGAGCAAGCGTTCGAGTACGAAAACGCACGAGCAGGATGTCGAACGCTTGTCCGCTCGATTGGGCGAGGTTCAGCAACCGTGCGCGAACGGATGCACCCGAGCTGTTTACCCGCTTAGCCATTGGCGGTTAGCACCTCGAGATAAGGGCGCATGACCGTCCAGACGCGACCGCGCCGAGGATAATCGGCAATCGCCGCAGGACGAGCTTTCTGTTGGGGCGAGAGTATCGACCGCGATCAGTCCCCAATCTAGCGCGTGATTGAACGCCGCCTTGATCGAGGCTATGTCCCTGTTGATGGTCTCAAAGCTCAGACCGCGCTCGAGCGGCCTTTCACGCCAACGCTCCACATTCAGGCCGGTGATTTCGTCGAGCCGTATATCGATCAGGGAGTGACACGCCGCCGGGTCCATTCCCGTTCAATTGGGAGACGGCGCATGTCGCGGGCCACGCGGGCGACAAGGGCGCTCGACCAGGCGGGAATCGCCTTCACCATCCACAGCTATGATTATGATCCCTCGGCAGAGCGCGTCGGCCTGCAGGCATCCGAGGCGCTGGGCGAGGCGCCCGAGCGCGTCCTGAAAACCTTGATGCTGCGCGTGGACGGAAAGCCCGCCTGCGCGATTCTTGCCTCCGACCGCGAGGTGTCGATGAAAAAGTTTGCCGCCCTGCTCGGCGGCAAGTCGGCCGCGATGATGCCGGTCGCGGAAGCCGAGCGCGTCTCGGGTTACAAGGTGGGCGGCGTCAGCCCCTTTGGTCAGATGCGCCGGGTGCCTGCCGTCATCGACGAGGCCGCGCTCGCCCACTCGAAGGTCTATCTCAATGGCGGGCAGCGCGGGCTGCAGGTGCGGCTCGCCCCAGGCGATGCGGCAAGGTTGCTCAAGGCCGTGATCGCGCCGATCGCCGCCTAGGCGGCGGGTGAATCGGCAGCAGGCCGCCGGGCGTAGATGCCATAGGCCGCGATGACCGCGTAGCAAAGCGCTGGCAGCGTCAGGGCGAGCGCGAGATTGCCGCCTGCGGCATCGGCAAGCGCACCGGTGGCGACAGGCACGACCGCGCCGCCAAAAATCGCGACGTTGATGATACCCGACCCGTCCGCTGCACGATTGCCAAGTCGCTCGCTGGCGAGGCTGAAGATCGTCGGGAACATGATCGAGTTCATCAGCCCGGTCGCGAGCAGCGAATAGGCCGCGAGCCCCCCGCTGCTGTTCGCCGAAATCAGGATGAGAATGATGGCGCCCACCGCGTTGAAGGCGAGCAGCTTGCCGGGACTGATACCGAGATACATCAGGAGAGAGCCCGCGAAGCGGCCGAGCATGGCGCCGCCCCAATAGAAGAACACCATCCACCCGATGACTGCTTCAGGCTGTCCGAGCACGCGGTCCTGCGCCAGATAATTGATGATCAGCGACCCGATCGCGACTTCGGCGCCGACATAGAGAAAGATGCATAGCGCGCCGAAGCCAAAGCGTCGCCGCCTGAGAAGATCATTGCCGTAAAGCCAGACGACCGGCGCGAGCAGGATGAGCAGCAAGCCGATAGCCGCATTGACGCCAGTCGCAACGAGGGCGCCGCCGACGATCAGCGCGAGGCCCGCAAGATAGCGTGGCAGGCGGACGAGTTCGCCGCCCGACATGCTCGCCGCATCATGCGGCAGGCGGTTGCGGAACATCCACACCGCGGCCGCGACAACCGCGAGCGCGACCGCAATGCCGAGATAGCCGTTGACGATCGCCTGGCTTTCAGCGGTCCTGTAGGCGGCGAGCGCGGGGCCCGAGAGATCTTCGGCTTTAAGATCGACGATGCTGCCGAGGATAAGACCCGCTCCCACCAGCGGAAACAGCGTCGTCCCGAGCGAATTGAATGCCTGCGCAAAAGTGAGGCGGCTGTGGGCGGTATCAGGCTTGCCGAGAAGCGAAATCAGGGGGTTAGAGACGACCTGCACGATCACGACCCCGCTCGCCAGCACGAACAGGGCGAGCAGAAAGAGTTCGTAGATCGCGTTTTGCGATGCAGGGATGAAGAGCAGGCAGCCGACGAGCATCGCCAGAAGGCCCACGACGGCGCCGCGCATATAGCCGATCTTCTTGACGAGCTTTGCCCCTGGGATGCCGATCACCAGATAGGCGGTGAAGAAGCAGAACTGCACGAGCATCGCCTGCGTGTAGTTGAGCGTGAACAATTCCTTGAGCTTCGGAATGATCACGTCGTTGAGTGACGTGATGCCGCCGAAGATGAAGAAGAGGCCCATCACGAACAGGCGCAGTTCGGGCGCGTCGACATGGGCGCTGGCGTCCGAGCCGAGGCGCGGGTCGGTGCTGCTGGCGGTATCGGGCGCTAGGGCCATGATCGTCTCCCGGGAATTATCGCAACCGGCGCTTCGGCGCTCCTTATGGCGCGAAAGACTAGCTGCGCCCTGCGCCGCTGACCATCCGCAAATTTTCGCGCATAGCTATGCAGAAAAGCCGATGCGGGTGCCCGCAGGCTTAGGGCCGCAAGATCAGCTTCCCCACCGCCTCGCGCCGCTCGATCATCGCAAAGGCGTCGCGCCACTGCGCAAGGTCGAGCACGGCATGAACATGCGGGCGGATGCGTCCTTCGGCGGCGAGCGCGTCGATCGCCGCGAGATTCTGGACCCCGCGCTCGGGAAAGCGGCGCCCATATTCGCCCGCGCGCACGCCGACAACCGAAAAGCCTTTGATCAGCGGCATGTTCACCGAAATCTCGGGGATCCGGCCCGAGGCAAAGCCCACAACAAGCAGCCGCCCGTCAAAGGCAATGCAGCGCGTCGATTCGTCGAAGACGTCCCCGCCAACGGGGTCGAAGATGAGGTCGGCGCCCTTTCCGCCCGTGAGCGCCTTTACCGTCGCGCGAAAACCGGGCCGGGCCTCGATCACGGCGTCAGGGCTGTAGAGGCCAGCGATCGCCTCGCGCTTGGAGGAAGTGCTCGCGGCAGCGATCACGCGCGCGCCGAGCGCCTTCGCCAGATCGACTGCCGCGAGCCCGACGCCGCCCGCAGCGCCGTGCACAAGCACCCAGTCGCCCGCCGCGACGCGCCCGCAGCGCACGAGGCCGACATAGGCGGTGAGATAGGCGACGCCATAAGCGGCAGCTTCTTCCATAGGCATCGCCGAAGGCTTGGGACGGAGCGCATTTGCGGGGACGACGCAATATTCGGCCATCGCGCCGAGGCGATTCGCGCCGACCACCGCATCACCCCTCGCCCAGCCCTGAACATCGGCGCCCAAAGCATCGATCTCGCCCGCAAATTCAAGCCCCGGCACGAAAGGGAGTTCGGGCCTGAGCTGATAGGCTCCGCGGGTCATCAGCAAATCGGGAAAATTTACGCCCGCTGCGCAAACCCGCACACGCACTTCGCCGGGCCCGGGTTCGGGCACGGGCCGATCGACAAGCCGGCAGCCGCCATGGTCGGGCGCCAATTCGCTCACCTCCAATGCCCGCATCAAAAAACCCCTTTCCTACATTGTACCCATATGGTTCTTTCGATGAGAATGTCGAACCATAGGAGTAAATTCGTGCCACGATGCAAGCCGCCTCGCGTCGATCTCGTCGCCCTTGTGGAGGCTCTCATCGACCGCGAAGGACATTATGTAAACCACCCGGCTCACCGCGGCGGGGCGACCTGCTGGGGCATCGCCGAGGCCGTCGCCCGCGCGGCAGGCTATACCGGAGAGATGCGCGACCTGCCGCGCGAGACCGCTGCGTCCATCTATCGCGACGTCTACTGGCAAAGCCCCGGCTTCGACCGGGTCGCGCTGCGCGCGCCCCTCGTCGCTGCCGAGCTTTTCGATATCGCCGCTCACATGGGCACCGCGGTTGCCGCCAGCCTCCTCCAGCGCTCGCTCAATGCGCTCAATTGCGGCGCGCGCGATTATCCCGACATCGCGGTCGACTGCATGATCGGGCCGCGCAGCCTCTTTGCGCTCGACGGCTTGTTGGGGAGACGCGGCGCCGCGGGCGAGACCGTTTTGCTACGCGCGATCGACGCGTTGAAAGGCGAACGCTACATCGCGTTTGCGGAGCGCCGCCCGAGCCAGGAAATCTTTCTCTACGGGTGGCTCGCGAACCACCTTGCGCGTGGCTGATGGCGCACGCGCCCCGGCCCCAAAGGACAATATTTCAAGACAAGGACATCCCGATGAGCAGCATCGACGGCCTGATCGGCCCCGTCGCCAGGATTATCGACAAGATCATCCTCGACCCGGAGTCGCGCGACCGCGCCAAGCTTGAGCTTCTGAAGCTGGAAGACAGCCTCGAAATGGATGCGATCCGCACGCGCATGTCCGCGCTCCTCGTCGAAGTCAGCAGCTCCGACCCCTGGACGAGCCGCGCCCGGCCGAGCTTCCTCTACGTCATGTATATCCTTCTGCTCTGGTCCATCCCTATGGGGCTGATCACCGCCGTCAGCCCTGACACGGCCAGGGTGATCGCCGAAGGGATGAACGCCTATCTCGCTGGCCTTCCCGAACCGCTCTACGCGCTCTTCGCAACAGGCTATCTCGGCTACACCGCGGCGCGCGCGTGGGGAAAGGCGAAGGGTAGCGAGGCTTGAAAGCCTCGCCCAGGCAAAGCGCAGCCCCAAAAAAAGATGCGAGGCGCGGGGGCGCCCTTGAGGCCTCACGCGCCCGCCAGAAGCCACTCGGCAAAGGTCCGCTCGGCGGCGCGCTCGGCGCGCGCCAGCGGGCGCGTCAGCCAATAGGTTCCGACGTCAACCTCGCAAGCGAAGGGCTGGACCAGCCGCCCGTCGGCAAGTTCAGCCTCGAACATCGCGGCCGGTGCGAGCGCGACGCCCTCGCCCAGAAGCGCCGCCTGGATCATGATGATCGACGTATCGAACTGCGCCCCTCGCGCCGCGACCGCCGCTGCGCCTGCGGCAGCAAACCACGCCGGCCAGTCCTGCGCGCGGTAGGAGCGCAGCAGCGGCCAGCGCGCGAGGTCGCAAGGGTGGTGAAGCGTGTCCGCAATCGCGGGGATGCAGAGCGGCGTCATCGGCGCGTCCATCACGCGAAGCGCATCGACGCTGCGCCACGCGCCGTCGCCGAAGCGGATCGAGAGGTCAAGGCTGTCGGTCGAGGGTTCAGGCTTGTTGTTGTTGGTGAGCAGCCGCAGCTCGATATGAGGAAAGCGGCGGCGGAAATCGGGAAGTCGCCTGACCAGATGACCCGCAGCAAAGGTCCCGACGACCCCCACGGTCAGCACCTCGCGCGGCCCTCCGCCGCGCACGAGGTCGATCCCCTGCTCGATGCGCGCAAGCGCGTCAGCGACGGTCGGCGCGAGCCATTGCCCCTCGTCGGTCAGCAGCAGCCCGCGCGAGGTGCGATGGAAGAGGCTCTTGCCCAGCCAGGCCTCGAGCGCCTTGATCTGGTGGCTCACCGCCGCCTGGGTGACGAACAACTCCTTCGCCGCCTCGGTAAAGCTGCCCTGCCGCGCCGCCGCATCGAACGCGCGCAGCAGATTAAGCGAGATTTCGGTAATCGCCATGTTGCCTGCCTTAGAAAATCTAATGCCACTTCTGACCTATCCTCGCTTGGACGCAAGGCAGAAGCTGCCCAATATTTCCAGGCCACCCCGATCATGAGGAATCTCGCTATGACGATCGCATTGCTGTCACGCCGCCGCCTGCTTTCCCTCGCCCCTGCAGCAGGCCTTGCCGGGCTGGCTTTCGCTGCAGGCTGCACGCCAGAAGATCGCAAGGCTCCCGCCAGCCCGCCGGAGACGCCGGATCCCATTGCAGGGAGGCTTGCAGCGCTCGAACGCCAGGCGGGAGGACGGCTCGGCGCCCTGTTCCTCGATGCGGCGAGCGGACGGGTGACGGGACACCGGGCCGACGAGCGCTTCGCGCTCTGCTCGACCGTCAAATGGCCACTGGCAGCCGTGATTCTGAAGGCCGTCGATGCGGGGACAGTGTCGCTCGAGCAGCCCATTCGCTTTGGCAAATCCGACCTTCTCTCCAACTCGCCCCGAACCAGAGACAATCTCGCCAAGGGCAGCATGAGCGTTGCCGAGCTGCTCGAGGCGACCATCACCGTCAGCGATAATGCCGCCGCCAATCTGCTGCTGCCCCTCGTCGGCGGGCCCGAGGCGGTGACGCGTCAGTTTCGTGCCTGGGGCGACCCTGTGACGCGTCTCGATCGCGCTGAGCCAATGCTCAACCTTGTCGGCGAGGGCGAGGTGCGCGACACGACGACACCCGCCGCGATGGCCGCGCTGCTGCGCACCATTCTTCTTGGCGATGTGCTCAGCCATGCCTCGCGCAAGCGGCTGACCGACTGGGGCACGGCAACCACCACCGGCCCGAAGCGACTGCGCGCCGGTCTGCCCGCGTCCTGGCGGCTCGGTCACAAGACCGGCACCGCGATGGCGCCAGGCATGATGAACAAATATAATGACATCGCCATCGCCTTTCCTCCGGAAGGCGCACCGCTGCTTATCGCGGTCTATTATGAAGGACCTGTGGCCATCGGGACCATAAGGAGCGAGGACGAAGCCGTTCTCGCGGCGGCCGGGAAGCTGGCAGCGGAATGGGCGCGCGGAACCTAATTCTTGGCCGGGTTCCAAGGGCAGCGGCGCCTCGAGAGCGCGGCAAGGCGGCGCTCACACAAGCCGGCAAGGTAGCAAGCAGGTGCCGGGCAGCCTCAACAGGGACCAGGGCGAGGGTCAGGCAGCGAGCGCTGCCTTGACCGCTGCCACCGCGGCATCGGCCGCGCTGCCATCGGGTCCGCCGCCCTGCGCCATGTCGGGCCGTCCGCCGCCGCCCTGCCCGCCGAGCGCCGCCACCGCGGCGCGCACGAGCTCGACGGCGTTATGACGTTCGGTCGCATCGTCGGTTACCCCGACCGCGACCGAGGCACGCCCCTCATTGACCGCCACGAGCATCGCAACCCCGCTGCCGACCTGCTTCTTCAGCCCGTCAACCGTGCCGCGCAGTTCCTTGGGGTCGAGGCCGTCTACAACCTGGGCCAGAAAGGCGGTGTCGCCGACCTTTTCAATCGCGGGGCCGCTCGCAGCGCCGGTGCCGCCTCCCATTGCGAGCGCTTTCTTTGCCTCGGCGAGTTCGCGCTCGGCCTTCTTGAGTTGTTCTGCAAGAGCCGTCACGCGCGCCGGTACGTCATCGGGCGAGGTCTTGAGCGCGGCCGCGGCGGCCTTCAGCGCCTCGTCGCGGCTGGTAAGCCACGCGCGCGCGGCTTCGCCGGTCAGCGCTTCAATACGCCGCACCCCCGACGAGACCGCGGATTCACTGACGATCTTGAACAAGGCGATATCACCGAGGGCGCGAACATGGGTGCCGCCGCAAAGCTCGACCGAATAGCTTTGGTCATCGGCCTTGCCCATGCTCAGCACCCGCACTTCGTCACCATATTTTTCGCCGAAGAGCGCCATCGCGCCCGCCGCAATCGCATCGTCGGGGGTCATGAGCCGCGTCGTCACCGGCTCATTGGCGCGGATCTGCGCGTTCACATCGGCCTCGATCTGCGCGATCTCCTCAGCACTCAGCGCCTTGGGATGCGAAAAGTCGAAGCGGAAGCGATCCTCCGCGACCAGGCTACCCTTCTGGGTTACATGCCCGCCAAGGCGGTTGCGGAGCGCTGCGTGCAGCAGGTGCGTCGCGCTGTGGTTGGCGCGAATGCGGTCGCGGCGCTCGGCATCGACCGTGAGCTGTACCGTATCGCCGACCTTCAGTGTCCCCGCCTCGAGCTTCGCCTGATGCGTGTGCAGGCGGCCGAGCGGTTTGCCGGTGTCGCGAACAAACGCCCTTGCGCCTTCGAGCGTCGCGATCGTCCCGGCATCGCCCATCTGGCCTCCGCTTTCACCGTAAAAGGGCGTCTGGTTGGTCAGCACGACAACCTCATCGCCCGCCACCGCCTCGCCGACGGGCTTGCCATCCTTGACGAGTGCGATCACCGTGCCCTCGCCCGCGTTTGCGCCATAGCCTGTGAACTCGGTGCTGCCATTGGCTTCGGCAAGATCGAACCAGATTTCGTCCGACGCCTTTTCGCCGCTGCCCTTCCAGGCCGCGCGTGCCGCCGCCTTCTGCTGTGCCATGGCGGCGTCAAAGCCTTCCCGATCGACCGCAATGCCCTGCGTGCGCAGCGCATCCTCGGTAAGGTCATAGGGAAAGCCGTAGGTATCATAGAGTTTGAAGGCGACATCGCCGGGGAGCGTCGCGCCCTCGCCCATTCCCACCGTCGCTTCGTCAAGCAGGCGCAGTCCCTTGTCGAGCGTCTGGCGGAACTTCGTTTCCTCCCGCTCGAGGGTTTCTGCGATCAGCGGCTGCGCGCGGATCAGCTCGGGATAGGCGGCACCCATCTCGGCGGTCAGCGCGGGCAGGAGACGGTACATCAACGGGTCCTTGGCGCCGAGGAGGTGCGCGTGGCGCATCGCGCGGCGCATGATGCGGCGCAGCACATAGCCGCGCCCCTCGTTCGAGGGGAGGACGCCGTCGGAGATGAGGAAACTCGACGCCCGCAAGTGATCGGCAATGACGCGGTGGCTCGCCTTGTGCGCCTCATCGGCCGCGACGCCGGTCAGCTCGACCGAGGCGGCGGTCAGCGCCTTGAATGTGTCGGTGTCATAATTGTCGTGGACGCCCTGAAGCACCGCGGCGATCCGCTCGAGCCCCATGCCCGTGTCGATGCTCGGCCGGGGCAGATCGACACGCTCGCCTCCCGGCAATTGCTCATATTGCATGAACACGAGGTTCCAGATCTCGACGAAGCGATCACCATCTTCTTCAGGCGATCCCGGCGGGCCGCCCCAGATATGGTCGCCGTGATCGTAGAAAATCTCGCTGCACGGCCCGCACGGGCCGGTGTCGCCCATCGACCAGAAATTGTCGCTCGTCGGGATGCGGATGATCCGGCTTTCAGGCAGGCCCGAAATCTTGCGCCAGAGGTCGAACGCCTCGTCATCGGTGTGATAGACGGTCGCGGTCAGCTTCTCCGCGGGCAGGCCCCACGTCTTGGTGATCAGCGTCCAGGCATGATGGATCGCCTGTTCCTTGAAATAGTCGCCGAAGGAGAAATTCCCCAGCATTTCGAAGAAGGTGTGATGCCGCGCGGTAAATCCCACATTATCGAGATCATTGTGCTTTCCGCCCGCGCGCACGCATTTCTGCGATGAGGTCGCGGTGCTGTAGGGCCGCTTCTCGAGCCCGGTGAAGACATTCTTGAACGGCACCATGCCCGCATTGACGAACATCAGCGTCGGGTCATTGTGCGGCACTAGCGGGGCCGACGGCTCGATATGATGGCCCGCGCCCCCGAAATAGTCGAGGAAAGAGCGGCGAATGTCGTTGGTCGATGTCATGCGCGCGATCTAGTGCGGGACGGCAGGTTTCTCAAGCACAACGCGCAAGACCCTCACCGCTGGCAAAGGCCATCGAGTTCGTCAGGCGTCAATCCTTGCTGCTCGACGAGCGCGGCCGAGATATACTGGACGTCATATTGCACGATCCGATATTCGCTTGCGTGCACGCGGTGCACCAAAATGCCGCCGCAGGTTCCTTCGATACCCGGATGATCATCCATCACCGAGAAAAATGCATAAGCTCCCGGATAGGTCGTATCCGGCGGATTGTTCAACCACAGCCGGAATTGCGGCTTCAGCGCTCCCCCGCTCCCTGTGCGATGCTGCATGGCGGCCTTGTGCAGACCGTCCCAGTCCGCCTGGGTCAGCTCGACAAGAGGGTCCATCATCGCGATGCCCGCCGCATCGCCCCGATCTAGAAGGTCAAGAAAGCGCGTGACAAATGCGCTCGCGCCCGCGGTATCCTCTGCGCTCGCTTTCCAGTCAGCAGGTACCGGCTTGTAAGGGTCGCTCGCGCGGTCGAAGCATATGAAATTCTGCTTCATATTCTCGATCAGCATCACATTGCGATCGGTGTCGACCCGGGTGTCGAACTGGTGGCGGCCGAAGCGGACCCCCTGCGCCCCGCAGCGTTCGGCCGCGGCGCGCTTGATCCGCTCCATCACGCCGCCGATCGTCGCGGAATCAAATGTTTCGATTTCGGCCGTATAGCCGCGCTCCGGCACCGCCTTGATCGCGATGCCCGGCTCGCCCGCAGCTGCCAGCAGCAATGCCAATGCAACGATTCCCATTATCCCCCCCATCACCGCGCCCGGCGCGCCGCCCGCAATAGTGCGGAGGGCAACCGCGCCGCGCAAGCAGGATTTATTGCAGCCTGCCTAAAAGGCCGTCGCGATCCCCTTGCCCAGATAGCAGGGGAGCTGGCGAAGAATGTCCGCCTTGGGAACACCGTCCTCGATCATGTCGGGCGGCACCTCCGAGACGTCGGTGCGAACAACGGTGAAGGGCGCGGCAGGCTCGGCCCGGTGCACAACGACATAGCCGCAATCCATCGTCCCGTCGGTGCGATCGCCGCGAAAATCGAACGCGGCATAGATGCCCCGCGGCTGGCCCGGTGGGTCGAGATACCAGCTCAGCCGAATGATGCGAAGCGTCCCGTCAGCCCACAGCGCGCTGCGCTTGCGCAGGTTCATCTCCCATTCGAGCCGCGGGCTCGCGGCCTGAAGGGACAGGCGGAGCATGGCGTAGGCTGCGTCATAATCGCGCCTCGCGAGCGCAATCACATAGGAGGCGAACCGGTCGATTGCACCCTCCTCGTCCGCGACTGCGGGCTGGAAGGTCGCGCCTTGCGGAGCAACGACGTCGCGCTCGACCTCGGGCCCCACCAAAGGCGGCGCAGCAAGCGCGGCCCCCGCAGGGGCGAGCAGCATGGCAGTCATGAGCGACCACCGAACGGCGAGCCGCGGCTCAATAGCCATAATAGGCCCCGCCCTTGTCGCGCGCGCGCCGCCATGCGGGACGATCATGACACATGTTCACGAACCCGGCGAGCTTCGGATAGCGCGGCGCGAGCCCCTGCATGACCGCGATCTCGGCCGGAAAGCTCAGCATGATGTCGGCTGCCGACAGCGCGTCGCCGACAAAATGGCCGCTCGGGCCGAGCCGGCTTTCCATATATTCGAAATGCGATTGAAGCTGCTGTGCGATCCGGGCCTCGAGCGGCGCTGCGGCCTCGCCGAGCCGCGCGGTGTAGATGCGCAGGAGAATCGGCGTCATCGCTGACCCTTCGGCGAAATGCATCCACTCAAGGTGGCGGACATGCTCTTCAGTGCCGCGCCCGGGGACAAGCGCGTCGCCCCCGTGACGCTCGCACAGATATTCGACAATCGCCCCCGATTCGATGATCACCCGCCCGTCATCCTCGATCACCGGCGACTTGCCGAGCGGATGCACCGCGAGCAGCTCTGCCGGCGCGAGATTGGTTTCAGGATCGCGGTCGTAGAAGCGTATCTCATAGGGCGCGCCGATCTCCTCGAGGAGCCACAAGATGCGCTGCGACCGACTGTTGTTGAGATGGTGAACGATCAGGCTCATCGCGCTTTCCTTCCAGCCGCCGGGTTGGACAAGATTGGAGCGCCCCCACAGGAAAGGGAAGAAGATTCGTGGAAGGGAAGCCCAAGCTTCTTTCGTCCGGCGCTTTCAGGTGCGCCCGCGCCCTTTTGTCATCGGCTTTGGAGGCGAGCAAAAGCCCATCGGGCCCGGGGCCTATGCGGATGCAGATTCTTGGAAGGTCGGAAAAAATGAGCGTTGCTCGGCTGATCTCGGCAAGACTCATACTGCGAACCGATGTTATCGCCGTTAACAACGCAAAGGCTTGACCGATCAACGGCGGGCGGGCCGACCTGCGAGAGGGGGAGGCAGGTTCAAGGATAGGGCCCGCCGCCGTCGGCCGGCCGGTCAAAAGAGGGACGGGGACCGGCCGGATGGCAAAGGTGACAGGGTCGCTCGCGCGACCCTGTTACCCTTAGATGTCGTCGCCGTCCCCGTCGCCGGGGCCTGCCATCATTTCCTCGGCGACCGCATCGGTACGGCCGCGGATCGCGGTTTCGAGCCGCGCCATCAGTTCGGGATTCTCGGTGAGGAAATTCTTCGCATTCTCCCGACCCTGCCCGATCCGGATCGAATCATAGCTGAACCATGCGCCCGATTTCTCGACCAGCCCGGCCTTGACGCCAAGGTCGAGGATCTCGCCGACCTTCGAAATGCCCTGCCCGTACATGATGTCGAATTCGACCTGCTTGAACGGCGGCGCGACCTTGTTCTTGACCACCTTCACGCGCGTCGTGTTGCCAACGATCTCGTCGCGGTCCTTGATCTGACCGGTGCGGCGAATATCGAGGCGAACCGAGGCATAGAATTTGAGCGCGTTGCCGCCCGTTGTCGTCTCGGGATTGCCATACATCACGCCGATCTTCATGCGCAGCTGGTTGATGAAAATCACCATGCAGCGCGAGCGGCTGATCGAACCGGTGAGCTTGCGCAGACTCTGCGACATGAGACGCGCCTGGAGACCGACATGGCTGTCGCCCATTTCGCCCTCGATCTCGGCGCGCGGCACCAGTGCGGCGACCGAATCAACGACGAGCACGTCGATCGCGTTCGAGCGCACCAGCGTGTCGACGATCTCGAGCGCCTGCTCGCCGGTGTCGGGCTGCGACACGATCAACTCATCGATGTCGACGCCCAGCTTTTTCGCATAGACAGGGTCGAGCGCATGCTCAGCGTCGACGAACGCCGCCGTGCCGCCCGTCTTCTGGGCTTCGGCGATGCAGTGCAGCGCGAGTGTGGTCTTGCCCGAGCTTTCGGGACCGTAAATTTCGATCACCCGGCCCCGCGGCAAGCCGCCGACCCCCAGCGCGATGTCGAGCCCGAGCGATCCGGTGGAGATCGCCTCGACCTGCATCGCTTCCTTTGAGCCCAGCTTCATCGCCGAGCCCTTGCCGAAAGCGCGGTCGATCTGCGCCAATGCGGCGTCGAGCGCCTTCTGCCTATCCGTTCCGTTCACTGATTTCCCCGATTCGACGAGTGATAATTGTCCGGCCATAACCGCACCTTTCCTGCTCTAAAGCGAAGGCAGTAGCATCGCAACGCCTGACCCATGTACGCCATTTGTTCTCAAAGAACAAGACAGGAACATCAAAGCGGCGGGTTATTCCTTGAAAAAGTCGTTCAGTACCGCCTCGATCTCACTGAGGCGAAACGGCTTCGAGACGAGCTTGCGGTGCGCATGCGCGGGCGGGATGATATCGCCGCCGCCCGAGGTGAAGGCGAAGGGAATCCCCCGTTGCGCGAGCGCATCCGCGACCGGCCAACCCTTGGTCTCGCCCAAGTTGATGTCGATAAGCGCCGCCGCGACCGGGCGCGCCTCGATGATGGCAAGCGCGTCTGGGACCGCGGCCGCCTGCGCGGGCTCGGGAAAGCCGAGCGCCTCGAACATGTCGACCAGCATCATGCCGATCAGCACGTCATCCTCGACCAGCAGGATCAGGCGGTTATCCGTCATGTGATGTCCGGTGCGCGGCATCCTCCAGCGCGGCGGAGGTCGCCTCGGCAAGCTGCGCGACCGAGAAAGGCTTGGGCAGGAAATTTACCCGATCGATGTCGATCGACTGGCGCAGCTGCTCTTCGGCATAGCCCGACATGAACAGCACGGGAAGATCAGGCCGCTTTGCGCGCATCGTGCGCACCATCGCGGGGCCGTCCATCACCGGCATCACCACGTCGCTGATCACGAGGTCGATCCTGTCCATTGTTCCAAATCTTTCCAGTCCCTCTTCGCCCTGCGCCGCGTTGACGACGGTATAACCCGCGCGGACCAGCGCGCGTTCCGCGACCGCGCGCACCATATCCTCGTCTTCAACGAGCAGGATGGTGCCGCTGCCCCACTGGCTCTTGCGGGGCTTGACCGCCGGCGCCGCGGGGACAGCCGCCCCGCTTTCGCTTCGATGCACCGGAAGATAGATGGTGAAGCTCGTCCCCTGTCCCGGCTTGCTGTCGGCGAAGATGAAGCCCGCCGATTGCTTGATGATGCCATAGACAGTGGAAAGGCCAAGCCCTGTGCCCTTCCCCACATCCTTGGTGGTGAAGAAGGGCTCGAAGATCTTGGGCAACACATCGGCCGGGATGCCCGCGCCGGTGTCGCTCACCTTGAGCGCGCTGTAATCGGCGGGGGGCATGATCTCGCTCCCCATTTGCCGGACCTCTGCTGCGGTGACCGGATAGGTCTCGATCGTCAGCGTACCGCCCCCTGGCATCGCGTCGCGCGCATTGACAGCAAGATTGATGATCACCTGCTCGAGCTGGCCAGGATCGGCACGCACCGCGCCGAGGCCGCGGCCGTGATGAACCGACAGCTGCACCGTCTCGCCGATCAGCCGCTTCAGCAGATGCGAGACTTCCGAGATCACATCGGGAAGCTGCAAGATCTGGGGACGCAGCGTCTGCTGACGCGAGAAAGCGAGCAATTGCCGGGTGAGGCTCGCCGCACGGTTCGCGTTGCTGCGGATCTGCTGGATATCATCATAATCGCTGTCGCCGGGCGTGTGCCGCATCAGCATCAGATCGCAGGCGCCAAGAACCGCGGTCAGGATGTTGTTGAAGTCATGCGCGACACCGCCCGCGAGTTGACCGACCGCCTGCATTTTCGATTGCTGCGCGACCTGCCGCTTGAGACGGGACTCCTCGCTCGAATCCTTAAGGCTCAGCATTACCGCTGCCTCGCCCAGCCCGCGCACCCCGACGACGCGCATCGATACCGGCTCATCGCCTTGTCCTGCGAGCCGGATCGACAGGTCGCCTCCGACCTGCTGCCCGCTGCTGTGCCGGCGGATCATGTCGGCAAGCGGTCCTTTGTCTTCCGCTACCACCAGATCGCCGGGATAACGGGGCATCCTGCCATCATCGATGCCCGCGGCGCGGACAAAAGCGCGGTTCATGTACAAGAAGCGCCCATCGCGATCGACCATGGCGAGCCCGAAGGGCAGCAGCGAGAGCAGCGTCTCGACATAGGTCTGCGCGGTGCCGCGGTCGGCCGGACCGATCTCTTCGTCGATCAGCGCGAGGAGCATCGGCCCACCCGCCTCGGCGGGCGCTAGCGGGATCTGGATCATCCGCACCGGCGTCGGGCGATCACCCTCCCGCGCATAATAGAGCGCGCCGGCGTCGTCGAGACGCAGCATTGCCGCAGCGTCGCGTCCGGCATAATGTGCGCGGTCCACCTCGCCGAGAGCGCGAAGGAGGAAAGCCTCGTTCGCCGCGCGCAGCCGCCCCTCGGCACTCACGAGCGCCGCCATCACCCCCGCCTGGCCAAGCGTGCGCCCTGCAGGACCGTCGAGGTGGCGGGCAATTTCAGACGCGAGGTCGAGCCGCTCGTGCGCCGAAAAGCGCCAGACAAGATAGTCCTCGGCCTGGCCGGTTCGCGTGACCTGGGCGCGCAGCTGCAACCCGCCAACGGCGATCTCGTCGGCGCGCCCCTCGCCGTCGCGCCAAGCCGCGCGCCCGGCATTTTTGAGCAGGTCTGCGCCGCGACCTTCGAGCGGCAGTCCGGGCGGCGTGACAAAGCCGCCCATCCAGGTCGCGAACAGATCGTTGGCGCAGACCATCCGGCCCGCACGGTCGGTCACGGCAATCGCGACATCGTCGTGCGCGACCGCCTGGCGCAGCATCGTCCAGTCGGGAGGCGGCGCCTCACCCGCCGCGGCCGCAGGAAATAGCCGCCGCGCGAGGATCACGCCGCCGACAGCAAGAGCGATCCCGGCGACGAACCCTGCCGCCAGCACGGTATCGCGCGTTGCCCAGAAGAGAAGCGCGACCGACAATAGCGCAAGGCCGGCGAGCAGCCCCGCGTCGGTCCGCGAAAAGCGCCCGGGCGCTGCCGCGGCGAGAGCCGCCCCCCTGCCGATATCGGTATCAGCGGAAGGCAGGCTCTTCGCGGTCAATTCTTGCTTCCCCTATTGGCGCATCACCAGATGCGGACACGATCTTCGGGCGCCAGATAGAGCTTCTGGCCTTCCTTCACCCCATAGGCCTTATACCAGGGATCAAGGTTGCGCGAGACCCAAGTCCGCTGGATCGAGGGCGAATGCGGATCGGTGGTGATGCGCTGCGACAGATTCTGTTCGCGATAATTGCGCCGCCACACCTGCGCCCAGCCGAGGAAGAAGCGCTGGTCGCCGGTCATCCCGTCGATCACCGGAGCTTCCTTGCCGCCCAGCGATTTCTTGTAAGCGTCATAGGCAATCGTCAGTCCTGCAAGATCGCCGATATTCTCGCCAAGCGTGAAGGTGCCGTCGAGATGTTCGCCCGGCAGAATCTCATAGGCGTCATATTGCGCGACCAACGCCTTGCCGGCTGCCTCGAAGGCCGCGACGTCTTCGGGCGTCCACCAATCGGCGAGCTTGCCGCTTTCGTCATATTTGGCGCCCTGATCGTCAAAATGGTGGCTGATCTCGTGACCGATCACCGCGCCGATACCGCCGTAATTGATCGCCGGATCGGCATGAGGATCGAAGAAGGGCGGCTGCAGGATCGCGGCTGGGAAGACGATCTCGTTCATGCTGAAATTGGCATAGGCATTGACCGTCATCGGCGTCATCGCCCATTCCCAGCGCCGGATCGGGCCACCGAGACGGCTGATATTGTCATCATGCGCGAACTGGTTGGCGCGCAGCGCATTGCCGAACAGGTCGTCGGCCCGGATCTCGAGCTTGCTATAGTCCTTCCACTTGTCGGGATAGCCGATCTTGGTGGTGAAATTCGCAAGCTTCGCGCGCGCGCGGACCTTGGTTTCAGGCTGCATCCAGGTCAGATTGTCGATGCGATCGCCAAGCGCAGCGATGACATTCTTGACCAGCTTGTCCATCTCCGCCTTGGTTTCGGGCGTAAAATATTTCGCGACATAATCCTGTCCGACCGCCTCGCCCATATTGTTCGTCGTGAAATCGACTGCGCGCTTCCAGCGCTCCTGCATTTCCGGCGTGCCCGACAGCGCGGTACCGTAAAAGGCGAAGGCCTCCTTCGCGACGGCGTCGGGCAATACGTCCGAGAAGCTGTCGAGACTGCGGACAAGCAGCAGATCGCGGATAACTCCGATCGGCGCATCGGCGATCAGCTTCGCCTCGCCCGTAAACGCGCTCGGCTGCGCGATGAGGAGCGAATCCTCCTCGACTCCGACGCCGCGAATGAAAGTTGCCCAGTCGAAGCCGGGGGCGGCCTTGGCGAGTTCGGCGATCGTCATCTTGTTGTAGATTTTGACCGCATCGCTGCTGTCATTCTTGTCCCAGTGGACAGCGGCGATCTGCTTTTCAAAGTCGTAGATCGCCTGCGCACGCGCGGCGGCGTTCGCTTCGCCTGCCAGCGTGAGAACATTCTGCAAATGCTGAAGATAGGCCGCCTGCAGCTTGGTGTTGCGCTCGCCATCCTTGAGATAGAAATCGCGGTCGGGCATGCCGATGCCGCCCTGGTAGAGCGAATAGATATAGACGTCGGGATTTCTGTCATCCTGGCCGACATAACCGCCGAAGAAGTGCTGGACGCCATTTCGATCCGCCTCGGCCAGCAGCTTCGCGAGCCCCGCCTTGTCGACGCTGCGCACCTTGGCGAGCCACGGCTCGATCGGTGCAAGACCCTTCGCCTCGACTGTCGCTGCGTCGAGATAGGAGGCGTAGGAACGCCCGATCATGCTGTCCGGATTGCTCTTCGCAGCCTCGAGAATCTCCTGCGTGCGCTTTTGCGAGAGATCGGCAAGTGCGGTGAACATGCCGTAATTCGACTTGTCGGCGGGAATTGCGGTGTTCTTTGCCCAGGCCCCGTTGGCATAGGCATAAAAATCGTCACCCGGAAGAACCGTCGTGTCCATGCCCGAGGCATCGAAACCATAGGAGCCGATTTCGGGCTTGGCGGACGCTTTCGCCTCGGCGCGGGCGGTGTTTTCCTTGGCCGCGAGCAGCGCCGCCGGCGCACCCAAGAGAAGGGCGCCGAGCGCCGCCGTCGCGAGCAAGCGCGAAGAAAATTGCGGACGAGTCATGATTTTCCCCAGATTCTTACTAAACAGGAACGCGCCGCGCGCATGCGCGGTGCAGGCTGATGATGCGATAGCTATAGCCGGGCCGAGGGGCGGTTCAACTGGCCCGCGTGTCGCTCGTCGACGCCTCAAGTCGTTTGTCGCGTGCCAGCGCCAGCTTGCGCCGCCAGCGCAAGCGGATCCAATTGTCCCAGACCAGCGTCGCAAGCACATAGCCGACAGCGGCCGACACGGCCGAAATGACGAAAAGGCCTGCAATCAGCGCGGGCGCGGCGTCCGACAAGAGCCAGCGCAGCCATTGCCCCGCCGTCGCCCCTTGCTCGATCATCACCGAAAAGGTCGCGACATTGGCGTGGAGCCCGAACATGCGATCGCCAAGCCACACCGATGCGGCGATGATGAAAGGTGTCGTCACCGGGTTCGACAAAAAGGTCATCGCGGCGCCGATCGGGATATTGGCCCGAAAGGGCAAGGCGAGCAGCGCGACGCCCAATATCTGCACACCGGGGATCAGGAAGAAGATGCCGACGAAGAGACCGAGTGCGGTTCCACGCGGCACCGAAGTGCGGGTAAACCGCCACAAATGGCTGTGCGCCACGCGATGCGCGAACGGCCTCACGAAGCGGCTCGCGAGCAATTCCTCGCGAGTCGGCGAATTGCGGCGGATCCAGTTCATCACCGCCGCCTTGTCGCGGACCTTGGGATCGCGAGGCGCGCCTCCGCTCATCCGCGCTCCTTCATCAATCTTTGCTTGTCGCGCTTCCAGTCGCGCTCTTTGATCGATTCGCGCTTGTCATGCGCTTTCTTGCCCTTGGCGAGCGCAAGTTCGACCTTCGCGCGGCCGCGGCTGTTGAAGTAGACCGACAAAGGCACGAGCGTCATGCCTTGCCGCATCACCCCTGCATGCAGCTTGTTGATCTCCCGCCCGTTGAGGAGGAGCTTGCGCGGCCGCCGCGGCTCATGGTTGAAGCGGTTGCCATGGCTGAACTCGGGGATGTTGGCGTTGATCAGCCACACCTCCCCGCCCGTCACCTCGGCATAGCTTTCCGCGATCGTACCTTCCCCAAAGCGCAGCGATTTGACCTCGGTGCCTTGCAGCGCGATTCCTGCCTCGAACACCTGCTCGATGGAATAGTCGAAGCGCGCGCGCCGGTTCTCGGCAACGACCTTCTTCTTGTCGAATTCGGCGGCGGACTGGGGACGGGCCATCGAAAAAGCCTAGAGAACTCCCGCGGCTTCGAGCGCGGCGTCGACGGCAGCGCGCGAGGCGGCCGATGCGGGAATGATGGGAAGGCGCACTTCAGGGTCGAACCAGCTGTGCACGCGCGACAGCGCATATTTGACGGGCGCCGGCGAAGCGTCGGAGAACATCGCCTTGTGCAGCTTGAACAGCCTGTCGTGAAGCGTGAGCGCGCGCGCCCAGTCGCCCGCGCCGCAGGCTGCGGCAAAGTCGGCGCAGAGCCGCGGCGCGACATTGGCGGTGACCGAGATGCAGCCCGCCCCGCCCATAACCGCGTGCGGCAGCCAGAGGTCGTCATTGCCGCTGAGCTGGCAGAAATCCTCTCTTGCCTCGGCGCGGTGGACGGTCACGCGGGCAAGATCCCCACTCGCATCCTTGACGGCGACAATGTTCGGGATTTCGCTAAGCTTGCCCATCGTCTCGGCGCTGATGTCGGTGACCGTGCGCCCGGGAACATTATAGACCACGATCGGAAGATCACTCGCTTCGGCGAGCGCCTCGAAATGCGCGAGCAGCCCCTCCTGGGTCGGCCGGTTGTAATAAGGCGCAACGACGAGCGCCGCGTCGGCGCCCGCGGCTGCAGCGTGGCGCATGTGGCGGATCGCGGTCGCGGTGTCGTTCGACCCGCAGCCGGCGATCACCGGGACGCGCCCCGCCGCCGCTTCGATACAGCAATCGATCACCCGGTAATGCTCGTCAAACCCCAGCGTCGGGCTCTCGCCCGTCGTGCCGCAAGGCACCAGTGCGCTCGTTCCCGCGTCGATCTGCCAGTCGATCAGCCGTTTGAACGCGGCCGCATCGAACGCCCCATCTCGAAATGGCGTTACCAAGGCGGGAATCGACCCCGAAAACATGCACCGCTCCTTTACAAAATCTGGCCGCGCCCGTTACAAAATGATCGGCGCGCCGCCTAATGAACGCCTATTCAGCGCGCTGCAAGGAGTTTGCCACTATCATGCCGGGCATGTCCTATCTGTCCTCCATTTCCCGCCTCGCCATCGCGGCCGCCCTGTTCATCCCCGCTGTCGCCTGCGCAGGCGAGCTGACGCCCGAGCAGATGAACTGGTATCGCGCGCAGATGGGCCTCGCGTCGGCGTCGACGAGCCCGCCAACCACAACCAATTCTGTCGGCGATGCGGTGCTCGAATGGCGCCGCCTTACCCAGGACAGCAATGCCTCCTTTGACCGACTGTCGCGCTTCCTGATGGCGAACCGCGGCTGGCCCGACGCCGACAAGATGCGCGTGCGCGCCGAAAAGGCGATCGCGATCGACAGCTTCGACCCGGCGCGCACCCTTGCTTATTTCCAGGCCTTTCCGCCCAAGACGCCGAGCGGCGAACTGCGCATGGCGCTCGCACTCAATGCTTCGGGGCGCCGTGACGAGGCCAATGCGGCAGTACGCCGCGCCTGGAGGGGCGGCTCGCTCACGCAGGACGAGGTCAACCGCGTGCTGACCTTTTTCCCGGGCGCGCTGACGACAGCCGATCATGATGCACGCATGGAGCGATTGCTCTGGTCGAACGACACCAGCGCTGCTGCACGCCAGCTTGTCTTTACCTCGCCGCACAGGCGGGCGGTCTATTCCGCGCGCCTCGCAATGCGCAGCGGCGCGGTCGACGCGGCATTGCAGGCCTCGGCGGTCGAGGCGGCGAACCCGTCGATTCTTCGCACCGACCCCGGCTACATCACGGCCAAGGCCACCTGGCTCCGTCGCTCGGGTCGCGACGGCGAAGCGCGGGCCCTGCTTGCCGGCCCGCGCGAGCTTGCGAGCGCGCCGCTCGATGCCGAAGAATGGCTCGAGACCCTATTGACCAACGCCCGACTCGCGAGCGCGGGGGGCGACAAGGCGACGGCCTACCGCATCGCGAAGCAGATCGACGACGCTTTGCCGGCCGGCACGGTGGTCCGCGAACAGCCGCTCGGCGTGCGCGACGACTATACGTCGCTTGCCTGGCTTGCAGGCGAGCTCGCATTCAAGCAGCTCAATCGCCCCGCCGAGGCGGTGCGCCTCTACCGCGCCTATGGCGACGCGGCCCGTTCCGCTCAGACGCGCACCAAGGGCTATTACTGGGCCGGGCGCGCCGCGCTTGCGGCGGGCGACGCTGAGACCGCCAATGCCTATCTTGCGGACGCGGCGGAGCATTATGATCAATTTTACGGCCAGCTGGCCCTCGAACGCCTCGGCCGCCCACAGCCTCGCCCGGCGTCCACCCCGAGCATCCAGGTCTCGCAGGCTGAGATGACCGCGTTCGAGAATGACCGGCTCGTTCGCGCGGCCCGCGCGCTCGGCGAGATCGGAGCCTGGCGCGAACAGTCGCTCTTCCTTCGCGCCCTTGCGCAAAAGGCGACCTCGCCCGCTGATCATGTCCTTGCAGGCCAGCTTGCGTCGCAGATCGGGCGACCCGACCTTGGCGTGATGATTGGCCGCAGCGCACAGGCAAACAGCCTCGACGCGGTCGAGGTTTCGGGCTTTCCGACCGTTCGCGTTCCCGCAGGGCACGAAAGCAACTGGACGTTCATCCATGCGATCACCCGGCAGGAAAGCCAGTTCGATCGGGCCGCGATCAGTCATGCCGGCGCGCGCGGCATGATGCAGCTGATGCCCGGCACGGCGCGCGAAGTCGCGGGCAAGCTCGGCCTTAGCTATGACGCAGGGTCGCTGACCACCGATACCAATTACAACATGACCTTGGGGTCGACCTATTTCCAGCAGATGCTCCGCTATTTCGGCGGTAGCTATCCGCTCGCGATCGCAGCCTATAATGCCGGACCGGGCAATGTGAACAAATGGCTGCGCGCCAACGGCGATCCGCGCAGCGGCGCGATCAGTATCGTCGACTGGATCGAGGCGATCCCGATTTTTGAGACGCGCAACTATGTGCAGCGCGTGCTTGAAAATGCCGTGGTCTATGACACGCTGCGCGAAGGCGGCGGCGCGCGGCGAGCAGCGCCGCTCAGCTTCTATCTCGGCAAGTCGACGCCGGGCTAACTCCGGTGGCGGGGGAAAGGACAAATATTATCTCGCCCGCGGGCTATGCCGCGCTGCGCGCCGAATATGACGCACTGCTCGGCGAGGAACGCCCGAAGCTGGTCGAAGTCATCAGCTGGGCGGCGGGCAACGGCGATCGCAGCGAGAATGGCGATTACATCTATGGGCGCAAGCGCCTGCGCGAGATCGACCGGCGGCTCGCCTTCCTTGCACGGCGGATGAAAGCGGCGCGAGTCGTCGACCCCGCGGCGCAGCCTGACAAAAGCCGCATCTGGTTTGGCGCGCACGTGGAACTTGCCGACGAGAACGACATGCGAAGGACCGTGGAGCTGGTCGGCGATGACGAAGCCGACGCGGGAGCCGGCAGGATCGGCTGGAACAGCCCCCTCGCCCGCGCCTTGCGGGGCGCAGCGGTCGGCGACCTGCGCACTGTGCTGCTACCTGCCGGCGCCAAGGAATGGGAAATCCTCTCGATCGCCTATCCTTGACCCCCTGTGATCATCGTCACAGCCGCAGCGGACGCGCTTTCGTATATGGCGATGCTTGCTTTGGGACGCGAGGAGGGGACAATGCGTTATCTGCTGGCATTTCCGGCCGCCGCCATGCTGGTGTGCAGCGCCGCGGCGGGGTCCGCCTCCCGCTCCGTCGATGCCGAGATAGCCGCGAAACTGAAACCGGGCGAACAGGTCGAAGCGCGCATCGACGCCGATTTCAACGGCGATGGCGAGAGCGATGCCGCCTGGATTGCAGCAGGGCCCGACCGACGAACCGTCCATGTCCACTTCGTACTTCGGAAAGGGGCGGACTTGCGTCATGTTCCCGCAGGGAGCTTTGCCCTGCCATCCGACCGGCTGGGCCCTGCCGATCTTTCGGTGAACAAGGACGTGCTCGTGATAAAGGATCTGACCGGCGGGACGACGGCGCTCGCCGCCACATATCGCTTTCGCGGCGAGGCGGCTGCCGCGCGCATGCGGCTGATTGGTCTCGATGCGCGGCTTTACAGCCGCACCTTCGCACATGAGGGTGCGAGGATGAGCTGGAATCTGCTCACCGGAGACCTCATCACCGCACGGCTCGAGCTGACCGGAAGCGGCGATGATGCAGCCTATCGGGAGGCTGGCACCAAACGCGTGCGGCGACCGATCGCCGTCATCGACATGGAATCGACGCCGGACGCTGAAGCCGAGCTCGCCGCGATGCTACCCTCCACCGGACAATTTCAGCAGGTCAGCTCCGCAGCAAAGCGGGAATGATCCAGATCGCCGAAAGGACGATCACCACCGCGGTCAGCGATATCGCAAGGACATAGCGGACATTGTGGCCTTTGACCCCGCTCGAGGCCTCTTCGTCGGTGACTTCGACATGGTCTTCGACGACTCGCATCTTGTGTCTCCCTTTCTAGAAACCGAAACGCGCCGCGCCGGCAAGCGGTTCCGCCGGCGGCGGCGGGGAGAGATGCGCCAGAGGGTCTGTAAGCCGGGTTCTGTCCACCCCTCCTTGAGGGGATGGGCGATCATTCCTCTAGGCGAACGGTTACCCGAACGCTCAAGCAGTCAACCCGGACGGCGGGGCCGGAACCAGCCCTGGGACTAAGCCCGTTGCCATCCCTATTCGACCTTGCTCCCGGTGGGGTTTGCCGTGCCGCGTCCGTTACCGTCCGCGCGGTGCGCTCTTACCGCACCCTTTCACCTTTCGCCGGGCCGAAGCCCTGGGCGGTCTCTTCTCTGTGGCACTTTCCCTGAACCCGCCCGAAAGCGGACCCGCCGGACGTTATCCGGCACCGTGGTTTCCGTGGAGCCCGGACTTTCCTCCCCTTCGCTTGCGCGAAGCGGCGATCGCCCGACCCTCTGGCGCAAGGCAATATAGCATGAGCGCAAAAATTTGCGAGGGTGTGCCGACCCTCAATCGCCTTCCGGCTGCGGAAGCAGCAGGGCGAGCAATATCGCGCGGCATTCGCCGTCGATAGTCCCGTCGATCAGTTCGGGACGGAAGCGCCGCTGAAAGGCGACCGTCGCGGCAAAGCCGTCGGTCACGTCATAGCCGAAGCGCTCGAGCGCGAGGAGAAAGCCGGCGTCGGTCCACAAGGGATCGGTAAGCTTTTTGGTCGGACGCGGGAGCGCCAGCCGGCGCCGCGCGAGTTCCTCCCAGGGGAATAGCTCGCCCGGATCCTGCTTGCGCGCCGGGGCGATGTCTGAATGCCCCACGACATTGCCGCGGGTAATCGCATGGCGATCCTTGATCAGATGGACCAGCCGGACGACCGAGGCGACCTGCTCTTGGGGAAAGGGCACATAGCCCCATTCGTGGCCCGGATTGACGATCTCGATGCCGACGCTTGCCGAATTGACATCGCTGATCCCGCGCCAGTGCGACTTGCCCGCGTGCCACGCGCGCTTTGCCTCAGGGACCATATGCGTGATCTGCCCGTCCTCGCTGACGACATAATGCGCCGACACCTTCGATTGAGGATCGGCAAGCCGATCAATGGCTTCGTCTCCGGTCTTCATACCGGTATAATGAAGGACGATCATCGAAATTGGCAGCGAGCGCTCGTCGAAATTCGGAGACCAGCGTTCGATAAAATCGTTCATGCCTGTCGCTGCCCGTTTGCTGCCACCCCGTTGCCGCTTGCGCCAGCGGGGGTCAAATTGCAAGGTTGGAGCATCGTCAGGCGGCGACGCGGCGCACCTGCTGGTCGGCGGGTTCGTAAAGACCGCGCAGGCGCGGGCTGGCGACGAACTGGTCGGTTTGTCCAAGAACGGTTTCCCCCGCTCCCAGCACGAGAAAGCTCTGCGGCGCCGCGACCGCGCGCAGCCGGGCAAAGGCCTTGAGACGCATGGGCGCTGCAAAATAGAGCAGGAGGTTGCGGCAGAAAATAAGATCGGCAGGGTGCGTCAGCGGCGGTCGGTCGACGAGCATGTTCTGCACGGAAAATTCGATTCGGCGTCGAAGATCGGCCTTGGCGAGCCAGCCGGCCTCTGTCTGATCGAACCAGCGCACCATGCGCTGGACGGGAAGGCCGCGCTGGATTTCAAACTGGGAATAGATCCCGACGCGCGCGCGCGAAATCGCGTGGTAGCTGACATCGGTCCCGATGATCTGGATCTGCCAACCCGCCCACCGTTCGGCCTGCTCTGCGAGCAGCATCGCCATCGAATAGGCTTCCTGTCCCGTCGACACCCCGCAATGCCAGATGGTGAGGCGGCGCGACAGCGCATTGACCTCGCGGATATGTTCGAGCGCCTTGGTAGCAATGTCGTCGAATACGCTGTGTTCGCGATAGAAAAATGTCTCATTGTTGAGCATTGCATCGACCGTGTCGTCGAGCAGTTGGCGGCTCGTCGAGGTGACAAGCGCGGCAACGAGCGCATCGAGATCGGCGATGCCGTGACGCTGCATCACCGGCTTCAATGACATTTCGATCCGCCAGATCCGGTTCGGCGACAAGCTTTGCCCCGTGCGCGATTCAAGAACGCCCATCAGCACGCGGTAGGCCGACTCGCTCGCGCTCCCCATCATGGCTTGTGTCCCGGAAGGAAGCTGCCGAGCATCAGCGCGATCGCATCGGGGTTGAGCGTTGCTGCCGCGATTCCCGTCTTGCTCACCGCGCCTGGCATGCCCCAGATCACACAGCTTTCGGGCGCCTGCGCAAAGACCGTGCCGCCCGCAGCCTTGAGCCGTGCGGCGCCGTTCGCGCCGTCGCGCCCCATGCCGCTCAGGACGATGCCAACACCGCCCTTCCCGTAGACTTCGGCAACCGAGGCGAACATCGGATCGGCCGAGGGGCAGCACCCATTTTCGGTCGGGTGGCGATCGAGCGCGATCTCGCGGCGGCGGCCGTTCGCGATCACGACAAGGTGCGCGTCACCCGGCGCGAGATAGACATGACCTCGCTCGACAATCATGCCCGCCGCCGCCACGCGCACCCGGCGCTGGGTCATCGTCGCGATCTGGCGTGCGTAGAACTCCATGAAAGCGTCGGGCAGATGCTGGGTCAAAAGAATGGGCGCGGTGATGCGGCGATCAAGGTGCGCGATGAAGTTTGCAAAGGCCGGGATCCCCCCGGTCGAGGCAGCGACAGCGATGCATTCGAGCGGCTGATCGGTGTCGAGCGCCATCACAGGCGGCGGCGCCGGTATCTGGTGAGGCCGTGCGATCACGGGCGCTGCGGGAGGCTGCTGGCCGAGGGTCAAAATCCGCTCGGTCAGCACGTCGGCGAAGCGACCTGAAAAGCTCCCCCGCCCCGGTTTGGCGAGCGTGTCGCTCGCGCCAAGCGCGAGTGCGTCGATCGCGGCGGGGCCGCCCTCGTCGCAATTGGAAGATAGGATGAGGATACGCGCGCCCTGCGCGCGCTCGAGGAGGTGCGGCAGCGCGTCAAGGCCGTTCATCCCCGGCATTTCGACGTCAAGCACGATGACATCGACGGGTTCGCCCGCAAGATAGGCCAGAGCCTCCTGTGCCGATGCAACCGAGGCGCAGATCCTGAGCTGCGGCCGCTGATCGACGATCCGTTCGAGAATGCTGCGCACGACCAGGCTGTCATCGACGAGCATCACACGCACGGTACGTCCCGAGGGCAATGGCGCCGCTTCGCGGCTGGAAATGTCGAGCTGTGGCTGACTCACTTTGGTCCTCAGGCGACGCCGACGAGCTGCAATTTTCCTTCGAGTGTTTCGCGATCGAATGGTTTCATCACATATTCGTCCGCACCGGCCTCGATCGCCGCGCGAATATGATCGATGCTATTCTCGGTCGTGCAGAAAACGACGCGCGGCCGCTCATCATGCCCGAAATCGAGATCGTTGAACGCCCCCAGAAACTCCATTCCGCTCATGACCGGCATGTTCCAGTCGAGCAGGATTACATCGGGTCGGTTCGCGCGGCAGAAAGTCAGCGCCTCCTGTCCGTCGGCCGCCTCCTCGACGGCGAACGCCATGCTTTCAAGAATATGACGCGCGACCTTGCGAATCACTTTGCTGTCATCGACGACCAGACAGGATTTCGACATTCTCATATTCCTCCGCCCCCGGGGTAGCGCACCTTGTTAACGCGAAGGGGTGTCCAGCCCGTTAATAAGAAGACTGTCATGCCGCGCTCGCAACGGGCAGAGTGATGAAATGGGCGGGATCGACAACGAGCAGCGACGCCCCCTCATGTTCGATCATCGCATCGGCAACGCGCGCCCAGCCGGGAAGCAGCTTTCCCGCGACGCGAGTCTCGGGCGCATCGATGAAGCAGACATCCTCGATCGCGTCGGCGAGCAGTGCATAGCCATGGTCGGCAACATCGACGACGATCACCCGCTGACCCTCGATTACCGTCACCGGTGCCAGCCCGACAACGACATGCGGATCGATCAATGTGAAAACGCGGCTGCGCAGTGCAAAAAGTCCCGCGACGTGCGGCGGGGCAGCGGGCACCTCAACCGGGGTTCCGACCGCTACCACCGAATGGATCGCGCGGCTGCGCAGCGCGACGCGCGTGTCAGCGATGCGCGCGACGAGATAGAGTTTTTCCATCATGAACCGCCTCCCCCGATCCGGACGCGCAGCGCTTCGAGCAGCGCCTGACGATCGTAACGATAAACCGATTGATCGTCGGGCCCGGCGGCCGCGGCCGCTGCGCGCAGACGGATCACCGGCACTCCGTCGGCGATCAGACTCTCCTCGTCCGAAAGCGTCAGGAACACGTCAGGCGCGCCCCCGGCGAGGGCATCGTCTGCCGAGGCAACCCGGTAGCCCGCGCTGCGCAGGATCGGCGCGAGAAAATTTTCGCCCCAGCCGTCGGCATCGCCCGCGAGCTGGCAGAGCGGCTGGCGCGCCTCTGAGGCGATCTCGCCGTGCGCATATTGCTCCATCAGCCAGAAGGGATCGAGCAGTTCAACCGGTTCGCCGCCGACGAGGGTAACGCCCGAGATCAACCCGGGGACCGGCGCCGGCTGGACGGTATCGGGCAGCCGCACAATATCGATCACGGCCTCGATCGGATAACAGAGCACCCGCTGCCCATCGTGCAGACGAAGGAGCTTCAGCATCCCGGCGTCTTCGGGGAGGCGCCCGGCGTGAACGGGGAAAATATCGTCCCCGATCTGGGCCTGCACCAATCCTGCGCTCTCGAAGAGCGCGAGCGCGGGAACCTCCTCGACGCGCTCGATGACCGAGAGGCGAATGCCGCGAACGCGGCCGCCCGTGTCGCGGAACAGAAGAAGCTGTGCAGCCTTGCGCGCCGCGACCGCCTCAGCTTCGGCTTCCTCGGCTTCGTCATGGCAGCGCCCGGCTTCGGACGCATCGATCCCCGCAGCCGCGAGCAGACCCTGAACGTCGAGCAGCAAGACCGGCCGACCATTGTCGGGCAAGGTCGTGCCCGCGTAAAGGCCCGTCGCCATGATCAGCGGCGCGGCGGGCTTGATCACAAGTTCCTCATGATCGTGGATCGCCGCGACGCTCAGCGCATAGCTTTGCCCCTGTCCGGGCCGAACGATCACGATCGCGCGATCCTCGGCATCCTCGTCCGCTCCTGGTTTCAGGCCCAATATCTCTTCAAGCCTCAGCAGCGGGAATTTCTCGCCGCGTACCGTCGCAAGTTCGCCCCCTCCGACACAATCAATGCGCGCGCTGTCGCTGCTTTCGAGCAGGATTTCGCGAACAGCGCCGCGCGGAATGGCAAAATATTGACCTGCTGCGCGCACCATGAGCCCCGAGATGATCGTGAGCGTCATCGGAACCCGCAGGAGGATCGTCAGCCCGCGCCCTTCGTCATTGCGCAGCTCGACGACCCCGCCGATTTTCTCGAGGTTCGCCTTGACGATGTCCATGCCGACCCCGCGCCCCGAGACCGAGGTGATCTTGGCCGCGGTCGAAAAGCCCGGGCGGAAGATCAGCTCAAGCTTGTCCTTCGCACTGAGCGCGCGGGCCTCGGTCGCGGTGACAATCCGCGCTGCGACTGCTTTGGAGACCAGCGCATCGGGCGAAAGGCCGCGCCCATCGTCGCGCACCTCGATCTCGATCTGGTTGCCCGACTGGCGCGCCGAGACCGACAGCGTTGCAATCACGCCCTTCCCGGCCGCGACGCGCTGGTCGAGCGGTTCGATGCCGTGATCGATGGCGTTGCGGACGATGTGGATCAGCGGATCGCGAATATTCTCCATCATCTCGCGGTCGAGCTCGACCTCGCCGCCGCTGGCGACGAATTTCACCTTTTTCCCGAGCTCCTGTGCGAGGTCGCGGACGATGCGTGGCAGCGGCGCGAACAATTTGTCGATGCGCTGCATGCGCATCTGGCTGACCGACTGGCGCATCCCCGCGATCGAATCGGAGAGGCGGTCGAACGAGGCGATCAGGCGGGGGTCAGCCCCCGATTCACGCAGCATGCGGGCAAATTCGTTGCGCGCGAGGACGATGTCGGTGACCCCCGTCATCACGCTGTCGAGCAGCGGCAGAGGCACTCTGATCGATCGCCACGCCTGAAGTTCGGCGGCCAGATCGTCTTCGCGGCGCAGCTGGATTTCGGCCGGCTCGGGCGATGCAGGCTCATCGGCCGCAAGCGCCAGCGCCTCGATCACCTCGCCGTCATCGCCCGCGGGTTCGCCGCCGCCGGTGCCAAGCGCGCCGCACAAGTGGGTCAGGCGATCGATGACCCCGAGAACCCCGGTAACGAGCGCCGCGTCAGCGGGCCGATTGCCCCGCCGGACCTGATCGAGCGCGTCCTCGGCCGCATGAGCCAGCGCCGTGACGCGCGGCAACGACAAGAATCCCGAGCTGCCCTTGATCGTGTGGACGAGGCGAAAAATGGCATCGAGCCGCTCACGGTCGCCGGGATCGGCCTCCCATGCAACGAGCGCACCGCCCGCCTCGGCGAGAATTTCGGCGGTTTCAGCCAGAAAGTCGTTTAGCAGATCGTCCATTGCGGTTCCGGTGCGCCCCAAAATCGAAGCGCGACCATGCCGAACAATGGTTAAGGGAGACTTTACCCGCGTCCGCGCAAGACGGCACCGACCAGGAGCGATGTCGGCGTCTCGCGCGCGAGCATCACCGTGCCGCCGTTCTGCTCCGCGACGGCCTGCACCAGCACCGCAGGCGCAGTACGCGAGCTCATCGCGCCGGCGCTCTCGCCTTCCGCGAGGATGCGCTCGACATCCTTGTCGACCAGAATGCGTTCGGCCTCGGCGTGAAGCGCAATCTCGATGCCGTCGGCCTGCTTCTCGCACCCAATGTCGAGCCGGCCGCCGCGCACCAGCGCGTCGACGAGGATCAACGCGAGGTTGAGGATGATCTTGACCGCAGGCTTGGGCAGCGGCTCGTCGCTGATCATCCAATGGAGGGTGATCGGCCGATCGGCCATGATCCCCTCGATCGCCGACCTCGCTTCCGCGGGCGGCACCGCCTCGCCGAAACCGCCCGCCGAACCAAAGGCAAGGCGAAAAAATTTGAGCTTGGCCGCCGATGTCCGCGCGCTCTGTTCCAAAAGCTCGAAACAGCGCGCGCGCATGTCGGGGTCCTTTTCGTCGGCGAGCAGCTCGAGCCCGTTGGCGAATGCCCCCACCGGGCTTAGCAGGTCATGGCAAAGCCGCGAGGCCAGCATGGACGCGAAATCGACGCGATCGTCGGACATGGATGTAATGGCTCCCCAGCGCAGATCCGGATATTTCCGGCCTGCCGGTCCCTAGGGCAAGCGCGGGCACGAGAGCAAGGGCGAACCCCGCATCCGTTTCGCAAGACATGCCCGTCGGCGGCCTTCTGAGACGAAGAGATTAGCGCCCCGCCAATTCTTGAAATCCGGTATCTCGCACCCACATCCCCCCCAATGCAGGGGGATGAGGACATTTTGACCATAGCGCTCGGTGAGGGCGCCGCCGGTGAGCGGCTCGACCGGGCGCTCGCCGAGGCGCTTCCGAACCTGTCGCGCGAACGGCTCAAAATGCTCATCAAGGGAGGCCGCGTTGCGGATGCGAGCGGCGCGGTGCTCTGGGACCCGTCGGCCAAGGCCGCGGCGCCCACGACGATCAAGGTCCGCCTTCCCGCTCCGGCGCCTGCGCACAATGTCGCGCAGGACCTTGGCTTGGTCATCGCTTATGAAGACGAGCACCTCATCGTCGTCGACAAGCCCGCAGGCATGGTCGTGCATCCGGCTGCGGGCAACGCCGACGGCACGCTGGTCAACGCGCTGCTCTACCATTGCGCGGGGCAGCTTTCGGGGATTGGCGGCGTCGCCCGGCCGGGGATCGTGCACCGAATCGACAAGGATACGAGCGGGTTGATCGTTGCCGCAAAGCACGACAAGGCGCATGAAGGGCTGGCCAGGCAGTTCGCTGCGCACAGCATCGAGCGCCGCTATCTCGCGCTTGCAACCGGGCGGCCGATGCCGGCCAATGCTACGGTCGACGCAGCGCTCGGCCGATCGGCGACCAACCGCAAGAAGATGGCGGTGGTTCCGACAGGACGCGGCAAGCACGCGATCACGCATTACCGCACCATCGAGCTGCTCACCGGGGCAACGCTGATCGAATGCCGGCTCGAGACAGGGCGTACCCATCAGGTGCGCGTTCACATGGCGCATATCGGCCATCCGCTCATCGGCGATCCGGTCTATGGGCGGTCGCGCAAACCGCTGTCCGATGTGCTCAAAGCGCGGGGCTTCGCGCGGCAGGCATTGCACGCGGCCCATTTGGGTTTTATTCATCCGGTAACTGGTAACAAGATCGCGCTCGACAGCGAACTCCCTCAGGATATGCGGGAACTGATCGATGAACTGCGCGTTTAAGTTTCGAATAAAAATCTATCTCGACCGCAGGATGGAACCGCGGCATCACTCTCCTTCTGAAATTTAGGGAAGACGCTATGGCTAACAAGAGCAATGTTCCGGCAGTAGTGCCCGCACTCGGCGGTGAGGCGAGCCTGAACCGCTACCTGGCCGAAATTCGCAAATTTCCCCTCCTGACCCCCGAGCAGGAATATATGCTCGCGAAGCGCTTTCAGGAGCATGGGGACAATGAAGCTGCAGCGCAGCTTGTGACCTCGCACCTGCGGCTCGTGGCGAAAATCGCAATGGGCTATCGCGGCTACGGCCTGCCGGTCAGTGAATTGATCAGCGAGGGCAATATCGGGCTGATGCAGGGTGTGAAGAAGTTCGACCCCGAACGCGGCTTCCGCCTCGCGACCTATGCGATGTGGTGGATCCGCGCATCGATACAGGAATTCATCCTGCGCTCGTGGAGTCTTGTCAAAATGGGCACCACCGCTGCGCAGAAGAAGCTGTTCTTCAACCTTCGCCGGATGAAGAATAATCTCGAGGCCTTCGAGGATGGCGATCTGTCGCCCGAAAATGTCGCGAAGATTGCAAAGGACCTTGGCGTAACCGAGGACGAGGTGATCAGCATGAACCGCCGCATGGCGATGGGCGGCGACACGTCGCTCAACGTGCCGATGGGCGAGGATGGCGACAGCCAGTGGCAGGATTTGCTCGGCGACGAAGGGCCGCTGCAGGACGAACGCGTGGCGGAAGCGGAAGAACGCGACGTGCGCCACGAGCTACTTACCGAGGCGCTCGAAACGCTTAACGAGCGCGAGCGTCACATCCTCACCGAGCGCCGCCTCACAGACGATCCGAAGACGCTCGAGGATCTGAGCCAGGTCTATGACGTCAGCCGCGAACGCGTCCGTCAGATCGAAGTGCGCGCGTTCGAGAAGCTGCAGAAGGCCATGCTCAAGCTCGCCGGCGAACGGCGGCTGGTCGGGGCCTGACGCGAAGATTTGCCGCCGGCGCCCTTTGCCATAAGGTGGCGCCATGTGGCTCCTTCCTCTTTTGGCGGCGCTGGCGGCACCTGCCCCCGCCCCGCCCCTCGCCTCGCCATCGGCGGATATGCAGGCATTCGACGCCGACATTCGCATTTCCCCAGCGCCGGTCCGCATCGGGGACGAGCGACATCTCGTCTATGAGATGCACCTGAGCAATTTCGCGGCCGTCCCGCTGACCCTTGACCGTATCGTGGCGCGCGACGCTGCGAGCGGCGCTGAACTGCTTGCCCTTTCAGGCGCCGCGCTTGAGGCGGCGTTAGGGCATGTCCCATCGGGAGGCGGCGCGACGATCGCGCCGGGCGCGCGGGCGATTGCCTATTTCGACATCGCGCTAACGGACGGTTCTCGTCCCGCGAAGATCGCGCATAGTCTTGAGATCCGCCAGGACAATGGACGCCGCGTCATCGAGGCCGGCACCGTGACGATCGACCCACGCCCACTTCCCATTCTGGGTCCGCCCTTGCGCAATGGACCGTGGGTAGCAGTCTACGCGCCCGAGCTTGAGCGTGGTCATCGCCGAGTTCCCTATGCCGTCGCGGGACGCGCGAGGATCCCTGGCCGTTTCGCCATCGACTGGATGAGGGTCGACGCGAAGGGCCGGCTCGACCGCTCGGACGGCAAGGCGCTGGCGGATTCGCTGAGCTATGGCGCCGAGGTGCTCGCGGTTGCCGACGCGGTGGTCGCCGCGACGCGGGACGACGTCAACGAGCCGCGATGGCGCGCCGATCTCCCCAAAGTTGCGATCGGCGATGCGGCCGGCAACTACATCGCTCTCGATCTTGGCGGTGGCCGCTACGCCCTTTACGAGCATCTCCAGCCCGGCCTGCGCGTGAAGCCCGGCGACCGGGTGAAACGCGGGCAGGTGATCGCCCGCCTCGGCCTCACCGGTCAGGGCACCGCACCGCATCTTCACTTTCATATGGCCTCCTCGCCTTCGCCGCTCGCAGCCGAGGGCCTCCCGTTTCTGGTCGAGGGCGCGACGCGGATCGGCGGCTATTCGTCAATCGAAAAGCTCGGAACGGCATGGCAGCCGCTGCCAGCCGCTGCGCCGGGCCCGATGTTTCCGCCCGCGAACAGCGTCGTTCGCTTTCCCGAATGATCCGCTTGTCCGACCGCCCCGCGCTGCGATAGAGACCCGGCGATGAGCCCAGCGACCAAAGTCCGCCGCCGCAAGCTGCCCTGGTATCTGCGGCCGTTCAAATGGCTGCTCTGGTTCATCGCGATTTCGGCGATCTGGGTCCTGATCTATGTCGTTGTTCCGCCGCCAGTGACCTTCACCATGCTTGCCGACCGCAATGGCATCACCAAGGACTGGACGGGCCTTTCGCATATCGATCGCAACATGGTGCGCGCAGTGATCGCGGCCGAGGACGGCAAATTCTGCAGCCACGACGGGTTCGACCGGGAGGCGATCGAGCAGGCGATCGAACGCAATGCCAAGGGCAAGAGGCTGCGCGGCGGATCGACGATCAGCCAGCAGACGGCCAAGAATGTCTTCCTTTGGCAGGGCAGCGGCTGGACGCGATATGTCCGCAAGGTCCCCGAGATCTGGTTCACCTTCCTTATTGAAAAAATCTGGGGAAAGCGGCGGATCATGGAGGTCTATCTCAACGTCGCCGAGACGGGTATTGGCACCTATGGCGTCGAAGCGGGCGCGCAGCGCTATTTCCGGCACGGCGCGGCAAAACTCTCCCCGGCGGAGGCTGCGCGCATCGCGGCAATTCTACCGCTGCCCAAGAAGCGCGAGGCCGTGAGCCCTTCGGGCTTTACCCGCCGTTATGGCAATATGATCCGCGCGCGGATCGGCGTCGTTCGCCGCGACGGTCTCGACCGGTGCGTTTACGATTGAGTGCTCCCGCGAACGCCGAGGGCGGGAGCGAAGCGCGCTTCCTAATTCTGTTCGCGCGTCACCGTCGTCACCACCGGCTTTGGCGCAATTGCCTCGGCCGCGACAACGCGCTTCGATACGCTGGCCGCGATCGCCTTTTCGAGCGCGGCGACCTGCGGACATTTGTCCGAACAGACCCGCTGCGCCGCCGCCAGTTTCTCCCGCGCGAGCTCGATAGCCCCCTTTTCGGCCAACGCTTGTCCCTGGCCCACGAGCGCTGTGACATCATTGGGTTCGAGGAGGAGTGCCTCGCGATAGAGGCCGATCGCCTTGCCCGGCAATCCCTGCGCCCGCGCAACCTGCGCGAGCGCGATGATCGCCGAGCGATTGCGCGGATCGGCGGCGAGGGCTGATTCATAATAATCGATCGCGCCGTTCAGATCGCCCATGCCCTGGGCTTCCTCGCCCTGCTTTTGGAGCGCAATCGAACGCGGAAGAATGTCGTTATCGGCGCGCTGCGCGTCGGAGGCGGCAGGCAGGCTGGCGAGGACAAGACCGGCACCGAGAGCCAGCAAACTGACACGCATCGCATTCTCCCATTTCGTCATGTCGAGAGAGCCTAACATGGTGCCGTCAGCCGTGCGAGAAAAAAGCCATCGCATCCGTCATGCCCCGGCGTCAGCAGGAAACCCGCGCCGGCACGCCGTCCGACGCGGGCTGGAAGCGGCTCGGCGTCGACTCGCCAGCCCGGATGCCGGTTCAGAAAATCATCCATCTGTGCCCGCCCCTCGCGCGCGATGATCGAGCAGACGGCATAAAGAAGTTTTCCGCCCGGCGCCACCAGCCCGGCTCCAATCTCGATGAGCTTCGCCTGATCGGCAAGGTGCCGCTCAAGCCGCGATGACGTCAGCCGCCAGCGCAGCTCGGGACTGCGTCGCCAGGTGCCGCTGCCCGAGCAGGGGGCGTCGACAAAGACTCGGTCCGCTCTTCCCTGCCAGTCGGCAAGCATCGCATTTTCCTTGCCAGGATCGAGCAGCCGTGTCGCAATGCGGGTCGCTCCTGCCCGCTCGGCCCGCGGCGGCAGCTGCTGGAGCCGCGCGCGGTTGGTGTCGCAGGCGAGAATGTCGGCGCCGTTCTCCGTCACCGAGGCGATGGCGAGCGTCTTTCCGCCGCCGCCCGCACAAAGATCGACGATGGCCATGCCGGAGGCGGCACCGAGCGCGGCCGATGCATATTGGCTCGCCGCATCCTGCACCTCGAACCGCCCCTGGGCGTGCGCCGGGTGCTGCGTCGCGGCGGTTTCGGGTGGCAGCCGCCAGCCATCGGGTGCGTGTGCGATGGGCGCACCCTCGGGAAAGAGCATGGCGAGATCCTCGCGCTTCGCCTTGATCCGATTTGCGCGCAGGTCGAGCGGCGCGCGGGCCAGCATCGCAGCGCCTTCCTCGGCGCTTACAAGCGGATCGAAAAGTTCGGCGAGCGCTGGTGCCACAAAGCCCGCTTCGGCGCGTGGCTCATTGGGCGTTATCGGGGCCGGACCATAAGGCGAACCATCGAAGAGCGCGGCAAGATCGGGCCGGAGGTCGGCCAGCGCGACCATCGCCGCCCGCCCCGAGGGCGGAGCGATACGCACCGCACGGATCGCTTCATAGACATGGCCGCGGATCGCGCGGCGATCTTTCGATCCCGCGTAGCGGCGCTGGCGCATCGCGTCCGCAAGGAGCGCATCGGCAGGAGCGCCGCCCTCGCGGGCCGCGACGGCAATTGCATCGAGAATCTCGATCGCCGCCTGGACGCGTGCTGCGGGGGTCATCGGACGTGCTTCGGGTGCAAGAGCCGACTAGCCCGCCGGATAGTTGGGCGCCTCGCGCGTGATCGCGACGTCGTGGACATGGCTCTCGCGCAGCCCCGCGTTGGTGATGCGCACGAACTTTGCGCGCTCACGAAGATCCTGGAGCGTGCGGCTCCCGGTATAGCCCATCGCCGCCTTCACGCCGCCGACGAGCTGGTGGATGACGTCCTTTGCGGGCCCCTTGAAGGGCACCTGCCCCTCGATCCCTTCGGGGACGAGCTTCATCTGGTCCTTGATGTCCTGCTGGAAATAGCGGTCGGCCGAACCGCGCGCCATCGCGCCGACGCTGCCCATACCGCGATAGCTTTTATAGGTGCGGCCCTGATAGAGGAAAGTCTCCCCGGGCGCTTCGCTCGTGCCTGCGAGCAGCGAGCCCACCATCACGCACGAGGCGCCCGCGGCGAGCGCCTTTGCAAGATCACCCGAGGTTCGCAGCCCGCCGTCGGCAACGACCGGGATATCCTGCTTCGAGGCTGCCTCGACGCTGTCGAGGATCGCGGTGAGCTGCGGCACGCCGACACCCGCGACAACGCGGGTGGTGCAGATCGAGCCCGGACCGATGCCGACCTTGACCCCGTCGGCGCCCGCGTCGATCAGCGCCCTGGTTGCATCGCCGGTCGCGACATTGCCCGCGAGCACCTGGACCCGGCTTGAAAGTTTCTTGATCCGCTCGACCGTCGCGCCGACCATCTTGCTGTGGCCGTGCGCAGTATCGACAACGATGAGGTCGCATTCGGCGTCGAGAAGGGCCTCGGCGCGCTCGACGCCGCTGTCACCGGTGCTCGTCGCCGCTGCAGCCCTGAGGCGGCCGCTCTCATCCTTGGTCGCATCGGGAAAATTGACCGCCTTTTCCATGTCCTTGACGGTAATGAGGCCGATGCAGCGATAATCGTCGTCGACCACGAGCAATTTCTCGATGCGCCGCTGATGGAGCAGCTTGCGCGCCTCGTCCTGGCCGACGCCGGGACGCACGGTCGCAAGATTATCGGACGTCATGAGTTCGCGCACCGGCTGCTTCGGATTTTCCGCAAAGCGTACATCGCGATGGGTGAGTATGCCGACGAGCTTTCCGCCCGTCTCGACCACCGGAATTCCCGAGATATTGTGCTGCGCCATGAGCGCGGTCGCATCGGAGAGCGGCGCGTCGGGGGCGATGGTGATGGGGTTCACGATCATCCCGCTTTCGAAGCGCTTGACCTGGCGCACCGCCGCCGCCTGCTCCTCGATCGTAAGGTTGCGGTGGAGCACCCCGAGCCCCCCGATCTGCGCCATCAAGATCGCCATGTCGGCCTCGGTCACCGTGTCCATCGCCGAGGAGAGAATGGGGATGTTGAGCCGGATGCCGCCGGTAATCCGGGTCGACAGATTGGCGTCGGACGGCAGTATATCGGACGGACCGGGGACCAGCAACACGTCGTCGAAGGTCAGACCGGTGATGATTTCCATGGGTGCCACTTTCTGGTGCGGGCGGCGCCTGCCCCGCATCACGGTAGCGGCGCGCGCGATTCGTTCGGTGGCGGCCCATGTAACCAGTCGAGGGCGAACGCGCCAGTAGGCGATGGACGAATATTTGGAAGCAAGCGCCCGCGGCGCCTCAAAGCTCCCGCAGGCGCCAATGTAACCGGTTGCATTGCGCGGATGCGCCCGTTAGACCAGCGCTAATAGCATGGAGGCGGGAGGCCAAGCGCGCTTAAAATGGCAGACGTGCGCCCGTTAATCGTCGCATGACCATTGGAAGCACCATATCGCGGGAGCCGGTCGGGCGGCTCCTCGGTTACCTAGGGCTGCGCCGTCCCCGAAGCGACGCGCCCGCATCGAGCGATGCGCCCGACCCCGGAGGAGTGCGGCAGGCGCGCCGCAACCTCATCGCGGCTATTGGAGGCTTCCTGATCGAGAATGACCTCGAGGTCTCGCCCGCCAATCTGCTGGTTGCCCATAGCGCCTTTTCGGGGCGCAATCCGCAGCTCGCGCGCCAGATTGCGAGGCGCAGCCGGTCACGCGAAGGCGTCAGTCAGCAGTGGATCAACGAGGTCACCAGCGAAGAAACGCAGCACGAGACCCGCGCGGATCTCGACCGGCTGATGGCACGGCTCGAAACCAATCTCGACGCGTTCCAGACGCGCTCCAGAGCCGCGCATCAGATGACGCGCGACTATGGCAGCGAGCTCGAAGAACATCTCACCGACCTCGAGCGGCTCCAAAAGACGGGCCAGATCGTGTCGAGCCTTGCCGACCTTGCAAAGGCCATGCTCGAACGCACGCGCAAGGCAGAGGACGAAATGCGCCGCAGCGAGGAAGAGGCAAAATCGCTGCGCCGCAGCCTCGCTCGCGCGCAGCGCGACGCCGAAGTCGACTATCTCACCGGCCTACCCAACCGCCGCGCCTTCGAGGCGCTGCTCGAACGCCATTATCGCGAGGCGCGCGAGACGCCCGTGGCGCTGAGCGTCGCTTTTTGCGACATCGACAATTTCAAGGCGATCAACGACGCGCACGGCCATGAAGCGGGCGACCGCGTGCTCAAGGTCATTGCCGACACGCTCGCGCAGATTTCGGACGACAATTGCCACGTCGCACGCCACGGCGGCGAGGAATTCGTCATGCTGTTCCGCGGCCTGACCCCTACCGAGGCGGCGGCGCGTCTCGACGGCGCGCGCGCGCGGCTCGCTGATCGCCGCCTCGTCAACCGCAAGACCGATACGCCTTTCGGCGTTGTCACCTTCTCGGGGGGCGTCGCGGATGTGTTCGGATACCCGGGCCCCCGCGCGGCGCTGAAAGCGGCCGACGATGCGCTCTATCGCGCCAAGGAGGCTGGACGAAATCGCGTCGAAATCGCGTGACCATATAGCCTCGCGCGGTGCCGCGAGGCCGGGGGTGGAGCTATTGGGGGGATGCTCCACCCCTGTTTGGATCAAGCGCCGGTTGCCGCCTCTTGCCACCCGCCGCCGAGCGCGAGGAACAGGGCCACGAGATAGGTCGAGCGTTGCTGCTCGGACTGCGCAATGGTCGCCTGGATCTGCGCCAGCGAACGTTCAGCGTCGAGCACAACCTGGAAATTCTCGCGTCCCGCCTGATAACGCAGCCGCGCGATCCGCGCGGCCTCTCCGGCTTCCTCGGATGCCCGGCGAAGCGCGGAAAGCCGGTCGAGTTCGCCCGCATAGGCTGCAAGCGCGCTTTCGGTCTCCTGCAGTGCGGAGAGCCAGGCCCCGTCGAAGGCAGCGAGCGCGGCATCGGCGCCGGCTTCGGCCTGTCTGAGGCGCGCGCGCGCGGCAGCCATATTCGGAAAATTCCACGATATGAGCGGGCCGAGCGAGAAGCGAAAGCCGTCAGAGGAGCCGAGCCCAGAAATCGACCCTGCGGTTGAGCCGATCGAACCTCCAAGGCTGATGCTGGGATAAAGTTCCGCGGTCGCGACATTGACCCGTGCTGCTGCGGCCGCGAGTTCCCGCTCCGCACGGCGGATATCGGGACGCCGCGCGAGCAGCGAGGCGCCATCACCGACCGGTATCGGTCGGTCAAGCGCGGGCGGCGCCTGGCATTGCAGCACGGTCTCGGGCGCTTCGGCGGGCGGCTTCCCCGTCAGCACCGCGAGCCGGTAGAGTGCGGCTGACCGCTGCGCCTCCAGCGTCGGCAGCGCCGCGCGCGTCTGCTCGAGCAGCGCCCCCGCCTGTCCCGTTTCGAGCCGGGTCGCGCGGCCGCCCTCGAAGAGGCGGCGCGTCAGATCAAAGGTCTGCTCCTGTATGCGCAGCGTCTCCTGTGCTGCTGCGAGCTGGCGGTTGAACGCGCAGACGTCAGCGTATGCGCGCGTGGTTTCGGCGGCGACAGTGATGCGCGTCAAATCGAAGGCCGCCTGCACGGCTTGCGCATCAGCGCGGCTTGCGCGGATCGCGCTTTCGACGCGGCCGAAGAGGTCGACCTGATAGCCGACATCGAGCCCGACATCATAGGTCTCGCCTTCAACCGGCCCGATCCCGGTGGTGCTTCCACCCTGACGCGCATAGGCGCCGCTCGCGCCGACGCGCGTCGTCGGCAGGCGACCGGCCTTCGCTTCCTTCAGCACCGCGCGCGCCTGCGCCAGATTGGCGGCGGCGACGCGCAAGTCCGTATTGGCTGCGAGCGCCTGCTCAACGAGCGCGTCGAGGGCCGGGTCGCCGAACAGGCTCCACCATTCGCCCGGGGGTTGATCGCCAGTGAAGACAGGCGATTTTTCGCCTTCGACAAAAGGCGATTGCGAAGGTGCCGTGGGCACAGGCGAAACATGAGCCGGCCCGACGGTGCAGCCGGGCAGCGCGAGCGCGCCCGTGGCGGCAAGAAGGAGGGAACGCTTCATTACTGAGCCTCCAGCGACTTGCCGCCGCCCGCTTTGTGGCCACGGCGCTTTACCCACGCCTTCGTCCGCTCGCCGATCTTTCGGCACACGACGTAGAAGACCGGTGTGAAGATCAGTCCGAAGAAGGTCACGCCGAGCATCCCGAAGGTAACCGCGGTGCCGAGCGCCTGGCGCATTTCCTGCCCCGGTCCGGTTGCGATCGCGAGCGGGATCACCCCGAAGATGAAGGCAAAGCTGGTCATCAGGATCGGGCGCAGACGCGAGCGCGCGGCATGGACCGCGGCCTCCATCTTGCTCATCCCCTCCTCCTCCTCGCCCTGCTTGGCGAATTCCACGATGAGGATCGCATTCTTCGCCGCGAGCGCGATGAGGACCACGAGGCCGACCTGCGTCAGGATATTATTGTCCATCCCGCGCAGATTGACGCCGATCATCGCCGCGAGGATGCACATCGGCACGATGAGGATCACCGCGAGCGGCAGCGGCAGCGATTCATATTGCGCTGCCAGCACGAGAAAGACGAAGACCACCGCGAGGAGGAAGATCAGCACCGCGCTGCTTCCGGCCGCCTTTTCCTGATAGGCAAGCCCCGTCCACTCATAGGCGAAGCCGGCAGGCAGCGTGCTGGCGGCAATCTCTTCCATCACGCCAAGCGCCGCACCCGATGAGACGCCGGGCGCCGCCTGCCCCTGGAGCTCGACCGCCGGGAAAAGATTATAGCGCACCACGCGCGTCGGCCCGCTGTCGTCACGGAAGGTCGCAACCGACGACAAAGGCACCATCTCGCCTGACGTGGACCGTACCTGAAGCCGACCCACATCCTCGATCCGCGCGCGTGAAGCCGGCTCCGCCTGCGCTGTCACGCGGAAGGTGCGGCCGAGAAAGTTGAAGTCGTTAACATAGGTCGAGGCAAGGTAGGTGCCGAGCGCCGCATAGACCTGGCTCGGATCGACACCCAGGATCTGCGCCTTGTCGCGGTCGACGTCGGCAAAGATGCGCGGGCTTGCGGTGTTGAACAGCGAGAAGACCTGCTGCACCTGGTCATTTTGCGACGCTGCGCCCATCATCGCGCCGGTCGCCTGCTCAAGCTCGCGATAGCTCCCGCCGCCGGTCGCCTGGATCATCATGGTGAAGCCATTGCCGCTGCCGAGCCCTTGCACCGCGGGCGGCGCGATGACGAAGGCATTGGCCTCGGGGAGTGCGCCCGCGAGCGCGCCCGATAGCTGGCCGGACAGTGCAGCGGCACTGAGCTGTTTGCCGCGCTCCTCCCAGTCCTTGAGGCGGATGAACATCGTGCCGGCGTTCGAGGCCGTCGAGAAGCTCGACCCGTCGAGCCCTGCAAAGGTCGCGATGCCGTCGACCCCGTCGAGACCCATGACGGTCTGCTGCGCGCGCGCCAGAACCTCGCTCGTGCGGTCGAGCGATGCACCGGGGGGCAGCTGGACCACACCGATCAGCACCCCCTGGTCCTGATCGGGAATGAAGCCCGTCGGCGTCGCTGTCAGACGCCACCCGGTGAACGCGAGCAGCACCGCATAAATGGCGAGCATGAGCCCTGCCTTGCGCACGAGATTTGCCGTCGTTTGACCATAGCGTTCGGAAAGCGTGTCAAAGGCATGATTGAACCTGTCGGCCGCGCGGCGTGCGACGCGCAAAACCCGATTTGCGGGTTCTTCCTGCTGCCCCTCCTCGTGCGGCTTCAGGAGCAGCGCCGCCATCGCGGGCGACAGCGTTAGCGATGTCAGCAGCGAAAATACCGTCGCGGCGGCAATCGTGACCGCGAACTGCTGATAGAAGATGCCCGGAATGCCCGGCACGAAGGCGGTCGGAACGAACACCGCGACGAGCACGAGGCCGATGGCGATGAGAGCGCCCGACACCTCGCCCATCGTCCGGTGCGCCGCCTCGCGCGGACTGAGACCCGCGCGCACATGCTTTTCAACGGCCTCGACGACGACGATCGCGTCATCGACGACAATCCCGACCGCAAGGACGAGCGCGAAGAGCGACAGCGAGTTGATCGAAAAGCCGAGCGCGAGCTGCACCGCAAAGGTGCCGACGAGCGCGACAGGGATCGCGACGATCGGGATGATCGCGGCGCGCCAGGTCTGGAGGAAGACGAGCACGACGAGGACGACGAGGACAAGCGCCTCGACCAATGTTTCCTGAACCGCACTTACCGACGCCTGGACATATTCGGTCGGGTTGAAGGGGATCTGATATTCAAGGCCCGGCGGAAAATCCTTCGAGGCAGCCTCGACCTCTTGCAGGACGAGGTTCGCGGCATCGAGCGCGTTGGCACCGGGCTGCTGGATGACGGCCATGCCGACCCCCTCCTGCCCGTTGAACACGCCGCGCACGCCATAATCCTGGCTTCCAAGCTCAACGCGCGCCACATCCTTCAGCCGCGTGATCGCTCCGTTCTGCGTGTCGGTCTTGATAACGACATTCGCGAATTGTTCGGGTGTCACGAGGCGACCGGGCACCTCGACCGGCAATTCGAACGCCGGATTGCCCTTGCCATAGGGCGGTGCGCCAACCGACCCGCCAGCGACCTGAACATTCTGGTTCCGGAGCGCTGCGACAATCTCGGTTGCGGTCAAGTTGCGCGCGGCGGCCTTGTCGGGGTCGATCCACACGCGCATCGAATAATAGCCGCCGCCGAATATCTGGACGCCGCCAACGCCTTCGAGGCGAAGCAACCGGTCGCGCAATGTCGAGTTCGCATAGTTTCCGACATAATCGGTATCGATCGCAGGGTCGGTCGACGTGAGCGCAACGATCATCAGGAAGCCGGTTTCCTGCTTGTTCACCTGGACGCCGATCTGGCGCACCTGCTCGGGGAGCCGCGGTTCGGCAAGCGCGACGCGGTTCTGCACCAGAACCTGCGCGGCATCGAGATCGGTGCCCGGCTCGAACGTCACGGTGATCTGCGCTGCACCCTGCGTCGATGACGACTGGATGTAGAGCATGTTCTCGACACCGTTGATCTCCTGCTCGAGCGTCGATGCCACCGTTTCCGCGATCGTGTCGGGCGATGCGCCCGGATAAGCGGCGGTGATGCCGATCGTCGGCGGGGCGATCTCGGGATATTGTGCGAGCGGAAGCTGCGGGTACGAGAAGGCCCCGATCAGCGTGATGAAGATTGCAATGACCGCCGCGAAGATCGGACGGTCGACAAAGAAGCGGCTGAACTTCACTTGGCCGCGTCCTTCGCGGGCGCTGACCTGGATGTACCGGCCGGCGGCGCGGCCTTGCTCGTGACCACCTTACCATCCGGGAGGATGCGGCCTGCCTCCACCTTGGCGGGCTGGCCGGGCATCGCGCGCTGAATGCCGTTCACAATGACGCGGTCCTTCGCGGTGAGGCCGGTACGCACGACCCGCAGGCCATCGATGACGGGACCGAGGGTAACCGGGCGCGCCTGCACGACATTCTTGGGACCGATCACATAGACGACGCGGCGGGCAGCGTCGGTGACGATCGCGGTGTCGGGAACGAGGATTGCCGCGCGCGGCGCCGAGGCGGCAAGCTGAAGCTGTCCAAAAAGGCCCGGGCGCAGCTTGCCGTCGGGATTGGGAACAACCGCGCGCACGGTGATCGTGCCCGAACCCGTGCTCAGCGCATTGTCGACGAAATCGATCTTGCCCGTGCGGCTATACGCCTCCTCGCCCTGCAAGCGAATGCGCACCGGCGAGCCTTCGAGCGTGTCGCCCTGCCGCTCATAGGCGAGCAGGCTCGCCTCCGACCCCTGGAAGCTGAAGTGCAAGGGATTGGTCGATACGATGGTCGTCAGAACCGTCTGGTCGGCAGTGACCGCATTGCCGGGATCGACGAGCCGCTGCGATACGCGGCCCGAAATCGGCGCGGTAACGCGCGTGAAGCCGACATTGAGCTCGGCGCCGCGGATCGCGGCGCGGTTTGCAGCTACATCGGCCTCGCCCGTGCGCACGGCAGCGCGGCGCTGCTCGACCTCTTCGCGACTTGCCGCCTGTGACGCTGCGAGCGTTTCGGAGCGCGCAAGCTCGGTGCGCGCATTGGCAAGGGTTGCCTGCGCGCGCGCGAGCTGCGCGCGCGCCTGGTCGAGCGCAGCCTGCGCAGGACGCGCATCGATCGTGAAGAGCAGCTGCCCTGCCCGCACATATTGCCCATCGGAAAAATGCGATCGCGTCAGATAGCCTGAGGCGCGCGGACGCACCTCGACGCTCTGGATTGCCTCGAAGCGGCCGACGTAATCATCCCATTCGGTGACCTCCTTCACCAGCGGATTTGCGGCGGTGACGGGCAGCGCGGGGGGGCCGCTCTGCGAGCTGTCCCCGCCTGAACAGGCGGAAAGAAGCACCGAAAGAAGGATCAGTGGCGCGAGGCGAGCGCGCTTGAGCATAGCGTTTTTCTTTTCTGTCAGGGCGGTTCGGCATCGCGCGGCAGGGAGGGGGAGGCGCAGCGCGATGCCGGAGGAGTGCCCTAAATTGCGATTTCCATTAAGTCAACAGGTGTTGATTTAGTTCTCAACTCAGATAATAGAAGCATTATGTCGAGGACCACGATCGTCCCTCCGGGGATCAAGAAACGCGATGCGATTGCAACCCGCGCGTCGATTTTGTCTGCGGCGCGCGACCGCTTTCTGCGCGAAAGCTATGCCAGCGTCGGCCTGCGCGATATCGCCGGCGATGCCGGCGTCGATGTCGCGCTGATCAGCCGCTATTTCGGCGGCAAGGAAGGGCTGTTTCGCGATGTCCTGCTTCACGGCAAGGAAGGGGGATTGTTTCGCCAGCCGCTCTCCGCGACCGAGATTCCCGCCTATCTCGCGCAGCTTGTCGTCGACGACGCCGACGAGAACCGCCAGCACCGCATGGAGATGTTCATCGTCATGCTCCGCTCGGCGTCCTCGCCCCAGGCGGGAGAGATTATTCGCGATCTTGTCCATCATGATATTCTTGGCCCCCTCGCCGAGATCCTTGGCGATGAGAATGCCGAGCTGCGCGCCAACATGCTGCTCGCGGTTCTCATGGGGATCGGCGTGCTGCGCACCATCATGAAAATCGACGCGCTCGATGGGTCGCCGCGCCAGCGCGCGGAATGCGAATATCGCTTCCGCTGCCTGTTCGAGGCCGCTTTGACCTGCTGAGCGGGCTCGCAGCGCCGCAGGCTTGCCGGGGCGCGGCAGCGCGTCTAGTCGCAGTGCAGTGAGTACCGACAAGCCTTCCGCTCCTTCTGCCCTCGCCCCTTTCCGCTTTCCCGCCTTTCGCGCGATCTGGATCGCGAACCTTGCCTCGAACATGGGATCGACGATCCAGGCGGTGGGGGCCGCCTGGTTGATGACGGAGCTGACGCCTTCGCACCTTTATATCGCCCTGGTGCAGGCGAGCGCGACGATCCCGATCATGCTGCTCGGCATCTTCGCAGGCGCCATCGCGGACAATTTCGACCGCCGCCGGGTGATGCTCGCGGCGCAAAGCGGGATGCTGCTCGTCTCCGCGCTGCTCGCGCTTGCGACCTGGATCGGTATGATCAATCCGATCCTGCTCCTCTGTTTCACTCTTGCCGTCGGCTGCGGTACGGCGCTCAACGCGCCCGCGTGGCAGGCCTCGGTGCGCCTGCAGGTGGGGCACGAGCATCTGCCGCAGGCGATCGCGCTCAATACCATCGCTTTCAACCTTGCCCGCAGCGTCGGGCCGGCGCTTGGCGGGCTGCTCATTTCGCTGACGGGTCCCGCCATCGGCTTCGGGCTGAATGCGCTGAGCTATGTCGCGCTGATCATCGTTCTCTTGCGCTGGCACCCCGAGATCACGCCGCCCAAGCGCTCTCCGATGCTTTCGGCGATCGCCACGGGGCTTCGCTTCTGCGCGCAATCCGATCCGGTTCGCCGCGTCCTCGTGCGCGGCTTCGCCTTCGGGTTCGGCGCGGCGGGTTTCCAGGCGCTGCTGCCGTCGGTCGTTCGCGATCAGCTCGCGGGCGACGAACTCATCTATGGGCTGTGCCTCACGGGATTTGGAGCAGGCTCGATCCTTGCCGCGCTCGGGATCGGCAAGGCGCGCCATCGCTGGGGTAGCGAAACCCTAGTCGGGGGCGCCGCGCTCCTGTTCGCTATGGCCACCTTCGCGATCGCGCTCTCGAATAGCATGACGCCCGTGCTTGCTGCGGCGTTCGTAGCGGGCATGTGCTGGGTTGCAACGATGACAACGCTGAATGTCGCAATGCAACTGCGCTCGCCCGAGGCGATTCTCGGCCGCTGCCTTTCGATCTATCAGGCAGTAACATTCGGCGGGATGGCCCTCGGCGCCTGGCTGCTCGGCGTGGTTGCCGATTTGTCGAGCCTGCCAGCGGCGCTCGCGGCGGCGGCCGGCTGGCTGATCCTCTCCTCTACTGCGCTCCGGTTTGCCGCGCCAATGCCGCGGCGCGACGAAGGGCGCGTGCTGCCCTGAGCGAAGCAGAAGAACTGCCCCCGCCTAGCGGCACCTGAGCTCGCCGCGATCGATCGCTCGGCCAAGGAGGCCCCCGCCCGCCGCACCAATGATCGTGCCGACTGTGCGATCCCGGCCACCGTCGAGTTCGCGGCCGACGAGCGCGCCCACGGCTGCCCCGATAATCAGCCCCGTCGTGCCATTATCGCGACGGCAGTGATAGCGGCCGTCGCGGCCGCGCCAGATTCGGTCGTTATAGGACAGCCGGCGCGGTTCATAATAGCGGCCATAGCGGTCATAGAGAGCGCGGTCTTTCGCGCGCTTGCCATGCGCCGGCGCCCACGGGGGCGGATCGGCATAGGCGGCGGGGGCGGGAAGCGCGATCCCCGCGAACAGTAGAGCGGCAAGAATCTTTTTCATGGGTCCCTTCTCCTGCCCGAAACGAGCGGCCGATAGCAAAGGCCAAATGCCCTGACCGGACCATGAATGGATCGTTGGAGCGTTCGGTTCCCGCGACAAGCAGATGGGACCGAAAATACTGCGACGCCGCCCCCTCCCCGATCGCCATGCCCACTTGCCCGCGCGCGGGCGCCTGCCCCCCATACGCCTGGCGAGTGCAATAATTCATATCTGGCAACGATTTTTCTGGAAAAATGCAACCGATCTCGGCAACGGAAAAACCCTTGGGGGCGCCAAGCAGGGGCGATCATGCGCGTAGCATTCGAACGGGGCGGAATTTACATTGTTTTTCGGTTCCGCCGGGGGGACAAATCGCAATTGGGTCTGGTGATCAAATGGCGCCGCTCGCAGCTCCGCAGCAGCGAGCGCGAAGGTTTGTGGCGGTCATGGTCCCTCGGACCTCTTTATATCCGAACGCATCAGCGCCTCGACCAGCCCCGCTAAGGCCGCCTTGCCGCTTGGGCGGGCGCGCGGCGACTCCGAGCGTCGGCCAGACATATTCGTCCTGCCGCGTGATGATCCAAAAAAAAAGATGCGAGCGAACGCTCAACCTTCAAGCGATCGGCGGTCCATTTGAAAAAATGGCAGGGACAGCAGGATCCGGGCGCTCCCTGGACCAGGCTTGACGCTCCTCACCGATCGCATTGCCGACAGTCCTCCGGCACCTCAGCGACCGCATAGGCTGGTGAGCCTGACCCGCCCGGCGGGGGAGCCTGTGGCCGGCGCTCTCGGCGCCGAGTTCCTCGCCACGGAATCGGCCGGCGCCAAGGCAAATGGCAACCGTCCGGGGCCGAGGCGGACATCTAACTTCCATGCCGGGGGACCGCTAAAGCGGGCTTCCTGCGTGCCTGCCGCTGTCGCGCGCGCGCGGACTGTTGCTCGCGGATCGACGGGAGCGATCTATCTATAACAATGCCGACGCCTATATGCCCGATCTTCTCACGTGCCGGCGCGAGCATGCGCCTGATCCGCGGCGAAAGAGGAAAGCTCTCCCATATCTGTGCCGCGCTGGCGCTGGCGCGGAGCGCTCCGCTTCCGCGGGCGCAGGAGTTGGCCGACGGCTTGCAGCGCCCGTATATATTCCAGAATATATTCAGGAGCAAAAATATGCTTTGGCATATAATTATTGCTCTCGGCTCGGTTTTCATATATTCAAGCATATTCCTACGCATAATTATATGCTTGAGAATATAATGACCAATGGCCTGACCCTTGCCGAGACCTTGAAAAAGGCGCGCCATGCGCGGGGCCTGACACAGGCCGAACTCGGGGCGCGCGTCGGCATCCCGCAAAGCCATATTTCGAAGATCGAGAAGGGCAGCGTCGACATAAAATTGTCGAGCCTGACGGAGATCGCGCGCGCGCTCGACCTCGAAGTCACGCTCGTACCGCGTCGCGCGCTCCGGGCGGTCGAAAGCAGCGTGAGGGCGTTCGGCGGGGCAGACGAAACCAGCCGCGCGATCGCCGCGCTCGACGAGCAGCTCGAGCTTGCCGAAAGGATCGAGCGGAAATTCCCGGAGCTTATCGAGACGGAAAGCTTTGGGAGAGCGGTGCGCAGCTTGCGCAATCTCCAATACACGCCGCCGGCCTGGCGCGCGCTCGACGAGGCCCTCCGTCCGGCGCGCGAGCTAGGGAAATCGCTCGAGGCTTTCGCCGAGGCGACTGCACTTGCCCGGCGCCTCAGCACGGCCACCACCGCGCTGCGATCGCTGCGCAACGAAGCCGCGCATCGGCCCGCCCTCCCCGCTCCGCAGCGCCCCGCACACCGCCTCGACGAGGAGGATGACGCATGACCGATGCCGCTGTCCTCGACATTCTCCTCCACGGTACGCGGATCGGCACGATCGCGCGGCTCGACGGGGACCGGAGCATCTTTTCGTTCGACGCGGCCTATGCCGCCGATCCGGCGCGCGCGACGCTCTCGCTCGCCTACCGTGACACCCACGGCGCGCTCATCGACCAGCCGCGCGCCTATCAGACGCGGATCGAGCCCTTTTTCTCTAATCTGCTCCCCGAAGGAACGCTCCGTGATTATCTCGCGCGGCGCGCCGGCGTCAAAAGCCCGCGCGAATATCGGCTGCTCGCCGAGCTCGGCGCCGATCTTCCCGGCGCGGTCACGGCGGAACCGGTCGGAGGGTGGGAGGCCCCGGAAGAGGCCGACGAGGAAGGCACAAAAGCTCAGGCGAAACATGCGCTGCGCTTCTCGCTCGCAGGCGTGCAGCTCAAATTCTCGGCTGTGAAGAACCAGGGACGCGGCGGCGGAATCACCATTCCGGTGACCGGCACCGGCGGCGACTGGATCGTCAAACTGCCTTCTTCGCGCTTTCCGGACGTGCCCGAGAATGAATATGCCGCAATGCTGCTCGCGCGCCGTCTCGGCATCGAAGTTCCCGACGTCGACCTCGTCCCGATCGACAGCATCGCGGGCCTGCCCCAAGGCATCCGCCGTTACGGCGCCAGGGCTTTCGCTATCCGGCGTTTCGACCGCAGCCGCGAGGGCCCGGTGCATATCGAGGATTTTGCGCAGGTCTTCGGCGTCTATGCCGACGATAAATATGAGAATGCGAGCTACCGCAGCATTCTCTCGGTGCTCGCGATCGAGAGCGACGAGGAAAGCGCTGTCGAGTTCATTCGCCGCCTCACCTATTCGGTGCTGATCGGCAATGGCGACATGCAGCTCAAGAATTGGTCGCTGATCTATCCCGACCGGCGGCGGCCGATCCTGGCGCCCGCCTATGACCTGCTCTCGACGCTGCCCTATACCGCAGACGAGGAGGCCGCGCTCAAATTCCATCGTTCGCGCGCCTGGGAGAGCTTCACTTTCGGCGAACTTGAGGCGATCGCCGGCAAGGCACGGCTACCGGCGGCGCTCATCGTCCGGACCGCGAAAGAGACGGCCGAGCATTTCGACGACATATGGCGCGAGGAGAAGGACCAGCTGCTCTTCACGCCCGACGTCATCGAAGCGATCGAGCAGCACCGCGGGCGCCTCGCGATCTGACGATCGGGCTCACCGGAACCGGAAGATAGCCCCGGCCCGCTTCCACCTGCGAAGCTATACCCTACAGGGTATATGCGAACATTTTACCTCGCAGGGTATATTCATCCTCTTGATAAACGGGCGCCTTGAGCATGCGCATCGATAGTCGGGAGCGGCTGGGCATGGCCGAGAGCTGACAGATATCTTTGGGTCTGCTCTCGGCTTGAACGGAAATTTGACCTTCGAACCTCGGTATCAACAAGTGGGTCCAACCCTGCGCCGAGGTTTGTCGCATGCCGACGTCGTTTCCGTGCAGACGTCGGGCCATATCCTCATACCGTTCGTATGGTTCCGCCATCGATGATGAACTCGGCGCCATGAATCGCAGCGGCGCGATCCGAGGCAAGATAGGCGATAAGATCGGCGACCTCGGCTTGCTCCGCTCCGCGCCCGATCGGGATGCCGCCCAAACCGCGGAGAACGGCTTGCCGGGCGTCCTCGATCGTGCCGCCATTAGCGGCCTGAAGGCGTTCCAGCAATTGAACGGCTGACTCGGTCATGATCCAACCAGGGGAGACAGCGTTGACCCGCACGCCTTTCGCCCCCAGTTCCTTGGAGATCGATTTGCTGTAGGTCCGGAGCGCAGCCTTGGCGGCGGCGTATCCGGTGGTGGCTTCCGGCAGCGGCAGGATTGACTGGATGGAGGTCACATGCACCACCGCTCCGGCCCCTTGCTCGATCATGCGGGGGACGAGGAGGCGATCGAGGCGGACGGCGGCGAGCAGGTTCAGGTTCAGGTTCAGGTTCAGGTTCAGGTTCAGGTTCAGGTTCAGGTTCAGGTTCAGCTCGGCGAGCCAGTGATCGTCGGTCAAGGCGGCGAAGCCCCCGCCGGCGAAGACGAGCCGCCAATCACATGGGCGATGATGTCCACACCGCCCATATTCGCGAGCGCGGCGGCCGCCAGCATTTCGCTGCCCTCGCGGCTCGTCAGGTCCGCCCGGACGAACTCTGCACCGGCAATGGGGTCGGGGTTTCCGCGGGCGGCGGCGAGGACGCGGGCGCCGCCCGCCAGGAAGCGCTCGACGGTTGCACGGCCCAGCCCTTTGGTGCCTCCGCTGACGACGACGCGCTTGTGCGCAAACTCGGCCGGATCGGTCCGGATGCTCATAGCGTGATCTCCAGCGTCTCGATGAGGTCGCCTTCGAGCGTGAAGGCATAGGTGAACCGGATCGGGCTGCCCTTGAAGTCGCCATGGACGGAGCCTTCGACCACGACCCGACCATTTTCCTGACGGGCGCAATCGGGCGTGAAGATCGCCTTCACCGCCGCGACTTCATTCTCAAGCAAGGTCTGAGCGGCCCGAGACATGGGTGACACTCTGTACCGGAGACATCGGTTACACCTCCCGCATGCGATCGCATGCGGGAGGTGTCAATGCCGTGGAAGGAGTGTTCGGTAATGGAAGAGCGAATGCGCTTCGTTGTCCGCCTGTTAGACGGTGAACCGATGAGCGAGCTGTGTCGCGAGTTCGGTATTTCCCGCAAGACGGGCTACAAAATATTCAATCGCTATCAGGACCATGGTCTGGATGCGCTGACCGATCGGTCGAGACGGTCTGTTCGTTACGCCAACCAACTGCCAGAGCCAATTGAGCGGATGATCGTCAGGGCCAAGCAGGATAAGCCCCATTGGGGTGCGCGTAAGATCCGTGAGCTGCTGGTCAGGCGCCTTGCCGGCGACGTGCGCATACCCGCAAGAAGCACCATCCATGCCGTCCTCGATCGGCACGGCCTCGTCCAACGGATGCGAAGGCGCAAGCGCGCAACCGGAACGCCGCTCTCCCAAGGCGCCAGGCCCAACGATCTTTGGTGCGTGGACTTCAAGGGCGAGTTCATGCTCGGCAATGGCCGATATTGCTATCCGCTCACGGCCACCGACCACGCCTCACGCTATCTGCTCTTGTGTGACGCACTCGAGTCGGTCCGCGAAGACCTGGCCTTTCCGGCCTTCGAGCAGCTGTTCAAGGAGCGCGGACTGCCAGCCGCCATCCGCTCCGACAATGGCGTGCCCTTCGCCAGCCCCAACGGGCTCTACAACCTCTCCAGGCTCGCCGTCTGGCGGCTCAGGCTCGGCATAGAGATCGAACGCATCAAACCAGGGCGCCCACAGCAAAATGGCCGTCATGAACGAATGCACCTGACGCTGAAAAAGGAGGCAACCAGACCCGCCGGGGCCAACTTCCTCCAGCAGCAAGCGAAGTTCGACGCCTTCACGGCTGAGTTCAACAATGAGCGACCGCACGAGGCGCTCGGAATGAAGGTCCCAGCCGATTGCTATCAGCCATCAGCGCGCGATTATCACGGCCTCCCAGAGCTCACCTACCCGCTCCACGACAAGGATGTCATCGTCACATCCTGTGGACGCATCTGCATGCACAGAAAGAAGATCAACATATCGACCGTCCTCGCCGGCCAGCGCCTCGGCATCAAGGAAATCGACGAGGGCATCTGGCTCGTCAGCTTCATGCATTACGACTTGGGATATATCGACTTGGAGCAGAAAACCCTGCAAACCCTCGACAACCCGTTCGGCCCGAGGTTGTAACCTATGTCTCCGGTACGAAACGTCACCTATGTGTCCGGGCTGGACAACACACCGACCTGGCAGGGGCAGCAGGATTCGAACCCGCGACCCTCGGTTTTGGAGACCGATGCTCTACCAGCTGAGCTATACCCCTAGGCCGGACGCCGCCCTTAGCCGCATCAGGGGCCCGTGTGCAAGGGGATTGCATCGCTGTCTCATGAAGCGTGACCGGAAAAGATCCATAGCTTGCAAAGTATCTCGAGATTGATATGCGCTTGCGGCACATGAAAGCCGCCCAGCATCCCGAGGTTCCGCAGCATTATCTGGGCGGCATTGCGCTTCGCTTGCTGGCAATGGCGAGTCTGTCTGCCATGTTCGTGCTGGTGAAGATGGCCGCCGACGCGGGGGTTCACGTCGCCGAGAGCCTCTTCTGGCGGCAGGTTGTCGTGTTACCGCTGCTCGTCATCTGGGCGATGCGGCACGGGGGACTTTCCAATTTTCATACCCGCCGCCCCGGCACCCATGCCCGCCGCGCCATCATGGGGCTGACTGGCATGGCGCTCAATTTCGGCGGCATGATCTACCTGCCGATGGCCGAGGCGACGACGATCAACCTCTCGGTCCCCATCTTCGCGGTGATATTCGCTGCGCTATTCCTGGGCGAGCCGACCGGCTGGCAGCGCTGGAGCGCCGTCATCATCGGCTTCCTGGGCGTCCTCGTCGTCCTCAATCCGACGACGGTCGTCGCGAGCGGGTTCAGCGGCGATCATGGTCTTGGGACGCTCATCGCACTTGGAGGCGCCGTCATGACCGCGCTCATCACCATCCAGGTCCGCGATCTCAGCCGCACCGAAAGCGCGATGTCGATCGTCTTCTGGTTCAGCCTGATCTCGCTCATCCCGCTCACGCTCGCGCTGCCCTTCGTGATGACGTCCCACAGCGCGTCCGAATGGGCCATCCTCATCGGTCTTGGTCTCCTCGGCGCGGTAGTGCAGATGTCGCTGACAGGCGCGCTGCGGCTCGCACCGGTCGCGCTGGTGACGCCGATGGATTATTCGAGCCTCCTTTGGGCGATTGCCTTCGGCTGGTATTTCTTCGGCACCTTCCCAGCCGAGACGACCTGGGTCGGCGCGCCATTGATCATCCTCAGCGGCCTCTTCATTGCCTGGCGCGAGCACCGGCTCCATATCGAGCGACAGAAGGATATTGCGGCATGAAGCCGAAGCCCATCCTCTATCATTGCCCGGACGCGCGGTCGCTGCGCTGCCTTTGGGCGGCCGAAGAGTCGGGGATGGAGATTGATCTTCGCCTCCTCCCCTTCCCACCGCGTGCCTTTGCACCCGACTACCGTCCGGTGAACCCGCTGATGACCGTGCCGGGCTGGGTCGAGGAGGGGCGGCTCATGACCGAATCGGCCGCAATCTGCGAGCGGATCGCGGAAGGAACGCCGCTCGAAGTGCGCCGCGAGGAGGCCGATTACTGGTCGTACCGCAACTGGCTGCATCGCAGCGATGCGACGCTGACCTTCCCGCTTGCGATCATGATCCGCTACACACGCGTCGAACCCGAGACGCGGCGGCTTGCGCAAGCAGTCGACGATTACAAGGCCTTCTTCGGCGGCCGCGCCAAGAGCATCGAGTCGGCCCTATCCGACGGGCGCGAGTGGCTCACAGCCGATCGCTTCACGATCGCGGATATCACGGTCGGCTATGCTGCATTTCTTGCGACCACACTCGATGCGGGCGCCCTGCTCGGCGAAGCAACGCAGGCGTGGCTGGCGCGCTGCATGGCGCGGGACGGCTTCACGCGGGCGCGCAGGAGGCAGCAGGCGAGCGAGCCTGAAAACTAAAGAGCCGCGGTTACCCGCGGCTCTTGGGTCTCGTCTTCTTGCGACAGCCTTATTCGAAGTCGCCGCCGCCGCCGGCGGGGCTGCGCGGCGGAGCAGCAGCAGTGAGGCGCAGCGCTTCGGCCGAGCGGCTGATCGAGCTGATTTCATCGGGCGTGTCATCGTCGTCGATGACAACCTTCTGCAGCGTGCCGACGAGCGATTCCTGAAGCTCCTTGGGGCGCACGGTCTGCTCGGCGATCTCGCGCAGCGCGACGACGGGGTTCTTGTCGCGATCGCGATCGACAGTCAACTCCGAGCCGCCCGATATCTCGCGGGCGCGGTGCGCCGAGAGCAAGACCAGATCGAAACGGTTGGGCACTTTGTCGACACAATCTTCGACGGTAACGCGGGCCATGATAATTCCTTGATCGAGGAGAGGCCAGCACCCCGGGGGGTCTGGCAGCAAGCGCTGCGCGCTAGCAGCAGGCCCCGCAAATGTCAATCAAACGGCTCGCTTGCCCGCGTGCCGCCGCGCGGCCTATGTGCAGGACATGACCGAGGCTACCGCTTCTGCACCGCCGCCGCAAAGACTGACGGCCAATGTGGCGGGGCATCGGCTCGAGCTTCTCTTTGACGGCGCCGACCGGCTCGAGCAGCTGCGCGCGCTGATCGACGGCGCGGCGCGCAGCATCGACATCATCATGTATATTTTCGACGACGATCCGATCGGGCGCGACATTGTCGCAAGGCTCGTTGCTGCCGCGCGCCGCGGCGTTCGGGTGCGCGCGGTAATCGACCGCTTCGGCTCGTCCGACACTCCCGACAGCCTCTTCGCGCCGCTGCGCGCCGAGGGCGGATCGGTGACCTTCTTCTCGCGCCGCTGGCGCTCGAGCTATCTCATTCGCAATCACCAGAAGCTGCTTCTCTTCGACGGGAAGACTGCCGTCACCGGCGGCTTCAACATTGCCGAGCATTATCTGAGCCCGCCGGGGCGCGATTGCTGGTTCGACCTTGGACTTTTGGTCGAGGGCCCCTCTCTCGCGAAGGCGGCCGCCTGGTTCGAGGCGATCCATGCCTATACTCTAGCGAACGACGGCAAGCTTTTGATGCTGCGCCGTATCATCCGCGAATGGCCGGTGAGAGGCGGCCCTGTGGAATGGCTCGTGGGCGGCCCCACCGAGCGCCTTTCCCCCTGGGCGCGTGCGGTGCGACAGGATCTCGACCAGGCGCTGCGGCTCGATATGGCGATGGCCTATTTCTCGCCGGGCCAGGGAATGCTCAGGCGATTGGGCCGCGTTGCGCGCCAGGGCCGTGCCCGTCTCATCATGGCGGGCAAGTCGGACAATGCCGCGACGATCGGGGCATCGCGGCTCCTCTACGGCTATCTGCTGCGCAAGCACGCCGAGGTCTGGGAATATCAGCCGTGCAAACTTCATATGAAGCTGATCGTGATCAACAATGTCACCTATATCGGGTCGGCGAATTTCGATGCGCGCAGTCTGTTCGTCAATGTCGAGATCATGCTGCGCATCGAAGATGCCGAGTTCGCCGCCACCATGCGGGATTTCATCGCCGCCCTCGAGCCGGATTGCGAGGTAATTACCCGTCAATCGCACAAGGCGCGAGCGAGCTGGCCGAAACGGCTGCGCTGGACGCTCGCCTGGTTCGTTGTATGCCTCGCAGACTATACGGTGTCGCGCCGTTTGAACTTCGGGCTTGCCGAGCCTGACCTTGAAACGGTCTGAGGCAACCTCAGTCTTTCCAGGCCCAGAACAGGAAGCAGGGCGGGACGTTCACCCATTCGAACGCATTGTCGACGCGCTCGAAATGCACCGCAAGAAAGTCGCGCGCGCGCGCGCGAAACTGATAGACGAGGAAGGCGCCGCCCGGGCGCAGAACGCGGTGCGTTGCCGCCGCGATTGCGGGGCCGACGCCGGCGGGAAGGGTCGAAAATGGAAGCCCCGAGAGGACATAATCGGCCTTCTGAAATCCGTGGGCTGCGACGATCTCCTCGACGTCCGCGGCGGACCCGTGAACCGCAATGAAGCGACTGTCGCGAATATCCTTGCGCAGATAGTCGATGAAATCCTCATTGGTATCGATCGCGATCAGCGTTGCATCGCCCGCCATGCGCTCAAGAACAGGACGGCAGAAGGTCCCGACGCCCGGACCATATTCCACGAAGAGCTTGGTGTTCTTCCAATCGACCGGGCGCAGCATGTGCCTGATCAAGGTCGGCGAGGAGGGAACAATCGAACCCACCATAACGGGATGCTTGATGAACCCGCGGATGAACATGCCCCACGGTCCGAAAAAGCGTTTGAGCCGCTCGCGCACCCGGCGGGGGAGCCCGATCTTCGATTCTTGGGCGTGCGCCCGCGGATGGGTCATGGTGGCTTTCGCGTTGTTTCGGTTTTCCTGTCGGTGGCAAAAAGGAGGAGACAGCGCAAGGAAAGATATGGGCTTTGCGTTGGACAGCGAGTGCATCGCGTGTAGGGAGAGGCGGACTTGCGACAAGCGGAAGGGACGGCATGACGGCGATATCGCGTTCGATCCCCAATGACCGGATGGCCGTCCTCTTTGCGATCATGCTCGTTGCAGCCGCGGGCAACACCGCGATGCAGTCGATCCTCCCGGCGATCGGCGCCAAGCTTCACATCCCCGATGTCTGGGTCAGCCTCGCTTTCAGCTGGTCCGCACTGCTCTGGGTCCTCACCGCCCCGCATTGGGCGCGCCAGTCGGACAAGCGCGGGCGAAAGGCGCTGATGGCGCTCGGAATGGCCGGCTTCATCTCGTCGATGGCGCTGTGCGGTTTGACGCTGTGGGCAGGCCTGTCGGGCCTGATCGCAAGCGGGGCAACCTTCATCATCTTCGCGCTCTTTCGCAGCCTTTATGGCGGGTTCGGATCCGCGTCCCCGCCCGCCGTCCAGGCCTATGTTGCCGCGCGGACCGAGCCTGAGGAGCGGACGCAGGCCTTGTCGCTCGTATCGTCTTCCTTCGGGCTCGGAACGGTGATCGGCCCCGCGATCGCGCCCTTCTTCATTCTGCCCATCGTGGGGCTCTCAGGCCCGCTTCTCGTCTTCGCGCTGATCGGTCTTATCGTCCTCATCACGCTGCGCTGGCGCCTCCCCAACGACATGCCGCGCTTCGCCGCGCGCGGATCGATCGCGCCCTACCCTGCCTCGGGGCTGGGGACTGACGCGCGCCGCGACGAAGATGAGGACGAATCTGACGCCGCACTGCGACCACCGCTCCAATGGAGCGATCGCCGGGTGCGTCCCTGGATGCTCGCCGGGCTGCTGGGGGGGCAATCGCAGGCGATGATGCTCGGCGTTATCGGCTTTCTCATTCTCGACCGCCTCAACCTAAGGACCAACCCCGACGAGGCGGCCGCGATCACCGGGATCGTGCTCATGGCAGGCGCCTTTGCGACGCTGCTCGCACAGTGGGGTCTCATACCCCTCCTCAAAATGACACCGCGCGCGACGGTCCTCGCCGGCGCAGCGCTAGGCGCCGCGGGCACCGTGATGACCGGCCTTGCCCAGGACCTCCATGCGATCGTCATCGGCTTTGCCGCCGCATCGCTCGGCTTTGGCCTGTTCCGCCCCGGCTTTACGGCCGGCGCCTCGCTCGCGGTCACCGGACACCATCAGGGCGCAGTCGCGGGCATGACCGCTTCGATCAACGGGTCGGCCTATATCGTCTCGCCGGCGATCGGCGTCCTTCTTTACAACTGGCACGCGATGGTCGCTTACGGCGTGATGGCGGGGTTTTGCGCCTGGCTGGTGGTGTGGGGCTGGTCCGCGCTCCGGCAGGACCCGCCCCTTTCCACCTAGAGTGCCGGTTTTGATTAAATCAAAACCGGCACTCCAGAGACTTGTTTTACCGTGCTTTTCAGATCGTCAGGTGATTCCACCTGACTTGAAAACACTCTCGCCGCGCGCCTCGTCGGCGTGCTTTTGCTCGCGCACGGGCTTGAGCATACCCGGCGCGAAAAAGCCGATGGGGTTCACGCTCATCGCCTGCTGCTTGATCTCACCCTGGATCTTTTCATAGTCGCGCTCCATCGCCTCGGTCACCGAGGCGCGCGTATCCTTGAGCGCGGTCTCGAAATCCTCCATCGTCACGCTCTCGCTGGTCATCGAGCGCTTGAGCGCTGCAAGACCCGCCCGGCGAACGAGATCTTCAAGATCCGCCCCCGTGAAGCGCTCGGTGCGCGCGGCGAGCGCGTCGAGATCGACATCGCTTCCGAGGGGCATCTTCATCGTGTGGATTTCAAGGATGCGTTTGCGCCCTTTCGCATCGGGGACGGTCACATAGATGAGCTCGTCGAGCCGCCCGGGGCGAAGCAGCGCGGGGTCGATGAGGTTCGGCCGGTTGGTCGCGCCGATCACGACAACCGACTGCATCTCCTCGATCCCGTCCATCTCGGCAAGGATCGTGTTGACGACGCGCTCGGTGACCTGGGGCTCGCCCGCCGTGCCGCTGCCGCGCGCGGGCACCAGGCTGTCGAGTTCGTCGATGAAGATGATCGTCGGCGCAACGGCGCGCGCGCGCGCGAAGAGCCGGGCGATCTGCTGCTCGCTTTCGCCATACCATTTGGAGAGAAGATCCGACGATTTGATCGCGATGAAATTGGCATCGGACTCGCGCGCCGCCGCCTTGGCAAGCAGCGTCTTGCCCGTGCCGGGGGGACCATAGAGGAGGAAGCCCTTGGCGGGACGAATGCCAAGCCGGCGGAAGGCATCGGGATGCTTCAAAGGCAGCTCGATGCCCTCGATCATCTTGCCGCGTGCAGCGTCAAGTCCGCCGATGTCGCTCCACCGCGTCTTTGGTGCCTGCACCATCACCTCGCGCATCGCGGAGGGCTGAACGCGCTTCAGCGCATTGTTGAAGTCCTCGCGCGTCACCCGTAGCTCGTCGAGCACCTCGGGCGGGATTGTTCCCTCCGACAGATTGAGCTTGGGCATGATCCGCCGCACCGCCTCGATGGCGGCCTCGCGAGTCAGCGCGGCCATGTCGGCGCCGACAAAACCGAACGTCGTGCGCGAGAGCTCGGCAAGGTCGACATCCTCGGCAAGCGGCATGCCGCGCGTGTGGATTCCGAGAATCTCGCGGCGCCCGCTTTCGTCGGGCACTCCGATCACGATTTCGCGGTCAAAGCGGCCCGGCCGGCGCAAAGCCTCGTCGATGGCATCGGGACGGTTGGTGGCCGCGATGACGACAAGATTGGTTCGCGGCTCGAGCCCGTCCATCAGGGTCAGGAGCTGCGCGACAAGCCGCTTTTCAGCCTCGCCCTGAACCTGTCCGCGTTTTGGCGCGATCGAATCGATCTCGTCGATAAACAGGATCGAGGGCGCCGCCTTTGCAGCCTGTTCGAACACGTCGCGCAGGCGTTTTTCGGACTCACCGTAAGCCGATCCCATGATCTCGGGCCCGTTGATCAGGAAGAACTGCGCCTCGCTCTCGTTCGCGACCGCGCGCGCAAGGCGGGTCTTGCCCGTTCCCGGCGGGCCGTGGAGCAGCACTCCGCGGGGCGGGTCGACGCCAAGGCGGCGGAAGAGCTCGGGATAGCGCAGCGGCAACTCGACCATCTCGCGAAGCTGGTCGATCGTCTCGCCGAGTCCGCCTAGATCGTCATAGGTGACATCGGTGCGGCGGGTTTCCTGCGGCTCCTGATATTCGGGAAGCAGTTCAACCTCGGTATTCTCGTCGATGTAAACGACGCCCTTGGGGCTTGCAGACACGACGCTGAGTCGGACCTCGGCGAGCGCGTAGGCAGGAGCGTTCAACATCTGGCGAAGCTGCGGGGGCATATCGCCCGCCGATACCCGCTGCTGACCCGCGGTCGCGACCGTATCGCCCGCGACAAGCGGTCGGCCGAAAAAGCTGCGTTTGAGCGCGATCGCCGAGCCCTGGAGGCGCAGATTCTCTTGGGCGGGCGCAAACACCACGCGGGTCGCCGGGCGCGTCTCGGCACGGCTGAGGACAACCATGTCACCCGCGCCCGCGCCCGCATTGGCGCGCTGGAGGCCATCGAGGCGGACGACTTCAAGCCCTTCATCTTCAGGATAGGGCGCCATGACCCGCGATGCCGTCACCCGCTTCCCGCTGAGCTGGATCACATCACCCTCGGTCACGCCGAGTTCGGCCATCGCCGCGCGCGGGATGCGCGCGATGCCGCCCCCGCTTTCCTCGGCGCGGGCATTTGCTACCTGGAGCTTGACTTGCTTTTCTTTAACCGGTGCGTCGGCCAAGATGTGTCTCCCGCAAAATAGTCAGAATGCCGAAGATAGGACGGGCGTTCCCTTATTTCGAGCCCCCGCTGCACGATGTGCTTCCCATGGGCCTTTATACCGCACCGCAGCAAATGCCTCTGGCGCGCGCGCTGCTCTCATGCCATCACCTCGCGCGAGAGACATCATGGCACGCCTTCCCCCCTTGAGCAGCATGGAAGCCTTTCTGGAGGTCGCCCGTCACGGCACGGTGAAGGCGGCCGCGAGCCAGCTCGGTCTTTCGATGCCGGCACTCTCCCGCCGGATCCAGACTCTCGAGCATGCGGTCGGGCGCCCGCTCTTTGACCGTCATCACCAAGGTCTGCGGCTGACCGAGGCGGGCCGGACGCTGCAGGGGCAATTGGCGCCGATCCTCGATGATCTGCGCGGCGTCATCGCACGGGTCGGCAGCCCCGACGCCACGCTGCGCCTCCACCTCAATGTTTTGCCGCTTTTCGCGCAGCAGCGACTTTTCCCTCGCCTGCCCGAACTGCGCCAGAAATATCCTGAACTCCATATCGACATCGACACGCTCTCGCACGGCGAGGCTCGGCTCGGCGAGGGGCTCGATGCCGCGATCGCGCTCGCGCGCGCGATCGATCCCGCACTTTATGCTGCGCGTCTCGACCAGGACAAGATTTTCCCGATCGCTGCGCGGACTCTCACTGACGGCGACCGCCCGATCACCGTACCGGAACAGCTCCAGCGGCTGACCATCCTCCTCCACCGCGAAATGCCGGAGACATTCGCCGAATGGAAGCAGGCGATCGGCATGCCCTATCTAGAGGCAGCAGGGATCGATTTCTTCGATTCGGGACCGCTGATGCTTGAAGCCGCAGCGCAAGGGATCGGCGTTGCCTTCATGCACGGCCATCATTTCGACTATGCGCAGGATCCCCGCCTGACCCGGCTCTTCGATTTCGATGTCGACAGTCCCTACAGCTACTGGTTCGTCTGCCGCCCCCGCGCGCTGCGCCAGCCGGCGGTCAAGCTCTTCCATGACTGGCTGCTCGGCGCAAAAATATAGATTCACGGCGCGTTCAGCCCGCAAGGTGGAACATCCTTTCGACCCGTCGGCTGCGGAGGCCCCTGATGCCCCTGATCCTTGCTTCTGCCCATTTTCTGGCTTTGCCGGCGACAGCGGCGGCACAGTTTGTCGCAGGCCCCGTTCCTGTTCCTCAGCCGATGCCGGGAATCACCGACCGCGGGACGCTGCCCACCCTCCCCTCGCCCGGCCACCAGCTTGGCGAAGCGCGCGAGCGCATCAAGGCGGGCCGCGCGCGGGGCGAACTTACGAAGCGGGAAGCGCGTGCATTGGGACGCGATGCTGCCATGATCGAAAGGCTCGCCGACCGTTATGGCGCCGACGGGCTGTCCAATTCCGAGCGGCGCGAGCTCGACATGCGGACCGAGGTTCTGCGCACGCTGACCGCCGCGCAGCGCTTGCACGGCGGGACCAGTCGGCCGTGAATGATATCTCGTGAAAAAAATGCTGAATAATGGTGCTGCTGGAGAGGATTGAACTCTCGACCTCACCCTTACCAAGGGTGCGCTCTACCACTGAGCTACAGCAGCAGCCGGGGCCCTTGCGACGCATCGCCGCCGGGCAGGCGCGGCCTATGGCGGGGCGCCCCGCCGCTGTCAAGGTGCGAGACTTGACGAGGTCGCGATTTCACAGGCATGGCGCGGGCAATGAGCAAGCCGCCTTCTCCCGCCGACCTAGAACGCGAGCGACGCCTCGCCGAGGCACTGCGCGCCAACCTCAGGAAACGCAAGGCGCGCGCCCGCGAAGAGAAAGCCACGGACAAGACTAAAGATTGACGGTCACCGTCACTGCGCCGCCTTCGCTCAGTCCTTCGGCTTTGCGGATCGCGGCCTTGACCGGCAGGAGCCAGCCGCCGCTTTCGCGATGCGGAAAAACCGAGGTTGTCCAGCTGCTGCCACCGATCCGCGCTTCGACGCGGGCCGACCCGAACCCGCGCCGTCGGTCGAGCCATTGCCCTGATATGGCCGCGAGGCGCACCCTGTCGGCCGGCTCACCCTCGATAGTGACGAAATACCATGCGCCCGGCGCAGTTGCCGACTGCCAGCGCCAAAGCGGAGCCGTGACGGTGATGCTTTCCAAGACCTATTTCGCCGCGACGGGTCGGATCGGCACCGGGATATTGCAGATATCCACCCCGCCCGCGGGTTTTATGAAAAAGGGGTCACGCCGATCGGCGCGCGCCGCTACATAGCGGGCAAAACTCTCGCTCTTGCTCGAAAGATATTCGAAATGCGGCCGGCCGGCCTCTGCCAGATCGCTTGCGAGGCGGACCGAGATGATCGGGACGCGCTGCGCGGGGTCATTGTAGACCCCGAGCGGCGCTGGCCCGCGCGGCAAGCTCGACAGATGCTCGATCCCACTGATCACGCGGCCCACGAGCGCGATGTTCCGGTCAAGGTGCCGCGGGGCGTGGCCGATGACGGCGTAGAGCTCGGCGCCGCTGCCCGTATTGGGCGACATATCGCGCGCAACTCCTACCATGCCATAGCAGTGGACCGGCCACATGGGAGAGCCAGCCTCTTCTTCCGGTCCCCCGGCGAGCGGCCATCCCTCGTGGAACTCGACCCACGATGCGTAGGGGTCGCGCTCATGCCAGCCCTGCGGCGCGGCCGCTGTGCGTGTCACCCCAATCGCAATCTCCCCCAACCGGTCCCGCTCGTCTGCAAGGTCAGCTCCCATTGCGGCGATATCGGCGGAATCATCGGCCGATGCGGCCTGGGCAATCGACATGGCCGTGGTCGCATATTCGCTCTCCGGCGCCGCCACCAGCGCATCTGGCAGCGGCTTGGCATTCGCCGGGTCGTCGCCATCGGCATCGCCCCATTGGGCAACATAATTGTCCTGTACCCGGTAGATACTGGCGCCATCCCACCAGTGAGCAGCGGCAAGCTTTCGGATATTGCCGATCCAGCCCTGGCTGAACGGCGCCGGCATCAGTTGTATGACAACGCGCCGCTCGCTGCCCGCCGCGTCTCTCGCAAGGTCCATGACCAGCAGGTCGGAAGGTGCGATCGCGGTCCATTCCTCAGCCTTGGCCGCATCGACGATCTGCCCCGGCGAAAGCGGAGTTTCGGCGTCTTGCGCGTGCGCAGCAGAATAAAGGGCGAAGGCCGTGGCGGCGGCAGCGAGCAATTGCTTCATCATGCCTGTCTGCCATGTCCAATCGGCTTGCGAAAGCCCTGCCAAGCGACTAGGGCCCGCCTTCATCCAGTGCATGCGGAGCGGTGGCCGAGTGGTCGAAGGCGCTCGCCTGGAAAGTGAGTATACGGCAAAACCGTATCGAGGGTTCGAATCCCTCCCGCTCCGCCAACTGGCCTTCCCCAGCCGTTCTTATCCGTTCACTCATCCCGGTTTTCTGCCACTTTTCGGCCGATCCGGTCATTGAACCCGTTCGAGGTCGTTCACAGGCGTTCACAAGCCGATATGGTATTTCGCATGGTATCGCGGCGCGGATCTATGGTATAGCGCCCTCGATGCTGAACGATGCGAAGATCAAGGCCGCCAAGCCGAAGGCCGCCGCGTACAAGCTCGCCGATTCCGAGCAGCTCTATTTGTTCGTTTCGCCCGCCGGCGGAAAGCACTGGCGGATGAACTACACTTACGGCCGGAACCTCAAGGGCAAGCCCGCACAGAAGACGCTTGCGCTCGGCTCCTACCCTGCCGTGACCCTGCTCGATGCCCGCGCCAAGCGCGATGCCGCCAAGGCGATGCTGCGGGAGGGGCGCGACCCGGCCGTCGAGCGCCGCGTCGCCGCGAAGGCGAAGGCGCTCAGCAATGCAAACACCTTCGAGGCCGTCGCTCTGCAATGGTTCGAGCTCAAGAGCGGCTGGTCGGTGGAGAAGTTCAAGGCCTGGCGCGATGCGCACGATGGCGGCTGGTCGCCGCGCGATTCGCGGCATTGGGTCGAGCGCCCACGCGCCGGCTGGTCCGTTGTGCACGCGGGAGACGTCTTTCGCTCGCTCGAGCGCGACGTCTTCCCGGAGATCGGAGACCTTCCGATCACCGAGATCGAAAGCCCCAGGGTGCTCGAGGTTCTCAACATCATCGTGCAGCGGGGTGCCATTGAGACGGCGCACCGCGTCTGCCAGCGCATCAGCGACGTCTATATTTACGCGATCCCGGCCGGCATCGCGAAGCGAAACCCTGCCGCGAGCATGGCAAAGGCCCTGCCGAGGGTGCCGCCCGCGAAGAAGCAGGCCGCCATCATCGATCGCATCGAGAAGAACGAGGATCGGCTGCGCGCCGTGCGGCAGCTGCTGATCGACTGCGAGGCGCTCCGCACGCGCGCCGGTACCAAGTTCGCCCTGCGCCTGCTCGCCCTCACCGCGGTTCGCCCGGGCGAGCTGCGCGGCGCGCGCTGGGAAGAATTCGAAGGCCTGGACGGCCCGGAGCCGCTGTGGCGCATCCCCGCGGCGCGCATGAAGGGCGACGCGGAGCGAAAGCTCGAGGAAGCCGGCGATCACCTGGTGCCGCTGGCGCGACAATCTGTCGAGGTGCTGCAAGCGCTTCGGCAGCTAAGCGGCCATCTCCCCCTGCTCTTCCCCAGCGAGCGGCACGCGCACCGGCCGATCTCCGAGAACACGCTGCGCGCGCTCCTGATCCGCGCCGGATATGAGCAGCGCCACGTCCCGCACGGTTTCCGCGCGACAATGAGCACGATCATGAACGAGGCGCCCGGCCGGCAGAAGAACGACCGCGCTATCATCGACCTGATGCTGGCGCACGTCCCGAAAGACAAGGTCGAGGGCGCCTATAATCGCGCGGCCTACATGGGACGGCGGCGCGAGCTCGCCCAGGAATGGGCCGACATGCTTCTGGAAGGCATGTGGGATCCGCATGTCCACCTCGGCCAGCCTATTCGGAACGCTGACAAGTCGCCCAAGGGGCCGAGAGCGAAGGCTGCTGCCTGAGCTCGACTTAGAGATTCCGCATCGAATCGGCGGCCGGCACAGTAACCACCGCTGGGTTTCTTATGTTTAATTCTTCGCGAGCAACGCTTGAGCTTCCCCACTTGGTAAATCGACGATTTACCGATGCAAAAAGTTTACACCGCCAGACGGCGAGCGGCAAGATGGCTGAAAACATAGGAATTCCGCTGGTCAGGACTTAAAATCGGCGATGTACCGAATCAATTTATCGACGAATGGAGTCATTCATTCGCCATTTACCGTCTTGCATCGCCGGGCCAGCACGTCACTATAGATGGTGGTACAGCCCAAAGGACACCGTTCTTGGGTTTCACCAAAGCGAAAGGCGGCCAATCCAAGATCAGCCGCCTTACGATCGGCCCCGCACGCCAACCTCGCCAAAGGATCGTGCGGACTACCCTGGCCCCTTCCACAAGGGCATGTGAGCAACGGCGCGCTTCCATTCCAACCGGCGGCGCGCCGTTGTGCATTCAGGTTTAAGCAAATTCTGACCGCATCGTCAAAAGCAATTGCGAAGGGCCGCGCTCTGAATGCGACCAACTGGGGAAACGACGCGATCCTCTATGGTCCGCTAGTAAGGACCTGAAGCGTCAATTATCTAGGAGATCGTCCCCGGGATCGCCGTCAATCACGGCGTGAACCTCGGTCACTCGATAGGCCAAAGGTTTCCCCGTCGCGCTAGTTTCGACATTTACACTGACGTCGAACAAGGCGCGAAAGATGTTCCCTTCCAGTTGAATTTTCTCGTGCCGCATCCGCTGCTCTGCCAAGTCAGATGCATACAGGATCGGCATTGCCCTCGGCGCAATGCTGTCTATGACGCCGCGCTCCCCTCCCTTCTTTCCGGGCTTGCCTGCTTCAACGCTGGGCCTGACAAACCTCAGGAGCGCCCGCTCCTGGTTCTCCCCCGAACTGGCTTCCAGTTCGCGGCGGTGATCCGCTATTTCCTCCGCCGCCCGCCTGGCCTCATCCGTGGAAAACTGAAAAACAGCCCGGACGTTTCTCTCTCCGTCTTCGAACGCCGCCGCCTCGAGCCGAGCAGTCCCGTTTGGGTCACTGGCGATCGCTTCAGTGACTCGCAGAAAGTCGGCGAGATCGCCCTTAGAAACGCCTTCTGCTCGTCCGCCCCTTTTGAAATATTTGGAAAATCGGCCGCCAAAATCCTCTACGAAGTCCGTAAAAATTTGGACCTTTTCCATTACGTCGATCACGGCGCTTACGGCGGCAAGTAGAGTCCCGCCTCCAACAAAAGTGACCAGGTCGGCTTCAATGCAGCCAGCACGCACCTCTTTGACAAAAAACTCGCTGTCGCTTTTTAATTCCGGATACTCGCGCGCAACAAATTTCTCAAACTGCGAGCCGACACCGACAAATTGCGATACAAAGTCAGAAAGTGCAATTGGCTGGCTATTGTCCAGCTTCAAGCGAATGTGCGCGCCATCTTCCCCCATAGCCTCGTTGTATAATACTCTTGTCAAAGCGCAACTCCTATCGGGGTAGTGCTATGCGCCCAGGCAAGGGTGACAGTTTTTGTCATGCTCAGCGTCTCCCCCGCTTCTTTTGCGAGATCTCGCCCAAGCTGCGCACGTCGGCCGGATGCACGATGCTCCCGTCCTGCGCGTGCCAGGTCAGGTTGTGGCGCTGAAACCAGCCCGGGGGCAGTTCCCAGATGCCGCCGACCATGAAGGTCTCAAGGTCGCGCGGGTTCTCGACGAGATAGCCCAGGAGACCGCCGGCGGTCTCCATTGCGCCGACGCCAGCTTGTGCCGCCAGATTGGTGGCGACCTCGGCAATCCGATCGAGAACGACTTGCGCGTCGTAGCGTTTGGGTGGTGCGAACTGGCCGCCCAAGCGCATCGAATAGCGGTCACGCATTGGGTGCGTCCCCTTTCGTTTGGTGGGCCTTGAGGGCGGCATCTACTTGGATCGCAATCTTCATTGCCTCGGGGTGCAGGCTCGTTGCTCCTGCCTCGATCCCGACCAAATCGGCGAACGTCCATCCGAGCGCACGACACAAGCCGAAGGTCGTGCGAAGCGTCGGGTTCTTGTTCTTGCCGTTCTCGATTTCCCAAACGTAGGATTTCGTCAGCCCCGCGCGTTCGGCAACCTTGTCAAGCGACAGGCCCAAGGCCTTGCGCCGATCCCTGACACGCTGCCCGTAACCGGCAATCTGCGCGTCAAAATCGTCTACCGTCGGTATATCCATCACCGCGCATCTCCTTCGGGGGCGAGGGCGCCGCGTGGAGCGGCGTTAATAGCTGCGAGGATCGCCTCCCTATCGCCCCCGTCAGTTTCGCGATTGAAGTGCAGGCACAGGATGCGCTTGTTGCCAGGGTCTGCTGAGATCGCGCGAATGTCGCGTAGGGGGCGCAGCGGCTCGGTTTCATCAACCTCCTGTGCGGGGGTGGCGGAGAGGGCGGCTTTGGCGACGGACAAGGCTTGGTGAGCATCGTGGGCGCGGAAATTCTCTGCGCCGTTGCCCGCCTCCGAACTGGACTTCATCAGTCCTTTCGCCAGCATCAAGTTGTGGTTGATCCATTTCAACGCACGGTCGGCTTCCGCCTGCGTCACGTGCACAGGCCCAGCAGTGTCGGTCATTGCCCCGCCTCCCCCGATGTTTCGGGCGCATCGCTTTCAGCGACCGCGCTCTCGTGAACGGCACCCGTTCCGGTTGCCGCCCTACGGGCTTCGATCGCTTGCGCGTCTATGGTCTCATATCCGCGCACGTCGATTGCCCACGCATCCCTGTATCCGTGACGGTCAAGCCATGCCTCCATTGTGGCAGTAAGCTCTCGCTCCAGCTCGCGGCACGCTTCATCGCCCCACGCGGCGGACGGTCCTTCGTCTTCCGGCCCGTATTCGTAATTGGCGTCATCGAAATCCTCCGCAATGCGGTCAATGTCGAAATGCAGGGCTTGATATTTGAACCTCTCGCCTTGACAGATCAGAAACGGCTCACCGCAATATTCTGCGATCCCCGCGTCAATTGCCTGTTCGCGCGTGTCGCTCCGGGAATGGAGATATTCTTCATTTTGAGTGTGCCACCACCCCGCGCTAGGGATGCCACTCTGCGAAGCCGGAACGGCTGAGGCCGTCAGGCTGGCAGCCCGGTCGGCGATAGCCGAAGCGCCCATCACGCATCCCCCCGCTTACGCCGTCTCCGCTCTGCATCGCGTGCGAGTTTGTTGCGCCAGCGTTCGGCGTCGTCCTTGGTGGCTTCAACGATGGCGCCAAGGTCGTTGGCGATCTGCTTCCATTCGTCGATCTCAACCGCCTGCTGTGCGAGGTCTTGGACGGCCAGCTTGAACTTGGCTTCCCAATCCTTCGCCGCTTTCACGCGCATAAGACCGAGCGCGGAGAGTGTCTTGTCGAGTAGGGTCACTGTTTTCCCGGCGCGCTTATTAGGCTGACCGCCGTCTCCTGGTTGAGAATTGCTAAGCGGCCTCGCGCTGAGCGAGCTGCGCGTCCTTCCAGGCGCGGACCTCGATCTCGCTCCAGCGCGACGAGGATCCGCCGGGGTGGCAGGGCTTCGGGAAGGTGCCCTGACGGATCCAGCGATAGATGATCGTCTTGCCGTAGCCGACGATGTTCATCACCTCCGCGAGCGGGATGAGGCGGTCGTTGGCAGGGTCAGTCATGCGTCGATGTTCCTTTGTTCGACGGTGAACGTGACGGCGGCGACCCAAGGGTTAGCCTCCCATGCGCCGGCGCCGTTGATGCTGTTCCAAAGGGCTGCGTATGCCTCGACCGGATCTTCACAGCTTTCCTCGATCAGCGTGACGCCCTCCTGGACGGCATCGACTTCGCTGCATTCCTGCAGCCGCTCGACGCGGACCTCGGTCACAGTGAGGGTGAGGCGCGACGCCCATCGCGGCATGTGCATGCCGGCGCGGCGGCGACCTACGCGAGATCCGTCGGCTTCGGTCCAATTGAAGGTCGCGTCGTCAGCCTTGTATCTCAGCGGCTCGTCACCGCCCATCTCGGACGGGGCGAGGTCGTCATAGGCCGGCGTCGTAAACCATTCCTCGCGGACATAGAGGCGATCGCCTACCGCAAACCGAGCGTGAATTTCTTGGCCGGTTGCCATGTCAATGATCGTCTCGCAGTCGCCGGCGTTATCGATGTCATCGCCGGGCTGCGGGTTCAGAATGCGCCGCGTCTGCGTCTTGCGGCCTTCGAGCAGCGCGCGGACCATCGGGGCGGAGAAGAGGATGGGTCGGTCTGTCATGCCACAGCGCTCCCTTGCTCAACGGGTGCGCACCACGGCAGCGCGTCGTGGGTTGCGCCGTCGAGGGCGCGGCCGGCGGCTTTCTTGCTGACCAGTTGCATCGGATGCCCATCGTCGGCGCGGCGGCCGTCGACGGTGAGGCGGATGAACCCACCTTGGTTTGTAGGCCATTTGCCGTCGCCGTGGCCTCGCAGCGGAACCCAATTGCCCCACTGCTTGAAATGGAAATTGACGCCTGCCGCCGCGCACTGGTCGCGCAGGCTGCGCGCCCAATCGGGGTGCATCGGCCGGGCGCCGGGGCCGCTTTCGCCGCCGACGATCACGCCGTCGATTTTTCGAGCAGCCAGAATATCCGTTTCGGAACTGCAAACGCGCCGCGTCATCACGCGACCTTCATGACCTGGGCGAACAGGCCGAAACTCCGCGCCCCAGCCCATGCCGTCGATCCAATTGCAGCCCAGTAGGGCGTCGATCACACCGTCTTTTTCTTCGTCGGGCTCGGCAATCCATCGCAAATCTATCGGGCCAAGCAACGGCTCGCACGAAAGGAAGCGCCCAGCCGCCGGTGTCGCCAGCAGATCAGGAATGCGCTCGTCGGCGCGCACCTGATCCTCGACCGAAACGCCCAACCACAGGTTGCGGATCGGCTGATAGAGTTTCGCGTCCGGGCCAAGGCCATAGAAGCTGTTGATATCCGCCGGCAGGCGGGTCAGCTTCTCCATGAACTCGCGCATCCGCGCCGACCGCTTCGTCAGCACAAGATGCTTATGGTGCCGGGTCCGCTGGATGACCTCGAACATTTCCCAGAGCCAATCGTCGGGCACCGCGTCGTGGAAAGTGTCGCCGTGCGCATTCCAGAAGATAACGCGCGGGCGCTTCCAGCGAAGCGGCTGCAGCAGCGCGGGCTCGTGCAGCCTTACCGTGCCGTTCCAGACCGGGCCGGTCTTGGTCTGATCGGTCAGCCCCTCGCGGGAGGGATGATTGCGCAGCCGCGTGCCGGCGAGCTTCATCGCGTAGCAGCGGATGCAGCCGGGCGAGAGGATAGAGCAGCCGTTGATCGCGTTCACGGTCGCGTCTGCCCATTCAATCGGCGTGTTGTCAGCCATCGGCCTTGTCCTCTTCGTGCAGCCGCGCCCTGAGGTCGTCGGCAATGATGCGATAGAGCCGTGCAGCCCAACGAGATTTCGAGCGATCTGCGCGGTGGTCGAGCCACGCGGGCAGGTTCAGCAGCGAGGCAATCGTGCTGGCGAGCGCGGGGCTCGTGCAGTCCGCGACGTGCTCGCCATCCCGCAGGACTTCCTTTCCGGATGCGCGGTACTTCATGCAGGTTCCCGATCCGTGATTAGCGTGCCGTCGAGATGGTCGATCTCATGCTGCAGAACCCGGGCCCATGCGCCAGAAAACCCCTCGGCGTGTCGGTTGCCGATAATATCCTGCCATTCGATCTCGCATTTCGCCGGGCGCGAGACTTTTCGCCACTGAGATGGCGGAACGGACAGGCACCCTTCCATCTCAACAGCGAACCGATTGAGCGTGCGAGTGATAACGGGATTGACCATCGCCAGCCCCTTCCCGTCGGCAGTTGCGACAATGACGCGAACCGGAACGCCGATCTGGATGGCCGCCAGGCCGCGGGCACGCCGCGCCTGGACGATCTCGATCATGTGGCGAACCAGTGCCGCGAGATCATCGTCGAATTTCTCGATCTCGACTGAGCGCTGCCGCAGGAAAGGGGCGCCATCCATTAGAATGGCGTGTGCGGCCTTCAAAGAGGAGAGCGATATTTCCATCACGTCGCTTCCTTCACCGCCGACGGCCGGTCGAGCGCGACTTCCGCCTCGATCTCCGAAATGCGCCCAAGCACGCGAAGGATCGCGTCGCGCTGCTGCAGCATCCCCTCCGCGGGGTTCGCGTGGAAGTCGGCGACGAGCTTCTTGCCGATGTCCTTGAGAGCAGCGTCGAGCGCCTGCCGCTCGGTGTGGAAGAGCTGCCCCCCATGTTCGAAGGCCGTGACCTGGTTGACGCACATCAGCGTGCTCCTTTTGCAATGTAAGACCGGGGCCCGCGCGCGAGCGCCTCCCGGCTGAGATATTCAGAAAGTCCGCCGCCCCCGCGTGGATGGAAACAGGGACGGCGGCAGGCTGACCCGGCGTGGATGGCTCGCAAGGTGGCCGGGGGTTCGGTTAGAAGGGTCATGGTTCGACGACCGGCTTGCCGGCGGCATCGAAGGTGCAGCCCCGCTGAATGACGATCGCTCGGCCGCTGCCGACGCGCAGGCGCCAACCGTGAGCGCACGCCTCGATCGCGGCGATTTCTTCGCCAACGAGCTCAGCAAGGTGTGTGGGCTGCTCGCGCAGTTCGTCCTCGACGGAGGCGAGGCAAGCCGCGAGAGTACGGGTGCCGCCTGTCACAGCACCGCCTCCCCTCGCCGCGCGAGCTCGTCGCGCAGCACCTGACTGGGCACCGCGGTCAGCAGCGGCACATCGGCGAGCAAGACGTTGCGGGCCTTGTGAGGTTCGCGCACCAGCGCTCCCTGGCGGACCAGCGATTCCACTATGCGGTGGGCGCTGCTCTTGGCCGTCATGCCAAGATGGGCCGCGATTTCGTCGAGCGTCGGGGCGCAGCCCGCGGTCACGATGTTCTCGCGGATGAAATCGAGGACGCGGAGTTCCTTGCGGGTCACCGGAGCACCGCCAGTAACGTAGGAACGCCAAAGGCCAGCGCCGCGAAGATCACCGCCGCGAAAGCGAACGTGCGGTCGCCCGTGAATTCGGCGGTCAGATCGGTGCTGGGATCAGCGGGGTACATCGGGGGCTCCGTCGTTGTGACGGTGCCCTTATATTCCTCTAGGAATATTCCGCAAGCATAAAAATGCCCATAGGAATAGTTTTATTCCCGGGCGCCTTCCCCTACTCTTTCGGGGTGATCGCGCGGAGGATGGCGCCGACCGCGATGCAAAAGACGCCGAGCCCGAGCCCAGCCAAGCTGCCCGCGATCGCCATCCCTTTCTGAAACATCATGTCGAGGTTTGCGATCTCCGAAGGTCCCGTCGATCCCAAGATCGCGGCCCCGTAGGTCGACACGGTGGTTTTCATGCTGATCGAGACCGCCAAAGCTGCGACGCTGCAAATCGTAAGCATCCAACCCGCCAACGACCATCCGCCGCCCGGATCGGTCTTTAGAGCAACCGGCACCTGGGGGAGCTGCTGTGCGGCAGGCGCATCCGAGGTCACGCTCGGAGGCTTCCCATCGGGATTCGCAAGCACGATCCACGCGATCAGAATGACTACAATCGCAATTACGCTCGCTATCCAGAGATCGTCGCTCACATTGCCCTCCCCTGATAATCGTCAATCGTCCGGCCAGATCTCATCAGGCCACCATTCTTGTTGTTGCACCTCTTCGGCTCGTCTCGGCGGCAGCGTGGGCACCTCCCCGCCAAAGGCAATACGAGCGAAGGGTCTGCCCCCCGGTTGCCCCTGAAAAATCGCCCTCACCTCACCCCGGCGCATCATCATGCCCACGTACGGGGCACGCTCTGCCGGTAGATACCCCATCTGGATGCCGTCGCCGGACATTACGGCGATGGCGTTCTCATCATGTTCATTCTCCGGCTCGGGCTTGAGCTCGATTGGGTCGCCCGGCGCGCATAGCTCGATTGCGAAACGTCGGGACGGAGCCTTGCGCCCCTTGTTGGGAAACTGGCTCCCGACGATCGGCAGAGTAATTTGCGCCGGCAATTGTCGCCCCTCAGTGTCGCCTTCCTGACCAGACCACGCGACCAATAATACGTATCATCGCTTTCGGATAGGTCCGCACGCGAGCAGGATGATCCGGGTTGTCGGAAACGACCTCGATCATGCCTTTCTCGGGCGACGGCATGAGACGCTTGACCGCCCCGGCCCCGTCGATCGTGATCGCATACACTCGATCCGCGCGCTTGAGCTCATTCTGGTCTAGGTCGATCAGAACGTCGTCCTGGTCTCCGATCGTTGGCCTCATGCTGTCGCCGACCCCGCGGCCGATGATGAGGCGCTCAAAAGGCGCTGGCGAAATCGCGCTCAACCAATTCGCGTCAAAGGACACTTCGGTTTCCTCGAACCACTCGGCCAGGTCCGTGCCCTCGCCCATTGCCAGCTCGAGATTGAGGCATTTGAGCTTGACCGCGCCAACGTCGTCATAGGCTCCGCGAGTAGGGAACTGCTCGGGCGCGCGCTTGAGATCCAGAGGTCGGCCGTTCGGGCCGCGGGCGCCGCCTGCTTTTGGCACCCAGTCCAGGTCCCGGAATTCCCGCTCGCTGACACCAGCGAGCTCAGCCAGGGCTGAGAGGTTGTCACCCTCCGGCGCGGTCGCCCCCTTCTCCCACTTGGATATGTTGGCCTGTTGGGTGCCGATCGCTGCCGCGAACTGCGTCTGGTTCATGCCCAGGCTGTGGCGAAGGGCCGCAATATTCTGTGCGAGAATGGGTTTGCTCATGCGCGACGCATAATCCAACCCCCTGCACAATTCTAATTCCCCAAGGAATATTCCTGCTTGCATATTTATTCCCGTGGGAATATCACCCGTGTTCATGGACAATCTCCGAGACATCAGGCGCCAGCTCGGGCTGACGCAAATCGAAATGGGCGAGCAGCTTGGACTGGATCAGTCCACGATCTCGCGGTTTGAGAGCGGTGCGCTGGCGATGGACAAGCGGACAAAGCTCGCGGTCCAAGCCCTGCTTGCAGCGGTCGCGACCTGCGGCGTCTGCGATCGCCGTGCGTCCGACCCCGCGTGTTTGGCCTGCACGGCCCCCGACTGCGGCCTCCGCCAGAGGGAGGCCGCGTGACCAAGTTTTCCGGCACTGACGCCCCCTATCGGAGGTGCCGGACAGCGCGGCGGGAGTTTTCCCCCACGATTCCTCGCTCCCGCCGCGCTGATTGAAATCTGTCTGTTCCATGCGGCGAAACTGCCGCAACAACGAGTGCTATCCAATGGAAAACATAGGTGCTTTTTCCGCTCCTGCTGTAAAAATGCTGATCTCCGACACCCTCCGGATGTACGTCGGCGGCTACGGCAAACGCTTCACCTGGCCGGAGCTCGCCGACGCGACTTTCGACGCCAACGGCGACCTGAAGACATGGGAGCGCCGCCTGCGCAGCTATGTCGAGGACGGCGGGCCCCTGATGCCGCTCGATGTCTTCATGCGCGTATTCGCTGCCCTGCCCCCGCAGGCCTTCCAGCGCGTCGCGACCCGCATGGGTTTCAGCACCGCCCCGATGGAGGTCGACGGCGCCGCCACTGTGCGCCGCGCCGGCGTCGTGGCCGCGCGGATCTCGCAGAAGGTGGCCGAAGCGCTCGAAGACGGAAGGATCGATCACGGCGAACTCGCCGGCATCATCAGCGAGGTCAACGAAGCAACCCCGGTCTTCAATTCCATCGCGGGCGGGTCCGCCCCGCACTGACGGCGGTTTCCCCACCCAAACAGCCCCTCGCGGGCAACTAAGGAGCGAAAGCTATGAGCGAAGCTGCGGTTTCGGACGAACAACTGCGCCTTTTTGTCGAGAGGATCGAGCGCCTCGAAGAAGAGAAGAAGGCGCTCGGCGAGGATATCCGCGACGTCTACAGCGAGGCGAAGGCGCAAGGGTACGATACCAAGATCCTTCGCAAGGTCATCCGCCTGCGCAAGATGAGCCCGCATGATCGCGCCGAGATGGACGCTCTGCTCGAGATCTACTGCAACGCGGTCGGCATCCAGCTGAACCTGCCTCTCGCCGCGGCGGCGTGACCATGACGGCGGAGAATTATCAAAGCTTCCTCGAAGCCAAGATGCCGGTGGCACCGCTCGCCGGCCTTCCCTGCTCACTCGAGGACGTACCGACCCACTTGGTCGACGGCCGCCCTATCAAGGATCACCAGCGCCATATCGTGCGATGGGCGGTCGAGGGCGGCCGCCGCGCGCTGTTCGAGGCCTTCGGGCTCGGCAAGTCGATCCAGCAACTGCTGATTGCCAACATCATCCTCGATAAGCTCGAGGCCGACCCTGATCGCGACCCTTCGGCGCCGAACATGGGCCTGATCGTCTGCCCGCTCGGCGTGCGCCGCGAATTCATGAAGGATGCGGCTCTGCTCGGGATCACGGTTCATTTCGTCCAGAGCGATGCGGAGATCGACGCCAAGGGCGATTACTGCGCCATCCACATCACGAATTATGAGAGCGTCCGCGAGGGGAAGATCGACGTCAGCCGGTTCAACGTCGCCTGCCTGGACGAAGCGTCGGTGCTGCGCAGCTATGGCAGCAAGACCTTTCAGGAGTTCCTGCCGCTCTTCGAGGCCGTGCCCTATCGCTTCGTCGCGACCGCCACACCCTCCCCCAACCGCTACAAGGAACTGATCCACTATGGCGGCTTTCTCGGCATCATGGACACAGGCCAGGCGCTTACGCGCTTCTTCCAGCGCAACAGCGAGAAGGCGAACGACCTCACGCTCTATCCGCACAAGGAAGATGAATTCTGGCTCTGGCTGAACAGCTGGGCGGTCTTCCTTCAGCGCCCGTCAGATCTCGGCTTCAGCGACGAAGGTTATATCCTTCCTGAAATCGAGGTGCGGTGGCATTGCGTCGAAGCCGATATCAGCGACGCCGGCGCCGACAGCAACGGACAGGGGCGCCTCATCCGCGACAACGCGGTCGGCGTTGTCCAGGCTAGCCGCGAGAAGCGCCGCACCATGGATGCCCGCATCGCGAAGGTCGCCGAGATCATCGCCGCGGATCCCGACGATCATTACATCATCTGGCACGACCTCGAGGATGAACGGCGCGCCATCACCGCGCTAGATATTCCCGGCCGGGACCGGATCGCCGCAGTCTATGGGTCTCAGGACCTGGACGAGCGCGAGGCGATCGTCGGTGATTTCAGCGACGGCCGGATCAAGGACCTCGCCGCCAAGCCGGTGATGCTCGGCTCCGGTACCAACCTGCAGATGCACTGCCACCGCGAGATTTTCGCGGGCATCGGTCACAAGTTCAACGACTTCATCCAGGCGATCTATCGCGTCCAGCGCTTCGGGCAGACCCGGCCCGTCATCGTCGACGTCATCTATGCCGAAACCGAGGAAGAAGTCCGGCGCGTGCTTCTCGAAAAGTGGGCGCTCCACGAAGAGCTCACGGCAAAGATGAGCACGATCATCCGCAAATACGGCCTCACGCACGTCGCGGCCGCCGATGTCGCGAGCCGGAGCATCGGTGTCGAGCGCGCCGAAGCCCGCGGCGAAGGCTGGATCCTCGCCCATAACGACTGCGTCGAAGAAGCGCGGCTGCTCGAGGAAAACAGTCTCGACCTCATCGTGACGTCGATCCCCTTCTCCAACCACTATGAGTACACGCCGAGCTACAACGATTTCGGGCACACCGACAACGACGCGCACTTCTTCGAGCAGATGGATTACCTGACGCCGGAGCTATATCGCGCGCTCCGCCCCGGCCGGCTCGCCTGCATCCATGTGAAGGACAGGATCCTGTTCGGCGCGGTCACCGGCGAAGGCGTGCCGACCGTCAATCCCTTCCATGCCAAGACGCTGTTCCATTACCAGCGCCACGGCTTCCAGTTCATGGGCATGATCACGGTCATCACCGATGTCGTGCGCGAGAACAACCAGACCTACCGGCTCAGCTATTCGGAGATGCTGAAGGACGGCACCAAGATGGGAGCCGGAAGCCCCGAATATATCCTGCTGATGCGCAAGCCCCAGAGCGACCGAAGCCGCGGCTATGCCGACAAACCTGTCGCCAAGTCGCCCGAGGAATACAGCCTTGCGCGCTGGCAGATCGACGCGCACGCTTTCTGGCGCTCATCGGGCGATCGTCCACTCTACCCCGCCGAGCTCGAGGCCGTGGCGCCGCGCTTCGCGGAGATGGGCGTCGGCCCGCTGGTCAAGACATTCACCACCGAAAGCCGCGATCTGATCTATGACGCTGAGGCGCATGTCGCGATCGGCGAGGCTATCGAAGCACGCGATCCGAATGACGGCCGGGGCCACCTGCCCCGCACCTTCATGTCGCTCGCTCCTGGCAGCCATCACCCAGATGTCTGGGACGACGTCGTCCGGATGAAGACGCTGAACGCCGAGCAGGTGCAGAAGGGCCGCGAAAAGCACGTCTGCCCGCTTCAATTCGATATCGTCGACCGGCTGATCGACCGCTTCAGCATGAAGGGCGAACTCGTCTACGATCCCTTCTGTGGCCTCGGGACAGTTCCCATGCGAGCGATCATGAAGGGGCGCCGAGGCCGGGGCAGCGAGCTCAACCCCGACTATTTCCGGCACAGCTGCCTGTACCTCTCCGAGGCCGAGCGCGAGATCGCCGTTCCCTCGCTGTTCGACATGCTCGAACTGGAGGCCGCGGCATGACGTGGCTGAGCCGCCTATTCGGACAGCGCCGAACCGCGCCACCGCCGCCGCGCGACATGCGCAATATGAACGAGGATTGGAAGGCGGGAGATCTCGCCAGGTGCGTGGCGCATTACTTCGTTCCTGGAACGCCTGAGGATCCGCACTTCGGGGACATCCTGCGTGTCTCGGAAGTGTATCAAGGGTCAATCTTGGGGCGACATGCGCTCGCCTACGGGCTGCGCTTTCACGGAAAGTCATCGCCCCACGGATGGATCTGCACAGCGTTCATCAAGATCAAACCGGAGACCACTGCAGACGAGGTGGAAGACGGTATCATCGCCAAGATTAAGCGCGCCGCCCGCAAGGGCGCGGGAGTGGACGCATGAACCTTCCCGTTCCCACCTGTGCCGACTGCGGTGTCGCCCGCTTCTCCACCAAGCCGAAGAAGTCGCCTTATTGCCGGCGATGCATCGGGCGCCACACCGGCCGCTCGCCAGCGCGCCGCGCGAAGTGCAGTGCGGCGATGAAAGCGTATCTCGCCGACCCGAACGCGCTCGCTGCTCACGCTAAGCGCACCGGCGACGGCCTGCGCCGCGCTATAGCCGAAAACCCGGAATTCGCCGAGAAGCGCCGCGAGCTCGGCCGCATGATCGGCAAGACGCGCCTCGGCGTGATGAACCGGCCGGCCGGTTGCCCTTCCCGAATTCTCGCGGGGCGCCGCTCGGGCGCGACAAAGCTCGCATGGTGCCCTGTCGAGTACCGGGATGATTATCGCCGCCTGGTAAAGAGCCAGGGCCTCAAGGCTGCTGAGGCCCGCAAGGTGATCGAGGACCAGATCGCGGCCGATGCAGCACGCTTTGCCGCGACCGGCGTCTTGCCGCAGTCGCGCCGCAACGAAGGCGCTCCGGCATGACGGCCCCGGCGATCACGACGCGCATGCAGCGCGACTTTGTCCGCCGCCATCTCGGTGTGCGGCTTCACCACATCTTTCGCATGGCGGACGGCCGGGAGATCCCGTGCGCGGGACCCGGCTTCTGCCGTGAATGTAATCGGGAGGCATCATGACCAAGAACCGTCTCAAGGATCTCAACGATCATCTTTTCGCTCAGATGGAGCGCCTTTCGGAAGAGGGTATCTCGGCGGAGGACATCGAGGCCGAGGTGAAGCGCACCGACGCGATCGTCGCCGTGTCGGACCAGATCCTCGCCAATGCCAATTTCCATCTTAAGGCGGCAACCCTGATCGCCCAGCACGGCGACCGCTTCAAAAAGTCGCTGCCCATGATCGAGGGGCCGGCTGAATGAAGGGACGGGCCATCCGATACAGCGCCGAGGAAATGGCGTGGCTGGAAGAAAGCCGGCTTATGGTCATCTCGGACTATCACCGGGCGTTCGTCGAGCGGTTCGGGCGCGATGACGTGGCGCTGTCGCACCTGAATCAGCTTCGCAAGCGCAAGGGGTGGAAGGTCGGCCGCGACGGCGCGCGATATAAAGGGCGCCTGAGAACCTTCAACTCCGAAGAAACGAAGTGGCTTAGCGACAATCGCACGCTGCCGATCAAGGAATATCTCGCGGGATTTCAGGCGGTGTTTGATCGGCCTGACGTGACAGAGCGCAAGCTCCACGCCTTGCGCAAGGCTCAGGACTGGAAAACTGGTCGGACCGGAAAATTTGAGAAGGGCAATGAGCCGCATAACAAGGGAAAGAAGTGCCCTGAGGGTGTCGGCGGACGCCACCCAAACGCTCGCCGCACCCAGTTCAAGAAGGGCAACGTTCCCCACAACGCGCAATACCTGGGCCATGAGCGAGTTTCGAAAGATGGCTATGTCGAGATCAGCGTCGACGAGACGAACCCTCACACGGGATTCGAGAGGCGCTATGTCCTCAAACATCGCTGGGTCTGGGAGAAGGCGAACGGACCGGTCCCAGATGGATATGCGCTCAAGTGCCTCGACGGCAACAAGCTGAACTGCGACCCGAGCAATTGGGAGCTCGTCGAGCGCGGCCTTCTGCCACACCTGAACGGCGGGCGACATCGCAAGCACCTAGCCTATGACGAAGCCGCACCCGAACTGCGGCCGGTCGTCATGACGCAGGCCAAGCTAAGGCATCGCCTGGGCAAGGTGCGCAGAAAGCTCTCCGCATGATCTGGTCCCGCATCTTCAAGGCGCGCCAACGCTTCACGCCTGCACTCAGTCTGGACCGCGACGCGAGCGGCCGGTTCGTGTCCGAGCATCGCCGGAAGGTGCGCGCCAAGTGCCGCGAGATATGCGGCGAGATCCACCGCGATGTGCCGGAGGTTCTGCGATGAGCTCTGAAACTTCAGCCTGGGCGAAAGAACAGGTCTGCGGTGATCGCACCGTCAAGGCCGTGCTGCGCGAGATTGCGAACTGGGCCCGGCCGGACGGCCTTGTCGAGTTTCTTTCCGTGAAGCGCATTGCCGCCGTGATCGAGGTCAGCCCGCGGACGGTGCAACGCTGCATAGCGCAGCTGGAAGAGCCGACACTGGAGCATCCCGGCCGGCTCGGCCTGTTGCGCCGCGTCGAGCGGTTTCGAGAGGATGGCGGCCAGAGCGCGTGTGGCTTCGTGCTGCTCGGATACCAGCCACCGATGGGCGTTGTCCCCCGTGACAATTTGTCACCCCCCCCTGACACCATGTCACCCCCTCCCCCTGACAAAATGTCAGGGGACCCGGTGACGCCGGTGTCACCCCTTAAAAGAGACAAGATACTTCCCCCTTCAGAGCCTAACGGCTCTGAGGCCCCCACGGCCAAAAATGACGATTCCGGAGAATTGGACGGCGCCGCACCGCGCCCCAAGGCCCATCCCCTGCCCGAGGACTGGACAGCGCCGCCGCTGCGCGAGCTGGGAGACGTTTCGCGCGGCCTCGTCATGCAATGGCCTTCCGGAGCCTATGAGACCGTGGCCGAGCAGTTCCGCATGCATTGGGCCGCGGCCTCTGGTCGGACGTCTCGGAAGACGAACTGGGCAGCAGCTTGGGCCAAGTGGCTGATCACCGAACATGACCGCGTGATGCGAGCAGCGCGCGCCGGGACGAGCTTCTCATCATCCGCCCCAGCAACGCCGCTAGGGCCACCGCCGGAGCAGGCCCCGGTCGCGGCAAAGGCTGCCGAGGATGACCGGTCGGCGATCGTGCACAACCTGCTCGAGCGTGCTCTTGGCAGCCGCACATATGCGCGATGGATCAAGCCCGCTGCCATCACGTTCGATGACGGCGGCGCCGTTCTCACGTTCAGCTCGGACTTCCAGAAGTCCTATGCGGAGACCAATCTGGGCCCCGCGATCGCGGTTGCCCTCGCTCGATCGGCGACGCCTGGCGAGCCTAGCGGCATCAAGTTCATCGTCGAAACGCCGGCGAGCCCGGCCAATCAGGAGGCTCTTCGTGATCAGCGCGCCGCGTAACTTGGATGATATGTGGTGCATCCTGTCGACCAGTGGCGGCCGCACCTTGCCCCTCGCCCGGTCGTTGTGCGACGCGGGTATGGAAGTATGGGCGCCCACGCGCACAATTCGCCGTCCTGCCCCCGGACAGCGCCGGAACTTGCTGATGGGTCTGCGGCGCAAGATGATCGAGGTCGATGTTGCAATTCTCCCAGGCTTTGTCTTCGCGCGCGCTGATCGTATCAGCGATCTGGCAGCGATCGCGCACGATCCTGCATCCCCCCATCCTTCCTTTTCGGTATTTCAACTCGGAGGCCGCGCTCCGCTGGTAGCGGATAGCAGCCTGACGGGATTGCGAGACGAAGAGGCAGCCGCCCAGGCCACTCTTGCCGCCTTGCGCGAAGCCGAAAGTCGGGAGGCCGCGCGCCGTGCGCGAGCCGAGCTTATGCGGACGAAGCGAGCACGCCGGGCTGCGCTGCGCCGCGAGCGTAGGCAGTTCGCAATCGGCGAGGCGGTTGAGATTGCGGAGATGCCGTCAATGGCAGGGATGACCGGCAGGATCATTGCGTCGAATTCCACGACCGCGACGATAGATTTCGGCGGCGCCTTCCCGATGCAAGTTGAGGCTTGGCGTGTGATTCCATCTGCGCTATCTGGAAAGGCAGCCTGATGGGCACCGCTGCCGTAGCAGCTTCGGGACAGATGATCTTGGCTACCGTGCCATTGCGCATCCCGACCAGCGCAGGAGGCCCCGCCTCCGGCGAAGTGCAGCGCAATTCCTCGCGGCTTATTTAAGTCCGACGCACTGCTTCCAGATGCCGCCGATCGTGCCGAACTGCTTTCGCAATTCAATCCGGCTCCCGTCCTCGTGCGGATAGATTGAGAACGCCATCGACACGCCGCCATAGCCGTTCTTGATAAGGACGACCTTCGATCCATCCTCGCGATCGAGCGCAGGCGTGTTGTTCTTGTTGGCAAGGCAGAAGGCGACGTTGGTCACACTGTCCTTGGAGTAGAACGTTTCGGTCACGTCCTTCGACAGCACCTTCTCGGTCGAAGCACAGCCCGCAAGCGCAAGGCAGCCAAAGGCAATCAGGTATCGCATAGTCGTCCCCCTTCGCGCGATGACTGCCACGACCGGAGCGCAAGGGCAATGGGCGAACGGATCCGAGGTCGCAAAGGTCAGCAGCTACGCCGCCGCAGGCTCGCGAACGAGCCGCTATGTCGACGTTGCAAAGAGCGAGGGCGCATCACGGCCGCCACCGTCCCGGACCACATCAAGCCGCTCGCTCTCGGTGGCGAAGACGTCGACGAGAACATCCGATGCCTCTGCGATGACTGCCACGACCAAGTGACCAGAGAGCAGTTCGGGCACCGCCGGCGCACGGAGGTCGGAGCAGACGGTTGGCCCGTCGCATAACCCTCAAGAAACGGCTGATTTCCGCCATTTTTCAGACGCGCGGCGACGCCGACGCAACAATATTGCGGGGGGGGCATCGGAAAATTACGGACTGTTTGCCCGGACACCGACCGCCGCCTGAAATTTTCGCAAAACCACATTAACATCTTGGAGTTTTCAATATGGCCGTGAGAGGAGCGAAGCCGAAGCCCGCTCACCTGCGGCTGATCGACGGCACTCATCGGACAACCCGTCACGGCGACGACGGCGCCGCTCGTGCGAAAGTCGAGCAGGCCGCGACCCGCTTTGGCCCGCTGGAACGCCCGTCCTTCCTCAAGGGCGAAGCGCTCAAGGCCTGGAAGAAATACATCGCCCCCGCGGGGTGGCTCGACGGCTCGCGTGAGCCGATCGCTATCGCGTTCTGCGAGCTGTGGAAGGAGTTCCGGGAAGGTCCCCGCATTTTCCCAGCCACCAAGCACGCCCAGCTGCGCCACTACATGGCGGAGCTCGGATTGACCGACGAGCGAAACCGCGGCGACACAGGCGACGAAGAGCGCGATGAGTTCTTCGACGACTGACCGGGCGACCCTCTATGCCGAGAGGGTAACGGCAGGATTGGTGGTTGCTGGGCCCCATGTAAGGAACGCTTGCCGCCGTCATTTCGACGACCTGGCCAAGGGTCCCGAGCGGGGTCTCTACTTCGATGAAGAGGCCGCCGATCGCGCGATCCGGTTCTTCGAAGAGAAGCTGAAGCTGAGCGAAGGGCAGTTCGAGGGCAAGCCGCTGCTGCTCCACGAAAGCCAGGCATTCAAGGTTGGATCGATCTTCGGATGGAAGCGCGCGGACGGGGCCCGGCGATTTCGCAGGGCGTACATCGAGGAAGGAAAAGGTAACGGCAAGTCGCCGCTAGCGGGCGGCATCGGCCTGTATGGCCTGATGGCTGATCGCGAAGCCGGCGCCGAGATCTACGCAGCTGGCGCGACCAAGGACCAGGCGGGAATCCTGTTCCGCGACGCGATCAAGATGCGGGCCCAGTCGCCGGATATACGATCTCGCACGAAGACCAGCGGCGGTGAAGGGAAAGAGTACAATCTCGCCTACCTAGCCAAGAGGTCGTTCTTCAAGCCGATCAGCCGGGAGGCGAAGCGTACCGGGTCTGGCCCCCGCCCCCATATGGCGCTGTGCGATGAGGTGCACGAGCATCCAGACCGCGGCGTGATGGAAATGCTCGAGCGCGGCTTCAAATTCCGACGCCAGCCGCTCTTGTTCATGATCACGAACAGCGGGACAGACCGAAATTCGATCTGCTGGGAAGAACATGAGCATGCGGTTCGGGTCGCCGCCGGAAACCCGCATGCGAAGGATGACGATCCGACTTATGTCGGGGAAGTTCTCGATGATACCACGTTCTCATATGTCTGCGCGCTAGATCCGGGCGACGATCCTCTCGAAGATCCCAGCTGCTGGGCGAAGGCGAATCCGCTGCTCGGCGTGACCATAACCGAGGAATATCTTGCCGGCGTCGTGGCCCAGGCCAAAGCGATGCCGGGAAAATTGAACGGCATCCTTCGCCTGCACTTCTGCAAGTGGACCGATGCCGAGACGGCCTGGATGACGCGAGAGGCCCTGGAGCCATGCCTCGCCGATTTCGATCCGGCGATTCATCACGGCAAGACGATCGTGGAAGGGATCGATCTTTCGCAGAATCGCGACCTGACCGTTAAAGCCAGCATCGTTGAAACCGGGAGTATGGACGTCGAGGTCATCGTCGAGGGCAAACCCGAAATTGTCTCGAAGCCGACCTATGATTGCTGGATCGAGGCCTGGACACCGGGTGATACGGTGGCGGCCCGCGCGCTGCGCGACAAGGCGCCGTACGACATCTGGGTCCGCGATGGGCACCTAAGCGCGCCGCCGGGGCAAAGCATTCGCTTCGACCATGTCGCGCAGGCAATCGCGGACGACAGCTGGGACTTTGACATCGCCTTGGCCGCCTATGACCGATACGCATTCAAGCGGTTCGAGGAAGAGTGCGACAAGCTGGGTCTGTCAATTGAGTTCGGCGAACATCCGCAGGGCGGGACGAAAAAGGGCAAGCCTACCGAAGCCATGAAGCGAGCGGCGCAAGCCGAGGGGAAAGAGGCTGAGGGTATGTGGATGCCCGGATCCCTGCGCGCTCTCGAAGACGCGATCCTCGAGCGCCGAATCCGGTTCAAGCGTAATCCTGTCCTGATCAGCGCCATGATGAGCGCGGTCACGGATCATGATCGGTGGGGCAATTACTGGCTCGCCAAGGAACGAGCCACGAACAAGATCGACGCCGCAGTCGCTATTTGCATGGCAATCGGCGCGGCAATGGCATGCCGGAATATGGCCACGCCTTCATATCAAATCCTGGTCATCTAGGAGACCGACGATGCAGAACCGGGCTTACAGCGTCTTGCAGGTCAAGGCGTTCGACGATGACACGCGGAAATTCTCTGGAATCGCGACCACGCCGACCGTCGATCGCATGGGCGACATCATCGACCCGCTCGGCGTGAAGTTCAAAAACCCGCTGCCCCTTCTTCACCAGCATTTCCATGACCGTCCGGTTGGGACCGTCAAGTTCAAGAAGCCGACGAAAGATGGCATCGAATTTGAAGCGGAAATCGCCAAGATCGAAGAGGACGGTCCACTGAAGGACCGCTGCGACACGGCATGGGGCGAACTGAAATACGGCTTGGTCCGTGCAACGTCGGTCGGCTTCAGGCCGATTGAGTATAGCTTCATGGACAATGGCGGGATTCGGTTTTCGGAAGTTGAGGTCTATGAACTTTCGACCGTAACGATTCCGGCACAGCCAGACGCCGTGATTTTTGACACCATCAAATCCCTCGACGCCGCCGCGCGCAAAGCTGCCGGCGTCCCCGACCCCGAAATTCCGCAACCCGACGAGCCCGCTCCCCAGAGCAAAAAGGCTCGCGTCGTGAAGCTGGATGAGCCTGCCGAAGGATCGGTGGCACCCTTCGTTGTGCGCGAGATCAAGCGCACCTGACCAACCGGATTTGCACGCCGTGAGGCGTCCAGTCCCTCAGATGGATTTTTCATCATGAACATTGCGGAACAGATTCGCGCCTTCGAAGAGAAGCGCGCGGCCCTCGTTGCGGCCAATGAGGCGATCATCGCCAAGGCGGCCGATGAAGGCTCGACGCTCGACGCCGAGCAGGAAGAAGAGTTCGACAACAACCAGGCTGACATCGAGGCCGTCGACAAGCATCTGAAGCGCCTGAAGGCGATGGAGGCGATGGCGAAGGCCAAGATCGAGGACGACAAGAAGAAGTCCGTTGCCCCCGCCGGCCAGAACGCCGAAGAGGCGTCTCTGTCGCGCTCGGGTCACCGCATCGAGGTCAAAGCTCAGCCCAAGCTTGAGCCGGGCCTTGAGTTCGCCCGCTTCGCCAAGGTCAAGGCCATCTCGCGTCTGGACAGCGAACCCGTCCTTCAGGTCGCGGAGCGCATGTATGGCGAGAACAGCAACGTCTACGGCATGGTCAAGGGCCTGATGACCAAGGGCGCTGTCGTTCCCGGCTCGACCGCGAGCGGCAACTGGGCTTCGGATCTGGTTTCGGATGAGGGCGGCGCTGTCGCTGATTTCGTGGCCTATCTCCGCCCGGCAACGATCCTCGGCAAGTTCGGGACTAACGACGTCCCTGGCCTTCGCATGGTGCCGTTCCGCCAGCGTCTCATTTCCCAAACCGGCGGCGGCGCTGCCTATTGGGTCGGTGAAGGCAAGCCGAAGCCGCTGACCGCGTTCGATTTCGACGCAACCACGCTGGAGCCGAACAAGATCGCGAATATCGCGGTCCTGACGGAAGAGAATATCCGCGATTCCAGCCCCAGCTCGGAAGCGATCGTTCGCGACAGCCTCCGCGACGCCATTGCGGCCGGCATCGATACCGCGTTCATCGATCCGTCGAATGGCGGCACGCCTAACGTCAAGCCCGCCTCGATCACCAATGGTGCGGCGGCGATCGTATCGGAAAGCTACTCGGACGCTGACGACATTCGTCTCGACGTCCGCTCGGTTTTCCAGAAGTTCATCGACGCGAACAACCCGCCCTCGTCCGGTGTCTGGATCATGTCGGCGACCAACGCTCTTGCGCTGTCGCTGATCCTGAATCCGCTCGGGCAGCGCGAGTTCCCCGGCATCAGCATGTCGGGCGGCGTGTTCGAGGGACTGCCGGCGATCGTGTCGGAATATGCCGGCGATACCGTCGCACTCGTGAACGCCTCGGACATCTACTTTGGCGACGAAGGCGGTGTGCAGGTCGACATGAGCCGCGAGGCTTCGCTCGAAATGCTCGACAGCGGGTTCACGCAGGACGGTTCGGCGGGGACCGGCGCTTCGCTGGTCTCGCTCTTCCAGAACAACCTGGTTGCGCTGCGCGCCGAGCGGCACCTGAACTGGAAGCGTCGTCGCCCGAGCGGCGTTGCTTACCTGACTGGCGTCGCATGGGGTGGACCGGTCAACCCGAGCTAATCCGGGTCGCATGAACGGCGGGCGGTCTTCGGGCCGCCCGTCATTTTTGGAGAACGCGAAATGGTCGACATGATCGCCACGAAACGCCTTAAATACGGCACCCGCCGCCTGTCAGCTGGCGAGCCGTTCGAGGCGCGTCACGACCGCGATGCGCGGTTGCTGATCGGCATCGGCAAAGCGCGCTATGCGACGCGCGATATGGTCGCGGATGATGCGCCTAAATACGTGCCGGTCGACCCGCGCCGGAACTCGCTTGACGACACGCATCGCCCCGCCGAGACCGACGAACGCCCCGCCCTTCGCGCCGAGTACGAAGCCAAGTTCGGCAAGCGCGCATTCCCCGGCTGGTCGGCCGAAGTGCTGCGCGAAAAGATCGCGGCCGGTTAATGACCGAAATCCTCGCCATGCTGCTGATCGCGCTGATCGGCGCTGGCCTCATCCTCTCGGGCATTTACTTGCTCGTCGGCACGGCGTGGACGCTGATCGCGGCCGGCATGGCCTGCATCGCCTTCGCCGCCATCATTCGTAGGGGTGCCTATCGTGCTTGAACGCGCCCTGTCCGTCATCTCGGCCGGTCTCGCGCCGCGCACCAAAGCCAATCTCGCATCCCCGGACAGCCGGGGCGGATGGTGGCCGCTTATCCGGGAAAGTTATCCCGGCGCGTGGCAGCAGAACGTCACGATCGACCAGACCGCGGTGCTGGCTTTCCATGCCGTCTTTTCGTGCATGACGCTCATTGCCTCAGATATTGCCAAGCTGCGCGTGAAGTTGGTTCGCTTCACCGATGGCATCTGGGAAGAGACCGCGAACGCCGCCTATTCGCCGGTGCTGCGCAAACCGAACGGTTTTCAGACCCGCATCCAGTTTTTCGAATCGTGGGTGCTGTCGAAACTCTCACGCGGCAACACCTACGTCCTGAAAAAGCGCGACAACCGCAATGTCGTGACCGGGCTCTATGTGCTCGACCCGAACCGGGTGAAGCCGCTTATCGCCCCGAACGGCGATGTCTATTACGAGCTTTCGACGGACAATGTGGCGGGGATCGAGCAGCCGACCGTGATTGTTCCTGCGAGCGAGATTATTCACGACCGCTTCAATTGCCTTTTCCATCCGCTTGTAGGGCTGTCGCCGATCTTCGCCTGCGGGCTCGCCGCAACGCAGGGCCTCAAGATACAAGAGAACGCGACGCACCTGTTCGCCAATGCCTCAAGGCCGAGCGGCATTCTGATCGCGCCGGGGCGCATCGATCCGGCAGCCGCGGCGGCAGTCAAGGAGGCTTGGGACACCGGCTTTACTGGTCAGAACCGCGCAAAGGTCGCCGTGCTGGGCGACGGCATGAAGTTCGAAGGGCTGACGGTCGACCCGATTGACGCCCAGATGGTCGAGCAGATGAAGTGGACGGCCGAGGTTGTCTGTTCGACCTTCCACGTTCCTCCCTACAAGATCGGTGTCGGTGCGCTGCCGAGCTATAACAATGTGCAGGCGCTCAACGTCGAATATTATTCGCAATGCCTCCAGATCCTGATTGAGGCGATCGAGATCCTGCTCGACGAGGCTCTGGGCACCGGCGAAAAGCTCGGGACCGAGTTCGATATCGACAATCTGCTCCGCATGGACGGCGTGACGCAGATGGAAGTGCTCGACAAGGGCAAGAACCTTATGACGCCGAACGAAGGGCGGCGGAAGCTCGACCTCAAGCCGACGCCCGGCGGGGATAGCGTTTATCGCCAGCAGCAAGACTATTCGCTCGAGGCGCTGGCGAAGCGCGACGCGAAAGACGACCCGTTCGCGAAGGGCGATACCGGCACACAGGCGCCGCCCGCAGATGCAGCGAACGATAACGCGATGGAATTGGAAGCCGCCAAGGCGCTGCTCGTATTTCAGAAGGGGCTCATCTGATGTTCGATGGCAAGGCCTTTGGCGAGGCGATGCTGGAAGCTGTGCGGGCCTATGTGGACCGCGCGACCGGCGCACTGGCCGCCGAAAACAAGTCCCTTCGCGATGAAAACGCGGAACTCGCCAAGCGCCTCGCCGCATTGGAAGCCCGCGAAATGCCGAGTCTCGAAGGCTACGCGACCGTCGAAGTCGCAAAATCGCTGATCACCGACGCGGTTTCAGCCGCCATCGCCGAAATCCCTGTCCCGCAGGACGGCAAGAGTGTGGACCCGGAGGAAGTGCAGGCGATGGTCGACAAGGCTGTATCTGCCCTGCCCGCCCCTGAGGCGCCGCCGGACATGGCGGAAATTGGCAAGATGATCGAGGACGGGATCGCCAAGGCTGTGAAAGCTCTTCCGCCAGCGGAAAAAGGCGAACCGGGCATTGGCCTCGCCGGCGCGATGATCGACCGCGACGGCAATCTCGTCGTCACGACCAGCGACGGACGGACGCACAATCTCGGCCTGGTCGTGGGTAAAGACGGAAAGCCCGGAGAGACGTTCACGCTCGACGACTTCGACATCGAGCAGACCGACGAGCGGACGCTGGAGTTCAAGTTCCTGCGCGGCGACGTCATGCACACCTTTGAGCTGGAGTTCCCTGTCCCGATCTTCCGCGAAGCCTACAAAGAAGGCCGGGATTATCGGAAAGGCGACATGGTTGTCTGGGGCGGCAGCCTGTGGGCCGCGACGAAGGACACTGACGCCAAGCCGGACAGCCCCGATAGCGGCTGGATGATCGCCGCTCGCAAGGGGCGCGACGGCAAGAGCGCGAAGGAATGAGGCGCCTCGAAATCGGCCCCGGCGCTGAGAGACTGCCGGGCTTCGAGACCTTCAACCTCTTTCCCGGACCCTTCACCGATCATGTCGGTGATGCGCGGAAACTGCCTTTCAAGGATGGCACTTTCGGCGAGGTTTATTCGTCGCACTGCATCGAGCATATCGAATGGTTCGACGTAGAGGCCACGATAGCCGAATGGGCGCGGGTTCTGGCGCCGGGTGGCTGGCTTGAGGTTCACACGGTCGATTCAACCGCGCTCATGCGGGCTATGCTCGAATGGGAGGAAACGGGCGAAACCAGCCGCTCGGCGGGGGCGTGGAAGCGCGAGCTGCACAAGGATCATCCCTTCGTCGCCGCTGCGGGCCGGATCCTCTGCTACGCCAAGCGGGGCGACCGGGGCGCGAACATGCATCGGGCTATCCTGACCCCGCGCTATCTGCGCGAGTGCTTCGAGCGGGCGGGACTGGTCGATCTGGAGACGGTGGACGAGCCGCGGGGCACGAAAAAGCATCGGGGCATCAACATGGGGCTACGGGGGCGGAAATGCTGAGCATCCGCACCCTGTCCGACATGGCGCGCATCATCACGGCGAACCTTCACCGGATCGACCGGGGCGCCTATGACTGCATCGTTGGCGTCCCTCGCTCGGGGATGATCCCGGCGAGCATCATCGCCACGCAGCTGCAAATGCCGCTCGCCGATGTCGAGGGATATGGCCGAGGCATCGTGCATGGCCGCTCCGGTCGCCCTGTGGCGGCTGGGAACCGCATTCTGCTGGTCGATGATAGCTGCAACAAGGGCGGGGCGTTCAAGCGCGCTGTGGCCCTGCTGCCGAAGGGAACGAAGGCAACGCGCCTCGCGATCTTCGGCCCCTATCAGGTCGCGCCGGAATCGGTCTGCGATATGTGGTTCGAGACGGTGCACGGCCCGCGCGTCTTTGCATGGAACTGGACGAAGCACATTCGCCTACCGAGATGGGGCTTCGATTTCGACGGGGTTCTCTGCCGCGACAACACGAAGGCCGAGAATGACGATGGCCCGCGCTACGCCGAGTTTCTGTCGACTGCCGAACCGCTATTCATCCCGCAGCGCCCGATCGGGCACATTATCACCGGGCGGGCGGAGAAATATCGCCCCGAAACCGAGGCGTGGCTCGCGCGGCACGGGATGCAGTTTGAGAGCCTGACCATGACCCCTTGGGCGACCAAGGGCGAGCGGATGGAGGCGATGCGGGCGACAGGTGGCCGCGGCGCGTGGAAGGCTGGGCACGCGGAAAGGCTGGGGGTCGAGATGTTTATCGAAAGTTGCCCGAAACAGGCGGGCATCATCGCGCGCGAGGCGGGTATCCCGGTCTTTTGCACGCTGTCGCAGGACGCTATTTTCCCATGCTGACCGTCGCGCAGGAGAACGCGCTGCCGCTTGACGAGGCGCTGAAACGCTCGATCGGGACCACGCGCGATCGTGATCTGGCCGCGCTCTATGAATGGATCGGCCAGAATTATGACACGGCCGCCTATGCGAAGGTGCAGACCGACTATCGGGGCCAGATCGATCCCAAGTTCGTGGCCGTCTGCGAGCGCGTGGGCAAACTGCTCCCCGTTGCCCGCTGGCTCGGCTGGCACAATGCGAAGAGCCTGCGCACGCTCGATCTGGGCTCGGGCGCCGGGCATATGGGCCTCATCGCCAATTATTACGGGCACAGCGCCGAAGGGCTGGACTGTTATGCGCTCTATGACGGCCTGCGCGCATTCTGGCGTCAACCGGCGATCCATCACCGGATCGAGGCGGGGCAACCCCTGCCGGTCGGGCGCTATCATTCGATCACGTCCATCCTGACCAACTATGGCCGCGACTGGTCGATCGGCGCGTGGGATGAATTTATCGGCCGCATCCTTGCTGATCATCTCGAACCCGGTGGCGAATTCGTGATCAGCTTCCCCGGCGATCCGAACAAGCCGGCGCGGCTGCACCTTCGCAAACGGGCCTCGCGCATCGAGGGCCGACATATGTTTTTCAGGCGGGAGAATGCGCGGTGACGATCATCTCGCTGGTGATGCCCTATTATCGCAACCCAGGGCAACTTTCCCTGCAATACGCCGAGATGACGCGCTGGTCGGAAAAGGCGAAAGCGCAGATCGAGGTCGTGATTGTCGATGACGGATCGCCGGAGCCCGCGGTTGACGTTGAACGACCCGAGGGCCTGCCGGACCTGCGGATTTATCGAGTGCTGGAGGATCGGCCTTGGTGGCAGCACGGATGCCGCAATATCGGCGCCCATGAAGCCGTGGGCCCGTGGCTGCTGCTGACCGATATCGACCATGTGCTAACGGCAGAGGCCGCCGACGCATTGCTGAAGCGCCTCGGCCGACTGGACGCTGGCACCGCTTATTTCCTGCACCGGATCGAGGCCGACACCGGATTGCCGACATTGAACGCCAAGGGAAAGATGAAGCCGCACCCCAACAGCTTTGTCATGACCCGAGGCCTCTATTGGAGGGTCGGGGGATACGACGAGGATTATTGCGGCCAGTATGGCACGGATGGCCTTTTCAAGACCCGGCTGTTCGCGACCGCGAAGGAGGGGTTTCTCAAGAAGGTTCCGCTGGTCCGCTACTGGCGCGACATCGTGCCGGACGCCAACACCGCGACCCTGCCGAGGAAGGAGGGACGCAAGCCCGGTGAGCGTGAGGCCGTCGCGATCAGGAAGGCCGCTGAGGGCCGCGCAGATCAGATCGTCACCTTGTCGCAGGAATATGAGCGCGCCCTATGATCACGATTTTGACGTGGCTCTGGCGGCAGGAGAAGAGCCGCACAGTATACACGGCTGAGCATGTGAACGTGTGGGCCGCAATGGTGCGCCGCAACCTGTCGATGCCGCACCGCATCGCCTGCGTGACCGATATGCCGGAAGGGATCGACCGGAGCGTGGAGATCATCACCCCGCCAGGGGATTTTCTCGATATCTCCAACCCGCGTTGGACCAACGGCCGGCCCCAATGTTACCGGCGACTGTCGATGTTCCGCCGCGATGCCGGGGAGATTTTCGGCGAGCGGTTCGTTTCGATGGACCTTGACGTTGTGGTCGGCGGCCCGCTCGACCCGCTGTTTGGTCGGCCCGAGGATCTTGTACTGTTCAAGGGGACGCTGCGGGGGCGTCCGTATAACGGATCGATGATGATGATCCGGGCGGGCTGCCGACCCGATGTTTACGAGGATTTCAACCAGGAGGCCGCGCTGGAATCGGGGCGCCTCTTCTGCGGGTCCGATCAAGCGTGGCTGATGCACAAGCTCGGGCCGAATGAACCTGTCTGGGACGATGCAGACGGGGTTTACTGGTTTGGCGGGGCCTATCGAACGCGCCGGGACAAGGTGCCGCCGCGGGTTCTCTTCTTCCCCGGCAATCTGAAACCGTGGGACGTGCGGAAAATCGACCCGTTCGCGCGCGAGCATTATCATCTGGATTTGATGGAGGCGGCATGAGCGTCAGTCTGTCAGACGTCAAAAAGCATTTGCACGTCCTCCACAACGACGATGACGATCAGCTTAACGACCTGATCGTCCAGTCACTTTCCGCCCTGCTGCGCTTCGTCGGCGAGGGATACGATGTCTATGCCGACGAGTTGAGCGCCGCGCAGATCATCTGGATCAGGTGGCGTTACTATTCGGACGAGGATGTTGAACTGGACCCGATCCACAACCTGCCGCGCGCCTTCGTCGCCCTCGCCGGCCCTTATCGAACCCCGACCGTCGCATGAAACCGTTCGTTCTGGACCAGAAAATCACCCTGCAGCGCTATACCGCCACGCAGGATGAATATGGCGAGGAAGTCCGGACGTGGACCGACCTTGGCGACGAGCGGGCGAAGAAGTTTCAGGGGCGCGGCGATGAACGACGCCAAGCGGCACGCGAACAAGGGACAAAGACCGCGACCTTCATGATGCACTCGAACGCCAGAACGCGCGGCCTGCTGGTTCGGGATCGCATCGTTCACGACGGGGCAAATTGGGACATAACCGACGTTTCGGATGGTTCGCCGCAACGCGGGTTCCTTGAGGCAACCGCAACGCGGGTAGTTGAGTGATGGCTCGGCAGACATTCAAAATCGAGGGATTCCGCGAATTGGACAGGGCGCTAGCGAACGACCTCCCGAAGGCGACGGCGCGGAACGTGCTGAACCGAACGGCTGAAAAGTCGATGGAGCGGATAAGGATCCGGATGGGCGAACTCGCTCCCTATGACCCTGTGGACCGGGACGGCGACGGCAAGCACTTGAACCAGACAATGCGAACTCAGCGCGTCACGGCAAAGAGGTCGCGGGGACAGGCTCGGTTCGATCGCTCGACGGGGGTCGCGGTGATGACAGGCCCGGCGCCGGAGGGTCGCAGGGCGCGAGCAAACGCGGGCTGGCAAGAGGACGGCACGGTCGAGATGACGCCCAATCCATACGCTCGCCCAGCTGCCGACAGCGAAGGCGAAGCGGTCATCCGTGAGGTAAAGAGCGTGCTGACGCAGGAAATCGACAAGGCAAAGGCGCGCATCGCGCGGAAGCTGGCAAGGGGGCGTTGACATGGCGGACCTCGCAACTGCCTTTCGCAATCGCCTCATCGCCGATTCCGCCGTCGCCGCTGTCTCGACCCGCATCTATTGGGGCGTCGTCCCGCAAAACGCTGCCCTGCCCTATGTCCGGCTGCACATTATCAGCGACCCGAGGCCGGAGCATCTGAAGGGCTATCAGGGATCGCGGAGGACGCGGATACAGGCCAGTTGCTTCGCTTCGTCTTTCGGGGCTGCAAAGCAGCTGGGGACAAAGATCGTGAAGGCGCTCGATGCACCTTGGTCGGCAACCGGAGGCCGGGTCGGTCGGGTCAAGTGCGAAGGCCCGCGCGAAGGCCAAGGCACCGACACGCCGAATGGCTTCATCCATCACCAGATCGTGGAAGCGATGATGGAGCACACCTTTCAAGATTGAGATTCGCGCCAGCTTGGACCGGCTGGCCGTGCATCACTTAGGTCCGTTCGTTCAACCCGAGATTCCGCGTCGTGATGACGCCGAGTCCCAGTCCGCCTCGTGCGGCAAGATGGAATTTTTATCATGGCAGAAACGGCTGAAGCCTCGGTGGGCTACTTCGGCGAGTTCCACCTGTCGTCTGACGACCAGGCGGCAAACCTTTACGAGCTTGTGCAGGTCAAGGAATTCGACGTTCCGACCGGAGGAACGCGCGAGCAGGTCGAAGCGACGCATCTCAAGTCGCCCGATTGGCGCCGCAGCTACCTGAGCGGCTTCTACGAAGACAGCGACTTCGAAGTCCTGCTGAACTTCCGTCCGCTGAGCGACACCGACACGATGCTCGAAGCGGCACTGAAGGCCGGCGACGTTCGCGCGTTCAAGGCGGTGCTGCCCGAAAACGGCGAGCCCGTCGCGCAGATCGAGGGCACTTGCAAGTGCACCGGCTATTCGCGTGGCCGCGTGACCCCGGACGGTGTTATGGAAGCAACCGCTACCTTCCGCATCGTCACGGTTGAGGACATTGAGGCCTACGTCTCGTGAATCCTCTGAAGGGTGAAGCGCCGCTCAAGCTGGGCGACGGGCGGGAGTTTATTTTCCAGCTCGACTTCGAGGCGCTGGTTGAGGCTGAGCAGGCCTATGGCAAGCCCTTGCCGCGGCTCATGGCCGATGCGGCACAGGGCTATGTCGGGGCCGTCCGGGCGCTCCTGCTCGGCGGCCTTCGCCGGCACCATCCCGACTTCACCGCTGACGACGCGACCGCGATCATCCTGACGGACTTCGAGGCCGTTGCAAACGGGATGATGGCGGCTGTCGATGCGGCCTTTCCGAAAGCGGAGGGTAAGGAGTCGGGAAACGCGGTCCCGACTGGGCCGACCTCTGGTCGCGATGGTGCGAAGGCGGGCTCGACCCGGACGCCTTCTGGCGGCAAACGCCGAGCACCTTCGAACTGATCGTCGGAGCGAGGTTCAAGGCCGCGCATTCGCTCGCTCTTGCGACCGGATGGCACTTCGCGAATTTTGGCCGTGCCCAGCGATTGAAGCCACTGCTCGAGTATCTGAAGCCAATGACCGATGCCGAGCGCCGGAATGACGGCGCGCGCAAACTGCTTGCGCTCGCAAAGAGCGCTCAGCGCAAAGCGAAACGGAAGGGATAACGCATGGCGATGAACGACGTCATTGCACGGCTTTCCGTCTGGCTGGGCATTGACACCGCCGCCTTTGAGAAGGGGGCGAGCCTATCGGAAAAGCGCCTCGCCCAGATGGAGCGCAAGTTCACGAAGCTCGGCGACAAGATTTCCGGGCTCGGAAAGTCGCTCTCTCTTGGCATCACGCTCCCGCTGACGGCCTTCGGTGTCGCCTCGATCAACGCGGCTTCCGACGCCGCCGAACTGCAAAGCGCCTTCGACCAGACGTTCGGCGCCATGTCGGACACGATGAACAAGTGGGCCGAGGACACCGGTAACGCGCTTGGGCGATCGACGCAGGAGATGCAGAAGGCCGCGAACACCTTCGGCATCTTCTTCAACACCGCGGTCAATCCCCAGAAGGCGGCGGAAATGTCCCAGATCTTCGCGCAGCTCGCGCAGGATTTGGGCAGTTTCTATAATGTCGACACTGAAACGGCGATCCAGAAACTGCGTTCCGGTCTGTCGGGCGAAAGTGAGCCACTTCGCGATTTCGGCGTTTTTCTGACTGAAGCAAACGTCAAGGCCAAGGCTCTGGAAATGGGCCTCACCGGAGTGGGAGACGAACTGACCGAGCAAGAGAAAATCCTTGCTCGCTATCAGCTCATCCTCGAAGCTACGACCAATGCACAAGGCGACGTTGCGCGGACCTCTGACAGCACGTCGAACCAGATGCGGCGGGCGGCGGCTGCTTTTGAGGAACTGCGCGTCGCAATCGGCACGAAACTACTTCCCGTCGTCACACCGCTCATCGAAAAGCTGGCGAATATTCTCGACTACTTCGCGCGACTGCCTTCGGGAGCGCAAACGGCCATCATCGCGATCGCGGGAATCGGCGCTGCGGTCGGTCCAGTTCTGATCGGGATCGGCAAGCTGGTTGGCGCGTTCGGCCCACTCGTCTCGGTTCTAGTGAGCCAACTTGCGCCGGCATTTCTCGCGCTGCGCCTCGAGATTGTGGCGCTCGCAACGGCTTCCGGTCCCGCGGCGGCGGCGGCGCGCGTGTTGACGGTGGCTTTGAAAGGCCTGCTCGTTGCCTCTGTCGTCGGTGCGGCCGTTCTGGCGCTTGTCGAAGCCTTCCGCTTCTTCACCGCCGAATCAGACGATGCTCGCGAGGCGGCCGAGGAAGCGGAGAACCAGGCGCTCCGAACCGCGACGGCTCTCGACGTCGAAACCAAGGCGACGCAAGCTCTCGCAAAGGCCAAAGACCAAGAGCGCCAAGCGATGATCGCCTCGATGAAGGCGAGCTATGCACGCGGGCAGCAGGCCCTACAGACGGCGAAAAAGCTGCAGGTCGAAGCAAAGGCGGCACTCGATGCAGCCCGCGCTCAGGCTCGCAAAACCTTCGAGCAGAGCGCTAGCGACACAAGTTTCCTTGCCACCTTTGGGCGGGCACTGGGTGGCGCCGGCGGCGCGGGCCCCTCTATCACTCCCGGAACTGCGCAGGCGACCCGCCTCAATCGTGAAGCCGATCAAGCTGCGGCAGCGCTGGCGAAGACGAACAAGGCCATTGCGGAGGCCGAGGGCGCCGTTAGCGGCTTGGACGCAGCGATCCGCGCCGCCGAGGCGCCCATGGTCGCCATACCTCCCGCAGCAAAAGGGGTCGGGGACGGTGCGAAAGGCGCGGCTGATGGCGTTGATAAGCTGAGCAAATCCGCAAAGGATGCGAAGCAACCGCTTCAGGATTTGCTCGATACGCTTTTCCCAGAAGAGGCTGGGATGCGTGAGGCGCAGGTAAACCTCGCCCTTCTCAAGGCCGCTCTGGACAATGGAAAGATAAGTGCCGACCGATATGCGGAAGCCGTCATGCGCGTCTGGCGAAACTACCTCAACATTCGGCCGCTGGAAGATCCGACTGTCTCGGTCCTGTCGGGCGAAAAGTCGATCGAGGACTTGAACGAAGAGGCCCTGAACCGCCTGCCCGAGACTTTCGCGAGATTGGCAGAGAGTGCGCAGGGGACCAAGGTTCAGGTCGTCAAATCATTCAAGGACATGGCCGACGAAACCCTGTCCGCTCTCGACAGGCTATCGAGCGCAATTCAGGGGGGTGGGTTCCTAAATATCCTCCAAGGAATCGTCAGCCTCGGACTGCAGCTGGGGAGCATCGGCGCGTTCGGGAAGAAAATCCAGGGCAATATCAACCGGGTTCCCGGCAATGCGAACGGAACGAGCTTCTGGGGTGGCGGTCTCACGTGGGTCGGCGAGCGCGGCCCGGAGCTGGTAGACCTTCCCCGTGGCGCGCGAGTGACGCCGAACAATGACCTCAAGGGCTTCGGCGGAGGAATCGCTCAGATCGTTCCCTCGCCCTATTTCGATGTCGTCGTTGACGGTCGCGTCATGCGCGCGGCCCCCGGGATCGCCCAAGCAGGCGCCCAAGGCGGTGTCGCCCGCATGCAATATGCTCAATCTCGGCGGTGGCGGTAATCCATGATCGAACTTCCGAACGATCCCGCGCCGAACGGGGCGGCACCCTCGCTGCTGGACTATGGAATGACGCTGCGGCCGGGATCCGGTGCTGCCATCCTTCGCGTCGACCGCAAGGGCTCGCGATACCGGGTGAACGTCAGCTACCCGCCGATGCTGCCGAGCGTGTCGCGCATCTTTATAGCGCGGCTCCTGAAGGCCAAGCGTGAGGGTCTGCGCATCCCCTACCCGCTCATCGACGTGCCTCAGGGCTCGCCGGGGAGCCCTGTCGTGGACGGTGCGGGCCAGTCCGGCACCACGATCAACCTGCGCGGCCTGACGCCCGGATACGCGGCGAAGGAGGGTTACTGGCTGTCGATCGAGGACGAGAACGGCCAGCACTATCTCCACAACGTCAGCGAGACCGGACGGGTGGACGCCAGCGGGGAAGTCGCGCTCAGCATCACGCCTGAACTGCGCTGGCCTTTTGAGGACGGCGCCGCGGTCCATCTCGCCAAGCCGATGGTTGAGGGATTTGTCGACGGCAACGAGTGGTCGTGGGCGATCCCGGTCAACCGATTGATCGCAATTGAATTCACATTGGAGGAAGCGGGATGAGGCGGGTCGGTCTGATCGGTCTCTGCAAGATCGAGCTCCCCGGCAGCTATGGCAACGTCCTGCTGTGCGACGGCGGATTCATCGAATTCAACGGGGAGACCTACAAGTCGAAGGACGCTGTTTTCGGCACGATCGGCAGCGTTCAGGCGATGCAAGAGGGTGTCGGCAACGAAGTCCCGGCGCTGGAAATGACGCTTCTGCCGCCCGGAACGACCGAACCGGGTGAGATGACGCAGCCGGGGTTTCAGACGTCGCGGGTGCGCTTCTGGATCGGGGAGTATGACCTCGACACCGGCGAACTCGATGGCGAACCCGACGTCATCTTCGACGGGCAGCTGGATCGCACGATGCTGACGGTCGGCCAGTCGCGGGAGCTTGCCGTGGCGGTCGTCTCCCTCGCTGAGCGGCTGTTCGAGCTCAACATCGGAAATTCGCTGACCTCGGCCTGGCACAAGTCGGTCTGGCCCGGCGAACTGGGTCACGACAATGCTACCGGCCTCTCGATCCCGATCGCATGGGGCGTGGAAAGCCCGCGGTCGAACCCAACGACCAGTCCCTACCACTCGCCGCGCGACTTCCGGGAGCATCTTATATGAGCGCGCTCGACGAACGCCGGGAAGCGCTGAAACGGCGCGGGCAATTGCCGGAACCCGTCCGCCGCAAGGAAGCGACGCAGGCGACGCTCGACAAGTTCAAAGGGCTGCCGTTCGATTGGAGCGAGGGCCGGCACTGCGTCCGGCTTGCTCACTATCACCTGCGGCAGATGGGGCGCAAACCGCCGACCCTGCCCCGCATTCGCTCTGCACTGGCGGCAAAAAAGGCCTTGAAGGAACGCGGCTGGGAATCGGTCGGCGAGATGCTCGACAGCATCCTTGTCCGCATTCCGCCTGCAATGATGCTGACGGGGGACATTTGCATTACGCCCGGCGACCAAGGGCTGGATTCGGTGCTGATATTTGTCGGCCCGAGAAAGCTGCTCGGGTGGCTCCCCGATGGGAGCGCAGTCGTGATCTATGATGCTGGGGTCGAAGATCTGACGGGGGCTTGGCGAGTATGAGCAAGCCGCTCAAGATCATCGGGACTGTGGCGGGCGTGGTGGCGCTGGTTGCGGGAACCATCGCAACTGCCGGGATCGGCACGGCTGCTTTTGCAGCGGCCGCTGGAACGGTCGCAAGCGCGGCTAGTATTGCTTCCGGAATTGCGATGCTAGGGTCTCAGGCCCTCGCCAAACCACCCCCGGCCCGAGGCTCGGTCACGCAGCTGATCGTCGATGCCAACGCACCGCAGCCCTATGCCATGGGCGGCACCCATTTCGCGGGCGTCCTGCGCCATCGCGCGGGCTATGGCGGCACGGTCGACAAGGTTCCGAACCCCTATCTGTTCGACGCGGTCGTTTATTCTGGCGGCGGGCCAGTCCAGAGCATCTCGCCACGGGTCGACTTCGCCGCGGTATCAAGCTGGTACACGGGATTTCTCTACACCGACACGCAACTGGGAGCCTGCCCGGAGAGCAGCGCGCTATCGCCGCAATGGGCGGGAACGCCGGGATGGAGCTCGAGCCACAAGCTATCTGGACAGGCGGCGATCGGATGGTCCTATCGGTTCGACAAGAAGGGTAAGAAGTTCGCGAACGGGCTGCCGGTAACTGGCGCCTATATCGAGGGGGTCAAGGTCTATGACCCTCGGCAGGACAGCACATTTCCGGGAGGCTCGGGCTCGTGTCGGCTCGGCGATGAAGGCACCTATGTATATTCGACCAATCCCGCCCTGCACGCAGGAACCTATGCCTATGGCCGCTACCAGAACGGCAAGCGGACGTTCGGCATCGGCCTTCCTGCCGATGGCATAGATTGGGCCGTCGTCGCGGCGTGGGCCAACGTCTGTGAAGCGAACGGCTGGACTATCTCAGGCGTCTGTTTCGAACCGGGCGACCGCTCGCAGAACCTGATCGACATTTGCGCGGCCGGATCGGGCGAGCCGGTTCCGGGCGGCGTCCTTTCCTTTAAATTTGACGCGCCCGCCGTTGCTCTGGACACCATCACCGAAGAGGACATTGCGGACGGCAATATGAGCGTCGTCGCGATGCAGTCCTATCGCGATCGCCTCAACACGATCATTCCGAAATATCGGAGCGCCGACCATAACTGGGAGTTGACGCAGGCCGACGCGGTGACGGTGTCGGAATATGTGACCGAGGACGGCGAAGAACGCTCGGCGGAATGGCCGTTCAACTTCGTGAAGGACGTGGATCAGGCCGCGCAACTCGCGGCATACCGGCTGGTCAATGGCCGGGAACTGCATCCGATCGAACTGCCGTGCATGCCGCGTCTTCGCGCATATCGCCCGGGCGAATGCCTGCATCTCGATCTTCCGCAACTCGGGCTCGATACTGACGCGATTATTCTCAACCGGGAAATCGATCCGGCGACGATGACGGTCAAGTTGACGCTGATCGGCGAGACGCCGGCGAAGCACGCCTATGCCCTCGGTGAGACGGGCGTTGCGCCTCCGACGCCGGCGCTGGGGCAGACGCCGCAAGAGCGCGACGAAACCTCGGCCGGCGCGCGCCGCGGGGCTGCCTACCGGTTTGCATCGAAGACGATAAACTACCCGCTGTCGAGCGATGAGGACAGCATATCGATTGCGGCATTTTCGGGCGTGCTGTCCAATGCGGTCCCGATCTCGCTGCCCGCCGACACGATCCCTTATCTGGATTCTTCGACGACTTACGGCGTTTTCTGGGATCTCGAAGCCGAGGAATATCTTGCGACCGAATGGCCCTCGGAAGACGAGATGGGATCGTCCGATTATGTCTTCCTTGGCTACCAGAATACGGCCGGAGAAGGCGGGGTCTATCCCGAACCCGACCCGCCGCCTCCGGGCAACTGTGTGGCCGATGACACGCCGATCCTGCTCGCCGATGGGACTTCGATCCCGGCGGCCGACCTTGTGCCCGGAACCGTCCTGCGGACCCGCCACGAAACCACGATGGCGTGGGGTGAATGGCCTGTGCTGGCGGTCAGCTTTGCCGACGAGCCGGTCTATGCGTGCGAGTTCGAAGGCGAGGACGGGCCGGTCATCATCCGGGCCACGGCGGATCACCGGTTCTTGATCAACAATCGCTGGGTGCGAGCATCGAGCCTTGGCGAACCGGACGGGACTGCGCGCGTCGCGAAGATCACCGTGGCCGAAGCCCACACATATATTTCGAGCGGCGTGATCAGCCACAACGCGAAAGCGGAAGGCCCCGGCGACGGGCCGATCTGAGGAGCATGAAATGACAGCTTGGGACGACTGGCTACGGAAACTCTCCGCAGACGGAAAGGGTGGACTCGGCCTTCAGGGCAAGCCGCAGATGCGCGCAATCGACCGCGGGCTGCCCTATGTCTACGTGCTCGCGGTCGGGATGGACGTGAGCGCCGACAGCTTCGAGGCTTCCATTCGGGCGGCTCCTGATGCTGCCGGCGCAACCCTTGCTGACTTCGACGTGACGGTCGGCGCCTATGCCGATGGGGTCACCACGATCACGCTCGAACTGACCGATATCCAAACCGCCGCCCTTCCATCGGACGGCGATGCGGATGGGCTCGAGGAAATGGTTTTCGACATTCTCTGGACGCCTAGCGGCGGGACGCAACAGCGCTTCCTCGCCGGGGTCATTCAGGTTTCTGGAAAGGTGACCGATGGCAGCGGATCTTAATCTCATCCTCAACGGGACGCCGGTTCCGGTCTATCTCGGGGAGAATACGGCGCTTGCGCTTGCGGCCAAAACGGAGGCCGCAGAGTCCGCCCTTGCCGCCCAATCCGCCGCTGCCGCTGCGCTCGCTGCAGCTGGCGTCGGCGAATATGCAGACACCTCGGCCGGGCTTGCAGGCACCTCGGAAGGCGACACCTTCTGGGTCGACAATGGCGATGGAACGGGCACGATCTATCGCCACGACGCTGGGCCGACCGCGACCGAGATCGGGAAATTCATCAAGGACCTGACAGAAAATGGGGCTGCGGCGCTGATCGGCGTTGAGGGCGGCGGAACGGTTCAGGATGCGTTATCCGGTCTCCCTAATAGTCTGCACTATCAGGCGCCGACGAGTTCGAACGTCTCCGGTTTTGATATGGATTTCCGCGCAGGCCAAGGAGGAACATCGCCCGTAGCCGGTACAATCCACGACTACACCGACGCTAGTCGGACGTGGCAGCTCGATAAAGTCGGCGGCAGCATCGGTACGGGTGGCTATGTGCTGGGGCTTCGGCGCGCGAATAATCATATCCGCCGCCCCGACAAGCCAGGGACCTATATCAGCGAGGCGGGCTTCCTGCGCTGCTCCTACGACCGGTTCACCCAGACCGCCGAAGTCACCGGCTCGATCAGTGGCAATGTCCTCACCGTCACGGACGTGGCCTCGGGCGCACTCGCGGTCGGTAGTTTCGTCGAGGGCTCCGGGGTTGAAGAAGGAACGACGATTGCCGCGCTTGGCACCGGCACCGGAGGGACTGGAACCTACACTGTCGCGGTTCGGGGAAATTCCGCCGCGACCCAGACGGTCGCCAGCACCACGCTGACCGGAAAAACGAAATCGGAAGTTCTGGCCTTCTACGTCGATCAGACCGGCGGCTTCGGCTGGTCTACCGATCCGGTCAAGATGACGACAGCGAAGGCTAACGGCGCGAGTTATGCTTTCCAGTTGACCGCCAGCAATGAGCAGCAGTTCCTCCTATCGCTGACGTCGGCATCGGGGCAGGTGCTAACAATCCAGGACGCGGTAAGTGGGACGCGCACCGACTTCGTTACGCCGTCCAACCAGACAAGCGGAATGCGCTTTCAGGCGACCGCCGGGGGCATCGACCTTGCACCGGCCACGAACCAGGTGATCACTCTGCGAGGGCGCACCGCGCCTGACGCCAACAACAGCTACTATCTTGGGACGTCCACAGCAAACTGGCTGCGCGTCTATGCAGATGCTTACTATGTCGGCAGCACGAAGGTACTGGGGGCGCAGCAATCGGCCATTACGGACAGTGCTGGGGGCGACGAGCAGGCGAAGATCAACGCGATACTCGCGGCCCTGCGCGCGCACGGGATTATCGCGACATGACCCTCCACACCGAAGGAGGCCGCTGATGGTTGACGCACCCATCATGATGCCGATGCAGCCGGACGCAGCAGCCCAGCAGATGCTCATCGAGCAGGTGCGCCGGCTGTCGGACAGCGTGGACCGGTTCAATTCGACGATGAGCTTAGTCCAGCAGCAGCTCGCCCGCATGGAGGCCGAGAACCGCCACACAATCGAGCGCCGGGACCGCAACGAAGCCCGCCTGACGAAGGTGGAGGATCGGGTGGACGATCTCGAATCGTGGCGCAGCGAGCAGCGGGGCGAGCGGGGCACGATAGCGGCAATCGCGAAGTCTCCGCTGGTCGGCTGGATCGTGGGCGCTCTGCTTACGCTGTTTGCCGCTATCAAGGGAGGGCTGATCAAATGACCACAGCCAAGACGATCGCTGACACCCTTCGTCCGCTGGCACCGGGGGCGAAGCTGGCGGCCGATGACGTGCCGCTGATCGACAAGCTCGCGGCGCAGTGGGATGCACGCTTTCAAGGCAAGGTGATCAGCCAAGCCGGGATCGACCTGATCAAGCGTTTCGAGGGGCTGCGATTGAAAGCCTACCCCGACCCCGCGACGGGTGGCGAGCCGTGGACCATCGGCATCGGCCATACTGGCGGTGTCCGTCCGGGCGACGTGATCACCGAGGCGCGCGCCGAGCAGCTGCTGCGGCAGGACGTGGGCCGGTTCGAGCGGGCGGTGGCACGGCTCTGCCCCGTCACGACACAGCCCCAGTTCGACGCGCTGGTCTCGTTCGCGTTCAATGTGGGCGAAGGCAATCTCGAAAGCTCGACGCTGCGCAAGCTGCACAACGCGGGCGACTATGCGGGGGCTGCCGGACAATTCGAGCGCTGGAACCGGGCGGCTAGGAAAATCATGACAGGCCTCACTCGTCGCCGTGCTGCCGAGGCTCAACTTTATAGGAGCGGCTCATGAAATACCTGATCGACAACGCCGGATCGTGGTGGCGCATGTGGTCGGTTCGTCTGGCGGCACTTGCTGGCGTCGTGGCGGCCTATCTCGCTGCGAACCCCGACCAGACGCAGGCGCTTCTTGACGTGCTTCCTGACGGCCCCCTGCGGGTTCTGGCGAGCATCGGGATCGGTGTCTTTGTTTTCGGGCTCGCGACCGGAACGCGGCTCGCCCGACAGGGTAAGGCGGAAGGCGGAGAAGGATGAGGGACCGCACCGACGCCGACGATATCGTGCAGGGTGCCTATAACCGCGCGCTGCTCGACCTGATCCTGCCCGCGATCCGGCGCGCCGCGCTCGACGCTGGCTATGCGATCACCGTTCACGGCTCGCTCAATCGCGATATCGATCTGGTGGCGATCCCGTGGATCGAGCACAACGTCTGGACGAAGGAGGCCCTTCGCGACGCCATCTGCGGCGCGGTGCGGGGCGTCGTCGGGCGCTGCCACTATCACGCCAACCGGGAATGGACCGTGAAGCCGCATGGCCGCTTCGCGACCACCCTGCTCGTCTGGTGCGGGCAAAATACGGCTGACCTCGACCTGAGCGTCATGCCGACAATTCACGGAAAGGATGACGAAGGATGATCGGCCTCCTGCTCCCCCTCGCCACCCGTATCGTGGGCGAACGCTTCGCCAAGCTCGCAGCATGGGCGTTCGTGGCGATGGCCGTCGCTGGCGCGGTCTATGCCGCCTATTGCTGGGCCTGGGATCGCGGTCGCGACCATGAACGCGCCGCATGGCAGGTCAAGGTCGCTGATATCCGCAAGGAACGCGACGACGCGATGGCCGCCCTCGGCAAGCGGGACGCCGAAGACGCCGACGCGCTCGAAACCAGCATCACCGAAAACCGAAAGGCACTGGACGATGAAATGGCGAATCTACCTGATCAGCCTCTCAGCAATCGCCAGCGGGCTCGCGCTTGCCGGGAGCTCATGCGGCAGGGACGCCGATGTCCGCCACCTGCCGCCGCCCCCTGAGCGCCTGGCGGCCGATCAGCGGTCACAGCCCCGCCCGATCATGCCCGAGGCAGCAGCGACCAGCGAAGCAGCTTATGAGGCATGGGTGAGCGACGTTTTCGATTGGGGCGAGCGCCGGAACGGCGTCGCGTGGCGTTGGTGTCAGCTCTACAACAAATTTGCGACAGAGCCAGTCGACTGCGGGGCTAATCCTGCCGAGGAAGTGCAGCCGAGGAACATCAGGTTGCGTCCGTAGCTGGCGGACGCGCTGCCCTAGGCGACATCCATCCTCTCGATAGCCGCAAGCGCGTCCTCTTCGGATGAAAACGCCTCGTCTAGAAAGCGCTCCTCTCCGTCGATCACTTCGACGATGAAATAATCACCGTCTGGATCGGGGCCGCGGACTTTGTAGGTCATCGTCATCTCCTCAAATCAGTCCCGGCCCGTCTTTGGCCTTCCGCGCGAACCACGGCTGATCGGTCCGGTTCGCGACGAGCCGATCGGCAGGATATTGCGTGACCAGGTGCATCGCTTCTTCTGCCGGCGCATGCAGCCAGGCGTCGTGATGTTCCGGATGAAGGATAACCGGCATCCTGTCATGGATCTCCAATAGCTCCGGCGTCGCGTCGCACATGACCCCGGAATAGGCGTTGCCCCATTCATCGGTCTGCCGCCAAAGCCCTGCCCATGCGGCGATCGGCTGGTCGGCGACGCTGATCCATGTGCGGGTCATGTGGCCCTTCTCGCCCTCGGCTTCGGCAAAGGCGGTGAAAGGTATCAGGCAGCGCGCAGCGGGGTCGACAAATTGCTTTCGCCAGAAGGTCCAGAGCCGATCGTCTCGCAGATTATTGACCGGCTGGGGCTTGTTCGGCTTTCCCGTGCGCTTGTTGACGGTGTGACGCGGGAAGCCCCAAGCCATCTGCTCGATGATGCGCTCCCCTTCCTGCTCTCGCACGACAAGGCCGGGATAGCCGGGATAGGTATCTTCGGGCGCATTGAAGCCTCGCGCAGGCTGGGCGCGGAACAGGTCGGCTATTTCCGCCACGGTCGTTTTGGTGGTGTAGAGGTTGCACACGCCCCGGAGCATGCCGCACGCGCCCTGAGAGTCAACGGCGTCGCTGAACCTCGCGCTTGAATTCGCGCAGGTCTGCGGTGGGCAAGCTCACGGTGGCCTCTTTCCGCACGAGCTCGATTGAGGGCCCCTGCCGAGCGCGCGCCGCGTCCTCGCACGCCGTGCACTTGAGCCGCCGCGGGACCGCGCGAATCCGTATGTCCCAGCCGCGGCGCCGGAACCAGTCCCATAGATCGATGCTCTCGAGGATCGACGCGTGACCGCACGGGCAGCGCGCGAGCACATTGTAGTGCATCGCCCCCGCGTCAACGAGATCGCGCGCCTCGTAAACATATTCTCGAGCCATGGTCTGACCTGAATTGTGGCTGGCGAGCGCGTCCCTCGATCGAGTGCCAACGCCGCGCCCCAAGGATCCTGCTTCTCAAGACAGGAGCCGACCAGCCGCGAGCATTATATGGAATCGAGCCCGGGCTGGCGAACGGAACTGCCCTCAATTTGGTTATAGTTCACCGGGGGTGACGAAGGGCGTCGGAGAGATCCGGCGCCCTTTTTTATTCTGGGATGCGCGCTTCGAACTCGAGCAGCGGGCCCGGAAGCAGCTTCTCCCCGTCGCGCCAGGCGAGCTTGTTCCTCACCGCCGAATTCTCCGCAGCCCGACGCGACTTGAACCATCGGCTTGAGCGAAGACCGCAGCGCCACCGATGTTCCCGGGGCGGCTCTTTGTTCCAGGCAAAGCGATCATGTTTCATGGCGGTTCCCTTCGAATGTGCAAGCCGCAGCCGGGCGCGGCAGGGCGCGTCTAGCGTCCGATTCGTGTCGGCTCTTATGCCATTTGTTCTCTTAATGTTCTACAGCGAGATGGCGCGCGAGCGTTCCGGACAGGAGCCACATCTAAGTTCACAGCGGGACCGCGCCCCACTCCGTCACCCCTTGAGAGGGGGCAGAATTCAACGGCATGGTATAATCTATGGTATAATCTGAATTTCTAGGAAAAATGTCATGGTTATTCAATGCCGCAATGGCATTGATTTGGCGGCCTCCCGCTCCGCCATTATCCTGTAGCGAACCCGAGATGAGGCTCCCGTTGGGGGCCTTTTTCTTTTTGTTTCAAAGGCGTTTAGCCGAGGCGGCCGAACCTCGGAGACTGGCGCCGGGCCGAATTTCCGTCTCTGAACGGCCCTCCGTCTCTAACCGAGCGAACCTCGTCCGTCCCGGTTCGGCTTTGCAAGGACCAACTTTTCCAGGGAGTTTTGCAGGTCGCTGAACAATGTATTCAGCGGGCGTTCTTCCGGTTTCCGAGGTCATCCCGAGAACGCGAAGTAGGCGTTATGCGGCGAAAATGACCTGCTCCCCGCAAACCTTATTCACCAGGCCCCGCGACGGGTACCCACCAGGCGGTAAGATCTTCCAATGGTCACTGGACAACCGTGACCTCAGGGCGCGCACCCTTAGAGAAAAGCGCTTCCACCATCGCTCGGTGTTCCCGTGCGATCGTTGCTTCTTCGATCCCCAGCCGCTTCCCATAGGCCTCGCTCATGGCGCTCATGAGGCCGATAACATCCGAGCTCAGCAGTTCCGCCTTGGTCGGCAGCGTCAAGAGATAGGCGAGTTCGGCAAGCGGCTTGACGTAGCGCCTGAGGCGTTCCCGCTCGCGGGGCGCGACTGGTGCTGTGAGGCAGGCCTGCAAGCACCAATAACAGGTAGCCCAGCATTCCAAGATGTCGTCGGGGATCTGATCGTGTTCCCCGGCCAGGTAGAGGTGCCGGATGCCGGGGTTGTTGCCGCCGAAGAGCTCAAAGAGAGCGCGGCCGATCACTATCGGCCAGCTATTCGGATCGCCTTGCGAAGGCAAGACCTGTAACCGCAATCCCTTGGCTTTGGAAAACTTCGTTGCAGCGACCGGAAGGGCGGACGTGCAGATGATCATCAGCAGCGCCCGTAGGCGAATGACGTCGTGACTATCAAGAGCTTCGCTTTCCTTGCGTTCTCTAATTCGCTTGCTGAAAGCCGTTACAGCGGCGACGATCTGATCCTTCGTTGCCTTCTTTGCTGCCGCTGCCTTTCGATGCTCCGCCCGCTCGCGCTCTTCTTCCTCGCGGCGGGTCTTCTCGGTGTCGAAATCTTCGCCGGCATCTAGCGCAGCTTGGCCGTCGCCGGTCTCATCGCCGAGGTCGAATGCCCCTGCCGGCAGCGGAGCTCCCTCCTCTTCATCATCCTGATCAACTGCACCGAGGCCGATCACCCGGTTGAGGAAGTTGCGGACGATGGAGACATCGCTTCCGGCGAGGCTATTGTGGGGCAGCTGGTTTTCCGTGCGCGGCCTTCGCCCTGCGATGAACTGATCGTAGCTGAGCGTCGTATACGCAGGAGCGTTGCTTGGCTCGTCTTTGCGCGTCTTCGGGATCGATATGGGTTCCTTGCCCGTCCGCTCACCCTGTTCAATCCGCTCGAGAACGCCCAGCACATCGAGGAGCATCAGACTCGCTTCGGTCTCGTCGTCCAGTAGCCGTAGTGCGTTATCGGCTTGGCGGGAGGACGTTTCCCGGACGACCGCACGCAGGCGATCAATCAGCGTGACGATTGATGGTGCGGAGACCCGCCCATCCTTGTGCTGCGCCCGTGCGAATGCCGGGCGCTCCTGTGTGTCGCCGATCTCAAACCGCAGGGTGTCGCCGCTGCTGGCGAGCGGCGAGAGACGGCAGGGCATCGGCTTTCCCTGTTGATCGAGGAGAGTGATGGTGCTCTCTGCAGGATCGAATGCATCGCTGGGGCACCAAGTAAGTGTGTCGACGCGGCACTCGAACTTGCCTGAATTCAAAGCCGCCAGCTCGCCCAACGGCAACTCCTCGTCGAGGTCCAGGTCCGGTAGAGCGGCCGGATCGAGTTGCCGCTCGCTCGTCAGTACGGCGCCGAGGCCGAGCGCATCGACGGTGGAGCCGGGCGGGAGACGCCGATAGAGGCAGGCCTCTTCGTTCGATCCGGCGAAGTCCGCATGACCGAGCGCAGGTAGCGTGCAATTCGCGCTGCCCACCAGTACATGATCGGCAGTCGTCGTCCGTGCAATGATGGCCTTGGCGTGGATGAAGCGGCCTTTCCGGAAGTCACCGCGGTCGTAAATGCGGACCCCCTGAACTTCGCCGAGCGCCCACTTCGGGAAGACGGTGCACTCGGGTTCGAGCAGAACCGAGATTTCGCCAGGGGAGAGCCGCTCAGCCAGGTACGAAAGTGCAGCCAAGTTGGGATCCCAGTAAGGGCTGATTACGATCAGTCGCTCGACGGGCTCACCCACCAGCTCGGTGAAGCGCCGGCCGATGCCCAAATTCTCCCCGGTGGTCAGGAGGGCAGCGAGCGTTCCGTCGGCGAGACTGACCAGGCCGGTCGCCGGGGTGGCCTTGGCAAGCCAGGGGGCACGCGTGAGCATCCACTCGACCTGGGCCGCGGTCGCCTGCTGATCCCCGTTTAGGAAGCGAGAGAGATACTGCCATCCCGCAGCGACGAGCCGTTGTTCGCCCGAATCCGGTTCGTCCGATACGACCATACCGGCAAGTTCGAGGTTGCCGCCGAGGCCCGGTGTCGTCAAGTTCGCGGAACTGACGATCAGGCGTCCACGGCGGCGGCCGACTTGCAGGAAAAGCTTCGGATGGAATACTCCCTGCGCGCTGATACCGTTGATCGTATAGAGCCGCCCTGCATGGTGGGGCAGTGCCGATGCGCCGCAGAGCGCATGAGTGAGCATGCGTCCGTCGGCGAGAACGAGATTGTTGCGACACTCGGCGCCACGGAGCCGCGGCAGCACGATGTTCTCATAGGCATCGAAATCGATCCCGAAACTGGTCGCGATGCTCGTGTGGAATTCCTTGTCGGCGAAACGTTCATAGAGCTTCATGCGACACCCGCCGCTGCCGCTCCGTAGTCGGTGAGCCCTTGCCCGCCGACAAGGTGGATGTCTTTGATGAATGTGATCGCGGGGCCGAAGCGCGGGTTCGTGAAGACAGGCCCATCCTTTCCACGCAGCCTGAGCTTTCCTTCATCGCGCTCAATCAGGAACGTGTAATCGCCGGCCCGTAGTTTTTGCAGAGCGACCCACAAGTGCCGCTGCACGACACGCTGTTCGAGAAGTCTTCCCAGAAGCGCTTCGAAGGGCTCGCCCGCGTGCGCCTCCAGAAAACGGATTTCCGTCAGCAGGGAGTGAAACGCTTCCGGATTGAATCGACACAGGACGGAGGCGATGTCCCGATCTTCGTCGCGCACCCGCCTATGCAGGATGGCGAGGAGCCTCACCGCATTCCAGGCGATCTCCGGTGGACAGACGCTCGCGTCGTTCCGCCCGGCACCCTTCATGATGGAAAGGGATAATGAGAACTCCGAGCCCTCGTCATCCGCTGCATAGGCGTTCGAGGCAGGACGCGAGGCATCGATGAACGCGGTCCAGTGTGCTGGCGCCCCCGGTGCCGTCCGCAATATTCTCTCTACGCACAGCGGAATCAGCCGTGACAGGGCAATGCCGGCCGGGTAGTCGGCGAGAGTGTCGAGGGTGAATTTGAGCAGCGTCTCGTAGGCGACGTGGCAGAGATCGTTGGCGTGATAGACCCACCATAGCTGTCTTTGCGCCTCAAGCTCGGGCGATCCGAGATCGAGTGCGTGGCCTTGCTGGTCGCAGCCAGCAAAGAGTGTCCAGCGTACCTCCTCGGGAACGGGCTCGCGCCCGAGCAAGGCCGCGACTTTCAGAATCAGCAGGATGCTGTCGCGACGAGCGCGCGCTCGGCCGTCGGTGGGACCGAAGGGCTCGAGAAGAATCTCGTGATAGAGATCACGCTCTTCACCCGAGAACGCGATCTCGGACGGAGCGAGGGGACGGAGCTCGTCGAGTTCGCCATTCGTGACGCTGCCACGTTGCACAATGTCGTAGAACGACCTCGCCAACTCACCCACGCTACTCTCGAAGACGGCTGCCAGCCGTTCGCCGATCTCCCTACTGGGCAACGGGAGTTCGTGTTCGTTCGATTGATCGAAAATGCCGATCTCGAACAACTGGCTGCGGTAGGCTGCGCCATATGCGCCCCAGGCCTGCTTCAAGTAATAGTTCTCGCTCCCGGGCTCCGCCGCCTGCGCAAATTCGATGAGCCCGCTCTGGTTCTGGTCCAAGACTTTCTGCGCCCATTCGATGCCGGCGACGCCGCCCTCGCCGCCGTGCCAGTAGGCAATCAGCGCATAAAGCGCTTCTGCTCGGCGGATGAAACGCTTCCAGGACTCGGGGTTGGTGTCGCCGATCTTCTGCGCGTAGGTCCAGCAGAGCCAAGCGTAGAGTCCATAGTAACGCATCCGCAGCGTCACGTTGCTGATACCGGGAAGGAAGGTCTGGTAAAGGCTGACGCTGCTATTCTGCATCCCCAGTGGATCGAGGCCGTTTTTCTTTCGGTATTCAGTCCATACCGGGTAGTTTATGGCGACGTTTCCCTCATCAGTCATTGGCGACGACCTTTCCAGAGATCGTTCCAGTGTGATCCATGACGACCTCGGGCCGGAATGGGAGCTGACGACGCGGGAGTTCGGACACGGAGAGGTGAGGGTCTGCGATCCACCCTTCCAGCCGATCGACCGTCTCGGGTGCACCGAAGCGGTCATCGCGCTGCCGCCATGCCCACGCTGCCTGGACGGCGCAGAGCAGAGCGTCGAGATGATCGGCACCGGGGTCGTCGCAAAGGTCGTCTGGTGCTATTATGCCGAAGCCGTAGCGCCTTGGGGCTTCCTCGCGGAGGGCTTGCAGCAGATTGAGGCGCGCCTCGTGCTGATCGGTGGTTTGCTTTTTCCGTGTGTCGTTCTTATAGCTGCGGCGACCGATGAAATGGCGGACGAGAACACCGGGATAGGCTTCTATGGCGATGCGTTGCGGATCGCCTTCGTGTAGGTGGGGAATGGTCACCCCGGAGGCCAGCAGGCGCGGGGCGCCCTCGAAGAACATCAGGCCGACCGGCACGCCGTAAAGCTTCTGCGGGCTTATTGATCCCGCGGCCTTGTCGGTCGCACGGCGATGCTCTTTGTCACCGGCGATCCGATTCTCCTTATAGCCGTCCAGTGCCGCGCGAAAACCAGTGCGACCGAGCTGGCCCGCATGACGGACGTATGCGGCCCAAGACGGGGGCCAGCCGATGGTCTCAACGAAGCGGCGGGCCTGGCCAAAAGGAAAGTCGATCCCTGCAATCCACGGACCGGGCTTTGCCAGTGCCGCCTCGAAATTATCGTAGTTAGGCCACTCCTCCAAGGACTGGGTGCGCAGAGCGTCGTCGTCGAGTATGCAATCAATACAGGTGATCGGCTTGCGCCGCGAAGGTCTGCTCGTGAAATCGATGCCCAGTATCTTCATGGTAGAACGATAGCCAAGGCACGAGCCAAATTCGAGCTTCATGTTTCTCGGGTCGGCGCGTCTGGCACGGCCGAACCCCGAATGGCCGTTCTGAGTGCCACGCTGCCCCTTAATTATCGAGAATGAAGATTGCTTTGATCTGAGCAGGCTTCCCCTCTCAGCAGGCGGTACTATCTTCTTGCACCGAATACCACGTCCATCTGCTCCGCCCAAGGCCGGTCGGCGACAGCGACGAGGTCGTTCAGCGAAAGCGCCGGTGGCACGCGCCTGATGACGAGGTCCTCGATCACCTCCGGCGACAGATAGGCGACCCGGCCGAATGAGCGCGGCCCACACCGGGCCGCGCTCGATTCAAGTTCAGAAGGAGTACTTCACCTCGACGCCATAGGTCGCAGGCATCTGGAAGCGGTAGGTATCGCTTGCCTGGACGATCAGGGTTTCGAAGATTTTCGCGCTCGTCAGGTTTTGACCATAGACGGCCAATTGCAGGTTCGGTTCAGCCTTTGGATTCCACGCAATCCTTGCACCCAGCGTGGCATAGGCGGGCTGCTTGATGCGGTTGAGCGGCTCCATGTAGAACTTCGACGAATAGTAGCCGTTAGCCGACAGGGTGAACGTGCCCGCATCGGTTTTAGCGACATAGGATGCGCTGAGCGACGCCGAGAAATCAGGCGCATAGCCAAGGTTGGTTCCCGTGGCGTCGCAACTCATGGGCACGTTGCCAATGTTGGCGGGCGCCTGGTTCTGCCAGGCGCAGGACGGCGCGCCGGACACGGGAATGGGCACAAACACCGCCGCATTCGGATAGGACTTGTACTTGGCGTTCAGGTAGTTTGCGCCGGCGGCTAGGGAGAGGTTGTCGATGGGCCGCCAGATCGCCGTTAGGTCCGCGCCGTAGATGCGGGCGGATGCGGCATTCTGCAGATAGCTGTTCAAGCCATCGAACGACGAAATCTGGATGTTCTTGTAGTCGTAGTAGAATCCCGTCAGGCTAACGTCGAGGCCCGGCCGGGAGATCTTGACCCCGCCTTCGATCGACCGGAGTTTTTCAGGATCGACCGGGTTCGGCTGGCCCTGGGTAGTGTTGAATACGCCGCTCTTGAACCCTTCGCTATAGGTCACGAAGAGGTTGGTAGTCGGGGTCAGCTTGTAGAGAATGGAGGCCCGGGGGGTGACGGCGCTCCACGACTTGGTTCCGAGCGGGGCCACGCTGGCGTCCGGAACAGGTAAGCCGGGTGCGCCGAACCCGACCGAGGCATTCTTTCGCTCCCAGCTGTAGCGCAGCCCGCCGGTGACCTGGAGCCGGTCCGTCAGATCATAGCTAAGTTCGCCGAAAATCCCGACTGAACTGGTGGTTTCCTTGGTCCGGATAGCCATGAACGGGCCGAAGTCGAGCGGGTTATAGCCGATTTTGTTGCGATAATAGAATGCCCCTACGGTGCCATTCAACCGGGATAGGCCCGTCAGGGTGTAAAGCAGCTCCTGGGTGAACGTCGCGGTGTTGGTGCCGATCTTCACCGGGATGAAGGCCCCGGCGGTATTATCGGAATCATAATTCGTGGGCGAACTCGACTCGGTGTAAGCCGTAATGGTCTTGAACTCACCCGGACCTGCCTCAACCGTGCCGCGCAGGTTCACGGAATGCAGATTGACTTCGAAGAACAAATCCTGCTCAGAAGAGAACTCGCGGGGATTTACCGCGAGCGGTTGCCCGACCGTCAGCAAGGACTTGAAGGCATTGTTACCGTTGAGGTTGCTATAGGTCTGCCCGTCGCCAGTGTACTTGTGAACATAAAGTCCCGTCAGGATGAAGTCCACCGATTGAGAGGGACGGAAACGGAGCTTGGCGCGCACCAGCACGTTATCGAGGTTGCTCTCCTTCCCGGCCGGGTAGATATTGTGCATGTAGGGGCTCCGGTGCTCGTAAGAACCGGAAATGCTCGCGGCAAGCACATCGCCCGCCAGCGGTGCAGTGATGAATGCCGAGGCGCGCACATTGTTGTAGTTCCCGTAGGACATCGATATCTTGCCCGATGTCGTGAATTCCGGATCGCGCGTCGTGACCAGGATTGCACCGCCAGTCGCATTACGGCCGAACAACGTGCCTTGCGGGCCTTTCAGAACCTGGATCGATTCCACGTCCGGCAAGTCGGCGGCGCCGAAGAAATTCGAGGCCTGGTATACGTTATCAATATAAGTCGCGATGTTGGGTTCGCTCAGGAACACGAGGTTCGTCGTGACGCCACGTAAGGTCGGGTTGATGGCAACACCCGCCTGATTCATCCTCAGTCCGGGAACGGCAGAAACCAGATCCTGCGTATTGTTGATTCCGCTGTTTTCGAGGGTTTTTGCCGACAGGACCGACACCGCGATTGGCACGTCCTTGTTTCGAGCCGAGCGTCTCTGAGCCGTTACGACGATATCGTCGGAAGTCACGGCGTCAGAAGCATCGGCGCTGGGCGAATTGATCGTCGCCTCCTGGCCCCAGGCAGGGTGAGCCACCAAATATACCAACGCGCTGGATACCAGGAAAATATTCTTAATTTTCACGACAACCTCCCAACAATTTTTAAGTGTTGAACGAATATTAAGCCAAATTTATACTCTACAGTAATTTGGAATAGGCCAGCACATGCTGGAAATTTTGGCTTCGGGCGTTGCGGCTTTATGCCCCAGGCGACGCCCAGAATTCATGCGTCTGCCCCGGCATTGGAGGCGCACCTTCTCCACTTATGCGACTGCCCGCCTTCGACGAACGTTACTAAGACTAACGTCGCTATACCGAGAATTTTATCTCGTCAAGGGCGATGCCGAGTATGGGCAGGGGAATCGCTTCAGGTTAACGCGGTGTCTTTGGTGAGGAGTTTTTGGAGGTAGTCTGGGTTGAGATTGGCGAGTTTTCGGCGGACCTTGAGG
>NZ_FUYP01000039.1 GCF_900168005.1 Sphingopyxis flava
CCAAATCCGCCTGTCTACCCGCCATCATGAAACGCTCCCAAATGTCCGATGAGAGCATATACAATGATGCTTACTTCAGTTCCAGATGACTAGCTACCGTGACGCGAGGCACGCATTCTAGGCCGGTTTCGCGTCCACTGCGATTTAACATAAGACATATTATCAGACGCTTCCTTTTATATCAGCAAGATAACTGTATGTGCCGAGACTGCCGGGAGTTCAAAGAGGCAAGTGTCGTCCGCAAGCCCTAGGACGATGACGCCCCCCTGAAATGACTTCATGGAGGTGGGTAGATAGCGCCACCGTACGGCAGCGCCAACCCGGCATCTTCAGCAAAGCGCTCAAAGTTTCCAGCACCTATCTCCTCAAGCGTAGCGGCACGCCCGAAACGCATGGCATGCTGAGCCGACAGCTCTGGCCATATATGGGTCGCCACCAAGTCATAGCGCGGCGCCAGCAGCCAACAATCGAAAGAGATTGTCAGGCGACACTCCTCGAATCAGAAGTCGACTTTCACTGTCGCGCCAAAAGTTTGCGGTGCGCCGAAGGTCTGGGCGCCGTAACCAAATGTTTGGAACTGAATCTGGGACGCGGTTGCATAGTGTTTGTTAAGGATGTTGCGCGCCCAGAACCGAACGCTCACTGGCGATCCCATGACTTTGTCCCAGTTCAACGAACCGTTTAGCAAGAAGTAGCCGTCGATGATGTTAAGTTCGCCGCCAGCGGCACGATCGAAATCGCTGAGCCTATTCGCTTGGGTGATTTGGCTTGTATAGTAACCGGAAATCGTCGTCGAAATTTCGCCCAATTCAGAGTTCAGCGGCCAGTCATAAGTCGCCGCAAGGTTCAGCTGGTGTTTTGGCGTCTGAGCCGGTGTTGCCCCGCTCAGAACGAAAGCAGGAACGAACGCATCACCGGCTTGGCCATTGGGTTGACCATTGGCGTCACCGCCAAGGCCGGGAAAGACGAATTCGTCGAACTTTGCCTTCACATAGTTGTATCCAACATCGAGCGTGAGATTTTCGACAGGTGAATAGCGCACTTCGAGGTCAAGGCCATAGACGCTTTGCTTGGCGGCGTTGATCACGCCGAAACCGGTGCTCCCGGCTGGGTCGTTATAGTTTGCGTTGGTATAGACCTGCTTGCCGGTGATCTTGGCTCGATAGAGCGCGATGTTGGTGCGAATCGGCCTATCGGCCAGTCGCCAGTCGGCCTTCATGCCGATTTCCATCATCGTGTTTTTTTCCGGCTTGTAAGTCGTGTAGCCGACATCGCGCAGAGTGAAATTCGTTCCGCCTGCAAGATAGCCGTGGCTGATCTTGGCGTAGCCCATCACCCGATCGCTAAATTTATTAGTCACGCCAAACATCCAACTTGGCGACCTGAACGAAACCTCGCGCGATGCGACGCATGCTGCCGGGTTGAAATTATCGTAGCCGATGAGTCTGGACGCGTCACAGGGCCGATCAGGGGTCGGGGTGAACGGTCCGCCAAAAATGGGAAGGGTGCCGAAAGGCGTAGCGGGATTGGCAAGGTTGCTGCCGGCGGTTACGACGGAATTCGCACTGTCCCAGTTGTAGCGGAAGCCGCCCTGGACATTGATCGTGTCGGTCACGTCGTAATCGGCGTTAACGTAGACGGCGCGCGAACGCAATTCCCTGACTTCAAAGTTATTGGTGCTGATGACCGCATTAGGATCGGCCGGGAGCCCGAAGTAGGCATATAGGCCTTGGAGTACGTTCGCCGTCAGCCCTGTCTCCTGGCGAAGGAACGAATAATAACCGCCGATGCTGGCACGCAGGCCTATATCCTTGTTTTCGTATCGAAGAGTAAGGTCGTTGGTCCATTGCGAAACCTTATCATCACGCCAAACGTCGACGACGATGGGACTGACGCCCGAATTGTCTTCCGACGTGGTGGTATGGTCGTGACGAAAGCCGATGACGTTGCGAAGCGAGAAGTTATCCGAAAGCTCAAAATTGGTGCGATTCTGTATTCCATACAAATCCGCCTTCCCGAAACGTTCGGCCTGCACGCCAGACGGGTTCTCACCTTGATACAGCGTATTGTAGGTTCCTAGCCTGGCTGACGGGAAAAGATCCGGCAGAAGGACGCCGTAGCCACTCGGCGCGAACTTGACAGGCGTTTGCGCAAAGGGCGCTTCGTCGCGATTGTAGTAATCGGCGATCAGATAGTTCTGCAGCGGCCCGGTATCGATCGCAAATGTGCCCCGGAACGAATAGTGGTTTTCGTCCTGATAGGTCTTGGGGTTTCCGCTGCCGGCCGCAAGGTTTTTCGAATAACCGTCTCGCTTGACGTAGTTTCCGGCAAAGCGAAAGCCCGCGACATCGTTCACCGGAATATTGATCATCGCTTCGAATTCACGGCGATCGAAATTGCCGATCCCGGCCAGCGCGTAGCCTTCAAACCGATCGGTTGGCAGGTTAGTGCGAACGGAAATCGTGCCACCGGTCGTATTGGTGCCGAACTGGGTGCCCTGCGGTCCTTTGAGAATTTCGATGGTCGACACATCGTAGAAAGAGTTCATGATCCCGATGGTCGAGATTAGTGGCACGTCGTTGTAGTAGATGGCAACACCGCCATCGACACCAAGCTCTGTTGCTGTCCCGCGGATCGCAAAGACCGGTACGCCGCCTGTCGCGCGGTTCGAAACGGTCAGGCCCGGCGTGATTGCCTGCAGATCCTGCGCGCTTTTCACGACCTTGTTCTCAAGCTCCTCGCTGGTGAAAGCCGCAACCGAGATGGGTAGCGATTGTGCCGCTTCCCCGGTCTTGCGCGCAGTAACAAGGATTTCGCCCAGTTCGCTGTGGCTTGCACGGGTATTTGCGGTCTGCGTTTCTTCGTCCTGCGCCCATGCAGGGGCCGCCACGAGCGCAACGCTCATGGCGGCAAGCGAAACCACGGTTGAACGATTAGTCCAGTAAAGCATCCCCATTCTCCCTTTTTACGATTTTTATCGTACTCTGGGAATTGGATGTATGCGTATTTTTGCTGCGCAGCAATCGAGGAGCGGCGATTGCCCCAGCTGCCAGCAGCCTAATCAGGAATGTGATCATGGAGGATCATTGATTATGCAATTTGCCATGCCACAAGGTCGCGCCGAGCGTCCCATCGATTTCAAGCTCGGCCATTTCTGTCATGCGGGCCAACATCATGTAATTGCCGATCACGAACGTCAGCTCGACGAGCTGACGTCGATCATAATATTGCGCCAAGGCAGCAAAGGTCTGATCGTCTACGCGGACGGCCCGTACCACTTGTCGCGTGAACGCCAGAAGAGCGCGCTCCCTATCAGTGAAAACTGGATCGCCATAGCGTTCAGCAGCGATAGCCTCCACCTTTGCAAGCGAAATTCCCATCATCTTCGCGACTTCGTTGTGCTGCATTATCTGATAGGCGCCTCGTTCCAGATAGATGGTCGCCAGCGTGGCTAATTCGCGCTCCACCGGCGGAACGGTGATCTGCGTCACCATTGCAATGTTGGTTTCCTGCATCTTCGGCCAGAGTGTCTCGGCCAAGGAGAGCAGCCGCCCGATATTGATCTGGGCTATCGGATCTGCCTCGTAAGCTGCACGCTCATTTGGCGTCATCTCGTCGGGCGTTTTCAGGGCGATCCGCGGCTCAATGGTTTTCGAATTTCTTAACGAGCTCATAGCATTACCTCTCTTATCTGCACTGGCCCTGAACCGGGATGCATCCCGCAATCACCAAGGCAGGTCGAAAAGCCAAGGCAAATGACAGGACATAGCGCCACGCTGCCCGACACTGACGCAGGCTGGATCGGATAACGTGAGTCAAACCGGTCCTGGCTTGAAAATTTACGCACGTCGCGTCATCGCCGAATCAGTTTGTGCACCAGCAGCTATGTGGTATCAGTAAGCCGAATGCCAAAACCCTCAAGCAACAAAACCGGTAGGAATGCGCCCACCGTGTCGGTGCCCCGCACACGGGGCAGGCCCAGTAAGGAAGACGCGGTCCGGCTTCACGCCGATCTTTTGGAGATCGCGACGACGGAATTTCTGGCGCGTGGATATGCCGCTACCAGCATCGAGGGTATTTCGGCGCGATCAAAGATCAGCAAGATGACGATTTATCGTCATTTCCCTCAGAAAGAAAACCTGTTCCGCGCGGTGGTGACACGGATCAACGAACAATTTCAGAACGATTTCGTACGCATCGCAAAGGAGCGGGGTAGTCCGCGCGAGGTGCTGAAATCTTTCGCGATGGCCAGTTACGACGATCCGGCTTCCGAACGGGTGATTGCCATCACTCGCATTATAATTGGCGAGGCCAACAATTTCCCCGATCTTGCTTATTCGATCTATAAGCAGCGGCGGGCGATGATGCGGCCATTGGCTGATTACATAACGCGCATGACCGAGGCTGGCATTTTCCGCAAGGTGGAAGCCGAACTCGCGGCGTTCCAGTTCGTCGCAATGGCCTCAGGTGGTATCCGCGTTCTAATGGTGCCGCGAGACGGGCTCGACCGGAACCGGGACATGTGGGTCAACGCCACCGTCGACCTGTTCCTTGACGGAATTCTTGTCGGTGAGCAAGCCGATGCCGAGCCGGGAGAAAAGAAGGCCCCGCGTAAGCGCAGTAAGCCCGCACCAAAACCAGATAAGGCGATAAAGGCGTAAACGGTGCGTAGCGAACGGACTCCCTGACGACAGGCTTTGCGCGTGTCGCACAGTGTTTTCGACTGTCGCCCGTTTTGATTTGATCCCGCACGGGCGCCAGTCTCGTCCGAAGCTGCCTGAAACAAAAGTTGACCCAGATCCGAGCTGAATACATACTACACCGTATAGTTATGTGCGCGGCGCGATCAGCCGCTGATCAGGCGGAGAGGCGTAGACGGTGAGCCAGGATCTTGCATCGACAGCGGCTAACAGGAGGGCGCCTATCTCGTCAAATGATGGCGAGGGCAAGGCATCGATGGAGCCGCCCTTCCGCTTGGAACCATGGCATGTCGGGGCTGTCGTCGCCGATCTCGAGCAGGCGATTCTCGAATACCGGATGCTGGGCGCGGTTGGATTTTCCGATGCGGCGAACTTCGATTTCGATACTTATGACGCAGCCACCGGCGACATCGTGCGCGAGCAGCTGGATGTCGTTTACGTAGAGCTTGCCGCCGGGCGCGGTTCGGTCGAACTGATCTGCCCCCGCAATGCATATGGTCCCCAGGCGCGCCTGTTGCGGCAGCGCCCCGGGCTTAGCCACACTGCTTATTGGTGCGAAGAGTTTATTCAAGCGGCAAACTGGCTTCTTGATTGTGGCGCGCAACTGGTGCTGGCCCCGTTGCACGGGGTGCCCGGCAGTCACGCGGAGTTGGCTTCTGCGCCGCTTGACGACGTGCTGGCGGCCGCGCAAACGTGCTACCTGCGCTTGCGCAGCGGCGGTCTTATCGAGCTCAACACCGTTGAAAGCCGCCTTGGCATGCCGCTGATGTGGGGCAATTCCATTCTCGACCGCCTTCCCGTTCCGCAGGCATGGCGGGCCTGAGATGGCGGAAATCAATGGCAGGGCCGCTGTCGTCGGCGTGGGTAATTCGGACTATGGGCAGCTTTACCGCTCGCCCGATCCGGATCGCACCGCGATCGCACTTGGCCTCGACGCATTGAAGCTGGCGGCGCAAGATGCCGGACTGGCACTTGCGGACATAGACGGCCTTATCCTGTCGGGCGTCACCGACACGCCCGCGCAATATGCCGATTTCGCCTATCGTGCGGGGATGCGCACGATCCGGTATCTATCGTCAAATGTGCAGAGCGGGCGGGTCGCTGCTCCGCTGATCGCGCAGGCGGCTGCTGCGCTTGCGACCGGGCAGGCGAATGCGATCGCCTGCGTCTACGCAGCGACGCCGCGATCGCGGAACGTCAAGTTCGATCGCGGCGTCAGCGAGCTCTACGACAGCGTATTCGGCCTTGCCTCACCAGGCGCGCAGTATGCTATGCTTTATTCCCGATACCTCGACAAGTTCGGGTATCTGGGGCGCCACGAACCGCTGCAGGCGGCAGTCCCTATCGCGTTCCGCAAGCATGCGGCGAAGAACCCGGTGGCGACGATGCGAGCGCCAATGAGCGTGGACGATTATCTTGCCGGGCCATACGTCGCGCGACCATTGCGGCGAAATGATTACTGCCTCGTCAGTGACGGTGCCGTGTGCCTGATCCTGACAAGAAAGGACCGCGCGCGCGATTTGCGCTGCCCCCCCGTCCACCTGTCGGCTTTTGCCAACCATCTCACATTAAACGAGACCTATGTTCCCGCCGAAGGACCAGGCGAGCGTTACTATGCGTTCGCGCAAAGGATGATCGGCGAGGTAAAGGCCGAAGCCGGAATAGAACTTGCCGATATTGACTGTCTGCAGGTCTACGACAACTTCACTTGCGATGTACTCTGGTCACTCGAGGGTGCTGGCTTCTGCGCGCCGGGGGAGGCGTTGGACTGGGTTCAGGACGGCCGGATCGAACTTGGCGGTGAACTGCCAACGAACACAGCAGGCGGCATGATGAGCGAGGTTTACATGATGGGCTGGAACAATCTTGCCGAAGCCGTTAGGCAGGTTCGCGGCGAATGCGGCGATCGGCAGGTGGCCGATTGCAAGCATGCGCTCTACACCTGTCTTGCAGGGCAGAGCAATATGGCTCTGTTTTCGCGCGATGGATAACGAAGGAGGCCGCACTGTGGCTCCATCCCGTCCGTTGCCGCAACTCACCGTGGTCAATGCGCCGTTCTGGGCAGGCTGCCGCGAACATCGTCTGCGCCTGCCGCGCTGTCGTGATTGCGGACTGGTCTGGTTCCCCATCTATGAACGTTGCACCCGATGCACATCGACGAACCTTGAATGGATCGACGCGAGCGGACGCGGGGTGCTCTGGGGCTGGATAGAGATGCACAAGGGCTACATTCCCTGGTTTGCCGACAAGCTCCCCTATAATGTAGCGCTGATCAGGCTGGACGAAGGCCCGATGATATATAGCAACATCATTGATGCACGGTTCGAGGATTTGCGGGCGGACCTCCCGGTCGAGGTCGTCTTTGACGACATCGACGACACGATCAGCCTCCCGCAGTTCCGGATTCTTCCAAGCTGAATTCGTGGGCGTAGGGCGATGCCCAATTTTCGCGGACAATGCCCACCCTCCGCGGCTACCACACCTGCTGCCGTGGCAATCCCGATCGCAGCTTCAGACAGCTTTTTTGCAGTTCATGCTGCGCAAACCAGAGCGGCTGCGGAGCTCAATTAGCGGCTGGACAGCCATTTTATTTTACGGTATAGGATATTTACTGAATCAGGCTACAGGGCCGCATTTTTAGGAGAATCGGTGATGCGTTTGGAAGACATGGTGATGATCAGCGTCGACGATCATATCGTTGAACCGCCGTCGATATTTAAGCATCATCTTGCTGACAAATACAAAGATCGTGCGCCGCGCGTCGTTCGTAACGACGAGACTGAAAAGGATGACTGGCATTTCAATGGTCAAACGATCATGAACAGTCAAATGAACTCGGTAGTCGGACGTCCGGCGGAGGAATTGGGCTGGGAACCTACGGCTTATGATCAGATTCGTGCAGGATGCTATGACGTCAAGGCGCGTATCGGCGACATGAACGTCAACGGCCTTGCGGCCAGTCTCAATTTTCCGACGTTCCCAGGGTTCGCACTCGAACTTTTCACCAAGGACACGAAGGACGACCGAGAACTTGGGCTCGCGCTGGTACGCGCCTATAACGACTGGCATATTCACGAATGGGCTGCTGAAGGCCCGGGCCGGCTGATCCCGATGTGCGGCGTGCCGCTATGGAGCCCGAAGCTTGCCGCCGAGGAAGTGCGCCGCGTGGCGAAGCTTGGTGTACGCAACATCACTTTCCCAGCCAATCCGGTGACGGTCGGCCTGCCCAACATCCACGACAAGGGCTGGAAGCCGTTTTGGGATGCAATTGAGGACGAGGGCATGCTGCTCAATATGCACTGCGGCGGCGGCGGCGGCTCGGAATACATCGCGCCTGACTCGCCGGTCGAGACGATGTTGACCAAACGCGGCCTTAGTTCGATGACGGCACTCAGCGAATGGTTGTGGTCCGACATGATGCGCGAATATTCGAACCTCAACATACTGTTGTCGGAAGGCGATGCGGGCTGGATTCCGTACATACTGGAGCGAGCCGAACTCGTTCTCGACCGGCACGGCCCGTGGACCGGTCAGCGCGAGCGGTTCACCAAATCGCCTACCGAAATCTTCCGTGAGCGTTTCTACTGCTGCTTCATCGAAGACGTGTTCGCGATGCAGAACATCGAGATGATTGGTGAAGACCGGCTCTGCTACGAAACCGATTATCCGCATGCTGACGTTACTTGGCCGATCGGTCCGGAATGCCTGCTGCGGGACGCGGAGAAGGCCAACCTTACCGACGCGCAGATCGATAAGATTACGCACCAGAATGCCGCTAAGGCGCTGCAGTTCGATCCGATCGAAATTCTCGGTCGCGAGAACGTGACTGTCGGTGCGCTGCGTAATGCGGGGCGCGATGTCGATATGTCGCCGGTCGGCAAGAACCGCGGCATCCCGCCTTCGGAACGTTGGGGTCACGTTGTAACCGCGGGCGATGTCGCTCGCCAGCATGGCAAGCTCGGCGTCCGTACCTGGGACGTGGGGCAGTTTGAAGAGGCCTGATCAATACCAAGGGGCCGGGAGGTGCTTTTTACGTGCCGCCCGGCCTCCCTGCCATGCGCCTATCATTCTCGAATAATCGGTCTGATATATGCAAGGTCGGGAAGTAACGATACGTACGAGCGCCGGAAAACCGGCCGGTCAAGCGAGAGGATTTCGAAGCATGGACTTCGATCTGATAAGGCGTGAAGGCGAACTGTCCAAAGCGGCGGCGGCGCGGGTCTGGCGGCATGCTGATACCGAGAAGCTGTCAGACATTAAAGCGATCATGGCGACGCTGAGCGGCGGTGACGGCGAGATCACTTACGCAATGCCGATGCCCGGCCCAAACGGTGAGATGACCATCCCACCGGGAACGACATTGGCCGATGCCGAAGAGCATTACCGGCTGAACTATTCGGTGCGCAATCACATCAGATGGGAAGCCTTCGTCGAACTACGCAAACCATGGTACGTTTTCTTTGAAGGGGTAGAGCATTATAACGACCTTCTGACCGGCGAAAAGGTCGAGGGGCATTCGATCACATTTTTCCAGACCGCGCCTGACAAGGGGGACGGCATCCAGGGAGAGATGGGGTGGAGCCGCTATCCCGAGCTGCCCGGCTACACCGCGCGCGTAGGCGAAGATGCGTCAACTGTATGCGACGCATCTGTTCCGCGCAGCAAGGCGGCGAACCTCGCGTTGTTTCGCCGCCTGATGGAAGGTTTGCGTCAAGGCGATCCCGACGCAGTGCTCGCCACAATGTGTGACGATCCGCAATGTGCAATCCGCAACCAGGTTGATGGCGATGATGCATGCCTCCTCGGCCTTGCCGGGGCGCCCGCATTGCGTGCTCATCTCGTCCGCTTTGCAGAAACATTCGATGTCCTTGAACTCGACATCGCCAATATCGTGACCGGCGACTGGTACGTTTTCGCCGAACTGCGCTGGGTCGTGCGTGAGCGTAGCAGAGAGGGGCAAGTCAGGATTTTTCATACCGCGGAGTTCCTTCCTGTCTCCAACCAATCCGTTTTCAGTGGTCGCGTCGGGTTCGGAACGCCGTTTCTGTGATATGGCGCGGCGGCACGCGTTCGCAGGGCTGGAGGTGGCGACAAGCCGGCAGGCCTGCCGAAGGGGGCGGGTGCGTAAATATCCGGATCCGGCGCCGTAAGGCGGGGTCTGGCCTGAGGAGAGATCGAACATGAACAATGACCTGCCGAACTTCCTGCAGCAATTGAGCAGTGACGAGTATACGCCGGCACCGCTGACCAAGACCGACGACAGGGTCATCGCCCGCACGCTTGAGACGCAGCAGCATCTGGCCGAACGCTATCGGCTGCGTCCGCAGCAGTTGCACCAGGCGAGCGCAACGGCTGCTGGTCTGATCGCTCTCAATGAAGAGTATGGCCATCGCTTCTTCGATGTTGATCGCGATGCAATCGTCGATGACCTGACTGCCGCCGTCGCCTTTTCAGGCGAAGGGCTCGTGTTCGATGTGCAGACCCATTTCATGGCCCCGCACTGCCAGCGCGTGACGCCTGTAGAGCATCTGCACGACCTTTATCGCGCCACCATGCCGCAATGGTGGAGCGAAATGGACGATATCGTGAAGTTCGATCTGGCGACCTACATCACCAATGTCTTCTTAGAGTCAGAGGTCGCCGTAGCCATCCTAACATCGGGCAACGGCCTCGACGATTCGCGTCACCTGTTCAACGACGAGATGGCTGCGACACGCGCCCTAGTCGATGGTTTCGCAGGCTCTGGACGGCTTCTTCAGCACAGCGTCGTCCACGCCGACCTCAAGGAAGAACTGGCCGCGATGCCGTACTGGGCCGAGGAATTCAAACCAGCGGCCTGGAAGGTTTACACCCCCGGCCGCTGGGGTGTCGACGGGTTCGAACGGGGCTGGATGCTTGACGATGAGGAATATGGCCACCCGTTCCTCGAGCAGGCGCGCAAATGCGGCGTCAAACGGATTTGCGCCCACAAGGGCATCAGTGTCATGGTCGACAACGGGTCGCCGCGCGACATCGGCCCTGCAGCAAAGGCGTTTCCCGACCTGCAGTTCCTAGTCTATCACTCGGGTTACGAATTCGTCCACTGGGGCGCGGCACCTGAAGGTCCCTATACCGAGGAAACCGCAAATCAGGGTATTAACCGTCTCATCCATTCGTGTCTCAAGGCTGGTGTAATCCCGAGCCAGAACGTGTTCGCCGAACTGGGCACGACCTGGTTCGCCGTGCTGCGCAGGCCGATGGAGGCCGCGCATGTTTTGGGCAAGTTGCTGAAATATTTTGGTGAAGACAACGTCGTATGGGGCAGCGATAGTATCTGGTATGGCTCGCAACAGCCTCTCATTAATGCTTTTCGCAGTTTCCAGATCCCCGAGGAACTGTGCGAGCAATACGGCTACCCCAAGCTGACGCCCACGATCAAAGCCAAGATACTGGGCGGCAACGCGGCCCGGGTCTACGACATCGATCTGGAAGGCATGCGACCCCGTGTCATGGCTGACGACATGGCATGGGCACGCAAGCTGCTGGCCGATTACAAGCAAAGCGGTTTTGCCGCGTTGCGATAAACCGATCGACGCTCAGGGCGGGCGTCGTCACTTCAGCGTTGCCATATATTTACTACGACGTATAAATAGCTTGGAGCAAGGCGCCCTCGCGAGCGAGGCGACCGGCAATGAATATTGCTGCGCGAGAGAGGAGATGAATTGGGACCGATGAGCGCTCATGCATTCCTGAGGACGGACCATGTGCGCACGTCTTGCTACCTTGGCATGCGTGATGGTATTCGGCTTGCGATCGATATTCTTCGGCCCGCCGCAGGCGGCATTGTCCATGACGATCCACGTCCTGTGATCTGGATCGCCACCAAATATCAGAGGGCGCGGATCACGGCATCCGGGCAGATCGAAACGATCTTGGCGCGCATCCCGGTGCTGCGCACGCTGCTTCATGCCGGCTATGTGATTGCCGTGCTCGACATGCGGGGCAGTGGGGCTTCATTTGGCGTTATGAACGGAACCGACGCGCCGACCGATAAGGTGTTCCGCGACGATCTGCATGAGGTTGCGACATGGTTGAACGCGCGGCCATGGTGCAATGGCGCGATCGGCATGTACGGCGTCTCCTACGTAGCAGGAACGCAGATCGCTGCGGCGATGTCGCGCCCGCCAGGCCTGCGCTGCATAGTGCCACAGCAAGTAACGGCGAACAGCAACCGCGGGTTGATGAAAATAAATGGCATCCAGAACGTCCGCTTTCGGGACCGGCGCGACACTATCATGCAGCGGCTGAACGTCGAGCGTCCCGCCGCTCCAGTGGACGAAGACGAAGACGGCATGATGCTGGCCGCCGCAGTCGAGGAACATCGGGCACAACGCGCTTCCCTGCAGGAGTTAGTAGCGGAAACCCCCAAAGCCGAGGATCGGCGCCAAAAAGAGCCGGCGGTATCGCCATGGCCAGCCATTGCCGCATCTGGAATCGCCGTCTTCCACTGGGGCAGCTGGCGCGACCTGTTCCCGGATGAGACGCTGAAGCTTTATGCCATGCTGCGCGACACCAATCCTTCTCGCCTCGTCATGGGGCCGTGGACCCATGAGGCGCAGGAGCGTTTGGATACGCCGGGCCTCGACATCGCAGGGGCCCTGCGTCGCTGGTACGACTTCTGGTTGAAGGGTGAGGATGACGGCTACTCGTCCGAACCCGCTGTCCGCTACGTCATGCTTCGGACATCGGGAGACCATGCCTGGCGCGAGGCCGCGCACTGGCCGCCTACCATCGACGGTTACGCTGAACTCGCGATGTCGAGCGGGGGCCTGCTATGCGAGGGGCCGGGATCCGGGCATACCGATTATGTCGTGGATCAGACGGTCACGACCGCGCCATTTGCGACGCGTTATAGCATGGATCGCGGCGAGGCTGATTTTCGCGCTTTCGACGCGCGGGCTGCGACCTTTACCACGCAGCCTTTTACCGAAGATGCTGAAATCGTCGGCGCCCCGACGCTCGACCTTTGGCTCTGCGCAGATGCGCCAGATGCCGACGTGTTCGCGTATCTGCAGGTCGTCGAGCCGGACGGCGCATCGCGTACGCTGACCGAAGGGATGATGCGTGCCTCATGCCGCCATGATGGGACAGAGCCGCTCACGCCGGACCGGCCGACGAAGCTGCGGATCGGGATGCTGCCTACAGCCGTGCAAGTCCGGGCCGGCGAATGCCTGCGCCTTGCCATCACCGGCGCCGACGGCGGCGTATGGGATGGCCTGCGGCGCGATCCGCCACGGCGCCTGCGCCTGCACCATGACCGCGCATCCCCGTCAAAACTGATTTTGCCGTTCTTGCAAGGTGAGCCGCCGCCAGTCCAGCACCCCTGCGCGCGGCGCGCAGCCAATTCCATCGCCATCGGAGCATCACAGCATGACTGAACAAATTTTCAGCGGCCTTCGGGTCATCGAATTCGGGGCCGGCATGGCGACCGAGATGGCCGGCATGCTGTTAGCCGACAATGGGGCCGAGGTTATCAAGGTCGAGCCGCCTGAAGGAGCTTGGACACGCGAAAAGCCAGCCTTCCTGATGTGGAACCGAGGCAAGAAGAGCGTGGTGCTCGACCTTGCGATCGATGCCAATCGAGAAGCGGCGGCGGCGATGATCCGTAGCGCCGATATCGTCATCGAGGGATTCCGTCCGGGCGAAGCGCGATCCCTCGGGCTGGACTATCAGTCCCAGGCGACGGCTAATCCCGGCCTGGTCCACTGCTCAATCTCGTCCTTCGGCCTCATCAGCGGTTTCGAATATCTCGACCAGAGCGAGGCGGTGGTGATCGCCAAGAGTGGTCGGTGTAACGGCAACGACCTGCTATCGGGGGCGCATTTCGAAAACCGCCCAACTTACATCTGCGCACCGATCAACGAATGCGGTGCCGCCTTTCTGGCGGTGCAGGGCATTTGTGCGGCGCTGATCGCGCGCGAAAAGACCCAATTGGGGCAGGAGGTGACGACCAGCCTGATAGACGGGACAAGCGCCGCCACGATGCGGCTCGCCTACGAGCGTGACGGCGACAAGATCGTCTCAGTCCAGCATCGCGGCGGCGGGGCGAGCCTGCTGATCCGATGCATCCGCAATACCTTCCTCACCGCCGAATGCGCCGATGGCCGCTTCATCCAGATGTGCGCGCGTATGCCACGTCATTTTCGTAACTGGATGGAGGCGCTCGACTTGATGTATATCTATCAAGACGAACGGTTTCGCGGTGCGCCGCTGCAACTCGAGAGTTTCGAGGCCGCAGACGCGCTGGAAGACCTCATCCGCGCGCGCATGCTGACCCGGACGATGGCCGAATGGATGGACCTTTTCACCACCCAATACGATGTCGGTGCCGATCCCTTCCTGCACCCCGAGGAATTTCTTGATCACCCGCAAATGATCGAAAACGGCCGCATCGTCAGCATCAGCGATCCACAACACGGGATCGTAAAGCAGCTTGGTCCGCTTGTTCTCTTCGACCGGACACCCTCCGTCATTGGCCAGAGTGCACCGGCGTTGGGCGAGCACCAGGAGGTCATCGGCGAGATGCACGACAAGCCGCGCCCGACGGCGCCCGATCACGACGCGGCGCAGCGGCCTCCGCTCGAGGGGATAACGATACTCGAACTAGCCTATTTCCTGGCGGCGCCGCTGGCCGCAACGACGCTGGCCGAAATGGGTGCCCGCGTTATCAAGATCGAACCGCCTACAGGCGATCCGTTCCGCTCCTCGGGCCTGGAATTCGTGCACATCGTTCGCGGTAAGGAAAGCATCGCGCTGGATCTCAAGCAACCCGCCTCGGCCGAAGTGTTCCGCCGGTTGGTCGCGCGGGCCGACGCGATCCTGCACAATTTCCGCCCCGGCGCGCCCGAACGGCTCGGCGTCGATTATGCCACGGTGCGCGCAATCAACCCCCAGATCGTCTATCACTATGGGGCTTCCTATGGCTCAAACGGCCCAGAGCGGATGCGCCCCGCGTTTCATTCGACCCCCAACGCCCTTAACGGTGGCGGCATCCTGCAAGGTGGCAAGGATAATGTGCCAATCGACGATTCCTATCCCGATCCGATCTCGGGGTTGGGAGCCGGAGTGGCATTGGCCATGGGCTTGCTGGCCCGTGCGCGCTTCGGTATCGGGCAGAGCCAGGAAACAACCATGCTGACCAGCGGCGGCTACATCTACAGCGAGAGGCTTACACTCGTGGAAGATGCCGAGCCATTGCCTATGCTCGATCACGAACAGCTGGGGTTGAGCGCGTTCCAGCGATATTATCAGACGCGAGATGGCTGGCTGCTGCTCAACGTCATCCGGCCTGGCGAGTGGGAGCGACTGGCCGATGCGGTCGGGCATCCCGAATGGGTAGATGACGAACGCTTCGCCACCCCTGCCGCGCGCAAGGCGAACGACGAGATCCTGACTCGCTTTCTCGAAGGCATCTTTAAGGCCGGTGACGCAAGTCACTGGGAAAAGAGTCTCGCTTCCGCCGGCGTTCCCGCCGCCGAGGCCGCGGGCCTGTTCGAGGAATTTCTGGCACGACACGGTATGTTGGAGGAAGGTGAGCACCCGGCATACGGCTCTTACTGGATGCTAAAGCCGCGCGTGCGTTTTTCACGCGGGGGCAATCGTTCGGGTGTGCCTTCGGCAAGAGGCGAGCACACGGCCGCCTTGCTACGCGAAGTAGGGTTCGACGATCGAGAGATCGAACGAATGGCGCATGACGGCGTCGTATTCCTGGCAGAAGCGGCATGATGGCCGGTCAGGATCTGCGTTACGACGCAGGCGGCCTGTCGATGGTTGGCAGCCTTCATCGTCCTTCGCAGGAGGGCATTGCTCCGGGCGTGCTGGTTTTCCCAGAGGCTTTTGGTTTCAGCAGCCACGCGACGGGCAAGGCGGCGCGGATCGCGAACGAACTGGGCTATGTAGCGCTCGCCTGCGATTTGTGGGGAGACCGTCGGGAGTTGCCTGGACTTGCCGACGTGACGCCCGCGGTCGAGGCTCTAGCGAGCGACGCTGCAGCGCTACGCTGCCGCGTGACCAGCGCGCTTGTCGCTTTGCGCGCGCAACCTGGCGTCGATACAACGCGGATCGCCGCCGTAGGCTATTGTTTCGGCGGCACGATGGCGTTCGAGCTTGCCGCCTGCGCCGACATCAGGGCAGCGGTCGGCATTCATAGCCGCCTTCAGTTCCCATCGCTTGACGGTGGCGCAAGCGGCATCAAAGGGCGGATCATGGCGCTTCTTGGCGCGGACGATCCGGGCAACCCGCCTGAAGTGCAGGAAAGCTTCGCTCGGCCCCTTACCGAGGCGGGAGTCGACTGGGAAATGACCCTCTACGGCGGCGTGGTCCACAGCTTTTCCAATCCCGACGCCGCCGAGAAAGGGCAGCCTGACATGCTTCGCTACGATGCACGGGCAGACCGGCGATCATGGACACAGATGGCGAGCCTGTTCGAAGAGGCACTCGCCTGATCACCTTCGCAGACGACAAGATCACGCGCCGGAAGCTGCCGTTCAGAGCAGGGAAATCGGCGCAACGGGAAAGGACAACACATGCCGAATTCGCAAGGCCGATTGGCTGGAAAGGTAGCCATCGTCACCGCAGGAGCGTCGGGCATAGGTCGCGCCACGGTTCGCCGCTTTGCCGTTGAAGGGGCGACCGTCATCTGTGCCGACATCAATGCCGATGCCGGTCAGGCGCTGGTATCCGAACTAGACGGGGGGCCCGGCAAGGTGGCTTTCCGGAAAGTCGATATCCTTGAGGAAGACGACATCAAGGGGGCGGTCGATTTCGCGATGAGCGAATTTGGCCAACTCGATATACAATTTAACAACTTTGGGGCCGATGCATCCATGGGGCCGCTAGAGGACGTGACCGCCGATGCCTGGGACCGTACCTTTGCGCTCTGCCTGCGCAGTGTCTTTTTCGGCATGAAGCACGCCATCCCCGCGATGCGCCAAGGCGGCGGGGGATCGATCATCAGCACCGGCTCTGTCGGTGGGCGTGAAGGTCGCGCGGAACCTGGCATTCACGCCTATTGCGCGGCCAAGGCAGCCATCGAGAATCTAAGCCAATCTGTTGCCGTTGCGGTCGGTAAAGACAACATCCGAGTAAACACACTTCATCCCGGCTGGACCCTGACCGAGGCGATCCGGGCGGCCTTTGGCAGCGAAGAGACGGCGATCAGACATCTTGACGGCGTGGCCCTTTTGCCCAAGGTCGGCAGACCTGAAGACCTTGCAGCGGTGGCCACTTTCCTAGCAAGCGATGATTCGGCATGGGTAACTGGCCAGGCTATCACCGCCGATGGCGGTCAAAGCGCGATCCCCACAGCGCGCCCATCCCTCGAACTTTTTGCCAAGGTCGGGACCGATTGATGTAAGCATCAGGCTCTGCAAGCAGACCGGAATGAGCGGCCGGTATTGGCTGATTGATGAGTAGATCGAGCAGTTGCGACCGTTCTTCCCCAGCAGCCACGGCTTGGCCGTCATGAAACAAAAATCGGCACGGGAGATAGCGGATGCGTTATGAAGCGATTGAGAATGCGCCGTTCGGAGTGGAAGTTTTTGACTTCAATCCGCGTGAAGGCTTGTCGTCCGAGCATATCGAACTGCTTAATCGCCTATTCGACCTCCATCGGCTGATCCTGTTGCGTGGAAACGATGTCGGCAACGATGCACACATCGCCCTGGTTAACGCCATCGAGCCGGCCGTTCGCGAAGGGGCGACCGACGCGCTCTTTTCGATCAACAGCACGGTTCGCAAGGATGCCTACATTCCCGGCCGTGCCGCGCTCCCCTTTCATTCCGATTATCTGTTTTCGAGCCATGGCCCCATTCAGGTCGTATCGCTCGCCGCACTGAAACTCGAAATTGGCGAACCGACGATGTTTACCGACAGCGTTGCAGCGGCACGTCGGCTCCCGCCAGAATTGGAGGCTCGGCTCCAGGAGATGGAACTGGTTCAATGCCAAAGCTGGGCAGTCGACGTCAGCGGTGAATTCACCGATCTGCCGCGACGTCTTCAGATCTCCCATTTTGATGATGTTCCGCGCGAGCAGCTCAGCATCGCATCGAGCCCAGCGCTTCGCCGCCATCCGCGCACCGGCGAGAAAGTCTTGATGCACTCGGAATGCATGACCAGTCATGTCCGGACACTGGGTGAACGAGAAAGCCTTCCGTTCTTCGATCTTGTCATGCAACACCAATATGATCCGGCCGATACCTACACCCACCACTGGCGGGAAGGCGACCTCGTGATCTGGGACAATTTCGCTCTCCAGCATGGACGTCCTGCCTTGGCTAAGTCTGGAGAGCGACTTTTGCGCAGGGTTGCGGGTAATCGCATTTCAATCCGGGAAGTCATGGACGGCGTGATCCCTGGCCGCCTCGCCAATGTCACCGTGCAGGACAATGCATGAACCCCCTTCTGTAGGTCGAGCTTATAGCGAGTCACGATGCCGGGATTCCTCGACCGAATCGCCTGATAGCGAGATCAACCGCTATGCCAACACAGCGCGTCCTGCTCTTCACGTCTATCGGCCCTGATGCGGACAGCGAGCCTGAGGAGAACCCCGCTCACCGCTGGATAACCCGGAAAAGAACGCATTAGGGTCCGGATCTGTAATTGCAGAGCTAGGCGGTGTTGATCCCTTGAGGGTTTCATGGATCTGTCCGCACTGACCGAGCCGGAGCCTGGTCGTGCTGTATCGGGTCTCACAGAGGCGAACGTTGCATTGACTCGATGCGGGCTTGTTGGCCTATCCGGTAACCTTCGCAGATCGTTCGTCCCTGCGTTCCCTCGCGGGACACCGCCCTCGGATCAGCTTTGACGCTTCACCGCTGGCAAACAGGTTCTACCCTACCTCATGCTTGGAACAAAGTGCCGTCGCGCAGCATGGCATGCATGATCACTGCGAGGCGGCGGGCAAGGGCGACGCGGGCCTTTTTCAGACCTCGACGCTTGGCGATTTTCATCGCCCAGGTCTTCAGCGCGAACGTTTCCCTGCTCCGGGTCAGGATCGAGTTGGCGGCTTCGTAGAGAAGTTTGCGCACCGTTCCGTCACCTTGCTTGGTGATCCTGCCCGTCCAGTCGAGTTCGCCAGACTGATGGCGTCTGGGTACGAGGCCAAAGTAGGCGCCAGCATTGCGCGATTGTCGGAAGCGCCCGGCTTCATCGATGGCGGCAGCAAAGGCAGCGGAAGTCTGCACACCGACGCCCGGTATGCTCATCAGGATTTCGCAGGCTTGCGATTGGCTGGCGATGACGCGCAGTCGCCGGTCCATTTCCTTGATCTGCTCGACCAACGCCGCGCGCACGGACAGCAAAGACGTGATGGCGTCGCCAAGGCCCGGGATGTGCGCGGCCTGCATTATCCTTTCGAGGAATGCCTTTCCTTGGCCCACACCGGGGCGATAGCCGAACGTGGCGCAAAGACCGCGGATCATGTTGTCGAGCCGGACACGCGCTTCGACCAGATGGCTCCGTGCGGTTATCACGCTGCGCACGCCATGCGCCGCCGGGGATTTGACGTGTACCTCCTTGTAGAAGCCGGTGCGCGCCAACTGTGCGAGGCCGGCGGCATCGTGAGGGTCGGTCTTGTTCGCCTTCATGGCCTTGAGGCTTTGGTGTGCCTGGCGGGCATCGATGCACACCACAGGGACACCCAGTTCGCGCAGGCCAAGGCAGATCGCCGGCGACATTCGTCCTGTTTCGATCACCGCTCGCTCGATAGGGCCATGTCGCTCGAGCATCGAGGCCAGAGCCTCCGGAGCACTCTCGACCTTCTCCGACACGAGCTTCCGGCCATTTTCGTCAACGATGCAGACCTGCGTGGTTTCCATCGACAGGTCCAATCCGGCATAATGCTTCATGGCTGCTTCCTTCCTTCAGGATTCGACAACCAGAAGTGTGCGCCTCAACCGAGGTCCGAGGGAAGCAGCCACAATTACACGATGACTCATTA
>NZ_FUYP01000075.1 GCF_900168005.1 Sphingopyxis flava
GCCAGCGACAATCAAACACACCAAAACGGAACTGTCGCGGTCAGAATCTTCTCATCCTGATTGCCGCAACTTCTCATCCAGTTTGTCGCGCTACAGAACCTGTCGCGCCAGAAGACGCGGCCTTCGCATCCCAAGGGCGATGCTGCCGCACAGGCGGCGTTCAAAAAATCAGCTGCCGACGGCGCTCGCGACGCTGGCGGCTGAGCATCCCGGCGAGCACCTTGAGCTCTGGTGCCAGGACGAAGCGCGCGTTGGACAGAAAGGGCGGACCACCCGCATCTGGTACGAGCGTGGGGTGCGGCCGCCGGGTGTCGTCGACCAGCGTTACACGAGCCTTTATCTCTTCGCCGCCAGCCGCCCTGGAACCGAGGATGCCTTCGCGCTGGTGCTGCCCCGGGCCGATACTGGCACGATGGAAGTGTTCCTCGCCCACTTCTCCCAGCAGCTTGCCCCTGGCGTGCACGCCGCGCTCCTCCTTGATCAGGCCGGCTGGCATGACAGCCGCGCGCTCCAGGTGCCAGAGAACATCACCCTGCTGCCGCTGCCCGCCAAGGCACCCGAGTTGAATCCGGTGGAGCGGATCTGGCTCTACATGCGCGAGCGCTATCTCTCCCACCGCCTCCTCGACGACTATGACGCGGTCCTCGACGCCACCTGCCGCGCTTGGAACAGGCTCACCACCGAGACGGGCCGGCTCACAACCCTCACCGCCTATCCGTACCTTCTCGCGTCAGAAGTTCGATGAACGGGTATGAGCTGTTCATCGCGGCGCAGCGGGCGACACTGACGACTCCGCGACGGGGAGGCGCGATATTCCATATCTTCTGACTTTTTGCACTGATAAGGCCCGAACCTTCGTGATCTTGAACCGGCGGGAGCAACCGACACTATACTAGGAAATGGATATGCACATCTTAGATCAGAGGAGTACGCCCATGGCACAAGATACAATCGTTTGGATCAGCGGGGCGACCCAGGGGCTGGGATCCGGCTTGGCGGCAACTGTTCCGTTCGAGAACGCCAGGGTGATAAACCTCTCCCTCTATCCGCACTCGACTCTGGAATCCCTCTACTTCGACCTGACCGAGCCATCGACGTGGGAGGCGGTGGGCGAGCATTTCCGTGAGACGCTGCGCGATTTCACGGGCAAGCGCGCTATCTTCATTCACAATGCGATCGTTCATGGCCTTGGCTATGTGACCGAAGTGGATCGCGCGGCTTATCAGATGGAGTTTGTCGCCAATGCGCTTGCTCCGCTCATTCTGGGCGACATGTTCCTGAGTGCTGTCGGCGAAGGCTATGAATCCGGCCTCGCCATGATCACCTCGGCCGGCGCCCGTTCGCCGTTCGAGGGGCATTCCGCCTATTGTGCCGCGAAGGCTGCAGTGGAGATGTGGGTGCGCACAGTCCGCCGGGAGTTCAAGCGCCGCGGCAAGAAGACCTGGGTGGTGGGCATCAGGCCGGGCTTCGTCGATACGCCCTCCACGCGGGCGGAAGCCGAGCTCCCGGCCGACGTCTATCCGCTCGGTCCGCAGATGGCCAAGCAGCTCGCCTCGCGCGAAGCGGTGATGACGCCGGAGGAGGCCGCGCGAGGCATTTGGGCGATGCTGCCGCCCAAAGGTGACGACTCCATCCTGCTGCAAGGCGAGATGGTTGTCGTTTCCTGAGCTGTGATCGATTGGAGGCTTCAAGCCGCCGTGTTGTGCGCCTTCGCTGCGGCGTCCTTTGCCGCGATATAACCGAAAGTGAAAGCTGGTGAGATGCTGGCGCCCGGTCCGGGATAAGACCGTCCCATCACGGACGAAGTGCAGTTGCCTGTGGCGTAGAGCCCCTCGATGATCGACCCGTCGGTGCGCAGTACCCGCGCCCGTTCGTCCGTGACCACGCCGCCGAAGGTTCCCACATCGCCGGGAAAAATGCGGGTGGCATAGAAAGGCGCCTTGTCTATCGCGCCGACACATGGATTGGGCTTGTGCGTGGGGTCGCCGCGGAAGCGATCGTACTGGCGTTCGCCTTTGTGGAACTCCTCGTCGACGCCGGTCTCGGCAAAGCGGTTGTAGCGCGCGACCTGCGCGGCGAGGCCGGCGGGATCAATGCCCGTCTTTTTCGCCAGTTCCTCGATCGTGTCCGCTTTGACCAGGAAGCCGGACTCAAGCCATTTCTTCACTGGCTTCATCCCCGGCATCAATGAAGCGTAGGCGTAGTTGCGCATCGCCCGATCGTCGAACACCGCGAACGCCGGTACGGCATCATGCCGATACATCGCTTCACCGAGTTCCACATAGGAACTGGCCTCGTTGACGAACCGGTTGCCGTGCTTGTCCACCCACATATAGTGCGGAACCGCGATCTCGCCCACGTGCATGAACGGATAAGGCGTGCCATCCTTGCCTTGGGCGCCAGCCGGTAGTGTGCCGTCGGGATTTAGCGAGGTCGGCACCCAGACCGCCATGTCGAGATTTTCGGTATCGGCTCCGTGGCGGATCATCTCTTCGATCATCTCGCCGGTGTCGCCCGGATTGGCATTGGTCCACGAGGCGCTGATCGGATGGCGCTGGTATTTCTGCCGCATGGCATTGTTGCGGGAAAAGCCGCCGACATTCATCAGCACGCCGAAACGGCTGCGCACCGTCGTGCGCTCGCCGCGGAACATGCCGCTGACGGCGACGATCTGGCCATCTTCCTCGATCAACCGGTCTGCAGCGAAGCCGCCGAATACGGGGATGCCGCGCTTGAGCGTCATCTCCAGCATTCGTCCCTGGATCGCACCGCCGTGCGCGACGACCCGCCGACCAAGCAGCGTGTTCTTGGCAATGGCAAGGGCGAGACGTGCCATGATAGTCTTTGCGTAGAAGGTGGGTGACAGTGGCGGCTGCTGCCGCGCGTGTAGGAAGCCGCGAGCTCCTGCCTGAGCTACCGGGCCTGTTCGCATGACGGTCGGATGCGCCCGCACGGCAAGCGCGTTGCGAAGGCTATCGGCTATGGCTAGAAATAAAGTGCCCCGGCGGTATGCGAGGCAGGGACCACCGGGGGATACGGGCTCCATGTAGTCGATCGGGGCGGAAAAATCAAGGGATAAGCCGCGGCGTGCCTACACTGACCGATGCCCTGTCTGCCGAACGATTCGACACTTATCTGAATTGGGCAGGCGGGGATCAGGCGCTTGCCGAGCGACTCTACACCTATAATGTCCAGCTTTCAGCGGCGCTTTACGGGCCGCTGCACATGCAGGAAGTCGCGCTGCGGAACATGACCGACAAGGTTCTTATCCAGCGGCATGGACTCAACTGGTTCGACAATCCTGCGGTGCTGACCACCGGCTATCAGGCCGGGTGCATCGCCAAAGCACGCCAGACGCTCCAGCAGGCGGGCAAGGCGGTAACGCGCTCGCAGATCATCGCCGAACTCAATTTCGGCTTCTGGTCGTCGCTGTTCGGCCGTCAAGCGCACCATCTCTGGCAGACGCTACGACCGATCTTCCAAGCCAAGGGCGTCCAGCGCGGGACGATCGCGCAGGAGCTGCGCGAGCTGCGGTTGCTGCGCAACCGGATCGCTCACTATGAGCCGATCATCGCCCTGCCACTCGCCCAACGCTATGCGAGCATTACCACGGTGACGGGCTGGCTGTCGCCGAGTGCGGCCGCATGGGTCGCCAACTATTCGACCTGGCCCGCGCTCTATCCGGCGGTGCCGATCCTCGTGCCCGATCCGGCGAGTGGCGCGCTGGTCGTAGCGCCCGCCGCCATCCCCTTCCTGCCGGCCTGATCGCCGGACGATCGGGCAGGAGCGCCGCGTCGCAGGGAACGACGCCTCGCCCGCGATTCCCAGATACCGGCATCAAGCATCCCACGGCGGACAAGAAAATTTGGTTGGGACGCGCAGGGCCGTCTGCGGGTCAGGGTGTCCACGGCAGCAAATCGGTGGACACCAGGTGGACACCAATGAATTTCGGGGCCAATCCGCTTTTGGTGGTGGCCCCGTAATCCACTGATTTTGGGCTCTTCCTCGTGAACGGGGGATGAGGGAAATTGGGTTAGACTTGTCATAGGAAGGACAAGTCTGATGAAGAAGAAGGCTGATCAGGGAATCGA
>NZ_FUYP01000035.1 GCF_900168005.1 Sphingopyxis flava
TCGATTCCCTGATCAGCCTTCTTCTTCATCAGACTTGTCCTTCCTATGACAAGTCTAACCCAATTTCCCTCATCCCCCGTTCACGAGGAAGAGCCCGGCCCCAAGTTGGTGGGCATAGGCCAGCTCGAAATCCCAGCCCCGGATCTTCAAGCTGGAGACATTGACCGGAACGGTGTCGATGGACACGATCGCCTGATTGGCGTCGCGGTTGATATACTGGCAGTAAAAGGTCTGTCCCGCGTTGCAGAGCGCTAGTTCCTGCGCCGCGGTCAGTGAAGCGATCGCCCCTTTGACAGCAATCTGGTAATAATCGACCGAGAGCTGCAGACCAGGAACGAAGTCGGGAGAGTAGACGACGCCCGCTGTGATCGTGTCGGCACGCTCGGGTTCGAGCGCGGGATTGCCGGCCTGGTTGGTGAATTGCTGATAGGTCTGATTGGTGACCGAATCGAACACCGGCTGCTGCCGGATGACGCCGCCCGAAAAGAGATCGTCCAGCGTCGGCGCGCGAATGTCGCGCGAAATCGTCCCGCGGATGCGCAGGCTGTCAAATACCTGGTCGGTCAGGCCCACTTTCCACGTCATTACCGTGCCGCTGGTGCTGTAATCGGTGACGCGTGCCGCAGCGTTGAGATCGAGCTTCTGCAACAGCGGCACGTCGCGTACGATTGGCACCGCGACTTCCGCAAATGCTTCCTTGACGTCGCGTTGGCCCGAGAAGGGCTGGAAATTCTGCACCGCATAAGCTCGGGCCAGCGAAAGATCGTCTTGCGTCGCGAACGCCTGGTTTTTGATGTAGTCCGCGCCGACGGCCAGCGAAAGATCGCCGGCCGGCAGCGTCAACAGCGTGCCCGAGGCATCGATCGAGATGACGTCGAGCTTCACCACTGAACGCTGGAAGGCAGTGCCGTGCGTATAGGCTATAGTCTCCGCCGAAACGGGGCCCGTGCCGAACGGGTCATAGGGAACGCATCCGTTGGTCGGGGCCGTCAGCGTCGATCGGCACACGATACTGCCGGTGTCTGGATCGCGAACAGCATCGACCGCCTTCAGGAAATTGGCGATGATCGTGTCGTTGTCGGCGTAGAGCTTGGATTTCACCTCCCCGTGCGTGTAATAAGCGTGCCACTGCCACGTGGAGCCCAATCGCCCGTCGACGCCCACGACCGCGCGCCACACGTCGCGCGAGTTGCGGGACGTCGGCGGCCCCATGTTGACCGCATTCTTGCCGAGGTTGAACGAGGTCTGGCCTGCATCCACAAGTTGAGTCCTTACAGCAGGGTCGAGAAAGGGATTGTCTACGCTGATCGACAGGTTCCCTGGCCGCGTAAAATACAGGTACCCATCCTCGTTATAGTTCGACTTTCCATAAAAGCCCTCGACGTAGGCCGTAAGGTTGGGACTCAGTTCATAGTCGAGGTGTGCGAACGCGTTGGCGTAGTTAAGCGGCGTCGAGATCGAACGCGCGAGGCCAATCGATTGATCGACGTCGCCGCCGTACTGGACCAGGCCGGATTGGTTGCCGAAATCATAAGGGGCCGGGGTTCCGTCCGGCCCGACGAACTGCGTCCCGCGCAGCGGACCCGAGGTGATTACCCCGCCAGGTGAAATATTCGCCGTGCCGACATTGCTCACGGTAATCTGGCGCGGTTGGCCGTTTCCGGCTACGAAAGCCGGATTGTTCACCACCGCGCGGCTCTTGAACCAGTCTCGCGAGCGAAGATCGACGCCATCCGACTGGTTGAAATAATCGAACTCAGCTACCAGGTGGCCCTTGCCTGACGCGAAGCCTGTTCCCGCGGTCAGATTGGCCTTGACGTAACCGGCATCGCCGCGCTGCGTGAAGCCGGTTTCGCCGTTGATCCCGATGCCTTCGTAGTTTCGATCGAGGATAAAGTTGACAACGCCGGCGACGGCGTCCGAACCCCAGGCGGCGGAAGCGCCGCCCGTCACGACCTCCACACGCTTGATGAGACCCAATGGCAAGGTGACGGTGTCCACCCCTCCGCCCGAAGTCGCCTCGACCACGCGTCTATTGTCGAGCAGCACGAGCGTGCGGGTCGGGCCAAGATTGCGCAGGTTGAGAAATTCAGTGCCGCCGCCGGCGACTTGGATCGCGGGATTCTTGGCCGACGTGGTGACCCCGAAAGAGGGGAGCTGGTTGAGATATTGCGCGATGGTGGGGGCGGCCTGTCGCTTGATCTCCGTATCGCCGACCACCGTAACCGGCGTAGGCTGCTGGAAGCCGCTGTTCGCAATGCGCGACCCGGTCACGATGATATCCGCGGTGTCGATCGCGTCGGCGGCAGGATCAGGTTGCAAGTCCGGGGATTCACCGGGCTCAGTAGTTGGACCAATGCCCTGCGATCCTCGCGCTTCGACCGGGGGTTCTTGCGCTGGAGGTCCAGGCCAGTGCGATCGCTATCGCCACGGCCGACGGGCGAACCCGGAATTCTGTCATCGTCCTCTCCTCCGATTGATCTGTTATCGGCGCAACCTATCCACGTTTATCCACTAACCATCAAGGTTCACTGTTTTTGAATTTGGAGGCGTCAGCCCGGGATGATAGCGACACGGGGATGAGCATAAGGCAGACACCACGCGGATCAGCGCCGGCGAAACAGCGCATTCCGCAATCGGTCCGTACGGCGACCACGCGGCTCCGCCTTATCGAAGGCGCGATTTCAGCGCTGCACGACCGGGGCTACGCCGCGGCGAGCACGACGGAAATCCTGCGCCGTACCAAGTTGAGTACGGGGACCATGCTCCACCATTTTCCTACCAAGGTGGACTTGATGCTGGCTGCTGCGATGCATATCTTCGATCTGCAGACGGCTCGCTACACCGCGGAGCTTGCCTTGATAGAAGATCCGCGGGACCGGTTTATCGGCATCACCGAGATCGCCTGGCGTGCGTTGCGCGAGCCAACGGGAATGGCGTTGCTGGAAATCCTCATGGCCACTCGAAGCGATCCGGAACTGGGCCGCCGCTTTCTCGACGTCGGCAGTAAGATCGAGCAATTTCACGAAGACTCGATGTGGGACATGGCTCAGGAAATCGGGCTGACGGATCGCCAAGCTTTGAAGCAAATGATCGACGTGGTTCTCGGCGCAATGCGTGGATTATCGATCCAACTGCTCTTTTCAAAAACACCGGAGCGAGTCGAAAGCGCAATGAAGATGCTGATCGACTGGAAATCCGAGTGGCTTTCGCGGGTTTTGCCCACGGAAAGTTAACGGGTGATCGGAGGGTCGCCGTCGGCCTGCCACCGTCGAGGACAACTCGGTCTAATTCCAGAAGCGGGTGAGTTCTGGAAATTCCCGTCCCAGACTGTCGTGCGTGTCGCAGAAGAGGTCGGGCTTATAGCCGTGCGCTGCGAACAAATATGTTTGGGTCGCGGTGACCAGCGACATCAGCTTTCCCTGATCGAGGCCACGAATCTGTCCATGACGTTTGCAAAAACGTCCGCCGATGAGGACGCTGTCGATGTTGCCCCGGTCGGCGCCCTGCACGACGGCGCCGAAAGCGTTGCTGACGGGATGGAGATTGATATCGGTGGCCCGGATCATGATCAGATCGGCCTGTTTCCCCGGGACAAGCGATCCGCACCGGTCGTCAAGGCCTGCGCAGCGCGCCCCGTCGATCGTTGCGGCCTTCAGCACCTGGCGGATGGTCAAGGGTGGTACGCCCTTCGCTCCGCCAAAACGGTCGCGCTGGGCCATCGCGCGCTGGAGAAAGAATTCCGTGCGCATCTCGCCGAACATGTCGCCGCTGTAGGATGTCTCATTGTCGATGCTGAAGCCCGGCTCGAGACCCGCATCGAGCGCGGCTTGGAAAGCCCTCATGCCGCCGTCGCCGATGCCGTATTGCGCGTCGGAGCGCGGACAGACATTGGTCCGGACGCCTGCCTCGCAAAGCAGCGCAAGCACATCGGCGGGAAGCGCGGTGATGTGGTTGAAAATATTGTCAGGGCCAAGCTCTCCGTCCGCCGCCAGCTTCCGGATGGCATCCGCCAGCTCCGGCGCCGGGATTTCGCTTACGATCGGAAGACCCATCGCGCGGGCCTGCGCCCAGACGTCGGGTAGCAATTGCGCCATGAGTCCGAGCTCGACGAGGCGCTCCGGCGTCTCGGGACCGAGGCGCGTGGCGAGCTCGGCTAGGCGGTGCGCGGGCCACCCGGCCTCGTCCCATGCGCCGGTAAGCGGGGGCCCCGGCGCAAAGAGGGCGCGGACGCCCGAATGCTGCCAGGCGGCAAGTCCGGCAGCAGCATGATCGTCGCTGCGGGCGTTGTGACAATTGTCGATGAAGGTGGTGATGCCGGTGTCGATGCCCGAGATCGCGGTAAGGAGCGTTCCGGCATAGATGTCGATCGGGCGGTAATGCGGCCCGAAGGTGAAATGCGTCGCGCAGCAATAGTCGAGGAGGTTCGACGAGTTGGGGTTGAGATGGCGCAGCGGCGCTTCCCAGGCGTGACGATGGCAGTCGACGAAGCCGGGGATCAGGATCATGCCGCTGACATCGACGATCTCGGCGTCGTCGCAGCGCAGCGATGCACCGATCGCGGCGATGCGGCTGCCTTCGATCAATATGTCGCCTTCGGCAAGATCGCCGACCTGTTCGTCCATGCTGATGATGGTGCCGCCCTTGAGCAGCAGCGGCCTATCGTCCACTGCGACCAGCGGTTCGAGCGGACGGACCGCATTGTCGATTGAGAAGGGCATCGCTGTCTCCCTGACTCCACTGCTAGGTGCAGCCGAGGCCGCCGTCCACCACCAGCTCGGCGCCAGTGACGAAGGCAGCATCGTCCGATGCGAGAAAGCGCACGACCCTGGCAATGTCGTCGGGCTGGGCGAGGCGCTTCAGCGGGGTGAGTTCGGCCAGCATCGCCTTAAATTCCGTCGGGTTGAGAGCGAATAGCCGGGTATCGACCGGCCCCGGGTATACCGAGTTGACGCGGATGCCCAATTGGGCGAGCTCGACGACGGCGACGCGCGACAGGCCACGGACCGCCCATTTCGACGCCGAATAGATGGCCTGGTTCGGCGCCGGCCGAAAGGCCGCGAGCGACGCGATGTTGACGATCGCACCGCCGCCCGCCTTCTGCATCGACGGGGCGGCGCATTTCATGCCGAGCAGCACGCCGAGCTGGTTGACCCGTGTCACCCGGTCGAACTCCTCGACGGTGCCTTCGGCAAGCGCGGCGTGCACGAAGGCACCGGCATTGTTCACCAATATGTCAATCGGGCCAAAGGCACTCTCGGTCTGGGCGATCGCGCTCAGCCAGCTCTCCTCCGAGGTGACGTCGTGCGCTATATATCGCGCATCTTTGCCGATCTCGACCGCGACAGTGGCGCCTTCATCCGCAATATCCGCCACGATGACCTTCGCGCCAGATACGGCGAACGACAGCGCTTGGGCGCGGCCCATCCCATTGGCCGCGCCGGTGATAAAAGCGGTTTTTCCGTCCAGTCGCGCCATGTCTGGCTCCTATCGGACCGACAGGCTGTAGTCGGCCCGGATCTGCTCCCACTCCGCGAACTGCCGTTCCTCCGCCTGGATTTCGGCCAGCCGCGCCGAATAGGGTTCCCGATAATCGCGGGAGAGATCTTCGGCGAGAAAGCGGGCGCGGCTCTTCCATGTTTCGAAGAGGTAGAAACGGCCGGAGACAGCAGGGTCGCGACAAAGCGTCGTCGAGACGAAATTTGCCTCGTGGCGCATCCGGTCGATCACCTCCGACACGATCGTCACGAACTCGTCGGCATGCTCGGGCCTGATCGAAAAGGTGACGCAGAGCACCCAATGGCCTTGAGGCTCGACTGCTTTGGCGCCGCTCATCCGGGAACTGCCGAGGCGACGCCATAGACGAGCACGGCGCGGCCGGAGATATCCAGTCCCGCGAACCGCTGCAGCATCGCCATATTTTCGGCCCCGTAGCGGCTGGCATCGAGCGAAGCCATATCGGTCCAGAGCTCGGTCAGGTGGAACAGATTGCGCTCGATGATATCCTCGGCGACGCTGAATTTCAGACAGCCTGCGCGCGTGACCGACTGGGCGACCACCTCGCGCACCAGCGCGAGATAGGCATCGCGATCTGCTTCCGATACGCGCGCCGATCCTTCAACGATGATTCCGGCTTTTGGCGAAATATCGGTCACGCGGACATTCCTTCTTTCCTTGCCACCGGCCGGACCTTGGCCCGGCCGGAGAATCGACGGCTCAGATCTTGAACCCGAGCCGGAAGCCGTAAGTGACTGGCATCCCCGTCGTGCGTGAATAAGTATCGGTGAGCTTGGCGATGTTGTTCCAGTAGAGCGTGTTGGTGACGTTGCGCCCCCAGATCTCGGCTTTCCAGCGTCCGTCGGCAGCTTCGATGCCGGCGCGCAGGTCGAGCGTACCATAATCCTTGAGGATGAATTGGGGGAGCCGCCCGAACCCGGCTTGCGCTTTGGTGCGATAGCGCCCGTTCGCGCCGACGAAGCCGTTCAGCGATCCCGACAGTGGGAAGTCATACTGGATGTCCGCGTTCGTCTGCCACTTCGGTGTATTTGGGAAGGATTCGCCGCGAATGTCGGCAAGCTGGCCCGACGGGTTGCTGAGGATTAGCGAGCTTGTCACCTTCGAATCGACATAGGTGAGGCCCGTCGTGATCCTGAGGCCAGCCGCCGGGCGCAGCGTCAGCTCGAGCTCGGCGCCGGTCACTTCGGATTTCGGGATGTTGACCAGCTTCGGCAGGTTGCCGAAGATCGTTTGGAGCAGCCCGAGTACCTGCTTGTCGCTATAGTCATAATAGAAGACCGCGCCCGACAGCTGGACCGCCTGTCCGACGAGCGCGGTACGGAACCCCGCCTCATAGGCGAGCAGCGCTTCCTGCCGCGCCGGGTCGAGCACGGACACGTCGGAAGCCGAGATAGTCGGGAAGCTGCCGCCCTTATAGCCCTGGGTGACGTTCGCGTAGAGCAGCGAGTCTTCGCCGGGCTTCCAGCTCAGGCCGACGCGCCACGACAGATTGTCCTCGTGCAGCGGAATCTCATAGATCGGGAGGCGCTGCGCGTTGGCAGCATCGATCGTACCGCATTGTCCGGGGCCCGTGACGGGTGGAATGCCCACGAATGAGCCAAGCACGTTGAACACCTGGTACGATGATCCGTCGGTATCGAAGGTACAGCCGCGGAACACACGCTTTTCGTCGGTGTAGCGCAGCGATCCCTGGACGGTCAGCGTGTCGGTCAGCTTGAAATCAAGGCTGCCGAACGCGGCCCAGGTATCGACCTCTTGCGTGTTGCTCAGGCGGAAGTCTTGGATGTCGAAACCGAAGATCGTGTCGTTGGTCGCGGTATAGGGATTTTGCGCATCGCCGATCGTCTCATTGTCGACGATCTCGGCATATTGATAGCTGCCCCCGATCATCCACGACAGGCGTTCTTCGGCGGCGCTTCCGGCAAGGCGAAGTTCCTGGTTGAAGGTCTCGAGCTTGCCCTTCTTGAAGATCTGGAGGCTCGGGAAATTGACCCCGTCGGGGTCGTTGGCGGCGTCGATCTTGTAATTCGAATAGGCCGTGATCGAATAGAGCGTCGCGGTGTCGCTCAGGTCGGCCTCTCCGCGCAGCGCAAGTTGGTAATAGCTGTCGTCGCGCTTCAGCCGGCCGTCGAGCGCCGCATTCCATTCGGCGGCGCGCGCATTGCGCGGAGCCAACGGATAGACCGACAGCACGGGTTCGGGAAGCGGGTTCGACGGCGGCACTTGTGTGGGCTGATAGCCGAAGAATTGCGCCGCCTGCGTGTCGGAGGTGTCGCGCCAGCCGTTGATGTTGAATTCGAGGCGGACGCTGTCGCTGGGGTTCCAGTCGAGGAGCAGGCGCCCGGTCGTGAAATGCCGCTCGCCAAGGGTGGCGTCCCGCGTATAGCTTTTCTGCCAGTCGCTGCTCTGCTCGGTGCGCACCGCGAGGCGCGCGCCGAGCGTTTCGGAGAGCGGACCGCTGATATAGGCTTGTGCTTCGATGCTGGTGAAGCGGCCGATGCTGACATCGCCGCCGGCTTCGAAACGGTCCTTCGGCTTGGCGGCGATATAGTTGATCGCACCGCCGGTCGAATTTTGTCCGAACAACGTACCTTGCGGACCCTTCAGCACCTCGACGCGTTCGAGATCGAGCGCCGCACCCGCTGCCATCGGCGAAAACGGCATCGGCACCTGGTCGACGTAGATGCTCACCGTCGGAGCGACGCCGAGCGCGGTATCGAGAAAGCCGACACCGCGGATGGTATAGACCGGCACGCCGTAGGAGCTTCGCTGGTAGGTGAAGCCCGGTACGAGCTTTTCGAGATCACCGGGCGAAAAGACACCCTCCGACTCGAGTTGTTCGCCGGTCGCGACGGTAATCGAGATCGGTACGTCGCTGAGCTTTTCCGAGCGCCGCTGGGCCGTGACGATGATTTCGTTCCCCCTCGCCGCCTCTTGTGGAGCCTGTGTGGTGCTTTCGCCCATTTGCGCTTGCGCGGCGGCACTCCAGCTCGCGGAAGCCATCAGAACCAGTATCATTGCCTTTTTCATAGTCGCTCTCCCCTCATATTATTTTGAAAGTCTTGGGTCAGTCGATCTCCCGCAGCGCCTGGGCCTCGACGACGCGCTCGATGAAGCCGGGGAGCGGGCCGCTAAACAGCCGCGCGATCGCCTTGGCCGGCACTTCGACCGGCTGCATCGCGTCTCTGGGCATCTGGCGGATCGCGTTGTCGACGTGCGAGGCCTTGATCGCGTCCTGCATGCCGGTGGCGGTCACGCCGGGGCGAACCGCGAGCACGACGAGGTCGGGGCGCTCGGCGGCCAGCGTCGCGCTCAGCCGCTCGAGCCCCGCCTTGCTCGCGGCATAGGCGCTCCAGCCCGCATGTTCTGCGGCGGCGGCGCCCGAGGACAGGTTGGCGATCACGCCGCCCCGCGCGAGGCGCGGAAGAGCTGCGCGCAGCACATGAAAGCCGCCAACCAGATTGACCGTGATGCAATGCGCCCAGGCGGCGGGATCGCTGTCCTCAACTCGGTCGATCGGGTCGATGACACCGGCATTGTTGACGATTCCGGCAAGCGTCTCGCCCGGTTGGAGCGCAGCGTCGATACCGTCTCGCAAGCCCTCCCAATCGGCCACGTCGGCCGCGATGCAGCGCACGGTGCGTCCACGGCGCTCTGCTACTTTGGCCCGCGTGTCGGCAAGGCTGGCCAGTGAGCGACCCAGCAGAAGCGGCTCGACGCCGCCGTCGGCAAGCGCGACGGTGATCGCGGCACCGAGACCGCGAGCCGCCCCGGTAACGAGCACCGGTCCGGCCGGGCGCGCGTCGGTCGGGTCCATTGCGTCAGAGTGCCGGAACAGCGGGCGGGGCCGAGCTGTCGTTCATTGCACTCAGTTGCGCGTCGGGCATCGTCAGCATCGCCTTATACGCCTCGGGCGGATAGGCCATGTGCGGCTTTGACGGATCGAAGGGTGGTTGAGGTACCGGCCCGTCCGTCGCGACAAATGCGGGCGGATTCACGTAACGTTCGAGCTCCTCGGGCGAAATGCCGGCGAGTTCGACGACCTCCTTTTCAATCCAGACCTTCGGATCGATCGCAGTGGCTGAGGTCGAGACTTCGAGGTTGAGGCCTTCAAGCCCGGCAAAATAGATCGACTTGCACATGCCGTGATCGATCGGGCCGAAGGTCGGGATGCCGCGCGAGCGGATGCGATCGCGCATCGCGAGCAAATCTTCGTCACTGTCGACGTTGAAGGCGAAATGCTGGAGCGTGCCCGGCGCGCAGAAATGGCCGGGCGTGCGCGAATGCGTCACGTCGAGCGTCGCAGGTATCTTCGCAACGTCGGGATGAAAGACCAGCGCGAAGGTCGACGAGGCGCTGAGTTCGAGAAACGCGTGCCACGCACCTTCAGTGCCGTGCATCCAGTAAAAGCCGACGAGCTTCGCGCCGAGCACGTCGGTGAAATATTCGATCTGGTCCTTCATGCGCGCGGTGGTGACCGCGATATGGTGCATGCCGTTGGGGCGGAGAGCCGCCATGGGAAATTCCTTTCAGTCTTGGAGGATGGGAGCGACCCAGTCTTCGACGAGGTCGGAGAAAACTTCGGTGTTGAACAGCATCAGCTGGTGCTTGCCGCCGGGGATGAGCTCCCAGCGCACCGGCCCGGCGATCGCCTTGGCGGCCTGTTCGACGAGCGCTACCGGGGTCATCTCGTCGTCGGCGCCATAGGTGTAGAGGATCGGCTTGACGTTTGCCTCGGGTGGGATCACCGGGTCGTAGGCGAACATGCTCACCAGCGAGGCGAAGTCGTAGCTCTCGAGGTTTAGGTGATCGAAGCGGCGCTGGTCGGCGGCCCCGGGGAAGCCGTAATCCTTCTCGAAATCGATCGCGCGCATGATGTCGAAGCGCAAGGTGCGGCCGAGCGACTTCGCGACCGCGGCGACTTCGGGCGCGCGCCAGGGATGGGTCTTCGGCATCGCCGGGCCGCCCGGGACGACCGCCGAGCCCATCAGCACCGCGCCGGCGATCGCGTCCGAATGGAGCGCGCTATAGGCAGCGGCGACGCCGAGGCTCGATCCGACGGTGATGACCTTGAGGCCCGTTTCGCGTTTGATATGCTCGGCGACGGCGATGCAGGCATCGACCCATTCGGGAAAGTCGAACTGGCCGCGCGGCCGGGTGTTCGTCGATAAGCCGTGGCCCGGCGCGTCATAGGCCCAGACTTCGGCGCCGCGGCCGCCATGATGGTGACCGAACTTATTGTAGATCCCCGAATGCGCGCCGATGCCGTGGCTGATCAGCAGCGCGTAGCGGGGATTTTCGGCCTTGAAACGACGCGTGAAGATGTCGCCGATCGTGCGAAACTCGATTTGCATATCAAAGTCCTTTCGTGGAAGTCGCGGCGCGCTCCGAAGGCGCAGGCAGCAGATGGCGCTCGCCGATATCGGCAATGGAGGCGCAGCCCATCAGCGCCATGGTGCGCACGAGTTCGCCCTGAAGGAGGGCAATGGCGCGCTCGACCCCCGCCTGCCCGCCGGCGGCGAGTCCGTAGAGATAGGCCCTGCCGATCGAGCAGGCGTCGGCGCCGAGCGCGAGGGCTTTTACAATGTCGGTGCCGCGCCGGATCCCCCCGTCTATGATCAGTTCCAGCGCGGCACCGACGCGGTCGCGGATTGAGCGAAGCATCTCGACCGGCGCTGGCGCGTGATCGAGCTGGCGTCCCCCGTGGTTCGAGATCATCGCCGCATCAGCGCCGCAGTCGCGCGCGCGGGCGGCATCGGCGGGCGAGAGGATACCCTTGATGACCAGCTTGCCGTCCCAGCGCGCGCGCAGCCATTCGACGTCCGCCCAGGTCACGCTGCGGTCGAACTGGCTGTTCACATAATCGATGAGCCCCATCGCGCCGCCGCCGAGCGCGTCGACGCGGTGCGCGACATTGGCGAGGCGGAATTCGGGATGGGTGAGGAGCCGGAGCGCCCAGCCGGGATGCGAGGCGAAGCTGAACAGGCTGCCCGGTCCGAAACGCGGCGGCATCACCATGCCGGTGCGATGATCGCGCTCGCGGTTCCCCGCGACCGCCATGTCGACCGTCAGGCACAGCGCGTCGTAGCGGGCCGCCTTGCAGCGCTCGACGAACTCGAGCGTCAGCCCGCGATCCTTGAGGATATAGAGCTGGAACATCTTAGGCGACGCGATGGTCGCCGCGACCTCTTCGAGCGAGGTCGTGCCGAGCGTTGAGAGCGAATAGAGCGTCCCCGCCTTTTCCGCCGCGCGCGCGACGCCAAGCTCCTTGTCGTGATGGAACAGCCGCGACATGCCGGTCGGCGCGAGAAAGAAGGGGAGCGCGAGCCGGCAGCCGAGCAAGGCGGTGCCGGTGTCGATCCTGCTCACGTCGACCAGGCATTCGGGGAGGAGCCGCCAGTCGTCAAACGCCGCGCGGTTGTGCCGCAGCGTGGTTTCGTCGTCCGATCCGCCGTCGATATAGTGGAACATCGGCGCGGGCAGGCGGCGCATCGCCGCCCGGCGCAGATCGTCGATGTTGAGGCTGCGGGCGAGCGACATGGCTAGAACCCCACCCGGTCGCCGCCCTTGAGCGCGAGGATCGCGCGCGCCTCGGCGGGGGTTGCGGGTTCGAGCCCGAGGCCTTCGATGATCGTGCGGACGCGCACGACCTGTTCGGCGTTTGACTTCGCCAATCGACCCGCGCCGATCCAGAGCGAATCCTCGAGCCCGACGCGGACATGGCCGCCCATCGCCGCCGCCATCGCCGCGACGCGCATCTGCGCCTGGCCGGCGGCGAGCACGGACCAGCGATATTGATCGCCGAACAGCCGGTCGGCGGTGCGCTTCATGTGCAGCACCTCGTCGGGATGCGCGCCGATGCCGCCGAGCAGGCCGAAGCAGCTCTGGATGAAAAGCGGCGCCTCGACGCGCCCTTCGCGCCAGAAATAATGGAGATTATGAAGGTGCGCGGTGTCGTAGCATTCGAACTCGTAGCGCGCGCCGGTCGCGTTCAGCGTGTCGAGCGCATAGCCGATGTCCTTGAAGCTGTTGCGGAAGACGAGATCGTCGCTGTCCTCGAGCATCGGCCGTTCCCAGTCGAAGCGGAACTCCTTGTAGCGCTTCAGCATCGGGAAGAGGCCGAAGTTCATCGAGCCCATGTTGATGCTCGCGACCTCGGGCCGCCAGCGCTCGGCCGGCCGCACGCGCTCCTCGACGGACATATAGGGCGAGCCGCCGGTGGTCAGGTTGACGACGACATCGGACGCCTGCCTGATCCGCTTGAGGATCGGCTCGAACGCCTCGGGCGTCTGATCGGGGCGGCCGTCCGCGGGATTGCGCGCATGGAGATGGACGATCGCCGCGCCCGCCTCGGCGGCTTCGAGCGCCGAGGCCGCGATCTCCTCGGCGGTGACCGGCAGGTGCGGCGACATCGAGGGCGTGTGGATCGATCCCGTCACCGCGCAACTGATGATGACCTTGCCCGCCGTCACGCCGCCTGCTCCAGGACGAAGGCAGGGGCCTGCGCCGCCTGTTTCCGCAGGCGCTGGCGCCGGACCTGTTCCGCGAGATGGCCGTGCGCGCTGCGCAGGCATTTTTCGACGAGGCTGACCGACAGGCCGAAATGCGCCGCGATGTCGCGGTGCCGCAGATGCTCGATCCGGTGCATCACGAACATGCGCTGGGTGCGCGTCTCGAGATCGGCAAGGGCCTGCGAAACGAGCGCGACGTCCTGGCGACCCGCGAGAATGCGCTCGGGGGTGATCGGATCGACGAGCAGGGCATCCGCCGCGCCGTCGATCGGCGCGGTCGGCCGGCGGCGCGCCGCCTTCGCGGTATCGCGCAGCAGGTTGGCGGCGGCCTTTGTCAGGAAGGCGCCCGGGTTCGCGATGTCCTCGATCCGCGGATAGGCCGCAAGGCGCGCGAAAACCTCCTGCGTCAGATCCTCGGCGACCGCCGCCGGGCAGCCGCGCCGCCGGAAGAAGCGTTCGAGGCGCGCGCGATGGTCGCGGCTGAGCCGCGCGAGGCGCTCGCTCGCAATCAGGGGAAGGGCGCGAGGTCCCGTCACGTGCATTGCCCTTCGGCCGCGAGGCCGCACAGGTCGACCAGCCGCCGCCCTTCGGCTTCGAGCCGCGCCTGGTGATCGGCGACCATCGGACGCAGCATGTCGGGAAGCGCGACTTCGTCGGCCCAGCCGGGACGCGCCATCAGCCGGTCGTACCAGCGGGCGAGGGCGGGATGGCGCGCGAGCGGATAGCCGGCGATCCGGAGACGGTTCGCATAGACGAACCAGGCAATGTCGACGATCGAGACCTGCCCGCCGAGAAGACAGGGCTTGTCCGCCAAACGGTCTTCGAGATCGGCGAACGCGGCGGCAAAGGCCGCGACCGAGCGGCGGGCCTCGGCGTCGGGGACGCGCCGTTCGCCATAGCTTTCCCAATAGGCGATTTCGGCCGCCTTGTGGGTGTCGGCCTCGCCGCCGACCGTCGCGGCGCCGAAGGCGCGGTAGCGCGCCAGCACCTCGGGCGATTTCGGCGCGACGGGCGGCTCGAACAGGAAACGGAAGGTGACGTTGCGGATGTCGACGTGAAGATCGTCCTCGCGGGCCAGCATCTCCTCCGCGAGATCGCGCTTTTCGACGGGAATCAGGCGCGGCTCGGGAAAGCGCTCCTCGAGGTGGAGGAGAATGTCGTTGCTCTCGATATGAACCGCACCGTCGTCGACCAGCGCCGGGACGAGCCCGCGCGGATTGATGCCGAGATAATAGTCCGAAATATTCTCGTTCGTCGCGAGATTGACCGGGTGCGGCTGCCACGCGACGCCTTTCTCGGCCAGAAAGAGGCGAACCTTCTGCGAGCAGGAGGACAGCGGCGCGTGGAACAGGTGCAGTCCCTGCCAGCCGAGTATTTCGCGCGTGCGCACTTCGCTTTCGAGCAGCTTGACCATCGATCCTCCCCGTTCCGCCGCCGCGGAGGGGAGCTTGGGTCGTCCGGAATCCGGAATGCCCTGGTCTCTCTCTCCTCGACTCGCTGAATAATCCCTCGTAAATAGATTGAATGTCAATATTGAATGATATGTCATTTATGTAAAAATGGGCATATGGGATTGCCGAGGCCTTTGACTTGCCGGGAAACCGTGCCTAGTCGCAGGGTTTCAGGATGGCGGCGGGAGCGACGGGGCGCGATGGACAAGGACGAAAAGCCGAACCGCAACGTGCGCCGCCGGCGCCGGACGCGCGAATTGATCCTGCACGCGGCCGACAGCGTGTTCCGCGCCAAGGGCGTCGACAATGCGACCGTCAACGACATCACCGACGCGGCCGACGTCGCCTATGGCACTTTCTACAATCATTTCCGCTCGATGGACGAAATCGTCGAGGCGCGCGCCGAGCTGTCGATCCAGCGCGTGTCGGAATTCACCGACCCGCTCCTGAAGCACGCCGGGCGCGTCGAACTCCTCCCCTGCATCGGCGCGCGCATCATCATGCGCGTGCTGATCGCCGACCCGGCGATGCGCTGGATGGTCGAGCGGCCCTATGTCTTCGTCGACGAGATCAGCAAGGTCGCGGCGCCGATGATGCGCGGCGCCGAGGCGCAGGCGGTTGCCGACGGACGGCTGAAGCCGGTCGGCGGGCATGAATGCTGGCTGCGCATGTATCCCTGGCTGTTGCTCGCCGAGATCCAGGAAGCGCTGAAGAGCGGCGACATTTTCTTCCACGAGGAGCAGTTCGCCTATGTCAGCCTGCGCTTCCTCGGCATCGACGACGCGCTCGCCGTGTCGCTGGTCGGGGAATCGCGGGATCTCGTCGGCGATGCCGCGCTGAACCTCGGGCCGGGTGCGTCCGCCTCCTAGCGAAGAAAAAATGCGGGTTCCCCGCGCTGCGTCGTCTTAGGGGCCGGAAGGAAAGAACCGGCCCATGGACCATGACTATCATGACTATATCGTCGTCGGCGCCGGAGCGGCGGGGTGCGTCGTCGCGGCGCGGCTGTCCGAACGCCGCGACTGCCGCGTGCTGCTCGTCGAGGCCGGCGCGGATATCGTGCCCGAACCGGCGAGCATCCGCAGCCCCTATCCGGTTTCGCATGCCGTGTCCGCCTATCGCTGGCCGGGCCTCGCCGCGCGGATCAAGGCGCCGCGTCCCGGTCAGCCCGCGCCGCCCCCCGCCCCCTATCTCCAGCCGCGCATCATGGGTGGCGGCGGCAGCCTGATGGGGATGTTCGCCTTTCGCGGCCTTCCCGCCGATTATGATGAATGGGAAGGCGCCGGGGCGGCCGGCTGGGGCTGGGACGGCGTTCTGCCCGCCTTCCGGCGGATCGAGCGCGACCTCGATTTCGGCGGTCCGCTCCACGGTCAGGCGGGACCGGTCCCGGTTCGGCGCCACCGCCGCGAGCAATGGTCGCCCTTTTCGCAGGCTGTCGGCCGGGCGTTCGAGGAGGATGGCTATTCCTTCGTCGCCGACGCCAACGGCGATTTCGCGGACGGCCACCTCGCGGTCCCGGCGAGCAATCTGCCCGACCGGCGGGTGTCGTCGGCCGCCATGCTCGACGAGGCGGCGCGCGCGCGTCCCAACCTGACGATCCTCGCCGACAGCGAGGTGCAGCGGCTGCTGGTGTCTGAGCGGAGGATCGTCGGCGTCGCGCTGATGCGCCGGGGCGAGCCGGCGGAGCTGCGCGCGCGGCGCGTGGTCCTGTGCGCGGGGGCGATCGGGACGCCGCAACTGCTGCTCCGGTCGGGCATCGGCCCGGCCTCGGACCTCGCCGGGGCCGGGATCACCCCTGTCCACAACCTGGAAGGGGTCGGCCGCAACCTCGCCAATCATCCGGCCATCTATCTCTCCGCGCTGGTTCCCCGCGGTGCGCGGCAGCGCCGCGGCGCCCTGTTCCACAACGGCCTGCGCTATTCGTCGCGGCTTCCCGGCTGCCCCGCGCACGACATGTTCATGCCGGTGATCAACCGCACCGCGTGGCATGCGCTCGGCGACCGGGTGACCGCGCTCGGCGCCTGCGTGTACAAGCCCTTCTCGCGCGGGCGCATCGGCCTCTCCCGCGTTGGCGGGCGGCTCGTCGCCGATATCGACCTCGCCCTGTTCGCCGACGGCCGCGACCTCGATCGCATGATCGAGGGCACGCGCCGTATCTTCCGCTATCTGACGAGGGCTTCCGAACTCGTGACCGGCCTCGTCGTCTTCGCGCCGACCAACGCCCGGCTCACCGCGCGGCTCGCCGAGCCTAAGGCGATCAATGCGATCGTCGCGCGCGTGGCGGGGGCGGCGCTCGACGGCCCCGCTTTCCTTCGGCGCCGCGCACTGCGGAATGCCGGCATCGATCCGGCGCCCTTGTTCGACGACGAAGCCGGGCTTGCCGACTTCGTCTATCGGTACGCCGCGCCGATGTACCACCCGGCGGGAAGCTGCCGGCTCGGCGCGGACGGCGATCCGGCCGCCGTGGTCGATCCGCGCTGCCGGGTGATCGGGCTCGACGGCCTGTCGATCGCCGACGCCTCGATCATGCCCGCCCTCGTCCGCGGCAACACCAATCTGCCGACGATGATGATCGGCGAGAAGGCGGCGGCGATGCTTCGCGAAGATGATGCGCAGTCGGGAGCACGGTCATGAGCGCGCCGCTCGCGGGAAAGGTCGTTGTCGTCACCGGCGCCGAATCCGGGATCGGCCGCGCGATCGCCACGGTCTGCGCGGTCCAGGGCGCGCGCCTCTGCATCGCCGGGATCGACGCCGAGCGGCTCGCCGAGACCGAGGCGCTGATCGCCGCCGGGGGCGAAGCGCCGCTCGCCGTTCCGACCGACATCACCGATCCCGACGCCATCGACCGGCTCTATGCCGCGATCGACGCGCGTCATGGCCGGCTCGACGGCGTCGTCGCGAACGCCGGGATCATCCTCCACAGCGGCCCGATGCACGAGACGTCGCTCGACGACTGGGACCGCACCATCGCGACCAATTTGCGCGGCACCTTCCTGACGCTGCGCGCCGGCGCGCGCTATCTCGTCGAACAGGGCGAGGGCGGCAGCCTTCTCGCGACGGGATCGTCGACCGCCGTCCGTCCCGCCGCGGGCGGTGCGGCCTATATCGCCTCGAAGGGCGCGGTCCATGCGCTGATGCGCGCGGTGGTGTCGGAACTCGGGCCGCACGGCATACGCGTCAACCTGATCGTCCCCGGACAGACCGCGACCCCGCCGCTCCAGCGCATCCCGGGCTTCCTCGAACAGGCGGCGGCGAAGCTGCCCCTGGGACGCGTCGCCGAACCCGAGGAGATCGCGCGGCTCGTCGCCTTCGCGTTGAGTGACGCCGCGCCGTCGATGACCGGCGCGCTGCTGACGGTGGACTCGGGCCGCACCACCTCTTGACGACGTTCAATAATTGAATAGTATGTCATTAATGACGAATCATACATAAAAGACTCGGAGCATGTTTCCGGGCGGGGAGGATCAGCGATGCAGGCGGTACAGTCCCTGGCGGGCAAGAGCTTCGTCATCACCGGCGCGGGGTCCGGTATCGGGCATGCCATTGCGCTCGCCTGCGCAGAGGCCGGCGCCAATCTGTGCCTTGCCGGCCGCAATCTTTCCAAGCTGGAAGACGCCGCGGGGCGTGCCCGTGCCGATGGGGCGGCGGGCGATATCCTGGTCGCCGCGACCGACATCGCCTCCACCGAATCGGTCGCGGCGATGTACGCGGCGGCGCTGGACCGGTTCGGGACGCTCGACGGACTGGTCGCGAACGCCGGCGTGATGGCGCCGAGCCCGCCGGTGCAGGATTTCGACGAGGCCGCTTTTCGCCAGGCGATCGACGTCAACCTGCTGGGGACCGCGCGAACCGTGGCGCAGGGTGCGAAGATCCTTGTCGAACAGGGGCGCGGCGGCACGATCCTCGCGACCGGGTCGTCGCTGGTCTACCGCTCGGGGCCCTTCATGTCGGCCTATGTCACATCGAAGGCGGCCGTCCACGGCTTCATGAACACCGTCGCGCTCGACCTTGCGCCGCACCGGATCCGCGTGAACCTGCTCGTTCCGGGAACGTCGAGCACGCCGCCGCTCCAGGCGATGGAGGGCTTTCTCGAGCGCGCCGCCGCAGCGACGCCGCTCGGCGAGGTCGTGTCGCCCGACGAGCTGGGGCGCTTCGCCGTCTTCCTGCTCGGCGACGCGGTTCCGCACATGACGGGCGCCGCGCTGGTCGTCGATTCGGGCAAATCGATCGCGGCCTGAGAGGCGCGAAGAACGCGAAGAAAGAGCCGGCAAAAAGGTCCGGCCATCGGATAAAGGGGAGGAATGGCATGAAGACGATATACCGCCGGCTTGGTGTGACCACCGCATTGGCGCTTGTTTCGGGATTGGGCGGCGTGTCCGCGGCAGAGGCGCAGGAGGCCGCTCCGCTGGCCGGCGAGGCCCGCGACGGCGACATCATCGTGATGGCGCAGAAGCGCGCCGAAAGCGTGCGCGACGTCCCGCTCGCGATCAGTGCGTTCAGCGGCGAAACGCTTGAGGACGCCAACGTCACCCAGTTGTTCGACGTGCAGCGGCTCGCGCCGAGCCTGCGTATCGACCTCGGCGCGCGCGCCGACAAGCCGCGCATCGTGATCCGCGGCATCGGCTCTTCGGGCGGCACCGCGATCGAGCCGAGCGTCGCCACCTTCATGGACGGCGTCTATATCCCGCGCGAGGGCGCGACCTTGGCAACCTATCTCGACATCGACGCGGTCGAGATCCTGCGCGGGCCGCAGGGCACGCTGTTCGGCCGCAACGCCTCGGTCGGGGCGATCAGCCTGCGCTCGGCGGCGCCGCGCTTCGAGAACAGCGGCAAGCTCACCGCCGAATATGGCACCGGCAACCGCTTCAAGCTCGGCGGCTATCTCAATGTCGCCGACGGCGACAAGTTCGCGGTCCGCGTCGCGGCGCAGGGCGAGAATTTCGAGGGGCTGTACCGCAACGCGCTGACCGGGGGCCGCGTCGGCGGCGTCAACAGCTTCGCCGGGCGGGTCAGCCTGCGCGCGCGCTTCTCGGAACAGGTCGAGGATACGCTGCGCGTCGGCTACAGCCAGCGTCGGGGCAATGATTATTTCACGCCCTATCTGCTGATGCCCGATACCTTCCCGTCTGCCGCCGGTCGGGCAACCTATCTCGCGCGCTTCGCGGGGATCGGCAGCAACAATGTCGACCTCACGCCGTTCGACCGCACGATCAATCAATATGTCGACGATCTGCTCGACGAGAAGCAGCTCCAGATCTCGAACGAACTCGCCTTCACGACGGACGGCGATTTCCAGATCAAGCTGATCAGCGGCGTCAACCGCTGGGAGGTCAACCAGCGCGGCCATCACGTCTTCGGCGCCGAGACGCCGACCGGCATCCAGTATCAGCATTCGCGCAGCACCTCGCACCAGGAGGAATTGCAGTTCATCACCCCCGACGATTTCCTGATGCCCGGGCTGAGCGCGGTCGCCGGCCTCTATTATTTCGAGGAGGATCTGGTGATCGACGAGGATTTCCAGATCGCGCGCGACGGCTGCAACCTGCTGTTCGCGGGCAATCCGGCGCTCGGCACCTGCCTCGCGGGATCGAATTCGCGCGCGACCGACGTCAATTACGACCAGACGACCGACAGCATCGCCGCCTATGCGCAGCTCACCTACAAGCTCGCGCCGACGCTCGACCTGACGCTCGGCACGCGCTGGTCGCAGGACAAGAAGGACGCGCTGTTCGATGCGCGGCCGGTGCAGGCGATCGGCGCGATCTTCACGGGGACCGAGACGACCCCGCTGGCGCTCAAGCAGTCGCGCGTGACCTGGCGCGCCAATCTGGCCTGGAAGCCGACCGACGATGCCATGTTGTTCGCGAGCTATACGACGGGCTTCAAGTCGGGCGGCTTCAATTCGGCGGCGTCGAACGTCGTCCTCGGCCAGACGCGTGAGGTGCGGCCCGAGACGGTCAAGAGCTACGAGATCGGCGCCAAGACATCGTGGCTCGACAATGCGCTGCAACTCGATGTCGTGCTGTACCAGATGGACATCAAGGACTTCCAGGACCGCGCCTTCACCGGCGTGACCTTCGCGGTCCGCAATGCCGGGGGCGTGCGCAACCGCGGCGTCGAGACGGACATCTCGATCCGCCCGGCGGACTGGTTCCGCCTGTCGGGCGGGGTCGCCTATCTCGACTCCGAATTCACGTCCTATCCCGGCGCCTCGGCGCTGCCCGGCCTGCCGGGAACGCAGGACCTGAAAGGCACCCGGCCGACCTTCACGCCCAAATGGAGCGGCACGCTCGGCGCCGAATTCAACGGCGATCTCGGTTCGGGCATGCGCTGGCTGCTGCGCGGCGACATGAATTTCACGAGCAAGGCCAATATCGGCGGCGTCAACGACAATAATCCCGACACGGTGCAGGATGGCTATGCGCTGTTCAGCGCCCGCGCGACGCTCTCCGGACCCGACGATCGCTGGTCGATCTCGCTCTTCGGCGCGAATCTGACCGACAAGGGCTATTGCACCTCCTATGCCTATCAGCCGTTCGGTGCGCTGATCGGCGCGCAGGCAGGCGGGCATGCGGCGCTCCGCTGCAACGTCGTCGGCACGCCGCGGACCTTCGGCGTCGCGGCAAGCTTCGGCTTCTGACACGCCGTATGGCGGACGAGGCTGATCATGCCGGACTGGCGAGGGAAGGGCGGCTGGCCGAGCTCAAACGATCGTGGCGCGTGTTGCTGATCTGCAGCCTCGGCGGTTCGGTCGGCGCCGCTGCCTTCCCGCTCTTCCTCGTGCCGGTGATCGGCCTCCGGCTCGAAGCGCAGTTCGGCTGGAGCCGGCTCGACACGAGTTCGCTCACCTCGATCGCCTTTCTCGGCGGAGCGTTGGGGGCTCCCATCGCCGGCTGGTTCGGTGACCGCCGGTCGATGAAAGGACCCGTCATCGCCTCGATGGCCGCGGTCGGCGCGATGCTGATCCTCGCGAGCTTCGCGCCGCGCGATGTCGCCGCATGGCAGGCGGGTATCTTCGTCTTCATGCTGCTCGGCGCGGGGACGCTGTCGGCCTCCTTCTGCAAGATCATCTGCGAATATTTCGATGCGATGCGCGGACTCGCGCTCGGCATCACCATCGGGTCGGTCAGCTTCATGAGCGCGGCCCTGTTGCCCTGGTTCGGCGCGCTGATCGACCGGGTCGGGACCGGCGAGTTCCTGCTTCGCGCCGGCGCCGTCTATTTCGTGGCGATCCTACCGCTGCTTCTCTGGCTGTTGCCCGGCACCAGGCCCGCCGGCGCGGCAAGCGCCGAAGCGGAGCGGGGAGCGGATGGCGAGACCCCAAAGGTTCCGCCGCGCGCCTTGTGGTTGCTCGGCACCGCGGGCGTATTGCTCTCGGTGATCACCGGATCGGCGGCGCATCTCGCGGCGGTCGCGGCGGACGGCGGGCATATCGATCCGGCGCTCGTCGGGTCGGTCTTCGCCGCCGGGGTGATGGTCTCGCGGCCGGCGGCGGGATTTCTGATCGATCTGGTCGACGCGCGGCGCGTCGGAGCCGCCGCCGCGGCGCTGGCTGCGGCGGGGCTCGCCCTGACCGCGCTGTCCGGGGACAGCTATGTCCTCCTTGCCGCGCTGCTTCTGGCGGCGGCGGTCGGCTCCGAGTTCGATGTCGTCGCCTATCTCGCCTCGCATTATGTCGCGCCCGGCCGGTTCGGGCGGCTGTTCGGCTGGATGTATGCCGGCATGCTCGTCGCCGCTGCGGCCGGGCCGCTGTTCATCGCGGTGCAGCGCGACGTCTTCGGCGCGTATCGCATCCCCTTTCTGTCGGCGGCCGTTCTCGCCGGGCTCGCTTGCGCGATCCTGGCGTCGCTGCCACGTTATCATTCGAACGGGAGCAGATCATGATCTTGGAACGACGCGCCTATGAGGTCGATGCCGGGCAGGAAAGGGAGTTCTGGGCGGTCCAGCGCGACTGGTACTGGCCGCCCGAGATCGGCGACTTCTTCAACCATCTCGTCGGCTATTTCGAAACGACCGAGCTCGGCGCGAAGCAGATTGTCCACCTTTACCGCTATGCCTCGCTCGCCGACTGGGAAGGCCGCTATCAGGCCCTCTACAAGCGTTTTCCGCCGCATCTCTTCGGCGTCGTGCGCAGCCTGCTCTCGGCCCAGGAAAACAGCTTCATGGCGCCCGCGCCGATCGATCTGCCGAATATAGCCGATCTCGATCGGTCGGCGGGACCGCCCGCGGGCTATCCGCTTTACGGGAAGGCGCCGCCCGAGGGGCTGATCGTGCAGGAGACCGTCACCGATTTTCTTCCGGGCGGCTTGTTCATCCATTGGGACGCGATCCGGGAATTGCCCGGGGCATCGGCGATTCTCGGCCATAATCTGATCGGCATGTTCCATTCGACGACCGGCCGGCTGCATCGCAAATATGAATATCGCTGGTTCGAAAGCCGCGATGCCGCGATCGCGCACGAAATCGAGATGGCGCAGGACACCGCTGCCGCCGGCGTGGCCGAAAAGAGCCTGCCGCATCAGGCGGGCCGCTCGGTGCGGTATCTGAAGCCCGCGCCGTTTCGCTGGCTGCGCCCGCTTTTCGAACCCATGGACTGGGAGCATTTCGAGGCGCGCGATCAGAGCGCGAGACGTATCCAAACATGGTAATCGGCCCGAGGCGCCCGGCTGCAAATCCGGACTGACGAACCCAAGCCGCTGTTCGTCCGGCTAGATACAGGTCGTCGCTGGCCTGCATGGAAGGGCGAGCGCCGGGATTTCGATGGAGGATGCGGCCATCTTTCCTGCCTGACGCGGCAGGAAGGGAAAGGGACGGAATATTTCGCCCCCAAAATTCCGTGCAGGATCGCGCCTTGCATGGAGAGCGTTTTGCCGGATGAAAAATATCGGCTCTTCCTCGTGAACGGGGGATGAGGGAAATTGGGTTAGACTTGTCATAGGAAGGACAAGTCTGATGAAGAAGAAGGCTGATCAGGGAAT
>NZ_FUYP01000097.1 GCF_900168005.1 Sphingopyxis flava
GGCTCTGATTATGCCGAGGTGCCGCATGGCGGATGGCCGAAAAACAAGTCCTAGCCAACGCCATGCGGCATAATCAGGGTTACGGCATTATGCCCAAGCTCGTGGAGCGCGGTGCGATACCAATTTATTGGCTCATGGAAAGCCGCCTGCGGCGGCACCTGCACAAAGTCGTGGCTCGGACTGTAGAAGGCCTCGGCGCCGCCGATGTTGAACTGCGCGCCACTCGCCGCGATCAGCGCATCGGCTCCGGCGATTGCGTGACGCGGATCGGGGCTGGCCATGGGCACAGCGAGAGCCTCCGGGAGTCCCTCGCACTGTTCGACGTTGAAAACGACAAAGCCCTTGAGGAACGCCACCTGCCGCGCCTCGCGGTCCTCGCGCTGCGCCTGTTCATGCTCTGCCCTCGGCGTGAAGCGGTCGGCATAGCAAATCACCGTGCCTTTCTCGCCCCGCCGGACATTTCCGCCTGCAGCCTCGGCCTGCCGGTAGGTCAGCCACTGCTGCGACGCATAGCCCTTGGCGACGACCTCGGCCCAAAGGATTAGCACATTGACCCCCGAATAACTCCGCTCGGTCCCCGCATTCTGCGGCATCGTGCAACCACACGCCGCGCTGTCCCAAGGCTGCACCCATGGCAACCGTCCTTCTTCAAGCTCGGCAATGATCCGGCTTGTGACTTGCGAATAAAGGCTCGCCCTTTCGCTCCGCTCCTTGCGCATTCCCTTTCTCATTCCAGACACCGCATCCCGGCCCGGAAGCAGGCGGCAGGAATGAGCCGGGTGACCCGCATCCTCGGTCGGGCTGCATCGGCAGGACCGCAAGGAGATCGAGGACCCGCGGAACGCGGGTTGCGGTCATCCCGGGGGGAGCCAAAGCGAGTGGCGCCCAAGTCCGTCCCCGCAGCGCCGGGGACCTCGAGCTCTTCCAGGAGATTCTTGCCGCCTACGTCTGAGCGGTGAACGCGCTGGTCTCGGCGATCCGATCCGAGTCTGCAGTGCTGAAGGGCGACGCGAGGATATGGCCCGCAGCGGATCTTCTTCTCGAACTCGTCAAATCGGGATTTCATTATCCCATGCTTGCTGCCGTTTGTCGTGATGGGCATATAAGGACCCGCGCCGTCGGCCATATTGCAAAGCTTGTCTCGCGAATGGGCACGGCGAACGCCAGAATCGGTTAGCGGCATCACGATCTCTCCATTTGACCCGCTTCAAATTGGAGCGAGCGATCGGCAAAACCGTCCTCGACAGGGGCCCTTTTTCGAGGCGCTGCCTTGAGATACCATGACACGCAACAAGCCGATAAATGGCAGATTACCGCCACTTTTTTGCTTTTGTAAATGGTGTGAGACGCCCTGACACAGGCTTCTGGAGCGGTAGCGGGAATCGAATAATCTCATTAAATATCAGATATATATAAGAACATATTTCGGAATTTTAATATTGACCCCCAACGTGACCCCCATCAATTTTTGCTGAAAAGGCGCGGATTTGATTCCTGAAAATCTAATTCGTACGATTTAGGGATAGAGTTCTCGAAGAACCGTCGTCGGTCGTACAAGAAGCCGATTTCATCAAAAGTTCAGTGAAAGATCGTCAGTGCCTTAAATTGCGCCAGCACTTCGGCCTGAAAAGGCGCGACATGCGCAGACTGTAGCGCGACAAACTGGATGAGAAGTTGCGGCAATCAGGATGAGAAGATTCTGACCGCGACAGTTCCGTTTTGGTGTGTTTGATTGTCGCTGGC
>NZ_FUYP01000034.1 GCF_900168005.1 Sphingopyxis flava
GCCTTGATCGATCAGGTGTTCATGGACTGCCCATGGTATGGCAGTCGGCAGATGGCCCGTCATTTGCAACGCATGGGCCATGCGGTTGGCCGCCGGTTGAGCGCTATCGCCAATATGCCCGGAACTGCCGCGATTGCACCGGTCATGGCGCAGCGCCGCACGCCGAAGCGACCGATGGCATATCCCACCACCGGTGCAAGCAAGCAGCAGCGACATCACCGAGCAGATCATGATATTCGCGGTGACGAGCGCTCGCGTCCAGCCGAAGTCCGTGGCGAGCGGCTCCATCACCACGCCCGTAACACTTGTGACCCCGCCGATGAAGATCATGCCTACGCTGCCGCCTGCGACCGTGCGCCAGCCGTGCGACCATTCGCTGCGGCTCAAGACAGCAATCCCTGCGCCTTCAGATCGGTGACATATCTCCCGATCAGTGCCGCACCAAGGTGCGGCACCTGGCCGTCGTCGGTCACCCCGGCGCGCGCCGTCGCTTCGACGAAGCGAGGACAGGGCAACGTCGACCCGGGATTGGCGGGCTGCGGCCGGGCCACGGCTTCGAGAAGCGGCAACATCGAGGCTTGGCGAACCTCGTCGGGCAAGGCGCGCAGCGCTCCCTCGAAACGGTCGCGCCATTGGGCAAATGAGGCGCGGGTCATCGAGTAACCCAGCTCCTCAAGCCAGTCGACGAACGTGTCCAGCGACACTGCGTCGTCGTGCGGGTTGAGCACATGGAACGTCGCGAAACCCGAATCCTGCCCGGCACCGATCGCGGCGACGGCATCGGCGATGAAGTCGACCGGCAGGCCGTCATAATGCGCGCGCTCTCCTTCGTAGAAACTGTCCGGAGCGAGGCGCGTGGCGGCAAGGCTGAGAATCTGGCGCGTGAAGATGTCAGGAAGGTTGAGGTGGCCGGAATAACCGGCAGGCGCCATGATCATGCCCGACCGGAAAACGCTTACCGGCAGCCCGAAGTGTTCGTTCGCCTCGCGCAGCAGCACCTCGGCCGCCCATTTGCTCGCGCCATAACCGTCGGCATAGCCGCTCGATGCGCGCCATTGGGGGATCGCCGCGCGCACATCGTCGTTTTCCGCAGCGACGCGGCCGTCGTGGAACGCGGCGGCCACGGTCGACACGTGGATGATGCGTTTGGCCCGCGTGGTCAGCGCCAGTTCGATGAGGCTTGCCGTGCCCGCGACATTGGGCCGGAACAGTTGCGCATAAGGCAGGACGTGGTTGACCAGTGCGGCGGGGTGCACGATCGCATCCACGTCTGCGGCGAGGCGAGACCAGTCGGCACCTTCAAGGCCGAGGCGCGGCGCGGCGAGATCCCCGGCCAGCACCTCAAGCCGCCCTTCGGCGAGTGCGTCGATATCGCGCGCCAGCGCGTCGTCGCCGCCCGCAAAGGAACGCAGCAGCCGTTCGCGCGCCGCCGCAGCGTCAGCACCGCGCGCCAGGCAGATGAGCCTGCCATCGACCTTCGCCAGCCGCCGCAGCCATGACAGCGCGAGGAAGCGGCCGAGAAAGCCATTGGCCCCGGTGAGCAACACGCAGCGCGGCTCGCCCGTCGAGGCCGGGGCGATTGCGGCAGCATCGGCCAGCACCTCGCGCGGGATGAACTTGTCGAGCGTCAGGTCGGCGGCACGGATGACGGCGGCATCCGGCCCGTGCACGTCGGCGGCCCCGACCCCGCCCTCGCCTTCGCCGCCACGCTGCCGCTCTATGTCCCGGGCCAGCTGCACGAATGATCCGGCAGGATGCATGATCGTGCCGACATCGACCGGGAAGCCGTAGATATCCTCGAGCAGCAGCGCATAGGAGAGCCCCGCCAGTGAATCGCCGCCCAGCGCCGCGAAGGAGGTATCATCCGACACCTCTGCGGCCTGAATGCCCAGGATCGACGCTGCGGCGCGGCGCAAGGTCTCGCTCATCGGGCGATCGCGGCCGTGACGGCGCAACTCGTCGAGTTCGATCGCCTGGTCGTCCGCATGGGTCGCATACATCGCCTCCAGCCTGTCGCCATAGCGGGCCTTCAGGGCTGGCCGCAGATGCTTGGCGAGCGCGGACTGCAACCCGTTCGCAACCGAGAACGGTTCGTTCTCGACGATGATGTCGCGCGGGATTTCGTAGGCGTTTAGCCCGGCCTCGAGACCGATCCGGCGCAGCGCGGCAAGAAGATGCTCCTTCACCTCCGCCTCACCAAGGCCGGGAGGCAGGGCGGCGGGATCGGGAACTACCACGCCAAGAAGATAGGCCCTTGCGCTGTTGGCGTAGAGATAGACTTGCGAAATGGCCGGATCGCCCAGCGTGAAAAGCGCCTCGAGCGGGGCGATGGCGACGAACTCGCCCTGCGCCAGCTTCACCACGTTGTTGCGCCGGTCGAGATAGGCCAGCCGATCGGGCTCCAGCTCGGCCATGATGTCGCCGGTGCGGAAATAGCCGTCGTCGTCGAACGCCGCTGCCGACAGGTCAGGCCGGCCGAAATAGCCGGCAAAGAGCGCCACCGACTTGATGAGCAGCTCTCCGCGCGGGTGCGGCTTGTCGGTGGTGAAATAGCCCAGTTCGGGCACGTCGATCAGCTTGTAGTCGACGATCGGCGGGCGTGTGACCTTCTGGTCGAGAGTGATCGAACCCGATTCCGTCGACCCGTAGCCATCGACGATAGGACGCCCGAACAATCGCTCGATAAACGTGCGCAAGCCCGGATCGAGCGGGGCTGAGCCGACGACCGCGTCCGCGATCCGCCCGCCAAGCGCCCGATCGTTGAACGCAGCCAGCGCCTCGTCCAGCGCCGTTTCGTCGGCCAGGTCCGGAAATTGCGCTGTGAAACGCTGGTGGATGAGTTCGCAGATGCGCGGGACCAGCGCCATCGTGGTCGGCCGAACGGCGGCGATGTCCTCCATGAGCGTGCTGAGATCGCTGCGCCCCGTGAAACAGGTGATGCCGCCGCTGGCGAACGTCAGCCACAGGTAGACCATGCCGTATACGTGGTTGAGCGGCTGATAGCTCAGCACGACAGGCGAGATCTCGCGGGTGTTGAGCCACCCAGCCTTGGCCAGCCGCTGGGTGTGCATTGCGCCCTTGGGCGTGCCAGTGCTGCCCGAGGTATAATAGACGACGACCAGCGGATCTTCGCCCGGCTGAGGCTGATAGGGCGTCGCCGGGGGCAGCGCCGCGCCCCGTGCACGCATTTCGCTGAACGTCATCATGACCACATCCGGCCGATCCTTCGCCAGCCGCGCCTTCTGTGCCGCGACCTGCGCGCATTCGGTGTCATCGAAGCCGTCGTGATCGAACACGACGACGGCGCGGGTCTGTGGGCAGCCGAGTACCAGCGTGACCGCGGTCTCGAGATGTTCGAGGGCGGTCGCTATGACCGGTGCCCTGACTTCGCCGATCATCCCTTCGAGCGCCTCGACCGAGGCGGTGGTCTGCAACGGCACGATGGGCAGGCCCAGCAGGCCGAGCGTAAGGTTGAGCGTGGCGAAGTCGACGTTGGCAAAGGCCATGATCGCCACTGGGTCCCCCGGGCTGAGCCCCAGGGCCGGGTCATGCGCGAGCGCGGCGGCGGCGCCGAGCACGCGGCGCTCGAGCTCGGCATAATCGATGATCGTGTAATCGTCATCGAGGAGGCCCGAATGCACCGCGCGCCAGGCCATCGCCGGTCGTTCGCGGTAGACCTCGAAAGCGAGCATGGTAAGTTGTGGGATCGTTGCATCGGGATCGCGCGCCGCTTCTGCATAGCGGGGATCGCGGCGAAGGTCCGGGTCAATATCCTGCAGCCTGAAGGCGCGTGCATCCTTGTCCACTATGGTGGCCATGACAATCCTCTCTCGTTCGGCTGGCATGCCTTGGCGGCGCCCCACTCGTTGCCCGAAATTATGAGGGGGGCGCTCTGACGGCGCAACGATACAAGGAAAGTATCCGTCATCTGATAGTACCGGACCCAGGGCGTCGGCGCTGCGGGCTTGGCTCATGCTCCTGCCTTGCCAGACCGTGGGTCTTGCCTATCATGCGATCCGCCGCGGCGATCATGCCGCGCGGGGAGGCACGGGGATGAGGTCAGCAGGCAGCCGCGACAAGGCGGAAGCGCGCAAGCCTCTTGCGAGGCTGTTGATCGGACGCGCCGCGATGGCGGCAGCGATGGTCGCGATTGCGACAGTCGCCTCTTTTGCCCACGCGAGCGCTGCGGAACGAGGCAAATCGGCCTTCGACGTGGCTTCAGGCACCTCGTTCGCGGCGGCGGTTTCGCCAGACGGACGCAAGATCGCCATCGACCTTCAGGGCACGATCTGGGTGATGCCCCCCAAGGGTGGGCGGGCACATCCCCTGACCGACCGCTTCGACGATGCCCACCTGCCATCGTGGTCGCCTGACGGAAAGCGCATCGCGTATTACGCCTATCGCGGAGGCCGCTACGCAATCTGGTCGATGCGCGCCGACGGGCACGATCAGCGCCAGCTTACCGATGGCGCCTTCGACGACCGCGAACCGGCCTGGTCGCCCGATGGGCGCAGCATCGCCTTTGCAAGCGAGCGCGGCGGAAGTTACGATATCTGGCGGCTCGACCTTTCCGATGGGCGCCTGACGCAGTTGACGAGCGGCCCGCGCGAGGATCGGTCGCCTGCCTGGTCCCTGGACGGACAGCGCATCGTGTTCGCCGAGCGGGAGGCGGGGACGAGCGCGATCCTGGCCGTCGCGGCGGCTGGCGGCGAGGCCGTGGTCCAGCGCACCGCACCGGCCGGGACGATCTATGAAGCGCCCTCGCTCTCGCCGGGCGGATCCCTCGCGTTGGTCGCCCGCGACGCGACGAGCAGCCGGTTCGAGATCGATGGCCGCTCGATTGCCGACATCGATGCGGTGTTTCCGTTCCGTGCAGGGTGGCACCGCGAAACGGCCTATGTAACCGCAGACGGGCATGTCCGGCAAATCGCAAAGGAAACGGCGCGGATCGTGCCCTTCGTGGCGCGGCTGGAAACGACCCGTCCCCGATACCCGCGGGCGCGCCGCGACTTTACAACCTCCGCGCCGCGCAAGGTGCTGGGTATCCAGCATCCCGCGCTTTCGCCCGACGGCCGGACCATCGCGCTGGTCGCGCTGGGAGATCTCTACACGGTGCCTGCCAGCGGCGGCACGCCGACCGCTTTGACGCGGGATGGTGCGATGGAGGCGGACCCGGCGTGGTCGGCCGACGGGACCAGGCTTGCCTATTCGTCGGACAAGGGCGGCGGGCTGATGCAATTGTGGCTACGCGACATGAAGACCGGCACAGAGCGACGGCTGACGTCGATGCCGACGCAGCCGCTCGGCGCGGCATGGTCGCCCGATGGCACGACAATCGCGTTTCTCGACTATGACGGTTTCTTCGGCACGGCCGGGCTCATGCTGGTAGATGTGGCGACAGGGCGGACCACGCGGCTCCAGAAGACGTTGCCGCAACCCGGCAATCCGACTTGGTCGCCAGACGGCCGACATGTCGCGGTGGCTCTGGCCAAGCCCCTGTCGGGGAGCGCGCGCGAGGGCTACAATCAGGTCTGGGTCGTGCCGGTCGACACGGCGAAGCCCCCGTTCTGGCGCATGGCGACCGAACGCACGCTGGACACGCGCGGCGGCGGGGGACCGGTCTGGTCACCGGGCGGCGGTCGCATGGCGGGAATCCAGGACGGACTGCTCAAGGTCTGGCCCGTCGGTCCCGATGGAGCGACGACTGGCCCGGCGCGCACGCTGTCGAGCCGGATCGCGCATTATCCCACGTGGCGCGGCGACGGCGGCGCACTGCTCTACCAGTCGGCCGACAGCCTTCGCATGATCGATGCGGACGGCACGAACGACCGCGAGGTGCCGATCGACTTCACCTATCGCCTGTCGGTTCCCTCGGGACGCATGGTGGTTCACGTGGGGGGCCTCGTCGACGCGGTTCGCGATGCGACTAAGGCCGACATGGACATCGTGATCGACGGCAACCGCATCGCCGCCGTCGTGCCTCACGCTGCAGGCAATCACGAAGGGGCCGGCAGGATCATCGACGCGCCCCGCCTCACCGCGATCCCCGGCCTCATCGACTTTCACGCCCATCCGCAAAAGGATACCGGCGCCAACGCCCACCTTGCCTGGCTTGCCTATGGCGTGACCACCGTGCGCGATCCGGGCAACCAGCCTTACGACGGGGTAGAGGACCGGGAGGCGAGCGAGGCGGGCGTGCGGATCGGGCCGCGCATCTATACCACCGGGCCGCTGCTCGAATGGCAACGGGTCTATTACCGCATGGGCACGGCGGTCTCCGGGCCCGATCACCTTGCGCGCGAACTCAAACGCGCACGCGCGCTGCGCTACGACCTTATCAAGAGCTATGTCCGCATGCCCGACGCCGAGCAGCGCCGGATCATCGCGGCGGCCCATGCAATGGGCGTGCCGGTCGCCACGCACGAGATCTATCCGTCGACATATTCCGGGGTCGACAGCATCGAGCACCTCGAAGGCAGCAGCCGACGCGGCTTTTCGCCCAAGGAAGGCCCTCTCGGTCGGTCCTACGAAGACGTCATCGGCCTGCTTGCCCGGTCGCAGGCGACGATCACGCCAACAGTTTTCGGCGCACTCAACATATATTTTGCACAGCACCCCGAACTGCGGCGCGATCCGCGCATGGCGCTCTATCCGGCGTGGGCCAGCGGTCCGTTCACGGCCGAAGCCCCGCTTCCTGCCGCGCTGCTCGCCGCGCAGCCCGGGCAACATGCGACGCTGCGTGCGTTGCATGCGGCGGGCGGGCGGATCGTGGCGGGCACCGATCTCGTCATCGCGCCGAACCTCATCGGGGAACTGACGGCCTATGTCGCGGCAGGGCGTTCGCCATTCACGGCTTTGCAGTCGGCAACTGCGGTGCCGGCGCGCGCTCTCGACCTCGATGCGGGTACCCTCGAGGCCGGAAAGCTGGCGGACATCGTTTTGGTCGAGGGCGACCCCCGCCGCGACATCGGCGCCCTGTTCAATGTGCGCCATGTGATCGCCAACGGCCGGGCGTTCAGCGTCGCGGACCTTCTCGCGCTGGGCGCCGCCTCTCCGGTCAAGCCTGCGGTCGATGACGATCGCTAAGCTCTGCCTCAGCGAATTTCGTTCGAACCGGGCGATGCTTGCACCCTATGGTCCGCGCCAGCCGGTCCCGACGCCCGGACGCAAGTACAAGATCCATATGGGAGATGCCTTGAAATGACCAAGACCCGCGCTTTTGCCGCCCTTTCCCCCGGCCAGAGCGTCGAGCCGCTCGACATCGACCGCCGCGACTTGCGTGCGGACGACGTGGCCATCGACATCCTCTATTGCGGGATTTGCCACACCGACCTGCACATGGCGCGCAACGACTGGGGCCACACGACGTATCCCTTCGTTCCCGGCCATGAGATTGTCGGCAAAGTGGCGGCAATCGGCTCAAGCGTCAGCAAGCACAAGGTGGGCGACATGGTGGCCGTAGGGTGCATGGTCGACAGCTGCCGCGTGTGCGCCCCGTGCAAATCCGGAGAGGAGCATTACTGCGCCAACCAGTTCACCGGTACTTACGGCGGGCACGATCGGCATGACGGCACGCCGACCTATGGCGGCTATTCCGAGAGCATCGTGGTGTCGGAAGATTTCGTGTTGCGCGTGCCCGAAGGGCTCGACCCCGAGCGGGCAGGACCGGTGCTGTGCGCGGGCGTCACCGCATGGTCGGCCCTGCGGCATTCCGGCGTCGGCCCGAATTCCCGCGTCGCGGTCGCCGGACTGGGCGGGATCGGGCACATGGCCGTCAAGCTCGCCGCCGGTTTGGGGGCTCACGTGGTCGTGGTGACGACTTCGGAAAACAAGCGCGCCGACGCGATGGCGCTGGGTGCTGCCGATGTCCTGATCTCGACCGATGAGGCGGCAATGGGCGCGGCCATGGGTCAGTTCGACGTGGTGATCGACACCATCCCCGTGCAGCATGACCTTTCGCCCTATCTGATGCTGACCGGACTGGATGGTCGGGTCGTGGTGCTTGGCATGATCGACATGGTGCCAAGCTTCCATTCCGGCATCATGATGATGGGGCGCCGCGTCCTGACGGCGTCTGCCATCGGCAGCATCGCCGAAACACAGGAAGTGCTCGATTTCTGTGCCGAGAAGGGCCTGAACGCCGATTGCGAGACGATCCCGGTAAGCCAGATCGAAACCGCGTTCGAACGAATGGAAAAGTCCGACGTCAAGTATCGCTTCGTCATAGATATGGCGACGATCGACTGAACGTGATCGCCCCGGCCCCATCTGCGGGGTCGGGGCCGCTTCCGTGCGGGATCAGTGGTGTTCGGCGGCCTGGCGGATCGCCGTATCGTCCCATTCACCCAGCGCCTCCTTGACGATTTCGCGCCGGAACGGAACCACCTCGGCAAAACGCCCCTCACGCACCTTGGTCACCCAGTCGTTGTCGCCCATCATGCTGCGGCCGACGGCAACAAGGTCGAACTCACCCTTGGCAAACAGGTCCTGCAGGACGCCGAAGCTGTGTTCGGCACGGCTTTCTATCGTCTTTTCGCTGTAGATCGTATCCATGACATCGACGTTGAGCCCTACCGAGCCGACGGCGACGACGCGAGCGTCGGTCAGCGACTTGACCCAGCCCGCGAACGTCCGCATTCCGTCGGGCGACGCCGGTTCCCAGAACCGCCGGGTCGATACATGGAACATGTCGGCACCGGCATCGCGCATGCGGGCAAGGAAGGCCCGCAGGTCCTCTTCTTCCTCGACGATGCGAGCGGCATAATCGGCTTCCTTCCACTGCGAAAAGCGCACGCTGATCACGAAATCGTCGCCAGCTTCCTCTCTGATCGCGCGCACGATCTCGGCGGGAAAGCGGGCGCGTTCGGCCAGGGTCGCGCCGCCGTAACCGTCCGTGCGCAAATTGGTCTCGTGCCACAGGAACTGGTCGAGCAGATAGCCGTGCGCGCAATGTACCTCGACCCCGTCAGCGCCGAACTTCTTCGCGAACATCGCACTGCGAACAAACGCATCGCGCAGTTCGCCAAGCTCGTCCAGCGTGGCGGCACGGCCGTTCGGCTGGCCGGACCGGATCAGTCCGCTGGGACTGAGCGAGGCCATGTCCGGGCGCGGACCGCCCGAATTCTCGACCCGGCAAGCGCCTGTGTGGTTCAACTGGACCAGCACGCTGCTGTCCTCGGCATGCACGACGTCTATGCAGTGGCGCCAGCCGTCGCCGCGCCTATCGTCGAGCATCAGGACGAAGCCGTCGTGCCCGGTCGATGTGGGGTGATCGATCGCCGCCGATTCGGTGATGATCAGCCCGGCACCGCCGTGGGCGCAGCGACGATAGTATTCGATCAATTGCGGGGTCAGCGCATAGCGGACGGCCATCCCGCGCTGCATCGCGGGCAGGACGAAGCGGTTGCGAACCGTGGCCGAGCCGATCGTGACCGGGGAAAAGAGTCCGTCCAATGCTGCCTCCGCTATCACCGGCCATGCGTTGCCGTGGCAAAAGGTACAGCAGCGGCGATGCGATGCTAAGCCATATCGGATAGCCGCCTGATGCTATCACGATGAGGATATGGAGACGGGTCGCCTGCTTGATGTCGCTCTTGCCGGGAAAGGCGACCCCTAGCTCGCCTGCAGCAGCGTGAGCGCAAGACCGGCAGCCAGGCTCGCCAGGGTCGCCGCCAGTACCGGCGCGATGCCTCTCAGTCCGACTTCGCCGATCATGTCGAGACGGGTGCGCATTGCCGTGGCCGTCACCGCCAGCAGCAGCAACAGCTTGGACACCGTGAGCGCGCCATCGCGCAAGGGGGTGGGTACCGCCAGGAACGATCCCGCAACTGCCACCAGAGCGAACAGGGCAAGGAACCATGGTGCCAGATAGCGCGGTCCGCCCGCTGCTCCGCCGTTGCGCATCCTCAGCCACAGGCCGACCGCCAGCACGACCGGACCGAGAAGGGCCACGCGGGTCAGCTTGACGATCGTCGCATAGCGTCCGGCATCGTCCGAAAAGGCATAGCCGCCGCCGATCGCCTGCGCGACGTCGTGAACCGTCGCACCGATAAGGAAACCCGCCTGGGAATCGCCAAGGCCGATCTCGCGCCCGATGATCGGGTAGGTCGACATCGCGATCGCGCTGGCCAGCGATATGCCCGCCAGCGTAACCGCGAAATGCGCCTCGCCCACGCGCTTGCGGTCCATCAGGGCATAAAGTGCGAAGGCTGCGCTCGCGCCGCAGATTGCAGTCGCGCCACCGGCGAGCAGGCCCACTTCAAGCGGCTGTCGCAGCACCCGCGCGGCGATAAGCGCGGCTAGCATCGCAGCGGACATGATGACGATGAGCGATGCGAACGGGGCGACGCCAAGCGCCGTCACTTGCGCGATCGAGACATTGAATCCCAGCAGCACGATCGCGGTCTGCAAGCCATAGCGCGATACGAAGTTGAGCCCCGGCAACACGCGGCCATCGTCGCCGACGAAGTTGAGCGAAGCGCCAATCAGCAGGCCAAGAAGAATGACCGGAAATCCGTAATGGTCGGCCAGCCAGGCCGCCGTTGCCGCCGCGGTGGCACAGGCGGCCAGTCCCGGCCACAACTGGGCAAGCCGCCATCGCGGGCGAACGGGGTCGCCAGCCTCGTTGTATTCGCCGAACAGGTCGCCGACGAAGCTGGCGGTATCCGGCATGCGATCATACCCGCCGCGCCACGAAAACTTCATGCCGTCCGTCCCCCTTCGTTCGATATCGGCCAGATCGCCCCCATCCGGGTTTCGCGCCCGTGCCCCGGCTCAGATTTCGCGAAGCGAGGTCCGCAAGAGATTGGCAAGCCGTGCCGCGCCGCGCGAGATATGCGCGTTTTCGAGGACGGCGTAGCCGACGCTTCCCAGTTCGGGCAAGCCGGCGACCCGATGCGCCGGATTGTCCATCATGAAAGTGCCGGTTCGCGGCGCGATCGCCAGCCCGGCCTCGATCGCGGCATGCAAAACCGAGGCGGAGGCGGTTTCGACCACGATCTCGTAAGGTATCTTCGCCCGTTCGAGCGCACTGATGCCCATCTCGCGGAACATGCACGGCGCCTCGAGCAGGGCCAGGGGCAGGACGTCGCGCGTGACGAGGTCCTGGTCGCCGTACCACGACACCGGACGCTCGGCGATGATCTCGGGGTCGTCGGACCCGGCGATCACCACAGCAAGATCGAGCCGGTTCGACTGCACCAGATCGCGCAGTTCACGCGAACCGCAGATGCGCAGGCTCAACCGGCTGTCCGGATTCAGCGCCGAAAACAGCCGCAACGCGCCCGACAGCAGGGTCCGGGCGAAGTCCTCGACGACGCCGAGCCTGATGGCTCCCGCCGAACGTTCGCCCTTCAGCGTCTCGATCGCTTCGTCGTTGCAGGCCAGGATCGTGCGTGCATAGTCGAGCAGGATCTGCCCCGCCGGCGAGACGGTCAGTCGGCGGGCGTCGCGAAAGAACAGCGGCATGCCGACGATTTCCTCGAGCCGCTTGATCTGCAGGCTGATCGCCGACGGCGTGACGTTGATCTGGCTGCTTGCCTTCAGCATCGTCGTACAGTCGACGACCGCAGCGAACGTGCGAAGCAATTCGGTGGGTAGATTGACCGCCATTGCGAAGTGTCACTGACCTCTCTCGATCGGCAATATATAAGAAAACGTCATCATTCATAGAACGCAAGATGAGGGTCTGTAATCATCCCATTTGTGATCGCGACCGACCGCCGCTGGCCTGACTTGCGCTAAACCCTGCCTAAAAAGGACTTGCTTGTGACGGCGCGAGACAACCCCCAGACTTGGCCGTTCACGAGCAGCCCCGCGATAAACGACGGGGTACGGGAGAGAAAACCATGGCTGTGCAGACCGAAGGCAAGACCGAGCTCAGGATCGAGCGACTGACGCCGCGCATTGGCGCCATCATCCATGACATCAGACTTGGTGGAGACTTGTCAAACGCCGCCGTCGACGCGTTGCGCGAAGCGCTGCACCGCTACAAGGTGATCTTCTTTCGTGAACAGTTCGACCTGACCGATCAGGAGCAGGAAGCCTTTGCCGGACTGTTCGGGACGACGACCGCGCACCCGCTGGTCAAGCCGCCGAAGGGCACCAAGACAGTCTTCGAGCTCGATTCGACGAACGGGCTGCGGGTCGATGGCTGGCACACCGACGTGACCTATCAGGAGCGGCTCTCATATGCCTCGGTGCTGCGCGCGATCGAGTTGCCATCGATCGGCGGCGACACGCTCTGGTCGAACACGGCGACCGCTTACGAAGGCTTGCCCGACAGCCTCAAGCGCATGATCGATCACGCCTATGCGCGCCATTCGACCGACGAGGCCGGCATGCCCGAAAAGCTCTCGGGGGTCTATGACCGCAACCCCGGCATCGGCAGCGAGGCGGTGCATCCGGTGGTCCACGTGGTGCCCGAAACCGGCGAACCGGCAATCCTGATGGGCTTTGCCTTCCGCCAGATCCTGGGGATGAGCTATCCCGACTCGCTCAAGATCTACGAGATGGTGCAGGCTCACGTCACCCGGCCGGAAAACACCGTGCGCTGGCGCTGGGCCAAGGGCGATGTCGCGATGTGGTTCAATCATTCGACGCAGCACTACGCCACGGCCGACTATACCGAACGCCGGATCATGCACCGCGTGTCGATCGACGGCGCGATCCCGGTGGGTCTCAACCCCGCCAAGACCTGAAGCGACGCCGGACGGCGATTTCGTTTCAGGCCGGCCCCCTCGTCGCCGCCTCGTGCGCCAGCGCAGCCTGTACTGCGGGCCGCTCGAGGAAGCGGCGATTGTGCTCGTTCCAGCGGGTCCACCCCTTCGTGTCGAGCTCAAGCCGCTCCGCCCAGCGACGGAACACCGCTAGATAGGGGTCGACGACCGTATAGTTCTCTCCCATCGCCCAGGGTCCGGTGATCCTCTGGTCGATCATTTCGAACCCGGCCTTGAGCCTCTGCAGCGCCTCGACCTTCAGGCCGGCCAACGTCGTCTCGTCGTCGGCAAATCGCTCGGTGCGCCAAAGCTGCGCGATGAAGACCTGCTGGTTCGTCGCAAGCCAGGCCATCATCTCGTAGCATCGCGCCAGTGCCAAGGGGTCGGCCAGCGGCAGCAGCCGCGCGTCGGGGAAACGATTGGCGATGTAGGTCAGCACTGCGATCGTCTCGGTCACCACTTCGCCGTCGACGATCAGCGCGGGCACCCTGCCAAGCGGGTTTATCGCCAGAAACTCGCTGCGACGCTGGTCGCCGTCGGCCAGCACGAGACGATGCGGCACGAATTGGGCGCCCGCTTCCTCCAGCGCGACCAGAGGCGCAAACGCGCAGGAGCCGGGGGCGAAATAGAGTTCGATGGTCACTGTCCTTGCTCCCTAGATCACGAAAAAGCCGTGGCTGGCGTCCTGTTCGAGCTGCGCGACGAGCCCGTATTCCCAGTCGAGGTAGGCCTGCATCTTTTCTCGCGGGTTGTCCGTGCCTTCATAGGGCCGGCGATAGGCGTCCTCGTTTGCCGACAGCGGATCGGCGAAGCCCCTGGAAAGCGCATGACCGGCAGCCGCCCAGCCGTTCGTGCCGCCTTCGAGCACGACGACGTCGCGCCCGGTGATCGCGGCCACTTCGGGCGCGGCATGGCGCGCCAGCTCGTCGTCCGGCGACGTCAGCACGATCGTCGTTCCTTCGGCTACCGGTGGCAAGTCGCGGGCCAGGCGCCCTCGCATCACGAACCGTGCGCCCGGCACGTGGCCCTTCTTGTGCTGCGTGCTGAGCGCAAGATCCAGGATCAGGTATTCGCCCGCATCCGCGGCCAGCGCGTCCGGCCCGATCGTGTCGCAGGCAGGCGCCGGCACACGATCGTTGGGCGCGATGCCCCGCTCGATGGTCAGCGCCGCGCCCGCCTCCTCGATGACGACCACATCCCAGCCCATCTGCGCAAGCCATGACGCGCTCATGTGCGCGCGTGCGCCAAGATCGTCGTACAGAACGACGAGCGCACCGCGAACCGGCGCGTACATGTCGGTTTCCTGCACCAGCTGTCCCCCGGCCACGTGGCGAAAGCCTGCCGGATGGCCCGCCTCGTGCTCTGTCAGCGAGCGGATGTCAAAGCGGTAGACGGTGCGACCGGGCGTCATGGCCACGGCCAGATCCTCGCCGCGGATCATGCGCACCCCGGCCCGATAACTCACAGATCGGGCGTGGTCGCGCCGGCCACGAATCTTGTCGGGATCCACGTCGGGATAGCTGCGCGCCTGTCCCGTATCGAGTTCGAGTTCGTCGAGCGACCAGCCAATGGTGCCATTGCGCAGCGCCATGATCGGATTGGGCAGCCCTGCGTTGATAAGCGACTGCGCACCGATGATGCTGCGCGTTCGCCCGGCGCAATTGACGACGATCGGTGTCGCCGGATCGACGGCGATGTCGCCTGCGCGCAACACCAGTTCGGCGCCCGGCACGCTGATCGCGGTGGGGATGCTCATCGTCTGGTATTCGTCGTACCGCCTTGCATCGAGCACGACGAGGTCTTCGTTGCGGGCCAGCCTGTCGTTGAGGTCGAGCGCCGTTATGTGCGGGGTGTGCCGCCGGCTTTCGACCAGCTCGCCGAAGGCCTTGCTCGGCGAATTGACGTCTGCGAACAGCTCCAGCCCAGCCGCGCGCCATCCCTCCAGCCCGCCGTCAAGCAGGCGCAGGTCGGAGAATCCCGCCCCTGCCAGCCAGTCGATCGCCTGCATCGCCTGGGTCTCGTCCTCGCCATAGACCACGATCGGCACGTCCGCCCGAGGCAGGAGGCCGCGGATGCCGACCTCGATCCGCGACAGCGGCACGCAGGCCGCGAACAGTGGGTGGGCATCGGCGAAAGCGAACTCCTCCCGCACGTCGAGCAGCGCGATCTCGTGGCGCAATTTCCACGCGCGATGGACTTCGAGCGGTGCGGCGCGGCGTGGTGCTGGCGGCGGCATCAGGGGAGAACCTCGATCATTGGGGGGTGCGGCGAATAGTGCGACACGAAAAGGCGGGGCGTGCCGTCGGTATCGAAAGCGCGCCGTTCGATCGAACCGATGTCGCCGCCATAGGCATGAATCGAAACCGATACCCGGTCGGCCAGCGCGTTGGTCACCGCGTGGATGTCGCCCACCGCCGGGTCAAGCACTTCGACGGCACCGGCGGCAAGCAGGTCGGGTGCGTGTGCGGTCAGCGCTCCGTCGGCGCCACGGTCGTAACGCGTCGATCGCTCTGCCCCGCGCAGGACACCGACGACACCCCACAGGCCGCCGTGGTCGTGGATCGGGGTGTGCTGCCCCGGTCCCCAGACGAAGCTCACGACCGAAAACCGCGCCGACCGGTCGAGATAGAGCAGGTGCTGCTGGTAGCGCACATCGCTCGGCGCGGCCCAGGCGTCGGGCAACCAGCCGCCATCGGCGATCAGCGCAACCATCGCTTCGGCCGCGCGCGCGCCCGCGATGCCGGTGGACGCACCCGAGCCGGCAATGCGCTCCAGCGCGCGGCAGAATTCGACCAAGGCCTGCAAGATGCGGTATCCTGTCCCCGTTCAGAAAATCGCGACGGCGATCAGGTCATCATGATGCGGTGCATGACGCGGTCGTAGCTGCGGTCGAACACCAGGTAGTGCTGCGTGAACTCGTTGTCCCACATACCGACGGTGCCCGGCTCCCAGCGCAGCCGGAGCTGCCACTGCGGAACCTTCGCCTGGTCGATCAGGAAAGCGAGCAGCGCCGCGCTCTCGTCATAGCGCAATTCGTTCACCTTGCGGGTGTAGAGCTTGTTGACATAGAGCGCCTTTTTGCCCGTGCGCGGATGGGTGACGACCATCGGGTGGGTGACGGCGGGCGCGTCCGGCTTTTGCGGACCCCAGGAATGCGAGCATGTCAGCCCCTCGAGAAAGGCCTGCATCGCGGGCGAAAGGCATTCGAAGGCGGTAACCATGTCGGCGAACATCGTGTCGCGACCATATTCGGGAACGTCGATCGCCTGCAGCAGCGAGCGCCAGTGGCGATTGGCGCGCGGCGCACCGTCGGTGTGCCACGAATCGAGGTTCCACTCCATCGCGTCCTCGCGATATTCGTCGGCGTTGCTGTGCAGCACTTTGATACCCGGGATCTCGCCCTGGGTGTCGCTGTACGCGGGAAGCGACGGATGCGGCACCTCCTCGGGTGCGCCGAAATGGCTGGCAAAGCGGATATAGCCGCGCGGATCGAGGTCGGTCTGACCGCGGAACACGAGCACGCGATATTCGTCGAGGGCTTCGCGCACCGCCGCGATCGTGTCGGGCGAGTTGTCATCGGCCAGTCGAATGCCGTGCACTTCGGCCCCGAAAGTACCGGTCAACGGGCGAATATCGAGCGCGGCGGCCGCGGTGGACGCGGACTTGACGGGCATTTCTGCAAGTTCTGCCATTTTCAAGCTCCCCGGCGGAGACACCGCCGTTCATCGACGCCTCACCGGGCGCCTTGTCCGGCCGGATGCCCGCTGTCTGCGGGACCGGTCCGGCGCGACCTTGCTATCGCCACGAGGGCCATCGGGGAAAGCGAGACAATCTGTTGGCATGATAAGGCGCGCTAAGGCAAAATCGCCGTGACGATAACCGCCGGTCAATGTCTGCTAATCATTTCTTGTTTGCCACCCCGCCTGCCATCAACGACCGTGCGATCTTGAACGGGTCTTGAGAACCGGGAGAGAATGCGATGCCGAACACCACCACCCTGAGGCGCGATGAAAGAACTGCGCCAGCCGACGGGCGCTCCGGCGCCATTGCGACGATCGGTGAGCGCAAGGACGTCGCGTTTCCCTGCCAGACGGTCGAAAAGGAGCGCATTTACCGCAAGCAGCGTCTGGCGGTCGCGTTCCGGATCTTCGCCGAAAAGGATTTCGAACTTGGCGCCGCCGGTCATATCACGGTGCGCGATCCCGAACATCACGACCGGTTCTGGGTCAATCCGGTGATGTTCCCGTTCGGCGAGATGCGCGTGTCGGACCTCATGCTGGTCGATCACACGGGCCGCATCCTTGAAGGTGAGGGCCAGATCAATCCGGCGGCCTTCGCGATCCACTCGCGCCTTCACGCCGAACGCCCCGACGTGAATGCAGCCGCCCATTCGCATTCGATCTATGGCAAGACCTGGTCTGCCTTTGGCAGGTTGCTGCCGCCGCTCACTCAGGATGCGGCGATCTTTCATGGCGACCATGTCATCTTCGACAATTTCTCGGGCGTTCTGGACAATCTGGACGAAGCGCAGCGGTTGGCCAATGCGCTGGGCGACAAGCGTGCCGCGATTCTTCAGAACCACGGCATCCTGACCGTGGGGCAGACGGTGGAATCGGCGGTCTGGCGCTATCTTGCGTTCGAGGATGCGTGCCGCGTGCAGCTCCTCGCCGAAGCAGCGGGCGGCAGCACGCCGATGCCCGACGACATTGCCGAAAAGACGCATCGGCACCTGGAATCCGACATGGTCGGCGTATTCTCGTTCGAACCGTACTGGCGCTCGATGATCGCCCGCCACCCCGAGGTGCTGGACTGAGCGGGCAAGAGAGCATGACGCGTCCGCTGGTCGCGGCGGTCCAGTTGCCCGAAGCGGCCGCGCGCGCCTGGCTGGGCGGCATCGCCAACCTGGATCTGCGGATTATCCAAGCCGACCTGTCGGCGCCGCCAGGCGATGTCGAATGTCTGATGGTTGCGCCCGAGGCGTATGGTGGACCGCTCGTCCGCCCGCCATCGTGGCCGGGTCCGATCCGCTGGGTGCAGCTCCTCTCGACCGGGCTCGACGGCTACCCCGACTGGTTGTTCGATGGCGTGACGGTAACGACCATGCACGGCGTCAATGCGGTGGCCGTGGCGGAATTCGCGATGGGCGCGATCTTGGCCGAGGCGCGGCGCATTCCCGAAGTGTGGGAAGAGGGGCAGGCCTGGCCCCGCAATGGCAGTGCCGGTCCCTCCAGCGCGGGGCTGGCCGGTGCAACGCTCGGGATCGTCGGCTTCGGAGCGATCGGCGCGGCCATTGCGCGGCGGGCGCTGGCATTCGACATGGAAGTACAGGCCATCCGGGCGAGCGATGCACCGCTTCCCGATGGGGTGCGCCGCGCAGCCTCTCTCGACGATCTTTTCGCCACCAGCGACCACGTGGTGCTGGCCCTTCCTTCCTCCGCTTCGACGGTCGGGCTGGTCGACGCGGCACTGCTCGCCAAGGCGAAACCGGGACTCCACTTCGTCAATATCGCGCGAGGCGACCTTGTCGACGAAAGGGCGCTGCGCGACGCGCTCGACAGCGGAGTGGTCGGGCGCGCGACCCTGGACGTGCTGAGGCAGGAACCGCCCCCGACGGACCATCCCCTGCTCGGCCACCCCCGCGTGCGCATTTCACCCCACGTTTCCGCCCATACGCCCGGTGCGATCAACGGAATGGCTGCCCGCGTACGGTGCAATATCGACGCCTACAGAAGCGGCCGTCCTCTCGAAGGCGTGCTGAGCGACAAGACAAGCTGACTCCATGACCGACGCCTCGCATCCCGCCACGCCGTTCTATTACGGCTGGGTCATCGTCGCTTTCTCGGCGGCGATGCAGATATTCTCGATCGGCCTGCTGTTCTACGCCAACGGCGTGGCGCTGCTGCCTTGGATGGAAACCTTCGGCGTCGGCCGCGCCGCGCTGTCGGCGGTGCCCTTCGCCTGCACCATCGCGATCAGCATCCTGAGCCCGTTTGCCGGACCGGTCTTCGATCGCTATCCGGCGCGGCTGCTGGTCACCTTCAGCCTCGTCTCGCTGGCCGTCGGACTGTTCGGGGTGAGCCTTGCCCAGTCGGTGTTCCAGCTTATCGCGGTCCATGCCACGCTGCTGACGATTGGCGCGACCGGCGCGGGCGCGTTTGCCGCGCAGACCCTGTCGGCGAAGTGGTTTGCCCGGCGCCGCGGCCTCGCGCTTGCTCTCGCGGCGAGCGGTGCGGGTCTTGGTGGCCTCATCATGCCCTATATCATGGCGATCACGATCGAGGCCTATGGCTGGCGGGCGACTTATGCGGGCATCGCGGTCTTCGTCCTCGTCGTGCTGGTGCCCATCGCCTTCATGCTGATCCGCAATCCGCCGGCGGTGCTCGCACCGATCGAACGGGTGGAGTACGCGGCGCAACAGCCCATCGCAGGCCCCGGCGACGCACCCGCCCGGCTGACGACCATGATGATCCTGCGCAATCCGGTCTTCCTGGTCACCACGCTGGGCATGGGATCGCTGGTGGCGGTGCAGGTCATCCTGCAGTTCTATCTGCCGGCGATGGGCAGCGAACTGGGAAGCACTCCTGCCCAGGCCGCCCTGCTCACATCGATCCTCGCGGGTGGTGCCCTCATCAACAAGCCGTTCTGGGGCTATGTCATCGACCGTTCGGATCCGCGCTACAGCTTTCTCGGCATTGCGCTCGTCTATGCCTGGACGCTGATCGTCCTGGGCACGTGGCTGGGCCCGATCACCTATCGCAGCCTCATCTTCGTGGCGGCGATCTGCGGGTTTGCCTCAGGAGCAATGCAACCGCTGCTCGGAGTCGTGCTGGCGCGCACGTTCGGACGCGAGAACTTCGGACGCGTGCTTGGCCTCGGCTACCTGTTCATGAACGTCAGCAGCTTCGCACCGGTGTTATCGGCGGTGATCTACGAACGGACGGGAAGCTATTCGCTGACTTCGGCTATTCTCATGGTCCTGCTCGTCCTGATGCTGGCGCTGTTCATGCGCATCGTGACCAACCGGCGCGTCACAGGGGCCGCGTCCGCCCCCGCGTGATCAGGCCGCGTGATCTTGCCGCGTCAACGGCGCAGCGGCAGCACTGTCGTCGATTTGAGTTCCTGCATCGCGAACGTGGAGGACACGTCGTTCAGATCGGCGATCTTGATGAGATCGCGATAGATCCGGTCGTAGTCCTCGATATCGCGAGCGACGACTTTGAGGATGTAGTCGACATCCCCGCTCATCCGATAGAATTCCACCACTTCGGGCATGCGGATCACGCCTTGCGAGAACTGCTCGAACCATTCCTCGTTGTGTCGCGCAGCGCGGATCGAGACGATAACCGTCACACCCAGGTGCAAGGTCTGCCGGTCGAGCAGCGCCACGCGTCTGCGAATGACGCCGGACTCCTCCAGTCGCCGGATCCGCTTCCAGCACGGCGAAGCGGACAGGCCGACCTTCGCGCTGACCTGCGCCAGCGAGAGTCGCGTCCTCCTGCAACGATTCGAGAATGCGAAGATCGAACGGATCGAGATTAATTTTCTCCATCATGACCAATTTTGGAGAAAAATTTGCCGCAGGTCCAGCAATACCGGGAAAAACGCAATAGGTCTTTCTTCACTGCGATCGCTAGGATGAGGAAGAATTCAGGACCGGAGCAAGTCGCACAATGTTGAACCGCGTATTCCTCGAACATCCGCACAGCGTCGACGAAAGCTATGGCGCCCATCTGCGTGCCGCGTTGTCGTTCGCAATGGTCATGCTTGCCTGCAGCCTCGCCGCCACAGTGCATGCCGTCCTGCCTTGCCTGTTCAAATCGACTGCCAGCAAGACGATTGCACAGCTGCACGACACGATGAACGCCAGGGCCCGGAAATCAGGTGAATGAAACCGATGGCGATGACTGGTCCACCGGACATTTTTCGTTGAGGCGCGGCGTCGCGCGCCGTAGCGTCCGGACAACCCCTGCAAACTCTGGGCCGCAGCGGAAATTGACCTTTACCACAATTGCGAATGCGCCGGTGCAGCGCATCAAAAAGGATGCCCGAACATGACATGTGAACATCACGGCTGCGAACCCCACGTTTCACGCCGCAAGCTGTTGCAGGCTGGCTCCTTCGCTGCTGGCGCGGGGGTCATTCTCGCCGCAAACCCGGTCGCGGCACAGTCGGCAAAGGCCAGCAGCGCGCCGGGGATCGCCGGCACGGTCGGAACGGCACCCAGCAGTGGCAACTCGCCGTTCGCCCGTCGACCGACTATCTCGGGATGGCCAAGTCGGCGGCCGACTGGATCATCGCCAACCAGACCACGGACGAATACGGGGCCTATTTCCCTGCCGACGCAGCCAACCCTAAGCGCGAGTTCATCGCCGATTCTGCCCCCGACTGCTTCTATTCCGGAATAGCCGGCATGATCGTCACTTTTGCAGAGCTTGCTCAAAAGACCGGAGAGGCCCGCTATCGCGACGCCGCAGTGGCAGGAGCAGAGCGTCTGCTGAAGCGCTGGCCCGAAATCGCCGCCAAGCCGATACCGGCGCTGGACATGCGCTGGGCCATCACCTTCGGCATTGCCGGAATCGGCATGGCCCTTCACCAGGTCGGCACGATGCTGGGCGAACCGCGCTATACCGCCGCGCTGCGCCCGATCGCCGAACGGATCGTCGCGGCCGCCGATCATGACAATCCCAAGGGCACGTGGACGGAATATGCGGGCTATCTCACCGATGCCGGTACCGTGCTCTTCCTGGTCCAGTTCGCCACTCTGCTGGGCGACAGGAAGATCATGAATACCGCGGTCAAGACCGGCGATCGCCTGATCAGCCTCGCCACCAGGGAAAGCGACGGCTCGCTGGCGTGGAAAATCTCGCACAACCCCTCTTACCCCGAACGCTTCTATCCCGGGTTCGAATATGGTCAGGCGGGCACGGTCTATACCCTCGCCGCGATCTACGAGGCAACACGCGAACAACGCTTCCTCGATGCGGCAAAGCGCGGAACGCAGTATCTCATGGGCCTTGCTGTCGGCAACGCTCAGGCAGCGCTCAGGCAGCGCTCAGGCAGCGCTGCTGCCCTATGCCCTTCCCGACAGTCCAGACCTTTTCTACCTGGGCTTCTGCCATGGCGCGGCTGGCACGGCACGTCTCTTCTACAAGCTTCACAACATCACGGGCGAGCGAATCTATCTCGACTGGACGACCCGGTTGGCGAACGGCATTCTCGCCACGGGTGCGCCGGAACTCGAAAGCCCGGGAATGTGGAACACGGCCACGCAGTGCTGCGGCGTGGCGAGCCACGTCACGCTGTTTCTTGGTCTCTGGGCGCGTTACGGCAACCCGGAATATCTGGAAATCGCGCGCCGGTCGGCACGCACCATATCCAGCCGGGCGAACAACCTCGACGGCAAGGGTGACAAGTGGTTCATGGCCTGGTCGCGGGTCGATCCCAATATCGTAAATGCCGAGACGGGGTACATGATCGGATCGGCCGGCATCGCAACTGCGCTTCTCCATCTGCACCTTGCGGAAAGCGGCCGCTACAACGTCACCCTGCCCTGGGACACCCCGTTTCCGCAACGCCGGGCCTGATCGGGCCGACGTTCCGCAAGACGCGTGCGAGCAGCTTGGGGCACGTCGCGACCAGGCCATGGCTGGGATGATCGCATCGTGTCGGCGGCCGGCCGGACCGGCCGAGCGGGACAACCCAAGCACGCGATACTCGAACGCGGGGTTTTCGAACGGACGGAGTTCGGGCCATACCCGCCTGCTTATCGCTTGCAGATGCGCCCAACCCTCGATCGCGGCGCGACGCCGTAGCCGCCTTGCCGCCTGGCAAGCGCCGCAATCGAGAGACTGATCCGAGTCAAACCTTTGCGATCAGGCCTTTGCGGTCAGGCCTGCCTCCGCGATCCCGGCGAGCGCCACTTTCTCGTCGTTATCGCTGAGGTCCCCGGTAACTCCGACCGCGCCGACCAGCTCGCCCCCGGCACCCTGGATCAGCACGCCGCCCGCCACCGGGATCAGACCCGCCGGGCTGAGCGCACCGGCCGCACTGATCAGCATGGGGCGCTGCTCGGCCATTTCGCCAATCGCGCGAGACGACATGCCCAGCGCGAGGGCGCCCGCCGCCTTCCCGGTGGCAACCTGCGGGCGCAAGTTCGAGGACCCGTCCTCGCGCGCGAGGGCGACCACGTGGCCACCGGCATCGAGCACCGCGACGGTGAGCGGCTTGAGATTCATCGCCCGCCCTTCCTTCAGGGCGCCGGCAACGATGGCTTGCGCCTGGTCGAGGGAAATTCTGCTCATGATTGAAAGCTCCTGCATTGAATTGACGATCATGCGTGCAGCCGCGGCACGGAAGCGCCGTTCGCCTGCATGGCGGGTGTTCTCCATCCGGAACAGCCGGCTGGCGGAAAATTCCGGGACGTCGCACGCCTGTCCGCACACCGGCTCATGTCGGCGTGCGATGCCGACTTGCGAGCGACACGCGCGGACGACCTTGCCCAATGCGCAACAACCGTCCGTGCGCCCCTGCCGCGATGTTATCAGCGCGCCCGGCGGCATCAACCGGATCTGCGCCATGCGATGGCCCGCGACGCGCCAATGCGTGGGATATCACATCCGTAACAGTTCTTGCTGCGAGAGCCGCCGCAGGCCTTTGCGTCTTGATGTTGCGGCAGCAAAACCCCTACCACCCGGTTCATCGAGGTGCGCAGGCGCCCAACAAATCGCGCGCCGCCTTCCTGCTATGCGGCCCGTTCGTGACTGGAGGATCGATCGGATTTGGAACTTGAAGGTAAGCGCGCGCTGGTCACAGGCAGCAGCTCTGGGATCGGTGCGGCAACCGCCCGGCTTCTCGCCGCCGAAGGGGCGCGCGTCATGGTGCACGGTCGCGACCAGGCGAAAACCGAGGCGGTAGCGCAAAGCATCCGTGATGCCGGGGGCGAGGCAAGTCACGTGATCGGGGAATTGAGCGAAGAGTCGGTCTGTGCCGATGTGAGCGCCCAGGTCATGGAGGAGTTTGGCGGGATCGACATTCTCGTGAACAATGCCGGTGGGTTTGCGGCTTCGAACCGTCTCGACACGACCGCCGAGAGCTTCAATCGCGACTGGCTGCGAACCCCATGGGATGACTGGCGCTGGACGTATGAGCAGAATGTCGGGTCGACGGTCCGCCTGATCCAGGCCTTCGCGCCCGGCATGATCGAACGTGGCTGGGGCCGCATAATCAACATGTCCAGCGCATCGGCAACCCAGACCGAGGCCGATCTGGCGGATTACCAGCCCGCCAAGGCGGCAGTCACCAACCTCAGCAGCGGCCTTGCCAAGTCTCTGGCGGGTACCGGCGTGACGGTGAACGCCGTGTCGCCCGGCGCGATCGCGACCGAAGGCGTGCGCGCGGGCTTCGTCGAATGGGCCAAGCAGCTCGGCTGGACCGAGCTTGACTGGCCGACCGTCGAACGCCGCTTCACCACCGAGGTGGTGGTGCAGCCGACCCGGCATTTCGGGCGGCCCGAGGACATCGCCCGCATGGTTGCCTTCCTTGCCAGCCCGCAGGCGAGCTACATGACCGGTTCGAACTATCGCGTCGACGGCGGCCTGTGCCGTTCGATTAACTGAGGTACGACAAGATGACCGATCTCGAAAAGCTGCTCGCGATAGAGGAAATCAAGGGTCTGAAGGCGAAGTATTTTCGCTGCGTGGATACGAAGGATTGGGAAGGCTATCGCTCGGTCTTCGCCGATGATCTCGTGTTCGACATCACTTCGGACATGCCGGACGCCGGCGTGATCGTGGGTGCCGATGCCGCCGTCGCCATCCCCGCCGCCTCGCTGACCAGCGATATCACGTCGGTGCACCATGGCCATTGTCCGGAAATCGAGATCCTGTCGGACACGACCGCCAAAGGCATCTGGGCCATGGAGGACAACCTGATCTGGAGTGCTGACAGCGCAACGCCAGGCCAGCGGATGAACGGCATGGGTCATTACCACGAGACCTATGAGAAGACCGCCAAGGGATGGGTGATCAAAACCCTGAAACTCACCCGGCTTTACGTCGATTTCACGCCGGGCGCCTGACAGCGGCCGGTTCGTGATAACCGACTGGCGGGCGCGGATGATGCCTGCTTCAAAAGAGTTTGCGGAGTGGTTGCAATGAGCAGTGCGGAAGTACGTTTTGACGGTCGAGTGGCGATCGTGACGGGGGCCGGCAGCGGCCTTGGGCGCGACTACGCGCTGAACCTGGCCAGCCGCGGGGCGAGCGTCGTCGTCAACGATCTGGGCGTGGACACGCGCGGCCAGCCGCTTG
>NZ_FUYP01000066.1 GCF_900168005.1 Sphingopyxis flava
ACCAGGAATATGCCGAAGCGGCACGTCACCAAATCGCGGAAACACGAGATCCTACGATGCCATGCGGCATAATCCGGGTTACGGCATTATGAACCGTCTCGTGGCAACGCGTGGACGCATAGTGATCCATGCTGCGGAAGGCCGTTCGGTTCGGCAGCTGGATATGATCGAAGGTCGGTGTGAAGTAGGCTTGGTTTCCGCCATGGCGAACGTCGGCAGGGATTCCCGTGAAGAAGGCGTCGATCGCCGCCTGCCGCTCGGACGGGATCAGAGGCTGCTCCGGTTCGTCAGAGGGGTAGAAATAGGCTGGAAGACCGTCGATCTGATCGGCGTTGAACACGATGTAATGGCGCAGGAACCGGATGCTCCGCTCCACTTGCTTGCCGGTTTCGGGGTGCTCCTCACGCTTCTTGAACGAGGAATAATAAACCGAAAGCGCGCCGGTTTGACCCTTGCGGACGTGCCCGCCTAGCGTTTCCGCCTGGCGCCAGGTCATCCAGTAACGCGAACGATAACCCTGGGCATCGCCGAGCGCCCAGAGATAAAGCGTATTGATGCCCTGATACGGCGTGCCGCAATGACGCAGCGGGCGTCCGCCCGCCCCGTTCAGCCGCCAGGGCCTCGACCAGGGCGGAACACCCTCCTCGAGCTTGCGGATGATGAGGTCGGTGATTTCGGCGGCGACATCGCGGCTCGTGCGTTTCGCAAGGGACATGGCGCTTCTCCGTGCGGAAGGGGAAAAGGCCGCCGGCACGGGACCACGCGCCGGCGGCAAGGCATCCAGGAGAAAGCGGCGTCAGGCCGCGAGAGCGTCCTGATCGGGCGATTCCGCTTCGATTTCGCAGGCACCGGACACTGTCTCGTCGACGCCAGCCACGCCAACCTCTTCGGCATCCTCGGGCTCGACGATCGCCTGCTCTTCAGGATCGCCTTCGGCGGGTTCGAGATCGTCCGCCTCGGTCTTGTCGAGGAAGCGCATGGCGTCGGGCACCCAGGCAAGCGCCGCGTCCCGGACCTCGGGCTCGACGATCGCTTCGCCCGCGAAGAGCTTCGCGCACGATTCCGAGATCTCCGACTTCTTCATCGTCGCGTGGCGCGCGGTCAGCGCCGCGCCGCCGACATCGGCGAGCAGCGTCAGGATCGAGCCCTTGCTGATGCGGTCGAAGAAGTTCTCGGATGTCGGCCGCCACCAGCTTGCGACATCGACATCCATGATCGTCGCCAACCGGTTGTGGAGCGGACACTGCTCGGCGCGGTAGCTCGCCTTCGCTTCGAGCGACATCGCCACGATGTAGGCGAGCCAGGCCGCCTTGCTGTCGTCGTCGAGCGCCCGGAACGCCTCGAACCGGTCGACCTCGGACTTGTGCTCCAGCCAACTCGCATCGAGCCCGTCATGGGCTTCGGCGAGATAGCCCCGCGCGCGGGTCGTCGGCTGGTCGCCACTCACCGGATCCTGCGGCGAGCGAGCGCGAATGGTCGAGCCATAGGCGCTGAACGTGCTGGCGCGATCGTCAATCATGACGAAGAGCGCATAGTCGAGCGCCAGGGCCGGATGGCTGAGCAGGGTCGCTGCGAGCACGTCGCGCCGCTGCATCGCCAGCTCATCGTAGAGCCGGGCGCTGAGCGGCTTGCCGCCCGGGGCGATCGCTTCGGGCGGCGGAGCAGGCGGCGTGTAGCTGCCGCCCGGGCCGGTCGAACCGCCACCGCCGGCACCATCGCCGTGGTCGTCCTCGCCGTTTTCATCAGCGCCGCCGATGCTGACCGGTTCCTCGCTATAATATTCGGTGTCGAGGACCATCTCGCCTCTGGGCGTCAGCTTGAGAAACGCGCCGACGAGCGGCTTGATCTCGTCAGGCAGCACCGGCGGGATGTTGTGGAGCGCGTGTTCTTCCTCGGACAGGGCATCATATTCCTGGTCGAGCGCCTTGTAGGCATCCTCATCGATGGTCTCGTCATCCATCTCCTCGGCGATGGCTTCCTGCCGCTGTGCAATCGCATCGAGGCGGGCCAGCTGCGCCTCGGTGAAATCAGGCTGCGGCAGGATCACCCGGTAGAGGCCGGTCGCCGCGCTATGCGTGTAGTTCGACGCAATCGGCCGGATCCAGGCGAGACCGAGTTCCTCGCCGATCCGCTTGGCTTCCGCTTCCATGATGTCCGCGGCGAGCCGCTGCGCGATCTCGGGGTTCACCCACTTGTCGCCGCTGTCGCTGAAAAGGTCGCGGTCGATCTTGCCGCCAGCCTCGGCATAGCGGTCCTCGCCGACCAGGATCGCGACCGGATCGGTCGACTTCATCGTTTCGTTGGCGATGACGCGGCGGATAGTGTCGGCATTGGCATAGCTGGTGCCGTAGCTGTTCCAGACGAGAAGCTGCTTCTCCTGGTTTTCGGTCGAGGCATAGGCCTTGGCGACGTCCAGCGTGATGGTGCCTTCGCTCAGCGCCTCGAAGATGGGCTCGGCCAGGGTCGCGAGCCGCAGGCGGCCCTCGACGAACCGACGGGTGAGGCCGAAGCGCTTGGCGACACCGTCGATATCATTATTGAGACCGATGAAATACTGGAACGCGCGGCATTCCTCGGCAGGCGTCATCTTGAGCTGATGGAAGTTGGCCGCGGTCGAGGTCTCGGACAGGGTCGCCTCGTCGCCGACGAGAACCTTGACGGGAACATCGTAGGTTTCAGGGTCGATGGTGCCGCGCTCGGCGAGCATGAGCAGACCGCGCAGGCGGCGACCGCCATCGAAGACCTCGAAAGTGCCGCGCGGCTTTTTCACAGGCGTGACGAGCAGGTTCTGGAGTACGCCGCGAGCTTCGAGATCGGCGGCCATCTGCGGTATTTCCAGCAGGTCGTCGGGCCGCCTGCGGACATTGATGGGAGAAAGCGTAAGCTTCGAGAGCTTAACGGTCGTGGTCATCGGAGGAACTCCTTCTGGCATCCGGATCAGCCCGGACACCAGCATCACTCCCCCTTCCCTCTCGAACCCCGGGGCGCCCCGTGGGCGTGGCTTTTTTCCGCCGGACAACCTACATTGTCTTCTCTTCCGGCCTCGAAAGAATATGATCTGCGGTGACCTCCACGACGCTCCGTTTGAACATGCCGCAATGGCAGGGTGGCGATGAACCCGCCTATAGCTTTGGTTCCGAATTGTTGCGCTGGCTTGCCCCGCCGCATGACGGCCCCGAGGAAACCGTGGCGGTTCCGGAACCGGACGGAAGCTCCCCGCCGGTTAGCCGTGGCATCAAGTGGTGCGCCGCCCTCTTGTCTCAAGCAAGAGCGGCGCGCGAAGCCATCGAGCGGCATGCGCCCGATCGGATCGTGACGCTTGGCGGCGACTGCCTGGTCGATCTTGCGCCGATGGCGTATCTAAGCCGCAGATATGGTGAAAAGCTGGGCGTTCTCTGGCTCGATGCCCATCCCGACGTGATGAGCGCTGCCGAGTTTTCGCACGCCCATGCCCATGTGCTTGCCCTGCTGCTTGGCCGGGGCGACGAGGCTTTCACGGCAGAAGTGCCCCGCAAGCTGGACGCCCGGCGTGTGATGATCGCCGGCATGCAGGGATGGAACGCGGATGAAGACCTGATCCTGAAGGAACTGGGCATCCGGCATATCCCGCCAGCCGTCCTTGCTGACAGCAGCCGGCCGATCCTCGACTGGATCGAGACCGAGGGAATCACGCATCTTGCGGTACATTTCGACCTCGATGTCCTCGATCCGGCTCATTTTTCTCCGCTGCTGTTCAACAGGCCGGGCATGCCGGAGGGGGCCTTCGATGGAATAGAGCAAGGCCGTATGCAGCTGGACCAGGTGGTGCGCCTGTTGAAAGAGATCGGCGCGGCAGTGGATATGGTTGGCCTTGCCATCGCCGAACATCTGCCATGGGACATGCTGCGCCTGAGAAACAGCCTTGCCGAGTTACCCATCATGAAATCATGAAACTCACTGTGGGCTGAAACCGCCCCGAGTTTCGGAATACCAATGGCGCACCACTCGCGAAGCTATCCTCGCCGCTTTGGACACGCCCTCCCCCCGATCTCGAGGTAAACGTCGTCACCGCTACGCGATGCTTCACAATCTGAATGTGACGGACTTCTCCTGTGAGAGCGGCGCTGACCGCCGATGAGACGTCATTAGAGGGTGTCAATGACCAACGAAACCCGCAGTGCCGACTGTTTCGGTGACATCTCGTGCTTGATGCAGAATGCACACCAGCTGCGCTTCGTCATTCAGGATCGGAACGGACACCGTCTGCCAATAGCGCTCGAGAAACCGGCCATCGGAACCCCGCAGGTCATAGCGCTGTGCTTTCATGGCATGCTGGCGCCGTCCCTGTGCCGCGATGCGGATGGAATCAAACAAGCCTGCGACGCCGGTTGCATCCTCAAGATCCGGATTATCCGGAAAGACGTCAAAGAGCCTTTCTCCGGCCACTCTGCTGCGCTCGGTATAGGTGATGGCAGTATGCGCATCGTTGACGTCGAGGATTCGCATACCAGCCCTCGGATCGATGATCATCGTAGGCTGGGTAGAGGTCTCCGTCAGGCGTTGAAAAAGGCTCCGATCACATGATGATAGCGCGCCAAATTCAATAGGATATCTCTGCACGCCAAGTGCGGCGGCGTTGAGCAATGCAAGCTCGCGTTGAATTGAACGGATCTGCTGCAGCAGATAGCTGCGCTCGGTGTCGGCAACGTCTGCGCCCAGGCAGGCCCTGAATTTCTTCAAGTTTTCGTGCAGGATGAAGCGTTGCACATTACCCCCTAAGGTTTCAATTGTGCCTCGGATCTATGAACTTCTCCGGTCCCGAGAAGTTTCCCCGACTCGCTGGCATCTGCAACGCAATAAATACACTGAATGACCTCTGAGCACAGGAACGTCTCCGAGCCATAGTGGGTAAAGGATGACCACATGATTCGCCCAGCGAATGTCTGTCTGGGCCTTGTGAATGGCGGCGGCGGGCGCATTGTCCCGCCACTCCCCGGCCGATCGCAAGATAGGGAAATCAAGTTCTGCAATCTCGATCCGGCGCACTTCATGGCCTGCCGCCTCGCCGCCCGCCGCATAGGCATCCGCAAGCGCATGAACGTACCGGGTCCCGTTTGGGTCGGGATGCCCATCGATAATCGTGATGCGGGTCATGACATCTCCTGAATCCGCCATCCACGCATCGTCGTGCAATTGGGATTATCCCGGAGTGTCGGTGGCGACAGGCACCGGCCAGCCGAGATGAAATCACTTGAGCTATGAGGGGGAGCGTTTCTTCCTCGCAAGAGTCGGGAAACTGGCGGAGGAACCCTGATTACAATACATGCGACTGTGCGGAACGCATGGCCAATAGCTCTGCGGCCATGTTGGGGGTGTTCTCCCATGGGGCACTACACAAACGGAGGATCGCGGTGACCCAGAGAATATCGCCGCTTTCGAGGGGGGAAGAGTTTTGAGCGATTTTCGTTTCCTGCATGCCGCCGACATTCATCTCGACAGCCCGCTCCATGGCCTGTCGAGATATGAATGGTCATTTCTCACTCCTTTTTCGGCAAGGCCGCCTGCCTGCGGCTGCGGCCCTGACCCGCTGGCGAAGCGCGGGGTGGGGAGGGGAGAAG
>NZ_FUYP01000078.1 GCF_900168005.1 Sphingopyxis flava
GATCAGGCTTCCAAAGGCCTCGTCGGCCAGGCTGCACCAAATTTGCGGATGAGCCCCTGTTTGTCGGCAATTCTCACCTTGTTTGTCGCGCAGCAGCTACCCGCCTTGTGCGCGCCCTCGCGATAGCCGGGCTCGCGGAACGCAAGCGTGAGCGATCTGGCCGGCGTGGGCATGCCTGCGGAAGCGCTCGGGATAGCGCCCTCACACATGAACTGTTGCCGGTGCAGGATCCGCTTCAGGCTTTACAGGGCAAGTCCGCCGAACTATGCGTTAGGAAGTGTTACGACTCGTTTATATGAATTATGATTGCAAAGGCCATGCAGCGGGACGTTAGTCCGTCGCTGTTATCGGGCTCGAGATCGCGCGCCACGATGGGTGCGAATGGCTTTCCTGACAGACGAATTGTGGGTGGAGGTTGCACGTGACGGATAACGCAGGGCCCGACGGGCCAACGCAGCTTGAGATCTACCGGCGGGTTGCTTTGCTCAAGGCGAACGATGAAAGAAGCCGCAAGGTGATCCTCGCCGGGCGCTTGGTGATGCCCTACTACAGCTACCGAGGGCAGGAAATAATCCCGTCCGTAATGTCGGCCGTGCTGAACGACGACGACTACCTGGTAACGATCTATCGAGGCATCCACGACATGCTGGCCAAGGGCATGCCGCTGAAAGACCTTTGGGCGGAAGTGGCGGGTCGCGTGGACGGCACTTGCAAGGGCAAGGGCGGCCCCATGCACCTGACCTATCCCAAGAAGGGGATCATGGTCACCACCGGCATCGTCGGATCGTCGATGCCGATTGCCAATGGCATAGCCTGGGGATCTCGCATTCTGAAAAACGGCCGCGTGGCAGTGGCGACGTTTGGTGATGGCGCGTCGAACATCGGCGCTTTCCACGAGAGCCTGAACCTCGCCTCGTTGTGGAAGCTCCCGGTGATTTTCCTGTGCCAGAACAACCTCTACGGCGAACATACCAGCTACGAGCGCGCAACTTCTGTCAAGCGCATCGCGGATCGTGCGGCGGGCTACGACATGCCTGGCGTCCGGGTGGACGGCAATGACCCGATCGCCATGTTCAAGGCCGCCAAGCAGGCTGTCGACCGGGCCCGCGCAGGTGAGGGACCTACTCTGATCGAGGCGATGACGTTTCGCTTCCAAGGCCATGTCTTCGGCGATGCCGATAACTACATGAACAAAGCCCAGAAGGCGGCTGCAGTCGAGGCAGACCCCGTCCCAATTTTCCGGGCCCGCCTCATCTCCGAAGGCATCGCCTCGGAAGACGAACTAGCCGCAATCGAAGCGGAGATTGAACGTCAGATCGACGAGGCAGTCGAATTCGCCTTGGCATCGCCGTTCCCTGAACTGAGCGAGCTCACCACGGATGTTTACGCGGAAGGACCGGCAGCATGAGCGAGAGCGCCACAAAGATGAAGCGGGTCACCAACATCCAGGCCATCAACGCCGCCATTGCCGACGCGATGGCCGAGGACGACATGGTGCTCGTCCTGGGCGAGGATGTCGCCGACCCGGAAGAAGGCGGCGTCATTGGGGTAACCAAGGGCTTGTCATCCCGGTTTGGCGAAGAGCGGGTCAAATCCACACCTATCGCGGAGCAGGCTATCATCGGCGCGGCGATCGGTGCGAGCCTCGTTGGCTTCAAGCCGGTGGCCGAGATCATGCTGATGAACTTCACGACCGTTGCGATGGACATGATCGTCAACCACGCTGCAAAACTGCGTTTCATGTCCGGAGGCCAAACGCATGTGCCGATGGTGGTGCGCACCATGACCGGCGTCGGCATGGGTTCGGGTGGCCAACATGCCGATTACCTCGAGGCGTGGTTCGCGCATTCGGCAGGCTTGAAGGTGGTCGCACCGTCGAACCCTGCGGATGCATACGGACTGATGCGCGCGGCAATCAACGATCCCGATACGGTGATCTACATTGAAAACCTGCCAAGCGCCTGGACGCAGGGCGATGCCCCCGAACCGGGCCATGTCGTTCCAATCGGCACGGCAAAAGTGGTCAAGGAGGGCAGCGACGTCACGATCGTCAGCTACTCGCGCATCGTCAACGATGCGCTGGCCGCCGCCGCCATGGTCGAAGAAGAGGGCATTTCAGTAGAAGTGATAGACTTGCGGACGGTCGTCCCTTGGGACAAGGAGGCCGTATTCGCTTCGCTCGGCAAGACAGGCCGTTGCTGCGTCGTCCATGAAGCGGTCGCACAGTTCGGCGTGGGGGCTGAAATTGCCGCCGTCGTTTCGAAGGAATTCTACGGCCGGCTCAAGGCTCCTGTCGCCCGGCTCGGGGCGCCATACGCGCCTGTACCCTATTCGAAACCCCTGGAATCGGCCTATGCGCCAAGTGCCAGGCAGATCGCCGATGAAGTAATCGGGCTGATGGCGTAGACATCAACCGCCCAAGCCTCCCTTGAATGGATCCCCGAGCCTGAAGACAAATAGCTATCCGGCTGCTCGTCTGCCATGGCGGACGAGCAGCAATTCCTCCCTCTACGACGACTTGCTGCATGGTACCGCAATCAGACCATCATCGGTGCGATCGCCTGGTCGATGGATCCGCGACAGGCCTCCTACACCTCGCCGTTTACTTTGCCTTCTTGGCCGCAACGGCGAGCGGCGTGCCATTGTTGAGGATGGCCCAAACGAACTGCGCCATCTGGTCCATGATCATGTTTGCCTTGTTCGGATTGTCCTCGACTGCAACGACGCCGATGAACCGATCAATCGACATGATCAGAAAGCTGAGGTTCAACTCCATCTGGGGGCGCAAGGCCGGATCGACGCGCCTTAGAACATTCTGCATCACCTGGGCCAGGTTCATGGCAATTGGCAGAACGTCGCGCGAGTTGTCTTCGCTGATATAGACAGCTTCCCAGTATGCCTCGCACAAGCGATGCATCCGTGTCCACATGACCATATAGGAATCCAGCCAGCTTCGCACAGCAGCTCGATTGGTTACATCGACTTCGTCGAGTTTTGTTAGTACCTGCTCGACCTCAGTGTTTAGATGATCGCGAAGCGGTTCGAACAGGTCGTCCTTGCTTTTGAAGTGACGATAAAAAGTTGGAACCGTGGTCCCTGCAAGCTCTGCAATTTGTTCGACGGTGGTCGAACGAAACCCCTCTATTCTGAACAGCTTGAGAGCAGCATCGGAAATTCGGCTGCGGGTAAACTCCTTCAGCCCGGCGCGGAGCTCACCTTCTCCCTTGGTCGCGCTTCCCTTTGACGTCTTTTGCTTTAGCGCCATGGATCACCCGTAAGTCAGTGTCATATGATATAATCCGTCATAGCATAATCGGGATTCTGAACAAGTTCGATGTCGTTGCCCCTTAATTTCCGGACAGTTCCTCACTGGTTGATTGGACGATGTATTCGCGCGGGGCGAGGTAGCCAAGTGCGCGATGCGGATGGACGGTGTTGTAGTGGTGGAACC
>NZ_FUYP01000005.1 GCF_900168005.1 Sphingopyxis flava
TGCTCGAAGCAGCGTGCAAAGGCTGCCGGATCCAGCAGCCGGAAAATCCGGGAGAAGGTGTCATGGCTGGGAACCCCATTCTCAAGGCGCAGAAACTCCCGGAACAGATCCTCGCGATCCACCGCGAAATCCGCAAAATCCGAACAACTCTCCGCCCCGCAGATCGACGCCGTCAGCGCCATCGTCAGCACTTCCAGCAGATCGTGACGCCGCGCGTTGCCCGTTCGCGGATCGCGAAGATCATCAAACGCCGCGGCAAACCAGGACATGGATATCCTCCTTACTATGAAGGACACCCAAAGAATCCATATCAACTCATCGCGCTACTATATTTTTCAAATGCGATTCCCCTGGCGAAGGGGAGTTCGAAAGCCAAAGGCTTGATTACGCAAAAACCCTCCCGCCGGCATAACGCGACGGGAGGGCTGCCAGGGGATCGCCATCCCGGCCCCTGGCATATGGGTCATGTTTCAGCGCGCGGCTTCGCGAACCTTTTGCACAGCCGGGAGCAGCAAGCCGATCAGAATTTGCACCGGATTGGAAGTAATTGTGATCCCGCCCTGGGTCGGCTGGGCCGACTGCGCCATCGCCGGGGTCGCGCTCAGCGCGACCGTCAGGGCCATCACGGGGGCAATAAGCATCTTCTTGGTCATAATCATATCCTTCAAAAGCGGGGGTAATCGACTCTTAAACTGTCTCGGGATCGTCCCGATGCCCTGCTTTTGCCGCATAGAGTCCGGCGCGGCCGTGATCGGCGTCACTCAACCGAAGAAAAATCGCAAAGCTTTGAATTTAAATGAAAGAAATTCACGTCTGACGTTTGAGGCGTACGAGCGCGGCGTCGAGTTCCTGCAAGAATCGCGAACGATCGGCCTTGGAGAAGGGCGGCGGGCCGCCGATGCCCTTCTCCATTCCGGCGCGCAGGTCAGCCATGATGGCGCGCGTCGCGATTGCCGGGCCGATCGACGCGGCGGTGAAGGCCTTGCCCGTTGGAGCAAGAACAACCGCCCCCGCCTTCAGCGCGCGATCGGCGAGCAATATGTCGGCGGTGATCACGACACTGCGCGGCGTCGCAGCTTCGGCGATCCAATCGTCGGCCGCATCGAAGCCATCGGAGACCAGCACCCGCTCGACGAGCGGATGCTCCGGCACCCGCAACCGGCTGTTGCTGACGATCTTCACGGGAACGTCGTGCCGCCACGCAACGCGATACACCTCATCCTTTACCGGGCAGGCATCGGCATCGACCAGGATTACCGGTCCGGTCATCCTGCAAGCCCCTCCCAGAATAGTTTGGCGCCGAGCATCACCATGAGCAGATAGATGAGCGTATAGAAGCGCGCGCCGTCGATGCGTTTCAACCAGCGCACCGTGAGCAAGGTCGAGACGATTGCGAGCGGCATGAACAAAAGTGCCGCGACGACCACGTCGCGCCGGAAAGCGCCAAGCGCAAGATAGGCCGGCACCTTCATCCAGTTGATCATCGCGAAAAGGACCGAACTCGTGCCGACGAACATCAGATGCGGGAGCTGGCGCGGGGTCACCCACATCTGGAAGGGCGGCCCGCCCGCGTGCGCGATCTGGCTGGTAAAGCCCGTCGCCACGCCGAACAGGCTGCCGACCCAGCCGGGCGAACGCGACGCGGCAACGATCCGCCCTCCGCGTTCGACCCACAGACGATAGACACCGAATGCGAGCGTGATGGCGCCGAGCGCGGCCATCAACTTGGCTTCATCGACCTGATCGGCGAAATACCAGGCGGCAGCGATGCCCGTCGCTGCGCCGGGGAGCATCCACGCGACGATCCACCCGTCCCATGTCTTGCGAAACGCCCAGACGCTGACCACGTCCTGCACGATCAGAATGGGAAGCAGCAGCGCCGCGGCGATCGTCGGCGCCAGCACGAGCGCGACGAGTGGGGTTGCGAGCGCGCCGATTCCCGAGAGCCCGCCCTTGGCCATGCCGAGCAGGATCACCGCGATGACCAGCACCGCAAGCGTCGCCGGATCGGCCAGCAAATTCATTCCGCGTCGATGTCCGTCGGTTCGGGCAGGCGCCAGTCGATCGGGCCGCGCCCGCGTGACTCGAGAAAGGCATTGGTCTGACTGAACGGCTTGGAGCCAAAGAAGCCATTGTACGCCGATAGCGGCGAGGGGTGTGGGGCGCGCAGGATCAGGTGCGCGCCCCCCGGACCGAGGCCAGCAAGGTTCGATGCCTTGCGCTGCGCGTGGCTGCCCCAGAGGATGAAGACCTTGGGGGCGGGATCAGCCGCAACGGCCGCGACCACTGCATCTGTAAAGCGCTCCCACCCTTTGCCCTGGTGCGACGCGGCGAGACCCGCCTCTACTGTCAGGCAATTGTTGAGGAGCAGGACGCCCTGTTCGGCCCAATGTCCAAGATAGCCATGGCGCGCGGGCGGGATACCAAGGTCGGCTTTCATTTCCTTGTAGATGTTGACGAGGCTCGGCGGTACCCGGACTCCCGGTTGCACCGAAAAGCAGAGCCCATGCGCCTGTCCCGGCCCGTGATAAGGGTCTTGCCCCAGAATGACGACACGAACATTCTGCGGCGGCGTCGCGTCGAGCGCGGCGAACCAGCGCGAGGGGCGCGGATAGATCGTCTTGCCTTTCGCGCGCTCGCCCGCGAGAAACTGTTTGAGCGCCACCATATAGGGTTGTTCGAACTCGCCGCCGATCCGCGCGAGCCAGTCGGGATGAAGCTTGACGTCGGCCATGCGCGCCTTCGACCAGAGCCGTGCGGCCTTGTCCAGTGGCTTGTCCGCGGCTAGGTCGGCGACTGACGCCCTTGCGCGCATCGAGAGCCCGTCGAAGGGGAAGAACCCGGCCACCCTTCGACAGGCTCGGGGTGATCGGTGAAGGAAGGACCAAGGATGGCGGACGACATCGGCGCGGCTTTCGCGCAGCTTGAGGCGGTGGTGAGGGACCGGCTCGCCGCGGGTGAAGCCGGCGCCTCTTACGTCGCGGCCCTTGCTGCGAAAGGTCGCGGCAAGATTGCGCAGAAAGTCGGCGAAGAGGCGACCGAGACGATCATCGCCGCGCTGACGGAGGGCGATGCGGCTCTGACCGGCGAAGCCGCCGACCTTATCTTTCACCTGACCGTGCTGCTCGCCGAGCGCGGCCTCGGCTGGGATGCCGTCGCAGCCGAGCTTGCGCGCCGCCACGGCACCTCGGGGCTCGCCGAAAAGGCCAGTCGCCAGCCATAGGAGCGAATATGCCGATCGACGCCACCCTACCCTATGACGACAGCAACATCTTCGCGCGCATCCTGCGCGGCGAACTGCCGTGTCAGAAAGTCTATGAGGACGAGCATGCGCTCGCTTTCCATGACATCAATCCGCAGGCACCGCTGCACATCCTTGTTATTCCCAAGGCCGCCTATGTCAGCTGGGACGATTTTTCGGAGCGCGGCAGCGCCGAAGAGATCGCGGGCTTCGTACGCGCGGTCGGCAAGGTCGCGCGCGACCAGGGCCTCGTCGCGCCAGGCTATCGCCTGCTCGCCAATGTCGGCTTCGACAGCCATCAGGAGGTCCCCCACCTCCACGTCCATATTTTCGCCGGACGCCCACTCGGGCCGATGCTCGCGCGCTGAGACGCATTTGCACATTGTGACCATCGCCACACCCTTTTTGCCCCTCTTAGGCTTGCACGCGCGCCGTGACGGGTGGACTCGCCCCCTTGTTTCCAGCAGGATAGCGGCGCGCGCGAGACAGGGAAGGGCACCGGCATGAACGAGGGGTGGCGCGGGTTCGCAAAGCGGCTGGCCGGCAAGACGCGCTTGGCGCTGATTCTTCCTCTCGCAGCACTCGCGGCTGCCGCGGGCGGCGATACCGTTCCACAGGTCACGCTCGCGACGCCCGGAAGTTCGGGCACAGGCGACGGCACGATCACGCGTTTCACCTTGCGCTTTTCGGAGGACATGGTGGCGCTCGGCGATCCGCGCGCCAAGGCGCCCGCCACCGACGACTGCAAGCTTCCCGCGACCGGCCGCTGGGTCGACACGCGTACCTGGGTGCTCGAATTCGGGGCGCCGCTGCCGGGGGGCAAACGCTGCTATGTGTCGCTCCGCCCCGGCCTCGTCACCGCGCGCGGGGTGTCGGTCGCAGGCAATGACCGCTTCGCGCTCGACACGGGCGGTCCCTCCGCGCGTGCGGTACTGGCGGGCGGAACTTATGATGGGATCGAGGAGGACCAGATTTTCCTCGTCGCGACAAATGTCGCTGCCGACCGTGCCTCGGTCGGTCGCTTCGCCTATTGCGCGGTCGACGGCATCGGCGAAAAGATCCCGGTCGACGTACTGAGACGCGAGGCTGCGGCCGAAATACTGACAGGGCTTGGGGCAAATGATTGGCGGGTGCGCTCCTTCGCCTATGACGCCGGACTCCCCGAGCGGCTCCCCGCCGAGGGTGCAGACCGCGCCGCCGCGCTTGATCGCATCGTGCCCGTCAAGTGCCGCCGCCCGCTACCGCCCGGGCGCGAGATGGCACTCGTCTGGGACGCGCGCATCCAGCAGGCTGGCGTTCCCTCGCGCAGCGCAGGGCGCGACCAGCGTTTCGATTACAAGGTGCGTCCCGCCTTTACCGCAAAGATGGCGTGCAGCCGCGTCAACCCGCAGGCGGGATGCAATCCGATCAAGAACATCACGCTCAAGTTCGCCTCCCCCGTCGCACGCGCCACCGCGCTCGCCGCGACGCTCGTCATCAGCGACGGCAAGCGTCTCGCGGCCAAAGCCTCTGACAGCGAGAAGAATGATCCCTGGCTCACCGAGGTTCATTTCGCAGCTCCTCTGCCGCAAAATGTCGACGCGACTTTAACCCTGCCCGAGGGCGTGACCGATCAGAGCCGCCGCGCCCTTCAGAACCAGGCAAACTTCCCGCTGAAATTCCACATCGATCGCGCCCCGCCGCTCGTCAAATTTGCCGCCCCCTTCGGCATTTTGGAAGCGAGCGAAGGCGGTGTGCTTCCCGTCACCGTGCGCGGGGTCGAGGCGTCGCTGGTGCAAAAGAGCCTCCAGATGCCCGCGACCACGCTCCGCGTCGGCGACGACGATGCCGCGATTGCCCGCTGGCTCCGCCGCGTCGACGACGCCGATGACACCGACTATCGCCAGGAACGCAACGCGACCGGGGAGGAGATCACGGTCAACTACACCGGCACAAAATCGGTGTTCGAAGACGCACCCGCCGGCGGCACCCGCCGCGAACTGACGCTGACCCCGCCCGGCGGCGCCAAGGCGTTCGAGGTCGTCGGCATACCCCTCGCCGAAAAGGGCTTCCACGTCGTCGAGATCGCGAGCCCCGAGCTCGGCGCCGCCCTGCTCGGGCGCCGCGCGACGCGCTACGTCTCGACCGCAGCGCTCGTCACCAACATGGCGGTGCATTTCAAATGGGGCCGCGAAAGCTCGCTCGCCTGGGTGACGTCGCTCGACAGCGGACGGCCGGTCCCCGGTGCCGAGATACGCGTCACCGACAGCTGCACCGGCCGCCTCCTCGCGCGCGGCACCGCGGACAAGGCGGGGCGCCTTGCCTTCCCGACGGGCCTTCCCGAACCGCAGACCTATTCGAGCTGCGAGAAGGACCCCGATCCCGCCAGCAGCGAAGGCCACGCGCTGATGGTCACCGCGCGCGCGGCCGGCGATTTCAGCTTCACCCTCACCGACTGGGGGGACGGCATCCGCCCCTATGATTTCGACCTGCCCTATGGCTGGTCCGAACGCGGCGACATTCTCCACACCCTCTTCGACCGCGCGCTCGTGAAAGCAGGCGAGACGGTGAATATGAAGCATATCCTCCGCCGTCCCGTCGGCACGGGCTTCCGCCTCCCCGAACCGATGGCGGGCAAGCTCCGCCTCGTCCATCGCGGCTCGGACACCGAGTTCGAAATTCCCTTTGCGATTGACGCGGGCGGCAGCGGCGAGACCCTCTGGAACGTTCCCAAATCGGCGCCGATGGGCGATTATAACCTCGTCTTCGTCACCAAGGACAAGAAGGGCGAAGACAAGACGATCTGGACCGACCAGTCGATCCGCGTCGATGAATATCGCCTGCCGACGATGAAGGCCGAGGTGACGGGACCGAAGACCCCGCCGGTGCGGCCGACCGCGGTGCCGCTGTCGCTGTTCGTCGGCTATCTGTCGGGCGGACCCGCGCCGAACCTGCCGGTGGAGCTGCGTACCAATTTCCGACCGAGCTGGTCGCCGCCGGAGGATTATCGCGATTGGGATTTCGACGGCCAGCCGGTCAAGGAGGGCGTCGTGCAGCTCGACGACGATGGAGAGGCGCCGCGGGCCGAAATGCCACTTGCGCGCTCCCTCCCGCTAACGCTCGACGCGAACGGCACCGCGACCACCAGCGTCACTGTCGACCAGCCCATCAGCGAACCGACACTCATGGCGGTCGAAATGGACTATGCCGATGCCAATGGCGAAACACTGACCGCCAGCCGCCGCATCACCCTCTACCCCTCCGCGGTCCGCCTTGGGCTAAAGACCGATGGCTGGCTGATGCGCGACGAGGATCTGCGCCTCAAATTCATCGCCCTCGATCTCGAGGGCAAGCCGATCCGCGGCCAGCGCATCGAAGTTGCGCTCTACAGTCGCGAGATCATCACCGCGCGGCGCCGGCTGATCGGCGGATTTTACGCTTATGACAATCAGATGCGCACGACCCGGCTCGACGCGCATTGCAGCGCCACGACCGACAAGCTCGGCCGCGCAAGCTGCGCGATGGCGCCCGGCGTCTCGGGCGAGGTCACCGTCGTCGCGACGACCATCGATGCCGACGGAAACGAAGCGCGCGCGGTGCGCTCCGTCTGGCTTGCAGGGGATGACGACTGGTGGTTTGGCGGCGACAACGGCGACCGCATGGACGTGGTCGCCGAACAGCCGCGCTACAATGCGGGCGACACCGCAACCTTCCAGGTCCGCATGCCCTTTCGCGAGGCCACCGCGCTCGTCACGGTCGAGCGCGAAGGCGTATTGTCGAGCTTCGTCACGCCCTTGAAGGGAACCGAGCCGGTCGTGAAGGTCAAGCTTCCTGCGACCTACGCCCCCAACGTCTATGTCTCGGTCATGGCGGTGCGCGGGCGCGTAACCGGCGGGGAAAGCTGGTTCCGCAAGATGAAGCGCGCGGTAGGGTTCGAGGTCGAGAAAAGCGAGGGCGCTCCCCCCACTGCCCTGGTCGATCTTGCCAAGCCGAGCTACCGCCTTGGAATCGCGAAGATCAAGGTCGGCTGGGAAGGCCATGAGCTTGGTGTCAAGGTCAAGACCGACAAGCAAAGCTATGCCGTACGCGACACCGCAAGGGCGAGCATCGAGGTCAAGACGCCGGGCGGCAAGCCCGCCGCCGGCGCCGACGTCGCCTTCGTCGCGGTCGACGAAGCGCTGCTTCAGCTTGCCCCCAACGAGAGCTGGAAATTGCTGGACGCGATGATGGGCGACCGCACGCTCGACGTACTGACCGCGACCGCACAGATGCAGGTGGTGGGCAAGCGCCATTATGGCCGCAAAGCGCTCGAGCCCGGCGGCGGCGGCGGCGGTGACCTCAGCGGACTGACGCGCGAGGATTTCCGCCCGGTGCTCTTGTGGCGGGGCCATGTCGCGCTCGACGCCAAGGGGCGCGCGACGGTCGAGGTGCCGCTGTCGGACAATCTCTCGGCCTTCCGCCTCGTCGCGATCGCGACCGACGGATCGCAAAGCTTCGGCGCTGGTGAGACGAGCATTCGCACGGTCCAGGACCTCGCCGTCTTCGCTGGACTGCCCGAGCTTGTCCGCACCGGCGACAGCTATGACGCACGCTTCACGCTGCGCAACGGCACCGACCAGCCGATGACCGTCACCGCAACGCCTTCGCTGAGCCCCGCGGTCGCAACCGGCACGCCGCTCACCGTCACCATCCCGGCGGGCGGCGCGGTGCCGATCAGCTGGACGATGAACGCGCCTGACATCGCAGGCACGCTGCAATGGACGGTCGAGGCCGTCGCGAAAAACGGCAAGCAGCGCGACCGGCTGGTCTTCGATCAGATCGTCGAACCCGCGGTGCCCATCGAGACCTGGGCCGCCAGCCTGATGCGCGTCGGCGCCGACACGAGCCTGCCTGTCGCCGCGCCCAAGGGTGCACTTCCGGGGGGTTATATCGACGTCGCGCTGTCGGATACGCTCGCACCACCGCTCGCCGGGGTGCGCAATTATATGGCGCTCTATCCCTACGACTGTTTCGAACAGCAGACCTCGCGCGCCATCGCGCTCGGCGATTTCGGGCGCTGGCAGACGCTCGCCGGCGCGATTCCCGTCTATCTCGATGACGACGGGCTGCTCCGCTACTGGCCCAGCGAGCAGATGCAGGGTTCGCCCGAGCTGACCGCCTACGTCCTCGCGGTGACCGCCGCCAATGGCTTTGCGATCCCCCAAGCCTCGAAGGCCAAGATGATCGCGGCCCTCGAAGCCGTGGTCGAGGGGCGCCTCGATCGCAGGGGCTATGGCCCCTACGACATTCGCCCGGTGCGAATCGCCGCGCTCGCGGCGCTTGCGCGCAACAAGGCGTCGAGCCCGGCGCTCGTCGCCACGATCGACCTCGCGCCCGCCGACATGGCCACGGGAACCCTCGCCGACTGGCTCGTTGCAATCGAGCGGACGCCTGGGGTGCGGAACGCCGGCGCCCTTCGCTCCGCCGCCGAGGCCGAACTTCGCAAGCGGCTCGTCTACGAAGGAACCCGGCTCGACCTTGTCGACGATGAACGCGCTCCCTGGTGGATGATGACCAGCGGCGACGAAATGGCAATCAAGGCGCTCGACGCCGTGCTCGGCCGCAAGGGTTGGGAGGATGATGCCGGCAAGCTCATGGTTGGTATCGCCCAGCGCCAACGCCGCGGCCATTGGGATACCACCCCTGCCAATGCGTGGGGCGCAACTCTCGTCCGCCGCTTCGCCGAGCTTTACCCGGCAAGCGCCATCTCCGGCTCCACTACTATTGCGCTCGCTGGCAGCAGCGCGGCCGCAAGCTGGCCGCGCGCGGCCGATGCAGAGCCGCTTCGCGTTCCGCTCGCCGCAGGAGCGATGACCCTCCGCCACCACGGCGGCGGATCGCCATGGGCGAGCGTCAGCGTCAAGGCAGCGGTGCCTCTCACCGAGCCGCTTAACGCCGGCTACGGCATCAAGCGATCGGTCAGCGTCGTCAAGGCAGCGAACCCCAGGCGTTTGACGCGCGGCGATGTCATCAAGGTACGCATCGAGGTGGTGGCTGCCGTCAGTCGCACCTGGGTGATCGTCAACGACCCCATCCCGCCTGGCGCCACCATCGTCGGAAACCTTGGCGGTCAATCCCAGATGCTCGCCGACCAGACCGAGGGGTCGGGATGGCAGCCAAACTATGTCGAACGCCGCAAGGACAGCTGGCGCGGCTATTTCGGCTGGATGCCCGCAGGCACCCATGCGGTCGAATATGTCGTACGCCTCAATGGCTCGGGGCGCTTCACCCTGCCTCCGACGCGCGTTGAGGCCATGTACTCGCCCGCGATCCGAGGTCAGTGGCCGAATTCGCCGCTGACGGTGGCAGGCTCATCGGAATGACGTTCGGGACCCCATCGTCCATCCGCTTTTTCGGTGGGTCTCGGTTTCACCGCTTGCGAACGACATAGAGGGTCGGCAACGAAGCGATCATCGTCATGACCGAGCTGCAACCTCGCAAACGCCGCCTCTTCGACGCGCTGGCATGGCTTGCGCTCGCTCTGCTCATCCTCACGACTGCCGCACATCTCCTCACCCGTCCGCCCGCGATGCCCACCTATGCCGACATCCGCGCAGCCTGGAAGCCGAGCGAAGCGTGGCTTTACGACCGCGATGGACAGCTGCTCGACACCGAACGCGTCGATTTTCAGCGTCGGCGTCTCGCGTGGGTGCCGCTCAAGGACATCAGCCTCGCGATGCGCAAAGCCGTGGTACACGCCGAGGATCGCCGCTTCTGGGCGCACCGAGGCGTCGATTGGCTTGCGATTGGCGCGGCAGTGCGCGCCCGCTGGACCGGCGGCCCCTCGCGCGGCGCCTCGACGCTACCGATGCAGCTTGCCGCCTTTCTCGCCCCCGAGCTTGCGCAGCCCGGCCAGCGCAGCTGGCTCGCCAAGCTGCGCCAGATGCGCGCGGGACGGGCCCTTGCGGCACGCTGGACCCGCGAGGAGATACTCGAGGCCTATCTCAACCTCGTCCCGCTGCGCGGCGAGGCGCAGGGGATCGGCGCGGGCGCGAACAGCTTGTTCGGCAAACGCCCCGCCGAATTGACCCGCACCGACGCTGCGCTCTTCGCGGGACTTCTGCCCAACCCCGCCGCGAGCGCAAAGGCACTCGGTGAGCGCGCGTGCCGGATCGCTGAGGTGCCGGATTGCGGCCCCATCCGTGCCGCCGCTGCCACGCTCGTCTCGGGCGAGCGCGCGGCGCGGCTCGACCCTGCGCTCGCGCCGCACCTCGCGGTGCGGTTGCTCGACCGGCCGGGCAAACGCGTTACGACGACCATCGACCGCCGCATCCAGACCGCCGCCATCGTTGCGCTTCGCCGCCAGCTCGCCGGGCTTGGCGCCGACCGGGTACGTGACGGAGCGGTCGTCGTGCTCGACAATGCGACCGGCGATGTCCTCGCCTATGTCGGCGGCGTCGGCCTCCAGTCCACCGCGGCGCAGGTCGACGGCGCCAACGCCCGCCGGCAGGCCGGCTCGACGCTGAAGCCGCATCTTTACGCGCAAGTGATTGAAAAGGGCTGGCTCACCGCCGCCTCGATCCTCGACGACAGCCCTGTGCAGCTTGACACCGCCTCGGGCCTTTATGTCCCCAAGAATTACGACCACAGCTTCAAGGGGCCCGTCAGCGTCCGTCAGGCGCTCGCCAGCTCGCTCAATGTCCCCGCCGTGCGCACCCTCCTTATCGATGATGTGCAGCAATTCCGCGACCGTCTCTGGGCGCTCGGTTATCGCGGCCTCGTCGAAGACGGCGATTATTACGGCTTCAGCCTCGCGCTCGGTTCGGCGGAAGTTTCGCTGGTAGAGCAGGCCAATGCTTTCAGAACATTCGCAAACGACGGAAAATGGTCGTCGGTGAACTTCCTTGCTGCGCGAGAGCTTCGCGAGCATCCACGTCAGATTGTCAGCCCCGCCGCTGCCTTCATCGTGGGCGACATCCTCGCCGACGCCACCGCCCGCGCCGATGCCTTTGGCGCCGACAGCGCGCTTCGCCTCCCTTTCTGGGCCGCGGCGAAGACCGGAACGTCGAAGGGAATGCGCGACAATTGGTGTGTCGGCTGGTCCGATCGCTACACCGTCGCGGTCTGGGTGGGCAATCTTGAGGGTGACTCGATGCGCGCCGTTTCGGGGACCTCGGGCGCCGCGCCAGTGTGGCGCGACGTCATGATGTCGCTTCATGCCGATCGTCCCGGCAGGCCCCCTTCTATGCCGGACGGCGTCGAGATGCGGCAGATCGCACTTCCCGGGACGCGCGAGCCGCCGCGGCGCGAATATTTCCTCGTCGGCACCGCGCAGGCCGAGATGGCGGCCGCCCCGGCGGCCGCGCGCCGCCCGCGCATTGCCAGCCCTGTCAGTGGCAGCGTTTTTGCGATCGATCCTGATATTCCGGGGGATCGCCAGCGGATCGCGGTCATCGTCACCGGTGCCGCCGCCGGTCACCGGCTGATCCTCGACAAGCGCCTTGCAGGCGACGCCGAAGCGGGGCTTCAGATCGTGCCGCAACCGGGCAGCCACATCCTCACGCTCGTCGACCCCGGCGGCCGGATAATCGATCGGGTGCGCTTTACGGTACGGTAAGCCTGGCCTTCCCCGCTAGCGGCCCGCCTTGGCCCGGCGAAATTAAGTTGCGCTGCCCAAAGGAGCGGCTAGTCTGCCCCGCCAGGAGAGGGCGCCCGCAAAGGCCGCCCGACAAGGGGATATTTTCTATGATATTTGGTCGCGTCAAACCACTGGACGCCATCTTGGCCACGGCCGAGAAGAAATCGCTGCACCGCTCGCTCGGCGCAGTCCAGCTGACCCTGCTCGGGGTCGGCGCCATCATCGGGACCGGGATTTTCGTCCTGACCGCCGCCGCGGCGCAAAAGGCCGGGCCGGGAATGATGTGGAGCTTCGTCATCGCGGGCGCGGTCTGCGCGGTTGCGGCGCTCTGCTACTCCGAACTCGCCTCGATGGTCCCGGTATCGGGATCGGCCTATACCTACACTTATTCGGTCGTCGGCGAATTGCTCGCCTGGATGGTCGGCTGGGCGCTGATCCTTGAATATGCGGTCGCGGCCAGCGCCGTATCGGTTGGCTGGTCTGGCTATTTCATGGGGCTGGTCAAGAGTTTGACGGGTTTTGAGCTCCCAACGATGCTACAGGCGGGGCCGACCTGGTCGATGAACGGCTTTATCCCGTCGGCCGACTTCACCACCGGCCTCATTAACGTCCCCGCGATCTGCGTCGCACTCGCCGTAACCTGGCTGCTGATGATCGGGACCAAGGAAAGCGCGACCGTTAACGCCGTGCTGGTGGCGATCAAGGTCGCCGCGCTCACCATGTTCGTCATTCTTGCGATGCCGGTCCTTGACCGCGAGCATTTTGCACCTTTCGCCCCGAACGGCTGGTTCGGCCCGGCGGGCACTACGGGACTCGGTATCGTCGGCGCCGCAGCATCGATCTTCTTCGCCTATGTCGGCTTCGACGCGGTCTCCACCGCAGCCGAGGAAACCAAGAACCCCCAGCGCAACGTGCCGATCGGCCTCATCGGCAGCCTGGCGATCTGCACTATCTTTTACCTGCTGGTCGCAGCTGCGGCGATCGGCGCGATGGGCGCGCAACCCACCGCGCTCGGCGTGCAGCCCGGCACCGCCGAGTTCGCCCGTGAATGCGCCGCGCTCGCTGCCCAGGGCAGCGAACCATTGGTCTGCTCGAACGAAGCGCTCGCACACGTGCTGCGCTCGATCAACTATACGCGCGCTGGCGACCTCATCGGTCTTGCGGCCAACCTCGCGCTACCGTCGGTTATCCTGATGATGCTCTTTGGCCAGACGCGCATCTTCTTCGTGATGGCGCGCGACGGGCTGCTTCCCGAGAAGCTCGCAAGCGTCCACCCCAAGTGGAAGACGCCGCACGTCGTTACCTTGATCACCGGCATCTTTGTCGCAATCGCCGCAGCGCTGCTGCCGGTCGGCCAGCTTGCCGACATTTCCAATTCGGGAACGCTCTTCGCCTTCCTGATGGTGTCGATTGCGGTGCTCGCGCTGCGCATCAAGGATCCGTCGCGGCATCGTCCCTTCCGGACCCCCTTCGTGTGGGTGGTGGCGCCGGTCGCCGCCTTCGGCTGTGTGTTTCTTTTCTGGAACCTGCCCATCGACGCGAAGATGGTGCTTCCCGTCTGGGGCGTCGTCGGCCTCATCATCTATTTCCTCTATGGCTATCGCCGCAGCCATGTCGGACGCGGCATTGTCGAGGTACATGAGGACGATCCCGACGCACCGCCGCCGCCCGTCCCGCCGGTGCCGTCGATCGGTTAATATGGGAAAAGGGGGACTCGAGCCCCCTTTTCTTTGTCCGTCAAAAGGGACTCCGCGGCGCAGTCCCCGGCCGCGTGAACAGTTTGCCGCGTTCGGCCCAGAAGACGAGCGCGAGGCCGATGACTCCCGCGATCAGGAAAGCGTAGGCGAGCGGCAGCGTCGATCCATCATATTGCTGGCCGATCAAAGCGCCGACAACTGCTGCGACCAGTGTCTTTGCAAAGCTCTGATAGGAGGAGGCAACCCCTGCCATATGCCCGAAATCCTCCATCGCAATCGATCCGAAATTACTGCCGATGAAGCCGATCAACCCGACGTTGACCATCATCAATGCAGTGAACATCCACAGCGTCTCGGCGCCGCTCAACGCAACGGCGATCTGCACGATCGAGGTCAGCATGAAGGCGAAGGTCGCGCTTTGTGATACGCGCCTCGCGCCGAAGCGTTCGACGATCGCAGCGTTCGAGAAGTTGGCGATCGCGATTCCCGCCGCGACCCAGGCAAAGACCAGCGGGAACCAGCTTGCCGCCCCGAACACCTCGGCGATGATCTGTTCGCTGCTGTTTAGATAGCCGTAGAGCGCGGCCTGCATCATCGCCGAGGCGAACATATATCCTGCCGCCCGGCGGTGCCGCGTTACCGTCGCCCACCCCGCGATCATCGTGCGCGCATCGAGCGGCCGAACGTCAGCTGGATCGAGCGTCTCGGGAAACCGCCGCAACCATAAGAGCATGACCACCCCCATCACCGCGAGCACGATGAAGATCGCGCGCCAGTTGGCAAAGGCGGTCACCCCCGCACCCATCGTCGGCGCGATGGCGGGAACGATCATGAAGACAAGGAAGATCATCGACAGCCGCTTCGCCATCGCGTCGCCTGAAAAGAGGTCGCGGATCACTGCAACGACGACGACACCAAGCGCGGCGCTGATCATCCCGTGGCCAAAACGCAGCGCAAGGAGGAGCGGAAAGCTATTCGCCAGCCCGCAGCCGATCGAGAAAGCGACATAGGCAAAAAGCGCCGGCACGAGCACGCCCTTGCGCCCGAACCGATCGGAGAGCGGGCCATAGAAGAGCGAGCCGACGCCGATGCCGAGCAAATAAGTCGAGATCACATATTGCCGGTCGTTGGCGACGGTGACGCCAAGCGCATCGCCGATCGACGGCAGCGCGGGGAGCATCGAATCGATGGCGAGCGCGTTCAGCGCCATCAGCATCGCCATCATGAAAACCATCTCGCGGTTGCCCGGCAAGGGAGGACGTGGATCGTCGGAAATGTGAGCAGAGTTGTGCATTGCAGCAACATATGGACGGAGCGGTCCCGTTTGACCAGTGCCCCTCCGTCCCGTTCGCCGGGCATAGCTATGCGCTGCTATTCCTGCGGGGCCGCGACCTCCTCGATCGGGAGTCCGAGCTTGGCGAGCTGCGGCTTGACCGTCTTGGCGTCGCCGACGACGACAATAATAAGGCGATCGGGCTGCAATTCCTTTGCCGCAGCGGCGTTCAAGGTCGCAGCGTTCAGCGCTCGATAGGTCGCAGGCAGCGTTTCGAAATAATCATCGGGCCGCCCGAAGCGGACAATATCGTCGATCCCGCCCGCGATTTGCGCGCGCGTCTCGAACCGGTTGGGCAGGCCTCGAATATTGCCCTCCTTGATCCGATTGACCTCAACCGCGGTTGCGCCGCGCGTCGCCGGATATTCGCGCATCTCGCGCAGCATCTCGGCAATCGCGTCGCCCGTGCGGTCGCTCTGCACCGGTGCGCGGACGATGTGCGGCATCGGCCCCTCCGTTTCCTGGATCGTGCTGCGCACGCCATAGGACCAGCCCTTGGTCTCGCGCAGGTTCATGTTGAGGCGCGACAGGAAACCGTTGCCGAGAATTTCGTTCGAAGCCTGCAACAGCTCATTTCTGTCCTTGCCGGTCTCGGCAAGCACCTGCCCCGCTGCAATCACCGACTGCGGCGCTCCAGGCCGATCGATGAGGACGATACGCTGGCGCGGCGCCGGAATCGCGACGCGCCAGTCCTTTTGTGCCGGTGATGATGCCGGAGGGACCCAGCGCCCGAATGCCCAGTCGAGCGCCGCGACGACGACCGCCTTGTCGACGTCACCGACGACGATGATGCGCGCCTTGTCCGGCCGGAAGGATGCGGCGTGCGCGGCGGCGAGATCGGCGGGGGTCAGGCGCGCGACAACGTCGCGGCTGCCCGTACCGGTCAGCGGCGCGCCATAGGGATGGCCCCTGCCATAGAGGAGAGGCGGCAGCGCGCGCATCGCGAGCACCATCGGATTATTCTCCTCCTGCGCAATTCCCGCGAGTCGCTGCGCGCGCACGCGCTCGACTTCTCGGGGGGCAAAGGCCGGTGCGCGAACGATATCGGCCATCAGCGCGAGCGAGGGTTTAAGATTGCTCGTGAGCGTATCGAGCGACACGGTGGTCGCGTCGAGGCCGGCGCTGACGTTGATGCTCGCGCCGAGCCGTTCCTGCTCCTCGGCGATCGCGATCGCATTACGGCTCTTTGTGCCTTCCTCGAGCATCGCAGCCATGAAGCTTTGCGTACCGCGCGCATCGGGCGCGTCGGCGGCGAAACCCGCGTCGAAGCCCAACGTCACGGTCACCTTGGGGACCGCGGTGCGCCTTGCAAAATAGACCGGGATACCGTTGGCGAGCGCCGCGCGCTCGATCGCGGGAAAATCGAAGCTACCGACGGGATCGACCGGGGGAAAGCTGCGCTTCGCGGTTGCCTCCGGCGCCTCACTCGCGACTGAGAGCGCAGCCTCATCGACCCCGCCGGCGCGAAAATAGCCGATGCGCGGGGTCCCGGCCCTTTCCCATCCGCCGCGATTTTCCCCGCCCTCGGTACGCTCACCCGGATCGACCCGGATCGCGGCGACCGGCCGGGTCAGCCAACGCTGCATCGCGGCCTGCACCGCGGCCGGAGTCAACGCGGTCAGCGCCGCAAGGTCCTGCTTGTACTTCTCCGGATTACCCGAGAAGACCAGACCCTCGGCGAGCGTTGCCCCCTTGCCGTTGAAGCCGCCAACCTGTTCAAGCTGGCCGACCTGCGCCGAAACGAGGCTTGCAACCGCGCGCTCGAGTTCGGCCTGCGTCGGTCCCTTGGCGATGAAATCGGCGAGGATCGCGTCAAAGCGAACCTCGGCCTCGGCGACATCGACCCCTGGCTTTACATCAATGTAGCTTTGCACCATCGACGCATGCTCAAAGGGCAGCAGATAGGCAGTGACGGCAACCGCGAGCTGTTCTTTGCGCACCAGCAGGTTATCGAGCCGCGAGCTCGCGAGCCCACCCAGAATGGACATGCCCGTGGCAAGAGCGGGATAGCTCGGGTCATTGAGCCCCGGCACCGCCCAATTGCGATAAAGGCGCGTCGCTGCGACCTGATCGGTTATCGTCTTTGCAAAGGGCTTGTCGAGCGTCGGAACGGGCGCCTCGACAGAGGCGATCGGCGGCCCTGCGGGAATGTCCCCGAACCAGCGTTCGACCTTGGGCTTCGCTGTCGCAGCGTCGATATCGCCCGCCAGCACGAGCACTGCATTATTGGGCCCATAATTGTCGGTGAACCATTTCTTGACGTCGTCGAGGCTTGCGGAATTGAGATCGTCCATCGAGCCTATCGTCGAGTGACGATAGGGATGACCGACCGGGAACAGCGCATCTTGTGTTTCATATTCGACGATTGCGTACGGCTGGTTGTCGCCCTGCCTTTTCTCGTTCTGAACCACACCGCGTTGCTGGTCGAGCTTCTCCTGGGTCACCGCGCCGAGAAGATGCCCCATGCGGTCGCTTTCCATGAACAACGCAAGGTCGAGCGCGCCGGTGGGCACCGTCTCAACATAATTGGTGCGATCAAGCCACGTCGATCCGTTGGTGGGGGTCGAGCCGGCGGCCTCGAGCGGCTCGTCGAAATTGGGGACATTTTCGCTGCCGCCGAACATCAGATGCTCGAACAGATGCGCAAAGCCCGTCTTGCCCTTGGGCTCATGCTTCGATCCGACGCGGTAGTAGGTGGTAACCCCCACGATCGGCGCCTTGCGGTCGGTGTGGACAAGAACGGTCAGTCCGTTGTCGAGCGTGAACTGCTCATAGGGTATGTCGATCGCGGCAACCGTGTCGGCGATCGCCCCGCCCTCGGCGGAAGCGGTGCCAGCAGGCTTTTCGGCAGCGGCCGCTAGCGGTGCACCCGCCAGCAGGAGAGCGAGTACAGCCAGCGAAGCCGACAGCTGGGATTTCTTCATGATTTTCCCCGTTTTTGAAGCAATGGTTGATTATCCGGCGCCAGCATCCGAACGCCAAATGCTTTTCGACGAGCGGCGAAGTGCAATAGGCAGCGGGGATGCAATCCGTCCCCCTCGCGAATGGGTGGGTAAAGGCCGGTCCAACCCACGCCTTCTCCAACGAAAAGGGCCGCCCGTCGCTTTCGCGACGGACGGCCCCGATCCTTGAAGCTGCGCGGCGTCAGGCCTGACGCGTTCCCGTCATCGCCATCGAGCCGAAGGGTCCAGCCTTGATGGTGCCGGTCAGCGCGTCGCCGTCAACCGTCGCTTCGCATTCGAGCGTCATCGGCATCGGCACCTTCATGTTCATCGTCCAGGTCAGCTTGTTACCGTCGACCTTGCCATTCTCGACGTCGAGCGATCCCATCGCCCCCGCGTTCTGGCCGGTGAAGCTGTCGCCGTCGCTCTTCACCGTGAAAACCGATTTCTGGTCGCCCATCGGTGATTTCGTAATGCACTCATAGCTACCGTCGACCTCGGACATCGAATCTCTCCTACTGAAACTGATGTTAATTAACTGGTGTCGCTATTTCCACCGGCAGACCCAATCCGTCAAGCTGCGGCTTCACCGTCGCCGCGTCCCCGACGATCACATAGACGAGGTCATCGACGCTCAGCGCCTTTCGCGCGGCGGCGTCGATCTCGGCCGTCGTCATCGCTTCATAGATCGCGGGCAACTTTTCGTAATAATCGTCGGGACGGCCGAACTTGACGATGGAGCGCAGGCCGCCGAGCACATCGCCCGATGTCTCAAAGCTCCCCGGCAGCTCGCGCACGCTGCCATTGATCGTGCGCTCCAGTTCCTCCGCCGTCGTCCCCTGGTCACTAAGATAGGACGTGAGGTCGCTGCGCAGTTCGTTGATCGAATCCCCCGTCCGATCGGCCTGCACCGGCGCGATCGCGACCCAACTCAGCTGCTCCTTTTCGGCGGAGATGCGCGAGCGCACGCCATAGGACCAGCCCTTGGTCTCGCGCAGGTTCATGTTGAAGCGCGACAGGAAATTTCCTCCGAAAATATCGTTGGCCGACCGCAGGATCTCGAGCGAATCGCTGCCCTTCGCGTCGAGGACCTTGCCCGCCATGATCACCGACTGCGGCGATTTGGGCCGGTCAACGAGAAGGATGCGCGGCTGAGGCTTGGGAATTGCGGCCTCGAAATGCTTTTCCGGCTTCGGCGTCGAGGGCGCCTTCCACGCGCCGAGCGCCGCGTCGAGTTCCTTCTTCACTTCGGTCAGCGTCGTGTCGCCAACGACGAAGATTCGCGCATTGTCGGGACGGATCCAGCTGGCGTGAAATGCTGCGAGCTGCTCGCGCGTCGCGGCCCTGACCGCGTCTGCATTGCCGAGGCCCGAGGGCGGAATGCCATAGGGATGCTCGGAGCCATAAAGCGCCGGGGCGAGAACCCGCGCCGCGATAGCGCTCGGGTTGTTGAGTTCGGCTTTCAGCCGGTTCAGCTGCTGCGCCCGAACACGCTCGAGCTCCTTCGCATCGAAAGCCGGGTGGCGGATATAGTCGGCGAGCAGGCCGAGCGACGCGCGAAGATTGGGTTTGAGCGCGAACAGGCTGAAGATTGTCTCGTCGGCGTTCGCAGCCCCGTCGATCTGCGCGCCGAGCCGCTCTTTCGCCTCGGCAAAGGCAATCGAATCAAGGTTCGTCGTGCCTTCGTCCATCAGGCTGAGCATCAGTGACTGGGTGCCGAGCGCATTATGGGGATCGGCGGCATAGCCCGCGTCGAAGCTCACAGCGACCTGCACCGTCGGCACAGCGTCGCGCCGCGCGAACACGACCTCGATCCCGTTCTTGAGCGTCGTGCGCTCAATCGCAGGGAAATCGAGTGCCGTAAGGTCGGCAACCGCGGGCAGCTGCGACCGGTCGGCGATCGAGGTCGCCGCCCCAATGCCGGTGTCGGGACCGATGTCACCGAGCGCAGGGTTCCAATAGCGGTCGGGCTGGACGGCTCCGGCGACCTTTCTCGCGGTTACCGCGCCGCCGCGCGCCTCGCCGCCCTCGGTGCGCTCGCCGGGCGTGTAGGTCAGTGAAAATGCCGGGCGCGACAGCCATTTGTTCGCGACCGCCCTCACCTGCTCGGGTGTCGCCCGCGCCATCCGGTCGAGCTCGGTCTTATAGTAAGCCGGATCGTTCGAATAAAGGGCGCCCTCGGCAAGCGTCACCGCCTTGCCGCCGAAGCCGCCGACCGATTCGAGCCCCGAGATCGTGCCGCCAAGCGTGCTCGCCGCAGCACGCTGCAGTTCGTCGGCGGTCGGGCCCGTCGCAAGAAAATCTGCAATTTCCTCATCGAGCCGCTTCGCGACCAGCGCGGGCTCAATGCCCTCCTTGACGTCCGCCTGCACGATCAGGATACCGGCATCCTCGAATGGCTGGGCAAAGGCGGCGACACTGACCGCGACCGGATCCTTGCGCACCATCGCATTGTCGAGGCGCGAGCTCGACAGGCCGCCGAGGACGCTCATCGCCATCTGCAGCGGCACCGCCTCAGGATCATTGAGCCCCGGGATCGCCCACATGCGGTAGATCCGCGTCGTCGGGATCAGATCCCGGACCTCCTTCGCCAACGGGGCAGGTAGTGTCGGAACCGTGACCTTCGGCATCTGGACCGCGGGGCCACGCGGAATGTCGCCGAACCATTCGGTGACCTTCTGCTTTGCCGTCGCGGTATCGATGTCGCCTGCAAGGACCAGCACGGCATTATTGGGTCCGTAATTGTCGGTGAACCACTTTTTCACGTCGTCGAGACTCGCCGAGTTGAGGTCGTCCATCGATCCGATGGTGCTGTGGTGGTAGGGGTGGCCCGAGGGAAAGAGATTCTCGAAGATCTCGTACCGCAAAAGCCCATAGGGGTTATTGTCGCCCTGACGCTTTTCGTTCTGGACAACCCCGCGCTGATTATCGAGCTTCTCCTGCGTCACCGCGCCGAGCAGATGCCCCATGCGGTCGCTTTCAAGGAAGAGCGCACGGTCGAGCGCGCCGGTCGGCACGGTCTCGAAATAATTGGTGCGATCCATATTGGTCGTGCCGTTGCTGTCGGTCGCGCCGACCTGTTGCAGCGGCTCGAAGAAATCGCCGGGCGCATTCTCGGAACCGTTGAACATCAGATGTTCAAACAGGTGCGCAAAGCCGGTCTTGCCCGCAGGCTCGTTCTTCGACCCAACGCGGTACCAGACGGACACAGCGACAACGGGGGCCTTACGGTCCTCATGCACGATGACGCGCAGGCCATTGTCGAGGGTGAAGGCCTCGTAGGGGATGTCTACCGCCTTCACCAGTTCGGCAATCGGGGCGGGGGCGGCGGCCTTCGCCTTTGCAAGCGCGGGTCCTGCGGCGACAAGCGCGGTCGAGGCCGCAAGAGCGAGGACGAAGCGGGGGGAACGGAACATGGATGATCCTCTTGAGAAGACGCGCAGCAGGGCGCGGATGCCGGATGGCACTGTATCAGCGGTTTAGGGCGGCAAGGCACGGCGTTCAAGGCCGATAGAAGCGCGCTCCACTCGCCTTCAGCGCTGCCGGATCGAACAGCACCGGCTTCAGCCTATGCGCCACGAACAGCGCCGCCTGATCGTTGTAATGCGGGCTGCCGGGCCGTGTCGCTGCGGCGCCGAAGGGCTGGATCGATTCCGAGTGTACCCGCCCTGCTCGGTCCCAGGTCACAAAGAGGATGAAGCTGTCGCCGTGGCGCACCTTCAGCCGACCGTCGGGCTCGACGTCCCAAAGCGTCGAAGCGCGCACCGTGTCATTGCCCCCGTCGAGCGGCAGGTCGACGCGGTGCGGTCCTTCGCCGTGGCGCAGCCGAAGCACGGTGCCGAGTTTGGGATCAAGCCCTGCGAAATGCTCCTGAAGGTGAGCGACAACCTCTTCGAGCACGGAGCGCGGATCGGGCTGAGCGCGGCGCTGGTAATGCGCGCCGCCGGCGGGACGCAGCACCATGAGGGCAAGCGCGTCGCCATGCCCCTTGCCGTCGAGGTTCCAGTCCCATTTGCGCAGCAGCGCCTGCGCCTCGGCGAGCGCAGGGTCGCGCTTCGTGTCGATCGCGAGCAGCTTGTCGATCCATGCCTTCGCATAGCCGGTCCTCGCGTAGGCGGTGTCGTATTTGATCGCCTTGAGCCGCGCTTTGTCGATCCGTCCCGAAGCCTCGAACAGCTCGATCAGCCGCGCTGCGCGATTGGTCATATCGTCCTCGACGCCGAGCAGCGGCGAGAAGGCGGCCGCATCGAGCTCGTCGCCCGGTCCAGCCGCGACCCAAGGGGTGTTGTTCGCGTTGATCACATAGCCCGACGCCGGATTGACCAAAGTCGGCACGCGGTCGAAGGGCAGCGTCCTTGTCCAGACGGCCGATGAGGTATCGCCGGGCAGTATCCCTCGCCAATTGAACCCCGGCGCGCGATCGGGGAACATTGCATTGTAGAAAAGGCCGATATTCCCCTTGGCATCGGCGTAGACGAAATTGGTCGCAGGGACACCCTGACCCGCCATTGCGGCGCGCCACTCGGCAAAATTCTGCGCCTTGTTGAGCCGATAATATTGGGTGACCATATTCGCCTGGTCCTGTCCCGCATAGCGAATTGCAAAGGCGCCCTTTTCATTCCTGATCACCGGCCCTTGGACCGATCGCCAGATGATCCGCGGCACCGGCAGGACGAAGGGTCCGAATTTCACTTTGAGCCAGACGCGCTTCTTCTCGAGCGGGCGCCATTCGCCGTCGAAACGGTATTTCTCGCCGCTCTCGTCGAGGACCAGCTTGTAGACGTCGATCAGGTCGGGACGGTTTACCGTGTTGGTCCAGCCGAGATATTTATTGTGTCCAAGGAAGGGATAAGGGGAGCCTGGAAAATTCGCACCGGCGAAATCCCATCCCTCCTCGCTGTGCACGACCAGCTCGTACCACGCGACCCCGCCGGTCCACGGCTGATGCGAATTGGAGACGAGCCGCGTCGCTCCGTCGGTTGACCGCGAGGGCGCCACCGCCATCGCGTTCGACCCGTTCGATCCCGGATCGCGCCCCAAGGGCGTGTCGGATCGCGGGACGATCTTGCCCGTGACGTCGATTGCCGGCCCGCCTTCTCGCCCCAGGGGCTGCCCCTCGGCCAGCTGGCCGAGCACCGAATCGAGGCCGAAGAAAAAGGGCGAACGCAGCACGAAACCCGCAACGACATCCTCGCCGGTGACCGGAAACAGCCCCGATAGCCGAACCTCGTCCGGATGCTTGTCGGCATAATGGTTGAGCCCCGCAGCATAGGCGGTGAACAGCTGCTTCACATCGCGAGGAAGGCGCGGCCAGTCGCGCGCGCTCGTCTCGCGCACGCCGAGGAGGGCTGCGACATAGTCGATCTTCGCGCCATCGGCGCCGAGTAGCGCGCCGGTGCGCCCGCGCGTCATCGCGAGCACTTCCTGCAGCGTCGAAAAATCATCCTCGGCATGAGCATAGGCCACGCCATAAGCAACGTCGGCATCGGTTTTTCCAAAGATGTGGGGAACCCCGAAGCCATCGCGCGCGATTCGTACGTCGCCCGGCTTGAAGGCAGGCGCAGCGGGCGCCTCTGCCGTCAGCGGCTCCCAGACGGCGAGCCCGACCATCAGCGCCGCACTCAGCAGGAGCAGTCCGACGAAAAATTTGCGCATTCGCTTCCCATTTCCTGCACTATGCCTTGCGAGAGGCCTCATGGCGGAAAATTTGCGACACGGAAAGCCATGCTCTTGTGTTGCATAATAGCAACACTATCTCTCTCGTCGAGAAAGGGGCTTAGTCCAAATGAACCTCGAAAAATTCACCGATCGCGCCAAAGGCTTTCTGCAGGCGGCGCAAACCATCGCGATCCGCATGAACCACCAGCGGATCAGTCCTGAACATATTGCGAAAGCGCTGCTTGAGGACAAGGAGGGCATGGCCGCGGGGCTGATCCAGCGCGCAGGCGGCGATGCCGCGCGCGCCGTGCAAGGTATCGACGCGCTGCTCGCCAAGGTGCCTGCCGTATCGGGCTCGGGCGCGCAGGCGACCCCGGGGCTCGACAATGACGCGGTGCGGCTGCTCGATCAGGCCGAACAGGTCGCCAGCAAGGCGGGCGACGGTTATGTCACCGTCGAGCGCTTGCTGCTCGCGATGGTGCTTGCAGCGGGGACGCCCGTCGGTACGGCCTTCGCCGACGCCGGGGTTCGTGCCGACGCTCTCAACGGCGCCATCAACGCGCTTCGCGGCGGCCGCACTGCCGACAGCCCGGGCGCCGAGGACAGCTACGAAGCCCTCAAGAAATTTGCCCGCGACCTCACCGAAGTGGCGCGCACGGGCAAGCTCGACCCAGTGATCGGCCGCGACGAGGAAATTCGCCGCACGGTCCAGATCCTCGCGCGCCGGACCAAGAACAACCCGGTGCTGATCGGCGAACCGGGCGTCGGCAAGACCGCGATCGCCGAGGGCCTCGCGCTGCGCATCGCCAATGGCGATGTCCCCGACAGCCTCAAAGACCGCCGACTTCTCGCGCTCGACATGGGCGCGCTGATCGCGGGCGCCAAATATCGCGGCGAGTTCGAGGAGCGGCTGAAAGGCGTTCTCGACGACGTCAAGGCCGCCGAGGGCGAAATCATCCTGTTCATCGACGAAATGCACACGCTGGTCGGTGCGGGCAAGAGCGAGGGCGCGATGGACGCCTCGAACCTCTTGAAGCCCGCGCTTGCGCGCGGCGAACTTCATTGCATCGGAGCCACCACGCTCGACGAGTATCGCAAATATGTCGAGAAGGACCCCGCGCTCCAGCGGCGCTTCCAGCCCGTCTTCGTTGGCGAGCCGACGGTCGAGGATTCGATCTCGATCCTGCGCGGGCTGAAGGAGAAATATGAGCTCCACCACGGTGTGCGCATTACTGACGGCGCGATCGTCGCCGCGGCGACGCTGTCGCACCGCTATATCTCCGACCGCTTCCTCCCCGACAAGGCGATCGACCTCATGGACGAGGCGGCGAGCCGCATCCGCATGGAAGTCGAATCGAAGCCCGAGGAAATCGAGACCCTCGATCGCCGCATCATTCAGATGAAGATCGAAGAAGCGGCGCTGACCAAGGAAACTGACGCAGCGTCGATGGATCGGCTCGACAAGTTGCGCGCCGAGCTGGCGAACCTCGAGCAGCTCTCGGCGGAGCTTACCCAGAAATGGCAGGCGGAGAAGGAGAAGATTCACGCCGAGGCGAAAATCAAGGAGGAGCTCGACGCCGCGCGGAGCCAGCTTGAACTGGCACAGCGCGCGGGCGATCTCGCCAAGGCGGGTGAGCTCAGCTACGGGACCATCCCCGCGCTCGAAAGGCAGCTCGAGGAGGCGCAGGCCGTCTCGGGCAATGCGATGCTGCGCGAGGAAGTCACCGCCGACGACATCGCCGCGGTGGTCAGCCGCTGGACCGGCATCCCGGTAGACCGGATGCTCGAGGGCGAACGCGAGAAGCTGCTCGGCATGGAGGAGCAGCTGGGCAGGCGGGTGATCGGTCAGGACGAGGCGGTGCGCGCTGTCTCAACCGCCGTCCGGCGCGCGCGCGCCGGGCTTCAGGACCCGAACCGGCCGCTTGGATCGTTCCTCTTCCTCGGCCCGACGGGCGTCGGCAAGACCGAGCTTACCAAGGCGCTCGCGCGCTTTCTGTTCGACGACGACAATGCGATGGTCCGAATCGACATGTCGGAGTTCATGGAAAAGCACAGCGTCGCGCGGCTGATCGGCGCGCCGCCGGGCTATGTCGGCTATGAAGAGGGCGGCGTGCTCACCGAAGCCGTCCGCCGCCGGCCATACCAGGTCGTGCTCTTCGACGAGGTGGAAAAGGCGCATGGCGATGTGTTCAACATTCTGCTTCAGGTTCTCGACGACGGACGGCTAACCGACGGGCAGGGGCGCACGGTGGACTTTACCAACACGCTGATCATCCTGACGTCGAACCTCGGCAGCCAGGCGATCGCAGCGCTTCCCGACGACGCGCCGGTCGAGCAGGCCGAGCCTGCGGTGATGGATATTGTACGCGGCCATTTCCGGCCCGAGTTTCTGAACCGGCTCGACGAGATCGTGCTGTTCCACCGTCTCGGCCAGCAGCATATGGGCAGGATCGTCGATATCCAGGTCGCGCGGGTGCAGAAGCTGCTCGCCGATCGGAAGGTGACGCTCGACCTCACCGACGCTGCCCGGAACTGGCTCGGCCGCGTCGGATACGATCCGGTCTACGGCGCAAGGCCGCTCAAGCGCGCGGTGCAGAAATATCTGCAAGACCCGCTCGCCGACCTGATCCTGAAAGGCGAGGTGAAGGACGGATCGACCATCAAGGTCGACGAGGGTGACGGGGCGCTCATTCTGACGCCCGCCTGATCAAGAGAAAAGCAATGTCCCGGTCTTGGCGCCGGGACATTTCGAGGCCGCTCAGCGGTTGCCTTCGACGAGCGAACGCGAACGCTCCATCGCGCGCGTACGATCGAGATCGGCTTTGCCCCTCGCTTCGAGCTGATCCCATTCCGCCTTTGTGTGGCAGGTGCGGCGCGACATGATCGACCCGGTGGCGATTTCGCGCTTGCAGATTTTCTTGTCGGCATCGGGCTTGTCGGCCGAAGCCTTGTCGGGTGCTGCGGCCTGCGCGGCTGCAGGTGCCCCCGCCAAGAGAGCGGCGAGAGAGAGGATGCGTAACACTCCGATCGTTCCTTTCATCGGGCTAGTTCGCCCATTGGCGGATGGCCCAAAGAAAATGGGCGGCTCCCGAAGGAACCGCCCACCTTTCTAAAGGCCCTGGACTTAGAAATCGACCTTCGCGCCGATGCGGAAGTAACGACCCATGATATTCGGACCAGCCCAGGCCGGGTTGAAGCCGAACAGACCATAGGCCGCGTCGGGATCGAACGGCGGCTTGGTGTCGAGGAGGTTGAGAATGTTCGCGTAAATCGTGAACTTGTCCCCAATCTTCTGCGAAACCGTCATGTCGAGGTTCCAGATGTCCTTGGTCTTACAATTGACCGGCGTGCCATCGACATAGGCATGCGTCGAGGTGCCATTTTCCGCGTTGAACGCGCAATCGCCCTTGATGCCGCCGAAGTCGATCGACGCCGTGTCATAGCCCTTGGTGTAATAGGCCGTCAGGCTGACCGCGGTGTCGCCGAATTCCAGCGTGTTCTGCCACGTCGCACGCCACGTCGGCGAACCCGAGCAGGACGTGATGTTGCAGGGGCTGAGCGTACCTTCGTAGCGGAGCACATCGCCAGCGTCGGTCTTCAGCTCATACTTCAGCATGTAGGAAGCGTCGAAATCGGTGCGCCAGGTCAGCGAGTTGCCGATCGGCAGGCTGGCGCGAGCACCGAAGTCGATGCCGCTGACAGTCTGCTGGTCCTGGTTGGTGAACGACGATTGGATGAAGCCGATGACCGGGAGCGCGTTCGGGAACGCGGGATCCGGCTGGCCCGGGATCACGGTGATGCCCGGAATGTTCACTACACCGTTGTTGGCGTAGTAAGCCGCTTCAGCCGCGCTGGTGTCGGTCACGCCGGTGATCAGGTTCTTGACCTTGATGTGCCAGAAGTCGACCGTCAGGCTGACGTTGCGGATGGGCTCGAAAATGACGCCGGCGGTGAAGGCCGTCGACTTTTCGGGATCCAGATCCGGGTTGCCGACCTGCGTCAGGCCCAGCGAATAGTTGCCCGTCGCATAGGCGTTGTTGCCATGGGCGTCACAGAAGGCCTGGAAGTTATCGCAGTTGACCGTGCGGGTCACATATCCCGTCGTCGGCAGGCCGAAGCTTTCGTTGAAGCTCGGAATGCGGAAGCCCTTCGAGAAGGTGCCACGAACGGCGACCTGCGGGATCGGCGTGAACTTGACGCTCAGCTTCGGCGAGAAGTTCGACTGCCCCGTCGAATAGTCGTCGTAGCGGCCCGAGGCACCGATTTCGAGCTGGTCGATGATCGGCGCACTCAATTCGAAGAACGCCGACTTGACGTTGCGACTGCCCGAGGTGCCGACCGAGTTGATGCTGTAGTAGCGATCATACTGGTTGCCGAGCGTTCCGGGGTTGGCACTGGGCGCGTCGATCGATTCGTCGCGATACGACACACCGACCGCTGCCTGCAGCGGACCACCGGGAAGTTCGAACAGATCCTTGGCGAGAGTCGCCTGAACCTGCCACAGCTGCGATACCGAAGTCGTCCTCTGACGCGGAGCGATATAATCCCACGTGTCTTGCGAATTGGCTTCGAGATCGTTGAAGTTGAATTCGCCGCGGGCGACGAGATCCATGATACGCTGCGGAATAAGGTAATTTTCCTGCGTACGCTTCAGACGCACTTCCGACGCCGTGAAGTTGGCCGAATAGCGCCAGTCGTCACCGAAGCTACCATCAATCCCCAGCACACCGCGCAGCGCGCGCGAGTTGGTGTCGACGGTCCGGCCGCGGGTCGAACGCACGAGCATCTGCGCGCGCGCTCCTTCGGCGGCAAACGGGTTGTACGGGTTCAGCACGCCGTTGGTCGCGTCGCACCCGGTGTTCAGCCCGTCGACCGTGCCGACGCCGCTAGCGCAGACATAGACCGGGAGGAGCACGTTGTAGGCCGCTGCCTGGTTGTTCGGCGGGGTCGGCGTACCGTTGAAGCCGAGCGGCGTGAACGACGCATGGGTCTTCGTCTGATAATAGTTGGCGATCGCATAGATCTGAGCATTGTCGCCCACATTGGCAGTGAAGCGCGCGGTCAGGCCCTTACGCTCGATCTCCGGCTGCAGCATGATGAACTGATTCTGGAAATCGACTTCGCACGTCGTCAGCGGCGAAGTGTTCGAGATTTCCGGCGTGATGGTGATCGTGTCATAACCGCGACAACCCGCTGCCGAGTTCAGGAACTGGAACCTGTTGCGCGGATCCGACGGGTTGGCGGCGCCCACCCCGACACGGCGCACCAGCGCCACACCCGGAATGGAGATCAGTCCGTTGTAGGCCGCGCCCCAGTTCGCGGTCGTATAACCGAGATCATAGGTGGGGTCATCCGGATCGGAACCCGGGTCGGGCACTGCGACGAAGCCCGGACGACCCGACGCAATGAAGCTGTCGATAATTTCCTGGGTCACGCCGTTCCAGTTCAGGTTCGGCAGACAGCTGCCGCTCGCGCCACACTTGCGCGACCAGTCCGCAGAATTGAACGGATAGCCGCGGTCGCGCGCATAGAGCGCGTCCTGCTTCTGATATTCGCCGCTGACGTAGAAGTTGAAGCCCTGGTCGGCAAGGTCGCCGTAGCCCCAAGTCGCGTCGAAGCGCTGCTCGCCGGCATCGCCGCGCTGGGAAACGCCGAGCGAACCACCGAGGTGGAGGCCCTGGATTTCCTTCTTGGTGATGACGTTGATCACGCCCGCGATCGCGTCTGCACCGTAAGTCGACGACGCACCGTCACGCAGAACCTCGATCCGCTCGACGACGGCATTGGGAATGGTGTTGAGGTCAACGAAGTTGCGCTGGCCGTCGTCCGCGAGCGGATAAGGCGCCATGCGCAGGCCGTCCGAGATCGACAGGGTCGCCTGCACGGTCAGGCCGCGCAGCGCCGGAGCGTTCGCGCCCGAAGCGAAGTTGAAGCCGGTGTTCCAGCCCTGCGTGATCGTGCCCGCGCCGTTGGCCGACAGACGCTGAACGGCGTCGGCTACGGTGTTGATGCCGCGCTCCTGGAGCGTTTCCGAGCTCAGAACGGTGACCGGCGACGGCGTTTCCGTGTCCGTGCGACGCAGGATCGAGCCGGTGACGACGATCATATTTTCGTCAGCGGACGCGCCTTCATCGGCCGGCGCATCCTGCGCGAACGCGGGAGCCGAAACCAGCGCGACACCCAAAACGACTGGGGCAACGCTCAATTTCAGCTTCGAGAAATGGGTTTTTTTCACAGTGCAGTCCCTTGCTACTGGTGGCTATGATACCCGGATGAATTGCGCGCGCAGGCCTCTGACCCCAGCGCGCGAGACACCCCGATAGGCTGCGGGATGACCTCACATTCATCTTGAGTAAAGGAAATTCCCCCCGGTTTTTGCGGTTTCGCGGACCATTGTGACGTATTTGCAACAACAAGGAGAAGCGGCGAAATACAATATGCTGCGGCCGCCCGTTCGCGACATTTTGTTTCAGCCGTTACCAGTTTTGCTGCGATGCAGCAAAATCTTCAACGCGGAATTGGTCCCGCCAGCGTTTCCGGATCGAGCCGCGCGTCACGCCATTTAATTCCCCAGTGAAGATGCGGTCCGGTCGCACGCCCCGTCTGACCCACCGTCCCCAAGCGCTGGCCCTGCGACACCCGCTCGCCGACGTTCACGTCGAGGCGCTGACAATGGAGGAAAGCGCTGTTCAGTCCCATGCCGTGATCGATGATCAAGAGCTTCCCCTCGAGCGTGAAGGGCGTCGTCGCCGCGAGCACCACCACCCCGCTAGCGGGCGCGTAGAAGGGCGTGCCCGCGGGCACCGCGATATCGGTGCCGCTGTGATAGGCGCCAGGCTTGCCCTGATAGACGCGCTGCGCCCCGAAAAAGCCGGAGAGGCGCCCGGTTGCCGGCCAGCGGAACGGTTGGCGCCATCCGTCGACGTCATGATCGACGCGCCGCGCTTCGGCGATCTGCGCAAGCTCGGCGGGCCGGCGACGCGCAAATTCGGCGTCGCTCGACGCACCGCCGCGCCACGGCGCGTTGATATGCTCGATTCGCCAGCTTCCCGGTGCGACGTCGAGCAAGCGCTCGTGCCGCCGTCCGTCGGCAAGCGTTGCGACGAGTCGCTGGGGGGTCGCAGCGTCGCGATCAAAGGCGATCAGGAAGCCTCCGTCGGCGGCGACCGGAACGGGCTTGCCGTCAAGCGCCAGCCCCTGAGTCGCCTCCGGCACCTGTCCGAGCAGCGCGCCCCCCTGCACTGGCGCTCCTCGCAGGATTGTGAAATCGGCGCTCGCCGGCGCCGGGACAGGCGCGGATGCAGGACCCGGAGTGGCCGCGGAAGGCAGCGAAGGCTGCGGCGCGGGCGGCGCAGGCGGCGCGGATGCAGGCGGGACGCAGCTTGCGACCCCCAGCAGCAACGGCCAAGCCGCGAAGGAACGCGCGCGGAGACCGAGCGTCATGCCTTGCCAGAGTCGAGTGCAGCCTGCACCGAGATGGCGGCGGTCGCATAGGCCTCCTGCCGCGCCACAGACCAATAGCGCAATTCGTCGAGCCCGATCGGCACCCCCGTCACCGCGCACAGCACATGGTCGCCTGGCGACAGGACGCGGAACCCATTGGGTCCGTATTGCAGGCGAGCGAGGCGGTTGCGGCTGGCGATCAGCATGAAGGCATATCCATCGGGAAGAAAGGTTGCAGGCGACTGACTATAGCAGCATCGCGCCGCGCGGCCACCCCCCGCTGCCGTCAGAAAAGCTCGCCCTGCCCTCGTCCCGGCGGCGGTGCGGTGCGGCGCGGCGCCCTGGAGGCGGGCGCCGCACTCGCGCCCGAAGGGGACGCATCGCGATCGCTTACCGCCACCGGTACCTCGCCGTCGGCGAACTGGAGACGCAGATGCGCTGCGGCGCGGGCTGCCGCGGCATGGGTGACGATGGTGCCGCTGGCGTCGCGAACCATCGCATAGCCGCGCGACAGAAGCGCGCGTGGATCGAGTGAGGCCAGCAGCCGTGCGAGGCCCTGAAGCCGGGCACGGTCGCGGTCCCATGCCCGCGCAAGCAGCGCCGGGCGCAGCGCCGCAGACCGGCTGGCGAGCCGCTCGGAAGTCACCGCCAGCCGGTGCCGCTGACAGCGGTCGAGCTTGTCCCCGGCATCGTCGAGCCGCTGCCGCTGGGGCGCATAAAGCGCCTCACGTCGCGGGAGGTACCGCGCGAGCGCCGCGAGCCGCTCGCCGCCGAGCGCCTGTGTCCGGTTCGCCGCGCCAATCATGCGCCCGCGCCATGACGCAAGCTGGGCCACCAGCTCAGCTCGCACCGGGACCGCCATCTCGGCTGCCGCGGTCGGCGTCGGCGCGCGCACGTCGGCAGCATGATCGGCGAGCGTCACATCGGTCTCATGCCCCACCGCGCTGATCGTTGGAATGCGGCAATCGGCGATCGCACGCACGACCACTTCTTCGTTGAACGCCCACAGATCCTCGATCGAGCCGCCGCCGCGCGCGACGATCACCAGGTCGGGCCGCGGCACCGGTCCGCCTGGGGCAAGCGCGTCAAACCCGCGCACCGCATTCGCCACCTGCGCCGCCGCGCCCTCGCCCTGCACCAGAACCGGCCATACGATCACACGCGTGGGGCAACGATCGGCAAGCCGGTGGAGGATGTCCCGGATCACCGCGCCCGTGGGCGAGGTGACCACGCCGATCGTGCGCGGCAGATAGGGCAGCGGCTGCTTGCGCTCGCGGTCGAACAGCCCTTCGGCCCCCAGCCGCGCCTTCAATTTCTCGAAGAGCAGCATCAGCGCGCCCTCGCCCGCAACTTCGAGACTCTCGACAACGAGCTGATATTTCGAACGCCCCGGATAGGTGGTGAGCTTGCCCGTCGCAATCACCTCGATCCCGTCCTCGGGCCGGAAGGCAAGCCGCGCGGCCTGCCCCTTCCACATCACCATGTCGATCAGCGCATTGTCATCCTTCAGGCCGGCGTAGAAGTGCCCCGAGGCGGCGCGCTTCGCCCCCGAGAGCTCGCCACGTACCCGCACGCGGGCGAAGCCATCCTCAACTGTGCGCTTGATCGCCGCCGACAATTGGCTGACCGAAAGCGCTGGAGCATTGTCGCCTGCCGCCGCCTCGGCTAACAGCCGCGCCGCGGGGTCTTTGGCGGACACCGGATCGGGAAAGGGAATGGACATGAACATCCTGCTGGTGGGCTCGGGAGGCCGCGAACATGCGCTGAGCTGGCAGTTGGCGCAATCGCCGTCTTGCCGCAAGCTCTATGCCGCTCCGGGCAACCCGGGGATTGAAACCTTCGCCGAATGCGTGCCGCTCGCCGCCGACGATCTCGATGGGCTGATCGCCTTTGTCCGCGCCCATGCCATCGACTTTGTCGTCGTCGGCCCCGAAGCGCCACTTGTCGCGGGCCTTGCCGACCGCCTACGCGAAATGGGCATTGCAGTCTTCGGTCCCTCCGCCGCCGCGGCCCGGCTCGAAGGCTCGAAAGGGTTCACCAAGGACCTGTGCGCTCGCGCCGGCATCCCGACCGCCGCCTATGTCCGCTGCACCTCTGCCGAGGAAGCCCATGCGGTGCTCGAAGGCTTTGCGACCCCCGTCGTGATCAAGGCCGACGGCCTTGCCGCCGGCAAGGGCGTGATCATCGCCCAGACGCGCGACGCCGCCGCGACCGCGATCGACGACATGTTCGCTGGTGCATTCGGCGGCGCGGGCGCCGAAGTCGTGATCGAGGAATTCATGACCGGCGAGGAGGCGAGCTTCTTCGCCCTGTCCGATGGGATCCATGTGATGGCCTTTGGCAGCGCCCAGGACCACAAGCGGGTTGGCGATGGCGATACGGGCCCGAACACCGGCGGCATGGGCGCCTACAGCCCCGCGCCCGTGCTGACCGCACGCCTCGAGACCGAAGTGATGGACCGCATCATCCGCCCGACCGTCCGCGCGCTCGCAGCCGAGGGCACGCCCTATGTCGGCGTCCTTTTCGCCGGGCTGATGCTCACTGACGCAGGACCCAGGCTGATCGAATATAATTGCCGGTTCGGCGATCCTGAATGCCAGGTGCTGATGATGCGCTTCACCGGCGATTTCGCGGCGCTACTCCACTCCGCCGCGACGGGGGACCTCGCAAGCGCGGCCCCGCCCGCCTTTTCGCACGACTATGCTCTCACGGTGGTGATGGCAGCCAGCGGCTATCCGGGAACCGCTGAAAAAGGCGGCGTGATCCGCGGCATCGCTCAGGCTGAAGCGGGGGGCGTGCGCGTTTTCCACGCCGGGACGGCGCGTGCGGACGGCGCGATCGTCGCCGCCGGCGGGCGCGTCCTCAACGTCACTGCTACGGGCAAGAATGTTACCGAGGCACAGGCCCGTGCCTATGCCGCGGTTGACCGGATCGACTTTGCAACCGGCTTCTGTCGCCGCGATATTGGCTGGCGGGAAGTGGCGCGCGAGGCGCAGTAGCCAGGCTGGACGCAGCAGGACCGGTTCGATATCCCGGTCCTTCGCTGCCCTGAGGCTCTGGGCTCCCGCCCGCCCGGGACTGTAGGAACAAGGAGCAGAAACCGATGACTTGGCTTCAGGAAAATTGGATCCCCGCGCTCGTGGTGCTGATCGCAGTCATCGCGCTTGTCTGGTGGCTCGCCGCCCGCCGGAAACCGCAAGACATCGCCCCGCCGGCGGCCGAACATGCCCAGCCCGCCAAGCCGCTCGAACCGCTGAAACCCGAGATCATTGCCGTCGAACCGGCTTTCAGGAAGACCCCGGCGCCCGCCCCTGCTTCCCCGCCAACCCCGGCCGCGGCGCCGGCCGAGGCAGCGGCGACGCCTGCTCCCGAGCCAACCCCCGCAGCGCCAGCGACTGCCCCTGCCGCGGGCCAGGGGGATAATCTCCAGCTGCTAAAAGGCGTCGGCCCCAAACTCGTCGCACTGCTTGGCAGCCTCGGCGTCACCCGCTTCGAGCAGATTGCGGCCTGGACCGACGCCGACATCGCCGCGATCGACCCCAAGCTCGGCAATTTCGCGGGACGCATCACTCGCGACAATTGGGTCGACCAGGCGGGCTATCTCGCACGGGGCGACAAAGCCGGCTTCGAGGCGAAATATGGCGCCCTCGGCGGGGAGCTTTGACCACCGTCACCGGGGGCTTTGACTCAGCAGGAACGCCCCCTTCGACAATCCCGGGGGCGTTAGGCGTTTGACGAACGAGGAAGGAGGCGCGCCATTCTAGGCTTCCGCCAGCCCTTCATCGGGTCTGCCGATCGCACTTACCAGAAGCTTGTCGATCTTGCGCCCGTCCATGTCGACGATCTCGAACCGCCAGCCCCGGTCGGTAAAGCTCTCGCCTTCGGTCGGCAGATGCTTCAAAATCGCAAGCGCATGTCCGGCCGCGGTCGCATAGTCGCGGTCGTCGGCAAGATCGATTCCCAGCCGTTCGGCCATCTGGTCAGCGGGCATCGAGCCCGCGATGAGCAGGCTGCCGTCGTCGCGCTCGGTAACGAAGGGCTCGCTGCCGATGTCCTGGTCGGACGCAAATTCGCCGGCAATCGCGGAAAGCAGATCGGCTGGGGTCACCAGACCTTCGAAATGGCCATATTCGTCGTGGACAAGCAGCATCGGCACCTCGGCGACCCGCAGACTTTCTAGCGCATCCATCGCATCGATCTGGTCGTGGATCACCGCCGCGCGTCGGGTCAGCGTTTCAAGGTCGAGCTTCTGCCCCCGAAACAGCGCGCCGGCAATGTCGCGCGCCTGAACGACCCCGACGATATTGTCGACCGAGCCGCGCGCAACGGGCAGGCGCGTGTGCGGCGTCTCAAGCAGCTTGGCGCGCACCGCGTCGGCGTCCGAGGCAATGTCGATCCAGTCGACATCGATCCGCGGCGTCATCACCTCGCGTACCGGACGGTCGGCGAGGCGCACGACGCCCGAGATGATCGCGCGTTCGCTCTCCTCGATCACCCCGGATTTCGAGGCCTCGGCGACGATCAGGTGCAGCTCCTCGGCAGTCACCCTGTCCTCCGATTCACGCTTGAGACCGAGGAGGCGAAATACGAGGCTGGAACTCGTGTCGAGGAGCCAGACGAGCGGCGCGGCAATGCGCGAGAGCCATAGCATCGGTACAGCCATCACCATCGCGATGCTTTCGGGCGCCCTCAGTGCGAACTGCTTGGGCACGAGCTCGCCCGCGATCAGCGAGAAATAAGTGGTAATCGCGATGACGGCCGCGAACCCGGCGTTGCGCGCGGTTTCCGCGTCGAGACCGAGCGCGCCTTGCAACCGCTCCGCGACCGGCTGGCCGAGGCTTGCGCCCGAATAGGCGCCGGCGAGGATGCCGATCAGCGTGATGCCGACCTGAACAGTCGAGAGAAAGCGTCCCGGATCGGCGGCAAGCTGGCGCGCGATGCGGGCGCCGCGGCTCCCCCGCTTTTCCGCCGCCTGCAGGCGGGGACCGCGGGCGGAAACGATCGCGAGCTCGGACAAGGCGAAGACGCCGTTGAGGAGGATCAGCACGGCGATGATCGCCACGTCGCTCCAGGGAAAGGGGGTCATGGGATGGTGAACGGGCGCGATCGCGCCTGGCCCCTGCAATCGTCGGTCATCGCGTCCCTATAGGACAAAGCCGCCGCTTTGCACAATGGCACCGGTCGGTGCCTGCTCAGCCATGGTTCAGCAAGTCTCTGGAACCACTTGCCGGGCCATCTGTTATCGGGATGGAAGGGCGGCGGCCGGGATGGCGCGCGGCCTGAGAATAGGGAGCGAAACAATGAAGACCAAGATGATCAAGCTCACCGCCCTCGCCGGCATCGGGATGCTCGCATTAAGCGGCTGCGTGACCGATCCCGTCACCGGCGAGAAGAAAATTTCGAAGGCCGCCATCGGCGGCGTCGGCGGCGCCCTCGGCGGCTATCTGCTCGGCGACCTGATCGGCGGCAAGAACAGCCGGACCGAGGAAATCGTCGGTGCAGGTATCGGCGCGGTCGCGGGCGCAGGCGTCGGCTATTATATGGACCAGCAGGAAAAGAAGCTGCGCGAGCGCACGGCCGGCACCGGTATCGACGTCGAGCGCCAAGGCGACCAGCTCGTTCTCAACATGCCTGGCGATGTTACCTTCGACCTTAACAGCGCGGTGGTCAAAAGCCAGTTCCGCAGCGCGCTTGACAGTGTCGCCTCGACGCTCGGTGAATATCCGAGCACCTATATCGACATCTATGGCCACACCGATTCGTCGGGCAGTGACAGCTATAATCAGGGCCTCTCCGAACGCCGCGCTGCTTCAGTGGCCGACTATCTCGCGACCCGCGGCGTCCAACGCGCCCGCATGGCAACAATGGGCTATGGCGAATCGCAGCTCAAATGTACCCCCGAAACCACCGAAGCCGACCGTCAGTGCAACCGCCGTGTCGAAATTCGCATTGCGCCGGTCACTCAGAACGACGTCAACGCAGCGCAGTAACCCATCGACACCCCTCCTCCGGCGGGGGAGGGGTTACCCGAGGCTCGGGAAGCTCGCCTTGAGCCCGTCGATCACGAACTGGGCGGCAAGCGCGGCAAGCAGGACCCCGAGCAGCCGCGTGATCACCGCCTCGCCCTTGCTGCCGATCAACCGCATCAGCGGCCCAGCGGCTAGCAAAGCCGCAAGCGTAATCGCGAGAACGAGCAGTAGCGCTCCGAAGATGACGAGCGCACGATGAAGCCCGTTGTTCTGAGCCACGAGGAGCATCACCGACGCGATGGATCCCGGGCCCGCCAGCATCGGCATTGCCATCGGAAAGACCGAAACGTCCTCGACCTCGGGGGTCGAACGCAGCTTCTCCGCGCGCTGTTCGCGCCGCTCGGTGCGCTTCTCGAACACCATGTCGATCGCGATGATGAAGAGCATGATCCCCCCCGCGATGCGGAAGCTATCGAGATCGATGTGGAGGAAGTTCAGCAGCGCTTCACCGAACATCGCAAAGAAGATGAGGATTGCGCCCGCGATCAGCGTAGCCCGGATCGCCATCGAGCGCCGCTGCGCCGCGCTCGCGCCGGCGGTCAAGCTGGCATAGATCGGCGCGCAGCCCGGGGGGTCGATCACGACGAACAGCGTGACGAACGCCGAGATGAAAAGATCGATCACGGCTTGGCGGGCGCCACGACCTGATCGTCGATTACTGGCGCCATCGCGTTGCCATCCCACATCTCTACCGTGACGCGGCGCGACCCGTCCTGGCGAACGGTCGAGGTCCAGCGCAGCGTCCGGTCGGACGACAGACCAACGGCGGTATCGCCGCCTGCCCCGGCCGGCTGCGCAGCCGAGGGCCGCGACCCGCAGACCGCCTGCTTCGATTCGATGAAGTCCGGTGCCTCGCGCGGCGTTTCCAGCGCGTCGCCATGATCGAGCACCCAGCGGATGTCCCCGCGCATCGGATCGCGCCGCCAGACCGTCGTGAAATAGCCCTGCGCGGGCCCGTTCTGCCACGCGCCGGTGGTCGCGCCCGCATTGCCGTCACAGCTCACATAAACGGCATGCGGCTGCCATCTCACCGCAGTCGCGGGATCCTTCTTCGAGCGGAGCCAGCCGCGTGCGTTCACCCGCTCTGGGACGAACATCACCGCGTCCGCCGCAGATGTCTCGCGAAAGGCGGTCCACTGCCCCTTGTCCTGCGCGAGCCGTGCGAACGCGATTTCGGCCGCGATGAAGGCGCTGGGGTTGGCCCCGAGCGGGCGGTTGTACATATCCCCGCCGGGCGCGCAGCCTGCAAGCAGCACGGCGCCGACGGCGGCCAGCGCCAGGGCGCGCATCAGAAGCCCTCCGGGTCGGAAAGCCCGGCGCGGCGATGCGCTGCGACGAGCGTGTTGCGCAGCAGGCAGGCGATGGTCATCGGTCCCACGCCGCCTGGCACTGGGGTGATCGCCGTCGCCACAGCCCCCGCTTCCTCATAGGCAACGTCGCCGACCAGGCGTCCCTTGGCCGCCCCATCGGCGGGCGCGAGGCGGTTGATACCGACATCGATGACTATTGCTCCGGGTTTGATCCAGTCCCCGCGCACCATTTCGGGCCGCCCGACCGCGGCGACGACGATATCGGCGCGCCGCACCAGATCGGGCAGGTCTTTCGTCCGGCTGTGCGCCATCGTAACGGTGCAATTGGCGCCGAGCAGCAAGGCCGCCATCGGCTTGCCGACGAGGATCGAACGGCCGATCACCACGGCGTCCTTGCCCGACAGGTCGCCCAGCCGATCCTGCAGCAGAAGCAGACATCCATGGGGGGTGCAGGGCACCATCCCTGGAATGCCGAGCGCGAGCCGTCCCGCGCTCACCGGGGTCAGCCCGTCGACGTCCTTGTCGGGGTCGATCGTCGCAACCGCGGCCTGCTCGTCGAGATGGGCAGGGAGCGGGAGCTGCAACAATATCCCATCCACCGTCTCATCGGTATTGAGCTGCGCCAGCAGCCCCTCGAGCTCTGCCTGCGTCACGTCTGCGGAGAGTCGATGTTCAAAGCTCGCCATGCCGGCCGCGAGGGTCGCCTTGCCCTTCGAGGCCACATAGACTGCGCTGGCCGGATCATCGCCGACAAGCACCACAGCGAGGCCGGGCACGCGGCCCGTCGCCGCCTCGAACGCGGGAACCGCGTCGGCGATCCGCAGGCGAAGCGCCGCGGCAAACGCCTTGCCGTCGATGATTTCGGCCGCCATCAGATCGCCCCGGCGTTGATGCCGAGCGTGTAAAGATAGTCCATCACCGGCCCGCGCAGGATGATGAGCAGGATCAGCACAACCATCGGCGTCAGGTCGATGCCGCCAAAGTCGGGCATGATACGGCGAAACGGGCGATAGAGCGGCTCGGTAATCCTCTCGAGCACGTACCAGAGCTGGCGCACGAACTCATTGTGAGTGTTGATAACGTTGAAGGCGAGCAGCCACGACATCACCGCCTGAATGATGATGATCCACCACAGGATGTTGAGGAGGATCGACAGAATCTGAAGCAGCATCAGGTACATTAAGGTCTCCGGGCGGGGTCGTCGGTTACGCCACCCTAGCGATGAATGAGCGTTCCCGCACCCCGTGCAGTGAAAATTTCAAGCAGCATCGCGTGCGGAATCCGCCCGTCAAGGATGACCGCCGCCTCGACTCCGGTGTCGACCGCAGACAGACAGGTATCGACCTTCGGAATCATACCGCCGGTGATCGTCCCGTCCTTCTTGAGCGCGTCGATTCCAATGCGGTCGAGATCGGTGAGCAGCGTTCCCGACTTGTCGAGCACCCCGGCGACATCGGTGAGCAGGAAGAAGCGCTTGGCGCCGAGCGCGCCGGCAATCGCACCGGCCATTGTATCGGCGTTGATATTATAGGTCGCGCCGTCGGCTCCGAGCGCGACCGGCGCGACGACCGGGATAAAATGGTCGCTGGCAAGATTGGTCAGGATCGTCGGATCGACGCAAACCGGTTCGCCGACGAACCCGAGGTCGACGTGGCGCTCGATCCCCGAATTGGGGTCAGGCTCGCCTCGACGCACCTTCTCGGCCAGGACGAGATTTGCGTCCTTGCCCGAAATGCCCACAGCACGCCCGCCGAGCCCCGCAATCCAGCCGACAATCTCCTTGTTGATCTTGCCGGCGAGAACCATTTCGGCGACCTCGGCCGTTGCAGCATCGGTCACGCGAAGGCCGCCGACGAAGGTCGACTCGATCCCCAGTTGCTTCAGCATCGCCCCGATCTGTGGCCCACCGCCGTGAACGACCACCGGATTGATCCCGACGGCCTTGAGCAACACGACATCCTCCGCAAAATCGCGCTGCGCCTCCGGATCGCCCATCGCATGGCCGCCATATTTGATCACGAAGGTTTCGCCGGCATAGCGCTGCAGATAGGGCAGCGCCTCAACGAGCGTTTCGGCCTTTGCGAGGAGATCGGGCATTTTCGAGGGATCGGCGGGAGACGTCATGCCTGGGCCTCCCCTGCGGGCGCGCTCGTCCTGTCGACCCTCCGGCCGATCGCAACCACCGCCATGACAAGGAGCGGCACCATGACCGCCGACAGCACGACCTTTGCAACCATCTGTCCCAGCATCAGCTCGCCGATCGGGCGCACGCCGTAGAAACTGACCGTAATGAAGATCAGCGTGTCGACGATCTGGCTGAGCGCCGCCGCGACGAAACCGCGCAATGGCAACAGGCGGCCGTTGTTCGCGGTCATGCGCGAGAAGAGCCAGACATTGAGGCTAACCGACACACCATAGGCGAGGATCCCCGCGGCCATCATGCGCCAGCTCTGTCCGACGATGATCGGGAACGCCTCCTTGGCAGGTTCGTACATGCCGGGATCGGTCGGCAGCCACAGGACGAACAGCGCGAGAAGGATTGCGAGGATCAGCGGGATGAAGCCAAGCCGCACCAACCGGTCTGCAACGACACGCCCGTGGAGTTCGGCGATGCCGCTCGAGATCGCGATCAACGTCAGAAAGGGAAAGATACCCGCCTCGACCGCAAGGGGTCCGAGTGCGACCTGCTTGGCGCCCAGAAAGCCGCCGAGCGGGACCATGCCGCCATAGAGGATCGCAAAGAGCAACAGCGAGGGCGCGAGCGTGCGGGGGGACGAGATTGCCATCGGCGCCGCTTAATCGCTTTTGTGCGGCGTGGGAAGATGCGCTCCATCGGCGGATAATGTTTGCCGGAGGAAGGCGTCGGTCGCGGCAAGTGACGTCATCTGGTCGACCAAGGGGTTGAAGAAAGGGTCGGCACGCGGATTCGCAATAGAACCGGCGCCTTTACCTCCCTCGCCCATCGCGAAGATTATTGCCGCCGCCGGGTCAAAGCTTCGGCAGTCCGACAAGAGGCAATTGCGCGCGGGCCTCGGCGGTGAGCGGTCCCATGGTAGAAGCAATCCTTGCGGTCTCGGATCCTTCGGCCGGCGACTTATCCAGTCCCGACGGGCCAGCGCAGGCAGGATCACCAAGACCGGGCGGCCAGCCCACGCCCCAGTCGCCGTGCTGGAGAAGGGAATGTCCCGCCCGCCACGCACGCACCGCGGCGTTGCGATGGACGGAGTGCGGGTACCCTTGCCCCGGCGCCAAAGCCCGCTAGACAGGCCCGGTAATCTTGCGGGGGGACGCGACGCGAATATGGAACGCCTGATTGGTCTGCTGGGGATCGTTGCATTGCTGGCGATCGCCATCGCTTTTTCGTCGAACCGCCGCTGGATCCGGCTGCGCGTCGTCGTTCCCGCCTTTCTGCTGCAAGCCGGCTTCGCGCTGCTCGTGATCGGAACGCCATGGGGCCGCGCTGTCATTCAAGCGATGTCGAATGGCGTTTCGAACCTGCTCGGCTATGCGAAAGCAGGGACCGATTTCATCTTCGGACCCCTCGCTTCGCCGGAAATGGGAGCGAACAGCTTCGCGATTGCGGCGCTGCCCGTCATCATCTTTTTCGCCTCGCTGATCTCGATCCTTTATTATCTCGGCATCATGCAGCTCGTGATCAAATGGGTCGGCGGCGCGATCCAGAAGGTCACTGGCATCACCAAGGTTGAAAGCCTCGGTGCCGCGGCGAACATCTTCGTCGGTCAGTCCGAATCGCCGCTCGTCATCCGTCCCTATCTTGCAAGCCTCACACCCTCGCAGCTTTTCACCGTGATGACGGTCGGCATGGCGGGGGTCGCAGGGACCATACTCGGCGCCTATGCGAGCATGATTGGCGAGCAACTCCTTCCCTACCTGCTCGCGGCGAGCTTCATGTCAGCCCCGGGCGGCATCTTGATGGCAAAGATCATGATGCCCGACGATCCCAAGGACCTCGGCATCGAGCCCGTGATCTTGCCCGAGGCTAGCCATGATGAAGAAACGCCCGCGAACATCATCATGGCCGCAGCGCAAGGGGCACAGACCGGCGTCAAGCTGGCCGTCGCGGTCGGCGCGATGGTGCTTGCCTTCGTCGCTCTCGTCGCCCTTGCCAACGGCTTGCTCGGCGGAATCGGCGGGTGGTTCGGCTATCCCGATCTGTCGTTCCAGGCGATCATCGGCGCAATCTTTCGCCCGGTGATGTGGCTGATGGGTGTACCTTGGGACGAAAGCGCCATGGTCGGCGGGCTGTTCGGAACCAAGGTCGTGCTCAACGAGTTCGTCGCCTTCATCGACCTCGGAAAGGTCCAGGGCGACCTTTCGGCTATCTCGGTCGCAATTGCGACCTTTGCGCTGTGCGGCTTTGCAAATTTCAGCTCGATCGCAATCCAGATGGCCGTGACCGGAGGCCTTGCGCCCAACCAGCGCCCAATGATCGCGCGACTGGGTCTCAAGGCGCTGCTCGCGGGCAGTCTATCGAACCTGATGTCGGCTGCGCTCGCCGGGCTGATGCTAGGTCTGGTCTAGCGGATCGGCGCGGCGCGCGGCGCGATCAAGCCAGTCATCCGCTGCCGATGCGCCCGCCCCCCGACCTTCGCGCGCCGCGCGCCACAGCTTGCCCAGCCAGAGGTCGATTGCGTCGGGCCGGAAGGGGTCAAGCCCAGACCCCGGGTAGAAGCTGATCTCACCGAACCGCGGCGCTCCGGCGACCTCGTAGAAATCCGCGCGGATGAAATCGAAGCCTTCGCCGAGCAACGCCGCCGCGGCGATCATGCGCGTGAGGCTCCGGGGCGGCGCCGGTTCGGGCAGGCCGTCGGGCGCCGCAAGCCGCCTCCAGTCTGGTGTGAACAGCGCCCAGCTATGCTTCGTCTCGCGGTTGCGATGCACTTGAACCGCGGCAGGATAGCCCCCGAAAACGTAGATCTTGTAATCGATCGGCAGCCGGCGATCCTCGCCCACAAAGGGTTCAACGAGCAGGCCGCGCGGAATATCACGGTAGAGCCATTCTCCTAACCAGCCGCCATAGCCATGGCGCATCCAGCGCGCGGCAGCGCGCCGGATTTCCGACCAGTCGGCGGCAACGTCGCGCACATAGCGGTTCTGATTGCACCCGTGGCGTGCCTTGAGCACGAAGGGGGGCTGCCACAGGGGCCGGTCGGGCAAGTCCGTGCCGTGCCAGAGCGTGGGGGTTATCCAGTCGGGGCCGAGCAGTTCGGCGACATGAACCTTGACTGCGACCTTGTCCTGAAGCCGGGGCTGACGCGGGTCATGATCGAAGAGCTTGCGCCACTGCACCCATTCGGTGAAGCGCCGTGGGTCGGCAAGATTGAGCCGCCGCCGGTGCCGCGCGGCATAGAGAATGTGGGCGCGCAGCCGGTCAACGGCAGACGCGCCCGCGCTCATCCCTCGATCCGGTAGGCGATCGGCTTGAAACTGCCGTTGTTCGATTGGGGCGCCGAACAGGCCGTAAGCCCGACAACCAAATCGGCATGGGCTAGAAAGGTGATGCTGTCGCCCGCCTTGCTGAGCGGCGGGTCGACGCGCAACGCTCCGCTCACACCGTCGACGGGCACATTCATGAAACAGTTGAAGGCGACCGGAATCGCATCGGGCTCGATGCCGTAGGGCGCAAGCGCCTCTGCAAGATTGCCGAAGCAGCCCCGGTGGGGGTTTGTATCGCCGTAGATGATGCGAAATGTATCGCGCGAGCAAGGCGTGAGCAGGAAATCGTGACGTCCGACATCATCCGCGACGATTTCGAGCAGTATATTGCTCCGGTTCGAATAGAGCTTGTCGCCGGTCGAGAGATAAATACGGCTCGCATAGTCAAGCGTGCGCCCCGAGGAGATCACTTCGGCGACATCGGCGCGGTTAAAGGCAAGAAGGTCGGCGACCTGCTCGCCGCGCGGGTCGGTCACAACGAGCCGTTGCCCGCGATCGAGCGTGAAGGCCGTCCCCGAACGAGGTGCGATCTCAGGCAGCGCGCGATCTCCGCATCGGGGGCAGGAAGGGACAGAACCAATCGCCGTCCACCTCGCGACCGCTGAACTGGGCGGCCGCGCTCGCATCGCCGAAATCGGCGAGCATCGGATTGGGTGACCCGGCGAGCGCGGTGTCGCGCGCCATGATCGCCGAGCGCATCTTGTCATAGAGCCCGTCGCGCCGGAGCGCAGCGAACTGCGCTTGCAGATTGAAGACCAGCGTAGGCTGTTCGAATCGGCGCGCAGGGCGGCTCGCTGCCGGATGAAGCCCAACGATGAAATAGCCGTGCCCGCCAAGGCTCAGTGCGAACCATGGGCTGGCAGGATGCTCGCTGACCTCAGGGTCAACGGGCGCGCCGCGGGCCGCGTCGCGGTCGGCGAGCGCCTGAAGCCGCGCCCACATTTGCGCCTCGAAGGCCGCCTCGTCTGGGGGAACGGGTCCGTCGAACAATATTGCAAGCGAGTAGAATCGCCGGCCACTGCCGCGCCAGAAAGCTTCGGCCGTCTCCTCAAGGGCGTCGAGAATTTTCTCGTCATCGCGCCCGCACACAAGCGGCCCCGCTTCAACGATCGAAAGTCCCCCAGCAGCGAGCGCCGATTTGGCTCCCACGCAGGGGAACATCTGGTCGGCGATGCGCTCGGCAAAGGCTTTTCCGGCGGCTGACTGGGAGGGGGAGAGGTTCGACATGATGGGTGACAAACGGCGTCCGCGCCCGTTGGTTGCACGCCGGGCGGAGCGAAGGATCCGAATGCGCCACCATGGGTTTGATTTCCAATCAGAGGAAGATGGCGTGGATTCAACGTCGGCGGGGCGATATTCTTGGGACGGGGGAGAATGTTGCGGTGGTTAAGCGCTATTTCGTTGGCCGCTCATGATCGGCCTCGTCATTGCAAGCAGCGCCTGTCACTCGATATCGGCAGCGCAAAGCTCCGATGAGCGGATGCACCGCCCCGCCGAGGCGACCGTCTGTCGCGGCGCAGCCTATCGCGGCCCTGCCGTCTTCATCGGCGACGCCAAGCCAGCCTCGGTCTCGCCTGGCCCGACAATTCGATCCGCGCTGGTGCTGCGCGCCACTCCGGCCAACCGCGGGGAGATTTACGAGAGCCGAACCGGCACCCGCCTTCGCCGAGACGGCAATCAGGTGACGCGGAATAGCGCGGCGCGGCATCCGAAACCTGTTGGGCGGCGATGAGGGGTCAAAGCTCCATCAGCGCGAAGGCATTCCGCAGCTCGGCTACGAACAGCTCGGGCTGTTCCCAGGCGGCGAAATGCCCGCCGCGCTCGAGTTCGTTCCAGTAGACGATGTTGCGGTAGCGCCCTTCGGCCCAGCGGCGCGACAGGCGCATGATTTCGTTCGGGAACAGGCTGCAAGCCGTTGGGACGTGAATTTCGCCCGTCGCGAAGCTGCGGAAGCTGTGCCAGTAGAGCCGCGCCGACGATGCCGCGCTGGCGGTCAGCCAATAGAGGCTGACGGTATCGAGTATCGCGTCCTTCGGCAGCGCCTTTTCGGGATGGCCGCCGATCGACTGTCCGCCCGGCTGGTGGCCGCAGTCGGTCCAGCCGTGATATTTCTCGACGATCCACGCCATCTGTCCCACGGGCGAATCGGTGAGGGCATAGCCGATCGTCTGCGGACGCGTTGCCTGCTGCGTCGAATAGCCGCTGTCCTTTGCCTGATACCATTGGAAGCGCGCGAGATAGGCCTTCTCGGCCTCGCTGTGATCGCCCATCATCTCGGGCGGCGGCGCGCCGACGACCATGTTGACATGAAGGCCCGCGCAATGGTCGCCGTGCGCGACGCCGATCGCACAGGTCACCGCGCTGCCCCAGTCGCCGCCTTGCGCAAAATAGCGGTCATAGCCGAGCGCGCCCATCAGTGCGTTCCACGCCGCCGCGATATGCTCGACGCTCCACTTGGCGATGTCGGGCTTGCCCGAAAACCCGTAGCCTGGAAGCGAAGGGATCACGAGATGGAAATCCGCCGACAAGGGAGCGATGACATCGAGAAATTCGAGCACCGAACCTGGCCATCCGTGGGTCAGTATCAGCGGCCGGGCCTGAGGATTGGCCGACCGGATGTGAAGAAAGTGGATATCGAGACCGTCGACGGTCGCAAGAAAGTTGGGGAGTGCGTTAAGCCGCATCTCGATGCGGCGCCAATCATATTCGTCGCGCCAGTAGGCCGCGAGTTCCTGCGCGTAGGCGAGCGGCATGCCCTGGTCCCAATCATCGACCGTTTCCTTTTCGGGCCAGCGCGTCGCGGCAAGCCGGGCCTTGAGATCGTCGAGCGCTGCCTGTGGAACCTCGAGTGTAAACGGACGGATATTGGCAACCTGCATTTGCCCCCTCTCAACCTACCGCGTCGGCACAGGCTCCGGTCCCGTCCAGTCGTAAAAGCCGCGCCCGGCCTTTTTCCCGACCCAGCCCGCCTCCACATATTGGACGAGCAGCGGCGCGGGACGGAATTTCGGATCGCCCGTACCGCTGTGGAGCACGCGGATAATCTCGAGGCAAGTATCAAGACCGATAAAGTCGGCGAGCGTGATCGGACCCATCGGATGGTTGAGCCCGAGGCGGCAGCCGGTGTCGATGTCCTTCATCGTCGCGACGCCCTCACCCAGAGCGAACACCGCTTCGTTGATAAGCGGCATCAGGACCCGGTTGACGATGAAACCGGGCGCGTCGTTCGCGTGAACGATCTCCTTGCCGAGCCCCCGGCCATAAGCCTCGACCTTCGCCAGCGTATCATCGCTTGTTGCGAGGCCGCGGATCAGCTCGATCAGCCCCATCACCGGCACCGGGTTGAAGAAATGGACGCCGATGAAGCGGGCCGGATCGGGCGCAGCCTGCGCGAGGCGGGTGATCGGAATCGAACTGGTGTTCGAGGCAAGGATCGCGCTCATCGACAGATGCGCACCAACGCTGGCAAAGATCGCGCGCTTGATCTCTTCGCGCTCGGTCGCCGCCTCGATCACGAGGTCCGCCGGAGCAAAGGCGGCGTGGTCGGCAACGGGCGTGATACGGGCGAGCAGCGCGTCGGCATCGGCCTGCTCCATCTTCTCCTTGGCAACGAGGCGGCCAAGCGCCTTGGCAATCCCCGCCTTGCCCGCCTCGGCGCGGGCGATGTCGATGTCTGAGAGGAGAACATCGTGCCCGGCGCCTGCCGACACCTGCGCGATCCCCGCGCCCATCTGCCCTGCCCCGATCACGCCGACGATCATATTTAGCCCTTTCGATGAACCCGTTTGGCTGCGCACCTACGCCCTCGGCCTCTTTCGTCAAGGGGCGGAGCGCAAGGCGGTGGCTTCGGCGAGGATCAGCGCAAAGGCAGGGTCGGCATCGTCCCAGGTCGCGAGCGGCGTCCAGCCGCCGGCGCGCAACAGAAGATTCGCGTCGCGCGGCCCATATTTGTGGCTGTTTTCGCTATGGATCGTCTCCCCCCTTGCCATATGGTAGGGGCGTCCATCGACGCAAAAGCTCATGTCGCATGCGGCCACGAGGTGCATCTCGATCCGCGAATGCACATCGTTCCAGACCGCGCGATGGGTGAAATTTTCAAGCGGGATCGTGCCATCGAGCTCGCGGTTGATACGTTCGAGCAGATTGAGATTGAATGCCGCGGTTACCCCGGCGGGATCGTCATAGGCGCGCTCGAGGATGTCCACATCCTTGATTCGGTCGATCCCGATCAGAAGCAGCGACGCCTCGCCGAGCGCGCTCCGCCAACTGCGAAGCAGGTCGACTGCCGTTCGCGCAACCATGTTGCCGATAGTCGAGCCCGGAAAGAAGCCGAGCTTGGGCAGCGCGCAGATTTCGCGCGGCAGATCGACCGGCTGGGTGAAATCGGCCTCGACTGGATAGATGGCGAGCCCTGGAAAGCGGGCCGCGAGCGCGCGGGCGCTAGCGCGCAGGAAATCGCCCGAAATATCGACCGGGACATAGGCCGCAGGGTCGATCGCCTCAAGAAGGAGCGGCGTCTTGGTCGAACTTCCGGATCCCAGTTCGACGACGGCGCGGCCGGGACCGGCGGCATCGGCGATCGCAGCGGCATGGCGCTTAAGCAGGTCGGTCTCGCTGCGCGTCGGATAATATTCGGGAAGCGCGGTGATGTCCTCAAACAGCGCCGATCCGGCCGCGTCGTAGAACCAGCGCGCCGGTATCGCCTTTTGCGCCTGCGAGAGTCCGGCGTGGACATCGGCGCGAAACGCCAGATCGATCCCGGCCTCGTCAGCTTCGACCTGCCGCAAATGTCGCACTACGCCCATATCAAAGATCCTTGGCCAGCCGCACGCCGGTGAATTGCCAACGCTGGTGGGGGTAAAAGAAGTTGCGATAGCTGGCGCGCATATGGCCGCGCGGGGTCGCACAGCTGCCCCCGCGCAGGACGAACTGCCCGCTCATAAACTTTCCATTATACTCGCCGACCGCGCCGGGGGCTGCGCAAAAGCCTGGATAGGGGCGATAGGCGCTGCCGGTCCATTCCCACACGCTGCCGAACATCTGCTGGAGCCCGCCGTCGCCGCTTGGCGCCGCAGGCTGCACGGGCCCGGCGCCATCGAGTTGCTGCCCGCCGAGAGGGTCGAGCGCCATAGCCGCCGCCTCCCACTCAAATTCGGTCGGCAGCCGCGCGCCGGCCCAGCTTGCAAAGGCGTCAGCCTCGTAAAAGCTGACATGAGTGACGGGCGCGGCGGGCGCGATCGGCTGCCAGCCCGCGAGAGTGAACGCGCGTCCATCGTGCCAGTAGAGCGGTGCCTCGACGCCTTCGGCCTCCACCCATGCCCAGCCGTCGCTGAGCCAGAGCGAGGGCGTGCGATAGCCGCCGTCGTCAATGAATGCCTGCCACTCGCTGTTGGTCACTGGCCGACTTGCGAGAGCGTGCGGGGTCAAAAGGACAGAAAATTGGGGAGTCTCGCAGTCGAAGGCGAAGCTTTCGCTCGCATGGCCGACCGATACGATTCCTTCCGCTCCTTCCACCCAGCGCATTGCAAGTGCTGCCTCAGCGGGCGAGCCGCAGACTTCCGGCGCAGCGTCACCCTCGAAGCCGGCCTCCTCCCAGACCGCCGGGCCGAGCGGGTTCTGCGCGAACAAATGCTTGATGTCGGTGAGGAGCAGTTCCTGATGCTGCTGTTCGTGGTGAATGCCGAGTTCGACGAGCCCGCGCGCCACGTCGGGCAGGTCGGCAAATGCTTGCTCTACCGCCGTATCGACATGCGCGCGCCAGGCGCGAACGGCCTCAAGCGTGGGTCGGGTCAAAAGCCCGCGCTGCGGGCGCGCGTGCCGCGGCCCTTCCGCCTCATAATAGCTGTTGAAAAGATAGGGATAGCGGGGATCGAACAGCTGGTAGTCGGGGACATGATCGCGCAGCACGAAGGTTTCGAAAAACCAGTTCGTGTGCGCAAGATGCCATTTGGCGGGCGATGCATCCGCCATCGATTGCGCGCTTGCGTCGGCGTCAGACAGCGACGCCGCGAGGTCCAGCGACAGGCGCCGCGTGGCGGCGAAACGACCAGCCAGGTCGGCGTGCGACAGCGCGTCGGTCGTGGGCGAAGCGTCGGTGCGGCGGGCCATAAGCAGACAATCCCCCGAAGTGCGATTCGGTTTCGCAAGACGAGGCAATATGGTTACGGCGCCCACGAAAGTCTAGAACATATGGGGAACAGATTCCGGATGAAGACCTGAAGGAAAGAAGACAATCCCTTAGCGCGTGCCGCCGGGCTTCCAGAGGATGTCGCCGTCCGCCGCGGCATTGATGTGGCGCGTCATCACGAACAAGTGGTCCGACAAACGATTGAGGTAGGCGAGCGCAAGCGGGTTGAGCGCACGCGTTGCCGCAGCAGCCACGGCGGCGCGCTCGGCGCGTCGGGCGATCGCCCGCGCGAGGTGAAGGCGGGCCGCCGTCTCGCTCCCGCCTGGGAGAATGAAACTGCGGAGCGGATCCAGCGCGGCGTTCATGGCGTCGATTTCCGCTTCGAGCCGCGCGACCTGCCCCGCCACGATGCGCAGCGCCATGTCGTGCGGGCCGAAACCATGCTCGGCATCGGCCGGGGTCGCAAGATCGGCGCCGAGGTCGAACAGTTCGTTCTGGATGCGGGTCAGCATCGCGGCCTCAGCGCTGTCTTGGGCGAGCGCGGCGGCCGCGAGGCCGACCGCGCTGTTCGCCTCATCGACGTCGCCGATCGCCGCCATCAGCGGCGCCGATTTCGCGATGCGCGAGCCGTCGACGAGGCCGGTGGTGCCATCGTCCCCGGTGCGGGTGTAGATCTTGTTGAGCTTGACCATCGGCCGGGGCCGCGCGGCTGTCAGCTGCCAGCGGCGAGGAAGCCGATCAGCACGAGCAGGATGATCGTGATCGCCTGCCACTTCACGCGCGCCATCATCATCCGGTTCTGCATCACCTGATTGTCGTGCGACGTGCCGTCCATCGCCGCGCGGTGCCCCTGCGCGAAATGGAAGAGGCCGCGCGCCAGCGCGAAAAGGACGAGGCCGGCGGCAACGACGACGGCGAGGACAAGGAGGACGGTCATGGTCCCTATTTAGGGCATCTTCAGCGAATATCCAGACGGAAGCCGTCCGGCGCGCAAATCTGCGGCGAGCTTCTTGCCGTCGACCCCGCGCGCGCGGAGCGCCGCGAGCGACGCCGCCGCGTCGCGCTTGGCAAGGCGCTGCCCGGCGGTGTCACAGACGAGCGCGTGGTGGCGATAAAGGGGGGTGGCAAGCCCCAGCAGCGCCTGGAGCAGGCGGTGTACGTCGGTCGAGGCGATGAGATCGGCGCCGCGCACGACATGAGTGACCCCCATCGCGGCGTCGTCGAGCGTGCTCGCAAGATGATAGCTGGCGGGCGCATCCTTGCGCGCAAGAACGATGTCGCCGTGTGCCGCGGGGTCGGCGGCACGCAGCCCCTGCCCTTCTTCCTCCCACCAGAGCTTGCCCACGAGCGCTGCGGCGCGGCGCATGTCGAGCCGCCAGCAATGAGGCTCCTGCGCCATCCGCCGCTCGCGGTCGCCCGGCAAGAGATGGCGGCACGTGCCAGGATAAAGGGCGCCGGCCGGGCCATGCGGCGCCGCGAGGCTCGCCGCGATGTCAGCGCGGGTGCAGAAACAGGGGTAGACAAGGCCGCGCGCAGCAAGATCGGCGAGCGCCGCGTCATAAGCGCCGAGGCGCTCGGACTGACGCACCGGCGCGCCGTCCCAGCCCAGCCCGAGCCAGGCGAGGTCGGCGAGCGCCGCATCAACATAGATCTCGCGTGACCGGCTGCCATCAATATCGTCGATGCGAAGGCGGAACGCGCCGCCCGCGCCGCGCGCCGCGTCATGCGCTGCGAGCGCGCTATAGGCGTGACCGAGATGGAGTTCGCCCGTTGGACTGGGCGCGAACCTGGTCAGCATGGGTGCCCGGTGAGATCCAGATACTGTGGTTGCCACAGATAATAGCTTCCATATGTTGCGACAGATGCCCCCTTGACGTCAGAATCATATGCGTGATGTAATGACAGGGTCACTTGGGAACGGCAGTGGCGCGCCATCCCGCGCAGGAAAGGGGGCAGCGTTTTAAAGCTATGTTCCATCCCGATCTCGCCCGCCACCCCGATAGCTGTCCCGCACTCGTGCTCAACGCGGACTATACGCCGCTGAGCTATTACCCTTTGAGCCTGTGGCCGTGGCAGACGGCGGTCAAGGCGGTATTCCTCGACCGCGTCACGATCGTCGAGAATTACGCGCGCGAAATTCATTCGCCGACCCGGACGATGCCGATTCCCAGCGTGATTGCGCTGCGCCAATATGTGAAGCCGTCCCAATATCCCGCCTTCACCCGCTTCAACCTCTTTCTGCGTGACCGTTTCGCGTGCCAATATTGCGGGTCGGGCAAGGATCTTACCTTCGATCATGTCGTGCCGCGGCGGCTCGGCGGACGGACAAGCTGGGAAAATGTCACCACCGCGTGCGCGCCGTGCAACCTCAAGAAGGGTGGGCGCACGCCGAAGCAGGCGCATATGCCGATCCACCGCCAGCCATGGCGGCCGACGAGTTGGCAGCTGCAGGACAATGGCCGCGCCTTTCCACCAAACTATCTTCACGAAAGCTGGATCGACTGGCTCTATTGGGACGTCGAACTCGAAGGCTGAGACGGCCGGGCGCAACTCCATTAGCCTGGAAGCACAGGCGGCGTACGGATATTGCTTTGCGCATAGCTATGCGCTGCTTGACGTAACGTCTGGTGCAGTGCAGCAACCTCGCCCATGGGCCCGCCGATCCAGATCTCGCAAAATCCCGACATCCGCTATCTCGGGCGGATATTGGGCGACGTCATTCGCGCCTATGGCGGCGATAAGCTCTTCCGGCAGACCGAATATATCCGCTCGGCGAGTGTCGACCGGCACCGCGGTATCGCCGGAGCCGAGGCGATCGACCCGGGGCTCGAGGCGCTGAGCCTCGACGACACGATCGCCTTCGTGCGCGGCTTCATGCTGTTTTCCATGCTTGCCAACCTCGCCGAGGACCGTCAGGGCGTCGCGATCGAGCCCGAGGCGACGATGGCAGCGGCTCTCGCCAAGCTGGCTGCCGACGGCGTGGACACCGCCGCGGTCGCAGCCCTGCTCGATGCGGCGCTGATCGCACCGGTGCTGACCGCGCACCCGACCGAGGTGCGCCGCAAGTCGATGCTCGACCACAAGAACCGTATCGCCGAACTGATGCGGCTGCGCGACGCGGGTGCGGAGGAAACATCCGAGGGCGACGTGGTCGAAGATGCGATCCGCCGGCAGATCGTGCTCCTGTGGCAGACGCGCCCGCTGCGGACCGAAAAATTGTTCGTCGCCGACGAGATCGACAATGCGCTCACCTATTTGCGCGATGTTTTCCTCCCCGTCGTGCCCAAGCTCTACGCTCGCTGGGAAAAGCAGCTGGGCCGCCGTCCTGCGAGTTTCCTGCGCGTTGGTAGCTGGATCGGGGGCGATCGCGACGGCAACCCCTTCGTCACCGCCGAAACGCTGCGCATGGCAACCACGCGCAATGCCGCCGCTGTGCTCAGCCATTATCTCGATGCCGTGCACGCGCTCGGGGCCGAATTGTCGGTGTCCTCGGCGCTCGCCCCCGTCCCGCCAGCGGTCGAGACGCTAGCCGAGGCGAGCGGGGACGCCGCGCTCAGCCGCCGCGACGAACCTTATCGCCGCGCGCTGTCGGGCATCTATGCGCGGCTTTCGGCAACCCATGCCGAGATCGTCGGCAAGTCTCCGCCGCGTCCTTCGGCGCTCGCGGGCGAACCCTATGCGACGCCGGGCGATTTCCGGCGCGATCTCGTCACCATCGCCGGCGGCCTGTCGGCGAGCGGCGAGGGCCAGCTCGGCGGCATCGGCGCGCTCGGGCGGCTGATCCGCGCGGTCGAAGTCTTCGGTTTTCACCTTGCGACCCTCGACATGCGGCAGAACAGCGCGGTGCATGAACGCGTCCTCGCCGAGCTGTTGAGCGTGTCGGGCGTGTGCGCCGATTACAGGGCGCTCAGCGAGGAGGAGCGCGTCGCATTGCTCACGGCAGAACTCGCAAGCGACCGCCCGCTCGCAGCGCCCTGGCACGAATGGAGCGAGGAGACCGCGGGCGAGCTTGCGATCGTCCACGCGGCGGCCGACGTACGGCGCCGGCTCGGGACGGACACGATCTGCCAGTGGATCATCTCGATGGCGCAGGACCTCTCCGACCTTCTCGAGGTGCATGTACTCGCGCGCGAGGGCGGGCTGTGGCGAAGCGGTGCTGAGGCGGGCGCAACGAACCTGATGGTAGTGCCGCTGTTCGAGACGATCGACGACCTCAGCCGTGCCCCCGACATCATGACGCGTTATTTCGCGATGCCCGAGCTCGGCCCGCAGGTTCGCGTGCGCGGCTATCAGGAAGTGATGATCGGCTATTCCGATTCGAACAAGGATGGGGGCTATCTGACGTCTACCTGGGGGCTTCACCAGGCATCGCAAGCGCTCACTCCCGTGTTCGAGAAGGCGGGAAGCGCGATGCAGCTGTTCCACGGCCGCGGGGGCGCGGTCGGACGCGGCGGCGGTAGCGCTTTCGCCGCGATCCGCGCCCAGCCCGCCGCAACGGTGCAAGGGCGGATCCGCATCACCGAACAGGGCGAAGTGATCGCAGCGAAATATGGCAGCGCCGACAGCGCGGCAACCAATCTGGAAGCAATGGTTTCGGCGAGTCTGCTCGCGAGCCTCGAGGCCGACGCCATCCGCGAGGACGATCACCCGCGCTACGCCGCAGCGATGACCGCGCTCTCGGACACGGCCTTCGCGGCCTACCGCGGGCTTGTCTACGAGACGCCGGGATTCAAGGATTTCTTCCGCGCGATGACCCCGATCGCTGAAATCGCAACGCTGAAAATCGGCTCGCGCCCGTCGAGCCGCACGAAGAGCAGCGCGATCGAGGATCTGCGCGCGATTCCCTGGGTGTTCAGCTGGGCCCAGTCGCGCGCGATGCTGCCTGGCTGGTACGGGACAGGCGAAGCTTTCGCGGCGTTCAAGGATCCGGTCCTGCTTGCCGACATGGCGCAAAGCTGGCCCTTTTTCGCCGCGCTTCTCGGCAATATGGAGATGGTGCTCGCGAAATCGGACATGGGGATCGCAGCGCGCTATGCCGCGCTCGCGGGCGCAGTCGACGGGCATGAGGCGATATTCACCCGCATCCGTGATGGCTGGAACCGGGCCCACGACGGGCTGCTCGCGATCACCGGACAGACGCGGCTCCTCGAGAAGAGCCCGGCGCTCGAGGCCTCGATCCGGCTGCGACTACCCTATATCGAGCCGCTCAATCTTTTGCAGATCGAGTTGATGAAGCGTCACCGCGCCGGCGAGACCGATCCGCGCATCGCCGAGGGGATACAGCTCACGATCAACGCAATCGCGACGGCGCTGCGCAATAGCGGCTGATCCGTCCCGATCGAGGCAAGGCATGGCCCGGTCGATGGCGCCTACGCCTTCGCTATCGCGGAGGGTTATTTCGAGATGATCCGCACCTCGCCCTTGCTCGCGGCACCGTCGGGATTGAACGCGATGGTGAAATCGTCACCGTCCTTGTCGGTACCGGCTAGCGTGTCGCCGTCGCGCGTCACCTTGACGCCCTTCTTGGCGAATTCGGCCGCCATCCAGTCGGCTGCCTTGGCTGGAGCGGCAGGCGAGGTAAAACCGAGGTTCACTGTCGCCTTGTCGGCTCGGTTCCAGTCGCTCGCGTTGACGTTGACCTTGGTCACCTTGCTGCCCGGGTAGAGTTTGACCCCATCGATGTCGAAATCACCCTCGATGTCGAGGTCAACAAAGTCGGGGATGTCGATGTTGATCGCGCTACCATCCTCGCCGCCAATCTTGAGCTTGCCCCCGTCCCGGCCCGCCTTGATCTGCACGCCCCCGCCCTCGCCGTCGGCGTTGATCGAGATTTCGGTCTCGGTCGTCTTTTCGTCCTTCTGCCCGCAGGCAGCGAGGAGCAGTATCGCGGGAATCAGAAAAGCGGGGCGCATGGCGGATCTCCTTGGTGCATTATCCATATAATACACCGAGGGGGGCCGAGCATCAACCAACATTTGTCTGTGTCGGAAGGGGAGGCCGCTCAGGCGTCAATGCTTGTCTTGAGGTCGCCGTGCACAAGACCGCCGTCGACGGTGATCGTGTCGCCGACAACATAGTCGCCTGCCTTCGACGCAAGAAAGATCGCGGCGCCGGCCATATCCTCGGGGACGCCGATACGTTTTACGGGGATGCTCTTGGAAACCGCGTCACCATGGTCGCGCGCTGCCTTGTTCATGTCCGACTGGAAGGCGCCCGGCGCGATCGCGCTCACCACGATATGGTCCTGCACCAGACGGGCCGCCAGGCGCTTGGTGAGGTAGAGGATCGCCGCCTTCGAGGCATGATAGCTGTAGGTTTCCCAGGGGTTGAGGCGCATGCCGTCGATCGAGCCGATGTTGATGACCTTTGCCGGGCGATCCTGCGTGCCTGCAGCCTTGAGCAAGGCGTGTAGCGCCTGCGTCAGGAAGAAGGGCGATTTGACGTTGATGTCCATCACCTTGTCCCAGCCGCTTTCGGGGAAGCCCTCGAACGGCTCGCCCCACGCAGCGCCGGCGTTGTTGACAAGAATGTCGAGCCGCTCTTCGCGGCCGCCAATCTCCGCGGCGAGCGCGCGGCAGCCCTCGACACTCGAAAGATCGAACGGCAGGCCGATGACCTTGCCAGGGTAGCGTGTGTCGAAATCGGCGACCGCCGCCTCGACCTGCGCGGTCTTGCGCGCCGAAATATAGACACGCGCGCAGCCCGCAGCGAGGAAACCCTCGACGATCATCGCGCCGATCCCGCGCGATCCGCCGGTGACGAGCGCGACGCGGCCGTCGAGGCCGAACATGTCCTGAAGGTTCATGGGACTATCTCTCTTCCACTCTAAAATTGGCTCACCTAGTAGCCGTTCATCCGCGCAACCTGATCGATGTGATAATGCACATCGCCCATATATTCGGCGAGCGTGCGGTCGCGTTTCATGTAAAGGCCGATATCATATTCGTCGGTCATCCCGATGCCCCCGTGCATCTGGACCCCCTCGCGCACCGCAAGGCCCGCAGCGCGTCCCGCTTTCGCCTTGGCGACAGAAACCATCAGCTTTGCGCCGGCGCTGCCCTCGTCGAGCAGCTGCTGCGCCTTCATCACGCTCGCGCGCGCGACCTCCATCTCGCCATAAAGATGTGCCGCGCGGTGCTGGAGCGCCTGGAACTCACCGATCAGGCGCCCGAACTGTTTGCGTTCCTTAAGATAGGTGATGGTCATATCCATCGCGCCCTGCCCGACGCCCACCATCTCCGCCGCAGCGCCGGTGCGCGTCGCAGCGAGCAAGGCTTCGAGAATCGCGTCTCCTGCGCCGACTTCTCCGATCACCGCATCGGCGTCGACCTCGACGCCATCGAGAGTGACGTGGCTTGCAAGGCTCGAGTCGACAAGGCGGCGCGGATCGGCGGTCAGACCCTTCGCGTCCTTGGGCACCGCGAACAGCGTGATCCCCCCGTCGGCCTTCGCGGCGACGATGTTCATGTCGGCGACATGACCGTGAAGAACGAAGCTCTTCTTGCCGTCGAGGCGGAAGCCGTTGCCGCTGCGCGTCGCGGTCGCCTGGATGCGGTCGGGACGATGCTTCGCGCCCTCATCGATCGCGAGCGCGACGATCGCCTCGCCCGCTGCAATCGCGGGTAGCCAGCGGGCGGCCTGCGTGCCGCCCGCCTTCGCGAGCGCCGCGACCGCACCGACACTGGTCGACAGAAAGGGTGAAGGGGTCAGGTTACGGCCGATTTCCTCGAGCACGATACCCGCCTCCAGATGCCCCATGCCGAGACCGCCATGCTCCTCGGGAACGAGCATCCCGGGCAGCCCCATTTCGAGAAACTGCGCCCAAAGGTCGCGCGAGAAGCCGGTGGCATCGGCGCTGTCACGCAGCTGGCGGAGGTGCGAAACCGGGGCCTTTTCGGCCACGAAGGGCGCGATGCTGTCCTTGAGCATCGCCTGGTCGTCATTGTGGTAGAGCGGCATGGATCAGGCTCCGGGAAGGTCGAGGATACGCTTGGCGATGACGTTGAGCATGACTTCGCTCGTCCCGCCTTCGATCGAATTGGCCTTGGTGCGAAGCCAGGTGCGTGCACGCGCACCGCCCTTGCTTTCCTCGCTGTCCCATTCGAGCGCGTCGCTGCCCCCGCCCGACATGACGAGTTCATGGCGCCGCTTGTTGAGCTCGGTTCCGACATATTTCATCATGTTTGACGAGGCGGGATGTGCGCGGCCAGTCTTCCACATATCCATGAAACGCTCGCCCATCGCGCGGTAGGCAAAGACGTCGACGTCGAACGCCGCCATTTCGGCGCGCAGGATCGGATCGTCGAGTTCGCCATGGTCATTCTTGCCGAGCGACTGGGCAAAAAGCGCTCCGATACTGACCATATCGCCCCCGGCGCCGCCACCCGAGATCATCTCGCGCTCGTGACCGAGCAGATATTTTGCCACGTCCCAGCCGCGGTTGATTTCGCCCACGAACTGGGTCTTGGGCACCTTCACATCATCGAAGAAGGTTTCGCAGAAAGGCGAGTTGCCCGAAATCAGCAGGATCGGCTTCGTCGTGACGCCCGGGCTCTCCATGTCGAAGAGCATGAAGGTGATACCCTGATATTTGTTCGTCTTGTCGGTGCGAACGAGGCAGAAGATCCAGTCGGCCTTGTCGGCATAGCTTGTCCAGATCTTCGATCCGTTGACAACCCAGTGATCGCCCTTGTCCTCGCCGAAGGTCTGCAAACTGACGAGGTCGCTGCCCGAGCCGGGTTCGGAATAGCCCTGGCACCAGCGAATTTCGCCGCGTGCGATCTGGTTCAGATAGTGGACTTTCTGCTCCTCGGTCCCGAATTTGAGCAGCGCGGGGCCAAGCATCCAGATGCCAAAGCTCTGGAGCGGCGGGCGGGCGTTGATGCGCGCCATTTCTTGCTTGAGGATTTTCGTCTCTTCGGGCGAGAGGCCGGCGCCGCCATAGGCTTTCGGCCAGTCGGGGACGGTGTAGCCCTTGGCGACACAGCGATCGAGCCACAGCTTCTGCGCCTCATTCTTGAACTTGAACTTGCGGCCGCCCCAGCAAATGTCGTCCTCGTCGCGGACGGGCTCGCGCATTTCGGGGGGACAATTGGCTTCCAGCCACGCGCGCACGTCGGCGCGAAAGGCGTCCAGATCGCTCATCTTCAGGCTCCTCTTCTGGCGCGCAAACTAAGGGGAGTCGCCAAGTTTACGCAAGCGTCAACTTGGGTAGGCCGACCTGCCGTTACGGCGCCGTAGCGTCGGATGGCTCGGCGTTGACGCGACCTCTGGCGCCCCTAAGCTAGGTCGCAAAAGAAAAGGGGAGAGCAGGATGATGCGATTCGCAGGCAAGGTCGCCGTCGTCACCGGCGCGGCATCGGGCATCGGCAAGGCGGCGGTCCTGAAACTCGCGGGCGAAGGCGCGCACGTCTTCGCCGCCGACATCGACGAAGCGGGCGGGCGGGCGCTGGCCGAGACCTCGAACGGCAAGATCGACTTCGTCCGCTGCGACGTCACCGAGCCCGCCGACATCGAAGCGCTGATGAACGCGGCCGCCGCGAGGGGAGGCGGTATCGACATTGTCTTCAACAATGCCGGCGCGGGCGGCGACCGCGCCCCGATCGATGAAATCACGCCCGAAGGTTGGGACCGGACGATGGACCTGCTTTTGAAATCGGTGGCGATGGGCATCCGCTACGCAAGCGTGCACATGAAGGGCCGCAGCGGCGCATCGATCATCAACACTGCGAGCGTCGCGGCGCTGGGTGCGGGCTATTCTCCTACCGCCTATGCTGTGGCCAAGGCGGGCGTGCTGCACCTCACCAAGGTCTCAGCGACCGATCTTGCCCGATATGGCATTCGCGTGAACGCGATCTGCCCCGGCTTCATCAACACCGACATCTTTACCTCCTCGCTCGAAGTCCCCGAGGCGAGCAAGGGTGCGGCCAAGGCCATCATCGCCGACATGAGCGCCCATGCACAGCCGGTCGCGCGCGGCGGCCAGCCGGAGGACATCGCAAACGCCGTCGCCTATCTGGCGAGCGAGGAATCCTCGTTCATGACCGGCACGCACCTGCTGGTCGACGGCGGCCTGACGATCGGCCAGCGCCACGCCTGGGATCCTGAAACGCCGGGACTGTTCGATGCGCTGACGCAGATGGAGGAAGCCGCCAGGGCCGGGGCGGGCGCGTGAACGCTGCGGCGGGGCCGGCGCGGCTGCCGCTGCGGCTCAAGATGTTCCACGGCCTCGGCAGCATTGCCTACGGGGTCAAGGACAACGGCTTTTCGACATTCCTGCTGCTGTTCTACAATCAGGTGCTGGGGATGGACGCAAAGCTGGTCAGCTTTGCCTTGATGCTCGCGCTCGTCCTCGACGCTTTCGTTGACCCCGTCATCGGCTATCTCTCCGACCAGACGCACACCCGCTGGGGCCGCCGCCTGCCCTGGCTCTATCTCGCCCCGATCCCTCTCGCCTTTGCCTGGTTCGCGCTGTGGACGCCGGACCCCAATGCAGCGCCCGGCTTCTGGCACCTCGTTATCGTCGCGGTGATCGTGCGCAGCCTCGTGTCCTGCTGCGAAGTGCCCTCGGTCGCGCTGCTGCCCGAGCTGACACGCGACTATGACGAGCGCACGACGTTGATGCGCTATCGCTACCTCTTTGGCTGGGCGGGCGGACTGCTGATGCTCTTCCTCGCCTACGACCTGTTCCTCGCCAAGTCGCTGCTCGCGGTCGAGGGCTATTATCAATATGGCTTGTTCGGCGGGCTGCTGATGGCGGCGACGGTGCTGATCTCGGCCGCGGGGCAGCATCGCTGGGCCGCGCGCTGGCCCGCGCGCAAGCCCTCGGCCTTCAGCATCGGGACCGCCTTTCGCGAGATACGCGAGTCGCTCGGCCACCCCGCCTTTCTCGTGCTGCTCGCCGCGGGCGCGATCGCCTACACCAGCCAGGGGATCACCTTCTCCATTTCCAACTATCTCTACCTCTTCATCTGGCGCTTCTCGCCCGAAGCCTTCATGATTTACCCTTGGGTGCTGTTCGCAAGCGTGGTGGGCACCTTCCTGCTCGTCGGACCCGCGCACCGCCGCTTTGGCAAACGGACCACGGCGATCGCCGGCGGGCTGATCGGCATGGCCTTCTGGGTCACGCCCTTCGTGCTGCGCCATCTGCATCTCTGGCCAGCCGAGGGCGGCGCGGCGTCGACCGCCGGCCTCTTCATCTTCTTTTTCCTCGCCAACCTGTTCAGCGTGTCGGTGATGATCTCGGGCGGTTCGATGATTGCCGATATCGTCGAGGCGTCCGAAGTGCAGACCGGGCGCCGCAGCGAGGGCACCTTCTTCGCGGGCAATTTCTTCATGCAGAAATGCGCAACGGGGCTTGGAATTTTCGTCACCGGGCTCCTCGTCGACCTTGCCGGGATTCCGGAGAAGGCCGATCCAGCCAAGGTGCCGGAAACCGTTATCGACAATTTCTCCTTCTATTACTGTGCGCTCGTGATCCTGTGCGCGGTGCTGTCGGCGCTGATCTTCCGCCATTATCCGATCAACCGCGAGGATCATGAGGCACGCGTCGCCGCGCTTGCCGCCGCCGAGGCCGGTGCCGAGCGATGACGCCCAGCCCTCTCCCCGCCCAGGTTCCGACCCGCATCAAGGCCGCGCATGGCCTTGGCAGCGTCACGCTCGGGATCAAGGAGTCGGGGCTCACCACCTTTTTCATGATCTATTACAATCAGGTGCTGGGGTTCGATCCGCGCGTGGTGTCGCTGATCCTGATCGGGGCCATGGTGATCGATGCGATGGTAGATCCACTGATCGGCCGTCTCTCCGATGCCACGCGCACGCGCCTGGGGAGGCGGCTGCCCTGGCTCTATGGCGCGGCCCTGCCGATGGCCATCGCCTGGGCGCTGCTCTGGATGTCCCCCGACATCGCGGCGCATTCGGCGCTGGGGCTGTTCCTCAATGTTGTCGCGGTGCGCGTGCTCGTGTCGGCATGCGAAATTCCGTCCGTCTCGCTCGTCGCCGAACTGACCCGCGACTATGACGAGCGCACCGCCTTGATGCGCTATCGCTTCCTGTTCGGCTGGCTCGGCGGATTGCTCGCGGTCACGCTGGCCTATGGTTATTTTCTAAGGTCTGACGATCCGGCGACCAACGGCCTGCTCGATCCTTCGGGCTACGCCGCCTTCGGCCTCTTCGGCGCGGCGCTGATCCTCTTCTCGACCCTCGGCTCCGCGCTCGGGCAGCAGCGCCGCATTCTCGCCCTGCCGCCGCCGCGCGCTGGTGCGCACCCCAGCAAGGCGATGTTCGCCGACATCATCCTCGCCTTTCGCAATCCCGCCTTTGTCGCGCTCGTCAGCGGCGCATTGTTCATCACCACCGGCTATGCGACGACGATTGCCTCGACCAATTATATGATGCTCTATGTCTGGCAAATGAGCGACGCGCAGCTCGCCTGGTATCCGGCGGGCCTCGCGATCGCGGTCTTTGGCGCATTCGCGGCGGTCGGCCATGCCCACCGCCGCTTCGGGAAGCGCGACACCGCGGTCGGCGCGGCGCTCGCGAGCGGCGCAATCGCCTTCCTCCCCTACGCCGCGCGCAACCTCGGATGGTGGCCCGAACTCGGCGGTTGGCCCTCGATGGGGCTGCTGCTGTCGCTCCAGACTGCTTCGCTCTTCGGACTGATCGTTGCGACGATTTCGGCCTCGTCGATGGTAGCCGAGATCGTCGAGGCGCACGAAGTCGACCATGGCACGCGAATTGAGGGCGTCTTTTTCGCCGGCTATCTGATGGTTCAGAAATTCGGCCAGGCGCTCGGTATCTTTCTCGTCGGCCAGCTCGTCGCTTATGCCGGTCTCACCGAGCAGATCCGTCCCGAAGACTGGCCCGCGAGCACCGCCGCGACGATGGCATGGATCTTTGCGGGACTGATGATTTTGATCGGGATCATGGCGGCGCTCGGACTGCGGCGCTATGCTATCGATCGGGCCAGCCACGAAGCCCGGCTTGCGACCCTCGCCGCGACCCCGCAGAATTTCACGGATCGCGGGAAACCGCGGCCGTAACGGAAGAATGCGCCGCCACGCGGCAGCCGGCAATTTTCTGTGCGGCGGGACTTGGCAAAGGGGGGCGAATCGGTCCAAAGGCTTACGTGAACGTAAAGGGAAAGGAAGCACCGATGGATTTCGACCTCACCGAGCGGCAGAAGCACTGGCAGGGCCGCGTGCGCGAATTCATCGAGCGCAAGATCCGCCCCGCCGTGGCCACCTACAAGGAGCAGGACCGCACCGGCGACCGCTGGAAGGTCATCGAGGTCGTCGAGGACCTCAAGGCCGAGGCGAAGGCCGCAGGCATCTGGAACCTGTTCATGCCGCCGCGCAGCGCCGCGCACCATCATGTCGACGAAAGCTTCGAGTTCGACGGCCCCGGGCTCACCAACCTTGAATATGCGCTGTGCGCCGAGGAGATGGGACGCGTGGGCTTTGCAAGCGAGGTGTTCAACTGCTCAGCGCCCGACACCGGGAATATGGAGGTGTTCCACCGCTACGGCACGCGCGCGCAGAAGGAGCGCTGGCTGAAGCCGCTCATGAACGGCGAGATTCGCTCCGCCTTCCTGATGACCGAGCCCGCAGTTGCCTCGTCCGATGCGACCAATATCGAGACGCGCATCGAGCGCGACGGGGACGACTATGTCATCAACGGCCGCAAATGGTGGTCGTCGGGCCTCGGCGACCCGCGCTGCAAGGTCGCGATCGTGATGGGCAAGACCGATTTCGGCGCGAAGCGCCACCAGCAGCAGTCGATGCTCGCAGTGCCGATGGACACGCCCGGGATCAGGGTGCTGCGCCACCTTCCGGTCTTTGGCTATGACGACGCGCCGCACGGCCATATGGAGGTCGAGCTCAAGGACGTGCGCGTCAACGCCGAAGAGGCGATGCTGCTCGGCGAAGGCCGCGGCTTTGAAATCGCGCAGGGCCGCCTCGGGCCGGGCCGCATCCACCACTGCATGCGCACGATCGGCGTCGCCGAGGAAGCGCTTGAAAAAATGTGCAAGCGGCTCCAGTCGCGCGTCGCCTTCGGCAAGACCATTGCCGAACATAGTATCTGGGAACAGCGGATCGCACGCGCCCGCATCGACATCGAGATGACGCGCCTCCTTTGCCTCAAGGCGGCCGATATGATGGACAAGATCGGCAACAAGGCTGCCGCGGCCGAGATCGCGATGATCAAGGTGCAGGCGCCGAACATGGCGCTCAAGATCATAGACGACGCGATCCAGGCGCACGGCGGCGGCGGCGTATCCGACGATTTCGGTCTCGCCAACGCCTATGCCCATCAGCGCACCCTGCGGCTTGCCGATGGACCTGACGAGGTACACGCGCGCGCCATCGCACGGATCGAACTTGCCAAGCATGCGCCCGTGAGCGACCCCGGCTTTTCGTCGGGGGACATCGGGGTGTCGCGCTAACCCCCTCCGCCTCGCGGGCGGGCCGGGGGAGGGCCCGGCCCGGTTCGCATTTCCAATCCCCTCCCCTGCCCCGCCGCGCAAGCGGGAGGGGACGAACGGAGATTTCAGATGACCAAAGCCGCTGTCCTGATCGAACCCGGCAAGCCGCTCGCCATCGAGGAGGTCGTCGTCGACAAGCCCGGGCCGCATGAGGTGCGCATCCGTACGGCCGCGTGCGGGCTTTGCCATTCGGACCTGCATTTCATCGAGGGCGCCTACCCGCATCCCCTTCCCGCCATCCCCGGCCACGAAGCCGCGGGCATTGTCGAGGCGGTCGGCAGCGAGGTGCGCACCGTGAAGCCGGGCGATGCGGTCATCACCTGCCTTTCTGCCTTCTGCGGCCACTGCGAGTTCTGCGTCTCCGGGCGCATGTCGCTATGCATGGGCGGCGATACACGGCGGCCGGCGGGCTCGGCGCCCCGGATCACACGCCCGGACGGATCGCCCGTCAACCAGATGCTGAACCTCAGCGCCTTTTCGGAGGTGATGCTCGTTCACGAACATGCCTGCGTCGCGATCGATCCCGACATGCCGCTCGACCGCGCCGCGGTGATAGGCTGCGCGGTAACCACCGGCGCGGGCACGATTTTCAACGCCTGCAAGGTGACGCCGGGCGAAACGGTCGCGGTCGTCGGCTGCGGCGGCGTGGGACTTGCGACAATCAACGCAGCAAAGATCGCCGGCGCGGGGCGCATCATTGCCGCCGATCCGGTGCCCGAAAAGCGCGCGCTCGCACAAAAGCTGGGCGCGACCGACGTCGTGGACGCCCTTGCCGACGATGCCGCGAAGCAGATCGTCGAAATTTCGAAGGGCGGCGTCGACCATGCGATCGAGGCAGTCGGCCGCCCCGCCTCGGCGAACCTTGCCGTGGCCGCGCTTCGCCGCGGCGGCACCGCGACGATCCTTGGCATGATGCCGCTTTCGGAAAAGGTCGGGCTTGGCGCCATGGACCTTCTTTCCGGCAAGAAATTGCAGGGCGCGATCATGGGCGGCAACCGATTCCCGGTCGATATCCCGCGGCTCGTCGATTTCTACCTGCGCGGGCTGCTCGACCTCGACAGCATCGTTGCTGAAACAATCCCGCTCTCACAGATCAACGAAGGGTTCGACAAGATGAAGAAGGGTGACGCCGCGCGATCGGTGATCATATTCGACCAATGACGACGGAGCTCGACGCGCAGAAGGCTTTCAGCGGCACCGTCGCGCCCGAGGGCGCCGACATCCTCGACGAGGCGAAGCTGACCGCCTGGATGGAAGCCAATGTCGAGGGGTTCAAAGGTCCGCTGACTCAGAGCAAGTTTGCGGGCGGCCAGTCGAACCCGACCTACAAGATTTCGGCGCCATCGGGCCATTATGTCCTGCGCCGCAAGCCCTTCGGCCCGCTCCTTCCTTCGGCCCATGCGGTCGACCGGGAATATAAGGTCCAGTCGGGGCTGCATAAAATGGGCTTCCCTGTCGCACGCCAATATGGCCTGTGCACGGACGAGAATGTCATCGGCAGCTGGTTCTATGTGATGGCGATGGTCGACGGTCACACCATCTGGGACGGCGCAATGCCGGGCTCGACGCCGGAGAACCGCCGCGCCACCTATTTCGCGATGATCGACACGCTCGCGGCGCTCCACAATGTCGATGTCGAGGCAGCGGGCCTTGCCGACTATGGCAAGCCCGGCAATTATTTCGGCCGCCAGGTCGACCGCTGGACCAAGCAGTACCGGCTCTCCGAAACCGAAACGATGGACGAGATGGAGCAGCTGATCGCCTGGCTGCCCGCGACGCTCCCCGAACAGACGCGCACCAGCGTCGTTCACGGAGATTATCGCATCGACAACATGATCTGGGCCAAGGACCGCGCGCAAGTGCTCGCGGTGCTCGACTGGGAGCTGTCGACTTTGGGCGATCCGCTCGCCGATTTCACCTATGTCGCAATGGCGTGGGTGACCGAGAATGGCGGGCGGTCGGGCGTCATGGATATCGACCGCAAGGCGCTCGGCATTCCCGAGCTCGACGAGGTCGTCGAGCGCTACTGCCAGGCTACGGGACGAAACGGCGTGCCCGATATGAACTGGTATTTTGCCTATAATTTCTTCCGCCTCGCCGGGATCATGCAGGGGATCAAGAAGCGCGTCATAGACGGCACCGCTTCCTCGGCCCACGCGAAGGCGATGTCCGAACGCGTCCTGCCGCTCGCCGAGAAGGCGTGGGACTTTGCCCGAAAGGCCGGCGCATGAGGCTGTTCGACATGACGGGCGAGGTGGTCCTGATCACCGGGTCGTCACGCGGCATAGGAAAGGCGATCGCCGAAGCGATGGCCGAGCATGGCGCGAAGGTCGTGATCTCGAGCCGCAAGCAGGACGCCTGCGATGCGGTGGCTGCCGAGCTCAACGCCCGGCACGGACCGGGCACAGCGATCGCGGTCGCGGCCAATATTTCATCGAAGGAGGCGCTTCAGCATCTGGTCGATGAAACCCTCGCCGTCTTCGGTCCGGTCACCTCGCTCGTGTGCAACGCGGCTTCGAACCCCTATTATGGTCCTTCGGCGGGGATTAGCGACGAGCAGTTCCGCAAGATCCTCGACAACAACATCATTGCCAACCACTGGCTGATCCACATGTGTGCGCCCGCGATGCTCGCCGCGGGCAAGGGATCGATCACGATCATCAGCTCGATCGGCGGCCTCAAGGGCTCGTCGATCCTGGGGGCCTATGCGATCTCGAAGGCTGCCGACATGCAGATGGCGCGCAACCTCGCCGACGAATTCGGGCCGCAGGGCGTGCGCGTCAATTGCATCGCGCCTGGCCTCATAAGGACCGATTTCGCACGCGCGCTCTGGGAGAATCCCGACACGCTGGAGGTGTCGACGCGCCGCGCCTCGCTGCGCCGCATCGGCGAGCCGCACGAGATCGCGGGCGCCGCAGTTTTTCTCGCAAGCCCGGCGGGCGGCTTCACCACCGGCCAGACGATCGTCATTGACGGCGGCAACACTTCGAGCGGAGGATGAGCATGGGCGCATTGGACGGCAAGATCGCGATCATCACCGGAGCAGGCTCCGGCATCGGCCGCGCGAGCGCGCTGCGCTTTGCCGCCGAGGGCGCAAAACTGGTCATTGGCGACAAGACAGCGGCAGTTCACGACACCGCGAAGGCCGTGAAGGAAGCCGGCGGCGAAGCCGTCGCGCTCGAAATCGACGCCGGGGTCGAGGCCGATGTGGCAAAGCTCGTCGCAACCGCGATCGAGACCTATGGCGGGCTCGATATCGCCTTTGCCAATGCCGGGATCATCGGCGACATGGGGGGCATATTCGACATCACGCCCGAGGGATGGGCCGAAACGCTGCGCGTTAATCTGATTGGCCCCGCCTTGATGGTGAAACATGCCGGCAAGGCGATGGTCGATCAGGGTCGCGGCGGCGCAATCGTGCTGACCGCAAGCGTCGCAGGGATCAATTCAGGCGCGGGCCCCGCCGCCTATTCGGCGTCGAAGGCGGGCGTCATCAACCTCGCCAAGACTGCGGCGCAGCAGATGACGAGCGCCAATGTCCGCGTCAACGCGATCTGTCCCGGCCTGACCGAGACCGGTATGACCAAGCCGACCTTCGACTATGCGAAGGAAAAGGGCGTCACACACAAGATCGGGCAGCTCAATCCGCTGAAGCGTGCCGGCCAGCCCGAGGAGCTCGCCAATGTCGCTCTCTTCCTCGCAAGCGACCAGGCGAGCTATGTCAACGGACAGGCGATCGCGGTAGACGGCGGTCTTACCAGCTCGCATCCGGTGACGCGGCAGTTGCTGGGCCAGACCTCGCACTAGGAGCAGATGCGATGCAGTACCGGGAGCTTGGCGACAGCGGCATCCGCGTTTCGGCTATCTGCCTCGGCAGCTGGCTGACCTATGGCGCCGGGGTCGACGACAGCGCGGGGCAGGCCTGCATCGACGCGGCCTTCGATGCCGGAATCAATTTCATCGACACTGCCAACGTTTATGGCATCGGCGCAGCAGAGGAATTTCTCGGCCGCGCGCTCGAGGGGCGACCGCGCGACTCCTATATTCTTGCGACCAAGCTCTTTTTCCCCATGTCAAAGACCGACAGGGGCTTGTCGGCGCCGCAAGTTGCAAGGCAGATCGACGCGAGCCTGGCGCGGCTTCGGACCGACTATGTCGATCTCTACCAATGCCACCGCTATGACCCCGACACTCCGCTCGAAGAGACGATGGCGGCGCTGAGCACGGTGGTGCGGAGCGGCAAGGCACGCGCGATAGGCTTTTCCGAATGGGCACCCGACCAGATCGAAGCCGCGCTCGCGCTTGCACCCCCGCACGTCAAATTTGTGTCGAGCCAGCCGCAGTACAGCCTCCTCTATCGCCGGATCGAGAAAAAGGTCGTCCCGATCAGCATCGCCAGCGGCATCGGCCAGATCGTCTGGTCGCCGCTCGCGCAGGGTGTGCTGAGCGGCAAATACCGCCCCGGCGCCGCGCTTCCCGAGGGGAGCCGCGCAGCGAGCGACGACGCGCATTTCATGCGGCAGTTCCTCGCCGATCCGGTGCTCGAGGCGGTGCAGAAGCTCGCCCCGCTCGCCGAACGCGCGGGATGCACGATGGCACAGCTCGCGATCGCCTGGGTGCTCGCGCAGCCCGGCATCACCAGCGCAATCGTCGGCGCGAGCCGGCCCGATCAGCTCCGCGAGACCGCCGCAGCCGCCGACCTCGCCATCGATCCGGCGCTACTCGCAGAGGCCGCCACCATTCTCGAAGGAGTGCGAATTACGTGAGCCACGGCATGGACAAGACGCGCCTCGATCGCATCCCGGCATTTCTCGCGGCGAAATATGTCGACACCGGACGCTTGCCTCATGCCGCGACGCTCGTGTCGCGCCGCGGCGATATCGCGCACCGCTCGTGCATCGGCGAAGCACGGCCCGGCGAGGCGCTTCAGGAGGATGCGATCTTCCGCATCGCCAGCATGACCAAGCCGATTACCAGCATCGCGTTCATGATGCTCCTTGAGGAAGGCAAGGTCGCCCTGTCCGATCCGCTTGTGAAATTCTGCCCCGAATTTCAGAATACCGGTGTTTTCGTCGCAGGCGGCGGCAACGCCCCTTTCCTGACCCGCCCGCCGGCACGCCCGATCCTGATGGTCGACCTGCTGCGCCACACCGCGGGACTGACCTACAGCTTTCAGGAGCGTACGCCTGTCGACGCTGCCTATCGCAAGACCAAGATCGACGATTTCGACGCCGATTACACGATGGACAGCTTCATTGCGAGGCTGGCCGAGATTCCACTCCAGTTCGACCCAGGCGCGCACTGGAATTATTCGATGGCGACCGACGTACTCGGCGCGGTGATCGAGCGGATCGAGGGCAAGTCCTTCGCGCAGGTCCTCAAGGAGCGCATCTTCGACCCGCTCGGCATGGTCGACACGGGCTTCAAGGTGCCAGCCGACAAGCAGCACCGCCTGACCGACGCCTACGCCTTTCACCCGAAGGAGAAGATGCGGCAATTCGACGCCGGACAGCGCAGCCGCTGGGCCAAGGATCGAAGCTTCCACTCGGGCGGCGGCGGGCTCGCCTCGACGCTGGACGACTATCACCGCTTCTGCCTGATGCTGCTCGCAGGCGGCAAGATGGGTGATGTACGGATCATCAGCCGCAAGACGCTCGACCTCATGACCTCGAACCATCTCGTCGGCGGCGGCGACCTCACCCAGCACAGCGTCGGCATTTTTTCCGAAGACGAGAATGCGGGGGTCGGCTTCGGCCTCGGTTTTGCGGTTACGCTCGACCCGGCACGCGCGGGTATCCCCGGGTCGGCGGGCGATTTTTACTGGGGCGGCATGTTCTCGACCGGCTTTTTCGTCGACCCGGTCGAGCAGATCTGCATGGTCTTCATGACCCAGCTCATGCCCTCTTCCACCTATCCCGTGCGGCGTGAGGTGAAGACCCTCGTTCACGCTGCGATCGACGACTGAGATTTTTTCGATTTTTCCAGACCAAGGAGTTCTCCCATGTCCGATGAAACCCCCGTCAGCGTCACGATGGAGAAGGACGGCGAAGTCGCCGTCGTCATCGTCAACAACCCCCCGGTCAACGCGCTGTCGTGGCACGTGCGCGAAGGGCTGAAGACCCATTTCGAGGCCGCGCTCGCCGATGACAGCGTCAAGGCGATCGTGCTGCGCTGCGACGGCGGCACCTTCATTGCCGGCGCCGACATCAGCGAATTCGGAAAAGCCCCGCGCGGCCCGGACTTCAATGCGGTCCTCAACATGGTCGAAGCCGCGAACAAGCCGGTGGTCGCCGCGATCCACGGCACGGCACTCGGCGGCGGGCTCGAGACCGCGCTCGTTTGCCATTATCGCGTCGCGGTTCCCTCAGCGAAGCTCGGCGTCCCCGAAGTCAAGCTGGGTCTGTTGCCCGGCGCGGGCGGCACCCAGCGCCTGCCCCGCGTCGTCGGCGTCGAGGCGGCAGCCACCATGACCTCGCTCGGCGAGCCGCTGCCCGCTGCAAAGGCGAAGGAACTTGGACTCGTCGACGAACTGGCGGGTGAGGATAGCCTCGCCGCCGATGCGATCGCCTTTGCGCGCGCCAAGATTGCGGACGGCCCGCGCCCGACCCGCGAACGCGCGGTGTTCGGCGACGTCGGCGTGATCGAGGAGCTCAAGACCAAGAATGCAAAGCGCTGGCGCGGCTTCGATGCGCCTTATGCCAACCTCGCCTGCGTCGAGGCCGCGACGCGTCTGCCTTTCGAGGAAGGACTCGCCTTCGAACGCCAGGAATTCATGAAGCTCATGATGGGCAGCCAGTCGGCGGCCCAGCGCCACATCTTCTTCGCCGAACGCCAGGCGGCGAAGATCGACGGTCTGCCCAAGGACATCAAGCTGCGCGACGTTAAGAAGGTCGGCATCATCGGTGCCGGCACGATGGGCGGGGGCATCATGATGAACTTCCTGCAGAAGGGCTTTGCCTGCACCATCGTCGAGATGCAGCAGGAGGCGCTCGACCGCGGGCTCGGTGTCGTGCGCAAGAATTATGACGCCAGCGCAGCGAAGGGCCGCTTCAAGCCCGAGCAGGTCGAGCAGATGATGGGGCTCATCACCCCGTCGCTCGACCTCGAAGCGCTCGCGGACTGCGATCTCATCATCGAGGCCGTCTATGAGAATATGGATGTGAAGAAGGAGATTTTCGGCAAGCTCGACACGATCGCCAAGCCGGGCGCAATTCTCGCGTCGAACACCTCCTATCTCGATATCAACGAGATTGCGGCATCGACGAGCCGCCCCGGTGACGTGCTCGGCATGCACTTCTTCTCGCCCGCGAATGTCATGAAGCTGCTCGAGGTCGTGCGCGGCGACAAGACCGCCGACGACGTGCTTGCCACAGCCATGTCTATTGGCAAGAAGATCGGCAAGGTCGCCGTCGTCGCCGGCGTCTGTCACGGCTTCATCGGCAACCGCATGCTCGCGCCGCGCCAGATCGAGGCGCAGAAGCTGCTCCTCGAAGGTGCTACCCCTGCGCAGGTCGACAAGGTCCACGTCGATTTCGGCATGCCGATGGGCCCGTTCCAGATGAGCGACCTTGCCGGCGTCGACATCGGCTGGCACCGCGACCCCAACCGTATCGAGAGCATCCGCGATGCGCTGTGCGCGGAGGGCCGCTGGGGACAGAAAAAGCAGGCCGGCTTCTACGATTATGACGACAAGCGCAATCCGTCGGAAAGTGCGCGTGTCGCAGAGATCATAGGCGAGTTCCGCAAGAAGGCGGGAATCGAAACGCGCCAGATCAGCGAGCAGGAAATCATTGAGCGCACCCTATATCCGATGGTCAACGAAGGCGCGCTGATCCTCGCGGAAGGCAAGGCGCAGCGCGCGAGCGACATCGATGTCGTCTGGATCTACGGCTACGGCTGGCCTGTCTATCGTGGCGGCCCGATGTTCTGGGCGGGGCTGGAAGGCACCGACAAGATTGCCGCGGCGCTGGAAAAGCACGGCTTTGAGGTCGCGCCGCTGCTCAAGGAAAAGGCAGAGGCTAAAAGCGGCTTTTAAAGCCGGCTCACCTCCGCTGGACATCGCCGCCTGACCCCCGCGTCAGGCGGCGTTTCCCTTGTCGCGTCGGTACGCTTTCGCGCCTTGGGGCCGAGCGCCTCGCAATCAGCCCTGCAAGGTCCGGATGATCGCCGAGAAGTCGTGACCACCCTCATCGGCCGCGACGAACGCCTCGTAGAGCTCGCGCGCCTTTGTTCCCATCGGCACATCGGCATCGACGCTGGCGGCCGCTTCCATTGCGAGGCGCAGGTCCTTGAGCATCAGCGCCGCTGCGAAACCGCCCTTGTAATCATTGTCCGCGGGCGTGGCCGGACCCACGCCGGGCAGCGGCGCATAGCTCGTGAGCGACCAGCATTGCCCCGACGACACGCTGGCGATGTCGAAGAATTTCTGCGGGTCGAGCCCCAGCTTCTGCGCGAGCGCCAGGGTTTCGCACGTTGCGATCATCGAAGCGCCGAGCAGCATATTGTTGCAGATCTTCGCGGCCTGCCCCGCGCCCGCGTCGCCGGCGTGGATCACCGCCTTGCCCATCTTTGCCAGAATCGGTTCGGCGCGCGCAAAGCCCTCATCGGTGCCGCCGACCATGAAGGTGAGCGTGCCCGCATTCGCGGCTGCAATGCCGCCCGAGACGGGCGCGTCGACTGCGACGAGACCCTTGGCGGTCGAGGCCTCGATGTTCGCCCGCGCGGTCGCAACGTCGATGGTTGAACAGTCGAGCAGCAAGGTGCCTGGCGCGGCGTTCGGGAAGACGTCGCTTTCATAGACGCCCGCAACATGCTGGCCCGCGGGAAGCATCGTCACGACGGCTTCGGCGCCGGCGACCGCCTCGGCCGCCGAAGCCGCACGAACGCAGCCGGCGTCCACGGCGCGCGACAGCGCCTCTTCGCTGAGATCGAACGCGCGGACGTCATGTCCCGCTTTCGCCAGATTCGCGGCCATCCCGCCGCCCATGTTACCGAGTCCGATAAAGGCGATTTTCATAATAGTTCCAATTCATCCAGAATGATGGCCATCCCGGCGAGGATGAAAAACGGGCCCAGAATGAACCCGAGGATGGCCTGAAGATTTTTGAGAAACCAATCGAGCTTCGTCAGCGGCATCGATTCTTCACCGGTCGACCGCAGAATAGCGACTTCCAGCATGCTGATCGTCTCTTGTTTCCTGTATCGCCAGTGGTTCCAGCCGACCGAGAGGGCGACTGCACCGATAACCAGCGAGACGAGGCCCGCGATCACCGCCCCTTCCACACGCCTTCGCGCTTCTCGATGAAGGCGGCCATGCCTTCGGCCTTGTCCTCGGTCGCGGCGAGAATCTGGAACAGGCGGCGTTCGTATATGAGGCCCTGGTCGAGCGTCGTCTCGAACGCGGCGTTGACCATGTCCTTGTTCACCATTGCGGCCATCGGGGGCATCGAGGCAATCAGGCTCGCGGTCTTCACTGCGTCATCGACGAGCGTTTCGTGCGGTACCACGCGCGCGACGAGGCCCGAGCGTTCGGCCTCCCCGGCGTCCATCATCCGGCCGGTCAGGCACATCTCCATCGCCTTCGCCTTGCCGATCGCGCGGGTCAGCCGCTGCGACCCGCCCATGCCAGGCGCGACGCCGAGCTTGATTTCGGGCTGGCCAAACTTCGCCTTCTCCGACGCGATGATGAAGTCGGCCATCATCGCAAGCTCGCAGCCGCCGCCAAGCGCGAAGCCGTTGACCGCGGCGATCCACGGCTTCCTGACCTTCTTCACGAAATCGCTCGTCCATTTGGAGAAGAAGTCCTCGAGATAGAAATCGGCCGCCGGCTTGTCGGCCATCTCCTTGATGTCAGCACCCGCTGCGAACGCCTTGTCGCCTGAACCGGTGAGCACAGCGCAGCGCTGGCCGGGGTCGGCCTCGAACGCCGCGAAGGCCGCGATCAGCTCGTCGAGCACGCCAGAGTTGAGCGCGTTCAATGCCTGCGGACGGTTCAAGGTCACCAGCGTGACGGCGCCCCGCTGTTCCACAAGTATGGTTTGGTAGGTCATCTTCTTCTCCATCGATTCACGCGAGCGGCGTCCATGTCTCATCGGCCGGCAGCGGCGCAAAGATCGCGTCAATCCATTCGTCGGTCACGGCGTCCGCACTCGGCGGATTCCATTTCGGGCTGTTGTCCTTGTCGACGATCAACGCGCGGACACCCTCGAGGAAGTCGTGCATCTGGACGACGCGGCTGCCGATCGCATATTCCTGCACCATCTCGGCTGCGAAATCGGGCATCGTCGCGCCTTCGCGAAGCTGGCGAAGCGCGACCTTGCAGGTCTGCGGCGATTTGGTGTGGAGCGCATGGAGTTCTTTTGCGGCCCACTCGCTTCCGTCCTTTTCCAAAGCTGCGAGGATGTCCTCATAGCGGTCGCTCGCGAACAGGCGATTGATCTTGTCGATCCGGCCCGTAATCGCGGCAGGCGGTGCGGTGACCGACAGCTCGCCCAATATGCCGCCGATACGGTCGGGATGTGCTGCGATGCGCTCTTTCGCCTCGGCGAGCCGCTCGGAGGGCAGATAGTGGGTCGCAAGGCCGAGCGCGAGGCACTCAGCGCCGTCGAGCCGCGCACCGGTAAGTGCGAGAAAGACGCCGACGCGCCCCTCAAGCCGCGGCAGATACCAGCCGCCGCCAACGTCGGGAAACAGGCCGATTCCGGTCTCGGGCATCGCAAAGCGCGTGTGCTCGGTCGCGACGCGATACTTCGCCGGCTGCGAGATGCCGACCCCGCCGCCCATGGTGATGCCGTCCATGAAAGCGACCACGGGCTTGGGATAGGTGAACAGTAAATGGTTGAGGCGATACTCGGTGTGAAAGAAGGCGCGCGCCTCCTTGCCATCCTTCGCGCCGCTCTCAGCGAGCATACGGATGTCACCGCCGGCGCAAAACCCCCGGCCCTCGCTATGGTCGATCGCGACCGCCTCGATGGCGGCATCATCGCGCCATGCCAAGAGCGCCTCGGTCATCGCCTCGCACATCGGCAGGTTGAGCGCGTGGATTGCCTTCGGCCGGTTGAGCGACAGGCGGCCGGCGCGGCCCTCCACAGAAATCAGAACATCTTCGGTCATTGGCGCAGCAAGTCCCTTCCCACAATCATCCGCATCACCTGATTGGTCCCCTCGAGGATCGAGTGAACGCGCAGATCACGCCAGAAGCGCTCGATCGGATAATCCTTCAAATAGCCATAGCCGCCGAAAAGCTGGAGGGCGCGGTCCACCACCGCGCTGCCATTGTCGGTCGCGAGGCGCTTCGCCATAGCCGAGAAGCGGGACTTGTCGGGCGCGTTCGCGGTGACCTTCGCCGCGGCGAGGTAGAGCAGGGCGCGCGCGGCTTCGAGGTCGGTCGCCATGTCGGCGAGCATGAACTGGGTATTTTGGAAATCGGAAATCGGCTGCCCGAACTGCTGACGATCCTTTGTATAGCCGATCGCTTCGTCGAGGCAGCGCTGCGCCCCGCCGAGCGAGCATGCCCCGATATTGAGCCGCCCCCCGTCGAGCCCCGCCATCGCGAAACGAAAGCCATCGCCCTCGGCCCCGACCCGATTTTCAACCGGCACCTTCACATTGTCGAGGATGACCTGCGCGGTGGGGGACGCGTTCCAGCCAAGCTTGCGCTCCTTCGCGCCAAAGCTGACGCCTTCCATGTCCTTTTCAATGACGAGGCACGAAATGCCCTTCGGCCCGGGCTGCCCGGTGCGCACCATCGTCACATAGATGTCGTTCACCCCGGCGCCCGAGATGAACTGCTTGGTGCCGTTGACGACATAATGATCGCCCTCGAGCTTCGCCGTCGTTTTGAGCGCCGCGGCATCCGAGCCGGAGCCCGGTTCGGTGAGGCAATAGCTTGCCATCTTGTCCATGGTGACAAGATTGGGGAGGAACTTGCCCTTCACCGCGTCGCCGCCGAACCGGTCGATCATCCAGCTCGCCATATTGTGGATCGAGACGAAAGCACTTGTCGCGGGGCAACCATAGGCCATTGCTTCCATGATCAGCGCCGCCTCGAGACGGCCGAGACCGATGCCGCCCGATTCCTCGCTGACATAGATTGCGGCAAAACCAAGCTCGGCCGCCTGCTTGATCACGTCGCGCGGGAAATGCCCCGTCTCGTCCCACTCTGCGGCGTGGGGCGTGATGGCGTCGGCAGTGAATTTGCGCGCCATATCCTGAATGGCAAGCTGGTCGTCGGTGAGTTGAAATTGGTCGGTCATGCTCTTTTCTCGATGATGGCCTCGGCCTCGATTTCGACTTTCCATTCGGGGCGGAGCAGCGCCGACACGACGACCATCGTCGCGGCGGGCCGGACATTGCCGAACATGGCCCCATGCGCGCGGCCGACAAGCTCGGCATCGCCGGGGTCGGTGATGTACATGCGGGTGCGCACGACATCAGCAGGATGACTGCCGAGCGCGGCGAGCGCTTCGCTGATGATCGTCAGGCAGCGCGCTGCCTGCACTCCGGCATCGCCCACGGTAGAGGAGCCGTCGGCCTCGATCGGTGCGCAGCCTGCGACGTCGATGCGGTTACCCACCCTAACCGCACGGCTGTAGCCGTAGACCGGTTCGAAAGGGGAGGCGGAGCTGTGGGTTTGACGCGAGCTTTCAACCACAGCTGATCTGCGTGATCTTGTAGGCGTCATCGTACATGACGTTCACCCGGTCCTGACGATAGTCCATCGTCATCGCGGAGCGCGGCGGGCCCCAGCGCAGCGTGCGCGCGCCCGTGGCCTTCCGGATCACGCTGCCCAGTTCGGCCGTTGCTGTCTGGCCGACATAGGACTGCACCGCGTCGGCGTTACAGGTCATCTCGGCAGTCGGCGGAGGCGGCGTTGATCCGGTGGAAACATCGCCCGCGGCGCAGGCGGCAAGCGGCAAGGCAGCGGCGATTGCGATCCAGCGACTGTTCATGGTCAACTCCCTCTCATCCATCACCGCTCAGGCGGTGCAGCGCGTATAGCGCATCGGTTCAGCGGGGACACCCTCGCCATAATCGCGGCGGACCAGCACCTTGCCACCGTCCTCCAGCGCGAGCAGCACCAGCCGGTCCCATTCCTCGCCTTCGCCGCTGAATTTGTAGTCAGCGATGATGCGCTTCGGGCTGCGCTCGCGCACCCGGGCAAGCTCACCGACTGATTCGAAGAAGCGCAGCGTGCTGGCATCGATCACAAGCGCGGTGAGGTCTGTGCCGCGCGGTGCCGCGCAATCGGCCGCCTTGAGCGCCCAGCGCCCCTGGATCGCAGTGGGAATTGCCTTCTCGCCGCTGCCGATGCCCGGATCGGGCGCGGCGGGAGGTGTCACCGACGGGTCAGGCCTATAGGCGAGGTCTGCATCCGCCGCTGAGGCAGCGGGTGCGGGTTCCGCCGGCGCGTGTGCCGGCGCAGATCCTTCGGCGGTCTCGGCGGGCTGCTTCTCATCCTCGCCGCTGCTGCACGCGGCAAGCATCAGCACCATGGCAGGGATCATCCAACGCATCATCGTCATTCTCCTTTGCACAGAAGAATGCGCTATGCGACGGCGCGGTTTCATCGCCTGCCCGGCCTCTCAGCCCATGGTCGGGATGACGAAGGCGTTCGACCCGTCGCCGCCCCCATCGGGCCAGCGCGCCGTGACCGTCTTGATCCTGGTCCAGAATTTGACGCCTTCCATGCCGTGCTGGTTGGTGTCGCCGAAGGCCGAGCGTTTCCAGCCGCCAAAGGTGTGATAGGCGACGGGCACCGGGATGGGCACGTTGATACCGACCATCCCGACATTGACCCGCTGGGCGAATTCGCGCGCCGCGTGACCGTTGCGTGTGAAAATGGCGACGCCGTTGCCATATTGGTGCTTCGACGGCAGTTCGAGCGCGCTTTCAAAGTCGGGGGCGCGGACGATCTGGAGGACCGGGCCGAAGATCTCTTCCTTGTAGCTTTCCATGTCGGGGGTGACATGGTCGAAGAGCGTCGGGCCGACGAAGAAGCCTTCCTCATGCCCCTGGAGCGTGAAGCCGCGGCCGTCGATGACCAACTCGGCCCCCTCCTCGGCGCATTTCTGGATCCAGCCTTCGACCTTCGCCTTGTGGGCGGCCGAGACGACGGGGCCGTAATGCGCCTCGGCATCGGTCGACACGCCGACGCGCAGCGCCTCGATCGCGGGAACCAGCTTTTCGCGAAGCCGGTTCGCGGTGTCTTCGCCCACCGGGACGACGACGGGCAGCGCCATGCAGCGCTCGCCCGCCGAGCCGAAGGCGGCGCCGGTGAGGTCGTTCACCACCTGGTCGAGGTCGGCGTCGGGCATCACGATGCCGTGGTTCTTCGCGCCGCCCATCGCCTGCACGCGCTTGCCGTTCGAGACGCCGCGGTTGTAAACATAGTGCGCGATGTCGGAGGAACCGACGAAGCTGACAGCCCCGATGTCGGGGTGGTCGAGAATCGCATCGACCATTTCCTTGTCGCCGTGAACCACTTGCAAGATGCCCTCGGGCAGCCCCGCCTCGAGCATCAGTTCGCCGAGCCGCACCGGCACGCTCGGATCGCGCTCGCTGGGCTTCAGGATGAACGCGTTGCCGGTCGCGATCGCGGGGCCGAACATCCACATCGGGATCATCGCAGGGAAGTTGAAAGGGGTAATGCCCGCGCCGATACCGATCGGCTGGCGCATGGAGTAGACGTCGATCCCGGGGCCGGCACCCTGCGTATATTCGCCCTTCAGCACATGCGGAATACCGCAGCAGAATTCGATGACGTCGAGCCCGCGCTGCACATCGCCGCGCGCGTCGGCGACCACCTTGCCATGCTCGCTCGCCAGCAGTTCGGCAAGTTCGTCGATATGGGCTTCGACAAGGCGCTTATAGTCGAACATCACGCGCGCGCGGCGCTGCGGATTCACCGCCGCCCAGGCGGGCTGCGCCGCCTTCGCCGCCGCGACCGCCCGGTCGAGGAGCGCCGCGTCTCCGAGCGCGACCGCGGCCTGAACGCCGCCATTGTTCGGGTCGAAAATATTACCCTGGCGCGCGCTACCGCCCGCTCCGCCGACGATATGATGGTCGATCTGTCGCATCTTCGAGTCTCCCGTATGTCCTTGCCGTCCGCCACAGACCAAGACCGGGCCGATTGCAAGGGATAGACTTGCAGCATGATACTGCATATGTGCAGCTTATGGATTGGGACAAGCTGCAATATTTCCTGTCAGTCGCGCATCACGGGACACTCGCGCGCGCGGCGCAGGCGCTGCATGTCGACCCGACGACGGTCAGCCGGCGGGTGAGCAGTCTCGAGGCTGACCTCCAGCAGACACTGTTCGAGCGCGCGCCCGCGGGCTTTGCGTTAACCGCGGCTGGCCGCGCCCTGTTGCCGCATGCCGAGGCGATGGCGGCGGCGGCGGCGCGAATTCACCGGGCCGAGGGGCGATCCGACCTGTCGGGGCAGCTTCGCATCAGCGTCTCCGAAGGCTTCGGCAGCAGCTTCATCGCGCCGCGGCTCGCGGCTTTCGTCGCCGCGCATCCCGAGATCGAGATCGACCTCGTCGCCTCGTCGGGCTTTCTCAACCCCTCGCGGCGCGAAGCCGACATGGCCGTGCTGCTCGCGCGGCCGCGCAAGGGCCCGCTGCTGACGCGCAAACTCGCCGATTACAGCCTCGGCCTCTATGCCCCCGCAGACAGGCCCGATTGGCGAAAGGCGGTCGAGCAGGCGCCGCTGTCGCGCGCGGGGATCGCGGTGATCGGCTATATGCCCGACATTCTCTACGCCCCCGAACTCGATTATCTGGGCGAGATCGAGCCCGGACTGCGCGCCACGGTCCGCTCCTCCTCGATCCTTGCGCAAAGACGCATGATCGCGAGCGGCGCGGGAGTCGGGGTGCTGCCCTGCTTCCTCGCCGCCGAGGACACCGCGCTGGTACGCGTGCGCCCCGATCAGACGATCGGTCGCAGCTTCTGGCTTGCGCTTCACCGCGACGTCGCGCCGCAGCCGCGCGTCCGCGCCTTCATCGAGTGGCTTGATGCCCAGGTACGCGAGGGGCGCGAACTGCTGGTGCCGTCCTGACCCCTCCCGTCACGCCGCCCGCGCTTCGCTTTCGACGCTTACCTGCGCCAGCCGGGGGCTTAGCAGGTGAATCGCGCCCACGGCGAGGAAGTAGACCACGGTGCAGGCCGCAAAAATGATCGTGTAGTTGCCGCCGGTCGCATCGAGGACGAGACCGGTCGATTTCGCCATGATCATCCCGCCGATACCGCCCGCGAAGCCGCCGAGCCCGATCACCGATCCGACCGCGCGTTTCGGGAACATGTCGGGGGGAATCGACAGGATGGTCGACGAGAAAGCCTGGTGCCCCGCGAGTGCGATTCCGATCAGCACTACCGCAAGCCACATATTGTCGAGCCCGGAGACGAATAGCAAAGGCAGCACACAGCAGCCAGCTCCGAGCATCGTCGCCTTGCGCGCGAAATTGACGCTGCGACCGGTGTGAATCAGCTTTGACGATACCCAGCCGCCGATGATGCTGCCCGCGTCGGAGAGAAGATACATGATGATCATCGGCAACAACACAATCTTCAAATCGACGTCATAGGTGTCGGCGAAATATTTGGGCAGCCAGAAAAGCATCAGGAACCAGACCGGATCGGTCAGGAATTTGCCGATCGCGAACGCCCAGGCTTCGCGCTTGGTGACGACGCGGCCCCAGCCGATCTTTTCCACCTGTTCGGGCGGATCATGCTCGATCCAGGCAAGCTCGCCCTCACTCACCCGTCCGGTGTCCCGCGGGTTGCTGTATTTCCAGAGCCACAGGATGAGGAGGAGGAGGCCGACCAGCCCCGAATAGATGAAGGTCTCGCGCCAGTCGAACCCCATCCCCACCATGAAGAGCGAGATAGCTGGCGCGGTCAGGATAACACCGATAGTGGTCGCGCTGTTGACCCAGCCGATCGCGTAGGCGCGCTCCTTTTGCGGAAACCATTCGCTCGACGCGCGGACGACTGCCGGGAAGTGCCCCGCCTCGCCAACGCCGAGCATGGCGCGCGCGAACATGAAGGAGGCGACCGAACTTGCAAATCCATGAGCAGCATGGCCGACCGTCCAGATGGCGATTGCGATTGCGTAGCCGATGCGGGGGCCGAAGCGATCGATCAGCCAGCCCATGAACAGATAGCCAAGGGCATAAGCCGCCTGAAAGGCGGTGACGATGTTGCCATAGTCATTCTCGGTCCAGCCGAGATCGTCCCCCAGCGTCGGCGCGAGCAGGCCAAGCATCGTTCGGTCGATATAGTTGACCGTCGTCGCGGCGAACAGAAGCGCAATGATCGTCCACCGATAGTGCCCCGTCCGGGGCACCGGCGGCGGAGCCGCTTCGTCTGCGAAGGCCTGCGCCATATGTCTCTCCCGTCCTTATTCTATAGGTTCGTCTATAGGCTTTCGATCGTACAGCCGACGCGGATCTTTCCGTCGAACAGCGCATCGGCCCGCTGGCCCGGCCGGATTTCGTGGACACCGGTGATGGCCCCCGTCGACACCCAGGTGCCGGGAGCGATCGCTATGCCGCGTGCGCGCAAGGTGCGGATGAGGAACAGCGCGGCACCGAACGGGCCGTCGAGCATCGTCGCCATCGTCGCCGCGCCAACGCTTTCGCCGTCGATATGGAATTCGACCGGCATGGCGAGGAGATCGCGCTCACGCCAGTCAGCAATCGCCGGACCGAGCACCAGTCCCTTGTTGTTGCCATAGTCGGACGCGGTAACCGCAGGCCCGTGATCATTGATCCCCGGAAAGGGCGAGCTCGCAACCTCGATCCCCGTGCGAAGCTCGACCACCAGATCCTTGACCGATGCCATGTCCCACGCGCGGTCGCCGACCTCGCCGAGACAAAGCAGCACTTCGGCCTCGGCCGCAGCAAACCCCTCCGCGTAGACCGGCATGGCCGGAGATTCCCCGGCGCTTCCATCGACGATCTCGTCGGTGAAGATCGGCCCCGTCAGCCGGTTGTCGCCATAGCGCTCGACGAGCGGGGCCGCGATCCGTCCGACCTTCCACCCGCCGATACGGCGCCCGTCGAGCGCGATTGCGGCATCCTGAATCGCATAGGCATCCGCCATCGTCTCGGGAACCGCGCCCGGATACAGGGTAAGCGGTGTCTTTTCGGCGCGCGCGGCGACGAACGCCTTGGCCACATTTTCCTGTTCGCTGGTCGCCCGCATCGTGATGATTTCCCTCTTTCGTAGAAAGCGTCTAAAAGACACCGGTGTCAAAAGCAAGCGAATAGCCACGCTCCCGGTTGATTTTGCGTGGGCGAACGCTCACTAGGATTTTTGACCGGGCAGGAATTTCAGGGGGTTTGGCGGCCCGGCGAAGAGAAAGCGGACGATATGGCGGCGCGCACGGGCGGACAGGGCGGCAAACAACCAACGATCAACGACGTGGCGGCACTCGCCGGGGTTTCCAAAAAAACCGTCAGCCGCGTCATCAACCGGTCCGAATTCATCAGCGAAAAGACGCGGCTCGCGGTACAGAAGGCGATCGAGACGCTGGGCTTCGTCCCTAATCCACAGGCGCGCGCACTCGCCTTTCGCCGCAATTTTCTGATCGCCCTGCTCCACGACAACCCCAACGCGCAGACGGTGCTGAATTTCCAGCAGGGCGTGCTCGACGCGATCAAGGATAGCGACCTTGCACTGCTTGTCCGGCCGGTCGATCGCGGGTCGGACAAGATGCTCGACGATGTCCGCACCTTCCTCGAAAAGCAGCGGCCGATCGGCGCGATGCTGTTGCCGCCGATTTCGGAGAACGACGAACTGGCGAGGCTCTGCGAAGATCTTGGCGTACGTTATGTTCGCGTCGGATCGGCGTTGCTCGATGATGCGAAGCATTGCGTGTCGTCGAACGACCGCGAAGTGGTGGGCGAAGCGGTACGACGGCTCATCGCGCTGGGCCATCGGCGCATTGGCTTCGTGCGCGGCCCGGCGGGCTTCCGCTCTGCCGCGGAGCGTGAAAAGGGGTTTCGCGAGGCATTGGCCGAGGCCGGGCTGCGCCTTGCCGACGAGCATTATGCGCCGGGCAATTACCGCTACACCGCCGGGATCGAGGCGGGCGAAAAATTGCTGTCGCTCGCCGAGCCGCCAACCGCCATTTTCTGTTCGAACGACGAGATGGCGGCAGGGGTGATGAGCGTCGCGCACGGCAAGGGCATTGCCGTGCCCGGCCAGTTGTCGATCATCGGTTTCGATGATTCGCCGACCGCGACGCATATCTGGCCGACGCTGAGTACCGTGCGCTGGCCGATCCGCGAGATGGGGGTGCGCGCAGCGCGCACGCTGGTTGCCGATTTTCTGGGTCCCAGTGCGCGCATCCCCGACGGCGAAAGCCCTGTTCTCGCCTCGACCTTCGTCGAGCGCCAGTCAGTGGCGCCGCCCGCTGGCAAAGCCTAGCGAGCGCCAGCCAGACCCGTTACCCGAGCGCGCGGAAGGTGAAGTTCGAAAAGCGCGCCTCGCCATCGCCCGCAGAATAGAGGCCGGGCCGGAGCATCAGGAAGCCGCCGCGGACATTGTGATGGTAGCCTGACACCTCCATGCCGCGGTCGAAGCGCACCCATGTCTTTCCGCCGTCGCCGCTCGTGTCGTAGGTCACGATATGGCGGTCGTTGGTGACGCGCATCCGCATCCGCCGCCCATGCGGATTGGCGGGGCGGCCGCGTTCGATGCCATATTGATGGGTGACGAAGCGCTCGGCATCGAAACCGAGCCCGCAATAAAGACGATCATCGTAGAAGAGGATCAGTCCCGCGGTACCGCCCGGCGAAATCTCGATGTCGCATTCGAAGCGGTAGGCCTGGTCGCCCGCGATCAGGAGCAGCGGCGATGAATCGACCGGCGCAGAACCTCGCGCTTTCAGGACGAGGACGCCGCCCTCGACCCGGGCACGGCTACGCTCGTCGGGAGCGGGGCGGAAGAAATTCCATTTGGCACCAAGGTCGAGCGAGGCGAAATCGTCTGAGAGCGCCATGCCGTGCGGTCCGGAGGTGCCGCCCGCTGGCGTGGCGAGCGGGCGAGACAGGTCGCCGCCGGTCATGCGGAACCATCCGTCGGCCGTCCATTCGACCGGATCGAGCAGGGTCTGGCGGCCAAGCGTCCAGAAGCCCGCCTCATAACCATGATAGACGCTCCACCAGTCGCCCCCCGGCCCCTCGACGAGCGTGGCATGGCCGCGCGACCACCATTTCTCGTCATGCGACTGCGTGCGGACGACCGGATTGTGCGGACAGTCCTCCCACGGCCCGTGGATCGAGCGCGATCGCGCGGCAATGACCATATGCCCCGTGGGAGGCCCCGCCGTGCCGCCGACTGCAGTGATCATGTAGAACCAGGCGCCGCGCCGGAGGATTTTCGGTCCCTCGGGCGAGAAACCCTCGACCACCCAGTCAGCGGGATAATGCCAGGGGTCGTAGACATGCTCGGGCTCGCCAATGCGGCGAAGCCCATCGTCCGACAGGCGCACGCGGTCGCCGCCTGACAGAAAGAGCCAGCGCGATCCATCCTCTCCGACAGCATGGCCAGGATCGATATGATCGGGCAGATCCAGGTCGACCGGCTCACTCCACGGTCCCTCGATGCGGTCGGCCCAGATGACCCAGCTTGTGTTCGGACCCTTGGTCGGAATGTAGAGATAATAGCGCCCCTCATGCTTGCAGAGTTCGGGCGCCCAGACCGATCCGATATTGCGTGTCAGCGCGGGACCGACGGGACGCCAGTTCACGAGATCGCGTGAATGCCAGATGACGAGTCCGGGATAGGAATCGAAGGTCGAGAAGGTCATATAGTAATCGCGCCCGTCCTTCAGGATCGACGGATCGGGATGATCGCCGGCCATGACAGGGTTGAGGAAACGCCCGTCGCCAAGATCGGCCTTGCGCTGCCCGTCGAGCCCGGTGGCCCAGCGCGGCGGCGCAGGCAGACGACAGGATGAAGGACCGGCCTTTCCCGATCCCTCGGCGGCCCCTGGAACAAACGCCGAGCCGAGGAGGCCCGCCCCGGCGAGCTTGATCATGTCGCGGCGACCCGTCACTCATGCCTCCGATAAAAATGGGGCCCGGTCCTGCGCATGACAAAACCGGGCCTCGAGGGGGGACTATTCCTGGAAATGATCAGATCTTGAACCGCGCCCCGAACAGGAAGGTGCGGCCGTAGTGATTATTCTCGTAATTGCGGTTCGCGTAGATGTCGTTGAAGCGATAGCGATAATCATCGGTCAAATTGGTGCCCTCGATCGACAGTTCGATCTGCTCGGTCAGCGCGTAGCGGATCGAGGCGTCGAGGTTGAAAGAGCTGCCATAACCTTCGAAGATATTGTTGTTGCCGCTGGTGCTGTCGTTGTAGCCCGAGCGCCACGCGGCCGAGGTGCGCACCGACAGCTTGCCGTCGTCATAATAGACGGTCGCGTTCCAAGCCCGCTTGGCGAGCCCGAGCAGCGGCTGGGTGTAGGTGCCGTTGGGCTGGGCCTCGAGTTTGTTCGTGACCGGATTATACGCCAGGGGCCCCGAGATGCTGTAATCGACATCGCTTTTCACGAAGGTCGCGTTGCCGAGCACGCCGAAGTGGCGCAGCGATTCCGAGAAGACCGAGAAGGGCAGCTGCAGCGAGAATTCGACGCCCTTCAGGTTCGCGCCCGGCCCGTTGCCCGTGGTGCGGAACTCGAACTGGCGGGTGGGATCGCTGCCGCCGACCACCGCATCATAGGCCGGGGTGCCCGGCGTGAGTAGCGAGAGCGGAAGCCCGCTCGACGCATAGGTCCCCTGCAGCGAAGTCGAAATCGGGAAGCTTTCGATATCCTTCGCGAACAGCGCGACCGAAGCGATCGCCCCCGGCGCGAAATACCATTCGGCCGCCAGGTCGAACGTCGTCGCACGATAGGGATCGAGGAAGGGATTGCCCGACGAGATGCGGAAGTTGAACTGGTCGACCGAGCCGCCGGGGGTCAGGCTGCCCAGCGTCGGACGCGTGATGACCTTCGCAATCGCGCCGCGCAGGATGATGTTGTCCGTCGGGTGGAGATTGAGGTTGAATGACGGCAACCAGTCATCATAGGTCCGATCAACCGTAACGAAGGTGCCGCTGGTGAAGCCCGACGAACTCTGATCGGTCTTCGCATAGCGCACCCCGGCGTTGCCGGTGAGGCGCATGCCCAAAATCTCGGTCTCGAACTCGGCCATGAACCAGCCGCCATAGGTTTTTTCGGTGACCGCGCGCTGCTCGCCCTCCTGAAGCACCGCGGGACGGCCATAGAGGTCGATCAGCGCCGTGCCGGCGGCGAGGTCGGGGACGATCCAGGCGTTGGTGTTCCCAGACGGCTGGCCCGCGTCGCCGAGTTCGAACAATTCGGCGATGTCGGGCGTGACGGGAAGTCCCCCGGTGCCGGGCGCACAGGTAAAGGCTGCGCAATAGGTGCTGTCGCGGCGATAGCCGACGGTGTCGAAGTCGAACCGGCGATAGAAGCCGCCGCCGAGCAGTTTGAAGCGATCGGCGACATCCCAGTCGAAATCGCCCGCGAAGGTCTTGAACTTGTTGGTCAGAAATGATGGCCGGTCGCGAAATTCGGCGAGCACGAAAGCTGCAGGATCGTCGATCCCCGCCCCGAAGCTGAGCAGCGGGAACTTGCTGTTCGTATAATCATAGTGATAGCCGGTTGCGTCGGTATCATCGAACGCCAGCGTCGTCTCAATGGGGATGTCGGCCTTCGACTTGGAAAAGCCGCCGAGCAGATTGAGCTTGAACGTGTCGGTCAGCCGCTGTTCGAGACGTGCCGAAAGCTGGTAGAATTTGGTTTCGCTCTCGCGTGAATAGCGCTCGGTACGAACATAGACATTGTCGAGGTCTGCCGAGACGATATTGTTATTCGCATCGATCACATAGTTGGAGACATCGATGCCGCGCTCGTTGCTGCGCAGCAGAACCTCGCCCCAATATTCGTCGCGGGTTTCCTTGAAGGTCGAATAGAGGCCGTCGATCGAGATTTTGGTGTTCTCGCTCGGCTCGAACTGGATCGACGCCGTCGCGCCGAGGCGCTCGCGGTCGTGGCTGACGAGGCCGTAACGCGGGATGCGCGGGTGGAAGGCTTCGGCGACCTCGACGCAGGCGTCGGACGGATTGGCAACGAAGTTCGACCCCGTCAAGCAGGTCACGCCGTCAACGCTACGGAAGGGCGCCTGCGCCCAGCGGACGCTGTTGTTACCGAGTTCGTGCGTCGTATAGTCGGCCCAGGCGACCGACGCGGAAACGCCGAAGGTCCGATCGGCATTGGTCCACGCGACAAGGCCAGCAAGGCGCGGATCGACATCTTTGGTCAGGTCATTGTAGCGCCCCTGCACCGATGCGACGGCGGTAAAGCCTTCCTTGCCGCTGAGCGGATTGCCGGTGTTGAGGTCAACGACCGCACCCAGCGACCCTTCATCGAGCGAGGCCGAGGCGGTCTTGTGGACGACGAGCGAGGTGAACAGCTCCGAGGCGAAAACATTGAAGTCAAAGGCGCGGTCGCGGTTTGCCGACGCGCCATCGGTTGAAGTCGCGATCGTTTCCATGCCATTCAGTCGGACGCGGGTGAACTGCGCGCCGAGACCACGCACGGTGATCGCCCGGCCTTCGCCAGCGTCCCGCTGGATCGAGATGCCCGGAATGCGCTGGAGTGATTCGGCGAGGTTCTGGTCGGGGAATTTCGCGATGTCCTCGGCGACGATCACGTCGACCGCGCCGGTCGAATTGCGCTTCTGGTCGAGCGCCTTGTCGAGCGAGGCGCGGAAACCCGTGACGACGATTTCGTCCGCAGGCGCCGCTTCGGCGGCGTCTTGCGCAAAGGCGGGGGAAACCGCCAAGGCGGCGAGCGAAGCGCCGCAGGTCAGTCGGGTCAGGGTGCGCACGCCCCGCGTTGCGATCATAGTCATCGTCATTCCTCCCTTTCGCAGTGCACGCCCCCGCTTGGCAAGGCAATGACACCGGTTACTTTCGTGGACAAATCCATCGAGCGATGGCCGTCCCAACAATGTTCAGAGAGTTCGCGGATCGCGTCGCCCGCATGGATGCGACCAACCCGGGGCGCCCTCTCCCCATGGATCTTCATTTTTGTCGCCGGCCTAGGTAACCGGTGTCAAAAATGATTGAAGGATAACGCCGCCTATGTCAAGACCTATCGTAATGCGAGGTTAGAGGGAGAGACTGAATGCTGAAAAGGCTGTTGTTCGCCGCACTTTTCGTGGCGCCAATGATACCCGCGAGCGCCGCATTCGCGGCGGATTCGGCGATCGGAGCCTTCCCGGGCGCCGTCGGTCCGGCAGCGACGACTCCGGGCGGACGCGGCGGCAGGATCATTCGCGTCACAACGCTCGCGCCCGACGGTCCCGGCTCGCTCAAGGCGGCTCTCGAGGCGAAGGGGCCGCGCATCGTCGTCTTCGAAGTCGGCGGCGTGATCGACATGGGGCGCAACACGCTGACGATCAGCGAGCCGTATCTGACCATTGCCGGCCAGACCGCCCCGGGGCCGGGCATCACGCTGATCCGTACCGGCATCGACGTGAAGACGCACGACGTGATCCTGCGCCATCTGCGCGTCTACACCGGGGTCGACGGCCAGCCGAAGCGCAGCGGCTGGGAAGCGGATGCACTGTCGACGGTCGGGGCGCACAATGTCGTGATCGACCATTGCACTTTCCTGTGGGCGATCGACGAGAATATGTCGGCATCCGGCCCGCGCTTCGAGGGCAAGTCGGTGGCCGAATGGCGCCAGAATACGAGCCATGACATTACCTTCTCCAACAATCTTGCTGCCGAGGGGCTTGCCGATGCGAGCCATCCCAAGGGCGAGCACAGCAAGGGCTCGCTCGTCCACGACAACACCACCGGCATCGTCTTCTATCGCAATATCTGGGCGCATAATGTCGAGCGCGCGCCGCTGGTGAAGGGCGGGGCGCAGGTGCTGATGATCAACAATCTGATCTACAACCCGGGGCACCGCGCCGTTCATTATAATCTGATGAACCTCGAGTGGGTCGGACATGACTATGTGACCGGAGAGATCACCGCGATCGGCAATGTCATGCGCGGCGGCAACGATACCGATGAAGGCCTGCCCTTCCTGATGCTCGGCGGCGACGGCGACCTGCAATTTTACGGCAAGGACAATATCGCGGTCGACCGCCACGGCAATCCGCTCCCCGAATTCGGTCGCTATGGCGAGACGCGCGCCGAGCTGATCCGCGCCAAGGCGCCGCTCGCGCCGGCCGCGGGCTATGACATATTGCCGACGCGCGACGTCGAAACCTCGCTGCTCGCGACCGCCGGCGCGCGGCCGTGGGCGCGCGACGCCGAGGAGATCCGGATTCTCTTCTTCATTGCCGAGGGGCGCGGCGACATTATCGACGACGAGAAGGAGGTCAGCGCCTATCCGAAGGTCGAGGCGCCGGTGCGCGCGCCCTTCGTCGAGGCGGAGTGGGATCTTGTGACGATGGAGCCCAAATCGGGTCGTTACCCCGGGCAGATCGCACCGATGCCGCAGGAGCATCTGTCGGCGCGCGATCTCGATTCGCGCGGGGGCGTCAAATGAGCGCGCTGCTCGCCCTGCTCCTTACGGGCAGCGCGGCAGCGGCCGAGCCCGCTTCCGCGATGGTGGTGATCGACGAAACCGCGACGGTGCGCGAAGAGGCACCGCCGCATGGCGCGATCGGGATGTCGACCGCCTGGCGGATCAGCGACGCCGTGCCCGCGCCGCGCAGCTTCGAATTCCGGAAGCGCGCGCTGCATGTCGGCGCGGCGATCGGCGTGCACCCCATTGCTCACGACGAAATCTATTATGTCGTCTCGGGCACGGGCATCGTCCATTCGGACGGCGAAGAGAAGGCGCTGAAGCCCGGGATGGCCGCGTGGCTCTACTCGGGCGCCGAGGTCGGCATCCGCCAGACCGGAAGCGAACCGCTGGTGCTGATCGTCGCTTATCCGAACCCGCCGGCGGCTGGACAATGACGCTCGGCCGTCGGAGTTTGCTCGCCGCCGGCCTCGCGCTGCCCGTTGCGTCTGCCGCTGCCGCAGGGGCGAGAGAGGTCTGGACGCGGCCCGCCGGTCTTGCGCCGGACGGCAGCATTGCGCTCTGGCCCGACGGCCACATCGCCGCGCCCCCTCGGCTCGCCGAGCGCACCGTCCAGCGCAGCGAGGACCCGCAGGCGAGCGACCGGATGCTCGAGCATATCGCCCGGCCGCGGCTCGACGTCTTCCGTCCGGCGAAGCCGAATGGCGCAGCGGCGATCCTCGCCCCCGGCGGCGGCTATCGCTATGTCGTGGTCGACAAGGAGGGCTATGAACTCGCGCGCTGGCTCGCGGCGCGCGGCGTTACCGCCTATGTTCTCTTCTATCGCCTGCCGGGCGACGGTTGGCAAAATGGCGCCGACGTCCCGCTCGCCGACGCCCAGCGCGCGGTGCGCCTGGTGCGCAGTCGCGCAGCCATCGACGGAATCGATCCCGCGCGTGTCGCTTTCGGCGGCTTTTCGGCAGGCGGCCATGTCGCGACCAGCCTGCTCACGCGCTTCGATGCGAAGGTCTATGATCCGATCGACGCCGCCGACGCGCTGCCGACGCGCCCCGACGCGCTCGCCGGTATCTATCCGGTGGTGTCGATGGACCCGGCGATCGCCCATCCGGGCAGCCGCGAGAAATTGATCGGCGCGGACGCCGATGCAGCGCGCGAGAAGGCTTATTCACCCGAACGCAACGTCCGAGCCGACCAGCCGCCGCTCTGGCTGCTCCACGCCGAGGACGACGATGTCGTGAAGGTCGAGAACAGCGCCCGGCTGCGCGAAGCGACGCGCGGCGTCGGCGCGCCGGTCGAAGCGCATTTCTTCGAGCGCGGCGGCCATGGGTTCGGGTTGATGAAGAGCGCGGGGCTGCCCGTCGCGATCTGGCCCGAGCTGCTGTGGAACTGGCTGGGCAGCCACGGCAACGTTTAACATCCGCACCCCCTTCCCCCTCGATGGGGGAAGGATATGGAGCCCTATCGCGCAGCGATCAGGCGAAGTTGGATGGGGGTGACGGTGCGTCATGGCACGATCCTTTCAGGCCGAGACCGCACCCCCCACCGCTGCGACTCGCGAACAAAGTTCGCAAGTCTCGCTGCCTCCCCCATCAGGGGGGAGGAGATGTGTACGCAGAGTCTCCCGGTTTCTCTTACGTCCCCGGCTGGATATAAGGCACCCGCGCAAACAGCTCGCGTTCCCAGCGGCGCGGATCGCTTTCCACGCGGCTCTCGGTATCAAAAATCATCGTCTGCCGCTTTAGAAGGTCATAGGCCGGCCAGCCCGGATTGCCCGTGCGCGCGAAGCGGACGAAGGCGTCCATCACGACATCGCTCATCGCCTGCTGCGCGGGCGTCGGGTCGAGGATGGTCCCAAAGCTGAGGCCGATATCGTCGGTGTGCTTGGCCGCCTCGAAATCGAGCTGGTAGACGAACGCGGGCACCCCCGCCCTTGCGCGGGCCTCGGCCTCCTCGACCTGCCCGCGCCAGCTTCGCGCCGCGGTGACGATTCGGTGGAAGAGTTCGAGCGGCGGCGCATCCGGATAGCGGATGCGAAACCGCTGCGCGACCCATTCGGGGTGAATATCGACCCGCATCTCGGGCGCGATCCGCGCGGCGAGATTTCCGAAATCCAGTCCCGCGAGCTGCTTGCTGTCCGGCGCATAGAAAGCGCGCGTTTCCATCACCGCATTGCCGAGCATCATCGGAATGTCGAGCGATTGCGGCGCGGCACCAGGCCAGAAAGGGTGACGCTTCAAATGCACCATATCGAGCACCGGCCCCATATAGACGCCGCCGCCGAGGATCGGGTCGGTCGCGGCGAGCGCCGCGATCAGCTGCTCGACCGGTGCGGTCGCGGGGTCGACGCCCGGGCCCAGCCTCGCGAGAAACGCCTCGGCGCGCCGCGTCGCGTTCAAGGGTCCCGAGGCGGTGACCTGCTGTCCGCTCATCGTGATCGCCTTGTGGAACAGTCCCTTCGCCTCGGACATCGCCATCAGCGTCGCGATCTTGGCCCCCCCGCCCGACTGGCCGAACAGAGTGACATTGCCGGGATCCCCGCCAAAGGCCGCGATGTTGCGCTGGATCCATTGCAGCGCCACGATCAGGTCGAGCTGCCCCGCATTGCCGCTGTCGGAAAACCGCGGGTCGAGGCGCGCGAGGTAGAGATAGCCGAGCGCGTTGAGCCGGTGATTGACCGTAACCACGACGACATCGCCGCGCGCCGCGAGACGAGCGCCGTCGTTGATGGTGTCGGTGACGCTGCCGGTCGAATAGGCGCCGCCGTGGAAATAGACCATGACCGGGCGCCCTGCGTCGGCGCGGGGCGCGGGCGTCCAGACGTTGAGGAACAGGCAATCCTCCGATTGCGGCTGGTAGCGATCGCCACGCTGGGGACAGGCCGGGCCGAAAGCGGCGTCCGGCATCTGCTCCGCCGCCCGAGCCGGAACCGGCCGTCCGAAACGCGCGGCGCGGCCGTACCGAATTCCCGCAAAGCGATGGGAAGCGGGCGTTCCGTTATAAACTTGGCTTCGATAAGTGCCGTCGGGCGCGGCGACCTGGAGAAGGAGGTCGTCGCCCACCCGCGCGCGGGCTGGCCGAACCGGTCCGGCCAGGCCGAGAGCAAGCGCGCCGCCGAGCAGCGCGCGGCGGCTCACACTTTCAACGGCGCACATCGAGCCCCCCGCGGTGAAAGGCGTCGATGTCGGCCTGTCCGAAGCGGCTTGCGTCGCCCGGCAGCGAGTGTTTGAGGCAGGTGAGCGCAAGACCGGTCTCGGCCATCGCCTTCGCATCGCCGCCCGTCAGATGCGCGTGCAGCACGCCCGCGGCAAAGGCGTCGCCGGCGCCGATACGGTCGACGATGCCGGTGACGTCGACCTCGCCGGTCTGGTGGGCGCCGCTGCGCAGATCGACGCGGGCCGCGATGCGGTGATGGTCGGCGGTAACGGTGTGGCGCGCGGTGGAGGCGATCAGTTGGAGGCTCGGGAAGGCTGCGAAGCCCGCTTCGGCCGCTTCCCGCCGCCGGTCTTCGCCGTCGCCGCTGAACGGCTGCCCCAGCACCAGTGAGAGGTCGCGATGGTTGCCAAAGAGGATGTCGGCGGTGCCGATCAATTCGGACAAGGTTGCCCGCGGGTCGCTGTCCCACGCCTCCCACAGCATCGCCCGGTAATTGCCGTCGAAGCTCACCGGCACGCCGAGCCGCTTCGCCGCGCGCGCCGCGGCTAGTGCCGCCTCGGCTGACCGTGGTCCGAGCGCCGGGGTGATGCCCGACAGATGAAGCAAGCGCGCCCCGTCCAGCAGCTGGTCGAAGTCATAATCCTCCGCCCCGCTCGCTGCGAAGCTCGATCCGGCGCGGTCATAGACGATTTCCGAGGCGCGCAGGCCTCTACCAACGCTCAGGAAATAAAGGCCCATGCGCCCCGGATGAGGTGTGACGGCGGTGCAATCGACATGAGCGCCGCGCACCGCCGCCACTGCACCGCGACCCAGTGCATTCGGGGGGGTTTTGCTGACCATCGCACAATCATGGCCGAGATGGGCGAGCCCGATCGCCACGTTCGCCTCGGCGCCGCCCACATGCAGCCCGAGCGACGGCGACTGCATGAGCAGTTCGTTGCCGGGCGCGGTCAGGCGGAGCAGCAGTTCGCCGAAGAAGACGAGGCGGCCGGACATGGGTGGAGGCTAGCGCGCGAGCCAGCCGCCGTCGACGGCAAGGATATGACCCTGGACATAGTCCGACGCTGACGAGGCGAGGAAGACCGCAGCGCCGCCGATGTCGGCGGGGTCGCCCCAGCGCCCCGCGGGGATCCGCTCGACAATCTGGCGGTTGCGCGTTTCATCGGCCTGCAACGCGGCGGTGTTGTTCGTCGCGATATAGCCCGGCGCGATCGCATTGACCTGCACGCCCTTTGCCGCCCATTCGTTCGCGAGCAGCTTGGTAAGTCCGCCGACCCCCGATTTCGATGCCGTATAGCTTGGCACCCGAATGCCACCCTGAAAGGTCAGCATCGAGGCGATGTTGATGATCTTGCCGCTGCCGCGCGCGATCATGTGCCTGCCGACCGCCTGGCAGAGGAAAAAGAGCGACTTCAAATTGGTGTCCATCACCGCGTCCCAATCGGCCTCGGTGAAGTCGACCGCATCGGCGCGGCGAATGATTCCGGCGTTGTTGACGAGGATGTCGATGCGGCCGAATTCGACCAGCACCGCGTCGACGAGCGGCTGCACCGCGGAAACGCTCGACAGATCGGCCGCAAAATTCTCCGCCGTGCGGCCGAGCGCGCGGGCCTTGTCCACCGTCTCGGTCGCCGGCGAGCGGCCGGCGGCGGCGATGTCCGCTCCCGCTTCGGCGAGCGCGAGCGCGATCCCCTGCCCGATACCGGTGTTGGCGCCGGTGACCAGTGCGACTTTTCCAGTAAGATCGAACATGCCCGCCATCACTTCAGCTGGCAGATGTCGAGGACGTTCATGTCGGTATAGTCGAGATTCTCGCCGCCCATCGCCCAGATGAAGGCATATTTCTTGGTCCCCGAACCCATGTGGATCGACCAGGGCGGGCTGATTACCGCCTCTTCGTTCGCGATCACGATATGCCGCATGCTGTCGGGCTCGCCCATATAGTGGAAGATGCGATCATTCGCTTCGGGAAGGTCGAAATAAAGATAGATTTCGCTGCGCCGGTCGTGGAGGTGCGGCGGCATGGTGTTCCACACGCTCCCTTCCTCGAGCACCGTGAGGCCGAGCAGCAATTGGGCGCTCTCGCACACACCCGGAATCACGAGCTGATAGATCGTCCGCTGGTTGGAATTGGCGAGGTCGCCGCGCGCGAGGGGGTTCGCCTGGTCGAGCGTGATATGCTTGATCGGGCAGACCTTGTGCGCAGGAAGCGAGGCGAGATAGAAGCGCGCGCCGTCGCCCTCGAACGTCACCTCTTTCGACCCCATCGGGATATAGAGGCATTCCTTGTTCTTCATCTCGAAGCGCTGGCCGTCGACGCTGATCGCGCCGTCGCTGCCGATATTGACCGCCGCCATCTCGCGCCGTTCGAGGAAAGGATGGCCCGCCGCCGACGCCGGTTCCGTCTGCGCGGGGAGCGTCAATGCCCCGCCCTTCGGCACCGCGCCGCCGATCACGAAGCGTTCGTTGTGCGAGTAGTTGAGGTTGATGCGCCCATCCTCGAACATCCCCGTCACCAGATAGCGCGCGCGCAATTCCTCGTTCGACACATCCTCCATCATGTCGGGATGGGTGGCGTGATAGGTCTTGGCGAACATGATCGGCATCCTCATGGTTGAATAATAGAACTGGCATCTGGCTAGCCCCAATGGTAACCGGTGTCAACGCTTGGGGGCGGAGCGGCGGACGGTTTTGAAAATTGTCTCAATTTGTCGCAAATGGCCTATTCCGCTTGCCAGTGGAGGCCCGATGCGGTGAATAGGACCCAATCTGCCGCCCCTCCCCGCGGATCGACACGAGACACACTCATGATGCCCAAACAGAGGCCGCTGCTCCTGACCGGAGCCCTGTGCGCCGCAATATTGTCGCTGGGGGCCTGCGCGAACAAGGACGATCAGGGTGGCCGCGATCGCGGAGCGCCCGAAGTCGGTTATGTCGTCGCCGCGACGTCGGCCGTTCCGATCACCACCGAACTCGGCGGTCGCACCGTCGCGTTCGAGACGAGCGAAGTGCGCCCGCAGGTGAGCGGGCTGATCCGCCGCCGCCTGTTCACCGAGGGCGGGGTGGTGCGCGCCGGCCAGCCGCTCTACGAGATCGACGCGAGCCTTTACCGCGCCGCGGTCGACCAGGCCGAAGCCAATCTGGCGAGCGCTCGCGCAAGTGCCGCAGCGGCCGAGGAGAAAGCGAAGCGGTTTGAACCGCTCGCCAAGATGCAGGCGATCGCCGAGCAGGATTATACTGACGCGCTGGCCGCGGCGCGGGTCGCGCGCGCGGCCGTCGCACAAAATGCTGCGGCCCTCGAAACCGCGCGGATCAACCTGCGCTATGCGACGATCACCGCGCCGATCAGCGGCCGCATCGGCCGCAGTCTCGCTACTCCCGGCGCGCTAGTAAGCGCGAGCCAGGCCCAGCCGCTCGCGGTGATCCAGCAGCTCGACCCCATCTATGTCGACATGCAGCAATCGAGCGCCGAACTCACTGCCCTGCGCCAGTCGCTCGCAAGCGGCGGCACCCAGCCGGGCAGCACCGCCGTGCGCCTGAAACTCGAGGACGGCAGCGATTATGGATTCACCGGCACCGTCCAATTCTCCGAGATGACGGTCAACGAAGCGACCGGCACGGTAACGCTGCGAGCGCGCTTTCCTAACCCCAAGCGGCTGCTGCTGCCCGGCATGTTCGTGACCGCGCTGTTCGACCAGGCGGTCGAGCCCGATGCGATCCTCGTCCCGCAGCCCGCGATCCAGCGCGATTTCGACGGCAGCGCCTTCGTCTATCTGGTGGGCAAGGACAATAAGGTCGTGCGGCGCAAGGTTGCCACTGAGCGGACGGCAGGCACGAACTGGGTCATTTCGGCAGGGATCAATCCCGGTGAGCGGATCATCACCCAGGGCGTCGGCAACCTCCGGACAGGAATGCAGGTTCGCCCGGTTCCGGCCTCCAGCGCGCAGCAGGTCGGGGCGGCCGGCCGCGAGGCAGCGAAGGGTAAATAGCCCGCATGTCGCGTATTTTCATCGACCGCCCGATCTTTGCCTGGGTGCTGGCGATCATCGTGATGCTGGGCGGGCTGGGCGCGCTTTTCTCGCTGCCGATCGAGCAATATCCCGACATCGCCCCGACGCAGGTCAATATCCGCGCCAACTACCCCGGCGCCTCGGCCGAAACGATCGAGAACAGCGTCACCCAGGTGCTCGAACAGCAACTGACCGGGATCGACGGCCTTCTCTATTTCAGCTCGCAATCCAGCTCGCGCGGGCAGGCGAGCATCACCGCGATCTTCGCCAAGGGCACCGACCCCGATATCGCGCAGGTGCAGGTCCAGAATCAGATCAGCTCGGCCATCTCGCGCCTCCCCGAACAGGTGCAGAGCCGCGGTGTGCGGGTCACCAAGTCCAATTCGGACACGCTGCTGCTGGTCGCGGTGTTCGACACCACCGACACCCGGTCGAACCAGGATGTGTCGGACTATCTGGCCTCGAACATCCAGGACCCGCTATCGCGCGTCGACGGCGTCGGCGACGTCAATGTCTTCGGCGCGCCGCACGCGATGCGCATCTGGCTCAACCCGCAGCGGCTCGCCGCGATGTCGCTGATGCCAGGCGATGTCGTCAATGCGATCAACGCACAGAATAGCGAGGTCGCCGCGGGCGACGTCGGCGGGCTGCCCGCGCCCAAGGGGCAGATGCTCAACGCGACGGTGACGGCGCAATCGAAGCTGCAAACGCCCGAAGAGTTCGAGAATATCGTCCTCAAGACGCTGCCTGACGGGTCGACGGTGCGGATCAAGGATGTCGCGCGCGTCGAACTGGGCGCCGAAAGCTATACCACCATTTCCCGCGTCAACGGCCACCCGGGCGCGGGCATGGCGATCTCGCTCTCACCGGGCTCCGACGCGCTCAAGACCGCCGATCTCGTCAAGGCGCGGATGGAAGCGCTGGCGGCCGACATGCCCGAAGGGCTCGATTACGCCTATGCGAATGATTCGACCGATTTCATCAAGCTTTCGGTCAGCGAGGTGCAGAAGGCGCTGTTCGAAGCGATCCTGCTCGTCGTCATCGTCATGTTCATCTTCCTGCAAAGCTGGCGCGCGACGCTGGTTCCCGCCATCGCGGTGCCTGTCGTCCTGCTGGGCACCTTCGCCATCTTCTACATCGCGGGCTTCAGCATCAACACGTTGACGCTGTTCGGGCTCGTTCTCGCCATCGGCCTGCTTGTCGACGACGCGATCGTGGTGGTCGAGAATGTCGAGCGGCTGATGGAAGAAAACCCCGGCATGACCGCGCGCGAGGCAACGATCCGGTCAATGCAGGAGCTGCAGACCGCGCTCGTTGCGATCGGGCTCGTCCTGTCGGCGGTATTTCTGCCGATGGCCTTCTTCGGCGGCTCGACCGGGGTCATCTATCGCCAATTCTCGATCACCATCGTGTCGGCGATGGGGCTGTCGGTGCTCGTCGCGCTTGTGCTGAGCCCGGCGCTGACCTCAACCCTCCTCAAACCCAAGGCGTATGGCACGCAGAACGGGCGCCGCCGCTTCGCGCGCTTCCAGGATATGCTGGAGCGCGCAAAATATGCGTTCAATACGCGCTTCGACCGGGCCAGTGCGAGCTATGCAGAGAGCGTCGCCAAGGTCGTCGATCGCAAATGGTTGTTCCTGGCGATCTACGCGCTCGCGGTGGCGCTGCTCGTGCTGCTCTACTTTCGCCTTCCCGGGGGCTTCCTGCCCAACGAGGACCAGGGACGCGTAGCGGTCCAGTTCCGTCTGCCCGCGGGCGCCACGCAGGAGCGCACGCTCGAAGTGCGCGATGCGATCGAGAAATATCTGCTGACCCAGGAAAAGGCGAATACCCAGGGGCTGTTCCTGATTGCAGGCGGCGGTGGCGGCGGGGCGTCGGGGCAGAACACCGGTCAGGGTTATGTCAATCTCGTCGACTGGGACGACCGGCCGGGGCCCGAAAATACCGCCGACGCTATCGCCCAGCGCGCGCGCAAGGCGCTGTCGGGGCTGCGCGACGCGCAGATTTTCGCGCTGGTACCGGGCGCGGTGCGCGGTCTCGGCGACACCTCGGGCTTCACGATGGAATTGCAGAACCGCAGCGGGCTGAGCCGCGAGGAGTTCGCCGCGGCGCGCGACAAATTGCTCGCGATGGCGAACGCCAATCCGAGGCTGCAGTCGGTGCGGCTCAGCGACCTTCCCGACGTGGCGACGCTGAAGGTCGATATCGATACCCAGCGGCTGACCGCCTATGGCCTCAACAACAATGACGTGAACAACACGCTGTCGACCGCCTGGGGCGGCCGCTACGTCAACGACTTTATCGACAAGGGGCGCGTCAAGCGCGTCTATGTGCAGGGCGACGCCCAGTATCGCGCCAAACCCGAAGACCTCGGCCAATGGTATGTGCGCTCCTCGGACGGCGACATGTCGCCTTTCTCGGCCTTTTCGCGGATCGGCTGGTCGACGACGCCGAGCAGCACCTCGCGCTTTCAGGGCGTTCCCGCCTATGAAATCTCGGGCCAGCCGGCCCCCGGCACCAGTTCGGGCGAGGCGATGGATTTGATGGAGGAAATGGCGGCCCAGATTCCTGGCACCAGCGTCGCCTGGGCGGGCTCCTCCTATCAGGAGCGGCTGTCGTCAGGACAGGCCCCGCTGCTCTACGGGCTGTCGCTGCTCGTTGTCTTTCTTTGCCTTGCGGCGCTTTATGAAAGCTGGTCGATCCCGGTCGCGGTGCTGCTGGTCATTCCGCTGGGGCTGGTCGGCGCAGTGCTCGCGGTCAGTCTGCGCGGGCTCGAAAACGACGTCTATCTGCAGATCGGCCTGCTGACGACGATGGGGCTCGCGGCGAAGAATGCGATCCTGATGATCGAATTTGCCGAGCAGCAGGAGCGGCAGGGCAAGCGGGTGATCGAGGCGGCAATCGCCGCGGCGAAGATCCGCCTGCGTCCGATCCTGATGACGAGCTTTGCCTTCATCTTCGGCGTATTGCCGCTGGCGCTCGCGACCGGCGCCGGCGCGAACAGCCGCGTCGCGATCGGCACCTCGGTGGTCGGCGGAATGCTGACTGCGACACTGCTCGCCATCTTCTTCATCCCGTTCTTTTTCGTGCTCGTGCGGCGCGGGGTGCGCGACGGAGTCGCGGCCCTGCGCGAACGCTTCGGGAAGCGGGGCGATGCGCAGGAGTTGCCGGCGTGACGCGCTTGCGCCTCGCGCTGGTCGCCGCACCGCTGCTGCTCGCGGGCTGCTCGCTCGCGCCGAAGGCGGTGCTGCCCGCACCGCCGGTGCCGCAAAGCTGGCCGATCGGCGACGCCTATCTGCTGCAGAGCGAGGCGGCGCTGCCACTCCTCTCCTATACGCAAGTGTTCACCGACCCGCGGCTGCAGGCGCTGATCGCGCAGGCGCTCATAAACAATCGCGACCTGCGCACCGCCTACGCCAATGTTGCCGCGGCGCGCGCGCAGGTCCGGGTGACGCGATCGGCACAACTGCCGGCGATCGGAGTCTCCGCTGGGGCGGGCTATTCGGATCGGGGGGACGGTGCGGGAAGCGCCGATTTCTCACTGCAGGGCGGCGTTACCGGGTTCGAACTCGACCTGTTCGGACGCCTGGCCAATGCAACCGAGGCCGAGCGCAACCGCGCGCTCGCGACCGAGGCGGCATCGCGCACGGTGCGGCTCGCGCTGATTGCCGACCTCGCGGGCGCGTGGGCGCAATATGGCGCCGACCGCGACCTGCTGGCGATCGCGCGCGACACCGCGGCCAATGCGCGGGAGAATGTGCGGCTTACCAGAGCGCGGCTCGACGGCGGCGTCGCACCGCGCACCGACCTGCGCCAGGCCGAACAGATCCTCGCGACCGCCGAGGATTCGATCGCTGCGCAGACGAGCGCGCTTGCGCAGGACGAGAATCTCCTCCGCCTGCTGGTCGGTGGCGACGTCGATCGCGCGATGCTGCCCGCGAATCTCGCCGAAGCCACGGCGGCGATCGTCGCCTTGCCTGCGGGGGTAAGCTCGCAGATCCTGCTGCGCCGGCCCGACGTGATCGAGGCCGAATATCAGCTCCGCGCCGCCAATGCGGACATCGGCGTCGCGCGTGCGCGGCTGTTCCCCACCATTTCGCTGACCGGACTGCTCGGCTTTGCGAGCGACGCGCTCTCCAGCCTTTTCGACGGCGGCGCCTTCGCCTGGTCGGCGGGAGGCGATGCGAGCGCGTCGATCTTTGATTTCGGGGGACGCCGCGCGGGTGTCGCGGTGAGCGAAGCGCAGCGCGACGCGGCGCTGGCGAGCTATGAAGGCGCGATCCAGACCGCGTTCCGCGAAGTCGCCGACGCGCTCGCGGTGCAGGGCACGATCGCCGAGCGCGTTCGCGCCGCGGCAGCGAACAGCGCAGCGGCCGCCGACACCGCGACGCTGGCGGACGCCCGCTACAGGGGGGGCGTCGACAGCTTCCTCGCGAGCCTCGACGCGCAGCGCAGCCTCTACAGCGCGCGGCGCAGCGAGATCGGCACCCAGTTGCTGCTCGCGCAGACCCGCATCGCGCTGTTCCGCGCGCTGGGGGGCGACAGCGGGGCGGGTACGGCGCATTAGCTAGTTTCGCCGCCCGATCTCCCCGCGGCTGCGCCGCAGGGAGGAGCCTCGTCAAAAGGCGCTTTCCTGGATTGTACCGCCGTGACAGCCTTCACACTCCACAACACTACTCTTTGACTTTGTAGACAGACCCCGCCACCGGCGCCGCATAAAGGCGCCCCGGCACCCCAAAATAGGAAGCGGCTATTATGATAGCTGAGGGGAGCGACAAGTTTGACAAGCTAGCAATTTTCGCGCGCGCAGCGCCCCGATTTTCCTCTCCAAGGACCGGCGCCTTGACAAGCAGCGAGACTCGCGCGCTAATAGAACATATAGAGAACATGCTATGCGCGAGTCGTCTTCCCCTCTCGCCGGGCTTCGCCGCCGCGTCGCCCGGATCGCTGCTTCCGGCGGGCTGTCCGGTGCGCGCGCCGAGGGCTGGCTTGCGAGCGGGCACGCGGGGTTCGACGCCGCGCTGGGCGGCGGACTCGCGGTCGGACGGGTGCACGAGATATTCGCCGACCCGCTCGACGCCGCCACCGCCGCCGCCTTCGCGGCGCTGCTCGCACTGCGCGGCGGGGGCACGGCGCCGCTCTTCTGGCTCCGAACCGCCGACGCCGCGCGGCAGGGCGGGCACCTCTACGCACCCGGCATCGCCGAGCTTGGCGGTGACCCCGACCGGCTGCTGCTCGTCGAGACGGCGGACACGAAGGCGCTGCTCGCCGCGGCCAATGATGCGCTCCGTTGCCACGGCTCGGCGGCGGTCGTCGTCGAAAGCCGGGGGCGCCTGCCCGCGCTCGACCTGACCGCCGGGCGGCGGCTCGCGCTCGGTGCGCGCGACGCCGGGACGGTGCTGCTGCTCTTGCGCCTGGGGGCCGAACCCGCGCCGAGCGTTGCCGACACGCGCTGGCGCATCGCGGCGGCGCCCTCGCGCGAACTGGAGGCGAACGCGCCGGGTGCGCCCGCCTTCGACCTTGAATTGCTGCGCTGGCGCGCCGGTCCTGCGGGCGGGCGCTGGCGGCTGGAGTGGAACCGTGACGATCAAGCCTTCCGCGACGCGGCGCTATCTGGCGCTGTTCTTCCCCTGGCTTCCCGCCGAGCGCTGGAGCCGCACGGCGCCGAGGCCGCCTGACGCCCCGCTCGTCTTTGCCGAGAAGCAGCGCGGAGCGCTGCGTCTTGCGAGCGTCGACGCGCGCGCCGCCGCGCTCGGCCTTGCCCCCGGCATAGCGCTCGCCGACGCGCGGGCGCAGGTGCAGGATCTCCTCGTCGAACCGCACGATCCGGCGCGCGACCGCGACTGGCTCGACCGGCTCGCGCAGGGCTGCGCGCGCTATACGCCGCTCGTCGCGCTCGACCCGCCCGACGGGCTGATCCTCGACATCGCCGGCGCCGCGCATCTGTTCGGCGGCGAGGGGGCGCTGGTCGCCGATGCCGAGGCACGGCTCGAGCGGACGGGTATGACCGTGCGCGCGGCGCTCGGCCCCACCGCCGACGCGGCACGCGCACTCGCGCGCTACCCGGCGCCGCCCGCCCCCGACGAGGCGGCGGCGATCCGGCGGCTGCCGGTCGCGGCGCTCGAACTCGATGCCGAGGCAACGCGCGCGCTCACCCGCGCCGGGCTCAAGACGATCGGCGACCTCTCGAGCCGGCCGATGGCAAGCCTCGCCGCCCGCTTCGGCGCCGGGGCCGCGACGGCGCTGCGCCGCCTGACCGGCGACGCCCCCAGCCCGCTCGCCCCGCGGCTGACGCCGCCGCCTGTCGCCGCCGAGCGCCGCTTTGCCGAGCCCGTCGCGAGTGCCCCGCACGCGATGGGCGTGCTCGCTGAACTGGCGGACGAAGCGATCGAAGCGCTGGCCGAACGGGGCAAGGGCGGGCGCGATTTTCGCGCCACCTTCTTTCGCAGCGATGGCCTGGCGCGGACGATCGCGGTCGAGACCGGGACGCCGACGCGCGACGCCGCGCTGGTGATGCGCCTGTTCGCCGAACGGATCGATGCCTTGCGCGATCCGATCGACCCCGGATTCGGCTTCGACACGATCCGCCTCGCCGTGCCGCGGATCGAGCCGTTCGACGCAAGCCAGCTCCGGCTCGAAGGCGGCGCGGCGCGCGCGCCCGCGATGGACGAACTCGCCGACCGGCTCGCGACCCGGCTCGGGCGCGGACGAGTGCGGCGATACCGACCCGCCGACACGCATATTCCCGAACAGGCACAGCTCGAACTCCCTGCGATCGACGCGCCGCCGCCGCAAGCCTGGCCCGCACCCGCACCCGGCGAACCCCCGCTGCGTCCCTTCTGGCTCTTCGACCCGCCGCAGCCGATCGAGGTGATCGCCGAAGTCCCCGATGGCCCACCGCAGCGCTTTCGCTGGCGCCGCGCGCTGCACGCGGTGCGCCGCTACGAAGGACCCGAGCGCATCGCCGCCGAATGGTGGCGCCGTCGCGACAACAAGGGGCTGACCCGCGACTATTACCGCATCGAGGACGACCGCGGCCGCCGCTACTGGCTGTTCCGCCACGGGCTCTATGAGGAAAAGCCCGATCCGCGCTGGTACATCCACGGGCTGTTCGCATGAGCGAGCCCGACACCCCGCCCGCCTTTGCCGAGCTGGTCGCCGCGACCAACTACAGCTTCCTCCGCGGCGCCTCGCACCCTGCCGAAATGGTGGCGGAAGCGATAACGCTCGGCATGAGCGGCATCGGCATTGCCGACCGCAACAGCGTCGCCGGGGTGGTGCGGGCGTGGGCTTTTCTGAAAGAGCTGCAGGTCAAAAAGCCGTGGATGGTGGAGGGCTTCCGACTGGTGGTCGGCGCGCGCCTCGCCTTCGCCGACGGCACCCCCGACATCGTCGCCTATCCGGTCAGCCGGCATGGCTGGGGGCGGCTGACGCGGCTGCTGTCGACCGGCAATTTGCGCGCGCAAAAAGGCGACTGCGTCCTGTACCTTGATGATCTGCTCGCCTGTTGCGACGATCTGCTGCTGATCGCAATGGACGGCGACGCGGCGCTGTTGCGAACGCTCAAGCAGGCGCGACCGAAGTCGGTGTGGCTGGCGGCCACCATGCCGCGCACCGGCAGCGACGCGCGGCGACTCGCCGAACGCCAGCGCCTGTCGGCCGCGACCGGCGTCCCGTTGCTCGCAACCAACGACGCGCTCTATGCCGCCGCCGCGCAGCGCCCGCTTCACGACATCATCACCTGTATCCGGGAGGGAGTGACGGTCCAGAAGGCGGGCCGTCTGCTGCGCGCCAATGGCGAGCGCTATCTGAAGGCGCCCGGGGAGATGAAGCGGCTCTTTAGCGCCTGTCCCAAAGCGGTCGAGGAAAGCACGAAACTGCCCGCGCGCATCCGCTTCCGCCTCGACGACCTGCGTTACGAATATCCGCACGAACCGGTGCCGCCGGGCTGGAAGCCGTTCAACTATCTTCACCATCTGGTGAAGACGGCGGCGGAGAAGCGCTATGGGACGCCGCTGCCGCCCAAGGTCCGCAAGCTCCTCGGGAACGAGCTGCGGCTGATCCGGCGCCGGAGCTATGTCTATTATTTCCTGACCGTCTACGATCTCGTCCGTTTCGCGCGGGCGCAGGATCCGCCGATCCTCTGCCAGGGGCGCGGATCGGCCGCCAATTCGATCGTCTGCTTCCTGCTCGGCGTCACCTCGGTCGACCCGATGCAGCACGAACTGCTCTTCTCGCGCTTCATGTCGGCCGAGCGCGACGAACCGCCCGATATCGATATCGATTTCGAGCATGAGCGGCGCGAGGAGGTGATTCAGCATATCTATGAGCGATATGGCCGCAACCGCGCCGGGATTGCCGCGACTGTCATCCATTACCGCCCGCGCAGCACGATCCGCGAGGTCGGCAAGGCGCTCGGCTTCAGCGAGGATGTGACCGCACGGCTCGCCGACACGAGCTGGGGAAGCTGGGGCAACGAGGTGCCCGTCGAGCGGCTGATCGAGGCCGGGCTCGACCCCTCGAATGGCGAGATCGAGCGGCTGCACCGCTTCGTTGGCGAACTGCTGAAGGCGCCGCGGCATCTATCGCAGCATGTCGGGGGCTTCGTGTTGACCGAAGGCCGGCTCGACGAGCTGGTACCGATCCATAATGCCGCGATGGAAGACCGCACCTTTATCGAATGGGACAAGGACGACATCGACGCGCTCGGGCTGATGAAGGTCGACGTGCTCGCGCTCGGAATGCTGACCTGCATTCGCAAATGCTTTGACCTGATGCGCGAGCATGGCCTGGGCGACAAGACGCTGGAACTCGACATCGATGCCAGCGATTCCGCCGTTTATGCTATGCTCTGCAAAGGCGACAGCATCGGCGTGTTCCAGGTCGAAAGCCGCGCTCAGATCAACATGCTGCCGCGGCTCAAACCCCGGGAATTCTACGATCTCGTCGTGCAGGTAGCGATCGTCCGCCCCGGCCCGATCGAGGGCGACATGGTGCACCCCTATCTGAAGCGGCGGAACGGGCAAGAGAAGGTCCAATTCCCTTCCCCTGCGCCGCCGCACGATCCCGATGAGCTTTACGACGTGCTCAAAAAGACCTTCGGCGTCCCGCTGTTCCAGGAACAGGCGATGAAGCTGGCGATGGTGGCCGCCGGTTTCACCGCCGAGGAAGCCAATGGCCTGCGCCGCGCGATGGCGACATTTCGCAATGTGGGAACGATCGACGATTTCCGCGACAAGATGATCGGTGGCATGGTTCGCCGCGGCTATGAACAGGAATTCGCCGAACGCTGTTTCAAGCAGATCGAGGGGTTCGGCAGCTATGGTTTTCCCGAAAGCCATGCCCAGTCCTTTGCGCGGCTCGTCTATGTCTCGTCATGGATCAAGCATTATCACCCCGCCGTCTTCACCTGCGGCCTGCTCAATTCGCAGCCGATGGGCTTCTATGCGCCCGCGCAGCTCGTTCGCGATGCGCGCGAGCATGGTGTCGAGGTGCGCGGGGTCGATGTGAATGCGAGCGGGTGGGACAATAGCCTTGAGCGGCGCGCCGACGGCGATCTCGCGCTGCGGCTGGGGTTCCGCCAGGTCGACGGGTTTCGCGAGGACTGGGCGAGGCAGATCGTCGAGGCGCGCGACCGTCCCCTTGCCAGCGTCGAGGAGCTGGCGCGCCGCGCCGCCCTGCCTCCCCGCGCGCTGCGGCTGCTCGCCGAAGCCGATGCCTGCCGGTCGATGGGGAGCGAGCGGCGCCCGGCCCTGTGGGAGGCGCGGCGGGTACGGCAGGGGATCCTGCCGCTGTTCGGCGCTGCGGGCGCGGACGAACTGGGCGCGGAGGCGGATGCGAAGCTCCCCCCGACTCCGCTCGTCGAGCATGTGCTGACCGATTACCAGACGACGCGGCTGTCGCTGAAGGGCCATCCAATGGCCTTCCTGCGCCGCGCCTTTGCGAAAGAAGGCGTGCTGAGCTGCCGCGAGACCGCGGCGGCGAAGAACGGGCTGATCGTCCGTACTGCCGGGATCGTGCTGATCCGCCAGCGGCCCGGCAAGGGCAATGCAGTGTTCATCACGCTCGAGGATGAAGGCGGAATCGTCAATGTCCTCTTATGGGCACGGCATTTCGAACGCTATCGCCGTGCCGTCATGGCGTCGCGGCTGATGCTGGTCGAAGGCGAGGTGCAGCGGAGCAAGGAGGGCGTCGTCCATCTGATGGCGACGCGCATTATCGACCGGACGGCGATGCTCGATACGCTGGGCAGCGACCGGCGTTTCGATCCCGAGGTCTGCCGCGCCGACGAGGTCAAGCATCCGCAGCCGCCCCGGGACTATGCCGCGAAGCATGGCCACCCGCGCAATGTCCGTATCCTGCCCCGGTCGCGGGACTTTCATTGAGGCCTTCCTTTGCCAGATGGGCGGCTGCGAGCGGAACCAGCCCAAAGAAAATGCCCCGGCCGTGGGGGCCGGGGCATCTCGTTCCGGGCAGTGAAAGACACAGCCCGATATTATGCGCCTTAGCGGAGCAGGTTCATCACGCCCTGCTGGCTCTGGTTCGCCTGGGCGAGCATCGCGGTCGACGCCTGAGCGAGGATGCCGGCGGCGGCGAGCTTGGTCGATTCAGCCGAGAAGTCGGCGTCCTCGATGCGCGACTTGGCGTCGGCGAGGTTGGTGACGGTCGACGTCAGATTGTCGACGGTCGCCTCGAGGCGGTTCTGCTGCGCACCAAGATTGGCGCGTTCGGTCGCGACCGTCTGAATGGCCGTGTCGAGCGTCGCGAGCGCCGTCGAGGCAGACGACGCAGTCGACAGATCAATCGGGTCGGTGCCATCATGGACGCCGAGGGCCTCGGCGGTCAGCGCCTTGATCGAGACGTCGACCGTCTCGCCGTCGTTGAGGCCGGTCTGGATCGAAATCGTCACCGGATCGGTCGGGTCCGTTGCATCGCCTTTCAGGAGGTCGGTGCCGTTGAAGGTCGTACGGCTGGCGATGTCGTCGATCTGCGACACCAGCGCGGTGACTTCGGTCTGGATCGCAGCGCGGTCATCGTCACCGAGCGTGCCGTTCGCCGCCTGCACCGCCAGCTCGCGCATGCGAACGAGGATGTTCGAGATGTTGCCCATCGCGCCTTCGGCGGTCTGCGCGAGCGAAATGCCGTCGTTCGCGTTGCGAACCGCCTGATTGAGACCGCGGACATTGGCGTCCATGCGGGTCGCGATGGCGAGGCCGGCGGCGTCGTCCTTCGCGCTGTTGATCCGCTTGCCGCTCGACAGACGTTCCATCGCCTGCGATTGCATGCGGTTCGCGACGCGCGAATTATTCTGGGCGCGAAGCGCGCTCACATTCGTGTTGATGACAGTCATGGTCTTCCTTTCCGGCCCCACTGGGCCATTCCCGTGGCGTGCGGCTCGGTGAGCTTCACGAAGACAATGACGGCAGAATGCGACGGGACTTAAGCGCCAGTGTCAAAAAAATGGCGACCTGCGGCGGACGACCCCTTCCCGCAAAGAAAATGCCCCGGCCGTGGGGCCGGGGCATCTGTTCCGGGCCGCGAAAGAACAGCCCGATATTATGCGCCTTAGCGAAGCAGGTTCATTACGCCCTGCTGGCTCTGGTTCGCCTGGGCGAGCATCGCGGTCGAGGCCTGGGCAAGGATGCTGGCGGCAGCGAGGTTGGTCGATTCGGCCGAGAAGTCGGCGTCCTCGATGCGCGACTTGGCGTCGGCGAGGTTGGTGACGGTCGACGTCAGATTGTCGACGGTCGCCTCGAGGCGGTTCTGCTGCGCACCAAGGTTCGCACGCTGCGTCGCGACCGTCTGGATCGCGCCGTCGAGGATGGCGAGCGCATCCGAAGCGTCAGCCGCCGTCGCAAGGCTGATATCCGAAACCGCCGAACCGGCGACGAGAGTCGGCGCCGTGTCGGGATCGCTGTCGGCGTCCTCCACCGCACCAATCGCGCTGGCCTGAAGGTCGGCGATCGCGATCGTCACCTTCTCACCGCTGTTGACGCCGGTCTGGATGTCGATCGACGCCCCGCCCGCAAGGAGGTCGGTACCGTTGAACGTGGTGCGGGTCGCAATATCGCCGATCTGCGACACCAGCGCGGTGACTTCGGTCTGGATCGCAGCGCGGTCATCGTCACCGAGCGTGCCGTTCGCCGCCTGCACCGCCAGTTCGCGCATGCGAACGAGAATGTTCGAGATGTTGCCCATCGCGCCTTCGGCGGTCTGCGCGAGCGAAATGCCGTCGTTCGCGTTGCGAACCGCCTGATTGAGACCGCGGACATTGGCGTCCATGCGGGTCGCGATGGCGAGGCCGGCGGCGTCGTCCTTCGCGCTGTTGATCCGCTTGCCGCTCGACAGACGTTCCATCGCCTGCGACTGCATGCGGTTCGCGACGCGCGAATTATTCTGGGCGCGAAGCGCGCTCACATTCGTGTTGATGACAGTCATGGTCTTCCTTTCCAGCCCCCCAAGGGCCATTCCCGTAGTGTGAGGGCTCACTGAGCGGTCACGAGAGCCTGTAACGGCACGGCGCGCCGACCTTTAAGCCCGGCGTGTCAAAAATTTGCCGCGCGGTGCCATCTTTCCATGGAGATCGTCATCAACATATTGAAATATATCTATTAAAAATTCTGGCACGCACTTTGCTTTCTTCTTTTGGCGCGTGGCGACCCGCCGCGCCCAGGACGGATGAGAGAGATGAGCACGATCGACCAGAGCCGACTGCTGCAAATGCGCAGTTCGATCCTCAGCCAGAACCAGGCGCTGCAACGCGCTGCGGGCCGCGGCGCTGCAACCGGCGGCATCGAAGGCAGCGGAGAAACGCCCGATTTCGGTTCGGCAATCTCGGCCGCGCTGCAGCAGGTCAACGCCCAGCAGGGGCGCGCAAGCGACCTCAGCGAGGCCTATGAGCGGGGCGACACCCACGACATCGTCAGCGTGATGATCGAGCGCCAGAAGGCCTCGCTTGGTTTCGAGACGACGCTGCAGGTGCGCAACAAGCTGCTCTCCGCCTACCGCGACATCATGAACATGCCGGTGTAACCGATGGCCGATACCCAGATCCTTGCGCCCGTTCCCGACGCCGGCCGCTTTCCGGTCCCCGCCCTTGCGGGCCGGATCGAGCCATTCCGCCAGTTCGTCCGCCAACCCGCGGTCCAGCGCGCGCTTCCCGCGATCGCGATGACTTCGGCGATCGGCATCGCCGCGCTCGCTTATTTCACAATGCAGGCCGCCCCGCAGGCGCAGCTGTTCGCGGGGCTCGACGACGCCGACAAGGCGGCGGTCGCCGGCGCGCTGCAGTCGCAGGGCATTGGTCATACGATCGACCCCGTTACCGGCGCGCTGACCGTCGATGCCGACAAGCTCTATCAGGCGCGCATCGCCCTCGCGGGCCAGGGTCTGCCCAAGGCGCAGCCCAGCGGCGACAGCCTGATCGCCGCGTTGCCGATGGGCTCGAGCCGCGCGATCGAGGGCGAGACGCTGCGCGCCGCGCGCGAGGCCGACCTGGCGCGCACGATCGAAGCGATCGACGCGGTGAAGAGCGCGCGCATCCATATCGCCGCCGCCGAGCCCAGCCTGTTCGTCCGCGAAGACAAGCCGGCGACGGCCTCGGTCATGCTGACGCTGCAAAACGGCCGCTCGCTTTCCGACGGGCAGGTGCAGGCGATCCGCTTTCTCGTCGCCTCCTCGGTGCCCGGCATGAATGCCGATCAGGTGTCGGTGATCGACCAGCGCGGCGCGCTGCTGTCCGACGCCGCAACGTCGAGCGACATGCAGGCCTTTCAGCTCCAGACGCAGATGGAAGACCGCTATCGCCGCGCGCTCGACACGCTGCTCGGCCCCATGCTCGGCGCGGGCAATTATACGGTCGAGGTCCACGCCGACGTCGACATGTCCGAAAGCCAGGCGACGCGCGAGAGCTTTCCCGAGAACGACCGGGCGCTGACCAGCGAACAGATCACCAAATCGGTCAGCGGTCAGGGCGCTCCGCCGGCAGTCGGCATCCCCGGGGCCTTGTCGAACCAGCCGCCGCCGGCGACCAGCCTGTCGCAGACCCCGACCGCCGCTGGAACCCCGGCGGCTCCCGGTACCGAAAGCAACGAACGCGCCGCGCGATCCTATGAGGTCGGCCGCGAAATTTCGGTGACGCACCAGCCGCAGGGCCGCCTCCGCCGCGTTTCCGTGGCGGTGGCGCTCAATCAGGGGAGCAAGGCGCTGGGTCAGGCTGACCTCGCCAAGATCGACAATCTGGTGAAGGGCGCGATCGGCTTCGATGCTGCGCGCGGCGATATGGTCGCCATCGGCCAGCGTCCCTTCGCCAAGATCGAAGATGCAAGCCCCGCTTTCTGGGACCAGGGCTGGTTTCTGCCGCTGGTCAAGCAACTCGGCGCAATTCTTGCCGCGGTGCTGGCCTTTCTGTTCATCGGCCGTCCGCTGATCAAATCCGCGAAGGCGCGGGCCGCGGCGCGCGCCGAACGCGACGCCGCGCTCGAAGAATCCCTCCTCGCCGCCACCGACGCACCGCCGGCGCTCGGCAACCGCCGGGCGGAGCGCGAGATCACGCTCGAAATGATCGAAGCCGCGCCGAGCTATGAGGCGCGCGCCAATCTGGTCCGCGAATTCGTCCGCCAGGACTCGGCCCGCGCCGCGCTCGTCGTGCGCCAGTTGATGCAGGAGGGCGCCCGTGGCTGAGCTCGACCCCGCCCTCGGCGTCGCCCCGGCCCAGCCAGTGGACGGCTCGGCGTCCGCCGCGATCCTCCTCATGCTGCTCGACGAAAGCGAGGCGGCCGCGATCCTCAAGCATCTGGGTCCCGACGAGGTCCGCCAGCTCGCGAAGGCGATGTTCGACACCGCGAGTGCGACCGAGAGCGAGATCGACCAGGCGCTCGACCGCTTTGTGACCCGCAGCCGCTCGGTGAGCGCGCTCGCGGTCGGTGCCGACACGCGCATTCGCACCGTGATCAATCAGGCTGTCGGCAATGTCCGCGCCGACAATATTCTTGCCGCGGTTGCCCCGCAGTCGAGCGCGGCATCACTCGAGATGCTGCGCTGGATGGATGTCGATGCGATCAGCGCGCTGCTCGCCAGCGAGCATCCGCAGGTCGGCGCGCTGATCCTTTCGGTGCTCGTACCCGATGTCGCCGCGCGCGCGATCGAGACCCTTGACGAAGGACTGCAGGCCGATCTCGTGCTGCGGGCCGCGATGCTGAATGCTGTGCCGGCCGCCGCGATCGAAGACCTCGAAGCCGTCCTCGCCGCGGCCAATGTCGGCGGCCAGCGCGTCGCCAAGCAGCCGATCGGCGGCCCCAGCGACGTCGCCAAGATCATGAAGGTGATGCCGCGGTATCTGTCCGAACGGACGATCCGCGCGCTCAAGAAGCACGACCGCCAGCTCGCCCAGACGATCGAGGAAGAAATGTTCGTCTTCGACAATCTGCGCGACCTCGACATGCGCAGCCTCGGGACCGTGCTGCGCGCGGTCGACGCCGCGCAGCTCGCGCTCGCGCTCAAGGGCGCCGACGAGGCGATGGCCGACCTTTGCCTGTCGACGATGTCGAAGCGCGCGTCGGAAACAATCCGCGACGAGATGGCCGAAATGACGATGGTCAAGCGCACCGACGTCGAGGATGCGCAGAAGAGCATCATGCAAGTCGTCCGCCAGATGGCGGCGGCCGGCGAGATCGTGATTGCGGGCGGAGCCGACGATTATGTCTGACCGCAGCATCGAAACCGGCTTCGCCCCGATCGCGCTGACCGCCGCGATGGCGCGCTCAAGCGGATTCCGCCCGCGCTCGTTCGAGCCCGCGATGACGGTCGCCGAGGCGCCGCAGGAGGTCAGCGAGCCCGCCGCGAGCGAGCCCGCGCAGGACCCGTTCGCGCTCGGCCTTGCCGAGGGCCAGCGCCTTGCCGAAGCCGCCTTCGCCGCCGAGCGCCACCAGCTGCTCGCGCTGGTCGCCGCGGCCGAGGCGCTGCAGGACGAATCGAGCGAGGAGCTCGCGCAGATGATCGCCGAGACGGTCGAGCGGCTCGTCCGCCAGATCGTCGCCGCGGCGCCGATCGACGCCGCCTGGCTCACGGCGCAGGCCGAAACGGCCGCGGCGATGATCGCCGAATGCGACAAGGCGCGCACCCTGTGGGTTCACCCCGCCGACGCAGCGCTGCTCGTCGACAGCCCGCTGACGCTGCCGGTCGAGGCCGATCCGTCGATGATGCGCGGCACCGTCCGCATCGAAACCTCGGCCGGCTGGATCGAGCACGGCCGGTCGGTCTACCTCGACGAGCTGCGGGCCGCGCTCGGCCGCGCGGAAGATCGCGCGTGACGCGCCGCCTCGCCATGACCGCGCAGCAGCTGCTCGCGCCGATCGACCTCGCCAAGGCAAGCCCGCGCCGTATCGGCACGCTGGTCGCTCACGAGGGGATCATGCTCGAAGTCTCGGGCTTTCCGCAGCCGCTCGGCAGCAATATCCGCATCAAGTCGGCAAGCGGCGATTATGTGAACGGCGAGGTCGTCGGCTTTCGCGGCCACCGCAGCCTCGTCCTGCCCTTCGATACCAACCAGCCGCTTGTCACCGGTGCGCCGGTCGAACCGCATGGGGCATCGAGCATGGTGCCCGTCGGCAAGGCTCTTCTGGGCCGCATCATGGATGCGCAGGGCAATCCGCTCGACGGCCGTCCGCCGGTCAAATCGCAGTTCCAGTGGCCGCTCGCCGGACGCAAGGTCAATCCGCTGCGCCGCGGGCGCGTCACAAAGCCGCTCAACATGGGGGTGCGCGCCATCAACGGGCTGCTCACCGTCGGGGAAGGCCAGCGCGTCGCGATCGTCGCGGGGTCAGGCGTCGGCAAATCGGTGCTGATGGGCCAGATGATCGCGGGCACCGAATGCGACGTGATCGTCGTCGGCCTGATCGGCGAACGCAGCCGCGAGGTCAGCGATTTCGTCGAAACCAAGCTGACGCCCGCCGTGCGCAAGAAATCGGTCGTCGTCGCTGTGCCCGCCGATCATCCGCCGCTGCTTCGCCTGCGCGCCGCGATGCGCGCGACCGCGATCGCCGAGGCGTTTCGCCACGAAGGCAAGAAGGTGCTGCTGCTGATCGACAGCCTGACCCGCGTCGCGCACGCGCAGCGCGAGATCGGGCTGACGCTGGGCGAGCCGCCGACGATGAAAGGCTATCCCCCTTCGGTCTTCGCGCTCATCCCCTCGCTCTGCGAACGCGCGGGTATCGACCGCGAAACCGGCGGATCGGTCACGGCGCTCTACACCGTGCTCGCCGACGGCGGCGACATCGAGGATCCGGTCGTCGATTCGGCGCGCGCGATCGTCGACGGGCATATCATCCTGTCGCGCACCCTCGCCGAGCAGGGCGTCTACCCTGCGATCGACGTCGCGCGCTCGCTGTCGCGCACCATGGCCGACTCGGTCGATGCCGCGCACCTCACGGCGGCCGCGCGCTTTCGCCAGCTCTGGTCGGCCTACGAGGAAAATCGCGACCTTATGCTGATGGGTGCCTATGTCGCCGGCGGCGATCCGGTGCTCGACGAAGCCATCGCCCGCCACGCCGACCAGCTCGCGTTCGTTACCCAGCCTGCCGGAACGCAGGTCGATTTCTCCACCTCTCGCCAATCTCTCATCGAAGGATATCCTGCATGACCACCCGTACCGCACGCCGCAAACGTATCATCCGCGTGCGTTCCGTCGAGCATCAGATGGCGGAGGCCAATCTGGCGCGCGCCAATGGCGAGCTTGCCAACCTGGTCGAGCTGGCGAAACGGCTCGAAACGCTGCGCGTCGACCTCGCGATGGCCAAGGGCGAGGTCGCAGGCCGCGCGCTCAATTCGATCGGCGAGCTTGCGGTGCGGCTCGACATGGCCAAGGAAAATCTGACCGCGCCGCTGAGCCACGCGAGCGCCCGCCGCGACCAGCTGGGCGCGCTCGCCCGCCGCGCGATGGCCAAGGAAGAATCGGCCGTGCGCCTGTACGAGCGCGGCCGCAAGTCTGCCGAGCAGGAAATGGAGCGCCGCAGCGACGCCAACCGTCCGCACCGTCCGCGCGGTGGCATGCAGTTGCGGCTGATCGAAGGCGGCATCGCATGATGAGCGCGCTGCCCCAGGCGCCCGCGCAGGCGGGGGTCGCCGCGATTCTCGCCGCATTGGGCGGCGGGCGGGCGGGCGAGCCTGGTGCCGGCTTCGACCGGCTGTTCGCGGGGCTTCCCGCCGAGCAGCCGATCAACGCCGCCCCGGTGCTGCCGAATAGCGCCGAACTGCCGCTCGACATTGCGGCCGCCCCCGTGCAGGCGAGCGACGCTCCTGCACCGCAGGTCCCGGCCTTGGCCGAGCCGGCGGCCGATGCCGCGCCGGGCGGGCAGCAGCCGGCGTGCGGCGCGACCGCAGCGGCGGCGCTACTCGCAGTGCTCGACAACGGCTTTGCTGCCGCCAGCCCTGCCGCGATCCCCTCGGGGACCACGGGAGGAGCCAAACTCGCGCAGGCCATCGACGCCCCCAAGGGGGGGGCAGAGGACGAAGGCGCACCCGCGGAGCCTGATGCCGCCCTCGACATGGCCCCGCTGCTTCCCGCGATCGCGTCGCCCGAAGCCAGACCGGCCGCCTCCGCGGCGACGGGGGCTGCCTCGCCGATCACCGCCGATGGCAAGGGCGCCCAGCCGATCGCCCCCGATTCCGGCGCGTCGATGGCCGTGATCTTCACGCAGCCGGCCACGCACAGCCCGGGAGTCGTCGCGCCCGCAAGCGCCGAGCCGGTCGCCGAGCGCACACTCGATCTCGCGTCGGACGATGCCTGGATCGCGCAGCTCGCCTCGGACATTGCAGCAACGAAATCCGAAAGCGGCGACATCAGCTTTCGCCTGATGCCGCGCCACCTCGGCCGTCTCGACGTCGCGATGACCAGCGATGATGCCGGCGTGTCGGTGAAACTCGACACCCAGCATGAAGCGACCGCCACGGTCGTCCACGCAGCTCAGGGCAAGCTTGTCGACGAGCTGCGCCAGCAGGGCGTCCGCGTCGTCGGCGCCGAAGTGACCTGCACGCCGGGCGAGACCGGTCGCCATTCGCAGGGTCAGGGCCGCGCACCCGCGCATGACCCCGCCCACCTCATCGAAACCGCTGCCGAGCGCGTCGAGGCGCGCTCCGAACCGCATCGCGAAGACCGCGCCGCCGCACACCGCGGCCGCTTCGCCTGAACTGAAAGGGTCGAGCCATGACGAAGGACAAAGCCGAAAGCCCCAAGAAGGGCGGCAAGATGAAGAAGCTCTTGTTGCTCACGCTGGGCAGCGCGGTGCTGATCGGCGCCGGGGCGGGCGCTGGCATCTATATGGGCGGCGGGTTCGCTGCCGAAGCCTCGAAGCCCGAGGATCATTATCCCAAGCTCGTCCTGCGGAGCGAAAGGGGCGACGCAGAGCCTGCCAGCGAGGGCGGCAAGGAAGAGGCGCCGCCGAAAATCGGGACGGTGTCGGTGCCCAACGACCGCTTCAAGGTCGATCCCCGTAAATATGAGATCACCTATATCCCGGTCGATCAGGCCTTCACCACCAATCTCGCCGACGGGTCGGGCTTCCTGCAGGTCGGGATCAGCCTTGCCACCTTCTACGACGGCAAGCTCGTCGCCAATGTCCGGCGCCAGATGGTGCCGATCCGCTCGGCCGTGCTGATGGTGCTCGCCGAACAGGATCCCGCGCTGCTCTCGACCTCGCAGGGCAAGCAGCAACTCCAGCGGCGACTGACCGGCGCGATCAACGGCGTGCTGCGCGAGAAGGAAGGCTTCGGCGGCATCGACAATGTCTATTTCACGAGCCTGGTGATCCAGTGACCGCGCGGACCAAATCCACGCGCCATGACGCCAAGGCGTCGCTGCTGCTGCGCAAAGCCGAGGATGATTACGCCTTTCCGGCGCTCGACGGCATCGCCAACCGCTTTGCGCGGTCGCTGCGCGATCTCGTTCGCGCGCTCGGCGCGCCGGCGGTGCAAGTCGAGCGCGGCACTGCGGAGCAGATGCGCTTTGCCGACTGGTGCGAAGCCGTCGGGCCGGCAATCTTCTGGCGCTATCACGCGCCGCCGCTCAAGGGTCCGGTTCTCCTTGCCGCCGACCGCCCGTTGCTCCTGCAGCTCGTCGACGTCTTCTACGGCGGCAAGGGCCAGCTCGTCGGCGCGCGTGAGGAGTTGACCGATGCCGAGGATCGCTTTGCCGCCCGGCTCGGCCGCGACGTCGGCGAACAGCTCGCTGCTGCGTGGGCCGAAGTGATGGGGATCGAACCGCAACTCGACTGCGTCACCTGCGATTCGGAAAAACTCCAGGCGGTCCGCGCCGACGACGACCTCTACGTCCAGCGCTTCACCTTGCGCGGCGCGCCCTTCGAGGGCCGGACGATTCTCTGCGCCTATCCGCTTGCGGCGCTGCGCGGGATCAGCGGCGTCGAATCGATGCCCGCGCCCGCCGATGAGCCCGCGGGCGACCCCGCGTGGACCGCTGCCCTGTCGCGCGCGCTCAAGGATGTGCGCCTGCCGGTGCGCTCCGTGCTCGCCCGCCCCGAGGTCCCCTTGACAAAACTTTTGTCTTTGGAGGTCGGCGATATCATTCCGTTAACCATACCGCGTCATGTCCCGATAACCGTCTCCGGCCGCAATTTCGCGTCCGGCAGCATCGGTGAAGCCAATGGAAACGCGGCCATCTTGATTGATCGCATCGAAAAAGGACCGGACCATGAGTGACATCAGCGAAGCCCCGAAAGCGGCGCGCGACCGCCGCGACAGCAAGAGCATCGCCGCCGCGCCCAATTTCGACCTGCTCGCAGGCGTCTCGCTGCGCGTCTCGGTCGAGGTCGGCTCGACGTCGATGGCGCTCGCCGACCTTCTGACGCTCGGCGAAGGCAGCGTGGTCGAACTCGACCGCGCGGCGAACGATCTGCTCGACATCTATGCCAATGGCACGCTGATCGCCCGCGGCGAGATCGTCAACGTCGAGGGGCGCTACGGCATACAGGTCGCCGAAGTCGTCGCGCCTGACCGTGCGCTCACCGGCTTCGAGCGGAGGTCCTGATGCTCGAATATATCCTCCGCCTCCTGATCCTGCTGCCGATCGTCGGCGGCCTGGCGTGGGGGAGCTTATGGTTATGGAAGCGCGTCCAGATGGGCGTGCCGCTCGGCCAGCAAAAGCAGGGGCGCCCCGTCGAAATGGTCGGCGTGCTGCCGCTCGGTCCGGGCACCAAGCTGGCGGTCGTCGAATTCGCGGGACAACAGATCCTGCTCTCGGTCTCGCGCAACGGCGTGACTCGCCTCGCCGACAATAGCCAGGGCGATTTCCATGTCGGCTGACCGCCGCCGCCTCTGGTTGCGCGCCGCCGCGCTCGCCGGCGGCATCGCGCTGTTCGCGCTCGCCCCCGCTGCGCATGCGCAGGCGGCCGATGGCCTGTCGCGTGCGGTGAGCGAAATCGGCGGGGACGGCCGTCCGCTGTCGCTGTCGCTCCAGATTCTCCTCCTCATGAGCCTGCTGACGGTGCTGCCGTCGCTGCTGCTGATGATGACCAGCTTCACGCGCATCATCATCGTGCTGTCGATCCTGCGCCACGCGCTGGGGCTCCAGCAGACGCCGCCGAACCAGGTGCTCGTGGGCCTCAGCCTTTTTCTGTCGCTCTTCGTGATGCAGCCGGTGATCAGCGAGGTGAACCGTGTCGCGATCGAACCCTATGGACAGGAACAGATCGACGTCGGCGAAGCGATGGTGCGCTCGGGCGACGCGCTGCATGGCTTCATGATGGCACAGACGCGCAAGACCGACCTGATGATGTTCGCGAAGATCGCGAAGGCGCCCACTTACGCCAGCCCCAAGGATGTCCCCTTCTCGATCCTGCTGCCCGCCTTCGTCACCAGCGAGCTCAAGACCGCGTTCCAGATCGGCTTTCTGATCTTCCTGCCCTTCCTCGTGATCGACCTGATCGTCGCATCGGCGCTGATGTCGCTCGGCATGATGATGCTGTCGCCAACGGTAATCTCGATGCCCTTCAAGCTGCTGCTCTTCGTTCTTGTCGACGGCTGGGCCCTGACGATGGGCTCGCTCGCCTCCTCCTTCGGGACCTAGCGCCCATGGAAGCCGATTATTTCATAGGCGTCGCCCAGCAGTCGCTGTGGATTCTCGCGCTCGCCTCGGCGCCGATCCTGATCCCGGTGCTCGTGGTCGGCGTGCTGCTGGGGATGGTACAGGCCGCGACGTCGATCAACGAACAGACGTTGAGCTTCGTGCCCAAGCTGATCGTCACCGCGATCTGCCTCGCGATCTTCGGGGGCAGCATCCTGGTCCTGCTGACCGATTTTACCCGCGACCTGTTCGCGCAGATACCGGCGCTGGTGCGCTGAGCTTCCGCGCATGAACCCCGCCGACATCCCCAATGTGGAGGCGATGCTTCAGCTCTGGATGCTGGGGATGATCCGCCCCGGTGCCGCCTTTGTCGCGGCGCCGGTGTTCGGCGCGGCCAATGTGCCGGTGCAGCTCCGCCTCGTCATCGCGCTCGCGGTCGGCGTGCCAGCCGTGGCCGCGTCGGGGATGGTGCTGCCCGCGGACGGGCTGGTATCGTGGCCCGGCTTCATCCTGATCATTGGCGAAGTGGTCGTCGGCCTCGCGATCGGCTTCGTGCTCCAGATGGGGCTCGCCGCAGCGTTGCTCGGGGGCGAGGCGATCAGCAACGCGATGGGCCTCGGCTTCGCGTCGATGATTGATCCGCTGAGTGGCACCGCGAGTTCGGCGATCGGCCAGTTCCTCTCGATGCTCGCGACCGCGCTGTTCCTCGCCGCCGACGGGCATCTCGTCCTTATCGACATCATCGTCGACAGCTATGGCGCCTTGCCGCCCGGAGGCGCCTTTCCCTCGTTTGGAGCGATCGGCGGGATTCTCCGCTTCGGCAGCCTGATGTTCGCAGCCGGGCTGACAATCGCGCTACCGGTCGGCTTCGTCCTCATTCTCGTCCAGATGATCATGGGCGTCATCGGCCGGTCGGCGCCGGCCATGAACCTGTTCGCCGTCGGCCTGCCCGCGACGCTGCTTGCCGGCGTCGTGCTGCTCGGCATGGCGACCCCGGTTATGGCTGAAACGCTGGCGCGTTTCCTTTCCGACGCGCTCGATATGGCGCGGCAGATCGCGGCGGGCTGATCCGATGGCGGGGACGACCGAGAAGGACCAGAAAACCGAACAGCCGACGCCCAAGAAACGCGCCGACGCCGCGCGCGAGGGCGACGTGCTGATGTCGCGCGAGCTTGCGACCGCGCTGATGATGCTTGCGGGCGCGGGATGGCTGTTCGCGGCGGGCGGCTGGCTCGTGCAGTCGGCAGGGGATCTCCTGCGCCGCGGGCTGACGTTGGACGCTGACGATGTCGCGCATTTCGCGCCGGGCGAAGCGCTGCTGCGCAACGGCGCGGAGGTTCTGCTGCCGCTCGCCAGCCTTTTCGCGCTCGCGCTCCTCGCCAGCATCGCGGGGCCCGCGATGCTCGGCTCGCTCGGCTGGCGCGGCAAGGCGCTCGCCTTCAAGGGCAATCGCATCAACCCGATGAACGGAATCAAGCGCATCTTCGGGACGCAGGGGCTGATCGAACTCCTGAAGTCGATCGCCAAGGTGCTGCTGCTCGGGACCATCGGCTACTGGCTCGTCGCGCGCAGCCTGCCTGCGGTGATGACGATGGCTTCGGCCGACCTCAATGCGGGAATCGGGCTTGCGGGCCGCGCGATCGGCCATGCGATGCTCGCGCTCGCGGGCGGGCTGGTGGTCATCGCGCTGATTGACGTCCCCGCGCAATGGTTCCAGCGGAACAAGCGGCTGATGATGAGCAAGCAGGAAGTGAAGGAGGAGATGCGTCAGTCCGACGGCGCGCCCGAACTCAAGCAGGCTCAGCGCCAGCGCGCACACGAAATTCTCAGCGGCTCGGCACGCAAGGCGGTGTCGGAGGCGACGGTAATCCTGACCAACCCCACTCATTTCTCGGTCGCGCTGCGCTACCGTCCCGGCGTCGACGCCGCGCCCGTGGTCGTCGCGCGCGGGCGCGGCGACGTCGCGCTCGCGATCCGCGAACTCGCGCGGAGCGCCAACGTGCCGCTGCTCGAATATCCGCAGCTCACCCGCGCCATTTACTTTACCGCTCGCGCCGGACGGATGATCCCGCAGGAGTTGTTCGTCGCCGTCGCGACCGTGCTCGCCTTCGTCTTCCAGCTCGAACGCGCCGCGGCCGAGGGACGCGCGCAGCCGGTGGTCGACGTGCCGGCGTCGCACCGCTTCGACCCCGACGGCCGCCGCGAGGATCGGGCTTAATTTCGCCCGCCCGCGGCCGTTAAGAGGTCAAAGGATAGCGCGATGACCACGAACATCATCAACAGTCTGGGCATGGGATCGGGGATCAATATCCCGCAGCTCGTCGCCGACCTCGCCAACGCCTCGCGCGCGCCGAAGGTCGAGCGGCTGAGCCAGCTCAGCCAGCAGAACCAGGCGCGGATCAGTGCCGTCGCGCAGGCCAGGTCGGATCTCGACGGTTTCGCCGACTCGCTGAGCCTGATGGTCAGCGACGGCACGCTGCGCAGCACCCCCACCGTGTCGGACGAGAGCGTGCTGTCGGCGACAGCCCGCGCCGGGCTGACCGCCGACAGCTATTCGGCGACGATCGAAGTGACGCAGCTCGCGCGGGCGCAGACCGCATATTCGGGCGTGGTCGCCGATCGCACCGCGGCGATCGGCCAAGGCACGATGACGCTGAGCATCGGGGGCACCGACCACGCGATCACCATCGACGCCACGAACGACAGCCTTGACGGGCTGGCAGCCGCGATCAGCGCGAGCGGCGCGGGGGTCACCGCCTCGATCATCGCCGACGAAGGGGGCTATCGCCTGATCGTCAAGGGCGCGACGGGCGAAGCCAATGCCTTCACCCTGACCGCCGACGCGGGTGCCGACCCCGGTCTCGCCGCCTTCGGCTATGGCGCGGGGGGGAACATGACGCTCGGCCAGACGGCTACCGACGCGCAATTCACGATCGACGGCGTCGCCTTCAGCCGCGCGACCAATATCGTCGACGATGTCGTCCCCGGCATGTCGCTGACGCTCAAGAAGGCGGCGCCCGGCCAGCCGGTCGACATCGGCGCGAGCCGGCCGCTCGACATGATCAAGCAGACCATCGGCGATTTCGTCGCGGTCTACAATCAGGTCAAGCAGAGCCTCGCGGCCGCAGCCGACATGTCCGGCGCCACACGCTCGCTCCGTCAGCTCGAAAGCCAGCTGGCTGACCTCGTCGGCAAGACACTGACCAGCGATCCCGCGATCAACAAGCTGACCGACATCGGCATCTCGACCACCAAGGAGGGGCTTCTCTCGCTCGACAGCGCCAAGCTTGAGAAGGCGCTCGCCACCAACGCTGGCGCGGTCGAGGCGCTGTTCAATCCGCGGCGTGATGCGACGCACACCGAGACGACCGATCCGGGCATCGCCGCCGCGCTCGACGCGATCCGCGACGCCGCAGTCGCGACCGACGGCGTCCTCGACCGGGTCTCGAAATCGCTGAGCGCGAAGAGCGAAACGCTCGCGGAACAACTCGAAAAGGTCGAGCAGCGCGAGGACGCCTATCGCGCGCGGCTCGAGAAGCAATATGGGTCGCTCGACGCCCGCCTCGCCGCGTTCAAGGCGACGCAATCCTATCTCGAGCAACAGATCGAGATCTGGAACAACCAGAAGAACAACTAAGAGCCTCCAGCCGTGCCACCGACCGCCTCGACCGTTCGCGCGACCGGCCTCTATCGCCGGCTGCAGCATGAAAGCCGCGCCGCCGCCGCCGACCCGGTGGAGCTGGTCCAGATGCTCTATGACGAGCTGGAGATCGCCGTGGGCGTCCTCGGCGCGATGGTGCGGCAGGGGCAGCGTGTCTCGGCGACCGAGCCCGCACATCGCGCTCGCGCGATCCTGATCGGCCTCGACGCCGGGCTCGACCGCGAGGCGGGCGCCGATGTCGCCGAGGCGCTGTCGCGCGTCTACCGCAGCATGCGGCGCAAGCTCGATGATGCAGTGAACGCGAACAGTGCTGAAGGCTTCGCCGAGCTGCTCGACGGGATTGTGACAATCAGTTCGGCGTGGCGGCAGCTGCGATAGGGCAAGCGCTGTGTAGAAATTTATGGCCCTGGACCCAGAACGCGGTGCACCCGGCCGCCCAAGGTGGGGACGGGCGGCCGGGTGACTGCAAAGGGGTTAAGACCAGTGCGACCCCTTTTCAGAGAGCTGAAACTCAATGCGGTTGGTCAGGCCGCCTGTTGCTGAACGCCATATTTGCGCATCTTCTCGATCAGCGTCGTGCGCTTCAGCGTCAGCAGGCGCGCGGCCTCCGAGATGATGCCATCGGCGAGATCGAGCGCGACGTGGATCTGTTCGAGCTCGATTGTCTCTATCTCGCGCTTGAGGTCGATCGGGCGGCCGGGCGCCGGCGTCTTCGCGACGGGGTGCAGGGGAAGGTCGTCATTGGCCTGCTGGGCAGGAGCGACCGGCCGCGGCGCCGTGGGATTGAGGAGCAGCGCGACATCGTCGGGGCCAAGCGTTTCGCCGCCGTGGAGCACACTCGCGCGCTCAACGAAGTTGCGAAGTTCGCGGACGTTGCCCGGCCAGTCGTGGCGCATCAGCAGGGTCATCGCGGCCTCGTCGAAGCGGCATTTGGCGTCGGCGGGCATCCGGCTCTGGAAATGACGGATCAGCGCGGGAATATCCTCGACGCGGTCGGCAAGGCTGGGGACTTGCAGCACGACAACGCCAAGGCGGAAGAACAGGTCTTCGCGGAACTTGCCCTTGGTGATCGCAGCGCCCAGATCCTGGTGTGTCGCCGAGATGACGCGGACGTCGACGCGGCGCGCCTCGCTGCTGCCGACGCGGACGATCGTCCGGTCCTCGAGCACGCGCAGCAGCTTGACCTGCATATCAAAACGCATGTCGCCGATTTCGTCGAGGAAGAGCGTACCGCCCTCGCTCGCTTCGAAATGGCCGATGCGGCGCGCAGTGGCGCCGGTGAAGCTGCCCTTTTCATGGCCGAAAAGTTCGGATTCGATGAGGTCGGCGGGGATCGCACCGCAGTTGATCGCCGAGAATGCCTGGCCGGCGCGGGCGCCTTCGTCGTGGATTGCGCGAGCAACAAGTTCCTTGCCCGATCCCGAGGGGCCGCAGAGCATCACCGAAGCGTTCGACCGCGCCACCCGACGGATCATCTCGCGCAGCTGACGGATCGCCGGACTGTGGCCGATGATCGCCGCTTCGAGCCCCGCATGGCTGCTGTCGTTCTGCCCCACCTTGTTCATCTTCAATCTCCATCGCACCCTTTCGAGGCGCCCCCCTTCGATGGAGCGATGAATTGAGGAAAATGGTAAACAACATCTTTACCGGATATTGCCAACCCCCTCAAAAATAAGGATTATCGCCATAGTGGCAGTAATGACCGCGCGATTGCGTTGTTAGGATTTCCCACTAGAGCCATTCTGGCACTAATTATCCCCCACCCCCGCCCAGCCGAGGGTGACCGAGATGCGGCGGTTGCGCGGATCAAAACGATTCGAGGGGACATAAGGTTCCCGGTCAGCGACCCCCTCGATGCGCGAAAAGCGGTTCGAGGCGATGCCGCGATATTCGAGATACTGGCGCGCCACCTCGGCGCGCTCCACCGACAGGCGCCAGTTGTTGGTTCCCGCCTTCGCCGACCAGGGCGCCGCATCGGTATGGCCGCGGATCATCAGCTGGTTCGGAATCCCCGCGACCAATTCGGCAATCTGGGCGAAGAGGCGCGAGGCATCGGGGGTAAGCTGGTTGGTGCCAAGCACGAACATCGAAAAGTCGGCGTCGTCGACGATGTCGATACGCATCCCCTCGCGCGTTTCAGTGAAACGTATGTTTCGCGCCAGCCGGCGAAGCTCGGCCTTCGCCTGCACCTCACGCATCAGATCCTTGGCGATTTGCTGGAACCTCGCGCGCTCGCTCTGGCGCCCCATCGCCTCGCGCGGGCCGCCGACGGCATCGCGCGGGATGGTCATCGCCTTGGTGCCCGTCTGCCCCGCTTCGTGCGGATATTTGTCGACATCGACGAGCGACGAACCGCCGAACAGCCCGGTCGAGCCCGCGGTGTCCTGCTTGGCCTGGACGATCGTCGGCGCGAAATAGTCGGCAAGCGCCTTTCGCTGCTTCTCCGTCGTCGCGCCGAGCAGCCACATCAGCAGGAAGAAGGCCATCATCGCGGTGACGAAGTCGGCATAGGCGACTTTCCACGCCCCGCCATGATGCGCGGCGTGGCCGGACTCGACCACCTTCTTGACGATGATCGGGCGCAGCGGCGTATTCGGGCGCGCCGCCATCAGCGACCGCGCATTCCGTCGAAGACCTCGGCAAAGCTCGGCTGGTTGCTATGATCGACCCCCGAACGCGCCGCCTCGATCACCAGCGGCTGCGGATGGCCGTGGAGCGAGGCGATGATCAGCTGCTTCACCGTATGATAGATCGCGGCATCGCTTTCGATCACCGCGCGCGCGCGCGCCGCGAACGGACCGACCAGGCCATAGGCGAGCAGAACGCCCAGGAAGGTGCCGACGAGCGCCGAGCCGATCATCGCGCCCAGAATTTCGGGCGGCTTGTCGATCGAGCCCATCGTCTTGACCACCCCGAGGACCGCCGCGACAATTCCGAGCGCAGGGAGCGCGTCGGCGAGGCTCTGAAGCCCGTCGGCGGGCTTGATTGCGTGGTGGTGATGGTTCTTTACCGCATTGTCCATCACCTCTTCGACCGCATGCGGGTCGAGAGTACCGGATGAGACAACAACGAGGCGCAACGTGTCGCAGATCAGATGAACGAGCGTCTGGTCCTTGAGCAGCTTGGGATATTGCTGGAAAAGCGGAGAGTTTGCGGGATCTTCGATGTGCGGCTCGACCGCGACCGGCCCCTCGGTCCGCATCATCTTCATCAACGTCGAGACGAGCAGGATGCAGTCGAGGTAATCGGCTTTCTTGTAGGAGGGCCCCTTGAATACCTTGCCGAGCCCGCCGGCGAGCGCCTTGAGGTCGCGGCCGGAATTGCCGATGATCAGCGAGCCGACCGCGGCGCCGCCGATGATCAACATCTCGTGCGGGAGCGCATGCAGAACGGGTTCAAGATTGCCCCCGGTCAGCGCGAATCCCCCGAAGACCAGCAGGATCAGAACGACGATGCCGATGACGGGAAACATGCAGGCTTCACTCCAGTCGGGGTCCGGACCCCAAAAAAAAGGCAGGCGTTTCGATGATTAACGGCAGCACGCGCGAAAACTTGAGACCCATCAGCCCAAAATATCGAACAAGGTCTGGCGGTTGATCCGCGCAAAGGAGGCCTGGGCTGCCTCGAGCGTCAGATTCGTCGCGTGCAGCTGGGCAATAGCGACGGACAGGTCGGTGTCCTCGATCGTCGAGCGCTCGTCGGCAAGCACGATGTCGCGGGCTGCGAGCCCGTCGCCGATCCGCTCGAGCCGCCCGCCGGCAAGGCCCACCGCGGCGCGCTGATCCGCAACATGCGTGATGCCGGCCGCGAGCGTAACGAGCGCGGCGTTGATCGCGGCCGCATCCCCCGAAGAGATCGCCGCCGCGGCATCGCGCAGCCCGGTGGAGAGCGGGTTCCCGCCGACGACGAAGGCGTCGGCGGCCGAGGGCACCGGCGCGAAGCTGATGTCAGTGTCGAAGCGCACGACCTTCGCCGTCCCGGAGGCAAACAGCGGCTCACCGTTCGCGTCGCGGCGTGCGGCGATGCCGTCGATCTCGTCGGCAATTCCCGCAAGCTCGGCAGCGACGCTGGCGCGGTCGGAAGCATTCATCGTGTCGCTCGCGGCCGAGAGCGCGAGCTCGCGCGCGCGGACGAGCAGATTGCTGATCGAGCCCAGCGCGGCGTCGGCCTGCGACACCTGCGCACTCGCGCTCGCCACATTGGCGGCCCAGGTCGCCCCGCTCGCCTGCGCGATGCCGATCGTCGCGATGCGGCGCGCCGCGACGGGATCGTCCGAGGCGCGCTGGAGGCGCTTGCCACTCGAAACCTGGATCTGAAGATCGTTGATCCTGTCGGCAAGTTGCGACTGGCGCGCAATTTCGCGCGTCATACGATTGCCCGTGGCGTTGATCATGGGAGTCGCCTTTCCTTTAGATCGCGTTCAGCAGGGTCTGCACGGCCTCGCGCGCCACCTGGATCGTACGTGCCGCGGCTGAATAGGCTTGCTGAAAGCGGAGCAGGTCGCCCGCTTCGCGATCGAGATCGATCTCGCTAACCGCCGAGCGCGCGGCGTTTGCAGCATCGGCGCGTGTCGCGGCGGCGGAATCCTGCGCCCGCGCCGAGGCGGTCGCCTGCGCCTGCGAGGCCAGGAAACCCGACCATTTGGCCTCGGGGTCGTTCGCCCCCCGCATCGCGCCCAGCGCAAGCATATTGCCGTTGCTGCCTGCCGCGTCGGCGGCTGCCACCTGATCGGGGGTCAGCGCCGTCGCGGTCAGCGTCGCGGCGGTGGTGCCGGTAAAGAGCGGCGAGCCGGCGTTGCCGTTCGCGTCGATCCCCGCCTGATGCGCAGCATTGAGCTGCCCCGCAAAATCGGCGGCCGTCGCGTCGAGTGCAGCGCGCTGGTCCGCGACATGATTCGCCGCCTCGCTGAGCCCCGCAAGCGACCCTGAGGCAGTGTCGAAGGGTGCGCCGCCCGCGACGCTGAACGAGAGGCGACCGTCAGCGCCGCTGGCCACCGCAACCCGGTGCACCTCGCCGCCTCCGACCAAGAGCTCGCCGCTCCCCGAGACGCGCAGTGTCGCCGCGCCGCGGTCGTCGAAGCTTGCCGACACGCCGGCGTGGGCCGAGAGGGTGTCGAGCAGCCGGTCACGTTCGTCGAGCAGGCTCGCCTCACCGGTCGAGCCAGGGCGGGCCTTGCGTAAACCGATATTGACCGCCTCCAGCGCGTCCAGGTTGGCGTTGAAAGTCTCGACTTCGCTTGCTGCAGCTCCGGCGATACCGTCCGCCATATCGGAAAGCTGGCCCGCCGCCGTGCGAAAGCCCGACGCGATATCGTCGGCGGCCTGTAGGAACTGGCTGCGCAGCGTACGGTTGGCGGGGTCTGCCGTCAGCTGGTCGGCGGTCGTGAAAAGACTGGTCAGCCCCGAAGCGATGCCGTTGGTATCATCGCTGAGCGCGCTCTCGACCCGATCCATCCATGCGAGCCGCGTCGCTGTTCGCTCCGCGCCGCCTGAAGAAATCCGCGCATCCTCGATCAGCCATGCGTCGACCGATCGACTGATGCCGTTGATGTCCACTCCGCCGGGGCGGATGTTCCCGCGAACGAAAGGGGTGTCGCCGCCGGCCGCCTGCGCCGCGCGCAGTTGCAGCGTGCGCCGCGCATAGCCCGGCGATTGCGCATTGGCGATATTGTCGCCGATCGTCGCGAGTGCTGCCGAATAGGCGCGCAGCCCGCTGGCGCCGATGCCGAGCAGGTCGCTCATTGCACGCCTCCGCCGGGACCATCCGCACCGCTCGCCGCGACCCGGGCGCGGAACTGCGCCTCAACCATCGAGGCGATTCCGAACTGGCGCATCGACGCGATCGAATCGGCAGTGCGGGCATCGGCCATTTCACGAAAATTGTCGGTCGCGCTCGAGCCAAAGATATCCTCCCCGAGCTTCGCCTGGCGCATCGACGCCATCAGCTGGCGCAGGATCACCGCCTCAAAGGCTTCGGCCGCCTTGCGCAGGCCGTCACCGCCGCCGCCGGCAAGCTTGGGTGTCGCCGCAGCCGGAACCGCGGAACGCACGGGCTGGGAAAGCGAGGTCGTCATCATATGATCACCAGTTCGGCTGTGAGCGCGCCCGCCTGGGACAGCGCTTCGAGGATTGCGACGAGGTCGCCCGGCGGCACGCCCATGCGGTTGATCGCATCGACGAGCTCGGCAAGCGAGGCGGTGGGCTTCATCAGGAAGGCAGGGCGATATTCCTCCGACGCCCGGATGTCGCTCGACGGTTCGACCGCCGTCTGGCCGCGGCTGAAGGGCGCAGGCTGTACCACCGCCGGCGATTCCTTGATCGACACCGTGAGCTTGCCCTGCGTGACCGCGGCAGTGCCGACGCGGACCGCGCCATTGATCACGACGGTGCCGGTGCGAGCGTTGACGATCACGCGCGCAGGCGGTTCGGCCCGCACGACGTCGAGATTTTCAACGAGCGAGATCAGCCGCATGCGGTCGTCGCCGCTGCCGCCGGCGCGGATCGAAATGCTCGCGCCATCGACCATCGACGCGGCGCCCGGCCCCAGCGCGCCGTTGATCGCGTCGGTGACGCGCTTCGCATTGGTCGCGTCGAACTGATGAAGGTTGAAGATCAGCCGGTCGCCATAGGCAAAGCCGGTGTCGACCGCGCGCTCGATCGTCGCACCATTTGCAATGCGGCCGCTCGAGGGGACGTTGACGGTCAGCTTCGACCCGTCGGCTGCGTCGACGCCGAGCCCGCCGATGACGAGATTGCCCTGCGCCATCGCGTAGATCTGTCCGTCAGCGCCATAAAGCGGCGCGAGGACGAGCGTGCCGCCGCGCAGGCTCTTTGCCTTGCCGATCGCCGAAACGGTGACGTCAAGCCGTTGGCCGGGCTTTGCGAAGGCCGGAAGCTCTGCAGTGATCATCACCGCCGCCGCATTCTTGAGGGCAGGATTGACCCCCGGCGGCAGCGTCAGGCCAAAGCGCGACACCGCGCCCTTCATGCCCAGCGTCGAATAGTCGAGGCTGTCGTCGCCCGTCCCCGCAAGTCCGACGACGATGCCATAGCCCGTAAGCTGGTTCGAGCGCATGCCCTGGAACTGGCCCATGTCCTTGATCCGCGCCGCGGATGCAGGCGAAGCAACGCCGAGGCTGGCGACCAGCAGGGCGAGGAAGGCGAAAAGGAAGGAACGCTGGATCACGATATCGGTCCTCGAAAGCGTCAGAAGGGGCTGATCATGGAAAAGAAGCGCTGCAGCCAACCCTGGCGGCTGGCACGGGCGATCTCGCCCTTGCCGACGTATCGGATGTTGGCGTCGGCGACGCGCGTCGAGGCGATCCGGTTGTCGGGGCCGATGTCGATCGCGCGGATCAACCCCGAGATCTGGACGCGCTCGTCGCCGCGGTTGAGGGTGAGCAGCTTCTCACCCTTCACCAGCATCGTGCCATTCGGATAAACTTCGGCGATCGTCACGCTGATCTCGCCAGCGAGCTGGTTCGACTGCGAGGCTTCGCCCTTGCCCTTGAACTGGTTGCTGCCGCCCATCGCGATGTCGCTGGGCGAAAAGAGCGAGAGCGGGCCGGTGCTCGGCGGCGTGAGACCGAGGCTGCCCCCGCGCTGGGTGCCAGCCGCATTGCTCTTCGATGCGACGGTGCGCTCGACGAGCTGGATGGTGACGATGTCGCCGACCCGCCCGGCGCGGCCGCCCGAGGTGAGCGCGACATAGCCGCCCTGAAAGATCGCGCCATTCGGCGGCGGCGGCGCCTGCGGAGCGGGCGCGGTCGCGGCGAAGGCGTCCTCGGGGATCTTGTCCTTCGCGGCGGCACCGTGCGGCGCAGCGGCGAGCGCGAAGATCAGCGCGCTAGAGAGTCTGGGTCGCATTTTTCATCATCTCGTCAGTGGCCTGGATCATCTTCGAATTGACCTCATAGGCGCGCTGGGTCTCGATCATGTCGACGAGCTCTTCGACGACATTGACGTTCGATCCCTCGAGCATCCCGCCGCGCAAGGAGCCGCGCCCCTCCTCACCCGCGGCGCCAACCTGCGGCGCGCCCGAGGCGGCGGTCTCGACGAGCAGATTGTCGCCGATCGCCTGCATCCCCGACGGGTTGGCGAAGCGGGCAAGTTCGATGCGGCCCAGTTCGACCGCGTCGGCCTGACCCGGCACCATCGCCGAGACGGTGCCGTCGGTGCCGACCGACAGGCCGGTCGCATCCTCGGGAACCTGGATCTGCGGGATCAGCGGCTTGCCGTCGGAAGTCACGATCGTCCCGTCGGGCGCGCGGTTGAAATTGCCCGCCCGGGTGTAGCCGATGCGCCCGTCGGGCATCTGAACCTGAAAGAAACCCGCGCCGTCGATCGCCATGTCGAGCGCGCCTCCGGTCGTGGCGAAACTGCCCTGCGTGTCGACGCGCGACGTGCCGGCGAGCTCGACGCCCGTGCCGAGATTGAGCCCCGTGGCATAGCGGTTGTCGGCGGCCGAGGTCGCGCCCGGCTGGGTCATCATCTGATACGAGAGGGTTTCGAAATTGGCGCGGTCGCGCTTGAAGCCCGTGGTATTCACGTTGGCGAGGTTGTTCGCGATCACCTGCATTCGGAAGCTCTGGGCATCCAGTCCGGTTCGCGCGACGTGCAAGGCACCAAAGCTCATTGATTATCTCCTTAACGCGGCAGCTGCATCAAATTGGCGGTCGCGCTGTCCATGTCGCGCGCGTCGCTGATCAATTTGAGCTGTGAATCCCAGCTTTTGCTCGCCTCGATCATCTCGACGAGCGCGGTGGTCGCGGTGACGTTCGAGCCTTCGAGCGAGCGGGTAACGAGCCGCGCTTCGGGATCATCGGGCAGGATGCCGCCGTTCCGCACGCGAAACAGCCCGTCGAGCCCCTTGACGATATCCGAGCCCGCGGGGCTCGCGATGCGCAGCCGGTCGACCTGCTGCGGATTTTCGGGATCGCCGCCGGCGGGCACGACCCAGACGCGCCCCTCTTCGTCGATCTTGATCGCATCGGCGGCGGGAATGGTGATCGGCCCCTGCGTCCCCTGAACCGGGTGGCCGTCGCCGGTGGTGAGAAGGCCCGACGCCCCGATCATCAGATCGCCGCGCCGCGTATAGCCTTCCTCTCCGTTCGGAGCCTGGACGACCAGCATCGCATCGCCGCGTAGCGCAACGTCGAGGTCGCGCCCGGTCGCGGCGACGGTGCCGGCGCGCATGTCGGCGCCGATCACTTCCTCCGACGACACCGCACGCCCGCCGACGCCGCTGCCCTGAAGCCAGATCGTCTGCGCCTCCGCAATTTCGCCGCGGAAGCCTGGCGTGTTGACGTTGGCGAGGTTGTTGGCGATCGCCGTCTGCCGGGCCATGCTGCCCCGCATTGCGGTGAGGCTGGTATAGATGACGCGGTCCATGATGTCGCTCCGGGCAGACGGCTAAACGCCGGTCAGTTCATGTTGATGACGGTCTGGGTCAGCGTCGAAGCGCCTTCGATCGCCTTGGCATTGGCCTGGAAATTGCGCTGCGCGGCGATCAGCATCACCAGTTCCTCGGTAATGTCGACGTTCGACCGCTCGATCGCGCCCGAGCGCACGGCGCCCATAGAGCCGCTGCCCGGCGAATCGATCACCGGCTGGCCGCTTTCGCCCGTCGACTGCCAATGCGCGTCGCCGATGGGGCGCAGCCCTTCGGTCGCCGGGAAGGACGCCATCGCGACCTTGCCCAGCGTCTGCTCGGACCCGTCGGCGAAGGTCGCGGTGACGAGGCCGTCGGTGCCGACCGAGACGTTGACGAGCGCGGCGTCAGGATTATCGGGCGATGCCTTCGGGATCACCAGGTCATAGGCGGCGCCGAGCGTGCGGTCGGTGACATTGCCATCGGCGTCGACCGGCAGCAGTTGCAGCGTCGACCCGATCGTGTCGACGACGCGGCCATCCTCGAGCGGCGTAAAAGCGCCGTTGCGCGAATAGGTGACCGCGTTCGAGGGCGGGGCGCCCTTGACCACGAAAAAGCCCTCGCCGACGATCGCCATGTCGAGCGTCTTCTCGCTCGTTTCATACGAGCCCTGCGTGAACTGCTGGGTGATGCCGTTGAGGCGCGTGCCCTGTCCCGCAACCGTGCGGGTCGACTGGTTCGGCGACGAGGCAAAGATGTCGCCGAACTGTGCAGCGCTGCGCTTGAAGCCGATCGAGCCGGCGTTGGCGATATTGTTCGAGATGACCGACATTTCGGTCTGGGCGCCCTTGAGGCCCGAAAGCGACGTATAGAATGACATGGACTTATCCTTCCTGGGTGGATGCGGGGGCCGGCGAGGCCGGGGTATTGGCGCGAATTTCCTCAAGCAGCGCAGTCTGCGCCTTGAGCTGGTCGGAAATCTGCTGAAGCGTCGCGTTGGTCTCCGAAATGCCGGCAAGGCTGGAGAATTGCGCCATCTGGGCGACCATCTGCTGGTTATCGACCGGGTTGAACGGGTCCTGCTGCGACAGCTGCGCCGTCATCAGGCGCAGGAAATCACTCTGCCCCATCTGCTGCACACTCGTGGTCGTCGGGGCGGTCGAGCCGCCAGTTATCGCATTGATTGCCATGATTATTGCCCCAACCGCAGCGTTTCGTTGATCAGGCTCTTTGCGGTGTCGAGGACCTGAACATTGTTCTGATACTGGCGCGACGTTTCGACCATCTCGACCAGTTCGGCGGCGCTATCGACGGCGGCTTCCCAGACGTTGCCGTCGGCATCGGCCAGCGGATTGTCGGGGTCGTGCCGCTTTGACGGCGCCATTTTCGATGTGACGACCTGGTCGACCGCGACCGTCGCGTGGCCGGCGCTGTCCATCACGGTACGGAACACGGGTTTCATCGAGCGATAGGCGCCCGCCTCGCTCCCCGCGACGGTGCCTGCGTTGGCAAGATTCGACGCCGTGGTGTTGAGGCGGACGAGCTGCGCCGACATGGCGCGCCCGCTGATGTCGAAGATCGAGAGGTTCGCCATCGTCACTCTCCCTTGAGCGCGCGCGTCAGCGTGCCGATCCGGCCCTGCAGAAAGGCAAGGCTGGAACGGTAGGCGAGCGCATTTTCCGCAAAGGCAGTCTGTTCGGTCGCCATTTCGACCGTATTGCCGTCGAGCGACGACTGGACGGGGACACGATATTCGATCGCGGCCTCGGTCGAGGCGCCATTCTGCGCCAGATCGAGCGCCTTCGAGAAGTCGAGGTCGCGGGCCTTGTAATGGGGCGTGGCGGCATTGGCGATGTTCGAGGCGAGCATCATCATGCGCTGGCTGCGCAGCTGGAGCGCCGTCGCGTGCAGGCCGAAGAGCTTTTCGGATGCCATTGTCCATTCCTTCCTTTCGCCGCAGCTCCGGCCGGCAGCCGGCCGGCGCGATGCACGCGGTAAATTTCACGACGGACATGATGCAATCGCCATGCCAAATCGGCTTGGCGTCGGATTTCCAAGGCTTTTTCCCGTAAGCGCGGCGGAGCATTGTGATGCCTGGCGCGCCCTCGTCAAAAGATTGACGATGCCCCGCGATCAGTCACACCAAGCCGCCCGAAACAGGGCTTGGCACGCATCCTGCACACTGGCCTGCGACCCTTTTGGACAGGAGACGGAACCATGACGATCAGGCTCATCGCCGGCCTTGCCGGCATCGCGCTCTGCATGCCTTCGGCGCACGCCCAGCAAGCCACCGAGGATTGGCAGGCGATCGACGCGCTGACCGCGACGGTGGCAACCGCGATGGGGCGCACCGCGACGCCGATCGACCGCCGCATCAAGCTTCAGCGTTGCCCCGAGCAAGCGTCGATCACCGCGATCGACGCACAAACGCTCGCGGTCCGTTGCGCCTCGCTCGGCTGGCGCGTGCGCGTGGCGATGACGCTCGGCGAGGGCGCCGCACCCGGGCTCCTCCCCGCTGGCTATGCGAGGCCCGCCGCCCCCGTCATCCGCCGCGGCGACAATGTCCGCGTCTCGATCGAGACCGAAAGTTTCACGATCCACTATAGCGCCGTCGCGGCCGAAGACGGCCGTGTCGGTGACACGATAGCGCTGCGGGGCGACGCCAACCGCAGCCTGAGCGCAACCGTCACCGGCCCCGGCCGCGCCTTGCTTCAGGATTGAGACCTCACCCCTTTCCCCGGGCGGGGAGAGGGCGCGGTGCAACCGTCCTCAAGGAAAATGACCGCGCCCTTCCGCTGCGAGCTGGGAGGGCGCTCCGAACCATTGCCGCCTCACCCATCCCCGATGAGGAGCCGACGATGCTGTCGGCTTTCCGACGTCTCCTTTACCTTCTGCCAAAATTTTCGGCATCCGCCGCTTAATCGCCGCGCCGCGCCGCCGTTAAACCCCACCATAGGCGCCCGTCGCTTTTCTGACGGCGCGAGGATGGAGGCCCAGGATGGCGGGTGACAGCAAGATCGGACCGCAGGTCGCAGGCGTGATGCGCCCAGCAGCCATGCGCAAGATCGGCGCCGGTTCGGCGAGCGCTGCGCGCGCAGCCGCGGTGACGTCGCCTGTCAGCGAAGCCGAGCCCGCCGGACAACTGATCAGCCTGACCCGCGCGATCGCCGAGGACGGGCCGCCCGTCGATACGGCGCGCGTCGCAAACCTGCGCGCTGCAATCGCGACGGGAAGCTACCGCGTCGACGCGGACGCCACGGCGCGCGCGATGCTCGCCTTCCACCGGGGAAGCCCCGCATGCTGATGCACATCGACGAGATGCAGGCGCGGCTCGACGCGCTCGTCACCGCGCTCGACGGGCAGGACGCCGGGGCGATCATCGCGGCGTCCGAAGCACTGGCGACCGCGGTCATCCTGTTCCGCGGCGCCCCCATCCCGGTGGGCCGCGAGGCGCGCGCGCGCGTGTTGATCGGAGACGTGCTGAAACAGCTCGAAGCCGCCGCGATCCGCGTCAACGTCCTCAAGGACTGGACGCGTCAGCGGATTGACAGGAACCATGCGCTGCGCGGCATGGCGCCGCGCGGTGCTGCTTTAACTTACTGATAAATACAGCTTAAAATCATTCTTTCTGAAAGTGGCACGATGGTTGCTTCTGGTTTCGCGAACCAGCGGAACCAGGAATATGACGTCGATCAACCCTCTCGTGTCCCAAGCCTCCGGCGCCACCCCCATATTGGCGGCGGTGCAGGATGCGTCGACGCGCACGGGTATTGATTTCGACTATCTGGTCGACGTCGCACGCGTCGAAAGCCGCTTCAATCCCACCGCGCAGGCACCGACATCGTCGGCGCGCGGCCTGTTCCAGTTCACCCGTCAGACCTGGCTTGCGACCCTGCAGCGCCACGGCGCGGCGCACGGGTTCGGCTGGGCCGCGGATGCGATCGGCCGCGACCCATCGGGCCGGCTATCGGTCGCAGACCCGGCGCTGCGCGCCCAGATCCTCGCGCTTCGCGACGATCCCGCCGCGGCGTCGAGCATGGCGGCGGCGCTGACCGCCGATAATCGTGCGACGCTCGAGAGCCGTTTTGGCCGGGCGATGGAACCGGTCGACCTTTATCTCGCGCATTTCCTCGGGAGCAGCGGCGCGACGCGCTTCCTCTCCGCGTGGGAGGCGAACCCCGACCAGCCCGGCGCGGCGATGCTCCCCGAGGCGGCCGCCGCGAATCGTTCGATCTTCTACGCCGCCGACGGCAGCATGCGCAGCCTCGGCGAAATCCGTGCGCGCTTTGCCGCCAAGCTTTCAGCGGAAGGCGGCGCGATCGAGGTCCCTCCCTACCAGCCCACCGCCGAAAGCCGCTGGCAAGCCCAGACCGCCAGCGCCTCTGCGGCGGGCGGCGGCGGGCGCCCACCGCTCCAGATGATGGACATTCAGCCGATGCCGAAGAAACTGTCGATGGGCTTCGCCGCCCAGGCTTATCAGCGGCTCGCGTCGCTGGGAGGCGGCGCATGACGCCGTCGCTCGACCTCCGCCAGATCGGCCGCAGCGCCGGCGCCGCAGCGCTGCCCGTGGGGATGCTGATCCTCGTCGGGCTGATGGTGATTCCGGTTTCGCCGACGATTCTCGACATCAGCTTCGTCGGCAACATCATGATCAGCCTCGCGATCCTGATGGTCGCGCTGTCGGCGTCGAAGCCGCTCGACTTTTCGGCCTTCCCGACCGTGCTGCTTCTCGCGACGCTCTTCCGCCTCGCGCTCAATGTCGCTTCGACGCGCGTCGTCCTTGTCCACGGTCACGAAGGCACGGCGTCGGCGGGCCATATCATCGAGGCGTTCGGCCAGGTGCTGATCGGCGGCGACTATGTCGTTGGCCTGTTCGTCTTCGTCGTACTGATGATCATCAACCTCGTCGTCATCACCAAGGGCGCCGGGCGCGTTTCCGAAGTGTCGGCGCGCTTCACGCTCGACGCCCTGCCGGGCAAGCAGATGGCGATCGACGCCGATCTCAATGCCGGCCTGCTGACCCCTGAGGAAGCAAAGGCACGGCGGCAGGAAGTCGCGACCGAAGCCGATTTCTATGGCTCGATGGACGGTGCCTCGAAGTTCGTGAAGGGCGATGCGGTCGCGGGCCTCTTGATTCTGTTCGTCAACATCGTGGGCGGGCTGATTCTGGGTATGGCGAGCCACGGCCTCTCCTTCTCCGAGGCCGGGAGCACCTATGTGACGCTCGCGATCGGCGACGCGCTCGTCGCGCAGATCCCTGCGCTGCTGCTGTCGATCGCCGCGGCTGCGATCGTCACCCGGGTCAATTCCCCGCTCGATCTCTCGGGCCAGATCGGCAGCCAGTTCGCCTCCCCCCAGGTATGGATGGCGGTGGGCGGCATTCTCTTTATCTTTGGCCTCGTCCCGGCGATGCCGCAGATGTTGATCCTGCCCGCTGCTGCGCTGGCGCTCGCGCTCGGCTGGCAGATGCGGCGGGCGGCCGCCCTAGCGGACGCGGCTCCGCCGCCCGCCCTTCCCGCCGCCGATCCGCACCATATCGAATGGGCCGACGTCAGCGAAGCGAGCCCGTGCCAGCTCGAGATCGGTTATGCGCTCGTCGCACTGGTCGACGAACGCAAGGGCGCGCCGCTGATGGGGCGCATCACCGGCATTCGCAAGCAACTGTCGAAGGAACTCGGTTTCGTCATTTCTGCGGTCAAGGTCTCGGACGATCTGTCGCTGCCCGGCAATAGCTATCGTATCTCGGTCGCCGGAGTGATCGTCGGTGAGGACGAAATTTTCCCGAACGAACTGCTTGCACTCGACTCGGGCGATCTCGTCACCCAGGTCAGCGGACGTCCGTGCAAGGACCCGACCTTCGGTCTCGACGCGCTATGGATTCCGAAAAGCAGCCAGAATGACGCGATCGCGGCAGGCTACACCGTCGTCGATCCCGCGACAGTGGTGGCCACACACCTCAACAACAGCATCATCGCCTCGGCGTCCGAACTGTTCGGGCTCGACGATGCGCAGGCGCTGATCGATCATTTGAAGCTCCACTATCCCCAGCTTGCGCAGAATCTCAGCCCGCAGAGCTATGCGCTGCCGCGCGTCGCGGGACTATGCCGGGCCCTGCTCGAAGAGCGGGTGCCGCTGCGCGATTTCCGCAAGATCGCCGAGGCCATGGTGACGCTCTCAGGGCAGCAACTCGGCGACGTCGAACTGGTCGAGGCGGTGCGCCAGCGCATCGGCGCGCTGATCATCCAGACGATCGTGCCCGCGCGCATGCCGCTTCCCGTCGTCACCTTCAATCCCGAGGTCGAGATGCTGCTCAATCAGGCGGTGCGCGCCAATCCAGGCGCCGAGTGGCCGTTCGAACACGGCATGGCCATGAAGATACTCGGCGAGATCGGACAGGCGGTTGAACCCTTGCTGCTCTCGACGCGCAGCTTTGCTCTCGTTGCCTCACCGATCTGCCGCTCGGCCCTGTCACGGCTTGTGCGCGCGACTTTCCCCGATGTCGCGGTGATCTCCTATCTCGAGATCCCCGCCAACAAGGCCACCGAAATCGTCGCGACGATCGGCGCCGAGCCCGCGCGCCTGGGCCATGACGACACCGATGAGATGAAGGATGAACCTCATGAGATTTGAGCCCGCCGAACAATTCGGCGCGGGGGCGGCCGCCCTTCACACCTCGCAGGCCCTGAAGACGCACGGCTATGGTGAGAGCGTCGAGTCGCTGGTCGAGGAATATGCGCCGCTGGTCCGCAAGATCGCGTGGCAGATATTTTCGCGCGTGGCGCGGACGAACGAGCTAGACGACCTGATCCAGATCGGTCTGATCGCGCTGATCGAGGCGAGCCGTCACTATGAAGAGCGCGGATACGCCTTTGCCACTTATGCCTCGACACGGATTCGCGGCGCGATGATCGACCAGCTGCGGCGCGAAGCCGACGTCGGTCGCTCGGCGATTGCGGCAGGCAAGCGGCTGCAATCGGTGCGCCGCACGCTTGAGCAGCAGTTGATGCGCGCGCCGACCACCGCCGAAATGGCCGAAGCCTTCGACATGTCGGCCGAGGAATATTTTGCCTTCGAAAGAAGCGCGACCCATGGCCGCTCGGCCTCGCTGGACGCGTTGACGGAGGGCGGCGCCTTCCTGATCGCCGACGAAGCGAACGCGAGCGACGCGTGCGAGCAGGAAAGCACGCTCGCAGCGCTGCGAGCCTGCATCACCGCGCTTCCCGAACGCGAGCAGCTCGTGCTCCAGCTCTATTTTTTCGAGGAACTCAATCTGCAGGAGATCGGCGTCACCCTCGATGTCAGTGCGGCGCGCGTGTGCCAGATCAAGCGCGACGCCATGGCGCGCATTGAAGGAATGATGCGCGCGATGACCGAATGAAGGTGCGCGGTTACGCCGCGCGGCGCTGCCGATCGAGCCAGGCGTTGGCTACGGCATCGAAAAAGGCCGTCATCCGCGAGACGCCCTCTTCGGTCAGCCGCACGATCGAGCGTCGGCGATCCTTCTCGTCAAGCGTACGCTGGACATAGCCTTGTTGCTCGAGAGCCGCGATCATGCGGAGACCTGAGGACAGGGGAACCTCGGCGCCCGTCGAGAGGTCGCTTGCGCTGAGCCGGCGCCCGTTGGCGCGAGCGAGCATCAAGTCCAGCATCATACCCCAGCTCGCGCCCCCCATTTGAGCGCCAGGGAAATGGCTTCGGCGCATTCGCCGCACCTCTATGTTGAACGCGATCCGTTCGACCATGTCGGGGGGCGTAGGGATGGCGCCGGGATCGCGCTCGGCTGGCGCCGCGGTGCGGCTGACAAGCAATTGCTGGATTTGGTCGATTCGCGACTTGATCTCGGAAATCTCGAGATTCGAAAATTGCTGCATATATGACCCCTCAGGCGCGATGGATTCCGCTCCAGCGCCGCCCCCCATTGCCCCACCGAATGCGATCCATAGAGGATAGCGCGCCCGATTGTGAAAGAAATATGCATTACGATGAATGCATAGCTTCAATCCAATATTTTTCTCCGTCAGTCCTGAGAGTCATCTCACGATGACGAAGATCTGCTGGCCGGAGATCGATAGGCGCAGAAGTGCTAAGGCCGAAACGCATTGCGCCCCCTCGACAAGCGCGCGCCTCTATCGATTGATCGGCGCGGCGCGAATAATCCGGAACCCATTGTGAGGATCGCCCGTGCGCGCGGCACCGGCTATCAAGGTCAAGGCAGGTGACGTGATTCGAGAGCAAAGAATGCTGGCAGCAAGGCCTAAGACCGGCGCGCGGAGCGGCATATTGCGGCACCCCGAGGCCATGTCTTTCGCCATGGCCCGGTTCGCGTGACGCGCCTTGCCGCGATTCTCGCCGGCGGACAATCGCGCCGCTTTGGCAGCGACAAGGCGCTCGCGGTCTGGGAGGGACAGCCGCTGATCGTCCATGCCGCGGCCGTCCTTGCCCGGCATAGCGACGAAGTGATCGTTTGTGGCCGCAGCGAAAGCCCCTTGACGCTGCCCCATCTGCCCGACCGTCCGGCGCCGGGACTGGGTCCGCTCGGCGGCCTCTGTGCTGCGCTTCACTACGCTGCAAAGGCCGGACATGAGGCCGTGCTGTCGCTGGGCTGTGACATGCCGCGACTGGAGGCCTGGCTGCTCGATCGTCTCTGTCGTCCGGGTCCTGGCCGCTATTTGATTGAAGCGCCCATCATCGGCTGCTGGCCCGCATCGCTCGCTGAGCCCCTGGCCGCCTATCTGCTTGAGGGTCGCGACCGGGCCGTCCGGCGCTGGGCGGCCCAGGCAGGGATGGAAGGCATTGAAGCAGGCGCGCCGCTCGCCAACCTCAACACGCCGGCCGACCTTGCGGCGCTTCGATGAAGGCTGATCAGCTTTCCGGTCCCCAGGCGCGATAGAAGGTGTCGAGCGCCGCGTCGATCTCAGCCTCGATCCGGTCGCGGCCGATGCGGCGCGCCTCGGCGAGGTTGAGCAGCGTAAACTGAAAAAGCCCTGCCTGGCAAAGTCCGGCGAGGTGATAGACCGCTTGCAGAGGGTCCCCGCGACGCAGCTCGCCGCGGTCCATTTTCGCGGTGATCCACACAGCGAGCCGGGCCTTTCCGCGCCGCGGGCCTCTGTCATAGAAGGTCTGGGCCAAATGCGGGAATCGCCGCGCCTCGCCAATGACAAGCTGGTAGAGCGCGAGCAGCGGATCCGAGGTCAGCGTCGTGACGAGCACCCTGCAAAAGCGGCGAAGAACGGGAAGCACCTCTTCGTCGACCGGCAAATCGACCTGAAGCGCCGCGCCATAATATTGGACGATATCATCGACGACCGCTTCGAACAGCGCCTCCTTTGAGGGGAAGTAGGTCCATAATGTTGTCTTCGACCCACCGACCTTTCCTGCGATCGACGACATGGTGGTCCCCGCGTAGCCGTTCGCAAAAAATGCCTCGCGGGCCGCGTCGACAAAGGCCTTGCGCCGCGCTGCAGCCGCACCGTCACCCGAAACCGTACTGGCTGGTATCATTTTGATTGACAACCTCACTCCTGCCGTTAATGGGCTCATGATACCAGCTAGTATCGTTGGATGCCATGCCTCGTTTCATTTTGACGACAACCGCGCTTTTCGGCCTGCTTGCAGGCTGCACAGCGCCCGACCTTGGCCCGAGGCCGGTACCGGCAGCGCCCGAGTCGCTCACATCCGATGCGTCCTTTGCCGATGCAGCGGGCGCGTGGCCAGTGGAGGGCTGGTGGCAAGACTGGGGCGATAGCCAGCTCGACACGCTGATCGCGGAAGGGCTCGCGGGTTCGCCCGACATCGCAGCAGCCGCCGCGCGCGTTCGCGCCGCCGATGCGCTCGCGCAGCAGGCGGGCGCTGCGCTCATGCCGCGCCTGGGCGCCGAAGCGAGCGCGGGGGGCACCCAGCAGAGCAAGACGATGGGTATTCCGCCGCAATTTGTCCCTGACGGCATTCAGGATACGGGTCACGTCGCTGCGACCTTTGCCTTCGATCTCGACCTTTGGGGCCGGAACCGGGCCGCGCTCGCCGCGGCAACCTCCGAGGCTGAGGCGGCGCGCGTCGATGCGGCGCAGGCACGCCTGATCCTGACGACCGGCGTCGCCGCCGCCTATGCTGACCTTCAAGGACAATATGCAGCGCTCGACGTTGCGCGCGAGGCGCTGCGCGTGCGCAGTGCAAGCGCGCAGCTGTCCGCCGACCGCGCGCGCGCGGGGCTCGACAATCAGGCAAGCGCCAGCCTGGCCGACAGCCGCGCGGCTTCGGCGCGCGCCGACATCGCTGCGCTTGAGGAAGCAATCGCGCTGACCCGCAACCGGATCGCCGCGCTCGTTGGTGCCGGACCCGACCGCGGCCGGACGATCGCCCGCCCGAAGCTCGCCACCCCATCGGCGGGCTTGCCCGCCGGCGCGGGGATCGAGCTGATCGGGCGGCGTCCCGATATCGCCGCAGCGCGGCTGCGTGCCGAAGCCGCAGCACAGCGTATCGATGTCGCGCGCGCCGATTTCTACCCGAATATCAGCCTCTCGGCGCTCGTCGGCTTTCAATCGCTCGGACTCAGCAACCTGTTCGCCGCGGGATCCAAATATGGCAACGGCGGTGCCGCGATCACGCTCCCGGTCTTCGAGGGCGGGCGTATCGAGGGTCGCTATCGCGGCGCGCGCGCCGACTATGACGCCGCCGTTGCGCGGTATGACGGCACGCTTGTCGCGGCCCTGCGCGAGGTCGCCGACATCGTCGCGAGCCGAGCCGCGACAGCACGGCAACTTGACGAACGCCGCGCCGCGCTCGCGGCCGCCGCAACCGCCGCGAAACTCGCCGGACTTCGCTATGGTGCGGGTCTCGACAATCAGCTCGCTCGGCTGACCGCCGAGGATAGCATGGTTGCGCTGAGTCGCTCGGTCGCCGAGCTCGAAGCGCGCCAGCGGACGCTCGACATCGCCCTCATCCGCGCCCTTGGCGGCGGATACCGGGCCCCAACCGCAACAGGAGAATGACGATGGCCGACGGCACGGCTACGGCCGCCCCCGCTCCCCTCCCCCAGGTCGGTGAAAATGACGAGGCGAAGGAAGCGAGGCTGGCGAAGCGCAGGAAGCTGCTGCGCATCCTTGCCATCGCCGTCGTCACGATCGCGGCGCTGTGGGGTCTGTGGTACTTTCTGACCCAGGCCGGCCGCGTGTCGACCGACAACGCCTATGTCGGAGCCGACAGTGCGACGGTTACGGCCCTCGTCTCCGGGCCCGTCAAGGAGGTCCGCGTCAGCGGCACCCAGACGGTGCGCAAGGGCGACATCCTCGTCATTCTCGACGACGCGGATCAGCGCATCGCGCTAGCCGATGCCGAAGCGACGCTGCGCCAAGCGCGCCAGCGCTACGGTCAAGCCGACGCGACGGCTGACGCTGCGCGTTCGCGGGTCGCAGCGCGCGGCGCAGAAATCGTGCAGGCGCAGGCGCGGCTGCGCGACGCCGAGGCGACGGTCGAACGTACGCGCGCCGAACTGGCGCGGCGCGAGAGCATCGCGGGGACGGGCGCGGTATCGACCGAAGAGCTGACCGCGGCGCGTGCGGCACTTAAGCAGGCTCAGGCGGCCCGCGATCTCGCAGCAGCGGGCGTCACCTCGGCGCAGGCGACGCGCGGCTCCGCGGCGGGTGACCTCGGTGCAGCGGAGGCAGTCGTGCGCGGTACTACGATCGACACCGCCCCGGACGTCGCGGCGGCACAGGCGCGGGTCGAGAAGGCGAAGCTCGACCTTGCGCGGACCGTAATCCGCGCGCCGGTGAACGGCATCGTCACGAACAAGCAAGTGCAGGTCGGCCAGCGGATCGCGGCGGGTGCGCCGATCATGGTGATCGTGCCGATCGACGCCGCCTATGTCGACGCCAATTACAAGGAAAGCCAGTTCAAGAAGATCCGGATCGGCCAACCGGCCGAACTTACCTCCGACTATTATGGCGGCGACGTCGTCTATCACGGCAAGGTCGTGGGCATCGCCGGCGGAACCGGCGCCGCCTTCTCCCTTATCCCGGCCCAGAATGCGACGGGCAACTGGGTGAAGGTGGTGCAACGGCTGCCGGTGCGCATTGCGCTCGACCCCAAGGAATTGAAGGCGCATCCGCTGCGCGTCGGCCTGTCGATGGAAGCAACCATCGACACGCGCGGCCGGTAACACCCAATGTCCAGCACCGCCGCCCCGACCCTTCCGGCGGAGCCGCAGCCGCTCTCGGGCGTACGGCTGATCGCCGCGGCCGTCGCGCTCGCGCTCGCCAATTTCGTCGTGGTGCTCGACACGACCATTGCGAATGTGTCGGTGCCTCACATCGCGGGAGGTCTTGCGGTGTCGCCGACGCAGGGAACGTGGGTTATTACGAGCTATGCCGTCGCCGATGCCATCAGCGTCCCGCTTACCGGCTGGCTCGCCGCGCGCTTTGGCATGGTTCGCTGGTTCCTGATCTCGATCGCAGGTTTCGGCCTCTTCTCCTTTCTCTGCGGCGTGTCGCGCACGCTCGATGCGCTGATTCTGTTCCGCGTCCTCCAGGGCCTGTCTGGCGGACCGCTGATGCCGCTATCGCAGATCCTGCTTCTGCGCATCTTTCCCAAGGAAAAGGCCGGTGTCGGCCTTGCAATCTGGGCCATGACCACGACCACAGCGCCTATACTCGGGCCGATTCTGGGCGGCGTGATCAGCGACAATTGGAGCTGGCCCTGGATCTTCTTCATCAACCTCCCGGTCGTTGCAATCTGCGCCTTTGGCGTAGGCAGCATGCTCGGCGGGTTCGAGACCAGGCGGGTCAAGGCACGCATCGACACCGTCGGCCTCATCCTCCTCGTCCTCTCGGTTGGCGCCTTTCAGATCATGCTCGACACCGGGCGTGAGCACGACTGGTTCGATTCAACCTGGATCGTCGGCCTCGCGATCGTCGCCGCGATCAGCTTCATTGCCTTCGTCATCTGGGAACTGACCGACGCCAATCCGGTCGTCGATCTGCGCGTCTTCCGCTTCCGCGGCTTCAGCTTCGCGACGATCGCGATATCGCTCGGCTTCGGCGCTTTCTTTGCGCAGGTCGTGCTGACCCCTTTGTGGCTGCAGCAGGTCGCAGGTTATACGGCGACCGACACCGGCTTCGTCGTCGCCTGGCTCGGGGTATTCGCCGTGCTCTTGTCACCCGTTGCGGCGGGCTCGATCGGCAAGATCGACATTCGCATCACGATCAGCGCCGGCATATTGTGGATGGCCTTCATCTCGACCCTGCGCGCGGGCTGGACCGCCGATGTCGATTACTGGACGCTCGCTTGGCCGCACATATTGCAGGGGATTGGAATGCCCTTTTTCTTCGTCGGGCTGACCGCGCTTGCGCTATCGAGCGTGCCGATGAAGGACCAGACCAGCGCGGCGGGACTGATGAGCTTTCTGCGGACCCTGAGCGGCGCGATCGGCACCGCTATCGCGACGACCGCTTGGGACGATTCGACCGCCAGCGCGCGTGCGCAGCTCGTCGCGACCATGAACGACGCCGGCGGCGCGATCTACCAGCTCCAGCAGGCGGGGCTGACGCTCGAACAGGCACGCGCCGCAGTTACCCGTATCGTCGAGGTCCAGGCCTCGACGCTGGGAGTCCTTCATCTCTTCCTCGCCGCAGGAGCGGTCTTCCTCATTGCCGCGGCCGCCGTATGGTGTGCGCCGCGTCCCAAGCAGATATCGATGGGCGCTGCACATTAAGGCTTTGGGACGGACGGACGCCGTCCGTCCCAGGCGTTCAGAAGTTGAATTTCGCCGTCACGCCGTAGCTCGGGCTGCGGCCCGGGAAGCGTACGGCGGCGTTCGCATTGGTCGCCGCCGACATCCAGTAATAGGTGTCAGTGATATTCTTGCCCCAGATCGACACGTCCCATTTTCGGTCCTGGCTGTAGAGGCCGAGGCGGGCGTTGAGAATGCCATAGCCCTTGATCTGGAGGGGTTCGAAATCCTCGATCGTGCTGCCGGTCTTTGACTGGTAGCGGCCGTTGAGGATCGCGCGGATCCCGAGCCTGTCGCCAACCGGCGCGTCATAGGTGATCGTCGCCGCGCCCGAGAATTTGGGGCTGTAAGGAAAGGCGAAACCGTCGAAGTCGAACGGCTGGCCGGCTGCGTTGATCCCGACATAGCCCTGGATCTCGGTCTTGAGCCAGGTCGCTGCGACGCTGAGGTTCAGGCTGTCGGTGACATCGATGCTGAGATCGCCGTCGAGGCCATAGGCGCGCGACTTGGGAATATTATCGAGGCGAAGCAGCGTCGTGTAGATTGGGTCGGCGAAATAGACCGCAAGCTGCTTGTCGCGATAATCATAATAGAAGGCAGCGAGATTGAGGTGCATACGCTGGCCGGCAAGACCGAGCTTGGTGCCCACTTCATAGGCTGTGAGCTGCTCCTGGCGCGCCGGGCGGTTCTGCGTTGCTATATTGGCCGCGTTGACCGGGGTCGAGCCCGATTTGTAGCCGCGCGATACCGAGGCATAGAGCATCGCATCGTCCCCTGCATCTCAGGTCAGCGCGCCGCGCCACGCGACATTATCCTCCTTGAGCGTCGAGGTGACCGCCCCGAAAGTCCCGGTATCGACATCGAAGGTGTTGCATTGGTTCGCGGTGATGGGAGGCGTGAAGACGCCGTAGACCTGGAAGAAGAAGGCGCGGTTGAACAGGTTGACGTTGGGCAGCATCGAATCGCCAATCGAGCGCGAGCATCCCTCATACTCCTGCCGGTCCTTCGTGTAGCGGATTCCCGTGGTGAGCTTCAGCGTCTCTGTGAGCTGCCAGTCGGCGCTTGCGAACAGGCTCCACGTCTCGGTGTCGAACGCCGCCTGGTCGCGATAGGTGCGGAAGGATTGCGCAACGTCAAGAGCAGTGTAGCCTGGCGAGTTGAACGGTGTGTTCAGAAGGCCGAGCTGGAGGATCAGCGCGCGGATCGCACCGACATTGGCATTCTGGCCGAGAAGCGTCTGGTTGGTGTCGGTCAGCGTATCGCTGGCGTAATAGCCGCCGATCACCCATTCGGCGGGACCGGTTGCCCCCTGGAAGCGAAGCTCCTGCGAGATACTCTCGATCCGGCCTTCGGCGTGCTGGATCAGTATCTCGTAGGGAGCGCCGCTCCAGTCATATTTGGCGTTGCGCTTCACGCGGTTGTAGCCGGTGAGTGAAATGAAACTCAAATCGTCGGCGAGATCGAACTGGATGAGCCCGCGCAACCCGACGAAATCGCTGTCCTCCTTCAAGGGTCCGTCGATGCCGGGGCCGATGCCGATATCGGCACCCCGCACCGAGCGCGGCGCCCAGTCGGCGCTGTTCGAATCCCAGCGGCCCGCGTTGTCCGCGACATATTGCGGCAGGCCCGGGGCATTGAAGAGGCTGAAGATCGTGCCGTTAGCGGGATCGGTGTTGGGCGTGAAGCCCACCGCCTGCCCCGCAAGCGTGTCGGACTTGTTGACCCACACATTCGCCCCAATCTCGATTCTCATGCCGTCGGTGGGTTCGGCGGCGAGCGTCAGCCGCCCGCCGTAGCGATGCACCTCGCCCAGCTTTTCGTCACGCGAAATGCTGTGCTGCCACCCCTGCCAACTGTCTTCGGTGCGCCATGCAAAGCGCGCTGCGACTGCGTCGCCGAGCGGTAGATTGAGGAAGACCTCGCTGTTGAGCGTTTGCTGGCTGCCGCCCTCGACCGTGGCGCCGCCGGAAAATTCGCCGAACTTTGGCTTGGCCGTGATGAAGTTGACGAGTCCGCCGGTGGTGTTGCGACCGTAGAGCGTGCCCTGCGGTCCTTTGAGCACCTCGACGCGTTCAAGGTCGTAGACAGGACCGCTGTTCATGAACGGATAGGCGAGCGCGACCTCGTCCTGATAGGTGCCGACCGTCGAGGTCGCCGAAAGGTTGATCGTGTTGAAGCCGATCCCGCGCAGCGTATAAATGGGAATCCCCTGATAGCCGCGCGAGACGTTGAGGCTGGGCACCACGGCCTGGAGATCCTCGGTCGAGGTTACGCGCAGATTTTCAAGCGTGTCGCCTGAGAAGGCCTGGATTGCGAGGCCGATGTCGTTGATCGCCTCGGCGCGGCGCTGCGCGGTGACGACGATCACGCCGTCGTCCGCGGTCACAGTCTCGCTTCTTTCCGCATCCTGCGCCCGGGCGGGCACCGTCGCAAGCGCTGCAATCCCGATTCCCGCCAACAGAAGCGACCGTCCCGTCATGCTCATCAAACCCTCCCATTGCGAATTATCAGGCGTGATAGTTATCATTGCTGATAGAGATTGCAACAGCAATTGCATTTTCGGGCAAGGGATGGTCTTTCGGGCCCCAAGGAGCTGAGATGGCAAGCGCAAGCGAGAAAACCGAAAGCCGGACGCGGGGATCGATCCGCGAAGGCCTGCTCGATGCGGCGAGCGCCCTGATGCGCGAACAGGACAAGATTGATGTCGGCATTGTCGACATCGCGGCGCGCGCGGGCGTGAATCACGGGATGATCCGCTATTATTTCGGTGACAAGGAAGGGATGCTCGCCGCCCTGCTCGACCGCGATGTTTTGCGGGCGATCCGTCAGCTCGACGCCCTGTTCCGGCTGAATGTGACCGCGACCGAACGCATGCGCATTCACCTCGAGGGCATCCTCGACACCTATTACCGCATTCCCTACCTCAATCGGCTGATCCAATATATGGTCCGCGACGCCGAGCCCGATCGCGTGCGGCACATTGGCGACGAACTGCTCAAGAAGATTGCGGGCGCACAGGCAAGGATCATCGAGGAAGGCATCGCCGCAGGGGAATTTCGCGACGTCGACCCCAAACTCTTCTACTTCAATACGATCGGCGCGGCCGACGGCCTCTATTCGAACCGGCTGACGCTGCAGGTGGTGTTCGAGGGCAAGCCCCACGCCGACGATGACTTGCACGCACGCTACCGAAAACACACGGTCGAGACGCTGCTCGCCGGACTGGTGAAAAATTATCAGACTTGATAAACTATTTCCATGCCCGCATAGGCGTGGAATGGATCTGGAATTTAAGGAGGAAGAGCGACTGCTGCGCGATTCGCTCGCGCGCTTCCTGTCGCAGCGGTTCCCCTTCGAGAAGCGGCGACATTTGCGCAGCGCCGAGGCGCAGCTCGCCGCGTGGCGCGAAGTCGATGCAGCCATCGGCGTCGGCGCCGCACCGCTTCCCGAGCATGTCGGCGGCGTCGGCGGCGGACGCGTCGCCGCGATGATCATCGCCGAGGAGCTGGGCGCCGCACTTGCCGTCACACCCTTCATCGACTGCCATATCCTGTCGGCGACGCTGCTGCTCGCGCTGGGCGAGGACGCGCGCGTGGGAGCGATCGCGCGCGGCGATGCGCTGGTGATTACCGCAATCGAAGAGCCGCAAACCCGCGGCGATATTGCCGCAATCCGTGCGCGCGCCACAGCTGCGCCGGGCGGCTGGACACTCACCGGCCAGAAGATCGCGGTTCCCTTTGCCGCCGAGGCGAGCGACATCTTGCTTCCCGCACGCGACGAGGGCGGGCAGCTGCGTCTTTTCCAGCTTCCCACAGCGTCGCTGTGTGGCAAGCTCCACCCCTATCGGACGATCGACGATGCGCCCGCCGCCGACCTGCTGCTCGAGGGCGAGCCGATCGATGCGGCGCGCGAGATCGGACGCGGGCGCGACGCCGAGGCGGCCCTCCATGCCGCGGTCGAGGCCGCGATTTCTGCGCTGTGCGCCGAGGCAGCGGGGCTCGCGCGGGTTCTTCTCGAGGATACGCTCTCCTATACCCGCCAGCGCCGACAGTTCGGACAGCCGCTCTCGAGCTTCCAGGCGCTCCAGCACCGCATGGTCGACATGCTGCTGCGGCGCGAGGAGATCTCGGCAGCCGCGCTGCTTGCGGCTCTGAAGCCTCACGACGCGCGCGCCAGCGCTGGAGCCAAGGCGACCGTGAATGAAGCGATCCGCAAGATGGCGCAGGAAGCGGTGCAGCTGCATGGCGCGATGGGGATGACCGAAGAGCTGCGCGTGGGCCATTATTTCAAGCGCGCGACCGCGATCGAACAGCGGCTGGGGACAAGCGATGCGCATGTCGCACGTTATGCGGCGGCGATGCAGCGCGCAGGCTAATGCCCTCGGGGAGTGGGCGCAGCGGGCAAGCCAGGATGGAGGGCTGGGCGCGATGGCGCCGCCCAGGCGAGGCGGTGATCTCGCCGCTTCTCCGCAACGCGAGAGCAAGCTCCCGGCCCTCACAGCCCCGCCTAAGGCGATGGCTTCAGAGACCCAGCACCGCCTTGGCCAGAATATTGCGCTGTATTTCATTCGATCCGGCGTAGATCGATCCCGCGCGCTCGTTGAAGTAGCGCAGCGGAGCAATGGCCTGCCAGGGTTCGCCGGTCAGATGGCTGTCGGCGGGCGGGACATGCGAGGGAACAGCGGCGCCCGGATGCCCTGCATGCGGCTGAAAGGCCGTACCCGCGGGACCCGCAGCCTCATAGTCGAGCTCGGTGATATGCTGCGCAAGTTCGGTCGCCATGATCTTCAGCAGCGACGCCATGACCCCGACGCTCGCCCCCTGCCCTGCCGAGGACAGGAGGCGCAGCTCGATCATTTCCAATATGTCGACGCGGATGCGCGCGCGCGCGATCTTATGTGCAAAGACGGGATCGTCGCCCAGCATAGCGTTGTTCGCTGGGGTTTCGGCGGCGCGGCACGCGAGAGCATCGACTCGCATCGCGAGCGCCGGGGCGTGCGCGGACCCGCCTCGCTCGAACTCGAGCAGATATTTGGCGACGGTCCAGCCCCGATCCACCGCGCCGATCACATTGGCCTTCGATGACCGCGCATTATCGAAGAAGATCTCGGTCTGGATCGTTTCGCCTGAGATCATCGTCAGGGGGCGAACCGTCACCCCCGGCTGATCCATGGGAACGAGCAGAAAGGTGATCCCCTGTTGGGGCCGATCGCCCTTCGAGGTCCGGACGAGGCAGAAAATCCAGTTGGCCTCGCTCGCGTGCGTGGTCCAGATTTTCGATCCGTTGAGCACGAAATCGTCACCATCGGCAACCGCGCTCATCTGAAGTGCCGCGAGATCGGACCCCGCGCCCGGTTCTGAATAACCCTGACAGAAGAAGACCTCGCCCGACAGGATACGCGGCAGGAACCAGGCTTTCTGCTCCTCGGTTCCGAAGGCCGCGATGACATGGGCGACCATGTGAATCCCCATCGGCGAGAGCGGAGGTGCACCGGAGCGCGCGCGCTCGCGCGCCCATAGGTAGAATTGGGCCGCACTCCAGTCGCGCCCGCCGTGCTCGGGCTGCCAGTGCGGCGCGGCAAGACCCTGCGCATGGAGCTTCGACTGCCAGGCCATCGACACGCCATGATCAGCGTAGACGCTGGTCATACCCGCCGCGCCGGCACGGAGGTCCGCCGTCAGTTCGCGCTCGAGCAGCGCTCGCATCTCGCGCGCGAATTCGGCTTCGGCATCGCTCCATTCGAGGTTCATCATTCCACCCGTTGCCATCAATTATCACATCTGATAACGATTAAATCCCGAAGGTCAATCGCCACACGGAGGCGCCCATGAAGCCGATTCTCCGTCGTCCCGCCGCAATGGCGATCGATTTTACCAGCCCCGAGGGAGAACCCGCGCTTGTCGCGCCCGATTCGGTGCAGTGGAGGGTATTCAAAAATCCCGTCGCGCTCGCCATCGGCGGGGTTGCGGCAGTGCTGCTCGAATTTGCCGACGCCCGCATCCGGTCGGGGGTCTGGGATCATTCGACTTACAAGGCCGACCCGATCGGCCGCTCGCAGCGCACGGGCATGGCGGCGATGGCCGGCGTCTATGCACCCGCCAGCGCGGCGCGGCGGGTGATCGGGGGCGTGGGGCGCATGCACGCCAAGGTGTCGGGAACCACGCCGGGAGGCGAGACCTATTCGGCGCTCGACACCGAGTTGCTCAATTGGGTCTATGCAACCGCGCAATATGGCTTTCTCAATGCCTATCATCGCTTCGTGGCGCCGCTCTCGGCCGCCGACCAGGCGCGCTTCTGGCGCGAGGGCGAACCCGTCGCGCTACTCTATGGCGTGACCCGAACACCAAGGTCAGAGGCCGACTTTCTGGAAATGATGGAAGAATTGCTGCCGCGTTTCGAGCCGCACCCGATCGTCACCGAATTTCTCGACATCATCGGGTCGGGCCGCGCCGCGCCCTCGGTGCCGTCTTTTCTGCACAAGTCGCTCGCGCGCGCTGCAGTCTCGCTATTGCCTCCCGCAGTGCGCGCGCGGCTCGAACTCGGCCCGCGCTACGATCTTGGCCGGCGCGACCGACTGATGGTCGGCGCGATGGCAAAGCTTGCCGATCGCATCAAGGATCGCGGATCCCCGGCGTGGCAGGCAGCCGAGCGGCTCGGCCTTCCCGGCGACACCGCCTGGCGATGAGGCTTGCCCCCACCGAGGGAGCGTGAGAGATTTGCGCGGGGCCGCAGCAGGAGAAAAAGCATGGCCATGGGCACCGCACGTATCGGCAAGGACCGCTATCGTACCGAGATCGAGGTCGGCGGCCACAAGCTGGTATCCGACGAGCCTCCCGGCCTCGGGGGAGGCGCCGCCGGCCCCGCCCCCTATGACCTGCTTCTCGCCAGCCTCGGCGCATGCACCGCGATTACGCTGCGCATGTACGCGGACCGCAAGCAATGGCCGCTTCAATCGGTCGAGGTTGGCCTTCGCCTCTCGGGCGGACCCGGTGCGATGCACATCGATCGCACACTTTCCATTGCAGGTCTCGACGATGTGCAAAAATCCCGTCTCGCTGACATCGCCGAGCGCACCCCGGTCACCCGGACGCTGAAAGACGGACTGCCCATCACGACGACGCTCGTCTGATTCGCCGCCAAGGCAAGCCGTCTTCCGACAGCGAGGCGCTCGGCATCGCATGGATCGCCGGCAGACGCATATTTGTCCGTCTGCGCTTGCAGCTGCGGCCCGGACCCTGGCGCCTTGCCGCGCCACGGGTCAGACGGGCGCCGAAACGAGATGAGATGCTGCCGTCCTCGTGTCGCTCGCATTTGCGGGTTGTGCTGACGAGCTTGCAGCGATCAGCCACGCCATCGCCGCGAAGGATAGGCAGGCCGAAACCAGCCAGCCGCGCCAGTTGCGTTCGGTGAATGCGAACATGAGGCTGTAAAGGCCCACGATCCCCGCAACGAGAACAAGCCCCAATATCTCTTCAAGCGTATAGGTCCAGCTCAACGACAGACCCGCCAGATTGGACATTTTCAAACTCCATCCTTTCATGGTGCGGCCCTCAATATTGTCCCCACGAGCCAGCACGTGGCTGCGAAAATCACGCTAAAGGCGATGATAAGAAGGAACCTGCTACGACATCGAAGGTTGAAGGGCCGGGCTTCCGGCCGCGGCCTCTGCGGAATGCGACTCATGGGTCCATCTCCTGCCTCTCGGCTGCTCTTGTGCGAGCACAGCGCTCATGGAGGGCGTTCACAAGCGCGAGCATCTCGCGTCGGACGGTGACGGGCGCCGCAATCCTGGGATCACACCACAGATCGCTGTAAAGATCCGCATAGGCTTCGAGAGTCTCGAGGGACCTGTCTGCTTCCCGCTCGAGACGTTCTTCGATTGCCTCGGCAATCTTGCAGGCGGGTCCGAGCGCGAGCGGCTGCCCCTTCCCATTTTGGAAGACGGCGCGTCGCTGCGCCTCCACCGCGAGCCGGCCAGGAGGGGTCGCAAAGAAATTATCAAGCGCAGCCTCGATCGCGGACGGCGCCGCCGGCCCAGCGATCAGCCGCAGGGCGACAGCCAGCAGTTGGTCCTCGGCAAGGACCGAATGTTCCAGCCGTTCGATTTCGGTCATCCCGCAATCCGATGGGGTCCGCAAGCGCGGGGCATCCACGGGATCGGCGAGCATCGCGCTTGCACGCGATGCAGCCTTTCGGATCAAAAGGCCAAACAGCGACTGCTGCGCCAAAAATATGTTCACGCAATATCTCCTTGTCAGGTGGCGGCCGGCCTCTCCTGAAAGACGGCCGAACCCGTACGAAAAAGGGCGAAGCTTTTGGGGGCTGAGCCCAGTGCGGCGGGGCCCTTCGATCGGATCGACGCCGCCTTCGGCCCCGATCCACGTCGATCCCTCTTCCGGCTTGCTCTTCAGGACGCGGCGCCGAAGCGATGCGGTCCGGCTCCGGTGATCGGCTTGGACGTCAGGCTGGCTCGAGCACCGACGCGGCGCTCCGCCAATAGGCGTCGACGCAGCGCGAGAGAAAACCGACGGGCGGTTCACCGACAATGTCCTTGAGCAGCGGCACAAGATTGTCGCCGAAGACGATAAAGGCCTTGCGCGGCAGCGCCTCGACCCCGCTGGAGGGGGCTTGCGAGCCTTCGTAGGCGGCGATCATCATTTCCAGCAATGTTGCGGCGGTTTGCGCGGCATCGTCGGGGGAAACCACCCCGGCCAATGCCGAGGCAGCCGCCTTGACGAGTTGCGCGCGGCGCGCTTGCAAAATGCCGAAGGCTTCAGCCTCAGACACCAAATGGCTCATGGAAAACTCCGGGCGCACAGGCGCCATTTCCGACCCGCTGGGCTGCGGGCCGCAATCTATCGAATGTGCGAAAGGCCGGGAGAACAGCCCGGCGAGAGCCTCGGGGTCGGCGTAGCCCTGCGCCTCAGGCAGGGCGCCGCCGCGCCGAGGCCACGCCACGCGTGAGCAGGCTGCCAGCATGAGCCAGGAAACGAAGTGCCGAAAAACACATCATAGAATTTCCTATAGCATGCGCCGGCGAAACGACCAAATTGCACGCGATGTCACATAGCGGCGCGGTACATGCGTTTGACTTCCGGCCAACCGGCCCCCAACGTGTCGGCATGCAAGCCCCTTTTCCCCTGCTCTGCGTCGCTTGCGACCCAAGATTTTCCGGACACCGCCTTCGATTGCGTCGCAGGTCGGCGCAACGCCGTGCTATGCGGAGGGCGAACGTCACCGCGCCGCAAGAGATGGGCGCGCAGAAGGAAGAAGAATGACGAACATGAACGATCATTCCGGGGAACAGCCGAAGGTCATTCTTCTCGCCACCGACCTCAGTTGCCGATGCGACCGCGCCCTCGACCGCGCGATTGCGATGGCGGGCGAATGGAACGCCCGTTTGATTGCGGCGACAATCGTCGAACCCGGCCCCGAGCATATGCTCGAGCCGAGGGGACGAAGGCGCCCCGTGTCACCGGCCCGGCGCGCGCGCCGGACACTGGAGTCGCATCTGGCAGCCAGCGGCGTCGCGGCGGACATCCTTGTAGCGAGCGGCGACCCAGCCGCCGAACTGCAGTCGATTGCAGTGAAAGAAGGCTGCGATCTGGTCATTGTAGGTGTCGGCCGGAGCGCCATCCTGGGTAGCCTCCTGCTCGGGGGCACCGCAAAGCGGTTGATCCGGACCCTTTCGGTTCCCCTGCTGGTCGTGCACGATCGACCCGCTGGTCCTTACCGCAACATCATCGTTGCAACCGACCGCTCGCCTGGGGCGCGGGAGGCGCTGCTTGCCTCGGCAAGCTTGTTCCCGCGCGCGCGCCTTACGCTGTTCCACGCCCACGATGTTCCCTCTGCGGCAGCTCCCGCAGACCTCGAAACCGATTATGATCTGCGCTCTCACATGCTCGCGGAGATCGTCGCGGATCCGCGCATAAGCGACGATCTTGCAGCGCGCCTCGATCTCGTGGTGGAGACCGGCGCTGTCGAACGCCTCATCAGCGAGTTTGCCGAAGACCATTTCGCGGATCTCACGGTCGTTGGAAGCCATGGCCACGGCGTTCTCTTTGAAGCGATCATCGGCAGCACCGAAAGGAAGCTGCTCGAGAACCATTCGGGCGACCTTCTCATCGTCGGCAGCGCTGACAAATAGCAAACCGCGGCCGTGCCCCGCACGCAGGCCACTCGCGGTCTTGCCTTGACGCGGTGCGCCTCTCTAAGACGAAAATTATCTCGCGAGCCGCAGGAGCCTGTCACACCCGATGAATGACCCGCGCTACCTTTTGGCGGTGGTGAGCCTTCCCTTTTTAGGCAGCATGATTGCGGCTGCCCTGCCGCAGGCGGGGCGGAATTGGGCTTCTGCCCTCGCCGGCACCATCGCTCTTGCCGGAGTCGGGCTGCTTGCTGCCTTCTACCCCGCTATCGCGGGAGGCGAGATCGTGCGTCTCGAAGCCGCCTGGCTTCCCTCGCTCGGCCTCCAGTTCACGCTGAGGCTCGACGGTTTTACGTGGCTCTTCGCCTTGCTGGTGCTCAGCATGGGCGCGCTGGTGATCCTCTATGCCCGCTACTACATGTCGCCGAAGGATCCCGTTCCGCGCTTCTTCGCCTTCCTCCAGGCTTTCATGGGCGCGATGCTCGGCATCGTCCTCTCGGGCAATCTGATCCAGCTCGCTTTTTTCTGGGAGCTGACCAGCCTCTTTTCCTTCTTGCTCATCGGCTATTGGCATCACAATCAGGCCGCTCGCGACGGCGCCCGAATGGCCCTGATCGTGACCAGCCTCGGCGGCGTCTGTATGCTCATCGGCTTCCTGCTGCTCGGCCGGATCACGGGCAGTTACGACGTCGACACCGTGCTAGCGGCGGGATCGACCGTCCGGGCGCACGGCGCCTATCTGCCGGTGCTGATCCTTATCCTGCTCGGCGCATTTACGAAAAGCGCGCAGGTTCCGTTCCACTTCTGGCTGCCGCACGCGATGGCCGCGCCGACGCCGGTGTCGGCCTATCTTCACTCCGCGACGATGGTGAAGGCGGGCATTTTTCTTCTCATCCTCCTGTGGCCCGTCCTTTCGGGAACCGAAAGCTGGTACCTCATTGTCACAACCGCAGGCCTTGCGACCTTGCTCGTGGGAGCATGGTCCGCGATCTTTCAGCAGGATCTCAAAGGCCTCCTCGCCTATTCGACGATCAGTCATCTCGGGCTCATCACCCTTCTTCTGGGATTGGGCAGCCCGCTCGCCGCGGTCGCTGCCATTTTCCACACGCTCAATCACGCGACCTTCAAGGCTTCGCTATTCATGGCAGCCGGCATCATCGACCACGAAACCGGGACGCGCGACCTGAGGCGCCTCAGCGGTCTCGCCCGGTTCATGCCGATCACCGCAACGCTCGCGATGGTCGCCGCGGCTGCCATGGCCGGTGTCCCGCTACTCAACGGATTTCTGTCGAAGGAGATGTTTCTTGCCGAAGCTCTCGAGGCGCACAGCGGGACGATACTCGATGCCGCCCTTCCCATTTTGGCTACCCTCGCAAGCGCGTTCAGCGTCTTTTATTCGATCCGCTTCATTCACCAGTCATTCTTCGGACCGCCGCCCGTGGACCTTCCCCATTCCCCCCGCGAGGCGCCGCACTGGATGCGCTTTCCGATCGAGATACTCGTGCTTGCATGCCTGCTCGTGGGTATCCTGCCCGGCCTCACGATCGGGCCCCTTCTCGCGCTCGCCGTGGGTGCCGTCTTGGGTGAACAAACGCCGGCTTACAGCCTCGCGGTCTGGCACGGGTTCAACCCGCCGCTGCTCATGAGCCTCATCGCACTGGTCGGGGGAGCGCTTGCTTATGGGCGCTACGGCGCGCGCCTTAATGCTGTGGAGCGCTCGCCGCTCATCGGCCGCCTGAAAGCCCGGCGCACCTTCGAAGCGGCGCTGGCGGCCATCATCGACTGGGCGCGAACGCTTCAGGACCTGCTCGGTACGACCAAATTGCAAGTCCAGTTGCGGCTTCTGATCGGAACGGCGATCCTGGTTGGAACCTTGCCGTTTCTTTTCCTCGACTACCGCCCGGGCTCGCAACCGGTGGCCTTGATCGATCCGGTGTTTGCCCTGCTGTGGACCATCGGCTCGCTCTGCGCCGTCGGCGCGGCATGGCAGGCCAAATTCCACCGTCTCGTCGCGTTGTCGTTGATCGGCGGGGCAGGCCTCGCCACCTGCATCAGCTTCATCTGGCTTTCCGCGCCCGACCTTGGTCTTACGCAGTTGCTTGTCGAGATCATCACCCTCGTGCTCCTCTTGCTCGGTCTTCGATGGCTGCCGCTGCGCCAGCCCGATATCTGGCCCGAGGCGCGCACACCCTGGAGCGTTCGCCTGCGCCGCAGCCGCGACCTGCTGCTTGCAGTTTCGGGCGGCATCGGAATGGCCGCACTCTCCTATGCGATGATGACGCGGCCGAGCGCCCCGAGCATTTCGCGCTATTTTGTCGAGAATGCGTACCCGGGCGGCGGCGGAGCCAATGTGGTCAACGTCATTCTCGTCGATTTTCGCGGCTTCGATACGCTCGGCGAAATCACCGTGCTCGCCATCGTCGCGCTGACGGTGTTCACGCTGCTCAGGCGTTTCCGGCCGGCACCCGAGAGCGTCGAGCTGCCGCATCAGCAGCAGCGCCAGAACGACTTCGACCGCGACGACGAGGAGCGCTCGCACGGCGACACGCTCATCCATTATCTCTTCGTTCCGCGGATCATCATGCAATGGCTGTTCCCCGTGATCCTGACCTTTGCCATCTATCTGCTGATGCGCGGGCACGACCTGCCGGGCGGCGGCTTTGCAGGCGGGGTGACCGCCTCGATCGCCATTCTCCTCCTCTATATGGCAGGGGGGACGCGATGGGTCGAAGCCCACCTCGATATCCGTCCGCTTCGCTGGATCAGCCTCGGCTTGCTGCTCGCGGTCGGAACCGGCATCGCGGCATGGATCGGCGGCTACCCCTTCCTCACCAGCCATTTCAGCTATCTTAGGATCCCACTCATCGGCGACATCCCCATCGCCAGCGCGCTGCTTTTCGACATCGGCGTTTTCGCCGTCGTCGTCGGTACGACCGTGCTGATCTTGATCGCGCTCGCGCACCAGTCGATCCGGTCTCCGCTCAAGAGAAAGGGGGAGGCCGAGAGACACCCCTCGCCTGCGGATGGGACGGCCTGATGGAAATCGTCCTCTCGCTTGCCATCGGCATCCTCACCGCGTCGGGGCTCTGGCTCTTGTTCCGCCCGCGCACCTTCCAGGTGATCCTTGGACTCTCGCTGCTCTCCTATGCCGTCAATCTCTTCATCATAGCGGCTGGACGCCTGCGCACCGACGCCCCCCCGATCGTGGGCAAAGGCGCGGCGGATCCGGCGGCCTATGCCGATCCCGTGCCTCAAGCGCTGGTGCTGACCGCCATCGTCATCTCGTTCGCCACGACCGCGCTGCTTCTCGTCGTGCTGATGGCCTCGCGCGGTTTGACGGGTACCGACCATGTCGATGGGGAGGATGGGGAGGCGTGACGGGCTGGCTTGCACATCTGGTCATCGTCCCCATCCTGCTGCCGCTGGTGGCGAGCGCGTTCATGCTCTCGATGGACGAGCGCCGCCGAACCGCCAAGCGGATCTTGAGCCTCGGCGTCTCCGCGCTTCTGGTCGGGGCTGCCGCCCTCCTCTTATGGTCGGCGCGCGAAAGCGGGCCTGTCGCCTACCGGATCGGTGATTGGCCGTCGCCCTTCGCCATCACGCTGGTCGCGGATCGCCTGTCGGCGATGATGTTGCTGCTGACCAGCATCCTCGGCTTTACGTCTCTTTTCTATGCCACCGCGCGCTGGGATCGATCGGGGCCGCGTTTCCACGCGCTGTTCCTGCTGCTCTTGATGGGAATCAACGGCGCTTTCCTCACCGGCGACATCTTCAATCTTTTCGTCTTTTTCGAAGTCCTGCTCGCGGCCTCCTATGGGCTCATCCTGCATGGATCGGGCACCGAGCGGACCAGCGCCAGTCTTCATTATATCGCCATCAATATCGCCGCCTCGCTGCTGTTCCTCGTTGGCGTTGCGCTCCTTTATTCGGTCACCGGTACCCTCAATATGGCTGATCTTGCGGTCAGCCTCAGTTCGGCGGCCGACGAGAATCTGGCCCTCCTGGAGGCCGGCGCCGCAATCCTCGGCGTGGCCTTTCTGGTCAAAGCGGGCATCTGGCCCCTCTGCTTCTGGCTGCCGCGGACCTATGCGGCCGCCTCGCCTCCGGTCGCGGCGGTATTCGCTATCATGACCAAGGTTGGCATCTACGTCATCCTGCGCCTGTCGTTCCTGCTCTTCGGGAAGGATTCGGGAGGCGCTGCAGGCTTTGCCAACGACGCACTGCTCTACGCGGGGCTCGCGACGATGGTATTCGGCATCGTCGGTATCCTTGCCGCGCGTCATTTGACCCGCATTGCAGGTCATTATGTTCTCGTATCGTCGGGCATATTGCTATCCGCGATCGGAATCGGCGGCGAAGCGCTTACAGCCGCGCTGCTCTTCTATCTCGTCAGTTCAACGCTCGCGGTCAGCGCGCTCTACCTCCTTATCGAACCCGTGGAGCGTCACGCCGACGAAGCGGATATAATCGAGGGCATCTCCGAGCCGGTCTTCGACGACGAATATGTCGGTGCCATCGAGGAGGAGGAAACCGAAGAGGGCGTCATCATACCGGGAACGATCGCGATTTTGGGTGGCGGGTTCATTTTCTGCGCCTTGCTTCTTGCCGGGCTTCCCCCCTTGTCGGGCTTCATCGCAAAATTCGCGCTCATCGATGCGCTGTTCCGCCACGTCTCCATTGCTCTCTCGCATTGGGCATTAATTGCCCTCATCATCCTGTCAGGACTGGCGACGACGATTGCCATGACGCGTGCCGGGATCGATCGCCTCTGGACGCCCGGGGAGGATTCTCCGTCGCGCCTCAGTCTTGTCGAGGTGACGCCGATCGGTCTCCTTCTCACAGTATGCCTGACGTTGATGCTCGCGGCCGGCCCCGCCATGGATTTCATGCAAGCCACTGCCGGCGCGCTTCATGACCCCGGCAGCTATATCGAAGCGGCGGGGCCTGCCGTGCAGGGAGGCGGCGCACGATGAACCGCCTCTTTCCATATCCTGTGCTGACCCTGGCGCTCTTCGTCATGTGGATCCTGCTCACCGGCTTTTCGCCGGGCCACGTGCTCCTCGGCGGCCTGGTCGCGGCGTTAGTCTCGCGCACGATGCTCTCGCTTAAGCCCGAACCCACCGGCTTCCGGCCGAGTTTGGCGATATTCCGTCTTGCAGGCCTGGTCCTGGCGGATATCGTGCGGTCCAACTTTGCGGTTGCCCGGATCATATTGTTCAAGCCTGCCGAGCGCCACTCGGGCTTTCTTCACCTGCCGGTGGAGCTTCGCAATCCTTATGCTCTCGCCGTACTGGCGGTCATTATCACGGCAACACCCGGGACGCTCTGGGTGCAGCATGACGCGCGGCGGCACGTCATCCTTATCCATGTGCTTGATCTGATCGACGAGGAGACATGGATAAGGTTCATCAAGGATCGTTACGAACGGCTTCTTCTGGAGATTTTCGAATGAGCACGTTGTTTCTCGCGCTCGTCATCACCTCCTCGCAGATCCTCCTTGGACTTTCGATGCTGTGCGCCACCTATCGCATGGCGCGCGGACCGCGAGCACAAGACCGTGTGCTCGGCCTCGATGCGCTTTATCTGGGGGCGACGCTGCTTCTCGTTACTTACGGGATCCAGACCGGGAGAAGCCTCTATTTCGAAGCAGCGCTGGCCATTGGCCTCCTGGGATTTGCAGGAACGGTCGCGCTCGCCAAGTTTCTGATGCGGGGAGAAGTGATCGAATGATTCAGGGACCGGACCTTCCGACCTGGGCAGCAGTGATCGTCGGCCTCCTCCTGCTGACAGGAGCCACGACGACACTCATCGGAACCTTGGGCTTGCTTCAGCTGAAGAGCTTTTATGAGCGGGTGCACGCTCCGACACTGGGGACCACGCTCGGCGCCGCCCTGATCCTCGCCGCATCGATGGTGAGTTTCTCGGTCCTTCAATCGCGCCCCGTCATTCATGAAATCCTGATTGGCGTTTTCGTCACGCTGACAACGCCTGTCACGCTCATGCTTCTGGCACGAGCTGCGATCTACCGAGATAGAAGCGAGGGGGCCTCGCGCGTGCCCACGGACGGGCCACGCAGAACACCGCCCGCATAACAGCATGTGCCCGCGGCCAGAACGCCAACAAGCATCACCTTGCACCTGCTCACCGAATCCCCAATTGGCGGCGTGACCAGGTCCGACGGGATCGGCGGGACTGGTTTTCAAGAAGAATGACAGCGATACCAATATTGTCCATCTCTCGACCAGACCGGTCATCCACGGGCTCATCGCGTCGGACCCTTTGGGTGCGCACCGAGTTCGCGCTGCGGCTCCGACGGTAACTGCGAATGCGCGGCGATACCCAGTGCAAAGCCGGACAGCACTGCGGCAGAATCGATCCCCATTTCAGGATCGTCCGATTCCGGTGCTCGCGAAGCCCCGGCAGGAAGAAGCCCCGCTACTCGACATGCTCCTGTTCCGGCGCGCTAGCGGTGTCTCGCTCTTCCTCAAGGGGAAGCAGCACGACGTTGTCGCGCTTTCGCTCGCGAGCGCGATCGATCAGCAGATTCTGTGCGGCGCGGCGAAGGAAACCGCCGGGATTGAGGCTCGCACCGCCTTCTGACGGACCGCACACGCTCGCTCCTTCGGCGACGGCGCCCGGCGCATTGTGGCAAGCTGACGAAACCGACAACGGCGGACGCCCGGTCCCGTCAATCGAAGGAAGAAATGGACACAATGATGATCCGCACGGCACGACCAACAGTGCCGGTCGAAACCAGCCTGTGTCGTCATCCAGCGCTGCGCCGCCGTTCAGGCGCCGCATTGGGCTCCCTCGTCCGGTTCGACCGCCCGTCCTGCACGGACTGGCGTTCATAATGCCTGGCAGGGTCTCCACGCGGCGGCTGCCAGTTGCGCGCCACGCAACGGAAATCATGTCAATATCGAAATAAAGAGACAAGCCGAACGCTGCAATCGACGGCTGAGCATTGCAATCACCGGCGTGAAGACCAGACCGAGTCATTCGCTCGATAAATCAATCGGCCCTCTCACTGCGGGCGTCAGTCGCTCGGCGGAAATGTGATTGCCGGATCGATGTGACGATGCAACTCCATCGCATCGTGCAACACGCGGAGGATACCGACCACATCGTCGCCGATGAGCGCATAGAGCAGAAGATGCCGAGGCCGCCGCACCGCGAGGCCGTCCACCTTGGCGCGCTCGCGGCTTAGCCGGAGATGCCAGGAACGAATGTCGTCGCCAAGTTCGCGCCGCGCCGCGCTTCCGGGTCGGGTAGGACTTTCGGCGAGATCGCGCAGCGCAGACCGCATCAACCTGTCATAGCGTTCGCGCGCCGCGGGTCCGAACTCGCGTTCCGAATGTTCCAGAATCTCGATTATGTCGGCTTCAGCGGCGGCGGTAAGGCGGATAGTCCGCATCAGACGCGCGCGCGCCGGCCTGCCTCGTCGCTCAACCTCGCCATCAGCGCGTCGATGCCGTGAGGCTCGATATCGGTGAAGCGGCCCGTCGCCAGATCGGCTAGGCCGACTTGTGCGGCTTGGCGCAAGGCTTCAAGTTTGATTTCATCCTCGCGCTCGCGCTGCTCGACGAGCCGCAGACCTTCGCGCAGCACTTCGCTCGCATTCTGATAACGACCGGACTCGACCAGCGTTTCGATCACGTCCTGCTGGTGATCAGTCAGAACCACGTTTCGCGTCGGCATAGCTGAACCTCTCTCGATTGCGCTGGAGCTTTCATAGCATAATTGGCATATTATGCCAATGAGCTGCGCCGCTCACTTCTTTCGTTCATCGAAGATAGCGTTGAGATAGGCCGCGATGCCCGCCGTCCCTTCGGGCGGAAACTCGGACATCTGCGGCCATTTCGGCACGAAACGGGTGTTTCAGCTTGAAGAAACAGTAGCGGAGAGCAGTCAAATCTACCATGAGCCACTGATTTTATTGGTAGATTTTGGCGCACCCGACAGGATTCGAACCTGTGGCCTTCGCCTTCGGAGGGCGACGCTCTATCCAGCTGAGCTACGGGTGCCGGTAGAGCGCGCCCTTAGCAAGCCAGGATCGCGCCAGCAATCGAATAACGATCCCGATTGCGCATTGCGTATCGGTAGCAGGATGTGCAAAACGCGGCTGCGCCGAACCCTGGGGGACTGTGCGTGGCAATTTCCGAACAGCGCTGGCCGATGGCAGCCGACCTCTATGGAGAGTTGCAGCTCGAGACGGCGCACCCTGCCACGCGGCGTTGGCGCGACTATCTGCCCGGCGGGCTCGTCACCGCGATTGCTGCGCTTGCCGCCGCATGGCTCGCCGATCATTATGCCGTGCCAATCGTCCTGATGGGCCTTCTCATAGGCCTTGCACTCTCCTTCCTGTCGCAGGATCGTCGTACGCACGCGGGGCTCGATCTGATGTCGCAGACCGCGCTGCGCGTCGGCATCGTCCTTGTCGGCGCGAGGATTACCGCCTTGCAGCTCTCCGAGCTCGGCCCGCGCCCCTTCGCATTGCTCCTCCTCATCATGCTCGCCGTCATTGTGACCACCGTCGTGAGCGCACGATGGTTCCACCAGGACCGCCACGCCGCGCTGCTCGCTGGCGGAGCGACCGCGATCTGCGGTGCCTCGGCCGCACTTGCCCTCTATTCGCTGGTCGGGGACAAGCGCGTCGATCAGGCGCGCTTCACACTGACTCTTGTCGGCATCACGGTCGCGAGCGCGCTCGCGATGACGCTTTACCCCGTGCTCGCGGCGCAGTTCGGCCTTTCCGACACACAGGCAGGCTTCCTGATCGGCGCATCGATCCACGACGTCGCGCAAGCAATCGGCGGCGGCTTCTCTTTCTCGCAGCAGGCTGGAGAGGTTGCGACGATCGTCAAGCTCACGCGCGTCGCGCTGCTGGCGCCGATGCTGATGCTCGTCGGTCTCTGGCTCGGCCGCAGCGGCGTTACGGCCACAGCCAAAGCGCGCATTCCGCTGCGTCTGCCCTGGTTCATCCTCGGCTTCCTCGCGCTTGCCGCTTTCAATTCGCTCATGCCCCTCCCCGGGCCACTGCGGGACGGGGCCGCGACCATGGCGCACGCCCTGCTGCTCCTCGCAATCGTCGCCACAGCGATGAAGGCGCGGCTGCATCTGCTTCTTGATCAAGGCTGGCGCAGCTTCGCGCCAATCATCACCGCGACGGTGACCAGCTTTGCGCTGTCCCTCGCTGCCGCATTGAGCCTGTGACGCCGTGACGTCACGATAACGCCGCGAATGTTCAGCCTTTTGGCAGCGCCCAGCTCACCGTCAGCTGGGTCGCTCGGCGGGGGATATCGAGCTTGGCTTCGCTGAAATTGACTTTCTCGTTTGGCGGCAATGTCCGCACGGGCGGCTTGATCGTCCAGCTATAGACGATCGTCCCCTGCGCGTCGCGCAGCTCAGCAAGGATTGGCGGTACGCGCTGCTCGCGGTCGGTCGGGTTGATGATCACCCCCGACGCTGCGAAATAGATGGTGCCGTCGGCGAGTTCGCGATGGTCCTGATTGGGGGGAAGCTCAATGACAAGGTCGGGCTCATCGATCGCGCCGGGCAGCCCGAGCCCCTGCGCCCAGCTCGGCAAACCGAAGTAGAGGAGCGCACCCGTCGCGCTGACCATCAGCACAGCCGCGCTCGCGGCGATCATCGTCCATCGTTTGGCCGGGTTGCGGCGCGGCCGGCGAAAGGGCAGCGGTTCGTCGGAAGGAAAGGCGGGCGCCGGCCTCGACGCCGGTTCCGCCGCTGCGGCGAAGGCTTCAGGCGGAGGGGGCGGCGAGGCGACGACCTCGTCGATGGCCTCTGCAGCGGGCGGCATCGGAGGCGGTGCGACCGGCGCCGGCGACGGCCCGTCATCCGTTCCTCGCACCGGATCGGGGCTTGGTGACGGGGAGCGGGCAGCGTCCGCGTCTTGCGCGCGTGGACCGGGCGAAACGGCCGGAGCGGCTGCTGCAGGCTCCTGGAACCAGCTGTGGCGGCAATTGGCACAGCGTACGGTGCGGCCATTGGGTCCAATCGCCGTATCGGGCACAACATAGCGGGTATGGCAGGACGGACAGGCGAGGATCATGACCTCCTCTAAACACGCTGCGCCCCGCGCTGGCAAGCGCCGCGTCACTCTCCCGCGGGCGGATAGGCGCTTGTCCTCGCTGAAGAGCCGTGTAACAGCCAAGGACATGAGCGTGGAGGCTCCCCTGTATTTCCGGCCAGCAGCGCGTCGCTGCATGTGGTTGACGCCATGACGGACGCAGCAGCTCCCCGTCCGGGCGGGCCGATGGTCGAGTTCGACAGCGTCGGCCTGCGCTACGGCCCCGATGCCGAGATTCTGTCCGACATCAGCTTCAACCTGCAGCCGGGAAGCTTCTACTTTCTCACAGGGCCGTCAGGTGCAGGGAAAACGTCGCTCCTCAAGATGCTCTATCTGGCGCAGCGGCCGAGCCGCGGGATCGTGCGGCTGTTCGGCGAAGACCTCGTCTCCATGCCGCGTCACCGCCTCCCCGGATTTCGGCGGCGCATCGGCGTCGTCTTTCAGGATTTCCGTCTGATCCCCCACCTGTCGGCGCGCGACAATATCGCGCTGCCGCTGCGCATCGCCGGGGTGAGCGAAGAGGATCTCGCCGGCCCGGTCGGCGAGATGCTGAGCTGGATCGGGCTCAGCGAGCGGGCCGAGGCGCGCCCCGCGACGCTATCGGGCGGCGAGCAGCAGCGCGTCGCAATCGCCCGCGCGGTGATCGCGCGCCCCCAATTGCTCGTGGCCGACGAGCCTACGGGTAACGTGGACCCTGATATGGCAATGCGACTTTTGGGACTGTTCGAGGCCCTCAACCGACTTGGCACTACCGTCGTCGTCGCAACGCACGACATCCACCTGATCAGCCGTATCGACAATGCGCAGATGATGCGGCTCGAAAAGGGGCGGCTCGCTGATCCGACTGGCGCGCTGCGCTATCCGCCAAATCGGGCGTGACGTCATGATCATCCCGCGCGTTCCAATCCAGCACCGCCGCCTGCTCCCAGACCGCCGCCTGTCAGGACCGACCCCGTGGGTCATCGCGATCCTGATGATGCTGACGCTGCTCGCAGCTGCGGCCGGCATCGGGCTTGCCCGTTCGGCCAATGCGATCGGCGACGCGATCGCGGGGCGGGTAACGGTGCAGATCGTCACCCCCAATCCGGTCACCCGCGCCGAGCAGGCCTTGGCGCTGCGTCGCGCCGCCGCCACCGAGCCCTACGTTCGCGCCGCACGGGCAGTCGAGCCGGCCGAACTGCTTGCAACGCTTGGCCAATGGTTTGGCGGCGAGAATGGCGACGACCCCGTGCTCAAGTCGTTGCCCCTGCCCGCCCTGGTCGACGTCGATTTCGTGGGCGGCGAGCGTGCCCGACAGCTTGAGCAGTTGCGCGCGCTGGTCGCCGAGATCGCGCCAGGCGCCCGGATCATTCCGCACGCCGAGTGGCTAGGCCCGGTCGCGCGGCTAATCCGTTCGCTCGCCTGGGTCGCGGGCGCGCTGGTGGTACTGATGGTTCTTGCCAGCGCGGCAGTGGTCATCATGACCGCGCGCGCGGCGCTCGGCACCCACTATGCAACGATTGAGATGTTGCACCTGATCGGCGCAACCGACCGTCAGATCGCGCGACTTTTCCAGCGCCGCATCGCGATCGACACCGCCTATGGCATCGCGCTCGGCACTGCGGTTGCAGCAGCGATATTGCTGCTCATCGGCTGGCAATGGGCGAGGGTGACCGCGGGGCTTGCCGCCACCGCGTCCCTGGGCGCCACAGGCTGGGCGCTCTTGCTGGCGCTGCCGCTATTGGCTATCGCGCTGGCTGCTTTGACGGCGCGCCAGACGCTGCTCGCCGCGCTCAAGAAGATTTTATGATCAAGCGCCTGATTTCCCTCCTCTTCCTGGTCTGGGTGCTCGGCTTCGCCTGGTTCGCGCTGCTGCCGCCGATGCCGGCGCCGCCGCAGACGACCGATGCGATTGTCGTGCTGACCGGCGGACCTGGGCGGATCGACCGCGCACTCGAGCTTCTGGAGAAGGGACAGGCGAAGCGGCTCTTGATCAGCGGTGTCGCCCGCGAGGTGAAGCCGCGCGAACTCGCCGCGGAATATGAACGGCCGCAAAAGCTGTTCGATTGCTGCATCGCGCTCGGCTTTGAGGCCGAGGATACGCGCTCGAACGCAACCGAGGTCGCAAGCTGGGTTGCGCGGCGCAACTACAGGACGGTACGCCTGGTGACCACCGACTGGCACATGCGCCGCGCCGAATATGAGATCGGCCGCGCGGTGGGCGATACGGTGACGATTATCCCCGACGCGGTACGCAGCCGTCCGACCTTCTCGACGCTGTTCCGCGAATATCACAAATATCTGGCGGGACTGGCGGGCGGCCTCCTCGGGCTGTAAGCCCCGCCCGTGAACTATACTATCGCCCTTCTCCGCTCGATCCTGTTCTGGCTCGCCTTCGTCCTCGCCAGTACCATCTGCTCGATCGGCGCGGTCGTCGCGCTGCCGATATCGCATCACGCGACGCGTGCATTCGTGCGCGGTTGGGCCGCTTTCCATCGGCTGATATGCCGGGGTATCCTCGGGCACCGGATCAATGTCGAAGGCGCGATGCCTGACACACCCGTCCTCTATGTCTTCAAGCATGAGGGGGCGTTCGAAACAATCGAACAGCCCTTGCTGTTCCGCTGGCCCGCGGTCTTCGCAAAAGAGGAGCTCTTCTCGATACCGGTCTGGGGACAAGCGGCGCGCTTCTACGGCCTCATCCCGGTCGACCGCGACGGCGGGGGCAAGGCGATGCGCGCGATGCTCTCCGCCGCAAAGGCAGCGCTCGACGCGGGCCGCCCGCTCGTGCTCTTCGCGGAAGGCACGCGCGTCCCGCATGGGCTCGCGCCGCCGCTCCGCGCCGGCTTTGCCGGTATGTACCGCTTGCTCGGCGTGCCCGTGATCCCGGTCGCGGTGAACAGCGGGATCGCCTACCCGCCCCACCGCTGGGTCAAATGGCCCGGCACGATCACCTACAAGATCGGCGAAACGATCCCTGCGGGTCTTCCTCGCGAAGAGGCCGAGGCGCGCGTCTGGCGCGCGATCAATGCGCTCAATCCGCCCGAGGCGCTGGAGCAGCCAGCCTCATCATAACTCCGTTCGCGTTGAAAAGGCGGGAAGCCCGCACGGTTCCCGGCGCCCTCTGCTCGGCGGGCGCCTTTTTTGTTTCGTCCTAATGCTTCCGGCCGAAGTCGGGCGCCGGATCATCCTGACCTTCGGCGATGATGGAGCGACGGATCGCACGGGTCCGCGTAAACCACGCCTCAAGCTTGTCGCCGTCGCCGCGGCGGATGGCCTGCTGGAGCACCGTTAGATCTTCGTTGAAGCGCTGCAGCGTTGCAAGCACCGCGTCCTTATTCGCGAGGAAGACGTCGCGCCACATCACAGGGTCACTCGCCGCGATGCGCGTGAAATCGCGAAAGCCCCCCGCGGAATATTTGATCACTTCGCTCTCGGTCACTTCCTCAAGTTCGCTTGCGGTGCCGACGATCGTATAGGCGATCAGGTGCGGCAAATGGCTCGTCACCGCAAGCACCATGTCGTGATGCTCGGCGTCCATCGTGTCGACGGTCGCGCCGAGCGCTTGCCAGAAGCCGGTCAGCGCGGTGACAGCATCCCCCGGCGCATCGGGGGCGGGAGTGATAATGCACCAGCGCCCTTCGAACAGCGTCGCAAAGCCCGCGGCCGGACCGCTGTTCTCGGTCCCCGCCACCGGGTGCGCCGGGATGACGAGGTGACCGGGCAGCGCCGCGCGCAGCGCCGCGCCCACTCCGGCCTTCGAAGAGCCGACGTCAGAGATGATCGTGTGCTGCGCAAGCCCCGGCGCCATGGCGCGTGCCGCATCGGCCATACCGCCGACAGGCACGGCCAGAATAACAAGGTCCGCGTCCCTCACCGCATCTGCTGCATCGTCTGCTAGGCGGTCACAAAAGCCGAGCAAGCGCGCCTCGTCCCGCACGTCGGCGCTGACATCGTAGCCGGTCACTGCCACGTCCGGCAACCGAGCCTTGACCGCGCGTGCGATCGAGGAGCCGATCAGCCCGAGCCCGATGACCGCAAGACGTTCGATCGCCATCGCCGCAGTCAGCCCGCAAGCGCGGCGCGGATCGCCGCGGCCAGCCCCCGCGTCTCTTCCTCGGTGCCGATCGTCATGCGCAGCGCATGCGGCAGCCCCTGCCCCGGCAGCCAGCGAACGATATAGCCGGCGTCCATCAAGCGGTTATACACCGTCTCGGCGCTCACGCTGCCCTCGAAGAGCACAAGCAGGAAATTTGTCGCCGACGGCACAACGCGCAGGCCGTGATTCCCCAGCCCCTCGATCTCCCGCGCAAGCCAGGCGCGCCAGCTGGCATTATGCTCGCGGCTGCGGGTTACAAAATCGTCATCGCCGAGCGCTGCAACCGCCGCAGCCTGTCCGGCGCGCGTGACGTTGAAGGGCAGGCGTATGCGGTGCAGTGCCGAAATCACATCCGAAGCGGCATAGCCCCACCCGATCCGCTCGGCGGCGAGACCGTGAATCTTCGAAAATGTCCGGGTGACGAAGACATTCGGCTCGGTCTTTGCCAGTTCAAGACCGCCGTCATCTTCGTCGGGCGCCAGATATTCCGCATAGGCCTGATCGATCACGAACAGCACATCCTTGGGCAAGCCTGCATGAAGCCGCGTCACCTCCTCGCGCGTCGCGAGCGTCCCGGTCGGGTTGTTCGGATTGGCAAGATAGACGACGCGCGTCTTGTCGGTCACCGCGGCGAGCAGCGCGTCGACGTCGGTCGCATAGTCTCGATCGTCGGCCTCTACGGGCGTTGCGCCGACCCGCCGGGCCGCGATCTCGTACACCGCAAAGCCATAGCGAACATAGAGAATCTCGTCGCCCGCGCCCGCGTAGGTTCCGGCGGCAAGGTGCAGCAGTTCGTCCGACCCGTTGCCGCAGATGACGCGCGCCGGATCGAGCCCGAACCTGGCGGCAATCGCCTCGCGCAAAAGGTTGGATCCCGGGTCGGGATAGCGCGATAATGCGTCGGCGGCGTCCTGCGCTGCGGTGAAGGCTGCGCGCGCCGCATCGCTGGTGCCGAGCGGGTTTTCGTTTGCGCTGAGCTTGATCAACGCCCGCCCGTCGGCGCCCGCGGACTTGCCAGGAACATAGGGGGCGATGCCGCTGATCCACGGCTTCGGTGTCAGGGTCGGGGTCACGTTGGTCATGCCGCGCCGTTTAGCGGCTGCATCGCCCGAGTCCAGCACGTTGACAGCGCCCCACTGCGCGCTTAGCCCCGCGCGAGCGATGGCGAGCCTGCTTCACCAGATCCAGCATCACAGCGTGACGATCAGCGCACCGCTGGCGCTCGACGGTGGCCAATCGCTGCCCTCTGTAACGATTGCCTATCAAAGTTACGGCGCGCTCGCGTCCGACAAATCGAACGCAGTGCTGGTGTGCCATGCGCTCACCGGCGATCAGTATGTCGCGGGCAATCATCCCGCGACCGGCAAGCCCGGCTGGTGGGCGCGCATGGTTGGGCCGGGAAAGCCCATCGACACGGACCGCTTTTTCGTAATCTGCGCCAATGTGCTCGGCAGTTGTATGGGGTCGAGCGGCCCGGCAAGCCCTGACGCTCTGACCGGAGCGCCGCTCGGCATGACCTTTCCGGTAATCACGATCGGCGACATGGTGCGTGCGCAGGCGATGCTGCTCGACCATCTCGGTATCGCGCGGCTTCATGCCGTCATCGGCGGTTCGATGGGCGGAATGCAGACGCTTGCCTGGGCGTCGGCCTATCCCGAACGGCTTGCCTCGGCGATCGTTATCGCCAGCGCAGCGCGACATTCAGCGCAGAATATCGCGTTTCACGAGGTAGGACGGCAGGCCATCATGGCCGATCCCGACTGGCAGGACGGCCAATATTATGGCGGCGCGCGCGGGCCGACGAAGGGCCTTGCTGTCGCGCGGATGGCAGCGCACATCACCTATTTGTCCGAAGCGGGACTGACCGAGAAGTTCGGCCGCCGCCTGCAGGCGCGCGATGCGAAAAGCTTCGGCTTCGACGCGGATTTCCAGATCGAATCCTACCTCAGGCACCAAGGGCTCGCCTTTACCGACCGCTTCGACGCCAACGCCTATCTCTACATCACCCGCGCGATGGATTATTTCGACCTCGCGGAGGCGCATGATGGCCAGCTGGCGAACGCCTTTGCGCGCGCGAAAGATGTGCGCTTCACGCTCGTCAGCTTCGACACCGACTGGCTCTACCCGACCGCCGAATCGCGCCGCATCGTCCAGGCGCTGCAAAGCGTCGGCGCGGCGGCGAGCTTCGTTGAGTTGTCGGCGCCCTTCGGCCATGACAGCTTCCTTCTCGAGGTTCCCGCGCTCGACTCGATTGTGGCGGGGTCTCTTGCGGCGAGCCTCGCATGACCGACAGCTGGCACCTGTCCTTCGAAGCTGCGGACATGCAGGTTGATGCAATCCATGCCTTTCTGGCGCAAAGCTATTGGGCCGAGAATATCAGCCGCGCGACCGTCGAACGTGCCATCGCCGGTTCGCTCTGCGTCGGGGCCTTTGCACCGGCGGGCGGGCAGATCGGTTTTGCCCGCGTCATCACCGACCGGGCGACTTTCGCTTATCTCGCCGATGTCTATGTGCTCGAGACGCATCGCGGGCGCGGTCTCGCGGCGCACATGGTGACAGCGCTCCACGATCACCCCGAACTCCAGGGGTTGCGGCGCTGGATGCTTTCTACCCGGGACGCTCACTCTCTTTATTCGTCGCTTGGTTGGACGGCTCTTGAGGATAGCAAGCCCTTCATGCAGCGCCATTTCCCCGACGTTTACAAGCGGGCAGACCGATGAAACTTCGTCCCGACCTTGCCATCATCGCAGACGCGGTCCCCGCAGCGTCGCGCGCGCTCGACGTTGGCTGCGGCGACGGCGAACTCATGGCCGCGCTCCGCGAAAAGGGCGTCGATGCGCGCGGGCTGGAGATCGATCCCGCCAATGTCACAGCAGCAATCGCGCGCGGCCAGTCCGTCGTTCAAGGCGACGCCAATCATGACCTCGCCGACTATCCCGACAACGCCTTCGACTATGCGATTCTCTCGCAGACTCTCCAGACAACCGAACGGCCCGATCGCGTTGTGGACCAACTGCTGCGCATCGCGCCGCGCGCATTTGTCAGTTTTCCCAATTTTGCGCACTGGCGCGTGCGGCTTGCCTTGCTGTGGAGCGGCCGGATGCCGGTCACCCGGCTGCTGCCCGTCGCTTGGTACGAAACCCCGAACATCCATCATGTGACGGTGAGCGATTTTCGGGATCTGGTGCGCACCCGCGGCATTGCAGTGGAGCGCGCCTGGTATCTCTCGGGCGATCGCCCGACGAGCGACGCGGCGGCGAGCTGGCGCGCCGAACACGCGATCTTCTTGATTTCGCGGGGTTGATGCCCTCGCCGTCTAGCGATCGCTCGGGCTCAATCCGTTCGCCAGCAGATCATTCGCGATCTGCGCCACCTTACCGATGTCGGCGTCGGCGTCCCACAAGCCGTAGCGCATGCCCAGGAAAACGTTCATGCCGGCAATAGCCCAGGCGTGAATCTCACCGACGTCGGAGCGGATTTCGCCGCGCGCCGCACCCGCTTCGAGCCGCTGGCGAATGCGCTCGACGGTCGTTTCATAGTGGCGGCGATAACTCGCATAATCGACGAACTCCGCCTCGTCGATGATCCGGTAAATTTCGCGGTGCTCGCGCACGAAGCCCAGAAAGGATTCAAGGCCAATGCGCTCGGCTGCTATTTCGTTGGGCGCGGCCTGGACGATCGGCGTCACATGGTCGCGCAGTTGCTCGCTCATATAGCGAACAAGCGCCTGGAAGATTTCCTCCTTGGAATCGAAATAGGTATAAAAGCTGCCGAGCGCCGTGCCGGCGCGGCGCGTGATTGCGCTGATTGAAGCGTCGTGAAAGCCGCACTCACCAAATTCGACGGCCGCAGCGTCGAGGAGCTTGCGCAAGGTCCGCCGCCCGCGCTCGGTACGCGGAGTCTTGTCACGGCTCCCGACATCCCCTGCCGATCGCTCTTCTGCCGCCGCTCTGTCCGGCTGATCCATCGCGCTATTCCCTCTTGCGGCCCCCTGCTTCAATCGTGGCATTTTCGCACCACTGGCAAGCAAAAAGCGCTGGAGCCAAGTTCGAAGTTGAAACTTGGTTCACCTTTCATTATTGACGCTGCCGCGGCTTGGCAAGACCGGGCTCGCGAAAAGATGGTGCCAGCAATGGCAAATGGGGTGGCGAAGGGTCACCCGTGACTTGGGAGATTCATGATGCGTCCTTTCGCCCGCCAGATGCGCCGCGCGATTCTCGCCACCACAACGATTTCGATGCTTACATTCGCGCCCGCTGCCTTCGCACAGGAGGAACCAGGCGCGATCAGCGAGGACGCAGGCGAGATCATCGTCACGGCTCGGCGCCGCGACGAGAGGCTGGTGGACGTACCGATCGCGGTGACCGCCATCTCAGGCGACACACTCGCCAAGGCCGGCGCCCTCGACATCACCGACGTCGCCAACATGGCGCCCAATACGACGCTTGAGAATTCTCGCGGCACCAACTCAACCCTCACCGCCTTCATCCGTGGCGTAGGCCAGCAGGATCCGGTGCCGGGCTTTGAGGCCGGAATCGGCATCTACCTCGACGACGTCTATCTCAATCGTCCGCAGGCAGCGGTGCTCGACATCTACGACGTCGAACGAATTGAGGTCCTGCGCGGACCGCAGGGCACGCTTTATGGGCGCAATACGATCGGCGGCGCGGTCAAATATGTGACGCGCCGCCTCGACCCCGACGCAGCCGAGCTGCGCATCCGTGGTACGCTGGGCACCTACAAACAGGCCGACCTTGTGGTGACGGCCAGCGCGCCGGTCAGCGACCTGATCCGCGTCGGCGGCTCGATCGCGCGCCTGTCCCGCGGTGGCTTCGGCGATAATCTCAATATTCCGGGGCTTGAGAACTACAATAAGGACGTATGGGCGGGCCGCGCCTCGATTGAAATGGGGGGCCACGGGGCGCCCGTCTTCATTCGCATTTCGGGCGACTATACGCGCGACAAGTCGGATCCGCGCAACGGGCACCGCCTGATCCCCGGTCTTGTGTCTGGCGCGCCCGTCCTCGACAATGTCTACGACACCCGTGCCGGGCTCAACGACCCGAAGCAGGATGTGAAGGCCTATGGCCTCGCCATGAACGTCTCTGCCGAGCTGAGCGACAGTCTGACGCTGCGTTCGATCAGCGCCTGGCGCAAGGATACGAGCTTCACGCCGATCGACTTCGATGCGCTGCCTGCCGTCGACGTCGACGTGCCCGCGGTCTATCGCAACGAGCAGCTCAGTCAGGAATTTCAGCTCCTCTACGACAGTGACCGACTACACGGCCTCGTCGGCTTCTATTATCTCGATGCCCGCGCGGCGACGTCGTTCGACGTGCTTCTGGGACTGACCGGCGCGACGATCGGCCTTCCGGGACTGAACGGCTATACAGCGGGCGACGTGCGGACCGACACCTGGTCGGTGTTCGGCGATTTTACCTTCGATTTCACGGACCAGTTCAGCCTGTCGATCGGAGGCCGCTATACGAACGACAAGCGCGACGCCTTCGTGTACAAGGCGAACCGGATCACGGGTCTATCGCCCGAATTCGGCGGCACGCTCGATCCCATCGCTATTGCCGTTGCGACCGATTTTCGGGGTCGGCGCACCTTCAAGGAATTCACCCCGCGCGCATCGCTGAGCTTCAAGCCCGATGCCCACAATTTGATCTATGCCTCCTTTTCAAAGGGGTTCAAGGGCGGTGGCTTCGACCCTCGCGGCTCGGGAACCTCCGCCCCGATCAGCGATCCAAGTGTCGGTCGGACCTATGCGGATATCTACAACTTCCTGGCTTTCGACCCGGAAAAGGTCGACAGCTACGAGATCGGCTACAAGGGATCGCTGCTTGATCGCCGGCTGACGCTCAGCCTCGCCGGCTTCTATATGGACTATAAGGACGTGCAGATTCCAGGCTCCGTCGGGTGCGTGGTCGGCGGGGTTCAAAGCTTCTGCGGTATCACCACCAACGCTGCAAAGGCACGTCTCCAGGGCTTCGAAGCCGAAGCCAATGCCGTGCTCGCCCGCAATTTCGCCGGCGCGGGGTCGGCGGTCCGGTTCAACGGATCGGTCGGCTTCATCGACGCAAAATACAAGCGCTTCATCGGTCCGACGGGCGTCGATGTTTCGGATGTGCGAACCTTCCAGAACACGCCCAAATGGACCGCCGCCGGCACAATCGCCGCGACCATCCCGGCAATGGGAGGCATGGTCGACGCCTCGACCGGTATCACCTATCGCAGCAAGACCCACCAGTTCGAAGTGCCGATCCCGGCACTCGACCAGCCGGGCTATGTACTGTGGGAAGCAAGCCTCGTCTGGACCGCCGACAGCGGAGACTATTCGATCGGCCTCCACGGCAAGAACCTAACGAACAAGCAATATATTACGTCGGGCTATAATTATCAGAATGCCGCGGGTGGCTCGACACTCGGTCTGGAGGGCGTGCTCACCGCATTCTACGGCAACCCGCGTCAGGTCTTCGTGACAGGTACTGTGAAGTTCTAGGGACCGGCATCTCGAAAAAGGGGCGAAGGGGCGCCGGTTGTGCGCCCCTTTTATTCCCCGAGCGGCGGAGCCCCGCGTGCGGCGATCATCCGCTCGCCGTCGATGACGATCGGACTCGCGACTGCGTCGATCGCCGCGCCATCGGGGCGAAAGCGCATACCGCGCGCCACCACTTGCGGATCGGCGAAGACGCCGGCGAGGTCGTTGATCGGGCCCGCCGGCACGCCCTCGGCCTCAAGCGCGAGCGATAGTGCCTGCGCGTCCCAAGCAGCGATCTTTGCTGCAAGCAGCGGGATCAGGGTGGAGCGGTTTTCAAGGCGCGCCGCATTCGTCGCAAAACGCGGGTCCGTGCCCCAGTCGGGCTCGCCCAGAATCGCGCACAGCTTGCGGTACTGGCCGTCATTGCCCACCGCAATCACAAGCTGTCCGTCGGCCGTCGCAAAGACCTGATAGGGGACGACATTGGAATGGCCGCTGCCCATCCGCTTCGGCACGACCCCGCTTGCCAGATAGTTCGCGGCCTGATTGGCGAGCACCGCGACCTGGCTGTCGAGAAGCGCCATATCGATATGGGCCCCTGCCCCCATGACGCCACGACGTCGCAACGCAGCAAGGATTGCAACAGCCGAATAGAGGCCGGTGAAGATGTCGGCATAAGCGATACCGGCCTTCTGCGGCGGCCCATCGGGTTCGCCCGTCAGCGACATGAAGCCGCTCATCGCCTGGATGATATAGTCGTAACCTGCACGGTGCGCATAGGGGCCGGTCTGACCGAAGCCCGTAACCGAACAGACAATCAGCTGCGGAAAGTCGGCGCGTAGCCGCGCGGGGTCGAGTCCATATTTCGCAAGCCCGCCCACCTTGTAATTTTCGATAACGACGTCGGCATCTGCGAGCAGCGCGCGCAGCGCGGTCTGGCCCGCGTTCGTCGCGATGTCGATCGCGACGCTTCGCTTGCCGCGGTTGCAGCTGTGATAATAGGCGGCGCCCAGATCTTCGCCATCGGCGCCCGTGACAAAGGGCGGGCCCCATTGGCGCGTGTCGTCGCCGACCCCCGGCCGCTCGATCTTGATCACCTCGGCGCCGAGGTCAGCGAGCAATTGTCCGCACCAGGGCCCTGCGAGGACGCGGGCAAGTTCAATGACGCGCAGACCCTCGAGCGGCCGCTTATTGGACTGCTTCATTTCAGGAAAAGGCGCTGATGCCGGTGATCGCGCGGCCGAGGATCAGCGCGTGGACGTCGTGCGTGCCCTCATAGGTGTTCACTGTCTCGAGATTCACCGCGTGGCGGATCACATGATATTCGGCCGCGATGCCGTTGCCGCCATGCATGTCGCGCGCGACCCGCGCGATATCGAGGGCCTTGCCGCAATTGTTGCGCTTCAAAAGGCTGATCCGATCGGGGGCGAGTCGCCCCTCGTCGATCAACCGTCCCACGCGAAGCGCGGCCTCGGTGCCGAGCGCGATCTCGGTGAGCATGTTCGCAAGCTTGAGCTGCACAATCTGGTTCGCCGCAAGCGGCCGCCCGAACTGCTTGCGCTCAAGCGTATAACTGCGCGCCGCTTCGTAGCAGAATTCTGCGGCGCCCATCGCGCCCCAGCCGATACCGTAGCGCGCGCGATTGAGGCACCCGAACGGGCCCTTCAACCCCGACACCTTTGGGAGCAAGGCGTCTTCACCGACCTCAACCCCGTCCATCACGATTTCACCGGTGATCGATGCCCGCAACGAGACCTTCCCCTCGATCTTTGGTGCGGACAGCCCCTTCATTCCCTTCTCGAGGAGGAAGCCGCGGATCGCGCCATCATGTGCGTCGGATTTCGCCCAGACGACAAAAACGTCCGCGATCGGCGAATTGGTGATCCACATCTTCGCGCCCTTGAGGCGATAGCCGCTTTCAATTTTCTCGGCGCGCGTTCGCATCCCCGCGGGATCGCTTCCCGCATCGGGCTCGGTGAGACCAAAGCAGCCGATCAGTTCGCCCGAAGCGAGACCCGGCAGGAAGCGACGTTTCTGCGCCTCGCTGCCATAGGCATTGATCGGGTGCATAACGAGGCTGCTTTGCACCGAGCAGGCCGAGCGATAACCTGAATCGACGCGCTCAACCTCGCGCGCGATCAACCCATAGCTGACATAGTTGAGCCCGGCTCCGCCATATTCAGGATCGATGGTCGCTCCGAGCAGCCCAAGCTGCCCCATTTCGCGCATGATTTCCCGGTCAAAGCGTTCCTCGAGGAAGGCCGAGGTGACGCGGGGAAGGAGGGCGCTTTGCGCATATCCGCGCGCCGTGTCCCGCACCATCCGCTCTTCGTCAGAGAGCTCGGCGTCGAGCACCAGCGGGTCGAACGGGTCGAGCGCCTCGATGCGCTGTGGATCGGCGAGGGCCATCGGATCGGCTTTCTTCAAAAGCGCGGCCCGGCGATCGGGCTGCTAGGGAGTCGTCGCGCCCTTTCGGGCGATCGCGGCAGCCGAGCTGTCGCGCGGTTCCAGTATCGCTGCGGTCTCGATGAGGTCAAGCGCGCGCCGCGCCTCATGGTAGCGGCGCGCATCGATCAACCAGTCGCTCGCTGCTTCCGCCCCGGGGAGCGCCTGAACCTCCTCGATCGCCTTGTCGACCTGACCTGCTCCGAGATAGCGGCGTGCGCGCTCGATCCGCTCGGACGCGCGCGGCGACGGTGCGCCCGCCGGGCGAACGACGAACAATTCGCTAAGTTCGCGCCTGAAACCCGTCCACAAGCTGCCGCTGGTCTCGCCATTTCGGCCGACGAGCTGCGGGGCGAGCGCGTCGAGTTCGCTGCGCAATTGCTCGAGGGTAATTGGGTCGCGCGAGGTATCGATGATCGTCTTTACGGCATTTGGCTGGTCATCGCCAAAGCGCAGCCGCAGCTGCGCTTCAAGATAGCCGAGGGACAGGCCCCGGTCGAGCGCCCGGCGCGCAGCGAAGGCGATCAGCAGCCCCTCGGCACGCGTCGCATTCCCGGATGCCGATGCAGCTTCAAGCGTGATGCGCGACAACCGCGCTTCAAGGTCCGCCACCCGTGCCGACAGGGCGCTCGCGCTATCCACGGGCGCCGCCACCATTGCGGGCTCGGCGGGGCGCGCTATCGGTGCCGCGCCTTCTTCGGGTGACGCAGCTGCGCCCGGCAGCGGCGCGGGTGCCACCTTAATGGCCGGTGCCTGTCCGCTACCAGGCAGAAGGCGCGTCATCGCCCACCCGCCACCGACTATGCCGATCACCAGGACCAGCAAGGCGCCGATCGCTAAACTACGGAACGAAGGGCTCTTTTGGCGAACGCCCTCATCACTGCGGACGCTTTTGTCGCTGTCGATTGCCATATCTCTCTTTCGAACGACCCCATTTTTCAGCCTTTGTGGCACAAAGCGCGGGCGAGTGCCAACATTGCCGCGTCATCGGGTCGCTCCGCAACTGCGACTTTGGCCCATCCTGCCCCCGCCGCGGACGCCGCTTTCACGCTGATTGCGCCAAGCGCCAGATGCCCGCGACTGCCCGGCACGAGCTCGGCAATCCGCTCGGCAGCGCGTCGGCTGTGGGCGAGAAGGACCGCTGGCGCGTCTATCAGCGCCGGCCAGTCGGCGGGCGGCGCTATGGCATCGGCCGCGTAGCAGGCTATCGCGCTGATCGCCGCACCGCGCGCGTCGAAGCGCGTCCTGTCGCGCGCGCAGAGCCAAAGAATCCGCTTTATTCCGCGTGACGTCATGGCGCCGATCAATGTCTGCCCGTCGGCTGCGCCAACTTCCACGACATTGAGACCCGCCGCGCACGCGGCATCAGCTGTCGCCGGGCCGACTGCGTGGACGGGCAGCGCCGCCAGCCGTGCGAGCCCCTCGCCCCCGAGCCGTGCCGCCTGCGCGCTTGTCAGCAAGAGCGCGTCGAATTGAACGGGATCGGGCACGGTCCAGGCGAGCGGGTGCACCGCAAAAAGCGGACAATGCCGCGCGTCGAGCCCGACCTTGCGCGCCCGCAGCACCGTCGTGGCTCCACCCGGGTCGGGGCGCGTGACAATGAGCGGCAGCCCCTTGCTCATGGCGCAAACAGGCGCCGCACTGTTTCGGGCGCGTCGGCAAGGAGGCGGCGCGCCAGCGCCGCCGCAGCCTCGCTGTCGCCGATCAGCGCATGGCCTGCCACATGATCTGCGCCTTCGACCGAGAAAATCTCGGCATCGAGCCGCAACGCACCGTCATTCAGATAATGTGCATGCGCCGCGACCGGCGAGCGGCAGTCACCGCCGAGCGCGGTGAGAAAGGCGCGCTCCGCCATCACAGCGGCGTGCGTCGGCGCGTTGTCCACCGCCGCGACCAGCGCGTGCACCCGCGCATCGTCCGAGCGGCATTCGATTCCGATCGCTCCTTGCGATGCAGCGGGAAGCAGCAGCGCCGCGTCCTGCACCACGCCGATGTCGTGCATCCCGAGCCGCTCGAGCCCCGCTGCCGCGAGAAGCGTCGCATCGACCTCGCCCGCCGCGAGCTTGGCTAGCCGCGTCGCGACATTGCCGCGCAGCAGCACTGTCTCGAGGTCAGCGCGCAGCCGCTTGACCTGTGCGGCGCGGCGCGGACTGCTCGTTCCCAATTTCGCGCCGGTGGGCAGGTCCGCGATCGTCGCCGCCACGAGCCCCTCGCGCACCACGAGTCGGTCGCGCGGGTCGGCGCGGGGCAGCATCGCCGCGAGGCTGAAGCGCGCGTCGCGGAGCGTTTCGACATCCTTCAGGCTATGCACCGCGACATCGATGGTGCCGGCATCAAGCATCACGTCGAGCTCGCGGGTCCACAAGGCTTTGCCACCGAGCTCGGCCAGCGCGCGGTCCTGAATCCTGTCGCCAGTCGCTGTGATCGGTACGATGACGAGCGCCGCGGGATCGAGCCCGTGCGCTGCGCGAAGCGCCGCCGCCGCCATGGTTGCCTGCGCCATCGCAAGCGGCGAGGCGCGCGTGCCGATGCGCAGCGGCGCGTCGGGGGTTGGAATCTCGGTCATGCGCCGCTGCTAGGCGCTGCGCTGACGAAAGGGAAGATGGCGCACATGCAAGCCCGCTTGCTCCCCTGCACTCCGCGCGCGTAAGGGGGCAGAGCAAATGACCTTGATCCTCGGCCTGGAATCGAGCTGCGACGAAACCGCGGCAGCGCTCGTCGACAGCGAGCGGCGCGTCCTGGCGCACCGCGTCGCAGGACAGGAGGCCGAGCACAGGCCTTATGGGGGCGTCGTCCCCGAGATTGCGGCGCGCGCCCATGTCGACCGCCTCGTACCGATCATCGAGGACGTGCTCACCGAGGCAGGTGTTTCGCTCGCCGATGTGGACGCGATTGCGGCGACGGCGGGGCCCGGACTGATCGGGGGAGTGATGGTCGGTCTCGTCACCGGCAAGGCGCTCGCCCACGCGGCGGGCAAGCCCTTGGTCGCGGTCAATCATCTCGAGGGGCACGCGCTTTCGCCGCGTCTCACCGACGCCAGCCTCGCCTTTCCCTATCTCCTGCTGCTCGTCTCGGGCGGACATTGCCAGCTTCTTCTCGTTCGAGGCGTCAGCAATTACCGCCGCCTCGCAACGACGATCGACGATGCAGCGGGCGAGGCATTCGACAAGACGGCCAAACTGCTTGGGCTCGGCTATCCCGGCGGACCGGCGGTCGAGCGCGTTGCGGCGGGCGGCGACCCGCGCGGGGTGGCGTTGCCGCGCCCCCTCGTCGGCAGCAGTGAGCCCCATTTCTCCTTTGCCGGGCTCAAGAGCGCGGTTGCGCGCGCCGCTGCATCGGGCGAGCACAGCGTCCCCGACCTTGCCGCCTCCTTCCAGCAGGCCGTGGTCGACTGCCTCGTCGATCGTACGCGCATCGCTCTCGCCGCCTGCCCGGAAGCGAGCGCATTCGTCGTCGCAGGCGGAGTTGCGGCCAATGGCGCGATCCGCTCGGCGCTGACTGGCGTTGCTGCGCGCTTCGGCAAACCCTTTATCGCACCGCCGCTTTGGCTTTGCACCGATAATGGCGCGATGATTGCCTGGGCGGGTGCCGAGCGCCTTGCCGCGGGGCTCACCGATCCCTTGTCGATCGCAGCACGGCCGCGCTGGCCGCTCGACGAAAGAGCCGAGGCGGTTCGCGGCGCGGGAGTGAAGGCATGACGTCAGACTTTGTTCGCTTCGGCGTGGTCGGCGGCGGCGCCTGGGGTACCGCGCTTGCCCAGCTCCTCGCCGCAGACGGCGCGCCGGTTCGGCTCTGGGCGCGCGAGGAAGAGGTCGTCTTAGCGATCAATACGCAGCACCGAAATCCGCTGTTCCTGCCCGACGCGCCGCTCGCGCCGTCGCTGACCGCGTCGTCGGATCTCGCCGATCTGGCAGGTCTGGACGCGCTGCTCGTTGTCGTTCCCGTTCCCTATTTGCGCGCAGTACTCGAGGGGCTGCCCTCGGATAATTCGCCGCTGATTTTTTGCAGCAAGGGAATGGAGGCAGAGAGCTTCGCCTTCCCCGTCGACATAGCACGTGACGCCTTCCCGGCACGCCCGCGCGCGGTGTTGTCGGGGCCGACCTTTGCGCACGAAGTTGCGGCGGGTCTACCAACCGCGATCACTCTCGCCGCTGACGATCTCGCACTTGCCGAGGCGCTCGCCCGCGCGCTCGCGCGACCGCATTTTCGGCCCTATGCTTCGACCGACGTTATCGGCGCCGAGATCGGCGGAGCGGTCAAGAATATCCTCGCAATCGCCTGCGGCATCGTCGACGGGGCGAGATTGGGGCTCAACGCGCGCGCGGCCCTGATCAGCCGCGGTTTCGCTGAAATGACGCGCTTCGGCCTCGCCCGCGGCGCGCAGGCCGAAACGCTTGCCGGACTGGCGGGGCTCGGCGACCTCGTGCTCACCTGCACCTCGTCCAACTCGCGCAACTTCGCGCTCGGCCAGGGCCTCGGACGCGGCCAGTCCGCGGCAGAGCTCATGGCAGATCGTCGCACTGTTGCCGAGGGCGCGTTCAGCGCCCCAGTTGTGGCTGCAGCGGCGCGCGCTGAGGGCATCGACATGCCGATCACCGATGCGGTCGCGCACCTCGTCGCAGGCGATGCAAGCGTTGCCGATGCGGTTCAGGCACTGCTCAGCCGGCCGCTGCGACGCGAAGGCGCGTGAGACGTACCGCTTCCTCGACCGCGCGCGCGCGATTGCCTGCATCGCCCGGGCGCGCTAGACTCTGCTGCGAGGATGAGCAGAAGGGGCGCGAGGCTTGAGCCAGACGGACAGCGCAGCCGCGCCCCCGCCCTCCCATTCCGCGCCCGATCAGCCCATGCACGACGCTGATGCGGCCGCGCTCGCCAAGGGCGGGCGCACCAACTTCTTGGGTTTCGTTCTGCGTCTCGTCGCGCGCCTTCCCTTCCTTTACGTCGCGGGCCGCTGGTACGGCGCCGACCTGGTGGGCCGCTTCGCCTTTGCGGTTCTCGTCATCGAGCTGGTCGCGCAGGTCGCGACGCTCGGTCTCAAACGGGGACTTGCAGAGCAATTGAGCGCCCCCGGCGCCGACCCCCGTATCGTCGTGTGGGACGGAATGTTCGTCGCTTTTCTCGCCTCGGCGCTCGGTTCGGCGATCCTCTTCCTCCTGCCGCAACTTATGTATCCTGCAGGCAACGTCAGCGAGACCGACCGCTGGATGGCGCTGCTCGTCTTTGCGATCGCGGGCACCGAAATCGCACTCGCCGCCTGCGCCTATCGCTTCGACATCGGCGCGACGGTGCGCGCGCGCGCGATCGTCGAGCCTTGGGCGATCAGCATCGCGGCGGTCGGTTTCTGGTTCGTGACCATGCACGACGGGCTGATGCTCTCCTACGCCGCGGCAATGGTCGCGGCCTTTCTGACCGCTCTGTGGCCGATGATCCGCCACTATGGCGGTCCCGGGGTCTGGCGCCCGCATCCTGCACATCTGATCCGGCTGGCACGCCGCAATGCGCCGCTCGCCGGCGCCGATGCGATCGAGTGGGGAACGCGCCGCCTCGACCTCTTCATCCTCGGCCAATTCACCTCACCGACCATCTATGGCATCTATTATATGGCGCAGCAGGTCGCCTCGCTGCCGCAAAAGCTCAAGACGAGCTTCGAGCCGATCCTCGGCCCCGTCATCACCCGCAGCCTCGCCGAGAAGCGCTTCGCCGCGGTCGCCGCGCAGGTCAGCCAGGTCGGTTTCTGGATCATAGCGGCGCAGGCCGGGGTTGCGCTTGCGCTCGGCATTCCCGGCGAAGCGGTGATGGGGCTTGTCGGGCCCGAATTCGTCATCGGCACCGGCGCGCTTGCCTTCCTGCTCGCCGCCGAAGTCGTCGCCGCGACCGCGGTGGTGAGCGAAGCTGCGCTCGTCTATGTCGCGCGCCACCGGAACCTTCTGATCAGCCTTGCAACCCTTGCACTGCAGGCAGTTCTCAGCGTCGGCCTGATTCTGGTTGCGCGGTCGATGGGGCTGCCACCGATCTATTATGCAGGCGCAGTAGCGCTCGCCCTCATGCTGGCGCTGGGCTTTGCTTCGGTTGCGAAAGCCTGGCTTCTCGCGCGTATCCTGAAAGCGCCGGTAAACAGCCTGCGCTGGGCCCTCGTCTGGGCGACTTCCGGGGCCGCGGTCCTCGGTTGGGGTGCGACGCAGCTTCCCGAATGGGCCGAGTTGCTGCTTGGCGTACCCTTCATACTTGGTGTCTACGCCTGGTTGATCTGGACACGCGGGTTCGGTCCCGCCGACCGCGCACTGTTCCGAAAGCACCCTGAAGCGGCCCAGAGCGCCGCCGGCTGATTATCTGCCGTCTAGCGCGTCCGACGCGGCATCGCCGACATTTTGCGCGGCATCACCCACTTTGTGGGCCGCATCGGTGATCGCGTCGGTTTCGGCCCGTTCGTTGCCCAGAAATTGAAAGGCGACGAACGCTGCGACCACAATCGCGACGAGCAGGATGAGCATCATCCCGAAACCACCGCCGCGTCGCGGCTCGTGATCGACGATCGTCGTGGTGTGCGTCGTCCCGTCGGGGTCGCGCGTGGTGTGGATTTCATCGGTCATTTCATTCTCCTCGTGCCGTTTGCGGCATAGGACGCGCGAAGGCCGGGCCGGGTTCCTATCCGAGGCGTGCGGCGACCTCCGCCTTGAGGTCGCTTTGAGCGCGCGGACCGACCTGCGCGATAATCTCGCGCGCGCATACCGCGCCCATAGTCAGACAATTGGCGATACTGCGTCCCTCGGCCTGTCCCGCAAGGAAGCCCGCAGCAAACAGGTCACCGGCGCCGGTCGTGTCGACCACCGTGTCGATCGGCTCGGCGCCGACCTCGGTGCGAACCCCGTCCATGATGGCGATCGCACCCTTTTCGCTTCGCGTCACAACGAGCAGGGGGACCTCGGCAGCAACCTTGGCGACCGCAGCCTCGAAATCCTCCTCGGCGGCGAGCGCCTTGATCTCGACTTCATTCGCAAAAAGTATGTCGAACAGACCCTCGCGGATCAACGCGCGGAAGTCCTCACCGTGCCGGTCGATGATGAAGGCGTCGGAAAGCGTGAAGGCGACCTTGCGTCCCGCCCCGCGTGCGACCTCGATCGCGCGGCGCATGGCGGCTCGCGACAGCGGCGGATCCCAAAGATAGCCCTCAAGATAGAGGATGTCAGAATCGGCAATCACCGCCTCATCGATCATCGCCTGGTCGAGCAGGTGGCTCGCGCCGAGAAAAGTGTTCATCGTCCGCTGTCCATCGGGCGTGACCAGAATCAGGCAGCGCGCAGTCGGGGCACCGCTGCTGAGCGGTGGCGTCTCATAGGCGACGCCGAGCGCGCGCAGGTCGTGCGTGAAGACATGACCGAGCTGATCGTCCGCGACCTGTCCGATGAAAGCGCAGCGGCGGCCGAGCGCGGCCATTCCCGCAAGCGTATTCGCCGCCGAGCCGCCGGACATTTCGACCGCCGGACCCATTGCGGCATAAAGACGGGTTGCCTCCGCCGCGTCGATCAGCCGCATCGAACCTTTGGTGAGACCCTCGGCCTCGATCAGCGCATCCTCGGCGCGGGCGATGACGTCGACGATAGCATTGCCGATGGCAACGACGTCGAAACGGGCGGTGGATGCCATGAAAATTCCTGTGATGTTGGGAAAAGCTGCCGCGCGCCTTAATCGGCGGCGCGCGCCAAGGCAAGCGCAGCGCTTGACGCGCGCCATGGTACCCCGCATCCCTGCGCCATGGCCCGCGCCGTTCACGCCTTGCTGCTCGCGCTTCGCGACCTGCGAAGCCCGGGGGTCCTTCGCATCCTTGCCGCGAGCCTCGCGCTCACCCTCTTGATCCTTCTTGCCGTCGGAGCGGCGCTCTTCTTCGCTGCGCGCTGGGCGCTCTCGCATGCGCAATGGCTTGCCGGCGCAAGTCTCGACATGGCCGGGATCGTCATTCTCCTCGCACTGATCGGCGCAAGTTGGCTTCTGTTTCGCGCGGCCGCGATCGCTGTCATCGGTCTTTTTGCAGACGCTTTTGTCGCCGATATCGAGACGCGCCACTATCCCGCCGCGGCGCGGCGCGCGGTCGATGTCGGCTGGCGGCGCGGCGCCGCCCTTGCGTTCGCCTCGCTGACGCGGCTGATCCTGGGCAATCTCGCTGCACTGCCCTTCTACATTCTGCTTCTCGTCACCGGTATCGGCGCGCCGATCCTCGCACTGGCGGTCAACGCGATGCTGCTCGGGCGCGATCTCGAAGCGATGGTCCTCGCACGCCACCCCGACCAGCCGCGGTTCGACCAGAAGGCGCGCTGGTCGCTCGGACTGCTGTCCGCCGCAGCTTTCCTGATACCTGTCGTCAATTTCTTGGCCCCCATCATCGGCGCCGCTATGGCCGTGCACATGCTTCACCTCGGGGAAAAGGACGACAAATGATCCGGCACGAGCATCTGGGACTTGCCGCCGCAATCGCACTGTTGCTTGCTGGCTGCGCCGGCCCCGCGATACCGCGCCCGGCGCCCCCGGGCGCGGCCGCCACCCGGCCAGCCCCGCAAGGGCCCGTGCCAGCGCCGATTACGGCGCCGCGCGTTGTGCAGCACAACAGTCTGATCGGTCACGACGTCGGCGCTGCAATCTCTCTGTTCGGCAAGCCGCGGCTCGACGTCACCGAAGGTGCCGGGCGGAAACTTCAGTTCGCGGGTGAAGCCTGTATCCTCGACGTCTATTATTATGCCCCCAGGCAGGGCGCAAAGCCGCTCGCCACCCATGTCGATGCCCGGGCGGCAGACGGCCGCGACGCGAATATCGACGGCTGCATTTCAGCGCTGAAGCGCTGAGGCGCCCCCTCGAGAGAGGCGCCCTTGTGACGTCATTCCGCCAGCTGGGCGAGCGCCCATGCAGCCGCGTCCGCCACCATCTCCGAATCATCGCCGACGAGCGCGGCTAACCGGGCGCGCAAGCGCGGGTTGCCGCTGTTACCTGCCGCGATCGCCGCGTTGCGGACCATGCGGTTGCGTCCGATACGCTTGATCGGTGACCCTGCGAAGACCTGGCGGAATCCCGCGTCATCGAGTTCGAGCAGGTCGGCAAGCGCCGGCGCTGCGAGTTCGGCGCGCGGCAGGAAAGCGCGGTGGCAATGCGCGGTTTCGGCAAACTTGTTCCACGGGCAGACCGCAAGGCAATCGTCGCAGCCATAGACATGGTTGCCAATTGCACGCCGCAGCTCCACCGGAATCGGCCCGTCATGCTCGATCGTGAGGTAGGAAATGCAGCGGCGCGCGTCGAGCTGATAGGGGGCGGGAAACGCCTGCGTCGGGCACACATCCTGACACGCATGGCAGCTGCCGCAGCGGTCGCGGCCCGGCTTCTCCGGCGTGAGCTCGAGCGTCGTGTAGATCGCACCAAGGAAAAGCCAGCTGCCATGGTCACGGCTCACGAGATTGGTGTGCTTGCCTTGCCAGCCCAGCCCCGCCGCCGCTGCGAGCGGCTTTTCCATCACTGGCGCTGTATCCACGAACACCTTGACGTCGGCGCCGGGGGCTTCGGCGACGAGCCAGCGTGCGACCGCTTTCAGCGCCTTCTTGACCGTATCATGATAGTCGCTTCCTTGCGCATAGACCGAAATCCGACCGCAATCGGGATGCCCGGCAAGAGCCAAAGGGTCGCCCCCGGGCGCGTAGCTCATGCCAAGGGCGATCACCGACCGCACCTCGGGCCATAGGCCCTTGGGCGACCCGCGCTGCCCGGCGCGGCTTTCCATCCAGATCATTCCGCCGTGCCGCCCCTCGGCGAGCCATTGATTCAGTCGTTCGGCGCTCTTGCAGGTCGCATCGGCGAGCGTGATGCCGAACGCTGCGAATCCCTGCGCGCGTGCAAACGCTTCGAGCCGCTGTTCGAGAGAGGGCAAGGCTTCGGCAACCATTGGCGCTCTATACGCGAGCCGCCTTGCCGTGCCATAGCTTGGGCGAGATAAGTGGAAAACGGCATTTGAACGATTTCAGCGTCGAGGCAAAGGGCCTCACCAAATATTTCGGTGCTTTCAGGGCCGTCGACCAAGTCAGCCTCGAGGTGCCGACGGGGAGCATCTACGGCGTGCTCGGACCCAATGGCGCGGGCAAGACGACCAGTCTGCGCATGATGCTCGGCATCGTCGATCCCGACGCGGGCGAAAGCCGGCTGCTCGGCGGCCACTCCCCGCAAACGGTGCGCCACCGCGTGGGCTACCTGCCCGAAGAGCGCGGCCTCTACCCCGGCATGAAGGCGCGCGAGGCGATAGCCTTTATGGGCGCCCTGCGCGGCCTCGATTGGGCCGAGGGACGTCATCGCGCCGCGAGCTTCATGTCCGAGCTCGGCCTCGAACGCGTGATCGACGAGAAGATCCGCAAGATGTCGAAGGGGATGGCGCAGATGGTCCAGCTCATCGGCTCGATCGTCCACGCCCCCGACCTGATCGTTCTCGATGAGCCTTTTTCAGGTCTCGACCCGGTGAATCAGGAACGGCTCGAGATGCTGGTTCGGCGCGAGCGCGATCGCGGGGCGACCATCCTCTTCTCCACCCATGTCATGGCGCACGCGGAACGATTATGCGACCGCATTGCGATCATCGCGCGGTCGGCACGGCGATTCGAAGGGACGGTGGATGCGGCGCGCGCATTGCTGCCGATGCAGGTGCGCTATACACCGCGCACCGATGATCCTGCGCTTGCCCAAATGCTGCCCGCAGGAGCAGAGCGACGCGGCGAGGCGTGGCAGTTCCCTATCGAGAACGATGCGGTCGAACCCCTGCTTGCGCGCATTACCGCGAGCGGCCACGGCGTCGCCGGCCTCTCGATCGTCCGCCCCGCGCTTCACGACGCCTTCGTGCACATCGTGCGGCAGGTCGATGCGGGATTTGATGCCGATCCCGAGGCCGACGCGATCGAGGAATCCGAAGCATGACGCCGTTTCTCCGCAACATCCTCGTGGTTGCGCGGCGCGACTTTCTGTCGATCGTCGCGACGCCAACCTTCCTGCTCTTCCTGTTTGCTCCGCTGTTCATGATCGGCATGGGCGCGCTCGGCGGCTTCGGCGCTTCGCAGCTCGCCGACAGCGCGCGCGGCACAGGCCGCGTCGTCGCGGTCGTCGGTCCGGGCGATGTGGAGCCGCTGCGCGAAGCGGACGCCCGCCTGCGGGACGCGCTCCCCGGCGGCAAACCCGCGACGCTCGAGCTGCGCGTTGCGACATCCGGTGTTGATCCGGTCACGATTGCGCAGGAGAAAGGCCGCGACACCTATGCCGTGATGATCGGTCCCCTCGCCTCTCCGCGCATCGTCGAGCGCGAAGCGAACAGCCGGTCGGGGCGCTATCTTGCGCTCCTCGCGACCGAGGTGCTGCGGGCGCGCGCGGCGGGTTCCATCGCCCCCGCTGCGCCGCGCTTCGAAAGCCTGACGCGCGGCGGCACCAGCATCGCAGCGCAGCAGTCGATCGGTTTTGGCGCCGTCTTCGTCATTTTCCTTCTCACCCTGCTCCTCGCCGGACAATCGGTCGGAATGCTCGCTGAGGAAAAGGGCAACAAGGTGATCGAGATTCTTGCCGCCGCGGTTCCTCTCGAAAGCGTTTTCCTCGGCAAGCTGATCGGGCTGCTCGGCGTGGCGATTCTGTTCATCGCTTTCTGGATGGCAATGGCCGCCGGTGCGGGGTTCGTCGCGTTGACGCAGATTGACCCCGCCAGCGTCGCGCAGGCAGGGGCATCGGCACCGCAACTCGCGGTGGCGCCAGCGACGGGCTGGCCCTTCTTCATCCTCGCCGCCTTCCTCTATTTCGTGATGGCCTTCCTGCTACTCGGCGCGGTTTTCCTCGGCGTGGGCGCACAAGCCGCAACGGTGCGCGAGATCCAGATGCTCAGCCTGCCGATCACCATTTTTCAGGTCGCGATGTTGAGCTTGTCGAGCGCCGCCGCCAACGCGCCGGGAAGCAGACTGGCAACAATTGCCCAGCTTATTCCCTTCTCCTCGCCGCTCGCGATGGCAGCGCGCGCCGCGACCGACGATGCGAAGGCGGTGCACTTGCTCGCGCTCGGCTGGCAAGCGATCTGGGTTGCGCTCGTGGTCTATCTCTCGGTGCGCCTCTTCCGGTCGGGCGTGCTGAGCGGCCGCCGCGACTGGCGATTCTGGAAACGCACAAAGGATGTGGCGGCCGATACGGCGTCCCGCCGGTAGCTGCGAAAATGAAGCCCTTCTTAAGAGCAGTGGGGGGGGCAGAGCAAAGTGCCTGCCCGAGGAGCCAGCGCGTCGTTGACAAAGCTGTAAATAGTGGCATTCTCCCACTCCTATAGGCCGCATGAGACGGTCCCCGAGAGGAGCTGCCCGATGGCCACCCAAATTCGCGTTGCGCCCGAAAACCCTGATCCGCTGGACGTTTCCCGCGCCGAGCTGTGGAGTGAGGACCGCTGGCAGGAGCCGATGGCCCGGCTGCGCGCCGAATCACCAATCCATTATTGCGAGGACTCGAAATTCGGACCCTATTGGTCGGTGACGACCTACAAGCCGATCCAGCATATCGAGGCGCTGCCCAAGATATTCTCCTCTTCATGGGAATATGGTGGCATCACCGTCGCAGGCGACGGAATCGAGCATCTGCAAGAGGGCGAGGTCCCGATGCCGATGTTTATCGCAATGGACCCGCCGCAGCATACTGCACAGCGCCGCACCGTCGCGCCTGCGTTCGGCCCCTCGGAGATCGAGCGAATGCGCACCGATACGCTCGCGCGTACGTCGGCGGTGCTCGACTCGCTTCCCATCGGCGAGACCTTCGACTGGGTCGAGAAACTCTCGATCGAGCTGACGACACAGATGCTCGCCATCCTCTTCGATTTCCCGTGGGAGGAACGGCACAAGCTCACCGCCTGGTCCGATGCGCTTGGGGATATCGAGAGCTTCAACACCCTTGAACTGCGACAAAAGCGGCTCGCAATCGCCTATGAGATGGGAGCGGCCTTCAAGGAACTCTGGGACCGCAAGGCCAAGGCACCGGGCCCGCACGACCTTATTTCGATCATGCTCCAGTCCGACGCGATGAGCCACATGAGCCATGAGGAATTCATGGGGAATCTCATCCTCCTCATCGTTGGCGGCAACGATACGACGCGCAATTCGATGTCGGCCTATGCCTACGGCCTGCACTGCTTCCCCGAGGAGCGCGCGAAGCTAGAGACCAATCACGATCCCGAGCTCGCGGTCAATGCGATGCATGAGATCATCCGCTGGCAAACCCCGCTCGCACACATGCGTCGTACCGCGACCGAAGATACCGAACTTTTCGGTCACCAGATAAGAAAGCGCGACAAGATTGCGCTGTGGTATGCCTCGGCCAACCGCGACGAGAGCATTTTCCCGCAGGGAGACCGGATCATTGTCGACCGCGACAATGCGCGCCGCCACCTCGCCTTCGGGTACGGCATCCACCGCTGCGTCGGCGCGCGTGTCGCCGAGCTTCAGCTCACCGCGCTGATTTCCGAAATGCAGCGGCGCCGGTTGCGGGTAAACGTCGTGGGCGAGCCCGAGCGCGTGCACGCAAGTTTCGTCCACGGTTATCGCCATTTGCCGGTGGTTCTCGAAACATATTGATGCGCCAAGCTGAAACCTCGCGCGATCTGCTTCCGTACAGACACATATGATCGAACGACGCTATATTCTCGCAGGCCTCGTACTCGGCGGCGGTCTCATCGGCGCACCGATGCTCTTCGCCAGGTCGAGGCGCCCGCTCGCCGAGCCCGGCTGGCGCCTGCCTGACGCCGAGTGGAAAAGACGGCTCACGCCCCTTCAATACAAGGTGCTGCGCGAGGCCGCGACCGAACGCCCGTTCAGCAACCCACTCAACGATGAGCATCGCGCCGGAATCTTCTCCTGCGCCGGGTGCGCGTTGCCACTCTACTCGAGCCGCACGAAGTTCGACAGCGGGACCGGCTGGCCAAGCTTCTGGGCGCCGCTGAAGGGTGCAGTAAGGACCGCGACTGACTATGAACTTGGCTACCCCCGCACCGAAGTGCATTGCCGCCGGTGCAGCGGACACCTCGGCCATGTCTTCAATGACGGGCCGAAGCCCACAGGCAAGCGTTACTGTATGAACGGCGCCGCACTCAGTTTCCGGCCGGGCTGAGGGGAGGAAGGACGCGATAAACCGCGAAGTCGCCGCGGGAGAGCGCGGGCTCGGGGCGTAGCCATTCGACCGTCTGGCCCCGTGCCAAAAGGGCCGCCAACCCCTCCGGATTTGCCTTCGACAGATTGTCGATTTCGGGCAGATGCGTGCAAAGCGTGACCCAGGTTGCGCCGCTCGCCCGTACGATCGGCTCAGCGTCTTCGGGCCGAGATACATAGGCCGTGATAACGCGGTTCATCGCCGCATGATTGCGATGATGGCCGGTGGCGACGACGCTGTGCGGCGTCAAAACGAGGAGTGTGGGCCCGATATCAACGGGGGCAAAGAGCAGCCCCGCCCTTTCCTCTGCGAGCGGTGCCAGCATCGCCGGATTCGGGCATGCCTGATTCTCGGCTCGTTGGCGCTCAGGCGGTGCGATCCATTCTACGAGCGAAGATGCCAGCAGCGATTCGCAGGCCGGAAGCGCCGCCAACACCAGAACCGCACCCGCCACGCGGCGCGGTGCGCTCTGCATCTCCCGGCTCCAGTTCCAGACTGCCAGCAGCATCGCTGCGAAGCCGGGCACCAGATAGACGTGGGCGACCGCAGATGTCCGGAAAACAAGCACCGAGAGCAGCCCGCCTCCCAACGCAGCAAAGCTCACTCGGAACCAATTGTCGCGCATCCATCCGCCGGGCGCTCGTCGCCAGGCCCATAGTGTTGCACCAAGGCCTATCAGCATCGGGATGGCGAACAGAGCGGCGCTGGCGGGTCTCTGGCGCCAGATAGGCTGCCCTTCGACAACAAGATTGTACCAATATGTACGAACCAGCGGCTCCAGCTCTCCGAATGGGCCGCTGCGACATGCGTGCCCCAACATCAGGAATACCCCGGCCGCGGCTAGCCCCGCGAGGGTTAATCCCATGCCGCGCCGCACCCATGTGGCGCGCAAAGCTGCGGGCCCCTTCAGCCAGAGAAACAGCACAGCTCCCGCTGTCGCAACGCCTGCAACATAGGGGCGAGTAAATGCGTCGCAATGCACCTCAAGCAAGGCCGGCGGCCCGCGAAAGGCGAAAAGCCAAAGGGGCGGAAGGATCACAAGTCCAACCGCGAACCCCGCAAGGCGGGGCGCCTTCTCCGGGTCTCGGAGCCACGCAAGCGCAAACAGAGCGCCAAATATCGCCAGATAGGGCAAGCCCTCGAGCGAGATTTCAACATGCGCGGTAATCACCAGCGCAGCAGCTATTCCGCGGCGAAAACTCGCTTCTCCCAGCGCAAGCCACAGCATCGCGACCGACAGCATCAGCTGCCAATTGTGGTGATCGATGCGGAAGGGCGCGAAATAGTGAAGGAAGGTGACACTCGTCGCGGCGACCAGCAGCCCCGCCATGAGCAGGCGCCGATCGCCGAGTTGCGCCAGGATACGGCCAAGCAGCCAGAACAGCGGGATCATCAAGAGCGGCGGATAAATCGCGACCGCCCAGCCTTCTCCCATTTCGGCGCCGAGCAAGAGCGTCAGCAGCCAGATCAGCGCCGCGATCTGCGCGTCGATAAAGCGCGACCAATGCATCGCCCCGCCACCGCTGGCAGGATCGACCCGATACTGGGTGATGTCCCACCAGCCCTGTCCCGCCATCAGGTCGCGAACCTGCGCGAGGCGCATATAATCGTCGGCATCGCGCAGCGCGAGCGCGGGGATCGCCTCGCGGTAGATGAAGAGGGAAATCAGTGCGACGAGAAGCCCGGCCAGAAGCGCAAGCCTGTTCGAGCCGCGCGGACCGGCAAATGGTGTCAAAAACACCTCACGCATCATTGAGGAAGCCGATTGCCGACGGGAAAGACCAGCGTCTTGCGCAAGATATAGGTGGTGAGGAAGCTCACCGCGATTGCCGTCAATTTCGACAGGCGCGCATCGATGCCCGCCGCTTCGCCCGCCGAAACGAGCAGAACGGTGATAGCAAGGCCCGCAAAGGCGGATCCAAGGAAGAGCGCCTTTTGGCGTACGCGCCCTATGCCGGCTGTGCGCGCACCGTGGACGAACACGAAGCGCGAGCTGATCAGCCAGTGAACGCCTATGCCGATGGCATAGCTTGTGGCCGAGGCAGCCGCGGCGGGCCAGTCGGCAGCGAGGAGGAGGAGAAACAGCCCCATGTCGGCGGCGAGCGCGACCATGCTAGCGCCCAGATAGCGCAGAAAGGTCCATTGCAGCCATTGACGTAGGGGCGGGAACTGCGCTGCCATGACGCGTTATGCCGCCTTGCTGACTCGCGCCGGGACCTCACGCACCGACGCCAGAGCGGCGCGTTTGCCTTCGCTGCCGCTCTCGTGATATTCCGCGTCCTCGTTAACGCCCCAGATGTTATAGATACGCGTCCCGGCGGCGATATTGCGCACCGTTAGCATCGCGGTCATCATCGCATGGTCCTGATTGTTGTATCGGTGCATGCCGTTGCGCCCGACCAGATGGAGCGTCGGGTAGCGCCCCTCGAGTTCGTCCCGCATTTCCGCGACATGCGCCGCATAGTCGTCATCATAGACCGGATAGGCCTTTTCCTGGCGCACCACTGCGCCGCCGACCACATCGGCGGGTTCGCAAAGACCGAGGATCGCCATTTCCTTGGTCGCGAGCGCAATCAGATCCTCGTCGTTCGACGACCAGAGCCCGTCGCCCTCGAAGCAGAAATACTCAAGGCCGACACAGGCTATCGAAGGGTCGGGGACCATTTCGGGCGACCAGCTGCGAAAGTTCTGCACACGGCCGACCTTGACCTTGCGGTCGTGAATATAGATCCAGTTGTCGGGGAAGAGATCCTCCGAGCGGATCTTGAGCGCGACGGTCAAAAAGTCGCGATATTTGAGGTTCGGCGCCGCGGTCAGCGCACTGGCGGGGAGCGGATGAATGCGCGCCGCGAGTTCGCGCATCGGTGCCGAGCTGATGACATGCGCCGCGTCGATCACGACATCCCCATTGGGTCCCGTGGCGGTCATCCGCCAACGTCCGCTCTTCTGGTCTTGCGTCAGCTGCTTGAAGCTGTGACCCATCAGCACATGATTCCCGCCCGCGCGCACCTTTTCGGCTGCGGCCTCCCACATCATGCCGGGGCCGAGCCGCGGATAGCGGAAGGTTTCAAGCAAGGTTTTCGTCGCCATCCCGTCGTTCGGCGCCTTGTTGAGTCCCAGGCTGCGCTTCAGCCCGTCGAGTACCGCCGCCCCGAGGCTCAGCCCCTTGATCCGCTGCGCCGCCCAGTCGGCGGACATCTCGTCGCACGGCATGCCCCAAACCTTCTCGGTATAGGTCTTGAAGAAGATCGAGTAGAGCTTGTGTCCGAATTGATTGACCGTCCAGTCTTCGAAACTGCGCACCTTCTTGTTCGGCAGCAACTTCGCTTTCCCATAGCTCGCCATGCACAGCGCCGAGCGCAGAACGCCAAGGTTCCACAGCGCCTCGAACGCACGCAGCGGATAGGAATAGAATTTGCCCTCGTAATAGATGCGGCTCATTCGCGGGCGCTGAATGAAGTCGTTAGGCAAAATCTCGTTCCAGAGGTCGACAACCTCCTGGGATTTAGAGAAAAACCGGTGGCCGCCGATGTCGAAGCGAAAGCCCTCATGCTCGACCGTGCGGCTGATTCCGCCGACATAAACGGGGTCCTTCTCGATCACCGTGACGCGGTATCCCTGCTGCGTCAGCAGATAGGCAGCGGTAAGCCCCGCGGGTCCCGCGCCGATGATTGCGACATCCGCGCTCGTCGGACGATTTTGAATGTCAGGCATCGAAAATTCCCCACGCAGCAAGAAGATTGTCTGCCCGTGTGGCGCACCGGACCTAAAAACTGGTTAACAGGACGGTAGGAAATCCGCCGCGCCCGGAGAATCCGGTCAGATCGACTCGCCCGACAGGCGCTGGCAAATCATGTCGAGCTGGTCGAGCGACGCGAATTTGAGCGTCAGCGCGCCCCTGCCGCCGCCGCCATATTGAATCGCTACACCGATCCCCAGAAGCTCGGACAGGTGGCGCTCGACGGCGACGATGTCGGGGTCGCGCCCTCCGTCCAGGCCCTTTCGTTCAAGGCCGCCCTTGCGTTGGCCGCCCTTGCCGGCGCGTACCAGCGCCTCGACCGCGCGCACCGACAGCCCCTCCCGCACAACTTTGTGGGCTATCTCCTCGGCGTCGGGCGCGCCGATCAGTGCGCGCGCATGCCCCATCGCCAGACTTCCGTCGCTAACGAGTAGCTGTACATTGCGCGGAAGGTCGAGCAGGCGCATCAGATTGGCGACGTGGCTGCGCGATTTGCCGACCAGCTTCGCCAGCGCCTCCTGACTATGGCCGAAATCCTCGATCAGCTTGCGATAAGCGCCCGCTTCTTCGATCGCACTCAGATCCTCGCGCTGAATATTTTCGACAAGCGCGATTTCATAGGTTGCAGCATCGTCCAGATCGCGCACAAGCGCCGGAATCTGGTGGAGCCCCGCGCGCTGGGCGGCGCGCCAGCGCCGCTCACCGGCGACGAGCTGATAGCCCTCACCCCCTGGGGCGCGGCGGACGATGATCGGCTGGAGGAGACCGCGCGCGCTGATCGAGTCCGCAAGCTCCGCTATCGCCGCTTCGTCGAAACGGCGGCGCGGCTGGCCGGGTAGCGGACCGATCGTGCCAACCGCGATATGCTGAACCGCATCGCCCGATGTTGCGGGCACGGCCTTCACCGCAGCGCCGGGACTCGCAAGAACCGGCGATTCCACCGCGACATCGCCGAAGAGCGCATTCAAACCGCGCCCCAGCCCGGACGGGCGCTTACGCGCCGACATATTGGGGTTTTCATCTCTACTATCAGTCATTTAAGCGGCCTTACGAACATTGGGCAGGCGACCGAGCAGTTCGCGCGCAAGCGCGATATAGGCGGCTGATCCCGCGCAGCGATGGTCGTAAATCAGCGCCGGCAGCCCGTGACTTGGCGCCTCGGACAGCCGGACGTTGCGCGGAATCACTGTGTCAAACACCACCGGGCCCAGCACTTCGCGCACGTCGTCGGAAACCTGGTCAGTAAGCCGGTTGCGGCGGTCGAACATGGTGAGCGCGACCCCCAGTATGAAAAGCTGGGGATTGAAGCGGCCGCGAACGCGCTCGACCGTCGTGAGCAGCTGACTGAGCCCCTCGAGCGCGAAAAATTCGCACTGGAGTGGGACAAGTAGCGATTCGGCGGCGATCAGCGCATTGAGCGTCAGCATGCCGAGCGAGGGCGGGCAGTCGATCAGACATATATCCCACTGCCCCGCTTCAGCGGCGGCCAGAACCTGCTGCAGCCGATGGAGCCGGTCCTGAAACTCGATGAGCTCGATCTCGGCGCCCGACAGATCGACCGTTGCAGGGACGATATCGAGCCGCGGAATCGCCGTCGCGACGCGGCATTCGGCCACGCCGGCATCGCCGCGCAGCAGGTCATAGCTCGACAATTCGCGCTGGGACTGGCTAATCCCAAGCCCGGTCGAGGCATTGCCCTGCGGGTCGAGATCGATGATCAGCGTGCGCCACCCCGTCGCCGCGAGCGCCGTGGCGAGGTTGATCGCCGTCGTTGTCTTGCCAACCCCGCCCTTCTGGTTCGCCACGGCAATGCGAATCATCGCTTTCCTCGCTGTCTCGCCACGATGCGACCGCGCCCGACCAGAATCCGGCTCTCCGCGTCGGTGTGGCTCTGTTCCACGTGAAACACCTTCTGCCATGCCGGGGGCAGAGATGCCAGTTCCTTAACCGCGTTTCGCCCTTTCGGCAGCAGCCAGTGCGTCGATTCGGTGGAAAAGCGCGCGGATAAGTCGATCAGCCGATCGAGCGGCGCAAAGGCGCGCGCGCTGATCGTCGCTGCCGCGCGCGTTTCGACGCGCTCGAGCGGCGCTTCGGCAACCTCCACATGGCCAAGCCCCAGTTCCGCCACGACCTCCCGCAGGAATTCGCAGCGCCGCTTGCGCGACTCGACGAGCAACGTCGGCCGCCCGCTCAGGATTGCCGCGACCAGCCCCGGCAGCCCTGGCCCGCTCCCGAGATCCATCCACAGCCCCTGCCCCACACGATCGAAGGCGACCAGCTGCGCGCTATCGGCAATGTGCCGGACCCAAAGATGGGGGATTGTCGACGCCGCAATCAGATTCTGCCGCCCATTCTCAGCCACCAGCATGGCCGCAAAGCGCTCGAGCCTTTCCCAATGGGTTGGAGTGGGAGCGAAAGTCCTTTCGATCCAGGCCAAGGCTTCCGCCTCCGTTCTTAATAGCTTCACCATCAGTCCTGCACCGAGCTTCGTCAAATATCGACACGGCTCCCTGGAGCGAGCAATGCGCAGGTGCAAGCAGTCATTGCGCGACGGGCTCGATGGTCCAGGTCGCTGCCGGATGGCGCTCCCGGCGACAGCGAGGCCCCATCCGCTCGAGGGCTCAAGCCGCGCGCCGCCGGCTGTGTACCATGATCGCCGTCAGCGCCGCGGGGGTAATGCCATCGATCCGCGCCGCCTGTCCCAGCGTCTCGGGGCGCGCTTTCGTCAGCCGTTCGACCATCTCGCGCGAGAGCCCGCCGATCGCGCTATAATCGAGTTCGGCGTCCAGCAATATTGCCTCATTTGCCGCGAGAGCCCGCAGTTCCGCCTCCTGCCGAGCGATATAGGGCGCATAAAGTGCATCCTCGGCGATCTCGGACAGAATGCCCCGCTCGAACGTGGCAAGCTCGGGCGCGAGCGCCGTGACCGCGTCCATCGTCGTCCCGTCGAAGCGCAGAAGATCGATCCGGCGCCGCGCCGCGCCGTCGCCGGGCAGAGCGATTCCAAGCGTCGCATAATCGGCAGTCTGCACTGGCGCATTGAGCAGCGCTTCGGCCGCTTCGCGCTCTGCCGCGCGCGCTGTGAACTTCGCCGCGGTCGCGGGGCGCACGAGGCCGAGCGCTATCCCGCGCGGCGTCAAACGCGTTGCGGCATTGTCGGCGCGCAGCCGCAATCGGTATTCGGCGCGCGCGGTAAGCATCCGGTAGGGTTCTGTCACCCCCTGCAGCACGAGGTCGTCGACCATCACCCCGATATAGGATTCGCTACGATCAAGAATCAGCGGCTCGCGGCACTGTACGCTGAGCGCGGCATTTGCTCCCGCAATCAGTCCCTGCGCCGCGGCTTCCTCATAGCCGGTGGTGCCATTGATCTGCCCGGCGCACCACAATCCGGGCAGCGCCCGAACCTGGAGCGTCCGGTCGAGCGCGCGTGGGTCGATATGGTCATACTCGACGGCATAACCTGGGACGACCATCTCAACCTTCTCGAGACCCTCGATACGACGCAGCATCGCGAGCTGGACATCGGCGGGAAGCGACGTCGACACGCCATTCGGGTAAACGAGATGCGTGGCGAGCCCCTCGGGTTCGAGAAAAATCTGATGGCCGTCACGTCCTGCGAACCGATGTATCTTATCTTCGATCGACGGGCAGTAGCGCGGCCCGGCGGCGCCGATCGCCCCGGTGAAGAGCGGCGAGCGGTCGAGATTCGCAGCGATTATAGCGTGCGCTTCAGCATTCGTCCGCGTGATCGCGCAGAAAATCTGCGGCACAGTGCGCGCCTCATTCCACGTGGAAAAGGTCCAGCGCGCGCCTTCGGCGCTGTCGGAGGGCTGCTCGGCAAGCCGCGCCCAGTCGATCGTGCGTCCGTCAAGCCGCGGCGGCGTTCCGGTCTTGAGCCGACCCATCGGCAGCTTCGCAGCGCGTAGCTGCGCCGCAAGCCGGTGCGCTCCTGCCTCGCCGATCCGGCCGCCCTCCATCCGCTCTTCGCCGCGAAACATCGTTCCGCCAAGGAATGTGCCGGTGGCCAGTACGACCGCGCCGGCGGCGATCACTTTCCCGTCGCCCAGTTCAACACCCTCGATCCGGCAATGGTCACTGGACAGTTTGAGCGCTGCCGCCTCGCCCGAGACGACTGTAATATGCGATTCGGCAGCAAGGAGGGACTGGATCGCGTCGCGATAGAGCCTGCGGTCCGCCTGTATGCGCGGTCCCTGTACCGCCGAGCCCTTTGAGGCGTTGAGCATCCGGTAGTGGATCGCAGCGGCATCGGCCGCGCGCGCCATCCAGCCGTCCAGTGCATCAACCTCGCGCACCAGATGCCCTTTTCCAAGGCCGCCAATCGCCGGGTTGCACGACATCGTCCCGATCATTGCCGGGTCAAAGCTGATGAGCGCAACGCGTGCGCCAAGGCGGGCAGCGGCGGCCGCCGCCTCGGTCCCGGCGTGCCCGCCACCGACGACGACGACATCGAACGTTGCTCTGTTCTGCATGATGGCGGCGCCCTTAAACGAAAGACCGCGCCGAATCCACTGCGCTGCGATTAGAACGAATGTTTCACGTGAAACAGGCGCGCGCCCGTGGCTTCACTTGCCGATACAGAAGCGCCCGAAGAGCGCATCGAGCATCTCCTCGACACCGGCTCGGCCGGTTATCCGGTCGAGAGCGGCTGCGCCGAGCCTCAGCCGTTCGGCAAGCAGTATCAGGTCATCCGCCTCGCGCGAGCCCGCTTCTACCGAGAGCCAGCGCTGCGCCTCGGCAAGAGCGGCGCGCTGACGGGCTCGCAGCACGGCCTCGCCCTCGCGCGGTAGCAGTGTCCTCGCCATCTCGACAATGTAGCGATGGAGCTTGTCCATCCCCTCGCCCGTCGCAGCCGACAGGATCAGGTCGCAGCGCGCCGCTTCGGCCTCGCGCGCGGCATCGCCGCGCCAGCGGTCTGACTGCGCCGCAATCAGAATCGTCCGCGGGTGGACGGGCACCGCACCGGGGGGACCCAGCCACAGTAGGATGTCCGCGGCCGAAATCGCCGCTTGTGCCCGCTCGATACCAATCGCCTCGATCGAATCGGCTCCTTCGCCCCGCAGCCCCGCCGTATCGGAAAAGCGCATCGCAATCCCGTCGAGCGCAAGCGGGGTCTCGATCACGTCGCGCGTGGTCCCGGCCACCGGCGAGACGATCGCGAGCTCTCGTTGAACCAAGGCGTTGATTAGCGTTGATTTTCCGGCGTTGGGCGGCCCCGCGATAACTACGGACAACCCCTCCGCAATGACCTCCGCGGCGGGCCGCGCTAGCCATTCCAAGAGTTCGGCGGAGACCTCCGCCATCCCCTCAACCACTCGGCGTGCGGCACCTTCATAAACGTCGACATCATCCTCGTCGGCGAAATTCAGCTCGGCCTCCGCTCCGGCCATCAGCTCCAGAAGCCGCTCCTGCCACTTCGCCACAGCGCGCGACACATGTCCGCTCGCCATCCCCAGCGCCTGGATCCTCTGGCTCTCGGTCTCTGCTGCGAGCAGGTCGGCAAGCCCCTCGGCCTCGGCGAGGTCAATCCGGCCATTGAGAAAGGCACGCCGCGTGAATTCTCCTGCCTCGGCGCGGCGCAATCCGGGAATCGCCGCGAGCGCCGCTTCGAGCGCGGCGACCACGGCCCGGCCGCCGTGGAGGTGGAATTCGGCCAGATCCTCCCCGGTTGCCGTCCTCGGCCCCGGAAACCAGAGCAGCAGCGCGCGGTCGAGGGGCGCGCCCTTCGGGTCACGAAGCTCGGCAAGCGAGGCATATCGCGGTGCCGGCACTCGCCCCGCCAGCGCCTCCAGCGCCTCCCGCGCTCGGGGACCGCTCACGCGCACAACCCCGATTGCCGCTGGCGGGCTCCCGCTCGACAACGCGAAGATCGTCTCGCTGCTCGTCTCTTGGGTCAGCTCTTGCGCCCCCGTGCGGGCTTGGGGTCGTCGTTACTGTCGGCCGCCGTTGCTGCGCCGCCCATCAGTCCTCCGCCGAACTGTCCGAGCAGCGACTGGACGAGCCCCAGCCCACCCTCACCCATCGGAACCCAGCTCTTGACCATCGCCTGGACCATGTCGGGGGTGATGCCCTTTGCCATCAAATCCTTGACCCGGCTCAGATAAATATCGTGCAGTGGTTCAAGGTCAGGCAGGCCAAACAGCCGACGCGCTTCCTCGGGGGTGCAATCCACCTCGATATTGAATTTCATGCCCCATCTCCTGTCCGCACGTGGGTGATGGCGCTTGAGCCGCGACCCCGGCGCCGCTAGCTTCGCGCTTTCATCGTCGATAAGCAAGAGCCAGGAGTGCCCGCATGTCCCCGACCAACACAACCATCCCCGCCCTCGAAAAGGAGGGCGACATCCCGGCCTATGTCGCGCGTCCCGACGCGGATTCGTCGCGCGCGATCATCGTGATCCCCGAAATCTTCGGCGTGAATGCAGGAATCCGCAAGAAATGCGATGATTGGGCGGCCGAGGGCTATCTCGCGATCGCGCCCGACATCTTTTGGCGCTTCGCCCCCGGAGTCGAGCTCAGCCCTGATGTCGAAGCTGAACTTCAGGAAGCCTTTGGATATTACGGACAATATGATGCCGACCTCGGGGTCAAGGACATCGAGGCGACAATCCGCTGGCTGCGCGATCAGGGCGCCGACCGGATCGGCTGCGTTGGCTTCTGTCTTGGCGGCCGTCTCGCTTATATGGCGGCAACGCGCACCGACATCGACGCGTCGGTTGGCTATTATGGCGTGATGATCGACACGATGTTGAACGAAGCCCATGCAATCTCGAATCCGCTGATGCTTCATATCCCCACCGAGGACCATCTGGTCGACTCTGCCGCGCAGCAGAAGATCCACGAAGCGCTCGATCCGAACCCCAAGGTGACACTGCACGACTATCCTGGCCTCGATCACGGCTTCGCCGCGACGAGCGGCAACCGCCGAAACGAGGAGGGCGCGCAGCTCGCCGATGGCCGCACCCGCGCCTTCTTCGCCGAGACGCTAGCGTGACCATCCATCCCGGACTCGCCGCCTGGCACGCCTATATGGCGGGCGGCGGCGAGCCGCAGGCCTTGCGCGAGATGCTCGCCGAAGATGCGGTCTTCCATTCGCCCGTCGTCCACACGCCCCAGGAGGGGCGCGACAAGGTGTTCGCTTATCTCCAAGCGGCGAGCCATGTCCTTGGCGGCAACAATTTCCGCTATCTGCGCGAGATTGCCGATGGCGATCAGGCCTGCCTCGAGTTTCAGACCGAACTTGAAGGCATCCAGATCAACGGCGTCGACATCATTCGCTGGAACGCCGAAGGAAAGATTCAGGATTTCAAAGTGATGGTGCGCCCGCTCAAGGCGATCAACAAGGTTTGGGAGAAGATGGCGGCGATGCTCGCCGCGCAGGCGAGTTAGGCACGCGGTGCGCAGCTGGTTCATCTTTCCCGCCCTGTTGCTCCTTGCGGCACTGGCCGTCCTTTGGACACCAGCCCGCTTCACGCTGCTGTTGTGGGTCCCGCTGCTGCTCGTTGCGCTCTTCGACGCGCTCCAGCGGCAGCACACGTTACGCCGCAACTATCCCCTGATCGCCCGCATTCGCTGGCTGTTCGAGGATCTGCGACCCTTTCTCTATTCCTACATCGTCGAAAGCCCGTTCGACGGACGCCCATTCACCCGAGCCGAGCGGGATATCGTCTATGCCCGCGCCAAGGGGGATCTCGACGCGCACCCCTTCGGTACCGAGCTTGACGTCTATTCGGACGAATATGAGTGGATGAGCCACAGCATAGCTCCCGAGCGCGGCCACGACCGGACCCAGCGCGTCCGGGTCGGCACGTCGCAATGCGCGCGTCCCTATGATACGGCGCTGCTCAACATATCGGCGATGAGTTTTGGTTCGCTCGGCGCCCGGGCGATCGAAGCGCTGAACCTTGGTGCAAGGCTCGGAAATTTCTACCATGACACCGGCGAGGGCGGCTTCAGCCCCTATCACCGCCTCCACGGCGGCGACGTCGTATGGGAACTGGGTAGCGGCTATTTCGGCTGTCGCGATCTCCGCGGCCATTTCGACCCCGAACGCTTTCGTGACTGCGCACAGGACGATCAGATCAAGATGATCGAGATCAAGCTCAGCCAGGGTGCAAAACCCGGGCTCGGCGGTGTTCTACCCGGTCCCAAAGTCAGCGCGGAAATCGCGGCCACACGCGGCGTCCCGATAGGCGAGGATTGCATCTCGCCCGCGGCGCATTCGGCCTTTTCCACGCCGATCGAGATGGTCGAATGGGCCGCCAGATTGCGCGAGTTATCGGGGGGCAAGCCGGTCGGCATCAAGCTGTGCGTCGGCCAGCCGCATGAAATCTATGCCGTCATGAAGGCGATGCTCGAGACCGGCATCCGGCTCGACTTTATCGTCATCGACGGAGCCGAGGGCGGTACCGGCGCCGCACCTGTCGAGTTTTCCAACCGCGTCGGCATGCCGCTGCGCGAAGCTGTGATCTTCGTGCGTAACGCGCTCGTCGGCTGCGGACTGAAGGAAGAAATCCGCCTTGCCGCGTCAGGCAAGGTGCATTCGGGTGCAGGCCTCGCGGTCAATTGCGCGCTCGGCGCCGACTGGTCGAACGCTGCGCGCGCCTTCATGTTCTCGCTGGGGTGCATCCAGTCATTGAAATGCCATACCGACGAGTGTCCGACGGGCGTTGCAACGCAGGACCCCGGCCGTCAGCGCGGACTTGTCGTTCCCGAAAAAGCCGAGCGTGTCCGACGCTTCCAGGCATCCACCGTCTCGGCGCTGTGGGACATCAGCTGCGCGATGGGGCTCGACAGCCCCTGGGCAATCCGGCCTCATCATCTCCACGAACGGCTCAACTCGGCGCGCTCGGATTCGATCGACCGCATCTATAATTTCTATCCGCGCGGGATCCTGCTCGACGACCCGGCATCGGTCGCGAGCGCCCGCTATTGGGCGATGGCGCGCGCCGACAGTTTTCGCGCTGCAGTCGAAGGGACGCCCGGCTAGATCAGGCTGAGTTCGGCTAGCTCGCGATAAAGCTCGGGCGGCAGGTCGCCGACGCTGCTGTCGTCGATACCCCGCGGCGCATCAGCCTCCGTGAGATAGCGCCACCCCTGGTGCGCCCGCTTAGGCTGCGGGTGCACCCTCTCAAGCACCCCGCGGCAGACGATATCGATCCGTCCATCCCCGCGGTCGGCAAAACGCAGAATTTCGACGCGTCCCACAATCATGTGCCGCACGATGAAATGGAGCCGGCCCCCGATCAGCTCACTGGCCCGCTTGGGTTTGAACCGCGTCGCGAAACGCACCTCGCCCTGCACCGCGCGCGACGCGATCCGCTCGGCAAGTGTTGGAAAATCTGGGCAGCCGACGGCCACGCGGGTCATGTGAAGTTGAGACATGATATGCAAGATCGGGGCCCCAGCAGCCCGGTTCAAGCCGGATCGAGAGAAAGATGGCAATCTCCGCGACCCTGCTGGTTGACGGACATCTGCAGCAAGGACGCGGGCGATAGCGGAATATATTGCAGGGCGTGGCGCCCGAATGTGACGGCATAAGGGAACAGAATAGCCCCCATCGAGCCATGATAGCCAGCGCAGGCCGGCCGATGGTAAAGCGCGCCGCATGGATGCGCTCGGTAGGTACGGGCGCTGCGACCATTTCGCAAAGCACCGCCGATGTCTCGGCATGCTGCTACGCCCGCACTGTCAGGCGGAATCCACCGATCGCTTTGGTATGAGGCGAAACAGGCGGACATTTTTCGCCGCCGAGATGTACGACGACGACACCGGCGGCGTCGAGCCCCGCTGCAACGGTCAGCGCTTCGCTGCGACCCGATATTTCAGCCATCGGGACCATCGCATCGTCGCGCCCCTGCCCGACGATGCAATGACAGCCCTTATCTTTTAGCCGAACAAGGTCCCCATACCGACGCTGGGGTCGATCCAGCCTTCGTAGATCATCTTGACCGCGACATAGACGATCACGGCAAGTCCGACATAGGCAATCCAGCGATAGCGCTCGATATATTTGGCGATGATATTCGCCGCGACACCCATCAGCGCGACCGCGAAAACGAGCCCGACGATCAGGATTCCGGGATGGTCACGCGCCGCACCCGCAACCGCAAGCACATTGTCTAGGCTCATGCTGACGTCGGCAACCGCGACTGCCCATGCGGCGGCTGCAAAGCTTTTGGCGGGTTTGAGGCCCGAATGCTCATCGCCCTCGATCTCGGGCGAACCGGCCGAATGGCTGCCTTCGCGAAGCTCGCGCCACATTTTCCACGCGACCCAGATCAAAAGCAGCCCGCCGACGAAGATCAACCCGACGATCTGCATCAGCTGGGTGACGACGAGCGCGAAGGCGATGCGCAGCACCAGCGCCGCAAGGACGCCGATCAGAATCACTTTCTTGCGCTGTTCGGCAGGAAGCCCTGCGGCGAGCGCCCCGACGACGATCGCATTGTCGCCCGCGAGGACGATGTCGATCATCAGAACCTGCAGAAAGGCAGCCAGCGCGGCGGGCTCGGTGATGTTCGAAAAATCGGCGACGATATGCGCCCAGATCCCGTCCGGCCCGCCCAAGGTCTGCGCGGCGGCTGCTTGCGTCAAAATTTCCAATATCACAGCGGATCCCCGAAATAGCTGACCTCTGGAATAGGGTCATAGAAGCGGTGCAGCAACGCCCGCCATTGTTGGTAGCGATCCGATTGCCGGAAGCCGTCGCGATGGTCCGCGACCGAACTCCATTCTGCCAACAACAGGTAAGGCTGTCCGGTTCCGACCGGGCGGCGAATTTCGATCGAAAGAAAACCTGGCGAAGCCTCGATCAGCGGGCGTGCCTTGGCAAAGGCCGCCTCGAACTCGGCTTCGCTTCCCGCACGAACGGGCAACAAGGCATGCTCAACCACCGCCATCGCCGGCGCTTACTGGTTCATGCTGTCGAAGAAATCCTCGTTGGTCTTCGAATCCTTGATCTTGTCGAGCAGGAATTCCATCGCGTCGACCGTTCCCATCTGCATGAGAATGCGGCGAAGCACCCACATCTTGCTGAGCTTGTCCTTCTCGACGAGCAATTCTTCCTTGCGGGTGCCCGACTTGCCGACATCGAGCGCCGGGAAGATACGCTTGTCGGCGACCTTGCGGTCGAGAACGATTTCGGAGTTACCCGTGCCCTTGAACTCTTCGAAGATCACTTCGTCCATGCGGCTGCCCGTATCGATGAGCGCGGTCGCGATGATCGACAGCGATCCGCCTTCCTCGATATTGCGCGCGGCGCCGAAGAATCGCTTCGGGCGCTGGAGCGCATTGGCGTCGACACCGCCGGTCAACACCTTGCCCGACGAGGGGACAACGGTGTTGTAGGCGCGGCCGAGGCGCGTGATCGAGTCGAGCAGAATCACGACGTCCTTCTTGTGCTCGACAAGACGCTTGGCCTTCTCGATCACCATTTCGGCGACCTGGACGTGGCGCGTTGCGGGCTCGTCGAAGGTCGAGGAAACGACCTCGCCGTTCACGCTGCGCTGCATGTCGGTAACTTCCTCGGGACGCTCGTCGACGAGGAGAACGATCAGATAGACCTCGGGGTGATTGTCGGTGATCGCCTTGGCGATGTTCTGGAGCAGGACCGTCTTGCCCGTGCGTGGCGGCGCGACGATCAGCGCACGCTGCCCCTTGCCCTGCGGGCTGACGAGGTCGATTACGCGCGCCGACTTGTCCTTGACTGTCGGGTCGACGGTATCGAGCGACAGCTTCTGGTTCGGGTAGAGCGGGGTGAGGTTGTCGAAATTGACGCGGTGGCGGACCACATCGGGATCGTCGAAATTCACGCTGATCAACTTGGTAAGCGCAAAATATCGCTCGCCATCGCGCGGCGCCCGGATTTCGCCCTCGACAGTATCGCCAGTGCGCAGCCCATATTTGCGAACCTGGTTCGGCGAGACATAAATGTCGTCAGGACCCGCAAGATAATTGGCCTCAGACGAACGCAGGAAACCGAAGCTGTCGGGCAGGACCTCGATCGTCCCTGAGCCGATGATCTCCTCGCCCTCTTCGGCCAGTTCCTTGAGGATCGAGAACATCAAATCCTGCTTGCGCAGCGTCGACGCGCCTTCGACCCCCAGATCCTCCGCCATTTCGACAAGCTGGGCGGGCGACTTCGTCTTGAGTTCTTTAAGATGCATGGATGATTCCAGGATGAAAAATTCAGGAAAAAATAAACATTATGTCATTGCACCGGGGGGTGCCTATCCGACCGGGGGACGGCCGCTTCGATAGCCGCGGCGCGGATCGCGCGCCGCCCGCGCGGGCGCGGGAGTTGATCGGCCCCTATAACCGACGCCAGTGCAAGTCAATCGGCTGCGTCGAGGCGGAGCGTCAGGGGCGAACGATCACCAATATGACAATGATTGCCGCGGCGATTCCAGGAACCTCGTTGAGCAACCGCAGCCGGCTTTCGCTGAGCGAGCGTTCGCCGCGCCGCAATTTCTTGAAGTAGCCGATCAGCCAGCCGTGATAGCCCGACAGCAGGAGGACGAGCAGCAACTTGCCGTGGAACCATCCCTCCGACCAATAACCGCCGTTGAACGCGAGCATCAGCCCCAGCACCCAGACGAGAATGATCGAGGGGTTGAGGATGATACGGCGCAGCCGGTCCTCACGCTCAATCCATTTCCTGTCCTCTTCGGATCCCACCGGGCATTGGTGATGATAGACGAAGAAGCGCGGCATCATGAACAGACCCGCCATCAGGAAGATGACGAAAATCACATGCGCCGCCTTGACCCAAAGCATCGTCACCCCCAGAAATCCGACCCAGTCCGTCATCGCCTACCCGCCTCGCACGCGTTCGATCAGATGCTCGACATGGGCGATCGGCGTGTCCGGAACAATGCCGTGCCCGAGATTGAAGATATGGGGACGCGCGGGGAAAGCTGCAAGGATGCGATCGATCGCTTCGTCGAGCGCCGCGCCGCCGGCGACGAGCGCCAGCGGATCGAGATTGCCCTGGACCGGCAGGTGCGGTGGCAGCACCGCGTCGGCCCAGCCGGGATCGACCGTCTCGTCAAGCCCGACCGCATCGACCCCGGTTTCATTGGCATAGGCCGCAAGCTTGCCGCCGGCACCCTTTGGAAAGCCGATCACCGGCGTGTCGGGGTGGAGCGTCTTCAGCCGGCGGACGATTTCGGCATTGGGCGCGATCACCCAGCGTTCGAACTGCGCGGGGCTGAGGCTCCCTGCCCAGCTGTCGAAAAGCTGGACCGCCTCGACGCCATTTTCGATCTGCCCCGAGAGGTAAGTCACTGTGACTTCGACGATCGCGTCGATGATTGCTTCGAAAGCGGAGGGGTTGCCATAGGCGAGGCGCCGCGCCGCGGCCTGATCCTTCGATCCCGCGCCGGCAACCATATAGGTCGCGACCGTCCATGGACTCCCCGCAAAACCAAGGAAGCTGGTTTCGGGCGGCAATGCTGCCGCGACCCGCGCAACGGTCGCGTAGACAGGTTCGAGCCGTTGCGGCGCTGCCTCCAGCGCTGCAAGAGTGCCGTCGATCAGCGGCGGTGCAAGCCGCGGCCCCTCGCCGGCCTCGAACCAGAGATCCTGCCCCAGCGCATGGGGGACAACGAGAATATCCGAGAAGAGAATTGCGCCATCAAATCCGAACCGCCGGATTGGCTGCAGCGTCACCTCGGCCGCCGCCTCTGAATCATAGCAGAGCTCGAGAAAGCCGCCCTTGGCTTCCCGCAGCGCGCGATATTCGGGTAGATATCGCCCTGCCTGGCGCATCAGCCAAAGCGCGGGCTGCTCCTGCCGCACTCCGCGCAGCGTTGCCAGCAAACTCTTCGGTGAAGCCTTCACGCGGGCCCTCTTTCTATCTTCATAACCATATATAGAGAATGATTGCGGTAGTTGTTGGCGGTCGAACAGCGCGGCTTTAGGCACCCACACCGCCTTTGCCAACAGCTTGACTCTTTGACCGGCTCCCCTTCGTCACAGAGTCGCTCCCTTATGTTCGCCTAATTCACAGCCTGTGGATAAGATTCACCTGCTGTGGAAAAAAGGTGGAGCGGAATCGGCAGCGGTGGGGATGATTTATGAATGCCCGTCCTGTCCCGCGGCTTGTGCCCGAATTTATCCACAGCGCTCGGTCACGTGTCTGCGCTTGCCTTTTTTTGCAGTGCATCGGAAAGCTCGGAGGATGAGCCGTCTTCACCTCCACCTCATATCCGATTCCACAGGCGAGACGCTTGAAAATATCGCCAAGGCGGCGATCGCGCAGTTCGATGATGTCGAGGTGGTGCGCCATTTCTGGCCGATGGTGCGATCCGAATCCCATCTCGATCGCATCATGGCCGAGGTGCAGGCGAGCCCCGGCATGATCCTCTTCACGCTCGTCAACGGCGAGCTACGTGCGAGTCTGGAACGGCGGGCGGCAACGCTGAACCTACCGACAGTTCCCGCACTCGACGCCGTCACCGATGCTCTTTCGCGAATGCTGGGACAGGAGGCGAAGGCGCGGCCAGGGCGCCAGCATGTGCTCGACGCCGCCTACTTCGCGCGCGTGGAGGCGATCCAGTTTACTGTCGCGCACGATGACGGGATTGGCTGGGAAAATTGGGAGCAGGCCGACATTGTTCTTGCGGGCGTGTCGCGTACCTCCAAGACACCGACAAGCATCTATCTCGCCAATCGCGGTTTCAAAGCCGCGAACATCCCGATCGTCCCCGAATCCCCGCCCCCCGACACGCTCTTTACGCTGAAGCGTCCTCTCGTCGTGGGGCTGACGACGGGAATCGACCGGCTCGTGCAGGTGCGTCGCAACCGCCTCTTGTCGCTCAATCAGGCGCCCGAGACTGCCTATGTTGACGAAGAGCGCGTCAGGGCTGAGCTCGCGTACGCGCGGCGCATGTTCGCCGACAATGGCTGGCCCGTGATCGATGTAACGCGCCGCTCGATCGAGGAAACCGCCGCCGCGGTCATCAAGCTGGTCGAGGACCGGGCCGCGGCATGAGCACGCTCGTTCTTGCGTCGCAAAGCAGCGGCCGTGCCGCGATGCTTCGAGCCGCCGGGCTTGAATTCGAACGGACCGCGGCGCATGTCGACGAGGAGGCCCTCACGGCCGCACTGCGCGCTGCCGGCCAGACTCCCCGCAATATTGCCGACGCGCTCGCCGAAGCGAAGGCGGTCAAGATTTCCTCGCGGCTTCCGGGCGTCATCGTGATCGGCGCGGATTCAACTCTTGCGCTCGACGACGGGACGATGCTGACGAAGCCTGAAAGTCCCGACGAAGCGGCGCAGCATCTGCGCCGAATGGCGGGGACGCGCCACCGACTGTTCAGCGCCGCGGTGGCCGCGCGCGACGGCGCCCCGGTGTGGCGCGCAATTGGCGAGGCGAAGCTGTGGATGCGCCCCTTGTCGGACGCCTTCATCGCCGACTATGTGAACCGCGAATGGGACAGCATCCGCTGGACCGTCGGCTGTTATGAGATCGAGGGAGCGGGCGTGCAACTGTTCGACCGGGTCGAGGGCGACCCTTGGACCATCATCGGCATGCCGATGCTTCCGCTGCTTGCCTGGCTGCGCGCGACCGGACTCGCCCCCTCATGAGCAGCCTTCCCTATGCCGAAGTGATAGGCGACCCGATCGCCCAGTCGAAATCGCCCCTGATCCACCGCTTCTGGCTCGATGCTCTCGGCATGTCCGGACTTTACGCCCGCGCGCATGTGACGCCCGAGGGGCTCGCCGCCTATATCGATGAGCGCCGCGCCGATCCCGCTTGGCGCGGCTGCAACGTCACCATGCCGCACAAAGAGGCGATCATGGAACTGGTCGATGACCCCGGCAACATCCGCTCTACGATCGGCGCGATGAACACGGTCGTGCACCAGAGTGACGGGTCTTTGATCGGCACCAATACCGATGCCGCGGGTTTCTTTGCCCCCCTCGCCGAAATCGACCTTGCCGGCGCGCCAGTCGTGGTGGTCGGTGCGGGCGGCGCAGCGCGCGCCGTCCTCTTTGCACTCGCACGTGCGGGCGTCGGGACGGTTACCATGCTCGCGCGCAGCCCCCTCAAGGCGATGGGCCTGCTTTCGACCTTCGGCCTCAAGGGCGAGGCTGCTGCACTCGACACACCGCTGCCCGCTGCGGCGCTTCTGGTCAATGCGAGCAGTCTTGGCATGGCCGGCCAGCCGGCGCTTGATCTCGACCTGACGCCGCTGCCCGAGGGGGCGATCGTGTACGACCTCGTCTATTCGCCGCTGCGCACAGGGCTGCTCCGGGCGGCCGAGGCGCGCGGTCTCGATCGTGTCGACGGGCTCGACATGCTGATGGGCCAAGCCGCGCTCGCCTTCGAGCTGTTCTTCGGCCAGTCGCCGCCTGAAGGACGCGATGACGAACTGCGCGCGTTGCTCATCGCGTGACGCATTATAAGCGACCGGCATCGCGGCTTCGCCGCCCTTTCATCCTCGGGCTCACCGGATCGATCGGCATGGGCAAGTCAACCGCCGCGGCCATGTTCGAGCGCGAAGGCGTGCCCGTTTTCGACGCCGATGCCGAGGTCCATCGGCTCCAGGGACCGGGCGGCGCCCTTGTTGGTGCGATCGAGGCGCGCTTTCCCGGCACCACCGGACCGCAGGGCGTCGACCGGCAAAAGCTCGGCGCGCGCGTGCTGGGCAATCGACACGAACTCGCCGCGCTCGAGGCGATCATCCATCCAGCTGTCAGCCGCGCGCAAAGGCGCTTTCTTTCGCGTCACCGCGCGCGCGATGTCGTCGTCCTCGACATTCCCCTGCTCTTCGAAAAAGGCGGCTTTCGCCGCGTCGGGGCGGTCGCCGTGGTCTCGGCGCCGCTCTGGATTCAGCGCCGCCGCGTCCTGCGCCGGCCTGGCATGAGCAAGGCAAAATTGAAGGCAATCCGCGCGCTTCAGGTGCCCGACCGTGTCAAGCGAGCCCGCGCCGATTTCGTGATCGAAACCGGGCGTCACAAAAGCGAGACCCATCGTCAGATTCGCGCCATCACCTCTTGTTTCCGCGCCCGATAAGGTCCAGATTGAAGCTTCGATGCGTGAGATTATTTTCGATACCGAAACGACGGGACTCGATCCTCGATCTGGACACCGGTTGGTCGAAATCGGATGTGTCGAACTGATCGACCGGCGCGAATCCGGGCGAACCTTCCACGCCTATTTTCACCCTGAGCGCGACATGCCGGCCGAAGCCGAAGCCGTCCACGGCCTGTCGATCCAGTTTCTTTCCGACAAGCCGCTGTTCGCGGAACGCGCCGACGAGCTGCTCGTGTTTTTGGGCGATGCGCCCATGGTCGCTCACAACGCCGCGTTCGACTTCGGATTTGTCAACGCCGAGCTTGAGCGCGCGGGCCGGCCACCGCTCGATATGGCGCGTATGTGCTGCACGGTCCAGATGGCGCGCAAACTCCATCCCGGGGCGAAGCACAGCCTTGACGCACTCTGCACCCGCTACGGGATCGATCGCAGCCATCGGGTCAAGCATGGCGCGCTGCTAGACGCGGAGCTGCTTGCCCATCTCTATATCGAAATGACCGGCGGCCGACAGATTGGTCTGGGGCTCGCGGCGGGCACAAACATTAGCGGTCGTACGACCGTGATATTGCCCGGCACCGCAACCGCTCCGTCCCGTCCGTTCCGTGAGCCGCGGCCGCACGCCGCAACTCCCGCCGAACTCGCGCGTCATGCAGAATTCGTGGCCACACTGCACCAGCCATTGTGGCACGATAGTCCGTGACGGCCGCCTCCGGCGGCGGCCGCTGAGACCCTCGAAGGAGAAGAGCAATGGAAATCCGCGTCTCTGGCCATCAGATCGAAACCGGCGAAGCGCTGCAGGCGCATGTGTCGGACCGGATGAACGCGATTGCCGACAAATATTTCTCGCGCGCGATTGGGGCGCACGCGATCTTTGGGAAAGGCCCGCATGACAGCTTCCAGTGCGACATTGTTGCGCACGTGATGCAGGGGCTTGTGCTCAAGGGGCACGGCCAGGCGCAGGACGCGCACGTCGCTTTCGAGGGTGCGGCCGAGCGCATCGAAAAGCAACTGAGGCGCTACATGCGACGGCTCAAGGACAAGAGCAGTCCGAGCCAGCCGTCCGCGACCCTCGACGAGATTCAGGACAATGCAAGCTATACTGTCTTCGACGCTGGCAGCGACGATGAGGAACCGGGCGACGCGCCGGCGATTGTCGCTGAAACGCGCGTCGATATTCCCACGGCCAGCGTCTCGGATGCGGTGATGATGCTCGACCTGCGCGACACCAATGCGCTGCTGTTCGTCAATGGGCGGACCGGCGCGCATAATATGGTGTATCGGCGCCGCGACGGCACGATCGGCTGGGTCGAACCGCAATAGAGGGCTGGATTTTCTCCGCCATTCGTCTTAAGGGCCGCGCCCATTGACGCCTAATGCCTGGATGGCGGGGCCTGCCACGACCGATCCGCGACCGATCGCCAATCCCCGATTCGGGCGGCTCGTCCCGACGCTTTGACAGATTTGATCAGACCCATGAACCTATCCTCTCTCCTCTATCCTGCGACCGTGCGTGCGCATGTGCAGCTCGATTCGAAGAAGGCGCTTTTCCCGTTCGTCGGCGATCTCGCGAGCCGCTCGCTCGGCCTTGACGCAGGCGAAGTCGCCGAAGCGCTCCTTGAACGCGAGCGCCTCGGCTCGACGGGATTCGGGCGCGGCATCGCGCTGCCCCACGCAAAGCTCGCCGACCTCACCGGGGTGCGCGGGCTGTTTCTGCAGCTTGCGAAACCCATCGACTTCCAGGCGGTGGACGGTCTTCCAGTCGATCTCCTCTTCGTGATCCTCTCGCCGCTCGACGCTGGCGCTGATCATCTGAAGGCGCTCGCGGGCGTGTCTCGGATGCTGCGTAACGAAGCCGTCGCAGAGCGGCTGCGCGGTGCGAAAAGCGACGAGGCGCTCTACGCGCTGCTTGCCGATTCCGAAACGCGTGACGCGGCCTGACGCCGCGCCCCCGATCCACCCATGAGCCGGTTGACGAGCCGCTTTCTCGTCGACCTGCTCCTCCGCCGGGCCGCGGCCGACGGAGGATTCGCCGCCGTGCTCGCGGCGGGCGATGAGCGGGCCGGGGCTATTCTCGTTCTGTGCCGCGACCGCAGCGCCCCCGGACCGCTTCTTGAACGGCGCTTCGCGCCATCCGGCGGCTATGTCTGGGACGCGGTGGGCCCCGAAGATCTCGCGGATTCGCAAGCCCAGTCCGCCTATGTCGAACGGCGCCGCAGCGCCGATCCCGACCTGTGGGTGATCGAACTGGATATCGCGGATGCGCCACGACTCGTCGCTGAATGGGGCGCACTCGCTTGACATTGCTGCGCCGCACAATAGCTGGCGCGCACCTCAGTAACGCGTAGGTCGTCCCGCGGATTTTCGGGCTTTGCCCAGAATTTCCGGCTGAACGGTTCGGACACGCAGTCGGATGATGACCGCAGGCGGCATACAGAATAGCTCCCGCCTGTCTTGAAAGTTCCGGTCCATCAGCCGCCCTTTTGACGGACAATATGAGTCGCATTCTCAACGCCGCCAGCCTGGCTGCCGTGGGCATGACCGTGGTTCCCATGCTGCTGCTGGCCGAACCCGGTTTCGCAACCGGCCTGGGCGCGGACGCCAATACCCCCACCATCCTTCTTCCGGGCGCCGAGGCGTCCCCCACGGCCGAAGCGGCCGATCCGTCGACCCCGACCGAAATGCCTGTCGACGGGAACGCCGAGACCGACGAGCAGCTCGCACCCGGCAGCGATGCCGCGGACAAGCCGGTTGCCGCCGCAACGCTTGCCGCGCTCGTCGATGCGACCCCGCCCCCCGCGACCATTGACCGCGAACTGCGGTGCCTTGCCGGAGCGGTCTATTTTGAATCGCGTGGCGAGTCGCTCGCCGGCCAGCTTGCGGTCGCGCGTGTGATCATCAATCGCGCCGAATCGGGCCGCTTCCCCGCGAGCTATTGCGGCGTTGTCCATCAGCGCAGCCAGTTCAGCTTCGTGCGTCAGGGCAGGATGCCGAAAATTCGTGAATCGAGCCGCCAGTGGCGCAATGCGCTTGCGATCGCGCAGATCGCGCGCGACGACCGCTGGAAGACCCAGGCGCCCGGCGCGCTCTTCTTCCACGCGCGCTATGTCTCGCCCGGCTGGCGCAAGACGCGCGTCGCGCAGATCGACAACCATATCTTCTATCGCTGAGCTGCCGGGGTGACGGTGCCCTGCCGGCCGGCGTACCGAGCCCAACCGGCGCGGCGCCGCCGAAGCAGCCGTTAGGCCGTTCATTGCCAAGCCAGCTTCTCTGGCGCATCATGCGGGCATGATGCGTCATCTTCCTGCCGTTCTGCTCGGCACCGCCACTCTCGCTCTCGGAGCCTGCGCGACCCCCGTTCCTCCCGTCGAGGTCACGCGCTTCCATACTGCCGCGCCGGCGGGTTGGGCGCCGGGGACGCGCTATGTTGTCGACAGCGCGCCGCTCGCCGATCCGGCCGCCATGAGCCCCGGCAGCCAGCCGTCGCTCGAATGGAACAGCTATCGCCTCGCGGTAGAGCGCCAATTGCAGCTGCAGGGCCTCGTCGCTGCCGAAGGCGCGAGTGAGAGCACCGTCCCCATAAAGGTCCGCATCGGCTTTGAGCGCAGCGATCACGCGGCGCCGGGAAAACGCTCGCCTGTGTCGGTCGGCGTCGGCGGGTCTACCGGCAGCTACGGCTCGGGCGTCGGACTTGGCATCGGCTTCAACCTGGGGGGGGGACCGCGCCAGATGCAGGATCTGCAGCTGAGCGTACGGCTTGACGATGCTGCAACTGGCCGCGCTTTGTGGGAGGGTCGTGCGATCTCCTCGGTGCCGGTGAAGGCCCCGGCCGCGCAACCGTCGCTCGCCGCCGCGAAATTGGCCGAAGCCTTATTCAAGGACTTCCCCGGCGAATCCGGACGCACTATCACCGTACCATGACAATCAGCATCAACGCCGCTTTCGATAGCGGCAACATCGTCGTGGAATCGGTCGACGGCACCGCCGCCCGCCTTTCGATCCGCAAGGACCGCGAATCCGACTTCTATCAATGGTTCCATTTTCGCGTGGCCTGCGCTGTGGGCGATGAACTTCAACTTGCCATCACAGGCCTTGCGGGCTCGGCCTATCCCGATGGCTGGCCGGGCTATGCTGCCTGCGCAAGCACCGACCGCGAAAACTGGTTCCGTCTCGACACCGAATATGCGGACGGCACGCTGACCATCCGGCATACCGCCGAAAGTCCCCTTTTGTGGGTCGCCTATTTTGCGCCCTATTCGATGGAGCGACATCACGATCTCGTGGCCTCGGTCGCCGAATGCGAAGGCGTTACACATCGCTGTCTTGGCACCAGCCTTGAGGGTCAGCCGATTGACTGCCTCGAAATGGGCACGGGGCCGGTACAGGTCTGGCTCTATGCGCGCCAGCACCCCGGCGAGAGCATGGCAGAATGGTGGATGGAAGGCGCGCTCGAGAAGCTCGTCGACCCCGCCGATCCTCATGCGCGCTCGCTGCGGCAGAAGTGCCGGTTGCACATTGTCCCGAACATGAATCCCGATGGCTCGCGCCGCGGCCATCTGCGTACCAACTATGCCGGCGTGAACCTCAACCGCGAATGGCACGATCCGTCGGCCGAGCGCAGCCCGGAAGTGCTTTGCGTGCTAGGCGCGATGGACGAGACCGGGGTCGACTGGGCGATGGACGTCCACGGCGACGAAGCGATTCCTGCGGTCTTCCTCGCGGGATTCGAGGGAATTCCATCGCTCAAGGACGAGCAGATGTCCAAGTTTCTCGCCTTTCAGGCGGCCCTCGCCAGGAACAGTCCCGATTTCCAGATAGAGCTCGGTTATGAACAGTCGGCGCCTGGCCAGGCAAATTTGACGATGTCGACCACTCAGCTCGCTGAGCGCTTCGGAGCGGTGTCGATGACGCTCGAAATGCCCTTCAAGGATAATCGCGACCTGCCCGATCCTGTTGCGGGCTGGTCACCCGAACGCTCCAAATTGCTCGCGCACGCCTGCCTGCAGACGCTGGACCAGATGCTGTGAGCGCTGCTTGGCGGATCGTCGAGGACGATCTGTCGGGCGCTGCGATCCGCGCGCTGCTCGAACGGCATTTCGCGGGGATGCTCGCAAATTCGCCTGCTGGAAGCTGCCACTTCCTCGATTTCGAGGGGTTGAAGGCGCCGGGTGTCACCTTCTGGTCGATTCATCTCGACGCCGAGCTTGCGGGCTGCGGCGCGCTCAAGATGCTCGATGCGCGCCACGGCGAGATCAAGTCGATGCGCACCGCCGATGGCTTCCTGCGCCGCGGCGTCGCAGCGCGGATGCTGGGCCATATCATGGCGGAGGCGAAAGCACGGGGGCTTGAGAGGCTGAGCCTCGAGACGGGCTCGGGCGCAGCATTCGAGCCGGCGCAAGCGCTCTATCGCCGTCACGGATTCGTTGAATGCGGGCCCTTTGGGGCCTATCGCCCCGACCCGTTCAGCCGCTTCATGACGCGGGCGCTCTAGATGGATAACGGGGCCCGGTCGCGAGACCGGACCCCGATCGTCGTCAGCTTGCCCGAATCGAGGCGCGTCAGGCGGCCTCCTTCTTGTCCTCAAGCACATGCTGCGTGCCGCCGATGGCGATCTTGTGCGGCTTCATCGCCTCCGGCACCTCGCGCACCAGGTCGATTGTCAGCAGCCCGTCGGCAAGGTCGGCGCGTTCGACGCGCACGAAATCGGCGAGCTGGAAGCGGCGCTCGAAGGCTCGCGTCGCGATGCCGCTATAGAGCAGTTTGCGCTCTTCACCTTCCTTCGTCGCCGCCTTGCGGCCGCTGACGGTCAGCATGTTCTGCTGGGCCGTAATGTCGATCTCGTCGTTCTTGAAGCCTGCGACGGCGACCGTGATTCGGAAGTGGTCGTCGGCGATCTTCTCTATATCGAACGGGGGGTAATTGTCCGCCGAGCCCGTGTTCTCAAGAAAGTCGAACAAGCGGTCGAAGCCGACGGTGGAGCGGCGATAGGGGGTCCAGTCCAAACTGTTACGCATGGGTCATTCCTTCCTTCAAAAAGCGAAGTCATGGGGCAGCGGCACCGCGCCGCAGCCTCCTCCAGCCCCGTCGCGGCGGCTGGATGACACCAATCTGGTAACCGCCGAAACCATTTCAAGAGGGGTGTTGGCCTTCGGGAGAAAGCCTGGCTAAAGGGCGGCGAATCCCCTCCTGCCAAAGGACCGCTCATGCCGCAGCTTATCCTCATCCGTCACGGCCAGTCGCAATGGAATCTTGAGAATCGCTTCACCGGCTGGTGGGACGTCGACGTCACCGAAAAGGGCGCCGCCGAGGCATGGGCGGCGGGCGAATTGATGAAGGCGAAGGGGATCGCCCCGGCGACCTGCTTCACCTCGGTCCAGACGCGCGCGATCAAGACGCTGAACATCGCGCTTGAGGCGATGGGGCGGTTGTGGTTGCCCGTGACGAAGGACTGGCATCTCAACGAGCGTCACTATGGCGGTCTCACGGGCCTCGACAAGGCCGAGACCGCGGCGAAGCACGGCGACGAACAGGTGAAGATCTGGCGTCGCAGCTTCGATACGCCGCCGCCGCCGCTCGACGCGGGCTCGCCATATGACCTTGCTGGCGACCCGCGCTATGCGGGCATAGACATCCCCGCAACCGAAAGCCTGAAGGACACGATTGCCCGCGTCCTCCCTTATTATGAAAGCGCGATTGCGCCCGAACTGCGGGCGGGGAAAACGGTGCTGATCTCGGCGCACGGCAACAGCTTGCGCGCGTTGGTCAAGCATCTCTCGGCTATTTCGGACGCCGACATCACGAGTCTCGAAATCCCGACGGGTCAACCGATCGTTTATGAGCTCCACGACGATCTGACTTCGCGCGAGCGCTATTATCTGAACGAGCGATAAGACCCTATTTCCATCCTCCCCTTGCGCTCGGGCAAGGTTTCGACATGATGTCAGGAAATTATGGGGGGTTGAATTGGGCAAAAGGGGTTGGATCGCGCTCGCGCTCGCGCTCGCGCTCGCAAATGAGGCAGAGGCCGAGGACGATCGGGTTAAGCGGGGACCCGCGCCGGAATGGGTGATTCCATCGGAGCTGATGCCCGTGCCTGAAGGGGTGAGCGGGACGCTTTTCGTCCGCCGCCAAGATATTCTGGCGCATCTCGACGATGAGGGACAGGCGCATTATCTCGGCTACCGGATGCGGATTTTGCATCCCAATGCGCTCCAACTGGGCAATATCTCGATCGCCTGGAATCCCGCCTCGGGCCCACCCGTCGTACACGCGATCAACGTGCACCGCGACGGCGAGACGATCGACGTGCTCAAAAACGCATCCTTCGAGATTTTGCGCCGCGAGGATCAGCTCGAGGCGGCCATGCTCGACGGAGAGTTGACCGCTGTATTGCGTGTGCCCGACCTGCGCGTCGGCGACGAACTTGAAGTCGGCCTCACCACACGAACGACCGACCCCACGCTCGTCAAGCAGGATTCGGGCCTGCTTGTTCTTCTTCCCAGTCCACAGCCTGGCCGTATCCGGATGGGCCTGAGCTGGGACGAGGGCCAGAAACCCGGCATCCAGATGACGTCCTATATGGCGGCGGCTGCACGGACCGGTGAGCGAGGCATTGATTTTCTTTTTGACAATCCGGAAACACTGGTCCCGCCGAAGGACGCGCCTGCGCGCTACCAGTGGCAACGTGTGGTCGAGTATAGCGATTTCCCGGATTGGGCGACCGTGTCGCGGCATTTTGCCCCGCTGTACGCCAAAGCGGCGCACATTCCGGAGGGGTCGCCGCTCAAGGCCGAGGCGCGCCGGATCGCCAACATGCATACGCGCCCGCTTGACCGGGCGGCCGCGGCGCTCAAGCTTGTTCAGCAGGATGTCCGCTATATCTACGTGGGACTGGGAAACGGTAATCTGACCCCCGCCGCCGCCGACGAAACCTGGAAGCGCCGCTATGGCGATTGCAAGGGCAAAACCGCACTCTTGCTGGGCCTTCTCGCCGAGCTCGGGATCGAGGCGGAAGCGGTCGTCGTCAACAATCAGGGAAATGATGACGGTTTCGATGAGCGTCTGCCGAACCCGGGACTTTTCGATCATGTTCTCGTACGTGCGCAAATCGACGGTACGCCATATTGGCTGGACGGAACGATGCCGCCGGTGGCGACACCGTCGACCGATCCGGTCATCGATTATCGGTGGGTCCTGCCACTGACGGCGCGCGGCGGAACGCTCGAGAAGCGCGAATGGCGGCCGGCGGGCACGCCGGACGAGGTCACGCTATACGAGATCGACGCGCGAGCAGGCTTCGACCGGCCGGCGCGCGTGACGAACACCATCATCACCCGGGGCATCGCTGGTCTCCAACAGCAAGTGCAGATGTCGAGCCTCAGCGCCGACCAGTTGCTTGGGGTGCTACGCCGGGAAATGGTCGGCAGTACCTGGCAGACGGTGGACGAAGCCGAATGGCATTATGATCAAAAGGCCCGGGCGAGCGTGTTGAAGATCGTGGGTAGCTGGGAGGTCGCCTGGGAAAGCGACGGTGGTGGGGCCCGGTCGCTGGCGCTGCCGGGCGGAGGCTTCAACCCGCCCGAGAAGCGGGTACGCCCGCCCGAACAGAATCAGGATCTGCCCTATTACAACGCTCCTGAATTTGATTGCCGGGTTACGACGGTTCGCCTTCCCACCACCACCAATGCCGCCGATTGGACGTTCAAGTCCGGATTTGACACTCGGATCTTCGGGAAAAATTATTATCGCGCATTCGACATTCGAGACGGGTCCATCCGCATGATTCGAGGTCTTCGCGTCGAGGAACGGGAAATCGATGCGGCCCGTGCGCGACGCGATAACGGACGGATCGCCGGTTTCGACAACAGCAAGGGCTGGATCTTTTACGATCCGCTCGGTGGGGCTTCACCGAGCTCCGCGCGCAAGTTTGTGCCTGCCACTTACGACTTGGATTGGACCGCCGACATCGTTTCCTGCCTGTCGCCGGCGACGATCAATCACGCAGAAGCTCGTTGATCGCCGTCTTGGTCCGGGTCTGCGCATCGACGCGCTTCACGATCACCGCGCAATAGAGCGACGGTCCGGGCGTTCCGTCGGGGAGCGGCTTGCCAGGTAGTGAACCGGGAACGACGACGGCATAGGACGGGACTTCGCCGATGTAGACCTCGCCGGTCGCGCGGTCGACGATCTTGGTCGAGGCGCCGAGATAGACGCCCATTGACAGCACTGCGCCCTCGCGCACGATCACGCCCTCGGCGACCTCGGCGCGCGCGCCGATGAAGGCGCCGTCCTCAATCACCACCGGGCCGGCCTGCAAGGGTTCAAGAACGCCGCCGATCCCGGCGCCGCCCGACAGGTGGACGTTTGCGCCGATCTGCGCGCAGCTGCCTACCGTTGCCCAGGTGTCGACCATCGTCCCATCGCCGACGCGGGCGCCAATGTTGACGAAGCTCGGCATCAGCACCGCCCCCTTGCCGATATGCGCGCCGTGGCGAACGATCGCGCCCGGCACGGCGCGGAAGCCCGCGTCGCGAAAGCGATTCTCGCCCCATCCCGCAAATTTGGACGGCACCTTGTCCCACCAGGTCGCGCCGCCCGGCCCGCCCTCGATGATCGCCATGTCGTTGAGGCGGAAGGAGAGCAGCACCGCCTTTTTCAGCCACTGGTTGACCTGCCATACGCCGGCGGCGTCACGTTCTGCCACGCGAAGGCTGCCGTCATCGAGTCCCGCGAGTGCCGCCGCAACCGCTTCGCGCACCGGTCCCTGCGTCGTCACCTCCAGCGTGTCGCGGACCTCCCAAGCGGCTTCGATCGTCGTCTGCAGGTCACTCGTCATGAAAATTCCCAAGGTAAAGGCAAACTGTCGAGCCAGTCGGCGATGTCGTTGACGTGAAAGTCGACATGCTCCGGCCGGTGATCGCGATGGCCGCTTTCGCTACCATTGTCCAGCCACACCGTGGTCATTCCCAGGGCTTTCGCCGGGGAGAGATTGCGCGCCATATCTTCGACGAACAGGCTCTTCGCAGGGTCTATGCCGAGATGCCCGACCATCGCCGCATAGGCCGAGGCCTCCGGTTTGGGGGTATAGGCTGTCACGCGGATGTCGCAGATCCCGTCAAACAGGTCGGCGATTCCACGTGCATCGAGCACCCGCGCGGCATAGTCGGCATCGGCATTGGTGTAGATATACCGCCGCCCCGGCAAGCGTTCGAGCCCTGCGCGCAGGCGCGCATCGGGTGCGATGCGATCGAGCGCAATCGCATGGACGTCGGCAAGGAAATGCTCGGGATCAACGCCGTGATGGCGCATCAGCCCCGCCATCGTTGTGCCATGATCGTGGAAATAGCCCTTCTGTACCCGTCGAGCCTCCTGGGCATCGCAGCCCAGAAGTCGCATGATGAAGGCGCCCATACGATCGTCGATCAGGTCGAACAGCTTCGCTGACGGCGGATAGAGCGTATTGTCGAGATCAAAGATCCAGCTGTCGATATGGTCGATGCGGCGAAACATGGCACGCCGCTTAGAAGCTCGGGTCAGCGGCGGCAAGCATCAGCCGCTTAGCGCCTCGCGCAGCCGCATCCATTGAGCGAGTTTGGCCTCGAAGCCGATTGTGTGCGCAGCGCTGCTCGAGGGGAGGTCGACCAGGGTGATGGAGCCGGCGGCGGTAGCCAATTGGCGTCGTCCGATCGCTGCGGCCTTGCCGCCGTTAAAGGCAATCATGCAAAGGTCTGGCAGTGTTTGGATCAGCTCCGAAAGATCGTGCGCTTCGGCATCGCGGATGTCGCCGTCGCTGCTCGTACGGCGCGCGGCGGTGCGGATCACGTCCCATAGACCGATCCGCGCCGCGGCGAGCTGGGCGAGACGCGCGTCGTAGGAAAGTGACGCGAGGGGGCGCCCGGTGACTGCGCCGAGAAGCCGCCAGAACTGGTTCGTCGGATGGGCATAATATTGCCGCGCAGCGAGCGAGCGGGCGCCGGGCAGGCTGCCGAGGATCAGCAGCCGGGCGCCGGATGCGACGTGCGGGGCGAAGCTGATGTGGCGGACGGAAGGCATTGTCCCTTCGCTATCGGGCGGACTCGTGCACCGCAAGCTCAGGGGAATCGCATTTGAAAAATATAGTAGCGCGATGAGTTGATATGGATTCTTTGGGTGTCCTTCATAGTAAGGAGGATATCCATGTCCTGGTTTGCCGCGGCGTTTGATGATCTTCGCGATCCGCGAACGGGCAACGCGCGGCGTCACGATCTGCTGGAAGTGCTGACGATGGCGCTGACGGCGTCGATCTGCGGGGCGGAGAGTTGTTCGGATTTTGCGGATTTCGCGGTGGATCGCGAGGATCTGTTCCGGGAGTTTCTGCGCCTTGAGAATGGGGTTCCCAGCCATGACACCTTCTCCCGGATTTTCCGGCTGCTGGATCCGGCAGCCTTTGCACGCTGCTTCGAGCA
>NZ_FUYP01000032.1 GCF_900168005.1 Sphingopyxis flava
GGTTCCACCACTACAACACCGTCCATCCGCATCGCGCACTTGGCTACCTCGCCCCGCGCGAATACATCGTCCAATCAACCAGTGAGGAACTGTCCGGAAATTAAGGGGCAACGACAGCCCCCCTCAAACGAACGGGGCGGTACGCAAGATTCTTCTGCCTAATCAGAAACAATGGATGATAAGGTGGCACTCCGGCAGTTGACCATTGCTTTAGATCGCGCGCGCCCAACAATTGACGAATTGGGCAGGCGCAGCCTTGTATCACGCAGCAATGCCAGCCCAATGACCCCGTTCGTTTGAAGGGCGCAAACAGGATGTATGGTCTGGTAGGATCATTGGCGGAGCAGGCGTGGCAGGCAAATCTAGGCAAGCCCAACCATGGAGTGATCAGTCTGCATGTATAGGGTATTATTACTTGTAATCCTGGTGCTTACGGGCGGCACGGTGACGGCATGTGACCCCGTGAGCGAAGGGAATACGGAGCTGTTCGAACTTTCCCAACCGGCGGGGGATATTGTCCTGGAGGTTTCCGGTGCCATCGCCGTTCGCAACGGCGAGAATGGCGCGCAGTTTGACATGGCCATGCTGCGCGGGCTGCCGACCGTCAGTCTTTCCACAGGCACCTCGGTTACGGACGGAAGCAGCGATTTCGAAGGCTTCCTGCTGCGTGATTTCCTGTCCGGGCTGGGCGCCACGGGCACGATCGTCCGCGCAAGTGCCCTGAACGACTATGTCGTCGACATCCCCATGTCAGACATCGAACGCTTCGATGTCATTGTCGCGCACAGCATGGATGGAGAGCCGCTGTCCCTCCAGGACAAGGGGCCTCTTTGGATCGTCTACCCGCGAGATGCCCATCCGGAGTTGCAGGATATTCGTTACGACTACCGGTGGGTCTGGCAATTGAATGCTCTGGAAGTCCAATGATCATCCGCAAGGGCGCACTCGGTATAGTGCTCCCGTCGGTTACGATCGGGATATTTGCCGTCCTGATTGCTTTTTCGCTCGTGCGCCTCTCGGCGACCGAAGAAGACATGCGGATCGAGGCGACGCAGAACATGCTGTGGGTCATCGCGCGATCGCAGGTTGCCAGTCTGAAACTGCAGACAGCAGCCTCATCACATGTCAGGGGCATGGACACGCCTGTTGAGGTAGAACGCCGCCTCAACAATTTCCTCAGTCATCACAATATTCTCAACCATGGACCGCAACGGCGGCAGATGGTCGAAATGGGATTTGCCGATGCACTGGATACGATAGAGGCGCAACAGGCAGAGTTACGGCAGATTGTGTCGGAGCTTGAAACTGGCGATGAAACTTCGCTGTCCCGGCTTCATGCGATCCTGTCGCCCTATGACGCAGCTCTAGCGCGTGCCGCGAACAAGGCTATGACCGCCGAGTGGGATAGCCTTGGAAGCAAGCTGGACAATTCGCGGCAGGAAGTTTCGCACATCATCCTGTCGCTGATCGTGATCGCGCTGACCGGCGCGGGCATGACGTTTTATCTTGTCAGGGCCACACGATCTGCCCGGTCGAGGGCGCAGCTGCTGGAAAGTGAAAAGGCATTGTCGCAGTTGCTCGTAACGTCGAGCGGAGAGGCAATCATCGCAGTGGACCGAGAGCGGCGTTCAACGCTTCTGAACGACGCGGCAGCAACACTGTTTGCTATCACCGCAGAGGAAACATTGCATCGCCGCCTGACCGCTATATCCGGGTTTTTCAGCGAGGAAAGGGTCGAATCCGTTATCAACCGGGCGCTGGATGGCCATTCAGTAGTGCTGAGAGACCTGCCATTTTCCCGTAAGGCCGATGCCAGCGCGATCTATCTCGAACTCCGCTGTTTTCCTCTGCGGGATGGGGCCGGAGTTATCGGGGCGATCATGTTCCTTTCGGACGTTACGGAACAGTATTATGCTAGGCGCGATCTGAGCGAGCGGCGCGACTATCTGGAAGAACAGGTTGCGCTCAGGACGAAGGAACTGCACGCTGCGCTTGAACGCGAACGTTCCGCTACCGCGATCTATCGCAATTTCGCGGCGGTGATCTCGCACCAGTTCCGCACTCCGCTTGCGATTGTGGATTCCTCTTTGCAGCGGCTGATGAGGCGGTCGAACCGTCTTGAGCCGGACGAAGTTCTGGAACGGGGCGGACAGGCACGGTCGGCGATCCGCAACCTTGTGCAGCTTGTCGACAGCACGCTCGATATCGCCCGGCTCGATGCCGGACAGATCGAGCAGAACAGCGTTGCGTGGGATCTCGACAGACTGATTGCGGACGTGGTCGATCGGCAGGTGGACGAAATGCCGGACCGGACAGTTCGCTATGTGAGTGGTGGCCCAAGCCTTGTCCTTTGCGATCCGGTATATACCGAACACATCGTCGTGAACCTGCTGTCGAACGCAGCAAAATATGCCCCTCCAGGAACGGCTGTCGATGTGGAGATGGTGTCGGTTGATGGCTACGCCGGTTGCCGGATCATCAACGAGGGGCATATCGATCCCGATGATCGGGAACATCTTTTTGAACGCTTTTTCCGGGGGAAGAATGCCAGTGATAAGAAAGGCGTGGGAATTGGCTTGTATATGGCGCACAGCCTTGCGCAATTGCAGTATGGCAAGCTTTCCTTCGAGATTTTGCCCGATAGCCGGATCGCGTTCACGCTTGTCCTGCCGCTGGCGGAAGCAGCCTGCCCGGCCGGCCTGTAAAGGCCCGGTATTGCGATGAACGAGCTTGCCACTACCCACCCGCTTATCTTGTGTGTCGAGGATGAAGATACGCTGAGACGGGATATTGCCGAAGAACTGGTCGAAGCCGGCTATCGCGTTATCGAGGCGGCAGATGGCAGGGATGCGCTGACCCAGTTGGAGGCGGTGCGGCCCGACCTTATCCTGTGCGACATCTGCATGCCTGACATGGACGGTTACGATCTTTTGCGCGCGACGCAGGAACGACCGGACGATTATGCGGGTATCCCGTTCCTGTTCATGTCCGCGCTGGCCGATGGCCGTGACGTGGTGAAAGGCAAATTGCGCGGCGCCGACGATTATCTGACCAAGCCCATCGATTTCGACCTTCTGCTGGCGACGGTTCAGGCCCGCCTGCGCCAGATACGGCGGATGAAGACACACCCGATGCCGGCAGGCGACAAGGTGGAACGGCAGCTTGCTGTGCTCTCAGGAACTGACATCTCTCCTTCGTCAGGGTACGAAGCTGTGCTCGACCTGATCTCGACAGCGATCGTGCTGATAGACTCCCATGGGGTGCCGGTCTTCCTCAATCGCGCTGCATGCGAAATGAAAGACAGTTGCATCGAGCTTTCCTCCGCCCTTTCCAATTGTATCGGGGTGACCCCTGCGAAACAGGGCTTTGCGGCATGGGTGGCGACCACGCTTCAACAGGGTGATGAGGACAATGTTTCCACCTTCACCATGCATTGCCACACAGGCGATGAGGATTTCAGGATGGTCGGGTGCCGCCTGGGAAGCGATGGAGAGGAGGGGCCACAACTGGCCCTGTTCATCGCCAAGGCGAGCAAATCGGCTATGTTGGCGACGGGCATATTGTCCGAAATGTTCGGCTTTACGGTGACGGAAAGCCTCATCGCCGTGGAACTGGCGCGGGGGCAGCGCCCGGTCGATATTGCCGCTTCGCTGGATATCGCCCAGACGACTGTTGCCTTTCATATGCGCAACATTTTTCAGAAAACGGGCGTCAACCGGCAGGCGCAGCTGGTTGCCCTGTTGCTGACGTCACCGGCGAGTATTCTGTAAACGTCTGTTCACGTCTCCCCGCGCTTGCGGTCTACTCTGCGGTGTCGGGCGATTGCGATACGGTAATGTCGATGCCGGGGATCGGATCGCCTGCCCTACGGGCTGGTTCGCGCTCCACAGTGCGGCTCGTTTGCGGGCTTGCTGCCCCGCTGCCACCGGGCTGTTCGGCACTTGCAGGCTGATCTCTACAATGCTTGACAGTATCGGCGAGCGCCTTGCCCCCCTTGAATTTCGCCCGCGATGCGTGACCGTCGCCATCGGCGTCGCTGTCGTGCGCCTGCCTTGTCGCACTGGCATTGGCGGCTGCATTTTCGGGTTCGCCCTGATGGGCCGTGGCCGGACTGCTGGCTGCAAATGCCAGTAAAGATGCGATAGCCACAAGTGGCCGCACCGAAAGGCTGAGGCGTGGGTAAAGGATATTTGCCAAGAGATCCTCCCTTATCAAGATTTCTCCGTGATCCGTCTTCTACTCTTAGTCCGGACATCTTAATCGTAACCGTCCGATAGCTACCGCGGCTGGCGTTTGAGGCGTGCGGCGAGTTTGGGATCGTCGACAAAGTTATCGAGGAACTCGTGCCATGATTTGGTGGTGCGGCGTGGGGACCGTGTCGGAAGGAGGGGCTGCGAGATCAGGGTCGGGATCGTCCTGATCGCTTGCTACGGGGGCCTGCTGGGCGGCAGAGACGAGCACGTCTTCGAGCGCGAGCTCAAGTTGTGCGATCTCGCGCTCGATCTTCTCGGAAGACTTGCCGAAGGCTTGCTTCTTCAGCCTGGCGATCTGCAAGCGGAGTGCCTGGACGACCAGGTCATGGGCGCGCAGCGTGGTCGTCAGCTTCGCGTTCTCGGCCTGCAACGCGGCGATCATCGCCTTGAGGAGCGCCGGGTCTTCGGGGAGATCGGGGACCGCGTTCAGCATGGCCTTTGCTACGGAGAAATGGCCGAAAAGTCCAGAAAAACCGCCACTTTCTAGAAAGAAAAGTCACCCTGCGCGGGCCGGCGGCGCACCCCAGTTCGGCCGCCTCCAATCGATCCCTTCCCACAGCATCGCAAGCTGGGCCGACGTCAGTCGGGCCGTGCCGTCGGCTGTCGACGGCCAGGGGAAACGGCCGCGCTCGAGAATTTTGTAATAAAGGCAAAACCCCTGGCCCTCCCAGTAAAGCAGCTTCAGCCTGTCGCCGCGCCGTCCCCGAAAGGCGAATACAGCGCCGCTCGCGGCTTGCTGGCGCAGCACCGTCTGGGCCAGCAAGGCGAGACCCGAAACCCCCTTGCGCATATCCGTGACGCCGCAGGCGAGGTACACCCTTACACCAGTTCCTGGTCCGATCATGCCGCCTCCACCGATCGGATGAGCCGGATCAGGACCGTGCTCTCGATGCCACTGTCGAAGCGAAGACACCGTCCCTGTGTCAGCCCCAGTTCGACAATCGAGGGCGACGCCGCCAAGGCTTCGCGTGCGGGCGAAGATGCGGACCCCGCGTTCAGCATCGGCGCATCGATGTCGACCTGCAAGAAAGCGCTGCCAACCGGCGCCGGCAGCCGCCCGCTCTTCTTGAACTGATGGCGCCAGCTATAAATCTGGCTCCGCGACACATCGTAGCGCCGGGCAACGCGCGCGAGCGTCTCGCCGCGCGCCTCCACCGCCGCCAGAATCTCCAGCTTCTCCGCTTCACTCCATCGCCGCCGCCGTTCCCGGCCCAGGATCTCCACCGTCCGTCCCTCGCTCTCGTATAGGACGTCCATAACGACGCCCTTATGGACGTCTCTTACCCACTCACATCAATCCTCGGCAGGCGGCCTCAATCGGTCGGTTACTCTTAATCCCATGTGTATGGCGATGCGAAAGGGCGAGTCCCGGCTTGTTTCTCCGATATGGGACGGCTGGCGGTTCAATATGACGCTGACCTTTGGGGAGCAGAAATTGTCCATCCCCTTCAAACAAACGGGGCGCGCCAGTCCGGCGCGATGTATCGCTGTTTGGACCAATGCCTATCAGTGGCGTGTCTTGGGGGACGATCGCATGACCAGTCTGAAACTTGCCGTCATTGGCCTTTCGGTCCTTGCCCTGGCGGCGCCGGGTGCCGCCTTGGCGCAGCGGACCGCCGATCCCGCCCGTGCGGACCGGTCCGCGACTTCAACGAAGGACCCCGCCCCTGCGGCGACCGGCAGAACCTCGCGCACCGCAACGACGCGGGGACAACCATCGTCGGATAGGCCGCCTGCCGCCGAAAGGGCTGAAATGCCCGTCCCCCGGCTGGATGACCCGCGTATTCGGCAGGGCGGGCGAACGCTGCCGGGTGACATGTATGAGCCGCGCCCGGCGAACCCTTCCGCCCTGCCGGGCGACATGTATGACGGGCCTTCGCCCGGCAAGAGGCCCGACTGAAAACCGACAGGCGCACCAGTCTTTGTCGCGATTGCATCATGGGACGTGAAGATATGGGGAAGTTTGTGAAGCAGGTAAGCAGGCGGCATGGCGCATCGGCATGTCGGGTACGGAAGGGGCGTTCCGTCCGGTCACACCTGATGACAAGCGCAGCCGCTCTTGTCGCCGCGGCTTCCTTCCATCCTTCCGCCGCTTGGGCGCAAGAGAATGTCTGGCAAGGCGATGCGGACCGGGACTGGTATAAGGATGAAAACTGGTCCGAGAATGACGCGCCGGTTGGTGATGGCCAGGCAGACGAAGTCGTTATCGATGTTGTCGGCCTGAACTCGCCTGTGATCGAATATTTTGACGATCCCTGGGAAATGGACCGGGTGGCGTCTTCTGTATCTGCAACCGTCGGTTCGATAGGGAGCGGTGAACTGACCATCCGCAATGGCGGCGCATATCGAGTAGGAAGCGGCGCTCTGACGCTGGGCGATCAAGCCGGATCGAGTGGGCTTGTTACCGCCAGCGGTGGCGGATCGAGCCTTACCGCGACCGGGTGGTATAGCTACATCGGCAGGTCTGGCGAAGGCACACTTGTAATCGATGGGGGCGCCTCCTTCGAAAACGATACGACGTGGATCGGTTGGGCTGCCGGGAGCGAGGGGCATGTGACAATCAGCGGGCCGGGGTCGACCTGGACCGGGATACGGACCCAGGCGACGACATTTCCTGCAATCTATGTCGGAAATGCAGGCACCGGCTCTCTAACGGTGGAGAATGGCGGCTCGATTCTCAATATGTCCGCTGTCCATGTCGGCAGGGAAGCGGGCGGCAACGGCACCGTCACCGTCACTGGCGCAAATTCGTATCTCAGATCAGGCGAATTCTACATCGGGGGAGCCAACTCCTCCCTGACCGGTACGGGCGCCCTTCTCATCAGCAACGGTGGGGCGGTGGACAGTTTCACCAGCTTTGTCGGACGCAAAGGCATCGGTACCGCATCGGTCAGCGGGGCGGGTTCAAGCTGGGACATCAATGGAACGCTTTTTGTCGGCGAGGCCAATTCCGGATCGTTGGATATCAGCGATGGCGGCGTGGTGAATGCCACTACGGTCATTCTGGGGCGCAGCAGTGGCGGAAGCGGCACGGCGCTTGTTCAGGGCGCGGATTCACAGTTGACCATCACCGGCGATCTGTTCGTCGGCGCCCAGAGCGAAGGCTCGCTGACAGTGAGCGACGGTGGGCATGTGGCTGTGGGCGGCACCCTTCATATTGCCGAACAGCGCGCTTTCGGCATGCCTAGCACCGGCACGGTCTATATCGGCGGCGATACGGCGCCTGCCGCGGCCGGAACACTGACCGCGGGCGAAATATTGTTCGGGTTGGGCGACGGCACGCTGGTGTTCAATCACACCGGCACCGCGCATCTGTTCGATACGTCGCTTCGCAGTGTGGCCGAAGGACAAGGCAGCCTGTCCCATCGCGCTGGCACCACCGTCCTGACCGGCGACAGCTCGCGATTTTCCGGCGCGACACAGATATCGGGTGGCACCCTCTTGCTGACAGGGGTGCTGGGCGGCTCCGTTTCGCTCGATAGCCTTGGTCCCGATCTTGCGGGGCTGGGCGGAACCGGCAGGTTGACCGGCGATCTGACCGTCACGAGCGGGCTGCTGCGGCCCGGTATCGAGCAAGGCACGCTGACGATAGACGGCAACCTCATGCTGGGAAGCGGGGCGATGCTGCGTTACGATCTGGGCGCCCCGTCCGGCACGCCGGGCGTGGACAGCGATCTTCTGGTGGTGGGGGGCGATCTTGTCCTCGACGGCACGCTGGAAGTCACCGATGCCGGCGGCTTTGGCGAAGGGCTGTATCGCCTGATCGATTATGGCGGCACGCTGACCGATAACGGGCTGGCCATCGGCAGCCGTCTGCCCACAGGCTATGATGACACCAACCTCACCGTCCAGACGGCCATTGCCGGGGAAATCAACCTGCTTGTCGGCGAAAGCAACGAGCCGGGTGGCGATCCGGGCGCATTTCAGTTCTGGAACGGGACGCAGACGACCCCGAACGGCAGCATAGCGGGCGGAGCGGGTACATGGTCCGCCACGGGAACCAACTGGACCAATGCGGATGGCTCGCAGTCCGGCGTGTATGACCCTGATGCGATGCTGATCTTCGCCGGGATGCCCGGCTACACCGTGACCGTGGATGGCAGCGAAGGTCCGATCACGACGAGCGGGATGCAGTTCGCCGTGCCGGACTATACCATCGCAGGCGATGCAATCGCGCTGGATGGCGCGGTCACGATCCGGGTCGGTGACGGCACGGCGGCAGGCGCCGCCTATACCGCGCACATCGACAGCGACCTGACCGGCTGGGGCATGTTGATAAAGGACGATCTCGGAACGCTCGTCCTGACGGGTGAAGGCAACAGCTATCGCGGCGGAACCAGGGTCATCGCCGGTGTGCTGGTGGGCAATGGAAACAGCCTGCCAGGCGATATCGTCAACCAGAGCATCGTCGAATTCAGCGAGGATACCGCCTCGGTATATATGGGCAACATGATCGGCACCGGGGCCGTCACGAAGACCGGCGCTGGCGAGACCACCTTCGCAGGCGCCAACAGCTATACCGGCGGCACCTTCATTCAGGATGGCGCCTTGATAGGCCATACGGTCAGCCTTCAGGGCGAAATCGAGATTGGCACTGATGGCAAGATGATTTTCGATCAGGATGCCGATGGCGTCTTTTCCGGCAACATCACGGGACAAGGCAGGCTGGAGAAACATGGTTCCGGCCTCGTGCATCTTGACGGGGTTACCAGCCACACTGGCGGCACCGAGCTGACCGAGGGCACGCTGTCGGGCACGACCGACAGCCTTCAGGGCGAGATCGTGATGATGGATGGCACGATACTGGTGTTTGATCAGGAGGCCGACGGAAGATTCGCGGGCATGCTGGGAGGCAACCGAGCTATCCTGGTGAAAACCGGCCTCGGAACCGCTACCATGGCAGGGGATAACAGCTTCTTTACAGGCGAGGTCCAGGTCCTCAACGGCACGCTGGTGACAGAAACGGTGATCAGCCCGCGCAGCTTTGTCATCAGTTCTCCCGGACATCTGAAAGGTACGGTGGATACGCTTGTCGGCGATATCGTTGCCAACGGCGCGCTGACGATCACGGAAAATGACGATGCGACCTATGCGGGACGTTTGTCCGGAAATGGCGGCGGGCTGTTCATCAAAGATGGGGACGGCATCCTGCGCCTGACGGGCGTGAACAATTTTGCCGGGCGGACCGATATCCGCGAAGGTGCGCTGCACGGCAACACGCAGAGCCTGACGGGCAGCATGATTACCATGCTGGAGGGTACCGCGCTGGCCTTCAGCCAGAGCGGGAACGGCACTTTCGCTGGCGATATTCTGGGCTTCGGAACGCTGCACAAGGTTGGCACCGGCGAACTGCATCTGACGGGCAGCAACAGCTATACCGGCGGCACCGTCATCCACGAGGGCGGTTTGCGCGGCGACACGGATAGCCTGCAAGGGAATTTCGATACGGGCTTGTCCGCTTCCAACAACCTGATCTTCGATCAGGACAGCAATGGCACCTTTGCAGGCAGCGTCAGCGGGGACGGAAGGTTGATGAAGGATGGCACTGGCGAGGTGTACCTTGCCGGGACCACCAGCCACACAGGTGGCACGCATATTCTCGGAGGCACCTTGTCAGGCACGACTGACAACCTGCGGGACTTTATCGTGGTCCATGACAATGGCAGGCTGGAGTTTGATCAGGATAGCGTCGGTATCTTCGGTGGCGAATTGCGGGGAACCGGCATTCTGATCAAGAGTGGCCTGGAGACGCTTACCCTGACCGGTGACGCCAGCGGCTTCACAGGCGCGGTCGAGGTCAGCAACGGCACGCTGGTGGCGGAAACGGCAATTGGCCAGGGCGGCTTTGTCGTCAGATCACCCGGACATCTGAAAGGCACGGTGGATACGCTTGTCGGCGATATCGTTGCCAACGGCGCGCTGACGATCACGGAAAATGACGATGCGACCTATGCGGGACGTTTGTCCGGAAATGGCGGCGGGCTGTTCATCAAAGATGGGGACGGCATCCTGCGCCTGACGGGCGTGAACAATTTTGCCGGGCGGACCGATATCCGCGAAGGTGCGCTGCACGGCAACACGCAGAGCCTGACGGGCAGCATGATTACCATGCTGGAGGGTACCGCGCTGGCCTTCAGCCAGAGCGGGAACGGCACTTTCGCTGGCGATATTCTGGGCTTCGGAACGCTGCACAAGGTTGGCACCGGCGAACTGCATCTGACGGGCAGCAACAGCTATACCGGCGGCACCATCATCCACGAGGGCGGTTTGCGCGGCGACACCAACAGCTTGCAAGGGGATATCGACACCGGCGCTTTTGGAAACATTCTGACTTTCGATCAGGATGGTGACGGCGCCTATTCCGGCGACATCGGCGGAGAGGGCTGGCTTGTGAAGAGGGGCAGCGGCCGGGTGCATCTGGCCGGGACCACCAGCCATACAGGCGGCACGAGCATTTTCGAGGGTACTTTGTCAGGCACGACGGACAGCCTGCAAGGCCATGTCGCGATCATCGACGCCTCGACGCTGGTGTTCGATCAGGACAGCAACGGCAGCTTCGACGGCGAACTGGCGGGAACCGGCAGCCTGATCAAGGACGGCACCGGGGCCGTCACGCTGACGGGAGATTCGTCGAGCTTCACCGGCCAGACCGACATTCTGGCCGGTGTGCTTGCCATCAATGGCAGCCTTGGCGGAAACATCACCGTGTCTGGCGGGGCCTTGAAGGGAACGGGAGTTTTCGGGAACGTCACGACCGGACAAGGCGGCACCTTCGCGCCGGGCAATTCGATCGGCCAGAGCAACGCGGCCAGCGTGACGTTCGAGGCCGGATCGGTCTTCGAAGTGGAGTTGAACGATGGCGGTTTCGTACCCGGCGTCAACCATGACGCGATCCACGTCACGGGCAGCGCCACCCTGAATGGCGGGACTGTGCATGTCACCCCGGACAATGGAACCGATACCGGCGAGACCTATCTGCCGGGCACCTATACGATATTGACGGCGGATGGCGGCCTTAGCGGAGCCTTCGACGGGGTGACGGACGATTACGTCTTCCTCGATTTCGCGCTCGATTACGATCCCACATCCGTCTTTCTGATCTCGAACCGGATCGCCCATTTCTCCGATGTCGCGCTGACGGCCAACCAGGCGGGCATCGCGGTGACGCTCGACGCGCTCGATGGCGGCAATGACATCGTCAGCGCCCTGCTCGGTCAGACTGACGAGGGCGCGGCCCGCCATGCATTAGACAGCCTGACCGGCGAGCTTCATGCCTCGCTAACCGCCACGCTGGTGGAGCAAAGCCGCGTCACCCGCGACGCCGCCTTTGCAAGAGGCAACCGGATCTTGCGCCGGGAGGGTGTAGAGCTGTGGATCGAGGGGCTTGCGGGCAACCAGCGGAACGATGGAACGGCCAACACCGCGGCATTGAAAAATAACCGCTATGGATTCCTGCTGGGCGCAGATACGAATATCGGGAGCAATCTGCGTGTTGGCGCCTTTGCCGGCTATACCGATTCCGACGTCCGAGCTACCGACAGGGGTTCGACCGCATCTATCGACAGCACCCATCTGGGGGCATATGGGGCCGGCCAGTGGGGCGGCTTCGGCCTGCAAGTCGGTGCCGACATAAGCTGGCACGATATCGACGCCAGCAGGCAGGTGAATTTCCCCGGTTTTTCGGACAGTCTGGAAAGCGCCTATTCGGCGCGCACGGGCCAACTCTACGGCAGAATGTCCTATGCCTTAAGCGCCGGTTCCGTGACCTTCACGCCGTTCGGCGAGATCGCCCATGTCTGGCACTCGTCGGAACGCTTTGCGGAAACGGGCGGCCCGGCGGCGCTGGAGGCGGAAAAGGTAGATACCAGCGTGACCTTCTCCACGCTCGGCCTGCGGATGGCAACGGAGATCGATCTTGGCCAGTCCCGCGCGGAATTCGGCGCTGAGATCGGCTGGCGGCACGCTTTCGATCAGCCGGAAGCATCGGTCCAGGCGCTGCATGCAGGCGGCGCCCCCTTCGTCGTGACGGGCGCTCCGATCGCGGAGAATGCCCTGTCGCTGGGTCTTGGCGGCAGGTTGGCGTTGTCCGACCGGGCGAGCCTGTCATTCGGCTACAATGCCGATCTCGCGAAGCAATATGAAAACCACGCCTTCAGGGCTGGCATATCCTTTGCTTTCTGACCGGGAGAAGTCCGAATTGTCCGGCAGGAAAGGCAGAAAGGCGACACTGGCGACCGGGCTTCTCGCGCTTGTTTTAGCGGCCTGTTCCGGTGGGGCTGACACGCAAGGCGATACCGCGCCATCGCAATCTCCATCACAAGCAGCGCAGGGCGATTGCGATCTGCTCGATCCCGATACACTCGAACGGGCATTTGGGGGCAAGCTTACCTTCACGCGCATGAGCGGTCGCGGGGAACGTGGAGGCGGATGCACCGTTTCCGTTGCACAGGGCGAAGAAAGCCAGATCATCCTTCAGGTCGGTGATGCCGCAGATTACGCGGCCCGGAAGGATGCCTACCACTCGCAGGGCTTGAAATTGGTGCCTGTGAACCTGGGCAGGGAAGCCTTCATCGTCAACGATGCGCAACTCATCGCCATCGACGATCAGAACCGCTCCATCTCACTCGGCCTGTCGCTTGTCGTCTTTGACGGAAAACCGCCCCTTTCTAACGAGGAGGCAGCGGCTGGAATCGAAAAGGCTGGCAGCGAGATTCTAGCGAACATGCAGGCGCCACCGTCAGCGTGACGGGTTCGAAAATCGACTATTCCTGAACAGGGGGTTCTTACGATCATGAGCAGATATCATCACCTGAAAACCATCCTCGCGGCTGCCGCGATCATGCCGCTCGCTATCTCTTGTTCCGGGGATAGCCAGGGCGATACCATAGCCGCAGAGGATGCTGGCGCCGCCGCCAGCGAAGAATGCGGTGGCCTGCTCGGCAGGGCCGATATCGCTGAAGCCTTCGGCGGCCTCCTGACCGTGAAGGATACGACCGTAGCGGCTATGGGAGATGAGGTGGCCGGTTGCATGCTCTTTCTGGACGAGGGCGCAAACAACCGGATCAACTTCAACATTGGCGATGCCGAGGACTTCGCCTCGCGCAAGGATTCTCAAATGCGCCAGACTGGCGGAACGCATGAGGCGTTCGACGCCGGAACTGAGGCGCATGTATTCAATGGCATCAACGTCATCGCGCTGAACGAGGATGGGAAGTCACTGTCCCTGGGGCTGTCGTCAGCAGCGATCGAGGAGGAGAACCTGCTGACGCGGGAGCAAAGCACGACCGGGCTGAAGCTGCTCGCCCAGCGGATCATGAGCCGCCTCTAGGACTATCGTCCAACTATCACGCGAAAAGATCCATGGAGGAGGCAACATGCGAATTTTCATGACACTTGTTCCGGCTTGTCTGCTGGTTGCTGGTTGCTCCAGCGAACAAGGCAATGCCGAAGAAAACAATAGCGATACCGGGATGACTGCGGCTGCCCGATCAGGTGTGCCCGCCGTCGCCGAAGCCTATCGGCCATCGTTTGACGAGGCGTTGCGGAAGGCAGGCGAAGGGACCTCCCCCTCAGGAGCTTGCGCGGGTGTTGTGGGGCAAGCAACCACCGTCCTGAACAATGCGGATGCCGCAGCACAGGATCGCGCGGATGCGATTGCGGCGCTCGATGCCTGTTATGTGCGTTCGATGGCCCGCTTTGTCGATACGACATTGTCCATCGAAAATCCCGGCCCGCAGCAATGCATAAGCTTGCTAAGGGCTCTGCCTGTTCACCGCAGTTCGCTTGGCTCCTTTTTCGAAGGCACCGGGGAAGATGTTGCCGGCTATGACAAGCGACTTGCCGATTTGGTCGGGGAGAAAGTGCGTTCGGCGTGCCCTGACAATGCAAACACCATTCTGGGCGGGTGACTGACGCAAGCTGGCCCCGGATTTTACTGAGGAGATTTCTGTGAAACAGCTTCCCCTGGCGAAAATCGCTTCGGTCGCCACCTTGCTCCTGCTGTCGGCCTGCGGGACGAACGCCGATACCGATGGCATTGTCGGCGATGACAATGGAAGCGCGATTGCCGGCGGTTCCCAGAACATCGACTGGCTGCCGGCGGGGCTTGCCTTGCCTGAGCCGCATACCGTGCTTCAGAACAGCAGCATCGGGACGAGGACGCAACTCCTGCAAGTGAGCGTTCCCGACGATCCATCGGCGGAAGTTCCAGCGTGGAAAGCGGCTCTCGAAGCAGCTGGCTATTCCGTCACAGAGAGTGCTGCCAATGGCGGCCTGCGCTTCAATGGCCTGGATGTGGAAAGCGGCCAGATCGCCATATCCAGGCCTCAGGGAACGGATGATTATATGATCCAGATCGATATCAGTCGGCAGGTGCAGTGAGCGCATTGCGTCTCGCCAGCATTGCATTGATCGCCGGGCTTATGACGAGCGACGGACGGGCGCAGACTGATACGGACATTGCCGCCGGAAAGATTCGAAACTGGAACCATGGGGCGCAGGCCCTGGCGATCATGGACTTCGAAGACAGCAGCACTTTGAGGAACATCGAACCATCGATGCCGAGGGCCAGATTGTCATGGAGCCGATCGTTCCCCCGCCATCGCAACAGACCGTTTCCCGAACCTTCGATACATGCCGCGCGAATACGGTTCAGATCGTCAATGGAAGCATCGGGATAACGCCAATCGTGCCGCTCGCCCTGTCGGGGGACGGACACGAGCGCGCATTGGCAATCGCGGATTCCGCGGAGATGGCAGTGTGGAGATTGAACCACGGACAGGCGCCCATGATCAAAGGCGCGCATCTCCAGCTTGTCTATGCCGAAGGGGAGGCTGAGATTCAGGGAATCTGCTCATGGGAAATCCTTGTTCCGCTCGGCGATGCGGAGGTGACGGTTGAATATGCCATCCGCTTCAGACCCGGCTGGAATCTCATCCGCAACCGTATCGTCGATTTCATCGAATCCTGGTCGGGCGCCTATCAGGAAACCTACATGATTATCGACACAGTAGGCGTGCTGCCGGAAGATGTAGCCTGGTTCTCGCAATAATTCGCGGCTGAAGGGAGAGAGAGATGGGAACCCCCGGATTCGGATACTCATCGAATAGGATTCGATTAAAGGAGCTGCCAATGTATCGTTTGACCCTGCTTGTCATCTCCGCCTTCATGACCATAGGCTTCGTCTATCCCGCGCAGGCGCAATCGGCCGAACAGTCGTATAATCAGGGCGCGCGTGCCTATCGTGCTCAGGACATGACTACCGCGCGCGACCATTTCCGCCGCGCCTGCGACCTCGGACATGGCCGGGGATGCTACAATTACGGAGTCATGTCCTATCAAGGACTGGTCGGGGACGAGCCGGATCTGGAACATGCGCGCTGGCTCTACGACAAGGCCTGCCAGTTCGACCATGTGGCAGGATGTTTCAATCTTGCCCGTATGGCCTTTAATGGCCAAGGGGGCGCGGTCGATTTCGCTGTCGCCCGAACGGGGTTCGAGGCGTCATGCAATGCGGGAATCGCGAATGGCTGTAACGGCTTTGCCGTCATGCTGGAACAAGCGCAGGGCGGCCCGGCGGACAAGCCGCGTGCCCGCTCGCTCTATCAGCAGGCCTGCAATGCGGGTGAAGCGCCGGCGTGCGAGAACCTCGCCAAGTTCGATGCCGGGCCGGTCACGGCCGAAAGCTTGCGTGCCGGGCTGGAGGCCTTTGACGCTGACCGCTTTGGCGAGGCGATGCGTCTCCTGCGCCCCCATGCGGAAGGTGGCGAGTCGGCGGCGCAATATGCGGTGGGTTTCATGTACGCCTATGGGCAGAGCGTCTCGCGCGATTATCTGGCGGCGGCTGACTGGCTCACGCGTTCGGCCGAACAGGGATATGAGCATGCGCAGGATCTGATTGTCCTTATCACGCCGAATATCGCCCAGGCCCGCTATATCGATCACATCGACCGCTACGGGCCCGATGCGTCGAGCCTGCAAAGCTTTTCTTTCGATGTCGCCCAATACTGCACCCTGCGCGGGCCGAACTGCACCGCCCTGCGGGCGCGCGAGAACCAGTGGCGGCGCGATCACAATGCACGTGCGGAAGCGGCGAATATGGCCCGGATCTGGAGCCTCTACGGCAGCGGCCAGAACGATGAGCAATTCTGGTCGCAAGCGCGCGCGCGAAGTGAATGCCTGCGCCGTGTTGCGCGATCAACCGAGGCGCAAACACGCGGTCTCAACAATGGCGCTACGTGAATAATTGCTAGCTGGGGGACTGACCGTGATCGCATGGATACTTCAGACCATCGTCGTCAATCGCTACCTTGGTCCGCCCATCGGCACACACATCCACACAAGAGTTCCGGCGTCTAGCTGAGATAGCGGTGGGCTTCGCAGTCCTTGAGAACCGCCTACGTCATAGCGCTTCAAGGTAATTCATGACGGCAATCGGCAGCAGAATGCGGCAAAGTGCGGCCCTAGCGTAGTAGAAGCGGCGATTCATATTCATCGCTTTCGTCCGCCTTGGGGCACCACCATCAACATCCAGCCAACGCGCTCCATTAGCCCTTGTCTTCAAGGTCCAGCGCTTCTTCCAGCGTGTCGATCGAGCCGACGGGATCGGCAGGCTCGCCGCAGTTCGGAAAGATAGCATCGAGCCGGCGGCGCAGCGTTTCATCGAAAAGCGTCTGGTTCGATCGGCGTGCCTGCGACAGTGTGAGTTCCATGCGGATCGCATCCTTGATCCGCTCAAGCGCAGCCTTGTCGAGGATTCCGACCTTCAAGAGCTCCTCGCAAAGCTGGATCAGTCCCACCGTCGTGGCGTGCGCACGCAGGCCAAGGAAATCGATCGTCCGATGCAATTCGCGCGCGCCCGCTGCACGCTGTTCGATGCTGCTCATCTCACTCTCCCTCACCACGCGCGCGAGAACGCGCCAGCCTCTCTGCCGGTCTGCCGTCTCGCGCTTACGTAGCAGGTTAAGTGTATCGCGGGCGCCGTGTCAAACGTCCGATGTCGCTTTTGATGCGGCGCGCGATCTTGGCCCAGGGATTGAGGTCGGGGTCGGCGACATTGGTGAGCCTGTTTGCTGTCGCGGTGGATAAATGGTTCGCTCTGCCCCTCATAAAGTTCGCGCGTTTCAGAACCGTCGGCCTTTGGGTTGACGTCGACCCCGCGGTGTCACTCCCAGATGCCCGCGAGACGGCGTAGAGGCCCGAGCCGAGCCAAAGTGTCGGGATCGATCGCCGGGCTCAGTGAAAATATCGTTCGCAGCCTGCATCATTCCCCCGCTTCGCGTGTCAGATATCCTCGACCAGCCGGCCATAGAGTTGCGGCCGCCGGTCGCGAAAGAAACCCATGCCAGCGCGGTGCTTTGCGGCGCGGTCAAGGTCGATTGTCTCCACCAATATGCCCGCTTCCTCGCGCCCGAAGGCCTGCGTCAGGTCGCCCCATTCGTTTGTGATGAAGCTATGACCGTAAAAGTCGGCTTCGCCCTCGCGCCCGATGCGGTTGGCGGCGATTACAGGCATGCAGTTTGACACGGCATGTCCCTGCATCGCGCGGCGCCACATTCGACTGGTGTCGAAATCCGCATCATAAGGTTCCGACCCGATGGCGGTCGGATAGAAAAGCAGCTCCGCGCCCATCAGCGCCATCGCGCGCGCTGTTTCGGGATACCATTGATCCCAGCACACGCCGATGCCGATTCGCGTTCCAAAAACATCCCAGACTTTGAACCCCGTATTGCCGGGACGAAAATAATATTTTTCTTCATACCCCGGCCCATCGGGGATGTGGCTTTTGCGATACGTCCCCATGATCGCGCCATCGGGACCAATCATCGCAAGCGTGTTATAGTAATGCGGTCCGTCCTTCTCGAAGAAGCTCGTCGGAATTGCGACATGGAGTTTCGCGGCGAGCGTCTGCATCGCGGTAACGCTCGGATGTTCCGGGGTCGGGCGCGCGCCTGCGAACAATTCTTCCTCCTCGACCTGGCAAAAATAAGGCCCTTCGAAGAGTTCAGGCGGCAGGATGATCTGTGCGCCCTTTGCCGCCGCCGCCTCGACGAGCGCCGACACGGCATCAATGTTGGGCCCTACGGGCCCCGGCAGAGGAAGCTGCAGTGCGGCGACGGTGATGCTGCGGGTCATCGCCGCCCTATGCCGGAAGCTGCTGGCTCGAGCAATGGAAGCTCCCGCCGCCGATGATGATTCCACGCGCGTCGATCCCGACGGTGCGGCGGTCCGGAAAAAGCGCCGCGAGCGCGTCGACGGCTGCGGAATCGTTCGCCGAGCCATAAGTCGGGACGATCACAATGCTGTTGCCGATATAAAAGTTCATGTAGCTCGCTGCTGCAATCTCGCCCTCGATCTCGATGCGGCCGGGTGAGGGAAGGTCGACGATCTCGACACCTTCGAATGCTCTGGCGCGCGCGCGGGCATCATTGTAGACCGCAGCGTTGGGATCATGGCTGTCTGCCGGGGCGGGGATAGCAAGTCGGCCTTCACCCACGAAACGCGCCAGATTGTCGACATGGCCGTCGGTGTGGTCGCCTGCCAGCCCTTTGCCAAGCCACAGGATGCGCTCGATTCCAAGTGATTGATGCAGCCGTACGGCGATATCCTCGCGGGTCAGCGACGGGTTTCGGTTAGGGTGGAGCAGGCACTCCTCGGTAGTTACAGCCAGTCCGGTGCCATCGACATCGATGCCGCCGCCCTCGAGCACCCAGTCCTGTTCATCAACGGGCAGGCGGCTTTGCGCGCCAAGCTTTGCGCCGACCTCCAGATCGCCGGGCATGACGAATTTGTCGCCCCACCAGTTGAAGCGAAAATTGCGCGCGCGCCGCGCTGCCCCCGTGCCGACGATGATGGGGCCCGTGTCGCGCAACCAGATATCACCCAGCGGCTGGACGAGGATATTGACGCCTGCCACGACGAGCCGCGCCGCGATTTCCGCCTGCTCCAAGTCGTTGACGACCAGGCGCACCTCTTCGCCGCGCCCGCCATCATGTACCGCATTTGCGAAAGCCGCGACGTCGCGGCGTGCGGCGTCGATGTGGCCCGCCCACTCCTCGGCGAGGTGCGGGAATCCAATCCACACCGCCTCGTGGGGCGCCCATTCGGCGGGCATTTTCAGATTCATGTGGTTCGGATCCTCCTTCTCACTTCGTCCTTGTCGGCGAAGCGAAGCAATCGAGAGCGGCTGATGCGCTCTGGATTGCTTCGCGTCGCTTGCCTCCTCGCAAGGACAAACGAGCAGGGCGATTATTGCTTTGCCGCCGCGCGTGACTTGTCGCGGGCGGCGCGGAACTCATCGCCCTCGAGCCAGTTCGGCCAGGCGTCGGTCATCGCGAGCATCCGTCCTGCGGCATAATAGAGCTGAAGATCAGCGAGCATGCCGTCCCAGTTCGCAATCGCCTCATATTCATCGCCGGGTGCGTGATACCGGTGCTCTTCATAATCCTGCGACGCTTTCTTGCCGGCTTCGGTGCCGCCATCGACCAGATCCTCGCCACTGCCGAAGTTGAACATCGGCACGCCAAGCTTTGCGAAGCTGAAATGATCAGAGCGATAATAAAAGCCCTTCTCGGGGGTGGGTTCGTTGACCACGGTGCGCTTCGCGGTCGCCGCTATCTTTTCGAGATAGGCATCGAGCTCGGACTTGCCGCGGCCCACGACGACGATGTCCTTTGCGGGTCCTGCGGGGCTCAGCGCGTCCATATTCACTCCGCCGACGGTCTGCGCGAGCGGGAAGACTGGATTCTCGGCATAATATTTCGAGCCGAGGAGGCCCGATTCCTCGGCGGTCACGGCAAGAAACACGACGCTGCGGTCGGGTGCGCCAGCCTTCTGGTAGGCCTCTGCCATCGTCACCAGTCCTGCAACACCGGTCGCATTGTCGACGGCGCCGTTGCAAATATCATCGCCATCAACCGGCGCACAGCGTCCAAGGTGATCCCAGTGCGCGGTGTAGAGAACATATTCGTCCGGACGCTTCGTTCCTGGCAGCACGCCGATAACGTTGCGCGACATTTTCTTCGCGATCTCGTTGTCGAAGCTCAGCGAGGCTTGAACCCCCGCGAGCGGTACCGCCTTGAAACCCTTTTTCTTCGCGGCTTCGCGCAGCGCATCGAAATCCTGCCCGGCGCTTGCAAAAAGCTGTTTCGCCTTGTCGAGCTGGATCCAGCCGTTGGCGGCGGTCTGATCCGCGCCGCCATTCTTGCTGTCGGCCAGATATTGGGTGCCGGTCCAGCTCGATTCGACGACGTTCCAGCCATAGGCGGCGGGTTCGGTATCGTGGACGATCAGCGCCGCCGCGGCGCCTTGCCGGGCCGCTTCTTCAAACTTGTAGGTCCACCGGCCGTAATAGGTCATGGCGCGGCCGTTGAACTCGCCCTTTGCTTCTTTCGTCTGCCAGTCGGGATCATTGACGAGGATGACGACCGTCTTTCCTTTCACGTCGACCCCGGCATAATCATTCCAGCCCTTCTCCGGCGCGTTGATGCCGTATCCGACGAAAACGACGTCGCTGTCCGTGACCGAAATCTGCGGCTGAACACGGTAGCTGGCGGCGACGAAGTCGACCCCATATTTGAGCGACATCGGCGTCTTGCCGCCGATGAAGCTGAGCGGGCTCACATTCTTCGCGGTGATTTCAACGAGCGGCACGTCTTGAGTCCAGCTCCCGTCGTTGCCTGGCTTGAGTCCGGCCTCGGTAAATTTCTTGATCAGATAGGAAACGGTCTTTTCCTCACCCGCGGTTCCCGGCGCACGTCCCTCGTAACTGTCCTGCGACAGCTCCTTCGTGACTTCCTGGAGCGTCGGAAGCGACATTTCGGGAAGCTCGACGGCGGGGAGTGCCCCAGCACCGCTGGCGGGCTTGTCTGTAGAGGCGTTGCACGCGGCAAGCGCCAATAGCGCAGCGGCCGCGAGCGGGGCGGGAGTGAAACGAAGCATGGATCGTCCTTGTCCGATGGAATGTTGTGGCTTTGTGCCAGCCTCGCCACCGGCAGGCAAGGCCGGCGCAGCCGCTGGAGATAGACGGGCTTTGCGGCTTGTCATCGCAGCGTCGCCCCCTATGCTCGACCGCAGCGGCAATTGCTCGTCGAAAATATGGCCATTGGCTTGGGCGTCTGCGCGCGGTCGCATCAATTCGGGGGTTCAAGAGGATGAGATTTTGGGGAGCGGCACTGATCGTGCCCGCATTGGTCGCGGTCGTCGGTACGGCGCAGGCGCAAGAGGATATGGCAGAGAAGTTCGGACAGCGCGAGCGCGTCCGGCAGGTCAGTATTTCGCCCGATGGTCAGCGGCTGGCGGTAATCGAGCCAGCAAAGGGCGCGGGTTCGCTCGTCTCGGTGATCACGATCGCGACGGGGGCATCGCAGCCAGTGCTCACCGCAAAGGGCGGTAACGAGCAGCTTGGCCGCTGCGACTGGGCGCTCCCGACGCGGCTGGTGTGCAGCGTTCATGTCATCAACCGCAGCCCTACCGGGCTTGCCGGGTTCAGCCGGCTGCTCGCGCTCGATGCCGACGGGCGGAACATGCAGATGCTGAGCGACAAGATGCGTGTTCGCGCGCAAGGTGCAAGCCAGTTCGGCGGCAGCGTCATCGACTGGTCTGATGAGGAAGGAAGCGGGCGCGTCCTGATGACGCGCTATCAGAGCGGTGAGTATCAGACGGGCTCGCTCCTCGGCAGGTCCGGCTCGGGCGTTGCGGTCGATGCGGTCGATACGGTGTCATTGAAGCGCAAGGCAGTTGAATCGCCCAAGGACGGCGTCGTCGACTATATTTCTGATGGGCGGGGCCACGTCCGGATGATGATCAGCCAGACAGAAACAGCTGACGGCTATACAGGAAACACCTACAACATCTCCTATCGCAAGACCGGCAGCCGAGACTGGCAGAGCTTCGGCACCTATGTCAGCGAAGCCGGGTTGAGTTCCGGATTTTTGCCCGTGGCGATCGATCCCGCTCTCGACCTTGTCTACGGCTTCGACGCGCTGAACGGTCGTTCGGCGCTCTATTCGATGTCGCTCGACGGCAAGATGACGAAGACGCTCGTCTATGCAAACGACCGTGTCGACGTCGATGGGCTCGTCCAAATTGGCCGCAGCGGCCGGGTCGTGGGTGCCCAGTTCGTCACCGACAAACGGCAGACCGTCTTTTTCGATCCGGCGCTGAAGTCGCTCGGCACCGCGCTAGCTAAGGCGCTGCCGAACCATCCGCTCATCAGCTTCGTCGATTCGAGCGCTGATGAACAAAAGCTCGTGCTGTGGGTGGGCAGTGACGTCGATCCCGGGGGCTATTATCTCTTCGACAAAGCGACGAAGCAGCTCGCAGAGATACTGAAGCTGCGTCCGCAGCTCGATCCTGCGCACCTCGCGTCGGTGAAACCCGTCCATTACAAGTCGCGCGACGGTGTCGACATACCCGCCTATCTGACATTGCCTGCGGGATCGGACGGCAAGGGGTTGCCCGCGATCGTCATGCCGCATGGTGGACCGGGAGCGCGCGACGAATGGGGCTTCGACTGGCTCGCGCAATATTTCGCGGCGCGCGGCTATGCCGTGCTGCAGCCCAATTTCAGAGGGTCCACCGGCTATGGGTCGGCGTGGTTCCAAAAAAATGGTTTCCAGTCATGGCCTACCGCGATTGGGGACGTCGACGATGGCGGCAAATGGCTGGTGGCGAGCGGTATCGCGGCGCCGGGCAAGCTTTCAATCATAGGCTGGTCCTATGGTGGCTATGCCGCGCTGCAGTCTGGGGTCTATGAACCCGGCCTGTTCAAGGCCATCGTCGCGATTGCACCCGTGACCGACCTTGAGCAGCTCCGCGAAGATTCGCGATATTATACGAACTTCCGCCAGATTGAGGCGTTTATCGGACGCGGCGATCATGTGAAGTCGGGCTCGCCTGCGCAAAATGCCCAGAAGATTACGGTCCCCGTGATGCTTTTTCACGGTGATTATGACCAGAATGTCGACGTCGGGCAGTCACGGCTTATGGCGGGCCGGCTGCGCAGTTCAGGAAAGACGGTCGAATATGCCGAATTCCCGGGGCTCGACCATCAGCTTGCCGACAGCGAGGTGCGTGCCAACATGCTTCGCGATACGGACAATTTTCTGCGCGCCGCGATGGGGCTGCAGGAGGCCGATTAGGAGCAAGATCGAGTGGGGGGAATCCTCGCGGGTCCCCCTCTCGCACCGCCGGGCGTACGGGCCTCGGAGCACGGCGGTTTGCGCCATGTTGTACGCGGTTTAATGGCTGACAAGGCTGACAAGCCGAGGTCGGTCGAACCATGCAAGGTTCATGGCTTCGGCAGGCGAGGGCTGCCTTGCTGGCGCTCCACACCCATCGAATGGTCCCGGTCTTGCTCCTTGATACCGGATTTCAGCCCTTCGCCCCGTCGCCCGGACTATTATGGCCTCTGCTGACTTCTCCCGCGCCATCCGGCGACATCGCTGCCGCCCTATTCCGGTTCGTCCGGAGAGACCGGGAGATCTCCCAGGGTAAGCTCGGCCTGCAGAGGACTTACACCTCCAGTCATCCACGCCATGCCTGGCATACCAAAAGGGGGCGGGACCGTTGCCGGTCCGCCCCCTTTTTTTCGGATAAAGAGATTCAGGTCAGCGCGAATAGAATTCGACGACCAGATTGGGTTCCATCTTCACCGGATAGGGTACCTCGTCGAGGGTCGGTACGCGAATGAAGGTCGCCTTGGTCCCGTCGACCGCCACATATTCGGGCAGGTCGCGCTCGGGCAGGCTCTGCGCCTCGGCAACCAGTGCCATTTCCTGCGCCTTCTTGCCGAGGGTGATTTCATCGCCCGGCTTCACAAGACGGCTCGCGATGTTGCACTTCACGCCGTTCACATAGACGTGGCCGTGGCTGACGAGCTGGCGAGCCGAGAAGATAGTCGGGGTGAACTTGGCGCGATAGACCACCGCGTCGAGGCGGCGTTCGAGCAGGCCGATGAGGTTCTGGCCCGTGTCGCCTTTCATGCGCGAAGCCTCGAAATAATTCTTCTTGAACTGCTTCTCGGTGATGTCGCCGTAATAGCCCTTCAGCTTCTGCTTTGCGCGCAGCTGAATGCCGAAGTCCGACATCTTGCCCTTGCGGCGCTGGCCGTGCTGGCCGGGGCCGTATTCGCGGCGGTTTACGGGACTTTTCGGGCGACCCCAGATGTTTTCGCCCATCCGGCGGTCGAGTTTGTACTTGGCGCTCTGGCGCTTCGACATTGTCGTCTCCAATTTGCTTTTTGCCGAAGGATTTCGGCCTGTTCCCGGGTCGCACCACAGAGCCTCAGGCTCTATGCGACCGCCGCTTCACCGGGGTGCGGGGTCCATTGCGAAGGCGCGCGGGTAGACGGCGGAAGCCTCAAAGTCAAGCGCTCTTGCCTTCGTCTCGACAGGAAGAAAAAAGCCGCTAAAGCCTGCCCGCATGACCTCTGCCAAACCCCCCGAACAATGCGAAACTATGCTCGACGTCCGCGCGGGCGTCGATGAGACGGACCGCGAACTCGTCGCGCTCCTCGTTCGCCGCTTCGGCTATATGGACGCGGCGGCACGCATCAAGGCCGATCGGGGTGCAGTGCGCGATGAAGCGCGCAAGGCGGAGGTGCTCGACAATGTCGCCCGCGCAGCGGAGGAGGTGGGCCTCGATGCCGACCGTATCCGCGCCGTGTGGAACGAGCTGGTGGAACAATCGATTGCCCATGAATTCGAACGCTGGGACGAAGCACGCGCTTAAGCGGGCATGGCGGGCGGGGAATGCGTTTCTGGGGAAACTTTTCCCTGTTTCCCGCATTCCCCGCCGCTGGCTTGCTCAGATTCTCTCGATGATGATGGCCTTCATTAAGCGACTGTATTAATTGGGAGAAAATGGTGGACGCACTAGGGCTCGAACCTAGGACCCGCTGATTAAGAGCGGTTTCGAGACCGCGAGCGTTCTTTGGTGTGCACACATTTCCGCCTACGTGCACTGAATTAACCGTTAACCTGGTGCTGGTCATTGAGGATGAGGTGGCGCTAGGAACCTAGGCCGCCACCCTGTGGCGCAACCATGGCGCCGATCGCAGCAAGTCAGGCGCGTTCGTGAGCGCCCGGCCCGCGGCGGGCAGCGAACCGCTCGGCAACAAGCCTGCCCCCGGCGATCTGACGACTATGGCGTCAATTCTTCCGGATTGGTCATAAACCGCGAAACAAGGCCCGACCCGACCAAAAAAGAGATTGTTAGTATCACCAGCGCTGTGAGCGGCCGAAGGGCTTCCGATAACGGCGCGCCCATCTGGTCGGTCAGGAGGAGGGCGCGGCTGGCGTGGGTTGAAGGGAGCAGCGCGCCCAGCGCCGAGACCCAGCCCGGCATCGCCTCGCGCGGCCAGGTCGCGCCCGAGAGGAAAAAGATCGGTAGCGAGGTGGGTATAAGCAACAGCAGCGCGGCGCGGGCGTTGGGGAACAGCCGGGAGGCGAACAGCGAGAAGGAGGAGATGGCTCCTGCTGCGAACAGCGCGACGATCAGTAGCGCGCCGATTCCGGCTTGGCGCGGGATATCCTGCGCAGCGAAGAACCAGCCGAAATAGGTCAAGGTGAGCACGAACGACACGAGGCTCAGCGCCAGCCATTGGCCACCCAGTTCGTTCCATCCGCGCCGCCTGCGCCCGGCGAATAGCACGGCGGTACCAAACAGCATGGTCTGCTGGAGGATCACCGGTGTAACGGCGGGAAAGATATAGGCGCCGTATTCCAGATTGGGGTTGAACAGCGGTTGCGACTCGACGGGATCGGTAATTTCGATACTAACCCCGAGCCGTCCTTTCGCCTCGTTGTTGAGCGTGTTGACGATGGCCCCCTGGATCGCCTGGCCCAAAGCTTTGGCTCGCACGAGGTAGGTTCCGTTGATCCACAGCGCTATGCCACTGTCCTGGCCGCGCAGGGCGTCTTCCAGTGCTCGGTCAGGCAGCAGCAGCACGCCATCGACCTTTCGCTCTACCAGCAGGGTGCGCGCCTCGGCTAGGTTGGCGGGGCGGGCGGCGACCTCGGCCAGCGGGCTGGCCTCGATCAGATCGACGAGCTGTCGGCTGAGCGGGGTGCGCGCCTCGTCCACCACTGCCAGCCGCACGTCCTGCGCATGGCCTTGGCTGTAAGGCGCGGGATAGTAGAAGCCGTAGAACAGCGCTGCGACCACTATCAGCATCAGCGCATCGGTGTTGCAGCCAAGCTGGCGCAGCGTGTCGAGGAAGGCGGCGCGCAGGCTCATGCCGGCGATTTCCTCCCGCCCAGCCATGTCGCAAGCGCGAGGCCCGCCGCCGCGTAGCCCGTGAGCAGCAGCGCCGCGCCCCAGGCCTGGCGCGCGGGCGCGCCAAGGAACTGGTCCATTTGCGCGGTCAGGTAGTGGGTGAACGGCAGCACCTGATGCCAGAACCGCGCCACTGTCGGCGCGCCCTCGATCGGCAGCGAGCCGCCCGAATAGGCCAGCGCCGACCCGGCATAGAGCGCGCTCAGCGAATAGCCGAAGACGTCACGCCGCGCGCCCGCAACGAAGCCGAACGACAGCGCCAGCGACGCGGCGATCAGGGCGAGCTGGGCGGCAAAGGTCGCCAGCAGCGATCCTTCCATCCGCCACCCCTTGAAGCCCACCAGCCAGACCATCCACACCGCTCCCCAGAAGCTAAGGACTGTTAGGTACGGCACCAGCTTTCCCGTCAGCGCCGCCGCCCCGCCACCCGTCTCTGCGCGCCATGCGTCGAGCGAGCGGCCATCGGGTCCGCCGAGCTCGCGCGCCATCGCGTAAACCCCGACGCAAGCCGCCAGCAGGTGCAGCATGGCCGGCTGAATAAGCGCCTGCAGGTACCACTCGAAGCTCGCTTCCGGATTGAACAGCACTGAGATCTGCACCTGCGGGATCGCCGCCCGGTCCGACAGCACCCCGGCGCGCCACGCGTTGTCCTCGATCCCGGCGATGATCGATCCGCGCAGCGCGGTCGCCAGGCTGCGCTCGACGGTAGAACCCACGCTGAGGTAGGCGGCGTTGTAGTACAGGCGGATCGGCTCGTCCGCCGCGCGGGGTTGGCCGAAGCCGTGGGGGATCGAGACGAAGGCCCAGATCTGCCCGCGCCGCATCGCCGCTTCGGCCGCCGCGTCACTCACCGGCTGGGCGGCGATCCGCACCTCGGGGCGGCCCGACAGCAAGCGGACCAGCGCCTGGCTCTCGCTGGTGCGGGCATTGTCCACCACCGCGACCGGGAGTGCCTGCAACGCCCCTTGCGACAGCATGGCGGCGACGATGGCGATGGCGCAGAACGGCACGACCACCAGCGCCAGCAGCATCACGCGGCTGGTGGCGATGAAGCCCGCTTCGCGCCGCGCCGCGCCGCCCAGCCGCGCGAAAGCCGATGGCGCGGTCACTGCGGCCAGTCGAACAGCACGCTCATGCCCGGCCGCAAGCCTTCGACCCGCTCGGCCGGTTCCAGCTTGATCTCGAAACTGCGCGCGTCGAACCCGGCATTCTGGCGGGTGGCCTTTTCGCTGGTGAAGCCGGCCTGCGCCGAAATCGCCGTCACGCGCAGGCGCACCGCCTTGTTGCCGAGCGCGGGGACGGTGCCGGTCAGCACCCGGCCCTGGGCCATGCCCGAATAGTCTTTCTCGGAAATACGGAGGGTGACGCGGGGATGGGCCAGGTCGACGATCTGGAACAGCGGCACCCCGGGCGCCACCACTTCGCCGGGTTCGACCAGACGGCGGCTGATCGCTCCGGCGATTGGCGCGGTGACCTTCGTGTCGGCGGCGATCTGGCGCGCGGCGCGGTTGCGCGCTTCGGCGGCAACAGCCTGCGCGTCCGACACGGCGCGGGTTTCGCCCCGCGTCCCGGCCATTGCCTTGCGATACTGCGCCTCCGCCGCTGCCGCGTTGGCGCGCGCGGCCACGTTGGCCGCGGCGGCCTCGTCGCGCCGCTGGGCGGAGATGACCCCTTGCGCGTAGAGGCGGTTCATGCGCCCGGCGGTGACGGCTGCGAGCTTGGCGGCGGCGCGGGTGGATGCCGCGATGCCCTGAAGCGATGCGATGTCTTCCGGCCGGGCACCCTGGTTGGCGATGGCGTCCAGCGCGCGGGCGCTGTCCAGGTTGGCCTCGCTCTGGCTCACCAGCGCATCGATCCCGGGGCTGGAGAGGGTCGCCAGGTGCTGGCCGGCGCCGACCTCAGCCCCTTCGGCCACCGCCACCTCCTCCACCCGGGCCAGCATCTTGGTCGCGACGTTGACCTCGGTCGCCTCGACCGTGCCCTGGAGCGGCACCGGTTGGGGCCGCGAGGAATGCCAGATGCCGGCCAGTGCCAGCAGCCCAAGCACGGGCAGCGCCCACAGCAGCCAGTTCACGCGGCGACCTGTTTCCGTCGCTGCCCCGTACGGTTCCGGGGTCGCTTCGGCTGTTGCGGGATCGGTTTTATCGGTCATCGACGGTCTGCCTGTCGCGCGCTTCGGCGTAATCGACGAAGCGTTCGCTTTGTCCGCTGGCTGCGAGCAGCGCGGCAAGCGAGAGGTCGTATTCGTAAGCCGCCGTCGCGCGCTGGGCACGGGCGAGGCCGAGCGCGGTTTGAGCGTCGGTCACTTCTGCCGCGGTGCCGACGCCTTCGCGGAAGCCGATCTGCTTGACGCGCAGGTTCTCCTCTGCCGCGGCAACGCTGCTGGCAATCGAGGTAAAAGCGCGCCGGGCGTTGTCGGCCATCAGCCAGGTCTTCTCGATCTCGCCCTCGATGCGGGTGCGGGCGTCGGCCGCGCGCAGACGGGCGGCCTCGCGGCGCGCCCCCGCTGCGGCTACAAGCTCGCGGCGGTTGAACGCGGAGAACAGGGGGATCCGCACCGTCGCGCCGACGATCCAGTCGGGATCGACCGGCAGCGACTGCTTGCGCACGGCGTTGACCGATCCGAAGGCATAGACCGAAGGCCGCATGGTCGCCCGCGCGGCGCGCTCCCCGGCGGCGGCCAGCTGTTCGGCCCCTTCGGCCACGGCGAGCTGCCCGTTTCGCGGGGCATCGGCCGTCCACGCGCTCAGCGGCGGCAGCGGCGTCGTGTTGACGAATAGCGGGGTGGAGGGCGCGGGGTTGGCCGTGCCGGTGATTCCGGCGAGCGCCAGTTCGGCCATGTCGGCATCGCGCCGCGCCCGATCGTTGGCCCGCTGGGCGGCATCGCGAGCGACAATCGCTTCCAGCGTCAGTGAATGCGGTACCACGCCTTCGCGCTCCATCGCGCGGACGTTGCCGAGGTGCTGTTCGGCGGAGGCCAGCGTCTGCCGGCTCGATACCTCGAGCTGGCGGGCGAGCTGGGCACCGAAATAGGTTTCGGCCAGGCGCACGCTGCTGGCACCGCGCGCCGCGTCGCGCCCGCCTTGCGCCAGTGTGACCTGCGCCTTGGCCGCGTCGCTCACCGCCTCCAGCGCGCCGCCGGTGTACAGCGGCATGATCGCAGTGACATTCGGCCGCACCACCACGTCTCGCTGGGTATAGTCGTACTGATCGGGGATCGGCGCGAGCAAGCCGGGCAGGGCCTGGCCGATCCGCCCCGCGATCAGCGCGACGATATCGGCATAGACTGGCGGATACTGCCCCGGCAGCCCGCCGAGATAGCTCTGGGCATCGCCCAGGAACTGCTCCTTGGGCTCTGTGAGGTCAAGGCTCAGCGATTTCTCGTAGGCTATGACCGATGCCGAGGCGGTGATCGTGGGGCGATAGAGATGCTCGACCGCCTTCGCCTGGTGTTCGGCCGCGCGCACGTCCGCCTCCGCCGCGGCGCCCCCGGCCGGAGTCGCCTGCATCGCCATTTCTGCGGCGCGGTAATCGAGCGTGGCCTGCGCCAGCGCCGGGCTGGCGGCGATCGCCAGCAGCAGGGCCGGCGCCAGAGGCAGAGTGCGCTTCATTCCGGCCGGCCCAACATGGCGCGCATGCATGTGATGAAGATCTCCGCCACCGGAAGGCTCCCGCTGTCGCCGTTATCACGCAGCGCCAGGCCGCGCCACAGGACCAGCAGCGTCTCGACGATTTCGGTCGAGCGAAACCGCGGGGTCAGTCCGAAATGCGCCACCAGATCGTCGATCCGTTCGGCAAACAGCACGTCGATTCGCTGCTCGGCAACGGCTATCGCGTGGGCAAGCGCCGGGTTGCGCACCGCCTCCAGCCGCAGCTCGATGGCCATCTGCGCCCATTCGCGGCGGTCGGAAACGGTTGCCAGCCACTCGCCGATCCGGGCCATGGTCTGGTCGAATGTCATCGCGCGATAATCGAGCGTCATTTCGCCGAAGGTGCGGACCCGCTCCTCCAGATTGCGCTCCATCACCGCCAGCAGAAGATCCTCGCGCGACGCGAAATTGGAATAAAACGCACCCTGGGTGTAGCCGGCACGGGTGCAGACCGCGCGCAGAGACAAACCCGGCATCGAACTTTCAAGGATCAGCGCTTCGGCCGCGTCGAGCAGCGCTGTGCGCGTTGCGGCCTGCGAGTCTTCGCGACGGAGGGGTCTATCAGCGGCCATCGGGCGACCATACAGATATCAACTGATATTTCAAGATTTCGTTTTTCAGATGCCGTGCGGAAGGGATGCTTGAGGAGCCGCTGACGACCATCACGCTGGCGATGGCGTGGCTTTCATGCCCGTCATGTCTTTGAAATCGGTAATGATCTCGCCGATCAGCGCCCGTAGCCAGCGGTGTGCGGGATCGTGCCGGTAACGGACGTGCCAGGCCATTTCCACGGGAAAGCTGCCGAGGTCGACCGGGGCGGGCAGGATTTTCAGCCGGGGGTCGTGCATCAGCTGCCTGCAGATCAGCGAGGGCAGGGTGGCGCAGTAATCGGTCACCGCTACCATCTCGGCTGCCGCGAAGAAATTTGTCACGGAGATTGCGACGTCGCGCTTGAGCTGCTGCTGAGCCAGCGCCTGGAACAGCCCGGCGCGCATCCGTCCGGGCGGCACGATGTTGACGTGCTTCATCGTCTCGAACTGCTTGCGCGTCATGGCATCGCCGATGGCCGGATGGTCGGCGCGGACGGCGCAGGCGAGCCCTTCGTCCTTCAGGTGCTGGACGAGAAGGTTGTAGGAGGGTCTCGGTTTTCTCGAGCAGGGCAGCGGCCACATCATCAACCTGAGCTCGGTTGCGGGCACAGGTCTTCGCATAAGACGGCACGGTCTACTCCGGCGCCAAGTTCGCCGTCAGCGCGATCAGCGAGGGCTTGCGCCACGAGGTGGATTGAAAGGTCCGTATCACGTCAATCGAGCCTGGAGCTGTCAGCTCTACGAGATCGAGGCAGAGGTTCGCGGCCAGTAAACCGATATCCGACGACGAAGCCGGAAAGATCGCAACCAGCCATTAATTGACGAGTTGCGCCAGGCACTCGACGATGCCCTTCGGCGCCTCTCGCCCAAATCCTAGATGGCCAAGGCGACCATCAATTTCGCAAACGCTGGGTCGCGCCGACAGGCTTTCTCGACAATGAGTGCCTGGAGATCGATAACACCAGTGCGGAGCGCGTGATGCGCTGGGTGGCTCTGGCCCGTCAAACTGGCTACTAGCAGGCTCAAAGGCGGACGGGGATCGCACCGCTGCGGTCTACTCCGTCATCGAGAGCGCCAAACACAATACTCTCGAACCGCAGGCCTATATCGCCGATATCATCGCCAAGATCGCTGGCTACTGGCCGGCTGCCCGTTGGGATGAAGTCAGCGATTTCGAGGCCACGATTCTCCCGCTCAGCCGCAGCGGAAAAAATATTCGACAGCTGGCCGTGCTACCTAGGCTGCTACCTAGCGCGATGACGTAACGCCTCGACCCGAAACTTAGGCCACGCAAGTTATTGTTTTGATGTAGGAAATTGGGCTCTTCCTCGTGAACGGGGGATGAGGGAAATTGGGTTAGACTTGTCATAGGAAGGACAAGTCTGATGAAGAAGAAGGCTGATCAGGGAATCGA
>NZ_FUYP01000031.1 GCF_900168005.1 Sphingopyxis flava
GACTGCTGTCACGGCGTCACCCCCGACCTGATTACGCCCGAGACGATCGAGGACGGGGTGCGGGTCATGACCCTGGACTTCGTAATCGAGCGTGAGCAGGCCGAGCAACGCAAGTCGGCTACGGAGACAGTGGCATGAAGATCGAAGCGATCGATGTGACGCTGGTGGACGTCCCAGCTTCGCGTCCCATCCAGATGTCGTTTACCACGGTGCAGAAGCAGAGCTATGCGATCGTGCAGATCCGTGCGGGCGGGCTTGTCGGCATCGGCGAGGGCAGCAGCGTAGGTGGGCCGACTTGGAGTTCCGAATGCGCTGAAACCATCAAGGTCATCATCGAAACGTACTTGGCGCCGCTCCTGATCGGCAAGGACGCGACAAATCTGCGAGAGCTCCAGCACTTAATGGAGCGCGCCGTAACCGGAAACTATTCGGCCAAGGCGGCCATCGACGTTGCGCTGCATGATCTGAAGGCACGCTCTCTGAACCTGCCGCTGAGCGATTTGATCGGCGGCGCGATCCAGCAGGGCATCCCCATTGCCTGGACCCTGGCGAGCGGCGACACGCAGCGGGACATCGCAATCGCCGAGGAAATGATCGAGCGGCGCCGGCACAACCGGTTCAAGATCAAGCTTGGCGTGCGCTCCCCGGCAGATGATTTGCGCCATATCGAGAAGATTATCGAGCGCGTCGGTGACCGTGCTGCGGTGCGGGTCGATATCAACCAGGCCTGGGATGAGAACACGGCATCGGTGTGGATTCCGCGCCTGGAGGCGGCCGGTGTCGAACTGGTCGAACAGCCGGTGGCACGCAGCAACTTCGATGCGCTTCGGCGCCTGTCGGCCGACAACGGGGTGGCCATCCTGGCCGATGAAAGCCTGAGCTCGCTGGCGTCCGCCTTCGAACTGGCGCGCCATCATTGCGTCGACGCCTTCTCGCTGAAGCTGTGCAACATGGGCGGGGTGGCAAATACCCTCAAGGTCGCTGCGATCGCGGAAGCCTCGGGCATTGCGTCCTATGGGGGCACCATGTTGGATTCATCAATCGGCACCGCTGCTGCTCTCCATGTGTATGCCACATTGCCGACGATGCCCTTCGGATGTGAACTGCTAGGGCCCTGGGTGTTAGCCGACACGCTTACGCAGACCCAACTCGAGATCAAGGACTTCGAGATTCGGTTGCCCTCGGGTCCTGGGTTGGGTGTTGATATCGATCCGGACAAGCTGCGCCACTTCACCCGCGCGGGTTGATTGAAGTCAGTTAGGGGAAAATCACCATGTTGTCTCGTTTATCAATTCGTTTGGTCGTCTGGCTAGGCTGCGTAGGCTTGAGCTTGCTGGCAGTAACGGCGAGTGCTGCAGACTACCCGAGCAAGCCCATTCGATGGATCGTTCCATTCCCGCCGGGCGGTGCAATCGACATGGTTTCTCGTGTCTTGGCCCAGCGCGTGTCGCAAACGCTGGGGCAGCCGGTGACAGTGGAGAATCGTCCGGGCGCGGGCGGGATCATCGGCAGCGCGTAGGTCGCGCGCTCCCCGGCTGACGGTTATACGCTGCTGGTGAACTCGACAGGGCTGGCAGTGGGCAAGTGGTTTTATCCGAACGTCGCCTACGATGCTCGGAAAGCATTTGCCCCCGTGGCGCTGTTGGCAACTATCCCCAGCGTTCTAGTGGTGCCGGCTGATTCCCCATACAAGGATGCCAGGAGCCTACTAGCGTACGCAAAGGCCAACCCCGGTAAGGTGTCATTCGCCTCTGCAGGCATGGGGACGTCGATCCATCTGGCGGCCGCTCTGCTGGCCGCTCAGGCCGGGGTTGACCTGCTCCACGTGCCCTACAAAGGGAGCACGCCAGCTGCCGCCGACCTGATCGCGGGGCGAGTCTCCATGATGGTCGATTCGATCACCGCACAGCAGTCGTTTATCAAATCTGGACGGGTGCGTGCGCTGGGTGTCACCAGCTTGCAACCCGCGCCCTCATTGCCTGGGATTCCTCCCCTGGCGCAAGCAGCCGACCTTCCGAAGTTCGAGGTCCTGACATGGTTTGGCTTATTTGTGCCGTCACGTACCTCGCCGGACATCGTCAAGGTGCTCAACACAGCAATGAATGAAGCACTGAAGACCCCGGAGGTACAAAAGGCGCTGGCGGATATCGGCGCTTCAGCGCAGGGGGGAACATCGCAAGCTCTGGGCGTCTTATGGGACAACGAGATCGACCGATGGGGCCAGTTGATCGTCCACCATCGACTCAACACCCAATGAACTGTAATCGGAGAGATGAAGATGTTGACTGAAGGGATATCGATTCAATCGTATGACGGGCATACATTCGGCGCGCTCGTGGGCTCGCCGGCCAAAGCGCCCGCTCCCGTGATTGTGATCGCTCAAGAAATATTTGGTGTGAACGCGTTCATGCGAGAAACGGTGTCATGGCTGGTCGACCAGGGGTATGCGGCAGTTTGCCCTGATCTGTACGCGCGCCAGGCGCCAGGTACAGCACTCGATCCGCAGGATGAGGCGCAGAGAGAGCAAGCCTACAAGCTCTGGCAGGCCTTCGACATGGAGGCCGGCGTGGGCGATCTGGAGGCTGCTATCCGCTATGCGCGACACCAACCCTACAGCAACGGCAAGGTGGGATTGGTGGGGTATTGCCTGGGCGGTGCGCTTGCCTTTCTAGTGGCCGCCAAAGGATACGTGGATCGCGCCGTAGGCTACTACGGTGTTGGACTGGAGAAGCAGCTCAACAAGGTCCCGGAAGTCAAGCATCCGGCGTTGTTTCACATGGGCGGCCAAGACCACTTCGTGCCCGCGCCAAGCCGCCAGCTGATTACTGAAGGCTTCGGTGCCAATCCATTGCTGCAAGTGCACTGGTACGAAGAGGCCGGACACTCGTTCGCCAGGACGAGCAGTTCGGGCTATGTGGCGAGTGCCGCGGCGTTGGCCAACGAACGTACACTGGATTTCCTGGCGCCCTTGCAGAGCAAGAAGCCATGAATTTCATTCACGACTATCGTTCCCCGCGGGTGATTTTTGGACCCGACAGCCTCGCCCGATTGCCGCAGGAACTGGAACGTCTCGGCATTGACCGGGCGCTCGTGTTGACCACGCCTGAGCAGGCGCCCCTGGGACGGCAAGTAGCCGAGCCGGTCATCGGCCACGTGGCAGCCTTCTACGATGGTGCGACCATGCATGTACCCGCTTTGGTGGCTGAGGAGGCCTGCAAGATTGCGCGCACGAGTGAGGCTAATGGCGTCATTGCGATTGGTGGGGGATCTACTATCGGACTCGCTAAGATCGTGGCGCTCCGTACAGAGTTGCCCATCGTCGCTGTGCCCACGACATATGCAGGTAGCGAGATGACGTCCATCTTCGGTATCACAGAGGGTGGCGTCAAGAAAACCGGCCGCGACGCGCGTGTCATGCCCCGTGCAGTTATCTACGAGCCCCGGCTGACCCTAGAGCTACCCCTTAGCATCAGCGTGACCAGCGCGATCAATGCAATAGCCCATGCAGTTGAAGGCCTGTATGCGCCAGATGCCACGCCGCTGCTTACCATCATGGCCCAGGAAGGAATCGCAGCGACGGTACGCGCGATTTCCAGAATGTATCAATCACCAAGAGATCTTCAGGCTCGCGGCGACGCGCTTTATGGCGCTTGGCTCTGCGCGAGCGTGCTTGGCAACGTCAGTATGGCATTGCACCACAAGCTGTGCCACACGCTGGGAGGAACGCTCGATCTCCCTCATGCCCAGACCCATACGGTCGTGCTGCCCCACGCGCTGGCCTATAACGCGCGCGCGGTGCCAGACGCAATGCGTGTGCTGCGCATTGCCCTGGGGCATGACGATCCACCCACGGCCTTGTACGAATTGGCTCGCGACAATGGCGCACCCGTGGCCTTGCGCGATCTCGGAATGCGCGAGGAGGATATTGAGCATGTTGGCGACCTGGCATTGCAGGACCGCTATCCCAATCCGCGGGAACTGGATCGAGACGCATTGCTTGCATTGCTGCGCGATGCGTACCACGGACGCCCGCCTTCCGCTTGAGGAGGTTGGCATGGAATTTTCTTTTGATACAAGTTGACGCCCCAGGCGTTGGCCACTCCAGCCGCACAGCCGGGCGGAGTGAACACAACAACACCACCACCACCACGAGGTTGCGATGGCGCATCTGTCCTACTCTCCTCCGAGGAATTTCGACGCCCTTTACCGACAACGTGTATTCCAGTCCCATCAGGCCGTGCGCATGCATGACGCGGCAGCGCGAGAGTTGGCCGACCATAGCCTGACATGGCGTTCGGGCAACGTCGATGCGGCTTTGTACAAGGCACGCGCGCGGCGCCTAACCCTGTTCTCCTTTCGCTATGGTGCAGAGGTCGAAATTGCACCAAGACCGAGCGAGGAGTTCATCGTGGTGCATCATTCGATCAGAGGCGCCGCAGAATTGAGCGTTGACGGCCAGCATATGGTATTGCCCCAAGGGCGCACCGGCTGGATGGCCCCACGGCGAAATTGGCGCATGCGCTGGGAGGCGGGGTGTGAGCAACTCATCCTGAAAATTCCGCGCGACATGATCGAGGCGGGTGGTATCGCACCGATGGCACCACTTGCGACTTTGCCAGCAGGGCTGGATACGCAGTGGCTGCTGCTGGTCCAGGTGTTGCTGGGCGCGTCGTCCGCACCGACCTGCGCGGGAGAGCCCGCCGCGTGGGTGGAGCATATCGAGCAGGGCTTGGCTTCGCTGCTGCGCGCGGCCAGTTCCTGTAGTTTGCCGCGCGAGTCGAGCGATCGGAACTTCGTTGCGCGCGACCCCATCGCCCGGCTTCAGGCCATGGAAGACTATATGCGTGAGCGCCTTGGGGCGCCTATCGGACTGGCAGACCTATCAGGTGCGGCCGGCGTCAGCGCCCGGGTCCTGCAGCAGACCTGTCAACGTCACCGGCAGATGAGCCCCATGGAGTTGCTACGAGACATGCGCCTGGATGCTGTCCATGCGTGGCTATCCGAGCACCCGAGTGCCAACATCACCGAGACAGCCCTGTTCTACGGATTCGGCCACCTCGGCCGATTCGCCGCCTACTACCGGCAACGCTTCGGAGAGTCACCGCACCAGACGGCGCAGCGCCGGTGTTGCGCTCTCTCCTGACTGCGATATCGCAGCGTCAGTGCATGCCGAGCGCTACGGCGTGGCGACGGCCGGTATGTCTCTCGCGAGCACGACTGGTTTGCGCGCTGCAGGATCTGCAGGATGGGCTGCCGCTGTTGCGGGGCCGAACCGTTCGAGGCCTTGGCACCGTCCTTCCAGACCGGCTCAAATCCTTGCTGACCCGCGTAACGGCAACTGGAGTCAATGTTGCCTGACGGATGGGCTGTGGCGTCTTGCCTGGTGTTAGCGAACCGGATTCCCCCATCCATCGCTTCATCGCTTATCTCGGTGCCGCAGACGTGGTGATCCTGATCCTGCCCTTGGTCTATGCCCCATGCTTACGCAGGCGGCGGAGGCAGCCAAGACAGCACCGTAGCAGTACCAGCCTGAGAGCGTGTGTGGACGCCCCGGAGTGCCAAGCCCTCAGTTCGTTAAGGCAATGGATCGCGGTGCGGAGCGTCCTCGGCCATGAAGGCAAGCAAGGTACGGCGCAGCAAAGCTCCACTCTTCATCGCTGACATCCGTCTGATACGGCCTTCTTGGCGCCGCTCCAAGGTACGGAATCGCCCAGCCGATCAATTCAACAATTAAGAAAGTAGGGGGCGTTTGCGGGAGGGGGCGGAATCCTACGCCAAGCTCGCCCAGATAGCCGGCGCGAGATCTTACTTGTTGCTGCCTTCTACGGTCGCGCCAGAAAGGCGACGGCTCAGTTCTATCCGGCGATGGCTACGCATTTTGAAGGTGTCTGGCCCAACGCGCCGATACTCAATGAAGCCGAGAGAACGCCAAAATCGCTCTGCCGCTTCATTCGCTTCCAGCACGGCCAACCGAATCTCTGTGGCACCTCTCGCAGCGGCCCAGCTTTCGACCGTCGAGTAAATTGAGCGTCCGACGCCACGACCACGCTGTGCGGCATCTACGATCATGAAGCCGAGATACCATGTGCCATCACGCGGATAATCGCGGAGGATGGCCGCGATTGCATATAGGCCGCCAGGCCCCTTCCATCCCAGGACAGCTTGATTGTGGGCGCTCTTTTCGGGCGGCACATCGGAGAAAAGCTCGCGAGCATCGTCCAGCGTGGGCGCGGCCCCGTCCTGCAACAGGAAATAGTCGCTGCAACGGTTGTACAGGTCTGCAACGTCTGCGGCGTCCGCTTGGGTAAGTTTGATCGGGGCTCCCGTCATCATCATCGCGTTTTGGCAGCAAGCACGCGCTGACTGCTGCGCGACAATCAAGGTGAGAACAGCGCGACAATCTAGATGAGAAAGGCGGCGGTGTGTCTGTCGGGACGAGGGGCGAAGCCCCGAGGAGCGACAGACACACCGCCGCGAGCGCCTTTTCTTCTGGAAGGGCGCTTTTGGTGATCGTGACCTGTCAGGTGGCGCCTCCTTCTGAAGGGGAGAAGCGGTGCCTGGGAGCCATATCAACGATCATCAGGTGAGATTATATATGAAGATGAGACAGACAGTGTCGCCGCGTTCAGCGGCGGCGTGCGCGGCGTTCAGCACGGCGACGGCCTATCGGCTGGAGCAGGATGCGCAGTTGCCGTCGCAAAAGAAGGCGCCGCGCGGTCGCCGTCGCCCCGATCCGCTGGCGGATATCTTCGATAGCGAGGTTGTACCGCTTCTGGAGAGTGCGCCGGGAATCCGCGCCGTCGCGGTGTTCGAAGAAATGCAGCGTCGTCATCCTGAGCTTCCCGATGGAGTGCGGCGGACGATGGAGCGTCGGATCCGCAGTTGGCGGGCGCTGCAAGGCCCGGATCGCGATGTGATCTTCCGCCAGGTGCACGAGCCGGGGCGGATGGGGCTGTCGGATTTTACGGACATGGCCGATCTGGGTGTACGGATCGCGGGGGTCGAGCTCGACCACCGGCTGTATCACTTCCGGCTCGCCTGTTCGGGCTTCGAGCATGCCCATGTGATCCTTGGCGGCGAGAGTTATGTCGCGCTGGCGGAGGGTCTGCAAAATGCGCTGTGGGCGCTGGGCGGGGCGCCGCGTGAACATCGCAGCGACAGCCTGTCGGCGGCGTTCCGCAATCTGGATGCATCGGCGCGCGATGATCTGACGCACAGATATGACGCGCTGTGCCGCCATTACCGGATGGAGCCGAGCCGCAACAACCGCGGCGTTGCGCACGAGAATGGCGCGATAGAAAGCGCGCACGGGCATCTGAAGGCGGCAGTGCGTGATGCCCTGCTGATGCGCGGATCGGTCGACTTTGGCGAGCTTGCGGAATATCGACGCTTCATCGACGAGATCGTCGCGCGCAAGAATGCCCGGAGCGCGAAGCGCATCGACGCCGAGCGGGCGGTGCTTCAGTCGCTGCCGGGCATGCGCACCAGCGATTATGAAGAGGTGCTCGTCATGGTCACCTCCTCGGGCGGGTTCACGCTGCGCAAGGTCTTCTACACGGTGCCGTCGCGGCTGATCGGTCACCGGCTGCGGGTACGGCTTTACGACGACCGGCTTGAGCTCTTCCTCGGCGGCACGCCCCTGTTCACTCTGCCGCGCGGTCGCGCCGACCGCAAAGGCAAGCATGATCATGTCGTCGATTATCGCCATGTGATCCATGCGCTGCGGCGTAAGCCGATGGCGTTGCTGAACCTCGTTTACCGTGACCAGCTCTTCCCGCGCGAGGCCTATCGGCGCATGTTCGACCGGCTGATCGAGCGGCTCGCCGATCGGATGGCGTGCCGGACGATGGTCGAGTTGCTCAGCCTTGCACATGAGCGGGCCTGCGAGGCCGAGCTTGCTGGCGTGCTGGAATCCCTGCTGGCGACGCCGCAGGGCATGCCGGACATGGCAGCGCTGCGTGCGCGGTTCGCGCCCGACCCCGCGGCTTTACCCGAGGTTATCGTCGAGCTCGTCCCGCTGAGCGCCTATGAAGCGCTGCTGGCTCCTCGCGCGGAGGAAATGGCATGACCCAGGGCATCGATGCGACCAAGCTCACCCTGATGCTCAATGAGCTGCGGCTTCCGACAATCAAGCAGCTCTGGCCGACGTTCGCCGATCGGTCCGACAAGGAGGGCTGGCCGGCGGCACGGTTCCTCAGCGCCATCACCGAGCATGAGATCGCCGAACGCGGTCGCCGCCGGATGGAGCGGCATCTGGCGGAAGCAAAGCTGTTGCCGGGAAAGACGCTCGATACGTTCGACTTCGACGCGGTGCCGATGATATCGAAGGCGCAGGTCATGGCGATCTGCGCCGGAGACAGCTGGCTCGAAAACGGCGCGAACCTGATCCTGTTCGGCCCGCCCGGCGGGGGCAAATCGCACCTGTCGTCGGCGATCGGACTGGCGCTCATCGAAAAGGGCTGGCGCGTGCTGTTCGTCCGGACCTCCGACCTCGTCCAGAAACTGCAGGTTGCGCGCCGCGAGCTTACGCTCGAAAACGCGATCAATCGGCTCGATCGCTTCGATCTGCTGATCCTGGACGATCTGGCTTACGTCGCCAAGGACCAAGCCGAAACCTCGGTCCTGTTCGAGCTGATCAGCGCGCGATACGAGCGGCGTTCGCTGCTGATTACCGCCAACCAGCCGTTCGGCGAATGGAACCGGGTCTTCCCCGATCCCGCCATGACGCTGGCCGCTGTCGATCGCCTCGTGCACCACGCCACCATCTTCGAAATGAACGTCGAAAGCTATCGGCGGCGCGCCGCGATCGACCGAAAGCAGCACGGCGCAGGTCGGCCCGCAAAGGTCGCGACAATCAAAAATACCGGCCTGTCGCTCCACGACAATCAACCTGCGACATAGGCCTTGCCAGCGACAATTAAACACATCAAAACGGCACCGTCGCGGTCAGCGCTTCTCATCCTGATCGTCGCTAACTTCTCATCCAGATCGTCGCGCTACACGCTGACCGTAATCCCGGAGTTCCCCGTTGGGACCGACATAGCGGTAGAGAGTGACGCGCTCGATCCCGAGTTCCTTGCAGAGGTCGGAAACGGACGTGTCGCGTTGGGCCATAGCAGCCTGAGCGAGCCGCACCTGGGCCTTGGAGAGGGCGAACTTGCGGCCACCCTTGCGTCCCCGCGCGCGGGCAGCGGCCAGGCCAGCCATGGTGCGCTCGCGGATCATATCCCGCTCAAACTCCGCCAGTGTGGCAAAAATGCCGAACACCATCCGGCCCGATGGCGTCGTGGTGTCGATCTGCGCGCCCTTGCCGGTGAGCACCCGCAGACCGATACCGCGATCCGACAGATTCTGCACCGTGCTGACCAGGTGGGTGAGCGTTCGGCCGAGCCGGTCGAGCTTCCAAACGATGAGGACATCGCCGTCGCGCAACGATTTCAGGCAGGCGGCAAGACCGGGGCGATCATCACGGCTACCGGATGCACGATCATCATAGATATTGCCTGGCTCGACACCGGCAGCGCGAAGGGCATCGTGCTGCAGGTCGAGCGACTGCGAGCCGTCGGCTTTGGACACGCGGGCGTAGCCGATCAGCATGGATCACAAACGAAGGTTTGAGGCGGTGACGAACATGAGCACATAAGATTGGCCCCTGTGCATTATGCGGACACAGATTCACGGTAGCGGTTTGATGAGCAGCGGCATGAGGCCATTGGCGTCGAGATCGAGGTGATCGGACCAGACATAATCGCCGGTGAGATTGATGCGATCCCAACCCAATGGTGAGAGCCGAGACAGCATAGCCGGATCGATCTGGCTTCCGCGGCGGCGCATTTCTTCGACGGCGTGCCCAAGATAGCGACAGTTGAACAGGATGATCGCTGCGGTGACGAGGTTGAGGGCAGCCGCGCGGGTTTGCTGGTTCTCCAAGCCACGGTCGCGAAAGCGACCGAGCCGATGGAAGGCGACCGCTCGCGCCAGGCTGTTGCGCGCCTCGCCCTTGTTCAACTCGGCGGTGACCGTGCGGCGTAGCGCCGGATCGTCGAACCAGCGCAACGTGAACAGCGTGCGCTCGATCCGTCCTACCTCGCGGAGCGCCGCGGCGAGGCTGTTCTGCTGGCGGTAGGCGGATAGCTTTTTGAGGATCAGCGAGGGCGTAACGGTGCGATCACGCATCGCGCCGATGACGCGTTCGATATCCGGCCAGTGGCTGACGATCAGATCCCGGTTGAGCCTGTGACCGAACAGTGGCGCAAGCCTGCCATAGCGCTTCGAAGGTTCGAATGCGTAGAGGCGCCGGTCGGACAGGCGAGGAATGCGCGGCTCGAAATCGAGCCCGAGGAGATGCATCGTTGCGAACACGATGTCGGAAACGCCGCCTCCATCGACGTGCAGCGCGGTCAGATCGGCGTTGCTGTCATGGCCGAGGAGCCCATCGAGCGCATGGATGGCTTCTCCTGCCGTGCCGGCGATCACCGTCTGGTGCAGCGGCGCGTAGCGGTCGGTGATGGTGGTGTAGATCTTGACCACTGGGTCGCGACCATAATGGGCGTTGACCGCTCCGCCGGCTTCGCCCGGCCCGCCCAGGTAGAAGGCCTGGCCATCCGCGGAAGCCCGGTGTCCTTGCCCAAACCAGGCGGCGATCGGCTCGGCGTGGATGGCGTCGGTCAGACAGGCGAGCGCCGCCCGAAAGGTTTCCTCGCGCATGTGCCATGTCTGCATGCGCAGCAGCGCGCGGCGTGACCCTGCGCCGCATACCTCGGCCATGCGCGACAGCCCAAGATTGGTCGCTTCGGCAATCAGAGTGGCGAGGAAGGCCTGCTCATCGCCAGGCGGCAACCCGGTCGAGACGTGCCCGAAGTGCTGGGTGAAGCCGGTCCATCGTTCGACCTGCGACAGCACGTCGGTGATACGCGTGGCAGGCAGCATACCGTAGCAGGCAAGCGTCAGATGCCGTCCTTCGTCGTGCCCGGCATCATCGTCCTTCAGTTCCTTGGGGAAGCGCAATCGCTCGCCAGCGAACAGGGCAGCATCACGTCCGGCCAGATTCTGGGCGACGTCGCACAAGGCTTTGTCGAGTTGCGCGGCGCGCTGATCGAGCCATGCGTGTGGATCACCGAGCGAGAACACCGGTTGCAGCGCTGCGCCACTTGATGGCGCGAGCAGCACCTCCAGCGACCTGTGCAGCCGTGACCTCGGCACCCAGATATCACCCGATGCCAGTGCATTGGCGAGCGCCCCGTAGGTGGCCATCTCCCAATGCGTCCGGTCGATCTTGCCGGCGACCACGACATGGCGGTGCCAGCGCCGCTCGACATGACCGAGCGGAACGTCGGCAGGGAGCGGCTTGCGCCAGTCGCCATCAAGATCCGACAGGACCGTCATCGCATTGCGCAACGCCGCGGTGCCGGCCCGGCCGTGGAAATCGAGCGTTTGCAGGAATAGAGGTCCTATTCGTTTGAAGGTCCGGTATTCGGCTGCGATCTCGCTCAACACATCGTCCCTGTGAGGTGCCGCGGTACGACGGATGATCGCGGCATCGGCATCGAGCATGTCGAGAGGCACGATATCCCTGAGGGCCGCGCCGATATCTTCACCGGTGCGTGCTACCCGGCTAACTGTTTCCAGCACGGTGGCGATGCGCATCAGTCGGTCACGGCCTTCGCGTCCCGAAATCGCGATTCCCTGTTCCAGGCGTTTGCGGGCACGAAGGTGAGCGCGTCCCATCAAGGCGCCGAACATGGCGATCGCCGCGTCGGTAAGCGTGGCTTCCATCTCGCGCAGCGTAGCAAGCAGGATGACCCGCCTGCGGGAGGCGCGCATCTGTTGGAAGGCCTGGGCGGTATAGCGCACGCCTTCGCGGGCGAACTGCGTCATGCGTGGCTCGTGCAGGGGATCGACCGGAACACAGGAAATTCCGGTCCTGCGGATCAGAGCGACCTTCTCAAGGATTTCGGCGAGCGAGGCTGACGCGACGCGGGGCTGTGGTTCGCGCAGCCACGACAAGCGGCTCTGTCGATCATGCACCTTCTCATCGACCAGCGTATCGAGGCGCTGACGCATATCCGCATCGAGTTTATCATGGATTGCAGCGACCAGATCGGTTTCCACCCGCAGCATCGCCTCGGCCGCCATCCGCTCGACTACGCTGATGCCGGGGATAACGATGCGCCGCGTGCGCAGCTCGTCGAGCAGTCGATCGAGCAGAATACGCCCGTCCACGATGGGCATGGCTTCGATTTCCAGCCAGGTCATCATGATACCGCGCGCTGGCCGGCTCAGATCGGTGAAGCCGAAGCGCGCCTTGATGGCGGCAAGCTGATCGTAGCGGGTCGGCGCTCGCCGCGCGAAGTCGGCGATGGCGCCTGCATCCACCCCGACCTGCTCGGCGATATGGTCGAGCATGATCGCAGGCAACAGCTCGCCTGCGCGCAGATGCCGCCCCGGAAAGCGGAGGCAACAGAGTTGCAGGGCGTAGCTCAACCGGGTTGCCGGAGTGCGCGCGGTGCCGATTGCAGCAAGGTCCTCGGCATCGAGGCCATAGTGTCGCACCACCGCCGCCTCGCTGTCGGGCAAAGCAAGCAATGCGGCGCGCTGCCGCTGGGTCATCGGAATACGTGCGGGCATGTTTCATCCTTCAAAAACCTCTTGCCTTTTGCCCGCTTAATGAAAGAGGATTGTGAAAGGCCCAAGGCTGCGGAAATTGGTGCATCCTGTTTCCACCTCCGGATACGGCCGTTTGTGAAAGAAGCTGGATGACGCGCGAATCCTATCTGATCGGCTATGCCCGCGTGTCGAAGGGCGACGACCAGTCGAACGCCACGCAGCGGCGCGCGCTCGACGCGCTCGGCTGCAAACGTGTATTCGAGGAGACCGCTAGCGGCGGGCGATGGGACCGACCCAAGCTCCTGGAGATGATCGGGCAGTTGCGCGAGGGAGATGTCGTCGTCGTCTGGAAGCTCGACCGGCTGTCGCGCAGCCTGAAGGACATGCTGCACATCATGGAGCGGATCGAGCTCGCGGGAGCGGGCTTTCGTTCGTTGACCGAAGCGATCGACACCACCACCGCGGCAGGGCGGATGATGATGCAAATGGTGGGAAGCTTCGCCGAGTTCGAGCGGGCCATGATCCGCGAACGCACCAGCGCCGGCCTTGCCCAGGCACGTGCCGAAGGGCGGATCGGCGGACGACGGCGCAAGCTCGGCGACAAGCAGCGTCGCGAAATCGCCGAATCCGTCACCTCCGGTCGCAAGTCCGGTGCCGAGATGGCACGGTTGTACGGCGTCAGCGAACCCACGGTCTCGCGCATCGTCGCCGCGCACCGCCAGCAATTCAGTCAGCAGCAGAGGGAACAGGCATGAAGCGTGGTCACGATCTGTCCGGCGTCATGAAGTTCGCCACCTCGCCGGCCTGGGGCGAGCATCTGGGCGAGGCGCTCGGCGATCATCTCGGTCTGGCGATGGAGGAGTTCGACTTCGAAGCGGACGAGCTGGCAGACATCGTCGGCGATCATTGGGCCGGCGTGTTGTGGGGATGCGCGTTCGAGGATCTGCTCACGCGCACCATCGAACCCGGGGACCGGAACATTGTTGATGACTATATTCGGCGCCGGGGTTGGAACGAGAGCGGCTCGACCAAAATCTACCTGCGTGCCCTTCGATCGTCGGTGATGAGCCTCTACGAAGTCAGCGAGGTCGAGCCCGGGAGCGGCTTCCTTGTGCGCGACCTGATCCAGGGCGACGAGCCACTTCGAGTATCCGAGCGCAGCGCCTCGCAGACGCTGAAGCAATGGGACAGGATCGGTGCCCGCGTCGTGCAGGTCGGAGGCAAGCACCTCCTGTCGGGCGGCGTGCTGTCGTTCACGATGGAGGCGGCCGAGGCGCTCGTCGCCGATCTGCGGCGCTCGAAGGGCAAGCGCAGCCCGCGCACCGCGTTGAACCTAGACGCCGACGATCTTGCTGCGCTTCCAGCCCTCATCAGCACGGCATGGCTGTTCGATGTCGTTCCCAAGACCATGGGACCGGCGTCGATCCCTACGCTGCACAACAGTGATGGCGAGGAAGTGGTGTTCCACCGCGTGCGCTTTCCCTTCGCACGCGGCGTGACCCAGGCGCTGGTCGGTGAGCGGCTCGATACTATCCCTGCGCTTCAGCGGGAAACCACGCACTTCTGGAACTGGCTGGGCGAGGAACCGAACGGAATAGCGAAGAGCACCGGGCGTATGGCGTGGGGTGTGACGATGGCGGACGGCACCCCGGTGCTCGGCAATGTCGAATTGAAAGGCCGCGCCCTGATTCTCGCCGTCACCTCGGCCGAGCGGGCGAAACGCGGCACCGCGCTCATGACCGATGCGCTAGCCGGGTTGGTCGGCTCGCCGCTGACCACGATCGAGACGGTCGAACAGGCCATGGCGGCGCGGGCCGAGGGACTGACAATGTCCGAACCGGCACCCGCCATTGCGCCAGAGGTGGCAACCCCGCTCATCCATGCCATGCTCGACCGTCAGTACCGCGCGACGCTCGATGAACCCATCGGCATACTCGGCGACATCACCCCGCGCGCAGCCGTTCAAACGGCCGCAGGCCGGCACCGAGTAGCCGGGTGGCTCAAGCATCTCGAAAACCGCAGCAGCAGCCAACTCGACGCGAACGACCCGATGGCCACCTACGACTTCACCTGGATGTGGCGCGAACTTGGCATCGAGAACCTGCGCAAATAGTTGGCTACCCCTGACGTCGATGCCTACCGTGAATCTGTGTCCCTACAATGCACAGGGGCCGTTACGGGTCGGTTGGTATTCGGTATTTTCGCGACCCTGGCCGAGTTCGAGCGTGACCTGATCCATGAGCGCACCATGGCAGGGCTGGCTGCGGCCAGGGCGCGGGGCCGTGCAGGCGGGCGGCCACGGGTCATGACGAAGCAGAAGCTGAAGGCCGCGATGGCGCTGATGGCGGACCGCGACAATGCCGCACGCGATGTTGCGGTCCAACTCGGCGTGTCAGTGTCGACGCTTTATGCCTATGTCGATGCGAAAGGTCAGCCTCGAGAGCGTGCTAGCGAATTGCTGGGCAAGCGTGGGGTCCGGTCCAAAATAGCGGCATAGGCCGAGCGGTGCCAGTCAGCTTTCTCTCGGATGACCAGGCACAGCGCTATGGTCGCTTCGTCGGCGAGCCGACATCGGACCAGTTGGCGCGTCATTTTCATCTCGACGATGCAGACCGGACGTTCATCAGCGCACACCGCGGCGACCACAACCGGCTCGGCGTCGCGGTACAGCTTGGCTCTTTGCGGTTGCTCGGCACCTTTCTCGAAGATCCGGCACAGACGCCGGCGTCGGTCACGCGGTTCGCAGGCAGCCAACTGGCGATCGACAAGCCGGGCGAACTGATGGCCCAATATTGCGCGACCAAGGGACGATGGCGGCACGGTCCGCGCATCCGCGATCATTATGGCTACCGAGTTTTCTCCGATCCAAGCGTCGCGTTCCGATTGCACCGTTTCCTGTACGCGCTGTGCTGGACGGGCACCGATCGGCCATCGGCGCTCTTCGATGCGGCAGCGACATGGCTGATCGAATCCAAGGTGCTGTTGCCGGGCCTGTCCGTCCTGGAGCGCAATATCGCACGAGTCCGCACGCGGGTCGCGGCGCACGTTCATCGCCGCCTCATCGACAGGTTGACGCCGGAGCAACGCACCCGGCTCGACACACTGGTCGCCGTTACCGGGGACGGGCGGCAAAGCCCGCTCGACCGACTGCGTGACGGCCCATATCTGCAAAGCGGCCCCGAGATCAGCCGTGCAGTCGATCGGCTGACCGAAATCCGCACCTTTACAGCGGGCTTGCCCGAACTTGATCGCGTGCCGCCCAGTAAGGCGGTCGCCTTGGCACGATTTGCCGGTGCCGCGCGGGCCCAGGCCGTGGCCCGCCTTCCCGACGATCGGCGCGCGGCCACCCTGATTGCGTTCATCCGCACCCTCGAAGCGTCGGCCAGCGACGATATCATCGACCTGTTCGACGTGGTGTCGACCAGGATGTTCTCCAACGCGCGCATTAACGCCAGGGATGCCCGGATGCGCTCGTTGCGTGATCTCGATACCGCATCGCTCCGGCTTCGCGATGTCGGCGCCGTGCTGCTCGATGACAGCATCAGCGATGTGCAAGTGCGCGCGGCCGTGTTCGCGCTGGTCGACCGGGCAGCGCTGACCGACGCCGTCGCACAGGTGAACCTTCTCGCGCGGCCGAACGACGAGGGCTACTTTGTCGAGTTGCGCCAGCAGGCCGGCACGATGCGCTATCTGCCGAAGATGCTGGCAATGCTCGATCTTGCAGCCGCGCCCGCAGGACAGCCACTACTCGATGCGGTCGACCATCTGCGAAGGGTTCACAGGGGCGAGAAGCGCCGTGGACCTGCACCAACATCGTTCGTCCCCAAGGCATGGGGCCGCCAGCTGAAGGGCGATGACGGTACATTCGATCTGACCGGATACCGGCTTTGTACGATCGACCGGCTACGCCGCGCCATTCGGCGCCGCGACGTTTTTCCCGTACGCTCACTTCGCTATGCCGACCCGCGCAAAGGCCTCCTGACAGGAGCCGCCTGGGAAGCGGCACGACCGACCGTATGCCGGACGGTCGGCGTGGCGGTCGCTGGCGATGAGGAAGTCGCCAGGCTGTCTGCGCGGCTTGACCTCGCATACCACGAGACGGCCGCGCGTGTGCCGGATAATGATGCCGTGACCATCACGAGAACGGCGAACGGTGCCGAGCTTTCCATCGCGCCACTCGACAGGATCGACGAGCCGCTCAGCCTCACCGATCTCCACAAAGCGATCGATGCGCGGCTGCCACAGCTGGATCTTCCCGAACTGATTCTGGAGATGCACGCGCGAACCGGGTTCGCGGCGGCATTTACGCATGCCAGCGAGGGAAATGCACGCGCCGAGGATATAGCGACGACGATCTGCGCGGTGCTTGTCGCAGAGGCCACCAATACCGGGTTCGAGCCACTTGTCCGTCCCGAAGTGTCGGCGTTGCGCCGGTCCCGGCTGAGCTGGGTGAAGCAGAATTTCATACGGGCCGAGACGCTGACCGCCGCCAACGCGCTGCTGGTCGCCGCCCACAACAGGATACCACTGACCCGCGCCTGGGGTGGCGGCGAGGTCGCCTCTGCCGATGGACTGCGGTTCACCGTGCCGGTGCGCACGATCCATGCTGGCCCAAACCCGCGCTATTTCGGGCGCGAACGCGGCGTCACTTGGTACAATCTGGTTTCCGACCGCTTTTCCGGGCTGAATGCGGTGACGGTCCCCGGCACGTTGCGCGACAGCCTCTATCTGCTTGCCGTCGTGCTTGACCAGGAAACCGAATTGCAGCCCGGCGAGATCATGACCGATACAGCTGGCTACACCGACACGATCTTCGGCATCTTTCACCTGCTCGGGCTCCAGTTCTCGCCGCGAATTGCCGATATAGGCGGCGCGCGGTTCTGGCGTATCGATGGCAAGGCCGATTATGGCGCGCTGGATGACCTTGCGGCGAACAGGATCAACGTCAGGCTGATTGTCGAGCATTGGGATGATCTCCTTCGTCTGGCCGGATCGCTCAAACTCGGCGTCGTGCGCGCGACCGATCTCACCCGTGTCCTTCAGACCAATGATCGCCCCACCAGGCTGGCGCGCGCCCTTCAGGAGCTCGGCCGCCTCATCAAGTCGCTCTACATGCTGCGGTTCATTGATGACGAGACCTACCGGCGCCGCATCCTGGTCCAGCTCAACCGTGGCGAGAGCCGCCACCAGCTTGCCCGCACCATATTCCACGGCAAGCGGGGTGAACTTCGCCAGCGCTACCGCGAGGGACAGGAGGAGCAACTCGGCGCACTCGGGCTGGTCGTCAACCTGGTCGTGCTCTGGAACACGATCTACATCGACGCTGCGGTCAACCAGCTCCGCGCTGAAGGCCATCTAATCCTGGACGAGGACGTCGCACGCCTTTCGCCGCTTGGGTCCAAACACATCAATATGCTCGGGCGCTATGCTTTCACCATCCCCGACATGGTCGCACGCGGGGAGCTTCGGCCGCTCCGCGATCCCAGCGTCACAGGCATCGACAACGCGTGAGGCACCTTATGTAGGTTTTCTGTTCCGTTGCTACTCAAACCCCTAGAAGGTGGTATGCTTGTCCGCCTCATCCGCCGCGATCACCCTGGCAATAGCGGGTTCACGGGACAGGATTTGGTGGCCATTGAGCATTTCCCGACCGATCTCGTTGAGCTTCGCGACGGCTTTTTCGGTCGTCAGCGTATTCAGAGGGGCGAGGCTCTCCGCCGATGGCCCCTTGAAACGGGCAAGTTCTGCCCTGGCGCCGGCCGCTACGCGATCGAAGATGGTCAATGCTTCTCGTGCAATATCACCGTTATGTTCGTCGCGATTCAGGCTCAAAGCTGTTCCCCCCATGAGCCCCCATACTTGCAAGGAGGCAGCTCAAAATCCACCAGAACTCTCTCAGGATGCGCTATTAATTCTCGCGGCTGCGTATGTCGCACCCTGCTTCAAGACTGCGGGCCTCAAGCACTGGCTTGAACCTCGATTGTCTGCCCAGAAGTCACCATGACGATCAGCCCGCGTTCGGCGCCGGTCATGTCGAGATAGGCGCGAACCTGCGCGCGATAGTGCTCGATCGTCGGCGCGGTCGGCTGCACATCGCTTTTCCAGTCGATCACGACAGCAGGCTTGCCGTCGCTGTCGAAACTGGTCGCATCGGCAATACCGACCGTCGCCTCCTGAACCCCTTCGACGTTTACCGCCGCATAGACGGTCAGTTCAGGCACGAGACTAGGCCGCAGCTCGGCAATTTCCGGCAAGGTGAGGGTCCGCACCACACAGCCGGCGAGTTCGCTCGGGCTCAAGCCTTGCGCAGGATCGTCCATCACCGGCTTGCCGATTTCCGCGATCAGTGCCCGAGCCCGATCGCCTAACGCCGCCTCATCGGGATCGGTCTCGCCGGTCAGCACCTCTTCAAGCAGCTTATGGAGGATGAGCCCGCGCTCGCGCCCACCCTGAACGCCAAGCGCCGGCCCTTCGTTATCGGGCTGGCCGTCACCGCCAGACGCCCAGACCTCCACGGCTTCAGGCGTCAGTACCGGGCCGGCGTTGCTTTCATCGCGGCTCGGCGCGAGCCAGACCAGACGCTGGCGCTTATCGAGGATCGCAGCGGCTTCGGCGGCAAAGCTATCGCGGGTCTGGGCGTTGACTGCTTGTGCCGCTGCTGCGCCCATCCCTTCGGGCAGATGCGAAAGATCGAGCGCCGGCAGTTCGGCGAGCGACAGATCGACCAGCGAAATCCAGGCGGACTTGGACTGCGCCGCATCAAGACGCGGCAGCACCAGCAATTCGCGGGCACGGGTCGCCGCGACATACCAAAGACGGATACGTTCGCGGTCGAGTTCCGCTTTCTCGGCCTCGAGCACCGCTTCATAGCCTGCCGGCTTCACGCCGAAGACCGGGCAATAGAAGGTGTCGCTGTCGCGGTCGGTGACGGCGTTATCGGGCGCCTTGATCCCCGTCATCGTGTTGATGGGGACGACGATCGGCCATTCGAGCCCTTTGGCGGCGTGCATGGTGTATAGCGCAACCGCTTCTTCCTGCGCGTCCGGCCGCCCTTCGACGGCGCGTGCCTCATCGGTCCAAGCCGCCGTCATCGTTTCGGCAAAGGCGCGCAGGCCGCGTACCGCAAATGCCGAGGTTAGGCTCAGATAGAGATCAACATTGGCGAGCGCGCGCTCGGCCTGGCCGCGGTGACGCGCCATGAGGATGGGCCGGACCCGCAACGCATCGATTGCCTGGGACAGAAGCTCATGCGGCGTTGTGTTGTTGCTCTGACGCTGGAGTGCCTGGAGTTTTTCGATCGTGGCACGGGCCAGCGGATGCGCGATGTTGGCCGGATCGACGCCAAGGTCGAGGCGAGGAAGTTTGTCAGGTGCATCCTCGGCGCGGGGCAGCGCCCAGATGATGTCCAAGAGTTGCTCTTCGGTGAGACCGACAAGCGGCCCACGCAGCAGCGCGCCGAGCGCCAGCGTGTCGCGGCGATCGGCCAAGACGCGGGTGAGCGCGATCAAATCCTGAACTTCCTGGCGGCGGAACAGGCCTTTGCCGGCCTGCGTCGCGACCGGGATGCCATAGCGCTCCAGGGCTTCCTCATAGCGCCACAGGTCGCTGCCGGTGGGCGCAAGCAAGGCGATATCGCCCGGGCGGCACAGGCGCCCGGCGCCGGTGCGCCGATCGAGAATCATCTCGCTGCCGATAAGCCGGGCGCACATCTGCGCGACGGCTTCGGCCTCGCCATCGCGCTGTTGCTCGGCCGACGCTTTGCCGTCTTGGCCGGCGACCGCGACATCGAGTGCCGCGATACACAGCGCTTCCCCGCGATCAGCGTGAAACGAGTCGAGCGCCGTGAAGCCGGGTTGGCCGTCACTGGAGAGTGGCCCCTCGAACCGTTCGTTCACGAAGGTCAGGATCGGCGCACAGGACCTGAAATTGGTCGAGATCGACAGGACGCTCTTCTCGTCCTGGGCGACAAACGCCTCGCGGGCGCGGACATAGGCCGAAACATCAGCGCCTCGGAAACGGTAGATCGCCTGCTTTGGATCACCCACGAGGAAGAGGGCGCCGGGACGGATGACGAAACTGGCCCAATCACCGGGTTCACCAGCCTCGGGCGGTTCACCGCACAGGCGCCAGAAGATCTCGGTCTGGAGCGGATCGGTGTCCTGGAATTCATCGACCAGCACCTTCGCGAAGCGGCCGGCCAGCGCGCGGCGCACGTCATCGTGGTCGCGCAGGAGGCCACGCGCCGCGAAGATCAGATCGTCAAAATCGAGCAGCGCGGCGGACCGCTTATAATTCTGGAAATGGTCGAGCACGGGACGCACTTCGCCGATCAGGTCGGCGAGGACGCGGCTCGCGACATTCTGGGTGAGCGTCTGCCATGCCGCACAGCATGACGAATAGGCCGCTTCCGCTGCGAGATTGAGCCGCTCGCCGTCCGCTTTGGCGAGACCTTCGCGTTTGGCCGCATCGACCCATTTGCCCTTTTTCTTGAAGGCCAGGAACGTCCCGGCCTTGGTGCAAAGGTCGGGATGTGGCGGGACGGTCAGCAGTCGCACGAGCCCGGCGGGCGTATCGATGGCGGGGCCGCCATCAAGGCCATCCGCCATCTCCGCGAAGCGCTCAGCGAAGACCGCTGTCTCTTCTTCTACGGCCGGTGCGGTGCGTATGAACTCCACAAAATCCGCTGCCGTTGTCCGAAACGCCGCAAGATGCGGAGCGAGCAGGTCTGCCGCCGGGGCAGCGACGGTACGCCGCTTCCGGAGGTTATCGACGATCCGGTGGATGAGGCCGACCGTCTCGCCAGGGCTGTGGAGCACCATCTCCGCAATGAGGCCTCCTTCGGCGCCGGAGAGCCGTTCGCGTAGCCACGCATCGACGATCTCGATGAAAGCGAGGTCGGCCTGATTGCGGTCCATAACGCTCGCGCCGGGATCGATGTCGGCCTCGACCGGATAGGGTTTGATCAAGCGCTGGCAGAAGCCGTGAATGGTCGAGCAGGTGATCTCATCGATATTTGCCGCAGCGGCTGCGAGATGCGACTTGTGCTGTTTGGAGAGCCCATCGGGGAACGCGATCTTGAGTTCCGTCGGGATCGTACCGGCGGCAAGCTCGCTGACGAAATCGCGCACGCGCACAAGAAGCTCGCTGGCGGCCAGTTCGGTGAACGTCACCGCCGCGATCGACTTGGGAACCGTGCCTTGCGCCAGCATGGCGGCGATCCGGCCAGCCATGACGGCGGTCTTGCCCGAGCCAGCGCCCGCTTCGACGAGGAGCGACTGGTTATGGCTGCTGATCGCGGTGCGGCGGGCAGCGTCGTCCCGCAGGGTATTCAGAGCGGCGGTCATCACTGGGCCTCCCAAACCAGAGCGGCGTCGCCGACGAGGTCGGTAGCAGCGGGTGTTTTGCGTTTGCAGTAGGTAGCCCCGGCATTGGCGGGCAGCGCGAAGGCGAGATCGTCATATGTCCCGCCGGTATCCGGTCCGATCAGCGCATGGCCTGCGCTCAGGCTGGCGCTTGCGGACTGGAGATAGCCGGTAAGCTCGGCAAGCGTCGCTTCGGGGTCGACGAGCTGAAGATCGGTCTCGGTACGCGGATAAAGCAGCGAGGCGCTGATCGACACCTCCGCCCCCAGAAGGGCTTTTACGGCGAAGGCATAGAGGCAGCGCTGCAACTCGCGGCCACCGTCGATACTGATATCATCTTTCGGCGGTCGACCAGTCTTATAGTCGCGGACAAGCGCGCGCCGTCCATCGCCCGAAAGATCTAGCCGGTCGATATAGCCTTTAATTGCAAACCCGGTTCCGGGGATCGCGACCGGGGTTGCTCCATCCCATGGACTTTCGGCTCCGGTCTTGGGTTCAGCACCGCCAAAGGCGACTTCGCCGTAGGAACGAGCATCCTCCAGATGCTCGCCGCGATAGGCGAGTGCGCGTTGGGCAAGTGTGCGGGCATCATCGAGAGTGCGCCGCCAAATAACTGGCGGCGGGACGGCCCGCTCGCTTTCCCAGACGCCCGCAACATTCGCTGCAGCGGCTTCGATGGCGGCAGTAACCTGCGCATCGTCGGCATTGGCGAGGCCGCCATTCGCTTCCAGATCCTGAAGCGCGAGGTCGAGTGTCATGTGGACAAGATCACCCATCGACAGCGCGTCGAGCACCAGCGGGTCGGTGCCGCTCTCAGGCATCTGCAAGCGCATGCCATAGCGCCAGACGAAGCCCAACGGGCTACGCAGGAGCAGCCTCAGCGAGCTCGCCGACTGCACCCGTGCAAGGATCTCGAGCAGCAGCGGGTGGTCCGCGCGAACCAGTCCATCGTTCGGCGTGATCTCTATGCGATGCCAGTTGCGCCAAGCGGTGATTGCACTGGACGCCTGGCTGTCGCTGGCGAATTCGTCTGGCCGCGCCATCAGGCGGTCCGTTTCGCTGAAGGCATGTGCAGGTACAGCGTTTCGGCCGATGTAGCGTTCTTCAGTCACTGGCCCGAGCAATGCGCTGCGGCCAAGCAGGCGCCCTTCGCTGTCGCGCCGCGCACGCGACAGCGTGATCTCATTTTCGGTCGTCGCCAGAATGGTCGCGAAATCGCGCCGATCCGCAGCGCCGATCGGCAGAGGATCGAGTTCGGCAGTGGGAATGATATGATCAGAAATCAGACGATCTTCGGAAATTGCGCGAGGCCAGCGTGAGGAGTTGAGCCCGATGAGGCGGACATAGCGGCGCGGCGATGCCGCGAGTGCGCTTGCGGGCATCCATGCCGGCGATACGCAGGCTTCCAAGCCATCATCCTGCTTCAGGCTTTCAAGCGTCGTATCAAGCGACACCGAGGGGCCAGCAAGTAGTGCCTTGCGCCAGATTGAGAGCGCACGGCCGGTCAGGAACGTAGCGCCGATCTCGTCGGCTGCCATATGCCCCTTGGCGAGCAGATCGACGATCCCGCGCAGCGCTGGCGTATGATCCTGCTCGTCAGGCCAGTCCGCAGCTGTCAGGCGAGCGAGCAACCGATCCCAAGCGCTGAGGGAGGCCAGCGGCGCATCGGCAGGCAGAACGCGCAGCCACCCCTGCGGCAACGACTGGAACGGGCCGGTCTCCGACCCGCACAGTGCCGCGAGTCGGCGCATGCGGGTCTGCGAGAACCCGCGGATCAGAATATCAGCGAGCGCCGCTGCGGCCTGACCGTCGCGGTTTGTGGTGACTTTGATGCCATGGACGAAATGAAGGTCGATGTTGGCGTCTGCGCGCAGCGCGAGGAAGTGATCGTCATAGTCGCTGGTTGAGGCGGCAGCGATTGCGATGTCGGCAGGTTCGATGCCCTCCGTCACCATCAGTGCGCGCGCCCAGCGGATCGCCTCGACCGCTTCGTGATAGCCGGTGGCAGCGCTGACCATGTGCTGCTGAGGCATCCGAGCATCGGAACGACGCACCTCGATTTCGGTCTCATCGAGCCAATCCGGAACGGGGCGCGGTCCTGCGACCCATGCGACTGGCACATGCGCCGCAAGTGCCATCAGAAGTGGGCGCCAGCTCGGCGAAAGCTCGGTGATACCGACGATCTCGACGGAACCGAGGATCGCCGGAGCATGAACCAAGCGCTCGAGCGCAGCCGACACCAGATCGGCGGGTCGCATCATACCGGCCGGAAGCTGCTGCTGAACGGCCGCCTCAAGGCGTGCGATCGACTCGAGACGTGGATGTTCATGGGCCCGCGCGGCCAAGTCGATCCCCGAGCGCCAGGCCTTGTGGAGCGTATCGACTGCGGCATCGACCATGCCCGGCAACAGTTTAATGCCATCCAATTCGCCCAGAGGCGTTTCCGGCAAGACTGCCTGGATCGCAGCGCGCAAGCTCTCGTCGTCGATCGGTCGCGTGAAACCTCCGGCCAAGCGGACTGCGAGCTGTTCGAATGAAAGAATTTGCAGGCCGTGAAGTCGCCGCCGGGCAGCATCAAGACGCAATTGGCGCATCGCCAAACGACCATGCGCGATGATCGTGCTCCGATTAGGATTGGTGTTCACCGCCAACTTCCCCCTTTTGCCTTGCCGGTTCCGCTTGACGCGACTCCATCACATATATAAAAACTATACGGGCATTACAGATATGTCCATATAGTTTTTATCCCCTCGTGATGTGAAGGACCGGAAGCAGATGACCAGCGAGGGGCCAGCACTGAAGTGGGGCGTTGAACGCCGCCTCGAGTTCATCGAGTTCCGGCTGTTCTGGGAAGGCGGGGTCAATCGCTCTGACATCATCGATACATTTGACGTGTCGGTGCCGCAGGCATCGAAGGATTTGACACTCTATCAGGAGCGCGCTCCACACAATGCGCTCTATGACAAGAGCGCTCGTCGCTATGTGGCAGGCCCGGATTTCGAGCCCATCTTCCTGAAGCCTGACCCCTATGGTTATCTGTCACGCCTGCGGTCAGTCGCGGAGGGACTAATCGAACTGGACGAGTCCTGGATCACGCAGGTTCCCGATACCGATATCGCGCTGACGCCGCGCCGCGACATCGACGCCAGGGTGCTGCGCACAATATTGGGTGCGGTGCGTGACGTTCGGTCAGTCGATGTCCACTACCAGTCTATGAGCAAAGATCGGCCCGATCCCATCTGGCGCCGCATTACGCCCCATGCCTTCGGCTATGATGGCTTTCGCTGGCATGTGCGCGGCTATTGCCACATGAACGAAAAGTTCAAAGACTTTCTCCTGCCGCGTATCCTTGATGTAGGCGAGCTTGGCGATGCTGGCGCGAAAGCCGACCAAGACGCGCTCTGGCAGGAGCACTTTGCCATTGAGGTAGGTCCGCATCCTGACCTGACCGCGAGCCAAAAGGCCGTAGTCGCCAAGGACTATGGGATGGTGGACGGGGCAGCCGTGATGACTGTTCGTTACGCAATGCTTTTCTATGTGCTGAAACGCCTCGGACTCTTGGGCGACGCCGCCCAGCTACCCGCTCGCAGTCAACATATTGTCGTCGTCAACAGAACTGACACGGTAGCGGCGCTTGAAAAGGCGGAGTTCGCACTGTGAATTCTGCCGATAGCGTACAAAATTACCGTATGTCATTCAGCGTTGGTGGGCTAATGCTTAATGAGAGCATAGCGATCGCCGGCGCTTATCTACCCGGTGAGACCTGGGCTAGCGCTCGCGAACGTTTGCTGGCGCAAGGCGCGTCTTCGTTACCCAAATTGGCCTCCCAAACCCGCGCTCTACGTGAGGTGTACGACCGGATAGGTTATCTCTCCGATGCTGAACGCCATCACCTGTTGGCAGAGGCGGATCGAACCGAGCAGCAGGCTGTCATGTGGCTCGCGATCTGTAGGACCTATCGCTTTGTCCGGGAATTTGCGGTCGAGGTAATCAATGAGCGCTACGAATCCTGGCGGCTTGACCTAGGCTACGAGGTGTTTGATCGATTTCTCGCGGATAAAGCGGAATGCGATCCGAGCCTCGCCGCGCTTTCATCATCAACGGCTGCCAAATTGCGGCAAGTCCTGTTTCGGATCTTGCGCGAAGCGGGATTAAGGAGCGCCGAAGGCAGAATTCAGCCGGTCTGGTTGTCGGGGCGCATGAAGCGACTGATTGAGGAAAGTAATCCGTTGGATTTACGGATTTTTCCCGGGAATGGGGGATAATTGTGGGCACGAAAACTGATCGGCGCGCCCGCGCCGAGCACCTGTTCAGGGTGATTTCCAGCGAACGGTTCTTGCAGAAGCAAGGGTTGGGCAACGAGGTTCCCTTCTTCATCTGCGCATTCGATGCCGAAGATGGTCTGAACCTGGGCGAGGATCGCACAGATTTGATCGCCCGGTTGGGGCATGCCGGTGTCTGCGTCCTTGATATCGATCTCTATGACCTTTCACTCAGTATCCTCAAGGACCGAGGAATCTTCGAGCAGATTCTTGAGGTGGAAGCCGAAACGGAAAAGGCGGAGCTCAAGGAGCTGTTGCAGGGCGTTCTGGACCCGCAGGCGCACCTTATACCAGAGATCGCGCGGCGCATTAAAGAAACCCCGCACGACGTGATTTTCCTGTCAGGCGTAGGCGAGGTTTACCCCTACCTGCGGTCGCACAACGTACTCAACAACCTGCAAAGCACCGCGAAAGACCGACCAACAGTCATGTTCTTTCCGGGAAAATACACGCACGCGTTGGCGACCGGAGCATCGCTGGAATTGTTCGGCTTGCTGCATGACGACAAATATTACCGCGCGTTCAATATCATGAATTACGAGGTCTGACCGATGGCTACTCTGCTACGTGACATCTTTGCCAAGCCGGTCGACCGTTCGATCGATGGGGTGATCAAGGCTGACGACAAGGCCAGCCTCCTGACCGAGCTTGATGAATATGTCATCACCAACGAGATCGGCGCCCGACTGGAGCAATTCCTCGACGCCTACAACAACTATGATACCGCCAACGGTGTGTGGATATCGGGCTTCTTCGGGTCAGGTAAGTCCCACCTGCTGAAGATGCTCGCCCTGCTGCTAGAGAATGACGAGGTCGAGGGACAACGTCCCGTCGAGATCTTTGAGCGCAAGCTTGAGGGCAATCCGATGCTGGCGGGTGCGCTGCGCAAGGCCGTGTCGATTCCGTCCCGGTCGGTCTTGTTCAATATCGACCAGAAGGCCGATGTGATCTCGAAGACGGATGTCGATGCGCTTCTGGCGGTCTTCCAGAAGGTCTTTGACGAGATGTGCGGCTATTATGGCAAGCTCCCGCATATCGCACAGTTCGAGCGTGATCTGGACAGCCGCGGCAAGCTTGATGCTTTCAAGACGGCCTTTGCGCAGTTTTCAGGCAATCCCTGGGAGCGTGGGCGCGAACAGGCGCTGATGGAAGGCAAGCACATTGCAGCAGCCTTCGCAGAGGTCACGGGCGATGAGGTCAAGGATATCCTTGGCCAATATCGCAAGGACACGAAAGTCTCGATCGAAGATTTCGCCAATTTGGTGAAGGCTTGGATCGATGCACAGGGGCCAAAGTTCCGGCTGAACTTCTTCGTCGATGAGGTCGGGCAGTATATCGCCGACAACGTCAAACTGATGACGAATCTGCAGACCATTGCCGAAAGTCTAAACACCAAATGCAAGGGGCAGGCCTGGATTGTTGTCACCGCGCAGCAGGACATGGGGTCCGTTATCGGCGATCTGACGGCGCAGCAGGAAAATGACTTCTCGAAAATTCAGGCGCGCTTCGCCAACCGGATGCCGCTGAACTCCCAGGATGTGGCTGAAGTCATCCAGCGCCGCCTGCTGGCCAAGACCGAAGCCGGCCAGATTACCCTTGGCAATCTGTACAATGCTGAAGAGAACAACCTGCGTACGCTGTTCGACTTCGGAGATAATTCTTTTAAGTTTAAGAACTTCTCCGGAAAGGAGCAGTTCGTTGCGAGCTATCCGTTCCCGAACTACCAGTATGATCTGTTCCAGCGCGCAATCATGGGCCTCTCGCAGCATAACGCATTTGAGGGCAAGCATAGCTCGGTCGGCGAACGCTCTATGTTGGGGGTGTTCCAGGAGGTGGCCAAAAAGCTGGCGGATACACCGGTTGGGGGGCTGGCGACCTTCGACCTGATGTTCGAGGGTATCCGTACCGCCCTAAAGTCATCGGTTCAGCAGTCGATTCAGCTGGCCGAAAAGAACCTTGGCGATGATTTTGCCGTGCGGGTGTTAAAAGTCTTGTTTCTTGTGAAATACGTCAAGGAATTCAAGCCGACCGCCCGCAACATCTCGATTTTGCTATTGTCTCGGTTCGAGGCGAACCAGACCGAGCAGCGCCGCAATATCGAAGAGGCTTTGTCCCTGCTGGAACGCCAGACGCTGATCCAGCGCAATGGCGAGGTCTACGAATTCCTCACCAATGAGGAAAAGGACGTCGAGGCCGAGATCAAGGCGATTGCTGTCGATCCCGCCGAGATCGAGCGGCAGCTCGATGAGCTGGCGTTCGGCGCAATCCTGCGTCACGGCAAGATCAGGCATGCCGGCACGGGTGTCGACTATGCTTTTACGCGCAAGCTCGACGGGCACAGCCTGAACCGGGAGTATGAGCTGTCGGTAAACATCATCTCGCCCTTAAGCGACGATTCCGACGCGCCGGATGTGGTCCGCTCCAACAGCATGGCAAGCGATCAAATTGTGGTCCTGCTGGGGCGGGATGTGCGCTTCACCCGCGATCTTGTCCTCTGGCTCCAGACCGTAAAATTTGCCCGTCAGGTCACAAGTGGCGATGCCCAGCCCGGCCGTGATCGCATCATTGCGGAAAAGCGCGATCAGAATACGCGACGTGAAAAGGAACTGGTCCAACGCCTGCGCAGCCTGATCGCAGAAGCGCGGCTGTTCGTGCGGGGGGCCGAGCTGGAAATCGGCGGGGAAGACCCACAAGAGCGGCTGATCAAGGGGTTCCAGGTCCTGGTGGATAAAGTCTACACCAGCCTGCCCGTGCTGCGCGGCGCCACATACACCGACGCCGATCTTGGCCGCGCGGGCCGCGTCGATGGCAGGCTTTTCGGCGGCGAAGGCAGCGGCCTGACCGAAGCCGAGCAGGATGTGTTCAACCATGCACAGGCCCAGATGCGTCTTGGGACGCGGGTGTCGGCCAAGGCTCTGGTCGAGAAGTTCGGCGCAAAACCCTATGGCTGGCCTACCATCGCGGTGCTTTGCCTGACCGCAAGCCTTATTGCGCGCGGCAAGCTGGAAGCTCGGTCCGACAGCGCTCTACTCGAGGGTGATGCGCTGGTGCAGCAGCTGCGGAATAGCCATGCCCTTGGCAATATCCTGCTCTCCCCGCAGATCGAGTTCACCGCCGCCCAGATCCGCAAATCGCGCGAGCTGTTTCAGGAACTGTTCGATCTGCCAGCCTCCGGGAATGACGCCCGCAGTCTGGGGGCGGAGTGGCAGGCGCAGCTGCGCAAGCTGACTAGCGAACTGGAAACGCTCGGCCGGCAAGTGACGGGCTATCCCTTCATCAACGCCCTCGATCCGCTGCGGACGCTGCTCGACAACATGCGCGACCAGTCGGCGACCTGGTTCATAACCGGCCCGGTAGGCCACGAAGACCAGCTTCTCGATGCGAAGGAGGATATCCTCGACAAGGTCCGCAGCTTCATGTCCGGGCCGCAGAAGGGCATATTTGACGAGGTGCGCGCATTCGTTGCCGGGCAGGACCAGAACCTTGCCTATGCCGGAGATTCCGCCGCCGACAAGCTGCGCCAGGCGCTTGCCGATCCGCAGTGCTACAAGGGCACCGCAATTCAGGAGTTGAAGGCGGATTTCTACGCCCTGAAAGAGCGTATCGAGCAAACCGTTCTGGCTGAGCGCAACGCTGTCATCACGGCGCTTGACGAGGTGATCGAAAAAATCACCCAGACTTCGGAGTTTGGCGCACTGCCACCTGAGCAGCAGACGCACATACGCGAGGAGCTTGCTGCGCGGAAATCCAGCCTTGCCGCACAGAGCCTGATCCCTGCGTTGCGCAATCTGGCGACTGAGGTGCGCTCCAACCTTCTGACTGACACGCTGACCCGCATCGCGGAACTCACGCCTGCACCCGCGCCAAAGCCCGCGCCCCAATCCGCGCCGACAGGTGGCGTAGCCGAACCCCGGCCCGATTTTGTGCCAGCGCCACCCCCTGTAAGGCCCCAATATATCAAGGCTCAGTCGATCACCGTCACCTTCGCGAAAACCTATCTCGAAGATGAGGACGATGTGACCCGCTACCTTGATGTGATGAAAAAGACCCTGCTGGCCGAGATCGGCGCGGGCAAGAAAGTGATTGTCTGATGGATACCAATGCCCTGAAGAAATTCGCGCAAAGCGCGCGCAACCTACTGATCGATCAGGTCACCGCCCGGCTGGATATGGTGTTGGCCGAAGGTGCAGCGACTCGCCGCGAACATCCCAAGGGCATTGCGAAGCTGGAAGTCGCCGCCGACAGCAACCGCGCCCATGTAATTGAACAGGCGGCCTACACTTGGTTCAACCGCTTCACCGCGCTGCGTTTCATGGATGCGACAGGGCTGACCAACCCGCGCGTGGTATCGCCCGCAGATGGCGCGACCCGGCCCGAGATTTTGGCGGAGGCGATGGCCGGCAACCTGCCGGATCGTGCCCGCTCCGAGATTGCCGAGTATCTGAACGGCACCCGCCCCGCGCATGACGGGCAAGCGGAGGCTTACCGCTTGCTGTTGATCAATGCCTGCAACGAATGGCACGGGGCGATGCCCTATATGTTCGAGCGTGCCGACACGTTCGACCGGGCCGAGGATTATACCGAACTGCTGATGCCCGACGATCTTCTGTCGCCGGATAGCATTCTTGCCCGCCTGCGCGAGGTAATGACGGAAGATGCCTGCCAGGATGTCGAGATCATCGGCTGGCTTTACCAGTTCTATATCAGCGAGAAGAAGGATCAGGTCTTTGCTGGCCTGAAGAAGAACCAGAAGATCACGGCGGAAAATATCCCCGCCGCGACGCAGCTGTTCACTCCGCACTGGATCGTCCGCTATCTGGTGGAAAATTCGCTGGGGCGGTTGTGGCTGCTGAACCGCTCGCAATCGAAGCTGGTGGCGAAGATGGATTATTACATCGCGCCGGAACAGCCTGAGACGGATTTCCTGCGTATCGAACGGCCTGAGGATATCCGAATCTGCGATCCCGCCTGTGGCTCGGGCCATATTCTGGCCTACGCCTTTGACCTGCTCTATGAAATCTATGCCGAGGAAGGCCATGATGCGGCCGAAATTCCCGGCCTAATCTTGAAGCACAACCTGATAGGCATTGAGATCGACGACCGCGCCGGAGCGCTGGCGGCATTCGCCCTGTCGATGAAGGCGGCGGCAAAGCTGGGGCGGCGGCGGTTCCTTCGGATGGGGGCGAAGCCCGATATCGTCGTGCTGCAAGACGTGCACTTTACGCCTGCCGAGATGCAGGATGTCGCCGCCGTGGTGGGCAAGGATCTCTTCACGGATGAACTTCGCGATACGCTGGGGCAGTTCGAGCAGGCCAAGAACTTCGGCTCACTGATCGTACCGAAGCTACGCGACCCGGCCGAGGCGCTGCGGGTGGTGGAAGCGCGGGATTTCACCTCCGACCTGCTGCTGAAGGAGGTGCAGGCGCGCGTCGTGTCGGTGCTGCGCATGGCCGAGGCGCTGTCGCCGAAGTATCATGTGGTGGTGGCCAACCCGCCGTATATGGACATCAGCAGCGCGAATCCCGTCTTAAAGGCCTGGGCACTCGAGAAATACCCGGACAGTTCGGCCAACCTTTTCGCACTCTTTATGGAGCGAGGACTGAGGGCGACCCGCAAGGATGGTCTGCTGGCTATGATAAACATGCAAGCGTGGATGTTCCTATCCTCCTTCTCTAAGTTGCGCAGCAAGTTGCTTGCACAAAACACGCTGCTATCCATGGCCCATCTGGGAGAGAATGCATTTGATACCATCGGCGGTGACGTTGTCTCTACGACGGCTTTCGTCTTCGAGAATAGTAAAAGCAAGAATAAGAAATCTGAATTTCTAAGGCTGGTTGAAGGAGCTACAGAAGCCGAAAAAGCAAATCTCTTTTTGATCGGGAAGGCAAGTCGCCAACCTCCTTATTTCTTTATAGCAGAAATGGACGATTTCTCAAAGCTTCCGGGCGCGCCACTTTCTTATTGGGCGAGTCATGAGCTTAGAGAAACGTTCGCTAACTCGAAGCCACTGAGGGACTTTGCGAGCCCCCGAAAAGGTATGGTAACTGCCGACAATCCTCGCTTCATTAGGCAGTGGCACGAGGTAGAAGGTGCAAAGTTTGCGCGTGGCCTTGGAAGTCGTGAAGCCGCTAATGCGTCAGGGGCGAAGTGGTTCCCATACTTGAAAGGAGGGCCGTTCCGACGGTGGTATGGTAACGTCGAGTGCGTGGTGAACTGGGCCAATGACGGCGCTGAGCTCCTAAACATGAAGGGGAATGGTTACAAAGTTGGATCAACGAACCACAACCTTGACTACATCTTTAACCCGGCCCTTTCATGGACAAAGATTACCACTGGATTGGTCAGTTTCAGATCAACAGGTCATGGTTTTCTTTTTGACGACGCCTCCGGCCTTTGCCCGATACACGACGTCTCCAAGCAGGCACAGTTCGCTGCCCTGCTAAACTCGCCAGTTGTTTACTCAACGTTAGGAGCGCTGAACCCAACTCTCAATGTGAACCCCGGTAATCTCGCAGATATTCCGATTTCTTTGCCTGCGGGCACAGGCACCGTCGCCGGGAAGTGCATTAGTCGACATTGCCCGGCTTCAGCGCGGGTTTGAGCCGCTCCTTTGCCTCAAGAGAGCGCAGGAATACCACCCGAAATGGCTGGATATTCATCGAGGTCGGTCCCCATTTGGCGATATCATATGCCTCCTGAAGTTCCGCATCCGTTACCACCTGGTCGGTCCAGCCATTCTGAGAACGTGCCTCTGTGAAGAGGATTTCCAGGGTTTTCTCGTCAGCAACCGTCATTGGCAGCCCTTCCGTTTGTTTGATTTCTGATTCCGGTCAGCCAAGGCCGACCATGACGTTCTTGCGATAGGCGTGCCGTTCCGCGAGACGGTCGGCCCACCTACGAAGATTGGGCTGCTCCGAATCCCTGGCGAACCCGAGAGCTATCCAGCGATAGACCATGATTCCGCAGGGAATATCGGCGAGCGAAAATGCATCGCCAGCAAGGTAGGAATTTTGTGCAAGGGCATCGTCTAGTAGCGCAAAGCAGCGCTGCGACTCCATGCGCGCCCGGTCTAAAGCCTGCAGGTCTCTCTCGGCTTCCGGAGTTTTGACGATGCCGATATAAAGCTGTGACATGAACTTGTTCAAGGCGGCAAGATGCCAGTCCATCCAGCGCTCGACCATTGCCCGGTCGATCGGGTCCTGGGGATAAAGCGAGGTGGGTCCGCGCGAATTGCACAAATAGCGGAGAATGGTGTTGGATTCCCAGATCGCGTTGCCTTCGTCTATCAACGTCGGCACGACGCCATTGGGATTCACGGCAAGATATTCCGGGTCGCGGTTCCCGCCAAATTCGCCGCCGAAATTTTCCTGGCTGAACGGTATATCCAACTCGTCCAGGAGCCAGAGGACCTTCTGGACATTGGAGGAGCTGCGCCTTCCTAAAACTCGAAGCATGACTCTCTCAACCTGCTTCCGGTATGTTCATTCCGCGTTGCACGGCGGGGCGTGCACCAACGTGATCGTACCAGCGCTTGAGATTTGGTACCTTTTCAAGATCGATGTTGTGAAGCGGGTTGCGCGCGAGCCAGGGATAGGTGGCGATATCGGCGATAGTATACCCGTCCCCCGCGATATAAGCTGAATCTTGCAGCCGCTTGTTAAGCACGCCGTAGATTCGCTCCACCTCTTTCTGGTAGCGCCCGAGCGAATATTCCTGGTCTTGAGCATATCTGCGAAAGTGATGGAGTTGCCCAAGCATCGGGCCCACGCCGCCCATCTGGAACATCAGCCATTGCAAGGTTATTGCCTGCGCGCGTGGATCGGACGGCAGTAGCTCGCTTCGGTATTTCTGTGCCAGATAAACCAGAATGGCGCCGGACTCAAAGAGCACCAGTTCCTCACCTCCGGGGCCATCGGGATCGACGATCACAGGGATCTTGTTGTTGGGGTTCTTCGCTAGAAAGTCCGGCGAGAATTGCTCATCCTTTAGGATGTTGATCGGCCGCAGTTCATAACCCAGCCCCAGCTCTTCGAGCATGATGGAAATCTTGCGCCCGTTCGGCGTCTGCCAGGTAAAAAGCTGCAAGGTCATATCAGTTCCTCCGGTCGGGGTTGCCGCGGGTCCAGCGCCACGGCAAGATCAAGATCGCACCGACAAGCCCGGCCTTTCGGTAGGGATCATTTCGGGAGAATTCCTCGACATCGTGCCGATTCGTAGCTTCAACCACGATGAGCGAGCCGACCTCCTTCTCCTCCGCCTCGTCCATCAATGGCCCGGAAAGGATGACCCGAACCGGAAGTTCGCCGCCCGACATATAACCTGCATTCCCCAAGTGGCGTGTCGTTTGAGGTGAAGATCGCCTGTATCCGAGCGCTAGACAAGGATTTTCTGCCGCAAGCGGCACCTGCGGT
>NZ_FUYP01000030.1 GCF_900168005.1 Sphingopyxis flava
GCTGCCGCCGAGGTGTCCCGAACTCAACCCGGTCGAGAACGTCTGGCAGTTCATGCGCGACAACTGGCTTTCGAACCGCATCTTCAAATCCTACGACGATATCGTCGATCATTGCTGCTTCGCTTGGAACCGCCTTGTCGATCAGCCCTGGCGCATCATGTCCCTTGGCATGCGTCACTGGGCCCATGGGTTCTGATCAATGAGACTTGGTATAACATAGCTTTCGTTGGGATTGACGAGACCGTCGAACATCTGCTGGCGCCGCGCGCGGCCGCCGAATTCCTGCCAGTCGTTAAGTCCCGCCATCCCTCGGCGCAGAGGCGATGCTCGACTCGCCAGTTCCCAAGGAAAAAATCTATAACCGACGCTCGATCATAGGAATCCGACCAATATTTGCGGCCGTTGCTTATCCGTCCGCTGTGTCCAAAACATCGAGCCCTGCCGCTAGCGCGCCCAAGGGGCCAGCCATCGTCCCCAGTCCAGGCGGCCCGAGGCGGGTGTCTAGCTGCTCGGCATAGGGGGCAAGCGATCCATAGGCGGCGATACTCGCGGCGAGGGCCGCGCGCAGCTTCGGAAAGAGCCCCGGGCGCGAGGCTATCACGCCGCCGCCGATCAAGATCCGCTCGGGTGCCGCAGTGACGACCAGGTTATGCAGCAAACCTGCAAGGTCGTGAACAAACAGGTCCCATTCGCCGCCTTCGTCGGGAAGCTCGTGCGCCGGTCGGCCAAATCGCTTGGCCAGCGCCGGCCCGGATATCAGGCCCTCGACGCAATCGCCATGGAACGGACACGCGCCGGCGAAGTCGTCGCCGCGCGCGCGGCGCACCCGCATATGCCCCGCCTCGCCGTGCGCTACGCCCTGCACCGGCCGGCCGGCCGAGATCAGCCCGACGCCGACGCCGGTGCCAACCGTGATATAGCAATGGGTCGATAGCCCCCGCGCAGTGCCCCAGCGTTGCTCGGCAAGCGCTGCGCCGACCACGTCGGTTTGGATAGCCAGCGGCACGCCGTAGCGCGCGGCGAGTCGGCGCGTGAGATCGGTCCCGGTCCAACCGGGCTTGGGGGTTGCGCTGATGGAACCATAATCCGGACTGCAGGGATCCAGATCGAGCGGACCGAAGGAGGCCACCCCGAGGGCTTCGAAGCGCCAGCCGTCGAGTATCCTCTCAAGCGACGCCAACGTCGTCGCGGGATCGGTAGTGGGCACTGTTTCTCGGGCCCGAACATCGTCAGGTCCGGCCCCCAGAATGGCGACGCATTTGGTGCCGCCCAGTTCGAGCCCGGCAATCAATGGAGAATATGTCATGGGAACTTCCGAGCCAGTGGTGAGGAATGCGATCCGCCCTGAACGGCGATCAGGCCCTGACCGCTTGTGGTCGGCCGGGCTCCACGACGTAGCGCGCCAGCGTGCCGATGTGGCCGCCCGGAGTAAACACCTGGTCGACGACGCGCAGATCGGTGTGCCAGATTTCGGGTTTGACATCGAACAACAAGTAGCCGCGCTGGTCGTGGATCAGCGATATATGCGGATTCGTCGCCGCGCGCGGATCGGGACCGATGGGACGCCCGTTGGTGCTGATTGAGCTGACCGACGTTCCGTGAAACTCGGGCGCGACGGGCGGGCTTTCCAGGTCTCCGCGACGCGACGGCAGGTGACCGATGAAGAACATGTGGCTGTCGCCCCCTGCGATCACGACATTCTTGCCGCGCTTCTCGATCGTCCTCACCAACCTTGCCCGCGCATCGGGATAGCCCGTCCAATTGTCGTAGCCGTTCGAGGAAGTTTTCTGCGCCGATCGGTCGAACGGCATGACGAGGCCGCCGAGTCCCAGCAGATTCCAGGCGAAATCGGGCGTCAGCCCCTTGCCGAGCCAGCGTTCCTGCTCATCGCCCAGCATCGTGTCGGGCTTGTCCCGCGTGTCGACGCAATTACCGTCCCCCGGCTTTTCGCAAAGACGAATGCTGCGGTAGCTGCGCTTGTCGAGGACGTGAAGACGCAGGAGCCGGCCGAAATCGAGCCGGTGATATATCCGCGGCGATCCGCCGTGGGGGAACCGGCTCCTGCGGACGGGCATATGTTCGTACCAAGCCTGCATCGCGGCGGCGCGGCGGAGTAGGAAGATTTCGCGGGGTGTGCTGCCGTCATCGAGATCTCCGGCCCAATTATTCTCCACTTCATGATCGTCAAACGTCGATACGAACGCCGCGGCCGCGTGGGCGGCGCGAAGATCGGGATCGACCTTGTAGAGCGCGTAACGCTGTCGATAATCGTCGAGACTGTAGAGCTTGTCGCTGTTGTGGTGGCGGACGAGGGGCGCCCTGGCCGTCGCCGGGTCGGCGGGCTTCCCCTCGTAGATATAGTCGCCATAATGATAGACGAGGTCCAGTTCGGCTTCCTGGCTGATATGGCGCCAGGCCGTAAAGAGTCCGCGTTCGTAATGCTGGCACCCTGCGACCGCGATCCGCAACTGGTCGAGCACCGCTCCGGCGGCGGGCGCCGTGCGGACGGTGCCGGTGTCGCTGGGGATGCCGTCCGCGACGAAGCGATACCAGTAGCGGCGATGGCTTCCGAGGCCCTCAACCTCGACGTGAACCGAATGCGCCAGTTCGGGCCGCGCCAGCGCCGTGCCGGACCGCACGATCCTTTTGAAGGCTTCGTCATCGGCAACCTCCCAGCCCACCGGCACGGCTTCGGCCGGCATGCCGCCGTGGGGTTCGAGCGGTTTCGGCGCGAGGCGGGTCCAGATGACGAAGCCATCGGGCGCCGGATCGCCCGAGGCGACGCCGAGCGTAAACGGGTCGTCGAGGAATGTCGGCGCGGCGAAGGCGGGCGTCCGCGCCAGCGCGGCGAACAGCATGGCATGTCCCCCGGCGCGAAGCAGGGCGCGGCGGCGGGGCGGATATTCGATCATAAGACCAGCCTCACTCTGCTCACGCTGGCGGACGACGTGTTCGACAGCGTCTGGCTCTCGTCGATTTCTGCGAGCGCAGGTCGCATCGGTCAGCCTCCCGTATAGGTCGCCAGCGCCGCCCCTACCCCTTCGTTCCAGACGAGGTGCAGCGCCTGCCCGAACGCAGCTACGAACGCGGGATCGTCCGAAAGATCGCCGTAGATCGCGCGCATTCCGATCCATTTGGCGGGGTCCTGCTTCGCAGCGCGCGCGGTCGCCGTCAACATGTCCCAATGGGGATCGTTCGGAGGCGTCGTCAGGCCCCGGGCGTCGGTGCCCTCGCAATAGCGGCACCACAGGGCGCTGGCGAGGATCAGCCCCGCCGGCATCACGCCCCTGGCGATATTGTCGCGGATCGACGGAATGATGAATTTCGGCTGGCGGTTCGATCCGTCGAAGCACAGGCGGCGCGCGGTGTCGGCGATCTCGGGGTTCGCGAAACGCCGCATGATGGTCTGCTTATAGTCGTGCAGATCATGACCCGGAACCGGGGGGACGATCGGCACGATCTCATCGGTTTCGATTTTGTCGAGGAAGGCCGCGATTCTGCCGTCGGCCATCGCTTCGTGGACATGCTCGATCCCCAGAAGCTCCGCCGGATAGCCAATGGCCGCATGGCCGCCATTGAGGATGCGGATCTTCATCGTCTCGAAGTCATGCACGCGCGGCGTAAAGACCGCCCCGACCTTTTCGAGGGCGGGGCGGCCGGCCGGGAAGCGGTCTTCAATCACCCATTGCCGGAACGGCTCGCACGTCACCGGCACCGGATCTTCAAGACCGAACGCCGCCGCCATCGCACGCTCGCGCGGGCCGGTGGCTGGCGCGATGCGATCGACCATGGCGTTGGGAAAGGCGACGTGGGTGTCGATCCAGTCGGCAAGGCCGGGATCGGAAAGGCGGGCCAGCCCAACCACCGCGGCGCGCGCGATATCGCCGTTGCCGGGCAGATTGTCGCACGACAGAATCGTGAAGGGCATGACTCCGGCGTCGCGGCGGGCGCCGAGCGCCGCGACGATCGCCCCGAAGGCGGTCGCCGGGCGATCGGGCGCCGCAGCGTCGGCGGCGATCTCGGGCGCCGCTGGATCGAAGCGCCCGGTCGCGGGATCGATGAAATAGCCGCCTTCGGTGACGGTCAGCGAGACGATGCGGATTTCCGGCCGGCGCATCGCCGCGATCAGCGGGCCGTTCGCGGGATCGACCTCGGCGAAGCCGATCATCGCGCCAACGCGGCGCATGCGCTTGCCCTGGGGATCGAGCTCGATCACCGTCGACAGCCAGTCCTGCGCCGCGAGCGCCTCGCGCATCCGGGCGTCGGCCGGCCGCACCCCGGCCCCTAGGATGGCCCAGTCGTGATCCTCGCCAAGCTCGAACAGATCGTCAAGATAAGTCGCCATATGCGCGCGATGGAAATTGCCCAGGCCGATATGGACGATTCCCGGCGTCAATCGCCCGCGATCATATCGGGGCTGGAGGGCGGCCATCATCGAGCGGCACTGACCGCGGGATAGGTCGTCAGCTCGATCGGCGCCTGGGGGGCGACGACATTGTCAAAATCGACCACCGCGCCCTGCGCGATGAGCGCTTCGCGCAGACGCTCGAAATTCATCGCCGACATACTGTACCCATGCTTGATGCTCAGCGCAGCGGCCGTTCCCGCGCCCTGCCCCATCGCCATGCAGGTCGCCATCACGCGAACCGAGCCGAACCCCGGGCCATCCGCGCTCAGGCAGCGGCCAGCTGTGACGAGGTTTACGCTGCCGCGCGGCACCAAGCAGCGGAAGGGGATATTATATTCCTGCCGCGGGATAACGAGGCCATTCTGATCGTTGCTGTCGCTTGCGTGGATGTCGATGACGTGCGCGCCCTTCGCGATCGTGTCGGGAAAGGCCTTGGGAAACAGGATGTCGTCGCGTTGCAGCTCGTAGAGACCCACGATGTGATAGGATTCGCGCACCCCCGTCTGGATGCCCGATTTCGCCAGCCAGCAGTCGCGGAATTCCGGGAACTCGCGGCGCAGTATCTCGATGATGAGCTGCAGATTCTCGCGCAGGCTGCATTCGGTCCTGGTGAACCACTCGGGATCGCTGGCGTCGGTCGCCTCTCGGAGTATGTTGATGCTCACCATGCCGTCGTGGAAAAATTTGTTGATCCACGGGCCGCCGAAGATCGGAATCTCGCCCTGCCCATTGAGTTCGAGCAGCCGGTTACGGATCACTTCGGAGACCGGCAGCATCCCGTCCACGGCGTCGCGGAACAGATAATCGAGCGCATCGGTGTCGACGCCGCCCAACTGGAACCACAATGTCGCCGGCTGCAGGACGTCGCCCTTCGTGGTCGGAAGGCCTGCCGCGCGCACGAGATCGGCGTCACCGGTGCAGTCGACGAACACCCGCGCCCCATAGGCGACGCGGCCCGCCTTGTTCTGTACGATGACATGGGTGACGCGGTCGCCCTCGACGACGCAGTCCGAAAACCATGAATGATAGAGCAGGGTCACCCCGCTTTCGAGCAGAAGACGCTGTGCGGCGAGTTTCAGTATCTCATCGTTGACCGGGAAATTGCCGCTTTCGAGCGTAACGTCCGCGCCGCCGAGTTCGGCGGCCTTCTGGAGGAGCTCGAACGGAATTCCGCCGATATGCTGCTTGCCGAAATGGCGAAATTCGCTGATCGGCGTCACCAGTGCGCTCGTCGACATGCCGCCGACGAAGCCATAGCGTTCGATCAGCAGCGTCCTGGCGCCATTGCGGGCCGCCGCCACAGCCGCGATCAGACCGGCGGGGCCGCCGCCACAGACGACGACGTCATAGCTGCCACCGATGGGCACCTCGCTGCTCGGCACGCTGATCGACGCATTTTGTTTGAATATCGCGGACATACTTTCTTCTACTGGCCGGTTTGAGTGGGGGACTGGGAATGGCGTCGCGCTGCCTGCGAGCCGCGACCTGAGCGACTCCCTGCAAAGGTATAAGATATCGATAATGTCGCCCTGCCACATGCCGCCCAGCTAGTCAATGATGCATTATCACCATGATTTATGACAATATAATTGAGGATATATCCGTCACCACTGCACCAAGAAAATTGCCGAAAATACAATTGTGAGATAACGATAATGATTATTCTGCGTATCGGGATGGGCGCTAGACTTATCAATCAAGGAGGTGCGTGCATGGCGGAAACAAGCAGGGGGCGGCGTCAGCCCACGCTTCAGGACCTCGCGAAGGTCGTGGGGCTGACGGCGAATACGATATCACGCGCGTTGAACGACAGGCCGGGAGTCAGCGCAACGACCCGCGCACTGATCAAGGCAGAGGCCGAACGCCTCGGCTATGTTCCCAACGTCCATGCTCGCTCGCTCGTTCTCGGCTCGCGCAAGACGATCGGCGTAATCGTCAGCAACATTTCGAACCCCTTCTTCTCTGACCTCGTCAGCGAGGTCGAGCTGCAGGCGCAACATGCCGGCTATACTGTCCTGCTGCTCCTCTCGTACGAATCGGCGGAACGCGAGCGCGATGCCATTGACCGGGCGTTGCGATCCGGATTGGACGGCCTCATCGCAGCGCCGGTGCAGGAACGCTCCACCGCTTGGACGCCGGTGATCAAGGCGGGTATTCCGCTGGTCCTGGTCAGTCGCGAGCTCCCGGAACTGGGAGTCGATTTCTATTCCACCGACAATGACGCGGGCATTCAACTTGCGACCGACGCTGTTCTGGCCAGGGGTGCGAAGGACGTCGTGCTGCTCGATGAAGACATGCCCTTTTCGACCATCCGGCTTCGGACCGAGGGCTTCCGACACTCGCTCGAGCGACACGGGCTGACATTCGACCCGCGAAACAATGTCGCGCTCGTCCCCCCTGCCCGCTCGTTTCGCGTTTCCCAATCGTGGCATGCCGACGACGCCTATCGCGTCGCCGCCGACTTGCTGGATCGAGGCCGGCGCCCCGATGCTTTCGTCGTCGGGGACGATTATTATGCCCTCGGCCTTTACCGCGCGCTGCGCGAGCGCGACATCCGCATTCCCGAGCATGTGATGGTGATGGGGTGGGGAAATCTTCCGTTCACGCGATTCATGGAGCCCCCGCTTTCCACGCTTCTCCTGCCGTTCGAGGAGGTCGCGCGCCGGGCTACGCGCCGCCTTCTCGATCACATTCAGGGCACGGCCGACGGTCGGATCGTGACCGAACGCATCGTTCCCGAACTCGCGATCCGGGCATCGACGACGCGCTGATCAGGCGCTGGTCTCTGCCGCACCCCTTGCCCTGCTCCGCCCGATTACCAGGAACAGGATCACCGCGGAGACCGGGTGCAGGATCGCCAACCCCGCGAACAGCGCGATATAGTCGAACTGAGCGAGCAGCGTTCCGGCGAGCAGGTTTAGAACGAGGGACGTGCTGGCGCCGACCGCGCCGAGTATTCCCACCGCGGATGCGTTGATCTTGATTGGAAACAGGCCCGCCAGTAGGACGTTATATCCGACGAACCAGGCTTGGCAGACCGCGACGACGACGGTGATAATGGCCACCGCGACGAACGCGCTCGACGCCATGGTTATGAGCGCGCCCAAGGGCATCAGCGCGGCGCTGAGGGCAAAGACGCGAAGCTGAACGCGGATGGGGTCATGCCCGCGCTCCGTATAGCGGTCGACCAGGCGGCCGAGCATGATGCAGACGAGTACCGCGGCGATGTATGGGATGCCGCCAACGAAGCCCAGTTCGGCGAGCGACAACCCGGCGCGCTCCTGCAGATAGCCGGCGCTCCAGAAGAGATAGAAATACCAAACCGGATCACTGATCATACGCGCTGCGACGATTGCCAGGAATCTCTTGTCCCTGAGCAGGGCCTTGACCGATGGAGCTTCCTCGGCGGCAGCCTTGGGCAATGGTGACGGAACGTTGCTCAGCACCGGCGGCGTGGAAGAACCGCGTTTGGTGTCCGCGAACCACCACATGATCGCGACGACGATCCCGATCACCCCCGGTATCACGAACGCCGCGCGCCAGTTGAGGCCCGTCGCCAGCAAGGCAATCAACGGCGGGGCGAGGATGGCGCCGATATTTCCGGCCGGCGTTGCGATACTGATCGCAAGGGCGCGGCGTTCGACGGGAACCCAGTTCAGAATGGCGCGCTGAACGACCGGAAACGCGCCCGGTTCCGCGGCTCCCATCAAGACCCGGGACGCGGCAAGATGCCCGAAGCTGTGCGACAGCCCCGAGGCGATGTTTGCAACCGACCAGCCGATCGCGAACACGGTCATGCACACCCGCGTGCCAACCCGGTCGATCAACCGTCCGCTCACCACATACATGACGATGTAGGGCAGCATGAAAGCGAAGGTCAGCAGCGAATAAGCTTCGTCGTCAAACGCGAGCTGCGCCTTCATGACCGGCTTGAGAATAGACAGCGTCTGCCGATCGAAATAGTTGAGGACCAGCAGGGCCATCGCAAGTCCGATGATGAGCCACGCTTTTCGGGGCATTTTCTTTACCGGTGCGGGGCCGGCGGTCGCGGTCGGAGCTTGAGTCAACGGACGGGTCCAATCGATCGTGGGTGGTGGGCCGGAGCGCTGGCGTTCGTCCCGGCGCATGTTGCGGTCTCATCGTTCAGATCGGGCATTCTGGCAATAAATGCGGACGCGATCCCCACGATGCCGGACAGGATCGAGCGCCTTTCCTTACCGTGGCAGAGCACACCCCGCATCTGCCGGGCCCTGGGGTACGTCCCGCGCTGTTCGGACAGTCGGCGCGTGCGAAGCCGGCGCACGAAAACCATGTTCCGCGACACGAGGGCAGTCACGGAGCTCACCCGTCGCTCGCGTTCCCGCTCTCCAAGCCGCAGGCGCGCCCGCCCTCGAGGGCATGCATTGCGCCGACCCGGGGCCGGTGTGCCGGCGAGCGATGTCAGCGGGAATGCAAACGTATCACGAGTCAACCGTTCTGCCCCTTTTTCATAACATTATCGTTATTGTAAATCGACATGGGTAATCTGTCCATAGGGTGATTCTTATCAAGGCGATTGGCATAAATCTGTAATAAATCCGTGCAATAGCAAGATTGTTGACTATTGGAGCCCGATCTGGCAGGTCTACATTAACGATATCGTAGAATCGGTGCGGCGATGCGGATAGAGCCTTTGGGCCGTGCACCCTCCGCCGGGCCGCAACTGCGCCACGGAAAAAGGCAGATTCTCAAATAACGACAAATACTTAGTGGAGGACGCAATGAGGTTTAAGACAAGCCTGTTTCTCGCGACGTCGACGGTTTCGATGTTGATGGCATTCGCCGCCCCCGCAGTCGCCCAGCAGGCGCCCTCGCCTGGCCCCGGACTGTCCAGCGGTGGAGACGAAATGCAGGCGAGCGAAGGAGAGGCGATCATCGTCACTGGTTCGCGCATCGCCCGGCCCGAGCTTGAGTCTCCGATGCCGGTCAGCGTCACCAACATGGAGCAGGCGCTCGACCTTGGCCGGACCAGTGCCATCGAGGCGCTTGAACTCGACCCGGCGCTGGGCACCAATCAGAATCTCAGCAGCGACGTCAGGGGCTGGGACGCGGGAATCGCGGCGGTCAACCTTCGCGATCTCGGCACCAATCGCAGCCTGACGCTGATCGACGGGCAGCGACGCGTGTCCGGCTCTGCGCGATCTTCCGCGGTCGATATCGGGATGATCCCGGTGAGCATGATCGATCGGATCGAGGTCGTGACCGGCGGCGCCGCAGCGATCTATGGTGCGGACGCGGTCACGGGCGCCGTCAACATCATTACCAAACGCAACGTCGAGGGTCTGCACATTTCGGGGCTGGCGGGTATTTCCGAGCAGGGGGATGCAGCGAAATATCTGGTTTCGATTGCCACCGGCGGCAAGTTTGCCGGCGACCGGGGCAGCTTCTCGATCGGCGGCACCTATTCGCAATCCAATCCGCTGATCTATACCGACCGTTTCGACTGGCGGGACTGGCCGACCTATCGCGCAAACCCGGAAAATACCGGCATCGATGACGGCATTCCCGATCGGGTGCTCGCGCCGAACACCCGGCAGCTCTACTACGATTATGTGCCGACCTATTGGCTTAACGGTCAACGCTACAAGGTCGAGAACGGCAATGTGCGCGAATCCAACTGCGACATCGAATACAGCCCTGGACAATACGCCGTATGCGATGGCGGCGACGGCAGGAACTTGAGCGACCGCGATCAATTCCGAGGCGGGCTGAAATCCTTGGCGCTGATGGGGCGGGTCGACTACAGCGTCACCGACGCCATTCAATTCAGCACGCACTTTTCCTATGCGCGCCAGAAGTATGACGGGACCTACAACTTTTGGCGCGACGACAGCCGGACGACCTATTTCTCCGGCCCGGTGCCCGGCGGACGCGGCGCCAGCGCGAAGTTGGACAATCCCTATCTGCCCGACTCGGTCCGGCAGGTGATGCTCGATAACAACCTGACCTCGCTGTATATCGACCGGACCTATGGCAATTTCCCCGAACGGGAAGAGGATCATGACCGCGAAAGCTACACGATCGGTTCCTCGCTCAGCGGCAAGCTGGGGTCGAACTTCAAATGGGAGGCCTTCTGGCAATACGGCCGCGTTACCGACGATGTCACCGAAGCGAATGTTCCCTGGAAATCGCACTGGATCGCAGCGCGCGACGCCATCGCCGATCCGGTGACCGGTACCCCGATCTGCCGCGATGCTGTGGCGCGGGCGCAGGGCTGTGTGCCATTCGACATCTTCAGCACCGAGCCGGCGACCGAGGCACAGATCAAGTGGGCGATGGCTGACCGGCACGAACGGCGGGTCAACACGCAGCAGATCTATGGCGCGAACATCAACGGTCCCCTGTTTGCGCTTCCCTATGGCGATGTGTCGATCGCCGTGGGCGTCGAGCATCGCAAGGAAACGCTGAAGACCACGGACGATCCGCTCGCGCTCGCGGGTGAGCTGGTCTACGGCGCCGGTCCATCCGAACACCCCGAACTCGACAAATCGTTCAATGTGAACGAAGCCTATGGCGAAGTGGTGATTCCGCTTCTCCGCGACCTGCCGTTCGCGCGGCGGCTCGAGGTCGAGGGCGCCTATCGCTATTCGGACTACAGCACCGTCGGCAGCACCCATGCCTGGAAAGCGGGGGCCATGTGGTCGCCGTTGGACGGACTCAGCTTCCGCGGCGTTCTCTCGCGCAGCGTCCGCACGCCGAATTTCGGCGAGCTTTACGAAGCGAAGGTCGAGACGCTCACCGGCGCCTATACCGACGCCTGCTCGCTGGCGCTGTATTACGCCTCTGAAACGCGGGCGGCGAACTGCAAGGCGCTCGGGATCGACACCCCCTTCGAAACCCCCAGGATCGGCCCGGTCGTCGTCACCGGCGGCAATCCCGATCTCAAGCCCGAAACCTCGAACAGCCTGACGCTCGGCGCCATTCTGCAACCGCGATTCCTGCCGGGCCTCGACATCACCGTCGATTATTGGGACATCGACATCAAGAATGTCATCACCCAGTTTTCTTACGCCACGCTCATCCGGCTGTGCGTCGATGCGCCGACGATCGACAATCCCTATTGCGCTCGCGTCACCCGCGATCCGGTCACCCATTTTGCGACGCGCGTCGAATCGAACCAGCTCAACGCCGCCCGGCTCTATGCGCGCGGCATCGATATCGGGATGGCCTATCGCCGGCCGCTGGGCGAAGGCACACTCAGCCTGTCCTTCAAGGGCACCTATCTCCTCGACAAGGTGACGGAAACGACACCCGGCATCCCGGAAGGAGATGTCGTTTACGATGGCGCGTGGGAGAATCCGAGGTTCCGCGGCACCCTGCTGATGTCGTACAAGATCGACGACCTCAACATCGCGCTCAACACGCGCTTCATCAGCGCCGCGACGTACGAACTGAACACCGATTCGGATGAAGCCTATCCGCGCCAGCATATTCCGGCAAAGGTGTATAACGACTTGTCCGTGCAATATGATATCGGGGATAAATATCAGTTCGGCTTCGGCGTGAACAACATCCTCAACATCATGCCGACCCACATGCCGACGATTTACAGGGATGACAGAATATATGGCATCGTTGGCCGATATTTTTTCACCACGATCAAGCTGAATTTCTGATCCGAAGACTGAAATGGCAAGCGAGACGGAAGCCTCGCTTGCCGTTCGCAATGAGGAGAACCGAGGCATGATCCGATCCGCAATCGCCATTGCGGGAGCGCTGGCGCCCGCATTCCCCACCGCGGCGCAGGCGGCGCCGCGCAGCGCCAAGATCGAGGTCGTGCGCGGGGTGGAGGCGCGAGCCAAACTGTCGCAAGTCATCAACGACCAATTGTTCAGCTATGCCGAGATCGGGTTCCAGGAGCAGGAGACCGAGCGCTATCTGACGGCCCTGCTCGAAAGGCAGGGTTTTGCGATCGAGCGCAATATTGCGGGGCTGCCGACCGGCTGGGTTGCACGGTGGACGAAGGGCACCGGCGGCCCGGTGATCGCGCTGGGCAGCGACATCGATGGCATCCCGAAAGCAAGCCAGACGCCGGGCATCCCTTGGCGCCAACCGATGGTCGAGGGTGCGCCGGGCCACGGCGAGGGGCATAATAGCGGGCAGGCGATGAACATCGTCGCGGCGCTGGCGGTAAAGGACTGGATGGTTCGCACGAACACCGCGGGTACGCTGGTGATCTGGCCGGGAGTCGCCGAGGAATTGCTGGGCGGCAAGGCCCGTTTCGTCCGGGCCGGCGTGTTCAAGGATGTCGACGCCGCGATCTTCAGCCATGTCAGCAGCCAGCTCGCGACCGCCTGGGGCCAGCCCAACGGCACCGGCATGGTCAGCGTCGAATATACGTTCGAGGGTGAGAGTGCGCATGCCGCCGGCGCCCCGTGGCGGGGACGCTCGGCGCTCGACGGCGTGATCGCGATGGCCAATGGATGGGAGATGCGGCGCGAGCATCTGCGCCCCGAGCAGCGCTCGCACTATGTCATCAGCGAAGGCGGCGACCAGCCCAATGTGGTGCCGTCCGAGGCGAAGATCTGGTTCTATCTACGCGAGATGAATTTCGGTGCCGTCGAAAAGATGCTCGCGACCGCCGACGCCATTGCCGACGGCGCCGCCAAGATGACGAGCACGACGGTCAGCCGGCAAATTCTGGGCGTGGCGGCCACTCAGCACTTCAACCGCCCGATGGCGGAAGCGGCGCAGGCCAATATCGTCGCGGTCGGCCTGCCCAAGTGGGACGCCGACGATCAGGCGTTCGCACGCGCCGTGCAGGCGAATGTCGGCGCTAGCGTGACGACCGGGCTACCGACAAAGCTGGCGCCGTTCGGTCCGCCGCCCAAGGAACCGAAATCAGCCGGATCGGACGACATCGGCGATGTGAGCTGGACCGTGCCCACGATCACCATCCGCTATCCGGCCAATATCCCGGGGCTGCCGGGGCATAATTGGGCGAACGCCATCGCGATGGCGACCCCAATCGCGCACAAGGGCGTTCAGGCCGGCGCCAAGGTGATGGCGATGACCCTCGTCGATCTGCTGGCCAAGCCCAAACTGCTGGAGGATGCAAAGCGCTATTTTCGCGAGGTGCAGACCAAGGACCAGCATTATGTTTCGATGCTGGCGACTGACGATACACCGCCGACCTGGCTGAACGCTGAGACGATGGCGCGGTACAAGCCCGAACTCGCGAAGCATTATTATGATCCGCAACGTTACGGGTCGTATCTGGAACAGCTCGGGGTCCAATGGCCGACGCTGACGAGCGGGCCCGCGAAATAACGCATCCGCCCGCTGGTGCCGCACCCTGACGGCGCCCGCGCCCCGGGATCGCTCATAACCCATCCGCGCCAGCCCCTCGCCTCTCGAACGCGGGCGGGGCCGGTCGAAACGGATAAGCGAAGGAAAAAGCGCCGGATGTCGATGACGCCCCCCTTGACCCGCCGCCGCCTGTTCACCAACGCGGCGCAACTCGCGTCGGTGGCCGCGGCGTCGATGCTGATGCCGCCCAATGTGCAAAAGCTGATCGCGCAGCCGCCCCGGCGCCCGGGCACGCTGAAGGACATCAAGCATGTCGTGATGCTGATGCAGGAAAATCGGTCGTTCGATCATTATTTCGGCATGCTTTCGGGCGTGCGCGGTTTCGGAGATCCCGATGCGCAGATGCTGTCCACCGGCAGGAGCGTCTTTCACCAGCCCGATGCTGCGAGCCCGGACGGCTATCTGCTGCCGTTCCACCTCGACAGTTTTTCGACCAGTGCGCAGAAACTGCCCTCGACGAGCCATGAATGGACGGTGCAGCACCAGGCATGGAACGGCGGCAGGATGGACCAGTGGCTGCCGGCGCACCGCGCCGCCGACGGGATCAATGGCCCCTATACGATGGGCTATTTCAAGCGCGAGGATATCCCGTTCCACTATGCGCTGGCCGAGGCGTTCACGATCTGCGACGCCTATCATTGCTCGGTGATCGGGCCGACCTGGCCGAACCGTTTCTATCATATGACCGGCATGATCGATCCGGAGGGGACGGGCGGCGGGCCGGTGATCGAGAATATCATGCCCCCCGGCGGGTTCCGCTGGAAAACCTACCCCGAACGCTTGCAGGACGCCGGGATCGACTGGCGTATCTATCAATATGGTGAGATGGGGAAACGCCCCAACAACATCTTCAAATATGTCGCGCGGTTCCGCGACGCCGCGGCGGGTTCGCAACTGGCGCTGCGCGGGCTGCCGGATGCCGACGAGGACCGGTTCGCGCATGATGTGCTCCACGACCGCCTGCCCACCGTCTCATGGCTGATGCCCTCCGCCGTGGGGTGCGAACATCCCGACTACATGCCCGCCGCCGGCGCGGATTTCATCGCTCGCCGACTCAACGAACTCGCCGTCAACCCGGATGTCTGGGCCAAGACGGTTTTCATCCTCAATTATGACGAGAATGACGGCCTGTTCGATCATGTTGCGCCGCCCGTGCCCCCGGCCGGAACGCCGCATGAATTCGTCGGCGACGTGCCGATCGGCGCCGGCTTTCGCGTGCCGTGCATCATCATATCGCCCTGGACGGCCGGCGGGTGGGTATCGAGCGAGCCGTTCGACCATACGTCGACCCTGCAATTTCTGGAGCGGATCACCGGCGTCCGCGAGCCCAATATCAGCGACTGGCGCCGCCGAACCTTCGGCGATCTCACCTCGGTTTTCCGTTTCCATCAGCCTGCGGCGGGGCCGCCAGTGCTGCCGACGACGGAGGAGGCGCTGGCGCTCGCCAGAAGCAACGCGGCGACGATGCCCTCGCCCTTCATTCCGGGCTCGGGCCAACAGGTACCGGTGCAGGAGCGCGGCGAGCGCAAGCGAATCCGATAAGCGCCGGGCAGGGCGCTGCGGGGCAGCATGAGGATAACGAGATGAACGAGAAGTCTCCCGGTTCGGACGAACCGCTTTCGCCGGAGCGCCGCCTGTTGCTTGGGGGGCTCGCCGCGGCGGTGGGAGCCGCGGCGATAGGCGATGCGGGAGGCGCCTCCGCACCGGCGGCTCCCGCCGCCAAGCCGGTCGCCGACGCGGCGCTGCGCGACGCCATCGACACGGTGGTGATCATCTATGCGGAGAACCGCAGCTTCAACAATCTGTTCGGCGACTTTCCCGGGGTCGAGCAGCCGCTTTCCGGGGTGCGGCCCGAACGCTATCTCCAGCGCGACCGCGACGGCAGCGTGCTGAAACAATTGCCGCCGATATGGGAAGGGCTGGTGCCGCATCGGCAGGTCGTCGAGCACCGCGAATATCTGAGCGACGACACCGTTTATGCGGCGCTTGCCAACGCGCCGTTCGCGCTCACGACGCCCGAAGGCGATCCACTGCCGCATGGTCTGGTCACGCGCGACCTCGTCCACGCCTTTTACAACAATCAGTTGCAGATCAACGGCGGTCGCAACGACGGCTTCGTCGCCTGGGGCAATAGCGGCGCGCTCGTCATGGGCTATTATGCGGACAATGCCGCCAACCTTCGGCTATGGCAGATCGCGCGCGAGTTCACGTTATGCGACAATTTCTTCATGGGCGCGTTCGGTGGCTCGTTTCTGAACCATCAATATCTGATCGCGGCCCATCCACCTTATTATCCGAACGCCGACAACAGCCCGGCGAAGGGGCGCATCACCCTGCTCGATGAAAGCGACCCGCACGGGATCCGTCCCAGACAGACCGCCCAATCTCCGACCAGCGCAATGGACGGTCCGGTGCGCTTCGTGCCCAATTCGCTGACGCCTGACTTCTATGCGGTCAACACGATGCTGCCGCCCTACGCTCCAAGCTACGAGCTCGATGCCACGCGGCCGGGCTATACGGACTGGTCCAGCGCCAAGACGCTCGTGCCCCAACGCCACGACACGATCGGCGACATGCTCGCGGCGCGCGGGGTCGATTGGGCGTGGTATGCCGGCGGCTGGGGTGCGGCGCTGGCTGGGCACGGCACCGACGCGGAATTTCCCACGCGGCCCAACTTCCAGCCTCACCACCAGCCGCTCAACTATTTCGCGCGCTTCGCCCCCGGCACGGCGGCGCGGGACCGGCACTTGCGCGACGGCGGGCTCGGAGAAACGGCGCGAACCAACAAATTCCTCGCGGATGTCGAGGCCGGGCTCCTGCCCGCGGTCAGCTATTACAAGCCGCAAGGTAATCTCAACATGCATGCCGGCTATTCGGATGTCGATGCCGGCGACCGCCATATCGCAGGCGTGATCCAGGCGCTGCGCAACAGCCCGCAATGGGAAAAGATGCTCGTCATCGTCACCTTCGATGAAAATGGCGGGTGGTGGGATCATGTCGCGCCGCCGAAAGGGGATCGCTGGGGCCCCGGAACGCGCATTCCCGCGATCATCGTCTCTCCCCATGCGCGCCGCGGCGAAGTCGATCATACGATCTACGACACCGGTTCGATCGCGCGTTTCCTCACGCGGCGCTTCGGACTGAAAAAGCTGCCGGGACTGGTCGAACGCGAGCAGGCGATGATCGCCGCCGGCGGGCCGCCCCCAGGCGATCTCACAGGCGCACTTGCCTTCGACGGATGAGTAGAACGTCCGGTCAATAGGGCCGATCAAGCAGTGGATCATGCGAGCGCGGCTCGCCTTTAGGGAACGGTAAGAAAATCCCGAAGGGCGGCATGAAGCTTGGTGTTCATACCGCCCTTCGTGCGGCCGATCAGGCGTCCCGGACCCCCTTTTTTACCCCAAGGCTCGACGCCGTGCGGTGGGCCTTCAAATAGGTCGCATCGATCATGATCGTCTTGCGCTCTGGCGCCTGCGGTGTCGCCAAGCCCTCCATCATGCGAATGAAGATGCCTTGTCGCTCCACCGCTTCCAGCGATTATAGAGCGTCTTCGCCGGGCCATACTCCCTCGGCGCATCGCGCCACCTCAGCCCATTGCGGTTGACGAAGATAATGCCGCTCAAAACCCGCCGGTCATCGACACGCTTGCGGCCATGGCTCTTCGGAAAATAGGGCTGAAGACGCACCATCTGCTCGTCTGTCAGCCAGAATAAATCGCCCAAATTCAGGCTCCTTCGTGGTCGCCTGAATCACAGCCATCTCCGCAAATCAATGGGTTCTGACTAAGCTTGCATCGGCTAAGTCCTGTGCGATGCTCGCATATGATCGGCTTGATGGCTGAAGGCTGAAAAAGGGTTTCCAGTTTCGATTACGAATGGCTGTTTTCAGGTGCATTACGTTCGAGGCTGGAACGGCAAAGTTCCGGCGCAAAGCAGCCATGCGAAGTTACCGTTGGGCTTTGGTCCAACTGCTTTGATCTGCGGGCAGTCTGCCGTCGGGGTCGTAGAGAACAACCCGCGTCGGCAAATCAAAACCCCAGTTCCAGAGCACAAGATTGTGATTTGTCAGTCCCGAACTAGCCGCAAAACTCGGCACGAGTATTCCCGCATATCCTTCGCCGCGAAACCGGTCGGCGACCACCCAGGACGGAGCATCTGCACCCGCGCGCATGGAAGTGAGCCAGCCGCAGGCGAGGTCCGCGAGTGAAACGCCAAGCTCCTGCCTTCCGACCTCCGTGCGGAGATCGCCCAGGGGTTCACAAGAGACATCATATTCGCACATCGTCAGTGGACTGAGCCGATTAGCAAAGCCCTGGGTGCATTCCGCGATCGCGGAGGCGAGCTGCTGCCTCATCGCATCACGCCAGGCGCGAGCAAGGACATTCGAAACCTCCGGATAGGATTCGCCAGCAATAGTGTGCTGCTTTCCGTCGAAACGATAGGAAAAGCGCCAGAGCTTCGAGCCGATGGGCGTCATGAGCAGGAGCAGGCCGCACCCGTCGGCACATGTATATGGCTTCGCCTTGGGCCTGAAAGTGGCAATCATATAGTCGGTCAACATACCGACCGGATTTTACAGCGGTCCCTTGGCCAATCGCGGATTTGATTACAATACCGGCTGGCTGGGGCGGCAGGATTCGAACCTGCGCATGGCGGTACCAAAAACCGCTGCCTTACCGCTTGGCTACGCCCCAACTGCCGGTGCGAGCGCGTCTATAGCGGCTCGCGAATGATTGGCAAGGCAGCGTTAGAGGCGCATTACCCACCCATAGGGATCGGGCGCCTGACCGCGCTGGATGGCAACCAGCTTGTCCTTGAGCATCGCCGTCGTCTGCCCGGGTCCGCCCGCGCCGATCGTAAAGCTCGTCTCGCCGCGGGTCACCTTGCCAACAGGCGTCACCACCGCAGCCGTGCCGCAGGCGAAGCTTTCGGTAAGGCGACCACTTTCGGCATCGGCCTGCCACTGGTCGATTGCATAGCGCTCCTCGCGCACCGTCAGCCCGGCGTCTTTCGCCAGCGTGATGATCGCATCGCGCGTGATCCCCGGCAGGATTGTCCCGGTTAGCGGCGGCGTGACAAGGCTGCCGTCTTCAAACACGAAGAACATGTTCATGCCGCCCAGTTCCTCGATCCAGCGATGCTCAGCGGCATCGAGGAAAACGACCTGGTCGTGCCCCTTTGCAATGGCCTCACTTTGCGCAACGAGGCTCGCAGCGTAATTGCCGCCGCATTTGGCAGCGCCTGTCCCTCCCGGCGCGGCGCGGGTGTAATCCTCCGACACCCACAAAGAAACTGCCGGGGCGCCAGACTTGAAATAATTACCGACCGGCGAGGCGATCACGAGAAAATGATACTCCGCCGAGGGTTTCACACCCAGGAAGACTTCGCTCGCATACATGAAGGGACGCAGATAGAGCGCGCCGCCTGCGACCTTTGGGAACCAGTTCGCATCGACGCGGACGATCTCCTTCACCGCGGCAATGAAGAGCTCCTCGGGCAGTTCGGCCATCGCCATGCGGCGCGCGCTCGCATTGAAGCGCGCGGCATTGGCCTCGACCCGAAACAGCGCCATCGATCCGTCGTCGAGGCGATAGGCCTTCAGCCCCTCGAAGATTTCCTGCGCATAGTGGAGCACCGCGGTCGCGGGATCGAGCGACAGCGGTCCCCGCGGCATCACCTGCGCATCGTGCCAGCCTTTCGCCCCGCTGAAGCGGATGGAAACCATATGGTCGGTAAATACCCGCCCGAAAGCCGGATCGGCGATCGCCGCCGCGCGGACATCATCCGCGACCGGAGCGGGATGCGGCAGAAGGGCGAAGGCGGGAGCGGACATGGAAGAATATACCTTGTGGCTGGTTTGCTGGTCAGGATCGACCGTGCGCGCCTCTTGCCAAAGCCCGGCGCCCGGCGCAACGGTAGCGGCATGCAAGACGAAAATTTTCTTTCACAAGTTCCAGCCGCCTCTGCCCTTTTCTTGCGCGAAGAAGAAGTGCGCAGGGGCATCGAATATTTGTTCTTTGCCCACAGCGCGCTTTGGCGAGCAATCGACACGCGGCTTGCCGAAAAGGAACTCGGCCGGGCGCATTACCGCGCCCTCTATTTCATCGCGCGTCAACCCGGCCTTACTATTTCAGATCTGCTTGGCCTCCTTGGCATCACCAAACAATCGCTGGGGCGGGTGATCAAGGAGCTCGACGCGCGGGCCTTGCTGACAACACGCCCCGGAAACCGCGACCGGCGGCAAAAGGAATTGCGGCTGACCGCCGAGGGACGCGCCCTTGAAAGCGCGATCTTCTCGCAGCTTCGCGACACGATGAGCCGCGCCTACACCCATGCAGGCCAAGCCGCGGTCACGGGTTTCTGGCAGGTGAGCGAGGCACTTTTGCCGCCACGCGAGCGCGGACGCGTGGCGCGGCTCGGCCGCCCTCCCGAATGAAGAGCTAGCTTTCGCCGCGCGCGAGATCGGCGAGCTCACGCCCGCGGTCGCGCGCGGCGCGCAGGACATTGGTCATCAGCGCAACGAGTTGCCCGTCGGTATCGAGCACGTCGAGCCCTGCCTGGGTCGTGCCCCCCTTGCTTGCGACCTGGGAGACCAGGACGCCGGGCTTTTCATCGCTCGCGGCGAGAAGCGCTGTCGCACCGTCAAAGGTCGCCGCAGCTAGCTTCAGCGCGTCTTCGGCCGAAAGACCGAGCCGCTCGCCTGCGGCCGCATAGGCTTCGATCAGCCGCAAAACGAAAGCCGGCCCGCTGCCGGTAAAGGCGGTGACGAGATCCATTGTCGAATCGTCGGCAAGCGGGACAATGGTGCCAAGCGGTTCGAGAAGCGCCGTCACCGCAGCCTCGTCGGCGGCGCCTAGGCTGGCAACTGCCGAGACCCCGGCGCCTATACGCGCAGCAAGGTTGGGAAGAATGCGGACCTGCGCCTTGGTTTCCGGGAAGCGTGCCGCAAGGTCGGCGAGCGACACACCCGCGAGGATGGAGAGAAGATATGTATTGCCGGCTGCGACGGCAGCAAGCTCGCCTGCGACATCATTCAATTGCTGCGGCTTCATGCCGAGCATCACCCATTCGGCGGCTCCGTCCGCCGCGAGCCAGTCGGCAACCGATGCGAAATGCGCAATGTCCGCGCGCGGCGCCGCGAAGGGATCGACGATCGCAACCTTCGCCGGGTCGAGTCCGGCGCCCAGCCAGCGATCAAGCATCGCCCCGGCCATATTCCCGCAACCCACCAGCAGCAGCCGGCCGGTGAAATTCCCCAAAATGTTCGTCATGGTCCCTGGTCTTCTTCTCTGTTTCAATGTCCCGAACGGCAACTGTCTTCCGGGCCCGACAAAAGGTCGAGGCAGCGCCCGTCGATGTTTTTCGTATCGAGCGGGAGGCCGATCAGCGCCGCGAGTGTCGGCAGGATGTCCACCGTCATCACCGCATTCGGCTGCTCGAAGCCCGCCAGTCCCTTGCGCCAGAACAGCATCGGCACGCGCCGGTCATAATCCCAGACCGAGCCATGTGTTGCGACATAACCGATACCCGGTTCCGGGATTGGCGTAACGCGCGGCTTGAGCGCGATGATGAAATCGCCGGAACGCGCCGGATTGTACGAAGCGCGCAGCTTGTCCATCAGCGTCCACGTATCGGCCGGGCGCTTCGAGATCGGATGGACGGCTAGCTGATCCGCTGTGACCACCGCCTCGATCTGCGGATGCGCGCGAAGCCGCGGAAGGATCTCATCGAGCGCTGTCTTGCGCTGCGCTGGCGTCAGCGCCCTAGAGAGATAATAGTCGCCGCCGTCTCCATAAAGCAGCGGCTCAGGCAGGCCCAGCTTTTCGGCGACCGCCTTGCCGATCTTTTCAGGGTCAAGCGCGGGGTCGAGGCGCTGCGCGTCGGGCCAGCCGTTCTGCCGGTTGCGCTCGGGAAGATCGTGCCCGCCGTGATCGGCGGTGAGCGCCACGACATAATCAATGCCGGTTGCATCGAGGCGCGCGAAGAAATCGCCAAGCTCGCGGTCGAGCGCCAGCATCTGAAGGCACATTTCGGCGCCTTCGGTCCCGGTTCCATGACCGATATAGTCGGTCGCCGACAGCCCCACGATCAAGAGATCGGTGCTGCCCCCCTCGCCCATCTTTCGCGCCTGGCGCAATGCAGCCGCGGCCGCGAGCACCGCGCCGTCCGCCTGAGGCGAGGCACGAAAGGCACGAAAATCTGCGCCATCGCGCGCGAAGCGTCCCGTTCCGACGATGCCGCCCTTGCGGCCATCGAGCGGGATGGCAATATCATGCGCGGCGCAATCGGCAGGCAGCGTCAGGCCCGGCTCAGGGGCGGCAATGGCGGCGGCAATCGCGGCGCTCGCCTGCTGGGCGACCGGCGACAAGCTGCTGCCCCGATAGCTGGTGAGCCCGGTAGGGGCGAGCCACATCAGCTCGTCCGCCTTGTGCCCGCCCATCATGATGGCGGAGCGGTCCTTGCCCGACACCGACACGACCTGCGCTTTCGGATCGCGATCCTTCATCAGGTCGCCCAGCGTCGGCACGAGGAGGTGCTTTGCCGATGGGGCATAGTCCTTCGACGAGGTGCCGGGCACCGTCTCATCCTCCGCGCAATAGAGGCGCTTGTCCTCGCGTGCAGCCGACAGGTCGAAGAAATTATTGCCGACAATGCCCGTGTGCGCGGGATGGTTGCCGGTCAAGATGGTCGAATGGCCGGGGCAGGTTTCGGTCGCGCCATGCGCCTGATAGCCCGAGGGAAAGACAACGCCTGACGCGAGCCGCGCGAGGCCGCCGGTGAAATGGCTGCGATATTCGGCGAATAGATCGGCCGAGAATTGGTCGACCGCGATCATGACGATCAGCTTGGGCTGCGGGGTGGCCGCTGTAACCTTCTGCACCAAAGGCCCCGAATCCTGCGCAAGGCTGGCGGCGGGGCCCGAAAGACAAAGCAGGCCAGCAAGGGCGGCCGTCCAAATTTTCGGTTTCACGGGCGTCTTCTCCATTCTGGGTCGTCGGCGCGGGCTGTCCTCTCGGCGAAAGCCGCCTATATGGCAAGCCTCGAACGACAGGCAGATGCGGGGACGGCATGGATCGGCGAAGGGACGGGTTTGGGACAGCCGCGTGGCGGGCCGCGCTCGCCCTCGCGGTGCTCGCGCTTCTCGGGCTTGCTGCCGCCCGCGCGCAGCCCACGCATATTCAGCCCAGGCTTGTCGCCGAATCGGCCGCCCCCGCGCCGGGCGGATCCACCACGATCGCGCTGACCATGGCGCCCGAGGAGGGCTGGCACGGCTATTGGTCGAACGGGGGCGATGCGGGTTTCGGCCTCATGGTTGAATGGAACGCGCCCGACGGCGTCACGGTTGGCGCGTTCAATTACCCTGTTCCTGACGCGCTTATTCTCTTTGGCATGATGAACCATGTCTATGAGCATCCTTACGCGCTGCTCGCGGACGTGCGGGTCGAACGAGACGTGGCGCCCGGGACCGACTTGACGCTTTCGGGCATCGCCAACTGGCTCGCCTGCACCGACAAGGTCTGCGTGCCCGAAAGGGCGGTCATCTCGGTCAAGCTGAAGGCGGGCGACGGCGCCGTACCTACGCGTGAGCGCGAGCGGTTCGACGCATGGCGTGCGAGGCTCCCGCAGCCCCTCGACCGTGCGGGGAACTGGGAACGCGCCGGCGGCAAGATCCGATTCGGTGTCCCGCTTCCCCAGGGCACCTCGCTCGATGCCCCCCACCTTTTCGTCGCGACGCAGAATCTGGTCGATTATGCAGCGCCCCAGGCATTCAGCCGGAGCGGCGACTGGATTATCATCGAGACGGCCGCCAAGGGCGACGCCTCAGGCGCGGTCGATGGCTTGCTCAAGCTCTCCGACGGCCGCGGGCTCAATGTCCGGTTCGAGCCTGCCGCGGTGCGCCGCACCGGCGAACCGATCCGGACAGCGTCCGATGCGGTAGATGCCCGGCTCTTTTTGGCGGCGCTCGGCGGCGCGATCCTCGGCGGGCTCATCCTGAACCTGATGCCCTGCGTCTTCCCGATCCTCAGCCTCAAGGCGCTCAGTCTTGCCCGGTCAGGAGGCGATGCGCGGACGGCAAAGGTCGAAGCGCTGGCCTATACAGCGGGTGCGGTGATGACCGCACTGCTCCTCGGCGCGGCGTTACTCGCGCTCCGCGCCGCGGGCGAGCAGGTCGGATGGGCGTTCCAGCTTCAGCATCCCGTCAGCGTACTCCTCTTGCTGATGCTAGCGCTGGCGATCACGCTCAACCTGCTTGGCGCCTATGAACTCCCATCTTTTGGCGGCGGACAGACGCTCGCAGAAAAAGGTGGCGCGGCGGGGGGCTTTTGGACCGGCGCGCTCGCGGCCTTTGTCGCAACGCCGTGCAGCGGACCTCTCCTGGGCGCAGCGCTTGGCGCGACGCTGGTGCTGCCCGCCTGGGCGGCGCTACCGATCTTTGGCGGGCTGGGCCTGGGGCTCGCTCTTCCCTTCCTGGCCGTCGGCTTTGTGCCCCCGATTCGGAACCGGTTGCCGCGGCCCGGCCCCTGGATGAGCCGTTTGCGCAAATGGATGGCGCTGCCCATGGGGCTGACCGCGCTGGGATTGGCGTGGCTTTTGTGGCGTCAAGCCGGCGCCGCGGGGGGGTGGGTCGCGCTCGGCGCGGTGGGTTGGACATCGCTCGTGCTGTGCTCTGTCGGGGCGCGTCAAAGAGGGAAAAGCTCGGGCTGGCTCCTTCTCTTTTTGCTGGCCGGCCTGATCGGCTCGACACTCATCGATGCAAGACTATTGACCGGCCAGACCCGCGAAGCGCCGGCGCCGGGACAATCCGGGACCAGATTCTCTCCGGAAGCCCTCGCCGACGCGCGCGCGACCGGCAAGCCCGTCTTCGTCTATTTCACGGCGGACTGGTGCCTCTCGTGCAAGGCAAACGAAGCGGGTGCGATCAACCGCGAAGCCGTGCAGAAGGCCTTCAAGAAGAAGGGGGTCATTACTCTTGTAGGTGACTGGACCAACGGGGACCCCGTCATCACGCGCACGCTTGGCGAACATGGACGCAACAGCGTCCCGCTTTATCTTTGGTACGCACCCGGCGCTGAGACGCCTCTCATCCTTCCGCAGATCCTCACCCCAGGAACGCTGGCCGGGCTGGTGGACAGCTGATGGCAAAGCAGCGCGCCGACCAGCTTCTCGTCGATCGCGGCCTTGCCGAAAGCCGGACGCGCGCGCAGGCGCTGATCCTCGCGGGGCTCGCCTTCGTCGGCGACCGCAGGATCGACAAGGCGGGCCAGCAGGTCGCGGCAGACGCCGAGCTCAGCGTGAAGGGCCGCGATCACCCATGGGTATCGCGCGGCGGCATCAAGCTCGATCATGCACTCTTGCATCTCGGCTGGGATGTCGCGGGCGCGGTCGCGATCGACGTGGGCTCGTCGACCGGGGGCTTTACCGACGTCCTGCTAAGCCGCGGCGCGACGCGGGTCTATGCCGTCGATTCGGGCACCAATCAGCTCGCGTGGAAGCTGCGCCAGGATGAGCGCGTCATCGTTCATGAACAGACGAGCGCGCGCATTCTGACCTCCGAGCATATCCCCGAGCCCATTGACCTCATCGTCTGCGACGCAAGCTTCATCGCGCTTTCGAAGGTGCTGCCGGTGCCGATGTCCTTCGCGCGCCCCGAGGCGCGGCTCGTCGCGCTGATCAAGCCGCAGTTCGAGGCCGAGCGGCACGAGGTGGGCAAGAAAGGCGTCGTACGCGACGCCGCAGTCCATGCACGCGTCTGCAGCGAGGTGCGCGCCTGGCTTGAAAGCGAGGGCTGGCCGGTCGCCGATGTGACCCGGAGCCCGATCACCGGGCCGGAGGGCAATGTCGAATTTCTGATCGCCGCGGTCAAAGCAGCGTCTTGACGAGGGGCCCGGCTGTCGCGACACCCGTTCCCGATCGAATTTGCGCAAAGGGGGATGTGCATGAGTGAATTGGCCACTCCAGGACAGCTTCGCATGTCCTATTGGCGCTGGGCGCTGGTGACGGTTCCGGCGATCGTGCTCCTCGGCAGCCTGTCGGGACTTCTCTCAGGCAGCGGCTATGGCAATCGCTGGTTCTCAGCGCTCGACCTTCCAGCGATCACGCCGCCCGGATGGGTCTTTGGCACTGTCTGGCCCGCACTCTATATTTGCCTGGGTCTGTCGCTCGCGATGGTGCTGCATGCGCGCGGGGCGAAAGGGCGCGGCTTTGCGCTCCTGCTCTTCTTCATCCAGCTTGCCGGGAATCTCATGTGGTCACCGCTTTTCTTCGGCGCGCATCAGGTGACGAGCGCGCTCTATCTCATCATCTTCCTCCTGATGGTGACGCTCGCGACCGCCTTTGCCTTTTCACCGATCCGCAAGGCTGCGGCGTGGCTGCTCGTCCCCTATATGGCGTGGCTCAGCTTCGCGGCGATCCTGACGTTCCAGATCGACCAGCGCAATCCCGACGCTGAAACTCTTGTCCCCGCGGCTGCGAGCACCCAAATAGGGTGACGGCAAGGGGCACTCCCCACAAAGGAAGTTTGACATGCAAAGCGAGAACCGGATTTTCGACGACTTCGCCAAGATGCTGAACGGCATCGCCGGGACCGTCGCCGGCGCGGGCCGCGAGGCTGAGGCAGCGATGCGCGAACGCGCAAAGGAATGGATCGGCCGCATGGACTTCGTCAGCCGCGAGGAGTTCGAGGCGGTCAAACAAATGGCGGCAACCGCGCGCGCCGAAGCAGAAGCGCTGAAAGCGCGCCTCGACAAACTCGAAGGCGCGGCGACACCTTCCGCGGCCCCCAAGAGCGCCGCGAGGCCCGCGGCGCGCAAGCCCAAGGCGCCCTGATCAAAGCGCCGGGCGATTCCGCCCGACGCTCGTGAGCGCTCCTGCGACTTGCAGGGACTGGAAATGGCCGGGTGGACTCGCCAGCGGCTCCAACAGACGTTAAAGCGCCCAAATGAGCGACGATATCTACGACGATGATGACGGCCAGGAGGCGGCACCGATGGAGATGCTGGCCTCCTATTTTGCCGCGCACGACTGGCCGCACGAGATGATCGGCGAGGACGAGATTGTCGCCACCGCGCAGGGGAGCTGGACGACCTACGAATTGCGCGCCGTGTGGCGTGCCGACGATGGCGTTATCCAGCTCCTCGCCTTCCCCGACATCCGGGTCGTCGAGGACAAGCGCGCTGTCGCGCATGAAGCGCTGGCGCTGATCAACGAGCAATTGTGGCTCGGCCATTTCGAGCTATGGTCGAACAGCGGCACGATTCTGTTCCGCCACGGGATGCTGATTGGAACCAACGCGCCCCTGCGGCTCGACCTCACCGAAACCCTGGTCGAAAGCGCGATCGACGAATGCGAGCGCTTTTATCCGGTGTTCCAGTTCGTGCTGTGGGGCGGCAAATCGCCGGCCGAGGCGCTGGCAGCTTCGCTGATCGAAACGCGCGGCGAGGCTTGAGCCCCTCCGCCTTCCAAGCCTGCCTTCTGCGCTAGCCTCCCAACTTCAATGCCGGGCCGGAGACCGGCGTTTCCGCCGATCGAAGGCGCGCGGAGCCGAGGAGCTTAGCGCCTTTCGAACCGGGTGAGCCGCGGCCCGAGCTCATTCGCCCCGATCGCCAGCTCTTCCCCGCTCCAATCGGCGACGAACACCGACGGCCAACTCACGTCTTGCGAGAGGCGCGCGCGATTGCCCGCGATCGCGAGGCCGCGCGAGGAATTGTCGCGCCCCTCGGCTGCGACCGCGATGAACGCCGAATGGTTTTCCTTATCGCGTCCCTGCACGAAAAGATTGTCCGCGATCCGCCCGGTCGAGCCCGATGGCAGGTCGATCATGTAGTTGGTCGCGCGGCCCTGCGTGTCGTCGAAGCTGTTGTCGCGAATATCGACGCGAGAGGCGCGGGTTTTCAGATAATGGCCCCCGCTCCCCTTTTCAAAGCGGCTGTGCGTCACGATCACCTGGCCGTAGCTTCCCGTGTACACGCTGTGCGCGCAGCTCAGTCCGCGGTCGCAGCGGCCGAGAGCTGAAAAGGTCGACCGTTCGATCCTCAGCGTCGAGCGCGGATCATCGGCAGTCAAGATGCCCTGCTCGCTTTGCCGGAACAGGCTGTTCACGACGTCGAGATCGCTCTTCTCGAGCCGGATGCCCGCCCCGTTGCCATCGGGAACGCGCATGTTCTGAAAGACAATGCCATCGACCCGTGCCCCCGCGCCGCGAAGCACCAGCGCGGCCTTGCCCTCGCAGGTCACCCCGTCGAAAATCGCGCGGCCGGGTTCGGCGGCAACGAAGGCGATGCGCCCCATAGTCTGCACCGCGCAGTCGCGATGATAACCGGGGGCGATGCGGATCGTCCCCTCCCCGCCGCCGATCGCGTCGACAGCGGCCTGCAGCCGCGAAAAGCCCCTCCCCTCGACGCTGTAAGGCGCGCTCCCCATTTGCGCCGGCGAAGACGCCGGCGCGAGAAGGAGCGGCAGAGCGAAGAGCGGCAACAGGGGCCGGCGAAGGAGCGTCTTTGCCATGACCCGTCCATAGCCCCAAGCGCACGGCAAGTCGTTTGCGAAGCTGGTTAACCGGCGCCCTGTCCCCTTATCGGACAGATGCGCCGAGCAAGGTTAATCGAGGTTCGGACGAAGCCAGCGCGTTGCGGTCGCAAGATCCACGCCGCGGCGCTGCGCATAATCGCCAAGCTGATCCTCGCCGACACGCGCGACGCCGAAATAGCTCGCGTCGGGGTGACCGAAATAGAATCCGGAAACCGCCGCTGTCGGCAGCATCGCGAAATGATCGGTGAGCGTCGCGCCCGAATTATGTCCCGCATCGAGCAGGTCGAAGAGGATCGGCTTCAAACTGTGATCGGGGCAAGCGGGATAGCCGGGCGCGGGACGGATGCCTCGATATTCCTCCTTGATGATTGCCTCGGGCGTCAATTGTTCGCCTGGTGCATAGCCCCACAAGTCGGTGCGCACATGCGCGTGGAGCCGCTCGGCAAAGGCTTCGGCAAAGCGGTCGGCGAGCGCCTTGAGCAAAATGTCGCTATAGTCATCATGCGCAGCCTTGAAGCGCGCAAGATGCGGCTCGATACCGTGGATCGCCACCGAAAAGCCGCCGATCCAGTCGCCGTCGGGACTGATGAAGTCGGCAAGGCACATGTTCGGCCGCCCTTCGCGCTTGGCGATCTGCTGGCGCAGGAAGGGGATGCGCACGTGGCGCTCCTCCTCGAGGTGGATGATGACATCGTCGCCGTCGCGCCGACATGGCCAGAGGCCTGCGACGCCGCGCGCATGAAGCCAGCCTTCGGCGATGATCGTCGCGAGCATTGCGCGCGCGTCGGCAAAGAGGTTGCGCGCGCTCTCGCCGACAATCTCGTCGTCAAGGATCGCGGGATAGACGCCTGCAAGTTCCCAGGCGCGGAAGAAGGGCGTCCAGTCGAACCATTCGGCGAGCTCGGCAAGGTCCCAATTGTCAAAGGCGTGGACCCCCGGCCTTTCCGGGGGAAAAGGTCGGATATGCTCGTCGATCGCGAAGCCGTTCGCACGCGCATCGGCAATGGGGACAAGCGGGCTTTGCCCCTTGTTCGCGCGGACGTCGCGGATATGCTGATAATCCTCCTTATAGCCCGTCACGAACGCCTCGCGCCCCGTATCGCTGACGAGCGCGGTCGCGACCCCGACCGCGCGGCTCGCGTCGAGGACATGGAGGACCGGTCCCTTATAAGCAGGGTCGATGCGCAGCGCGGTGTGCACCTTAGAGGTGGTCGCGCCGCCGATGAGGAGCGGCATCGTCATGCCAGCGCGCTGCATTTCCTCGGCCACGGTCACCATCTCGTCGAGCGACGGCGTGATCAGACCCGAGAGGCCGATCATGTCGGCGTCACATTCCCTCGCCGTCTCGAGGATCTTGGGCCAGGGCACCATCACGCCGAGGTCGACAATCTCGAAGCCATTGCACTGGAGGACGACGCCGACGATGTTTTTCCCGATGTCGTGGACGTCGCCTTTGACCGTCGCCATCACGACCTTGCCCTTGCCCTTGGCGCCGGGCTCCTTCTGAGCCTCGATGAAGGGGAGGAGGTGGGCAACCGCCTTCTTCATGACGCGCGCCGATTTGACCACCTGCGGCAGAAACATCTTGCCCGACCCGAAAAGGTCGCCGACAACATTCATGCCGTCCATGAGCGGCCCTTCGATCACCTCGATCGGACGGTCCATCGCGAGGCGCATTTCCTCGGTATCCGCGACGATATGGGCATCGATACCCTTGACGAGCGCATGCTCGAGCCGCCTGCGAACCTCCCAGCCGCGCCATTCTTCGGCGGCCTTTTCCTGCGCGGCGTCCTTGCCCTTGTAGCGTTCAGCGAGCGCAATCAGCCGCTCGGTCGGGCTTAATTCCTCGCCGTCCGCCTTGCGGTTGAGAATGACGTCCTCGCAGGCCTCGCGCAGTTCAGGATCGATCGCATCGTAAACATCGAGCTGCCCTGCATTGACGATCGCCATGTCGAGCCCGGCGGGAATCGCGTGATAGAGAAAGACGCTGTGCATCGCGCGGCGCACGACTTCGTTACCGCGAAAGCCGAACGACAGGTTTGAAAGTCCGCCCGAAAAATGCGCGTGCGGGCAGCGAACGCGCAGTTCCTTTACCGCTTCGATGAAATCGACCGCATAATTGTCATGCTCCTCAAGCCCCGTCGCGATGGCGAAGATATTGGGATCGAAGATGATGTCTTCGGGCGGAAAGCCGATGCTGAGGAGCAGCTTGTAGGCGCGCTCGCAAATCTCGATCTTGCGTGCTTTCGTGTCGGCCTGCCCGACCTCGTCGAACGCCATCACCACGACCGCGGCGCCATAGGCCAGGCACTTGCGCGCGTGACTCAGAAAAATCTCCTCGCCCTCTTTCATGCTGATCGAATTGACGATCGGCTTGCCGGGCACGCATTTGAGGCCCGCCTCGATCACGTCCCACCTCGACGAGTCGATCATCACCGGCACGCGCGCAATGTCGGGCTCGGCGGCAATCAGCTTCAAAAAGGTCGTCATGGCGCGCTCGGCGTCGAGCAGCCCTTCATCCATGTTCACGTCGATGACTTGCGCGCCATTTTCGACCTGCTGGCGCGCAACCTCGACCGCGGCGGCGAAATCGTCGGCGAGGATCAGCTTCTTGAACGCCGCCGATCCGGTCACGTTGGTGCGCTCGCCGATATTGACGAAGGAAGAGGAGAAGGAAGAGCTGTTCATCATGATGTCCAGGGGAGGGTTCAAAGGGCGAGCGGGCGCGCGAGGACGCGGTCATCGTAAAACTTGCCCCCGACATTGAAGCGGCGCGTTCCGATGTCGGCAAAACCCTGTTTGCGATAGAAAGCGAGCGCCCGCTCGTTGCGAGCATAAACGCCAAGGAGCAGGCGGCGATGCCCCTCGGCGGCAATGACCACCTCCCGCATCAGCGCCGCGCCCATGCCGCTGCCATGAAAGCGGGAGAGCGAATAGATGCGTTTTAGCTCGATATCACCCGCCTCCGCTGCGTCGAGAGCGGGCTTGCCGACGAGCGCAAAGCCGACCGGCGCGCCGCCCGGCTCTGCCTCGGCAAGCCATGCCCGCCCGCCCGACGCCAAAGCCGCGCGATAGGCCGCTTCGCTGTGCTGCGCGGCGCAATGCGCGGTGATCGCTGCGCCGTCGAGAATGCCGGCAAAGGTCTCGAGAAAGGTCGCAGCGCCAATCAGCGCCAGGGCTGGCGCATCATCCCCTCCCGCCTCGCGGATAGTCCATGCCGGTCCGTCCTCCATCAGGACGCGGCCGCCATGGTAAAGGGTTCAAGCCCGGCGAGGCGCGTGCGCACCGGCATGTCGGGAATGTAGCGCGGGACAAGGCCCTCGATGGCGCGGGCCATCGCGGCGATATGCGCCGGCGTCGACCCGCAGCAGCCGCCGAGAATATTGACCTGGCCATGTTCGGCCCATTCGCGAACCAGCCCCGCGGTTGTCTCGGGCTGCTCGTCATATTCGCCAAGTTCGTTCGGCAGGCCCGCGTTCGGATAGACCATCACCAGCGTATCGGCGAGGTCTGAGAGAACGCGCACATGCGGGCGAAGCTGCGCCGCGCCGAAGGAGCAGTTGAGCCCGACGGTGAGCGGGCGCGCGTGACGCACGGCGTACCAGAAGGCCTCGACCGTGTGGCCCGAGAGGTTGCGGCCCGAAAGATCGGTGAGGGTCATCGAGATCATCAGCGGCAATTCGCGCCCCACTCTGGTCTCGGCCTCGAGCGTTGCGGCGATCCCGGCCTTGGCATTGAGCGTGTCGAAGATCGTCTCAATGAGGATGAAATCGGCTCCCCCCTCAGCAAGCGCGATCACCTGTTCAAGATAGACATCCTTGAGCTCGTCGAAGTCGATTTCGCGATAGCCCGGGTTATTGACGTCGGGCGAGAGCGACAAGGTCTTGTTCGTCGGCCCGACCGCGCCTGCAACATATCGGCGGCGGCCATCGATCGCCTCGAACTTGTCGGCCGCTTCGCGCCCGAGCCGGGCGCTTTCGCGGTTGATGTCAGCGACCAGCGCCTCGGCGCCATAGTCGGCCTGGCTGATCCGGTTGGCGCTGAAGGTATTTGTCGACACAATGTCGGACCCCGCCGCGAGATAGGAATCGCCGATCGCGGCAACGACGTCGGGGCGCGTCAGCGCGAGGATGTCATTATTTCCCTTCTGGTCGTGCGCGAGCCCAAGCGTGCCTGCATAATCCGCTTCCTCAAGCTTGCGCAGCTGGATCTGCGTGCCCCAGCCGCCGTCGGTGAGCAGGATTCGCTCCTTGGCCGCGGCGCTCAGTGCCTCGCGGGCCGTCGACGATTTGGTCGTCATGCTGTTTCCTCCTTGATGGGTAGGGCGGCGGGGCGCAGGCCGAGCAGGTGGCAGATAGCATAGCTAAGCTCCGCCCGATTGAGCGTGTAGAAGTGAAAATCGCGCACTCCGCCCGCATAGAGGCGGCGGCACATTTCGGCCGCGATCGTCGCGGCGATGAGCTGGCGCGCCGCTGGCAGACCGTCGAGCCCGTCGAACAACGACACCATCCATGGGGGAATTGCGGCGCCGCACATGTCCGCCATCCGCCGCGTCTGCGACACATTCGACACCGGCAGGATGCCGGGGATGATCGGGGCGTCGATTCGGGCCGCGGCCGCGGCATCGCGAAAGCGCAGGAAGGCGTCAGGCGAGAAGAAGAACTGCGTGATCGCGCGCGTTGCGCCGGCGTCGAGCTTGCGCTTCAGATTGTCGAGGTCGGCCTGCGGACATTCTGCGTCGGGATGAACCTCGGGGTAGGCGGCGACCGAAATGTCAAAGGGTGCAATGGCCTTGAGACCCGCGACGAGCTCGGCGGCATTGGCATAGCCTTGCGGGTGCGCTCGGTAGGGCTCGCCGCCTGGCACATCGCCGCGCAGCGCAACGATATGGCGCACGCCGGCCTCCCAATAGGCCCGGGCAACCGCGTCAATCTCTTCCCGCGACGCCTCGACGCACGTAAGGTGGGCTGCGGGCGGAACTCTACTTTCCGCCGCGATACGCGCGACCGTCGCGTGGGTGCGCTCGCGCGTCGATCCGCCGGCACCATAAGTGACCGAGACGAAGCTGGGATTGAGCGGCTCGAGCGTATGGAAGCTGTCCCAAAGCTGCGCCTCCATCTTCTCGGTCTTCGGCGGGAAGAATTCGAAGCTGACGCTGATATCGCCGGCAAGGTCGGCAAAAAGCGGCGAGGCCGCAGCGCGGCGCGCCTCCGCGGCGCTGTTGAGAATCGAGGTCATGCCGCAAGCCTTCTGCGCGGGCCGTCGCCCTCGTGGGCGAGCGGCGGTTGGTCTTCATCGCTGCGGCGGCGACCGAGCCAGAGCTTTACGGCCAGCGTCCCACCTTCAAGCGTCTGGGCGGCCTCGAGGAGCAGGCCGGAGGAGGCGAACCAGCCCCGAATCTGCGCGTCCGAAAAACCGAGGCGGGCATGCGCTGCAAGCGTGCGCAACTCCTCGTCTTCGTGCGGGGCAAAATCGACGACCAGGAGGTGTCCGCCGCCGCGCAGTACCCGGCCAGCCTCCGCAATGACGCGGTCCGGCTCGTGCGCGAAGTGCAGCGCCTGGTGGATGACGATGCTGTCGATGCTGGCATCGGCCATTGGCAGGTTCAGGAAATCCCCCTGGACGAGGTCGATCGGCACGGGCTGATCGGCGAGCTTCGCCCGTGCGATGCGGAGCATGTCCGGACTGCGGTCGAGCGCGGTGATGCGGCGCACCGTCGGCGCAAAGATTTCGGCCATACGGCCGGTCCCCGTGCCGATGTCGAGCAGATGCCCAAGGCGGCGGCCCGCCACCATCGCGAGCATCGCGGCCTCGACCTCGCTTTCGGCGACGTGGCGCGAGCGGATGGCATCCCATTCGGCGGCATGCTCGGCGAAATAGCGTTCGGCCGCAGCAACGCGATCGGCCCGGACCGCGGCGAGCCTGCGCGCGTCGTGCGCGACGACGAGCGCCTCGCGCGGTGAAAAAGGCCATTCCTCGGCGCGCGCAATAATATTGCTTACCGGCCCTTGCGCAACGATGCGCAGAAAAACCCAGCTTCCCTCCCGCCTGCGCTCGATGATTCCGGCGTCGACGAGGATGCGGACATGGCGCGAGACGCGGGGCTGACTCTGTTCGAGGACAAGAGCAAGCTCGCCGATCGCCAGTTCCATCTCGCGCAGCAGCGCGACAATGCGCAGACGCGTCGGATCGGCGAGGGCACGGAAAATGTCGAGCAGCTCGGTCATGGACCTGCATATAAAGCTTTCTTTATATGTGGTCAACAGACAGCCGGCCGCCTTTTCCTGCCGCTTGCGGGAAGCTCGCCGCGACGAGCGGTGGCGAATAGCGGGCCGCGCCTCCAAAAAGGCCGTTGCACCCAATTTGGCGAGATTGTAGCTCTAAACGCGATTGGCAGTGCGCCGGAGCGAAATGTTCGCATCCGAATGCCGGTCGATCCGTTTAATCGAGAGGGATATGCCCAAATGAAGAAATCGATCACTTTGTCGCTCGTCCTGGCCGCTTCGCTCGGCCTGGCCGCTTGCGGGGAAAAGGCTGCTGACGATACGGCGGCGACCACCGAAGACACCGCCGCGACCATGGAAGGCGCTGCTGACACCGCGCTCGACGCGGCCGAAGGCGCCAGCGACGCCGCTGCCGCTGCCGGCACCGCCGCCGACGCTGCGGGCGATGCTGCCGCTGCGGGCGACGCCGCGACCGCGACCGACAAGGCGGCCGAAGCTGCGGACGCCGCGAAGGAAGCGGCTGACGCTGCCAAGGGTGCGATGGAAGAAGCCAAGCAGTAAGGCTTTTTACCCGGCCTTTTGGGGCGAAGAAAAAGGAGGGTCGCCGGGTCTGCCGGCGGCCCTCTTTCGCATTTGAAACAAGCATCCGCGCAGCGAAGTCGTCAGGGCAATCGCTTCAGTTTAACAAATTGGGGTAGCGTTTGAAGTGCTGAGCTGATTCAGGGGTGTTCCACATTTGGAAGGGGCATTTGATGGTCGGCACTGTATCGCTACTGGATCATTTTTCGGCGCTGAAGGATCCGCGTCAGCAATGGCGGGTGATC
>NZ_FUYP01000029.1 GCF_900168005.1 Sphingopyxis flava
TGAGGTAACGTCGGTCATGGCGGGTGTAGCCTATGGCAATTTCTGTCCCGGAGCAGGGACGGCTTAGACACCCAATTTCTTACTTCAGAACAGAGCTTTACGCTACTCCCGCCTACCGCTCAGACACCCCTTGGTGCATAAGAGCGGCTAAACCGTCAGTGACGTCAACTCAGGTATGCCGGCGAAGTGGATACTGCCAAAGCAAGCATTCTCCGCCCGCGTAGCAGCCGGGCGTTCTCTATCGGGCGAAGGGTAGGCCAGCCGCACCGGCGAGCTTGCGATCGTTTCCGTTCGGGCAAGGCGGTATATATTCTCGGTGCGCAGCCTGGCTTCGACCTCACTGATGGGAATCAGCCGCCTGGACAACTTAAAATTCTCTTTGTGTTCGCCCTCACTGCAACGCTCTCGCCTGTCCCGCGTATCTCGCCTGTCCCGCGTATATTGCCACGGCCGACTGGGGGAGGTAGGGGCAGGTTTCGCTCGCAAGGCCCTGTTTTCGGCCAGATGTCTCATGGAATTATGATAGATCGGTCTGATTGATCATGTTTTGGAAGCGCAAAAGCAAGCCTGCTCAACCAGCGCGCAGCGGCTTTTCGATCCCTGAAGGGCAGCGCGTCTACGCAATTGGTGACATTCACGGTCGCGACGATCTCTTCGCAGGAATTCTCGATTTGATCCGCGCCGATAATGCCGCACGCGGCGCGGCGCAGGTGACAATCATTCTCCTCGGCGATCTTGTTGATCGCGGGCCGCAATCGGCTGAGGTTGTCGAGCGCGCGATGCGGCTACGCAAAGAATTTCCGGATACAAGATTGCTTATCGGCAATCACGAGGAGTGCTTCCTTGCGGCGTTGACTGGTGACGCTCGGCGTCTGCGCTATTTCATGCGCATCGGCGGCGATGCCACGGTAGCAAGCTATTGGGGCGATGAAGAAAGTCTTGCCGAAGCGAGCTTCGAAGAGGTTGCCGAACGGTTGCCTCGGCTCGTTCCGCACGCGCATGTCGCATTTCTGGGAACGGGGGAAGATGTTATCGAGATTGGGGATTATGCCTTTGTCCATGCGGGCATCCGTCCCGGGATCCCTCTCGAAAAGCAATCACTCTCTGACCTTCGCTGGATTCGCGATGACTTTCTCGACAATCTGGCCGATCATGGAAAGATGATCGTGCATGGCCACAGCATCACGGCAGAGCCCGATGAGCAAGGAAATCGCATCGGAGTCGATCTCGGCGCGTTTCGCAGCGGAACGCTGGCGGCGCTTGGGCTCGAGAGCGACCAGCGTTGGTTCCTTTTCGCGCGTGAGAATCTGGCGCGTGCCGCCGCATGACGCAAACTAGCCGGACGACAGCGGGATCAGGCAGCCCAATCTCACCGCCGCTTTTGTGCAATCCGCCTTATCGCGCTTGTCACCCCGGAATCGAACGTCTAAGCCCCGCGCAATGGCTGCCAAGCCCGCATTATTGAAGACAAGAAAAGCGGATTATGAATAGACAAGCGGTTGCAGCTCCTATCTCAAGACCGGCTTTTGGCGCGGCTTTACCGGCCTCAATTCCTATACTTTTCCTGATCTTTACATTCCTCGTGGGTGGAGGATCTCGTTCAGATATTGCTTCTCTGCCTTTACTGCGCGCCGTAGCCGTTTTGGCCGCATTTTGGGCGGCTACGCGATTAACGGCCGATGATTGGAAGCGCATCCGCGCGCCCTTAATTTTGCTCGTGCTGCTAACCGCGTGGATTGCATTTCAACTGATCCCGCTTCCCCCTGCCGTGTGGCACGCGCTCCCGGGTCGCGAGACCATCATTGAAATCGATCGGCTACTGGGTCAACCCGACCTTTGGCGGCCGATTTCACTGACGCCATCGCAAACCTGGAACAGCTTGCTTGCAATGTCCGTTCCGTTGGCCGCGCTTCTCCTCGCGGCAACGCTCGATACCGAGGACCATCCGCGATTGATGCTCGCGATCGTCGCGGCTGCCGCAGTAAGCTCTCTGCTGGGCTTCTTTCAGCTTTTGTCGGGGACGGAAGGCGCCGCCTATCTCTATCGGATCACAAATTCGGGTGCGATGGTGGGGCTGTTCGCAAACCGCAACCACAATGCTGTTTTTCTGGCCTGCGCGACGGTGATTGCGGCGGCGCTGCTGCGCGATGAAAGGATGCGTAACCGTCAAAGCAGGGGCGCGCAGATTGCTCTCGTTCTTGCACTTCTGACATTTACTGCTCTAACGGCGCTCATCGGCTCGCGCGCGGGTTTCGTCGCGGGTGTCGCCGGATTCTCCATAGGATATTTCATGTTGATTTCCGTGTGGCACGCGAAGCCCCTGAGGCGCCGCGAGGTTGAGGCTCCAGTAGGTGTGCCCGGAATTTGGCGCTTTCTCGTTTATTTGCCGCCAGTTTTACTCATCATGTTATTGGCAACAGTAATCGGACTCTCCGACCGAGTAACCGCGCTCAGTCGGTTAACGGACCCCGGCGCAGGCGTTGATATGCGCGCTGAGGCGTGGCCGACCGTATTGTCCATGATCGAAAAATTTTGGGTCACGGGAAGCGGAATGGGATCATTTCCAGATGCATACGAGATGTTTGAGCCCGACGCTCTGCTTAGCCCTTTTTATTTCAACCACGCCCACAATGATTGGGCCGAGGTCCCGCTAACAGGTGGGTTGCCGATGGTGTTGATCCTCATCTCGGCCGTTGTTTGGGTTGCTCGCCGATTCCTGTCGATCGGCGTACGCAATCTCGCAAAGAGTTACCGAGGTGACATGCGGCTTCCAGTTCTCGTGATAATGTTCATTTTAGCAGCGGCTAGCCTTGTCGATTATCCCCTTCGCGTGCCGTCGTTACAGGTTATGATTATCATGTTGATAACATTGGTGTGCTGTCCGGCTTCCGCGCGTGTCCAGAGGGTTTAAGCTTGCGGGCTTGCCTCGAGCCTCTATAGCATCCGTATCATCGAAGCAGCTGGATATCTTATAAGTCTCATGGCCCAATTCCGCTTCATCTTCGCTCTAGGCATCGTGGTTCTTGCAGGGTGCGCTAAGAATGCGCCTCCGGTCGCGAGCGCCCCTGATAGTCCGGTTACCAAACTCGCCGAACTGCCGAGGCCGGAGGCGGCCGATGTCGTTCATTCAAGCCGGACCGCTTTTATTGGGCCTTTTACGGAATTGCGCGTGGAAGTCTTTAATGTACCCGAAATGCAGCGCGACATTATGACCGATGGTCAAGGGAATTTTGCTTTTCCGCTGGTGGGGGCTGTGGCTGCGGCGGGCAAGACGCCGGACATGATCGCGAGCGAAATTCGCAGCAAGCTGATCGGCCGTTATGTGCGGGATCCTCAAGTTACGGTTAATTTCAAGTCACCGACAAGTCAGTTAGCCATCCAGTCGATGTCGGTGACAGTCGACGGTCAGGTGAATAAGGCAGGCTCCTATCCCGTCGTCGGTCGAATGACCCTGATGCGCGCGGTCGCGCTGGCGGGTGGTACGACTGAATTTGCCAAGCTCGAAGACGTCGTTGTTTTCCGCGACGTCGGCAACAAAAAATATGTCGGAATCTATAATTTGGAAGGCATCCGCCGTGGCAATTACGCCGATCCGGAAATTTTCCCGAACGATGTCGTGATTGTTGGTGACTCTCCGCAGCGACGCATGTTCAAGGATATTCTCCAGACTTTCCCCGCGCTGCTGTCACCCATAATCCTGCTGGCCCGCGAAGTTTAACCTGAGAACGGATCGCAACATGAATGACTTGGCCGCCACGCGCGATTCCCTCTCATCGCCCTACGCGCAAATGCCTTATGCGAGCTATGACGAAGGTCGCGATGGGCTGCCTGTTCTCGAAAGAACGTTCGCTGCTGTGCTCGGCCATCGCAACTGGGTGCTAGGCATAATTGCTGGGTGCCTCATCTTAGGGCTTCTTGCCACCTTTCTTGCGACACCTCAGTACACCTCGACAGCTCGGATCGAGATTTTACCCGATGCGCCGGTCGCGACATCGATTCAGGGCGAACGTGATCGTGCGCCGGTTAATGAGGCAGCATTTTACAATACACAATATTCATTACTGCAATCGCGTTCGCTAGCTGAGCGCGTCGTTCGCGCGGGTAACTTAACTGCTGATCAAGCGTTCAATACCGCTTTCAAGTTAACCTCGCCCGAAGCCGGCATGACCAGCCAGCAGCGGCGCAACATCAGTAAGCGTGCTGCGGAGATTCTTCTTCAGCACCTTCAAATATCTCCGGTGCGCTCGTCGAGCTTGGTCGACGTCAGCTTCGCAACACCGTCCCCACAACTGTCGGCGAAGCTCGCGGATCTGTGGGTCACCCAGTTCGTCCAAGCTAGCATAGACCGCCGCTTCGCCGCGACATCTGATGCACGCAAGTATCTCGAAGCGCGTCTAACCACGCTCCGGCAAAATCTCGAGGTCTCAGAGCGGGCCCTAATTAATTACGCGACTAACAAAGGCATCGTAACCATTTCCTCTGAAACAGACGCTAACGGACAGACAAAGACGCGAACTTTGGTGGGGTCGGATATCGAGGCGGTGAGCAAGGCGTTGGCCGAGGCTCGGCAACTACGCATCGCCGCCGAGGCGGAGCTTGCTAATACGCAGACGGGCGCTGCCCAGGTCAATGCGCCGGCGGTAGGAGCGATGCGGCAAAAGCGTGCAGAGGCGGCTGCCGAATTGGCTCGTATGCGCACCATATTCGGAGATGACTATCCGGGCATCGTCTCTTTGCGCGCTCAGGTGGATAACCTAGACCGCAGTATCGCCGCGGAAACTGCTCGTTCCACCCAAGGCAATCGGGAAGCGTATAATGCAGCCGTCAAGCGCGAGCGCGATCTCGAAGCTGAACTTGATCGCCTGACCGTAGATTATAACGCTCAACAGCGCGAGTCTATACAGATGGCTATTCTTCAGCGAGATGTGGATTCTAACCGCCAACTGTATGACGGTCTGCTCCAGCGCTATAAGGAGATCGGAGCCGCAGGGGTCGGCACTAACAATATCGCAGTAGTTGACCGCGCTAAGATCGCGGACAAACCTTCCAGCCCTTCGCTGGGATTGAATCTCATGCTTGCTCTCCTCGCAGGCGGGGCACTTGCTGCTGGTCTGATCCTTATACTTGAAAAAATCGATAGTTCGGTTCGTGATCCTCAAGAAGTGATTGGACGTTTTGGTCTGCCACTTCTCGGTGCAATCCCTGAGGTGCTTGACCAGACGGTCGCAGAGGCACTTCTGGATAAAAAGTCAGCAATTTACGAAGCTTATTTTTCGTTAATGACGAACCTTACTTTCCTTACTGAGCACGGCGCTCCTCGTTCGATTATGCTGACTTCTTCCCGGCCGAAAGAAGGAAAGAGTAATTCTGCGCTCGGCGTCGCAACGGTGCTCGCAGCGAAGGGCAAGTCGGTAATTCTCGTTGACGCCGACATCCGAAACCCCTCTCTCAATCGCTATCTTGACCTTTCGAATAAGAGCGGGCTCAGCCATTATTTATCTGGTAACGATGACTTGAATTCAATGATCGTCGAGCTGCCTAAGTATGGTCTGTCCATCATTACGGCGGGTCAGTTGCCCCCCAACGCCGCCGAACTTCTGGGCAGCGAACGCCTGCCCATGCTGATCAAGAGCTTACTCGCGAGCTACGATCATGTTCTCATTGACTCGCCTCCTTTGCTGGGCCTCGCGGATGCACCCCTGATAGCGCGTCATGTTGAAGGTGTCCTCTTCACGATAGAAGCTAACGCAACTAAGAGTCGCGCGATCGCAACTGCGCTAACGCGTCTTCGCATGGCGGGTGCGAAGCTGTTCGGCGCTATTGTCACTAAAGTTGGCGCCCGCAACCAAGTTTACGGTTATGGCTACGGTTATGGTTACGGTTACAGCTATGGTGACGGAAGTAAAACCTAACGCGTGGGTCGATTGAGCGTTTGAGGCGGAAAAGTGAAAGCACTTCTCACAGCCGGGTGGGTGGCAGCGAGCGCCTTCGCCATTTGGGTGGGCGCGACGAGCTATATTATCGCGAACGAGGTGAAAGCTCCCGCGGCAGCCCACGCGGTTGGGCTCGCTCCGAGGGGATCGGCGAACGCCAATTTTGCCATGATGACCTATGGCGTCCGAACGCTCAAGGATCCGCAAGCGGCTCCGTCCAATGCAGAGCTCGATCTTGCACGCGCCGCATATCGCGCGGAGCCGCTATCTTCCACTGCGCTCAGCCTCATTGTCGCCACAATGCCCGAAGGCGAGACGCGGCAATCTCTGCTGACACAAGTTGGCGACCTGACACGCCGCAATTCGCTGCTCAACGAAGAGCAGATCACAGCCGCGGCCCTTCGCGGCGACGACCGGGCTTTTTTCCATTGGCTGTCACGATCGGTCCTGACCAACAATGATTTGCGTGTCGCCTATGTCAGCGCAATGGCCGAAGCGACGGCAAGGGAGGGCGCTGTCGCGGCGCTCACTCCGGTTATCGGCTCGGCGCCCAGTTGGTCCGAGAGCTATTGGCACCAGGTCGTCCAGCGCCCCGCCAGCCTTCTTAACGCCGCCAAGCTGCGCATTGCAGTTGCAAAGCAGCCGTGGCGGCAAACAAACGTCAGCCGCTGGGACCGCGCTTTGTCAATCGAACTGACTAATCGTGGCCACTTCGACGCCGCCCGAGCCTTGTACGAGGGATTGGACCTGGCGCGCGAAACCCGCTCCGGCAATCTGTTGTCAGATGGGGGATTCGGACGGCAGCCCGAATTGCCGCCGTTTGACTGGCAGCTTGCGGTGTCGGGAACGCTGGGGGCATCGATTGACGACAGGAGCAAAAGCCTCCTTGTCTCTGCTATTAGCGGAGCGCGCGGTTTCGCTGCACGACAGCTTGTGTCCTTGCCCCCTGGGAACTATCGGCTGGGTTGGTCTTTATCGGCTTCGATGCCCATTACTCCGTCGCCCTTGCGCGCGCGCGTTAGTTGCGCCGAGTCAGGGGAGAGAGCTGCGCCGATTCAGCCCATTTCGCTCACGGCCGGCCAGCATGCTAAGTCATTCATCATTCCTGAAAGCGTGTGCCGCTGGTACTGGCTATCGATAGACGTCGTTCTGCCGGATGATTCAGCGGGCATTGATGCTTATTTCCGCAATATCTCACTGGCACAGACGACGGGAAATAAGTGAGCACTTGTCGTTGCATGGCGCGTTACGGCCGGTGTTGACCCGAACTGAGGATTTTTCGTGCAGCGCAAGATATTCGTGACCGGCACCGCCGGATTCATCGGCTTTCACCTCGCTAAGTTATTACTCGACGAGGGCTTCGCAGTCGCGGGGTACGACGGTCTAACTGATTACTATGACATACAGTTAAAGCATAATCGCCACCAGCAGCTGCTCCAGCACCCGAATTTCTCAGTGACGGTAGGTATGCTGGAGGACCAGGTGTTACTCGACGCGACGATCGACACATTCGACCCCGACGTGGTCGTCCATCTCGCAGGGCAGGCCGGGGTCCGCTACAGCATCGAAAACCCGCGGGCCTATCTCGACAGCAATGTCATCGGAACCTTCAACGTCATGGAGGCGGCGCGCCGACGGTCGGTGAGCCACTTGCTTATGGCATCGACATCGTCCGTATACGGCGCCAATGATAATATGCCGTTCATCGAGACCCAGAAAGCCGACACGCAGCTTTCCATCTACGCGGCGACAAAGAAGGCCAATGAATCGATGGCGCACGCCTATGCGCATTTGTGGAACCTACCGACCACAATGTTTCGATTTTTCACGGTCTACGGCCCGTGGGGTCGCCCCGACCTTGCGCTTTACAAATTCGTGGACGCCATACTCGAGGGGCGCGCAATCGATATATACAACCATGGCGAGATGTATCGCGATTTCACGTACGTAGACGATCTTGTCCAGGGCATTCGCCTGCTGATTGATGTAGCTCCAAAGCGCCCCGGGTTTCGCACCGATATCTTTGAGGGAGACTCATTGAGTCCGGTCGCGCCGTTTCGCATCGTCAACATTGGCAACAATGAAAAGGTTCGCCTCCTCGACTTCATACAGGCGATTGAGGAGGCGCTGGGGGTTGAGGCGATACGCAATTACATGCCCATGCATGCCGGAGACGTACCCGCGACTTTGGCAGACGCGTCGCTGCTTGAACGGTTGACTGGCTACCGCCCCGACACCGATTTTCGTCACGGCATCGCCAAGTTCGTTGCATGGTTTCGAGAGTATAGTGGGAAATGACGCCGGTTCCCATGAATGCCTCCTGGGAGAGCATCCGAATCGGTCGTCGTTATGTCTTAGCGCGATGGCAAGGGCTTTTTATCCCGCATCCCCTGACCCAATAGTAAAACCGAATGAGGAACAGTTACATGCCAGCCGACCTTAAGGTTCTGACGGTCTTCGGCACTCGCCCCGAAGCGATTAAAATGGCACCTCTTATCCAGCAACTATCCGAGGCCGCCGAAATCGACGCCCGGGTCTGTGTTACTGCTCAACACAGGAGAATGCTTGATCAGGTATTAGAGTTGTTCAGGATTACCCCTGATTATGATCTTGACTTAATGATGCCTGGGCAAGATCTCACCGACATAACATCGCGTGTTCTAAGTGGACTGCGGCCTGTCCTTTTGCAATTTCAGCCGGCCATCGTACTTGTTCATGGAGATACCTCTACGACATTGGCTGCCTCACTTGCGGCTTACTACCAGCGCATACCGGTCGGCCACGTTGAGGCAGGTCTACGTACCGGGAACAATTGGTCTCCTTGGCCTGAAGAAGTGAATCGGAGGGTGGTTGGCGCAATAGCAAGTCTTCATTTCGCGCCGACGGAGCGCTCGCAGGCTAACTTAGTGGCTGAAAATATCCCCCCTGATCGTGTACACGTGACAGGAAACACGGTAATCGACGCTCTCCAAGAGATTGCCCAACGTATCGAAAGTAATCCAACGTTGGAAGCTGAATTATCGAGACAATTCAACCTCGATGAGAAGCGGCGCCTAATTTTGGTCACGGGGCATCGTCGTGAGAGCTTCGGCGGTGGATTCGAGCGTATCTGCGCGGCCCTCGCGCAGCTTGCCCAGAGACCCGATGTCGAGATAGTGTACCCGGTGCATCTCAACCCCAATGTCAAAAAACCAGTCGAACGGCTCTTGTCCGCTCAGCCCAATGTGCGCCTCATTTCGCCGCAGGATTATTTGCCATTTGTCTATTTGATGAATCGCGCCTCAATTATTCTCACAGATTCCGGCGGTATCCAAGAGGAGGCGCCATCGCTCGGGAAGCCGGTTCTCGTTATGCGGGACACAACTGAACGGCCCGAGGCCGTCGAGGCGGGCACCGTTAAACTAGTCGGGACCGACACCCGCTTAATCGTTGAAAGTGTCTGCGAGCTGCTTGATGATCGCGCAGCTTACGAAAAGATGAGCTTCGCTCATAACCCTTACGGTGACGGACAGGCTGCCCAACGGATCCTGTCTTTTATTCGACAGTGGTTCGTTCAACTCAATGAAAAGCAAGGGATATGATGCAAAAATTCGATACCATATCGGTCATTGGACTTGGATATATCGGCTTGCCAACGGCGGCCATGTTCGCCTCCAAGGGGTGCAGGGTAATCGGTATCGATATCAATCCCGCCACCGTTGACACGATCAACAGCGGCGCCATCCATATTGTCGAACCAGATCTCGATGAAGTGGTTCATGCTGCTGTGGCCAGAGGCTGTCTGTCTGCAGCATTAACTCCGCAACCTGCCGATGCATTTCTGATTGCGGTGCCAACGCCCTTTAAAGAGCAGAATCACGAACCAGATATCGCGTACATAGAGGCGGCGGCGAGGGCAATCGCTCCCGTCCTGCGTTCAGGCAACTTGGTCGTGCTCGAATCGACCTCTCCCGTAGGTGCAACTGAGCAGATGGCGTCGTGGCTGGCGGAGGAACGCCCGGATTTAACTTTTCCTCAACACGCGGGGGCGGCCTCCGACATTCGCATTGCCCACTGTCCGGAGCGGGTACTTCCAGGCAAGGTGATGCAGGAACTCGTAACTAATGACCGCGTCATAGGCGGGTTGACGCCGGCATGCTCGGCAGAAGCCTGCAACCTGTATCGGATATTCGTTGAAGGCGAATGCGTCGTAACGGATGCGCGCACAGCCGAATTGGCTAAGCTGACGGAAAACAGCTTCCGGGATGTCAATATTGCGTTTGCGAACGAGCTGTCAATAGTTTGTGATGGGTTAGGCATTGACGTGTGGGAGCTGATTTCCCTCGCCAATCGCCATCCACGCGTAAACATATTGCAGCCAGGACCCGGTGTAGGAGGACACTGCATCGCAGTGGATCCGTGGTTTATCGTGTCGAGCTCGCCTGAACATACTCACTTGATTCGCGCCGCAAGGGAGGTGAACGACAAAAAGCCCCTTTGGGTCTTGGACAAGATACGGCAGGCCGTTACCTGTCATCTTGATAACAATTCGGGCATTAGCACCGATGAGGTGACAATTGCTTGCTATGGCCTAGCATTTAAAGCCGACATCGACGATCTGCGGGAGAGTCCGGCGCTATCGATCGTGCAAAGACTCGCGGCGACGCATTCGGGCAGCGTGCTTGTGGTTGAGCCCAACATAGAAAGAGTTCCAAACTCTCTACGCGGGGTGGAGTTGGTGGATGAGGCATCGGCGCGAGCGCGGGGCGATGTCCATGTTCTACTAGTCGACCATCGCGAATTTCGAGGGATGGCTTCGCCACGCGGTTATATAGTCGATACCCGTGGAGTTTGGTCTTGAATGATATTCGACGCATATTTAGGGGAGTTGAGCTGCTTTCTTTTCGCTTGGCCGGGAACTTGGGCGGTCAGGCAATAAGAATCTTTGCGCTCAAGCTCGCAACGATGGGGCTTGGCCTAATATCGATTCAGTTGACTGCAAGTTTCTTTTCAGGCGATACGTTTTTTCTCCTGAATTCTATATTATTTCTTGTAGCAATTCACGGATGTATTAATTACTCAGCACAAGTTGTTACTTGGAAAGAAGGTGGTATTAATACAACAATATTTTTTATAATTCAAATCGTAACAATAATTATTTCAGGCTCCTTTGCAATATTAAATGGTGGAAATTGGATATTCTTTATATCTGTATTGTTCTACCTTGCATACAGAGGAAACGAAAGGATTCTCTTTAATCTTCAAATAACAAAGGGGCAGGTCGCTAAAGCCTATGGAATTATAATTCTATCTCTTGTGATTGAAATTACCGTAGCAGGAATCTTGTATATCAATTTCGGATTGGACGCAGATCGCTTTATTCTACCGTCGATTTGTGTACTTGCAATTACCTTCCCCTGTACGATAATCCTGCTGTACAAAGGCAGACCCGATATGACACGGACCTTGTTCTCCGACAAGCGGGGTATGCTTCTAATGTCGGCGCACTCGGGGCTTATTGCGTTGAACGTAATGTCTGATCGCTTGGTGTTCTCATCAGGTATTGGTGGAATTAAGAGTTATTTGCAGGAGTATCTCTTAGTATTTTCTTACTGCACGTCTGTCTATGCAATCGTGATTTCTCTACTCGAAGTCCGTAGGCCGACTTTATTTAAGTCTCAGGCAACTTCGCTACGCAACTTCCTAAAAGATGGCGGTTTCAATAGATTTTGTGCTATATCATTTTTAACCACGTCTTTTGCTGGATTAGGAATTTTTCTGGGGATTAATATATTATCAAAGTCAATAGGTATATCAGATGAATCACCTGTTACCTCGTTCACATTTTACTTATCAATATTTTTTCTTGGCCAAGCATTATTGGCTTATATACATGTATATCTTTTATCAAGAGAATTCTACACCGTGTTGTTTGCCACGTGGGCTGTGTCTGCCACGGTGCGATTGGTAGGCTATCTGCAAACCGAGTGGACTCTCTTCTTAGCGTTAACTGCTTTCTCGGGCTTTGCGGCAATTGGGGCGGCTTTCCTCCTTGAGAAGAAGTGCGAAAAATGATTTTCCTAGGCAATGCGGCATCATTTCACCTTCAAACTTGGCGAAATATTTATGAGCTGTGTGGCGAGCCGGTAAATCGGCTCTATTCAATCCACCCGGTTAGAGGTGACTTTCCAGAGGAGGTCACTGTCGCGGCCCGTTCAAAGTTCTCTGGCTATTTTGCACTCGGTATGCTCCTGAGAAAGCTTCCGAGTAACAGCACAATTCATGCGCACGGGGCCTCTGGTTACGGATTTTCCGCGTTGCTCAGTGGTCGCCGTTACATCGCGACAATCTACGGTAGCGAAATTCTGCAACCCCAGAGCTTTCTCTATCGTCGGATGATGTACGCGGTCCTCTTCGGCGCGTCGGCGATCACCGTCACTTCGATCGCTGCTCGCGATAAGATTAGCGAGTTAGACCCAAAACTCGAGAAGAAGACGTCCCTGTTTCACACCGGAGTAGATGCGCAGCAACTGGCTGAGGTGGAGGCTCGGGCGGCGTCATTTGCCGACGAGAAACTAAGGATCTTGTTGATTCGCAACGCGGCACCGCATTATCGCACTCATCAGGTTCTCACAGCTATTTCCGGCGCGATTGGTGACCGAGACATTGACGTTTTTATCCCTATAGGGAACGGAGATAGGAAATACTTTGATTATGTTAGATCCCAGTTTCAGGATCAAAGATTTATCTTCATAGATAGGCCTCTTGATCGAATAGAATACCTTGGCCTGATTTCTAAATCTGATATTTGCGTGAATTTTCCGAAGTCCGATCAGGTAAGCGCGACACTTCTCGAAGCTCTATACTTTGACAAAATTATCGTAACTAACCGTCTCGATTCGTACAATGAATTGATAGATTGCGCAAAATATACTGGAGATTGGATAATTGCAGAGGATGATACTGAAATATCTAATGCAATAGCGAGCGCTATAGACCGGGTCGGTGAAGGAAGACCAAGATGCCGTATTGGTCGCGAAATTGTGGTTGATCAATTTAGCATTCGTAATGCGGTGAACCGCTTTCTCCCCGTATTGGAGCACCTCAAATGAGCGCTGTTATCCGCCTGCTTGCTCGAGCTATCTCGAATCCGTTTCTCGGAAATATTGGGCTCGCTAAGCTCATTTCGGTGTTCGTGCGTCTTTGTTTCTCCTGTCAGATCTCGCCTGGTGTCAGGTTTGGCCGAAACCTAGTCCTTGGTTACGGCGGGCTGGGGATCGTTATTCATGGTGGCGCCAGAATCGGTGACGATGTGACGATCGGGCCGAATGTGTTGATTGGCGGGAATCTCGGCAAAGGAGGTGTCCCGACGATTGGAAATGGAGTAAGAATTGGTCCAGGCTCAGTGCTAGTCGGGCCGATCATTATCGGAGATGGAGCGATTATAGCGCCAAACTCGGTAGTCAACGCGGATGTCGATGCAGGGGCAATCGTTGGGGGTAGTCCAGCACGTCTGATTGGCACGGCGAGAGAAAGACTTCGCAATGTATAATACGTCACAAATTCGCGCTCTCGCATATCTACTCGGAGCTATTGCGGCGTCTATCCTTACCGCAGTGGGCATGCCTCTCGCCGGTGCTATCGTTTGCGTGATTGCGGCCTTTGGATTTTGCTATGCTGAGATTACCGCACGCCGTGCAGGTGTCGTTCATCTCGACATATTTTTTGTATTGGCCTTCGCAGTTTACTCGCTTAACGTTCCTATTTTTGTGCATTTGACCCCCAAAGATCTTTCGCTTGATCTAGTTAACCGCGGCTTGTTGATCTGCACCCTTTGTCATTTCGGGCTGGCAATGGGTTTCATGTTTGTGCGTTTTGTTCCCCCGGCCGACGCGGGTGGGCGACCCCCGGACCGGTATTCGCTGACGCCAAGGCAGATGTACGGAGCAAGCTACACCTTGTTCTTCATTGGCTTGGCAATAAGTTTTGTTGCGGTCGTATTAACGGTCGGCTTCGAAGCGTACCTAAGCGCAGGGTATGCGGGCCGGGCACTCCTGAAGCGCGACGCGGGACCGATCGAGATTGGACTTTATGTTTGTGCGACCTCGTTGGTCACGATTTTTTGCGTACGCCAAATTTACCAACGACGCGGCCGGTTCGAAAAAATATTTCTCTATTCCGCACTGGCCCTTTTCGTCGCCTACGTCGCATTTCTCGGGATTCGCAGGCCGATATTTCTCCTTATTGGCGGTATCTTTGCTGGATATTCGGTAATATATTTTCGACCTAGCGTAATTAAGTCTTCCTTAATTGTCATACCAGCATTTTTAATTCTTTCCAGCTTCGCTCAATATAGGCAAATTATTTCGTCAGAGGGGGTCGAGGCAACAGTTAATTTCATAAGAGATAATGCCTCAATTTCTTGGCTGGATTTTTCTGACAACGAACTTGGGGCACCATTTCGCACTCTATACGACGAGCTACCAAATATAGATCGAGAGGGATTTCTTTACGGCGGAAGTTATGTGAACGTTCCTGCCTACATGTTGCCATCGGCGATTAATGGTGGTGTAGAGTCACTTAGTATGAAGTACACGGAAAGGTATTTTGATCCTAGATTTATATCTATTGGTGGAAATATGGGGTACTTCTCGGCGACAGAGGCTTATTATAATTTTGGATATATAGGATGCGTTGCTATGTTTGCAATTATGTCCTTCCTTCTTGGTAAACTGAATTTCTGGTTTTTTCAGAATTGGCGCGGTACTCCGTTGGCAATTTCTTTTTATTCTATATTAATACCTTGGGTCGCGTTCTTCATCCGTCTTGATTTTGGTTCTTTTGCGAAGAGCTATTTCTACTCTCAGTTCATTTGCTTTCCAATTCTGTACATGCTAGCGCAGGTATTCAGCGCAAAAACGGGGCCAAGAAGCAGTCTCATCGACGGTGAGCGGTTGAGGGTTCGGCCGGGCTCTGGCGATCGCAATTTGCTTTCATGACCGAACAAATTTCGCTCGCTCGTAGGTTCAGCACTTACTTTGCGCTAGGCCCGCTTAACCTTGTACGCGTAGCCGCATATCGCATAGGCTTGCGCTTGCGGATTCACCCGGTTTTACGCGCGCGATTCCGGACGGTTCCAGGGCCCTTTTTTCTGTGTTGTGGGGTCAGCAAATCGCAAGCTGTACCTCGGCAGACGTGGCGCGATAGCCTAAGTTATTTCAGCTATCACCGCTTTCCATTAAGCGGTGTTCCCGACTGGCACGTCAATCCGTTCCGCCCAGGCGCGCGTGCGGATGAGCACGCTCATTGGTCAAGCATTCCTGACTTCACGACCGCCATCGGCGACATAAAGGCGATATGGGAAGCGTCTCGGTTCGATTGGCTTATCGCAATGGCGCAGCGAGCGGCTCTAGGTGATGAAGTCGAGTTTGAGCGTCTTAATGCTTGGCTTGAAGATTGGTTTAAAGCCAACCAACCGTATATGGGCGTAAATTGGAAGTGCGGTCAAGAAGCGTCAATTCGGGTGATGCAATTAGCTACCGCGGCATTGATCTTTAAGAAGATGAAACCTCTTGCGCCAGCTTTGCGTGCTTTTATTGCTGCGCATCTGAAGCGGATTGCCCCAACGATCGGCTATGCAATTGGCCAAGCGAACAATCACGGTACTTCGGAAGCCGCGGCGCTCTTCATCGGCGGGAGCTGGCTTGGTGGCCGCGAGGGTGAGCGGAGAGCGGCAGTTGGTCGCCGCTGGCTCGAAGATCGAGCCGTTCGACTCATCGCGTCTGACGGAACTTTTAGCCAATATTCGATTGTTTATCATCGGTTGATGCTTGACACATACGCACTCGCGGAAATTTGGCGACGAGCTTTTAATTTACCGGCATTTTCACCAGCTCTTTACGAGCGCATGCGCTTGGCGACGCTCTGGTTTCGGAACATGGTTGTCACGGAAAGCGGTGACGCCCCCAATCTTGGCGCGAATGATGGTGCAAAATTGCTTTCGCTGACTGATGCGGATTACCGCGACTTCCGGCCCTCTCTACAGCTTGCTTCCGCTTTGTTTCTTGATGCGCGGGCTATCCCGACCTCTGGTGTTTGGGATCAGCAGTTGGCATGGCTGGGGGTGCGACCTCCGGATTGCATACTTCCTCCCCCACAAAGCATCTCGTTGGATGAAGGGGGATTTCATATCCTGCGTGCGGGCGCGGCGATGGCCCTGCTTCGTTATCCCCGCTTTCGTTTCCGTCCGAGCCAGGCAGACGCGTTGCATCTTGATCTTTGGTTGAACGGTCGCAACTTGCTTCGGGACGCAGGGTCATTCAGTTACGGAGGGGACGATGGAGTTTGGTTCAGCGGAACCAGTGCCCATAATACGATTGAATTCGATGACCGCGACCAGATGCCACGGATCGGACGATTTCTATTTGGGGCCTGGCTGAAAGCCGAGGGAGTGGATTTGGTGAAGAAATGCGGCGAGAACGCCGTCTCGGCTGCTGCAGGCTATAGGGATATGTGGGGAGCGCAGCACCACCGGCAGGTTGTGCTTAGGCGGGATGGATTAGACTGCGTTGACAAGTTGAGTGGGAGCGCCAGAAAGGCCGTTCTTCGGTGGCGGCTCGCCCCAGGGGATTGGAATCTATCGGGAAACACGCTATCGCTTGGCCAAATCCGGCTAAACCTTTCCTCTGACCGGCCCGTAGCGCTCAAACTCACGTGCGCACCTGAATCCCGCTATTACCTTCATCGCGAAGACGTTCCCGTCCTCGAACTAGAAACTACGCCCCCTGCCACAATTCGGACCCACGTAACATTCTAATGCATATACTGTATTTCCATCAGCATTTCTCCACACCCAACGGTGCGGCTGGGATTCGATCCTATGAAATGGCGAGAGCCGCTATTCGTGCCGGGCACAACGTCACAATGGTGTGCGGCAGCTATGGCCTCGGTCAGACCGGTTTGGAAGGGCCGTTTCTTAAGGGTGCGCGGCGCGGGATAGTCGACGGAATTAGAGTGATTGAATTCGATTTGTCTTATGCAAACGAACACAATTTCGTCACGCGTACTTTAACGTTTGCAAAGTATGCTTTTTCGAGCCTCAAGGTCGTGATGACGGAGAGGTACGACATGGTGTTCGCTACGACCACGCCTTTGACCGCTGGGATTCCAGGGATTTGCGCGCGCTGGTTGCGTGGTAAGCCCTTTGTGTTCGAAGTGCGAGACTTGTGGCCAGAACTTCCGCGCGAAATGGGTGTGATTACAAACCGGGGAATCTTAGCGGGGATGTCTGTTCTTGAGTGGGCATCATATCACAGCGCCGCGCGCTGTGTCGCGTTGGCTCCGGGCATTGCGCGAGGAATTGCACTTCGAGGCGTCAGCGAAACTCGCATCGCTATCATCCCAAACGGCTGTGATATCGAGATTTTCCGGGGTGACCTAGCTGCTTGGCGTCCCGCAGGTGTTTTGCCCACTGATTTGCTCGCCATCTTTACCGGCACACACGGAGTGGCCAATGGATTGGATGCTGTGCTGGACGTGGCGCGGGTTTTGCAAGACCGGGGGCGCGACGATATCAAGATAGCGCTATTTGGTGAGGGTAAATTGAAACCCAAACTGCAGGCGCGCGCGGAACGCGAGGGGCTGCGCAATTTGATCTTTCACAATGCGATTAGTAAGAGGAGCCTGGCGGGGCTAATGGCGGGAGCGGATGTGGGATTACAGGTACTGGCCAATGTGCCAGCGTTCTATTACGGAACTTCGCCAAACAAGTTCTTCGACTATATCGCGGCAGGTCTCCCCGTTCTGAACAACTATCCTGGTTGGCTAGCCGATTTGATTGACGAGAATCAATGTGGCTTTTCGGTGCCGCCTGACGATCCCGAAGCCTTTGCGGATTCATTAGAGGCCGCCGCGGACGATCGTGCGGCACTTGAGCTAATGCGTCATCGCGCGCTTGACCTCGCGGAGCGCCAATTTGATCGGAACCGCCTCGCCGCAAAATGGGTGGCTTGGGTGACAGAAGGATTGAGAGTTGAAGCGACTCTTTGACCTGTTGGCTTCCGGGGCAATGCTAGGTTTGCTCGCGCCCATAATCTTAATAATCGCAATTGCAGTACGCCTGTCAATCGGTTCGCCGTTACTGTTTGTCCAGCTACGACCTGGATTGCACGGAAAGCCATTTCGGATGCTCAAGTTTCGTACGATGCTTAACGCGTACGGAGCTGATGGGCTGCCGTTGCCTGATAAGAGACGCTTAACGCCTTTTGGGCGCTTTTTGCGTTCCACGAGTTTGGACGAGCTTCCAGGGCTTTGGAATGTGCTGCGGGGCGATATGAGCCTCGTGGGACCTCGGCCGTTACTGATGGACTATCTGCCGCTCTACAGTCCTGAACAGGCGCGACGCCATGAGGTGCGGCCAGGGCTTACGGGCTGGGCCCAAGTTAACGGTCGCAATGCCTTGGCTTGGGAGGACAAATTCAGGCTGGATGTCTGGTATGTCGACAATCGATCATTGTCGCTTGATCTGAAGATTCTGCTGATGACTGTGCGCAAGGTCGTGACAAGGGACGGCATCAGCGCGAAGGGAGAGGCGACGATGACGCCGTTCGCTGGAAACGGGACGAAGCCGTGACCCGTCTGATCGGAATATACGGAGCGGGCGGTTGCGGTCGCGGCATCATGCCGCTTGCACGGACGCTTTCGGGCGGAACGAGCGCGTACCTCGTTTTTATTGATGACCGCGCGCCTGCGGGTCCGATCAACGGTCATGCGGCTTGGTCATTTAGCCGCTTTTTGATGGAGGACGCATCAGAAAAGCATGTGGCTCTCGCCGTGGCGGCTCCCCCGGTTCGGGTCGAGATGGCCAGAAAGTGCGACGAGGCCGGATTGGCATTACTTTCCATCTGGGCAAAAGAAGTAGTAGTAATGGATGATGTCGAAATTGCAGAGGGCGCTCTAGTTTCTCCATTCGTGACCTTCACCTCGAACATTCGGATCGGACGCTGTTTTCACGCCAATCTTTACTCGTACGTCGAGCATGATTGTGTGATCGGCGATTTCGTGACCTTTGCGCCGGGCGTGCGCTGCAATGGTAATGTGCGTATCGGCGACCGCGCATATATCGGGTCGGGCGCCGTCATTCGGCAGAATCTGACGATAGGTGCCGATGCCGTGGTGGGCATGGGTGCCGTTGTTACAAAGGATGTTCCCCCCGGTGTTACTGTGGTTGGGAATCCGGCTCGGGTTCTAAGAAGGTAATGTCATGCTGAACACAAATTTTGCTCCTTGGCCTAGCTTTACCGAAGAGGAGGTCGACGCCGTTGCGGACGTCTTGCGATCGAACAAGGTTAATTACTGGACGGGTGAAGAATGTCGGGCCTTCGAGTGCGAGTTTGCCGAGTGGGTCGGGACCAAGTACGCCATCGCGCTGGCCAATGGCACGGTCGCACTCGACCTGGCTCTGCACGGTCTGCGCATCGGTTCTGCTAACGGGGGCAGCGCCCACGACGAGGTAATCGTCACGCCGCGGACCTTCCTTGCATCAGTCAGTTGCGTGGTCAACGCAGGTGCTGTTCCGGTGTTTGCAGACGTCGATCGCGATAGCGGCAATATCTCGGCCGAAACGATCGAACACGTGTTGTCACCACGAACGCGCGGAGCGATCATCGTACACCTCGCGGGCTGGCCTGCCGACATGGACCCAATCATGGCACTTGCGGCGAAACACGGCTTCAAAGTAATCGAGGATTGCGCGCAGGCGCACGGAGCGCGCTACAAGGGGCTAAGCGTTGGAGCCATTGGCCATGTCGGCGCGTGGTCATTTTGCCAGGACAAGATTATGACCACGGGGGGCGAGGGAGGAATGGTTACCACCAACGACCCGGACCTATGGTCACGTATGTGGTCGTATAAGGATCATGGCAAAAGCTGGGAGGCCGTTTATGAGCGCGCTCATCCTCCGGGATTTCGATGGGTGCATGAAAGTTTTGGTACTAACTGGCGCATGCTGGAAATGCAGGCGACGATCGGCCGCATCCAACTTCGCCGCATGCATGAATGGACAGCCGCACGAGCGCGCAATACTGCTGTGCTCCGGGATGCGCTGACTGAGTTTACGGGTGATGAAGGAATAGTTTACATGCCTCGGCCGGCCGGAGAGGGGTACGTTCATGCGGAATATAAAGCATACGCCTATGTCCGCGCTGAAAATTTGACGGACGGTTGGGATCGCGACCGTATCGTAGCAGAAATTGTCGCCCGGGGCGTGCCCTGCTATCAAGGAAGCTGTTCCGAGGTGTATCTGGAGAAAGCATTCGACCATGTGGGATGGCGACCCCAGGAGCGATTACCCGTCGCACGATCGCTAGGCGAAACGAGCCTAATGTGGCTGGTGCATCCCACTTTGACGCCCGAGCAAATGCAGCTTGCGGCCGACGTGAGTGGCGAAGTGTTGGCGATGGCGAGCAGATAACCGAACGCAACTCGGGGAGCAAGAAGCCATTGCCATTGGCGTAGGCTCAGGCCCGATCAATCTCCAGCCGTCCAGTCCGTTCGGTGGCAGGTGCATATTCTGGGACTAAGCTGCACACCACCTGCATGGCCGAAATACTGTCGCCGCTGCGACGGATAGCCGCGTCGAGGCTCTTCAATTCTTGGTCGAGCTTTTCCCAAGGCCACAGCTTCTCGCGCGCCCGCATGATCCGGGGATGATTTGTTGTCTGAGGATTGTCCCCGATGAGGAGTTCTTCGTAGAGCTTCTCTCCAGGGCGGAGCCCGGATTCCACAATCTCAATGTCGCCTTCTGGATTGTCAGCGTCCCGGACGCTGAGACCGGACAGACGGATCATCGACCGCGCGAGGTCGGCGATGCGCACTGGCTCACCCATATCGAGGACAAATACCTCGCCACCCTTCGCCATCGCGCTTGCTTGGATGACGAGCTGCGAGGCTTCAGGGATTGTCATGAAATAGCGCGTGATCTCGCGGTGAGTCAGCGTTACAGGCCCACCGGCGGCGATCTGCGCCTTGAAGCGCGGCACGACCGAGCCGCTCGACCCCAGGACGTTGCCGAAGCGCACCATGCTGAAGATTGTTTTCACGCCGGGCTCCGCCGCGCGTGCCTGAAGAATGAGCTCGCATACGCGTTTTGAGGCACCCATGATGTTCGTCGGACGCACGGCCTTGTCGGTGCTGATGAGGGTGAAATTGGCAACGCCAGCCTCCTCGGCGGCTTCCACGCTGTGGAGCGTCCCCATGATATTGTTGCGCAGACCCGAGATCGGGTTCGCCTCGACCAGCGGCACATGCTTGTAGGCGGCGGCGTGGAAGACGGTTTCCGGACGGTAGTGCGAGTAAACGCGGCGCATCGACGAGCGCTCGGACACATTCGCTAACTCGGGAATTATAGGCACGGTAATGCCCATCTCTCGCATCAGTTCGGTGAGCTCCTGCTCGATCGCGTAGAGACCATATTCGGATTGTTCGAGAAGAATGAGGCGTGCCGGGCGGCATTGGATAATCTGGCGGCAAAGCTCACTGCCGATCGACCCTCCGGCGCCCGAGACCAGCACCGTCTTGCCGACAATTGTCTTGCCCATCAGCAATTCATTCGGCGTGACCGGTTCGCGCCCCAGGAGCTCGTCGATCTGGATCTCGTGGAGATCGCTGACGGTCACTCGGCCCTCAATCACGCTTGTCAGATTGGGGAGCGACCGGACGTAGACCTCCTCGTCCTGCAATGCCTCGATAATCTCCCGCCGGCGCGCGCGCGACGCGCTGGGAATAGCGAGAAGAACCTCGTCTACATCCGTATCTTCGAGCAGATCATGCAGGCGGTTGGCGCCAAAGACGGGAACACCATCGAGACGCTGTCCATCGAGGCGGACATCATCGTCGACGAAGCCGACGAGATGAACCTGCGACTCGTGGCGCAGCGACAGCGCGAGTTGCTGTCCTGCACGCCCCGCACCGTAAACCACTACCCGGCGCACATCTGCCGACACGACTTTAAGAAGATCAAGCAGCGCAAACCGGATGCCGACGCGGCTCGCGGCAAGCAGCATCAGGAAGATCATGGGATGGAGGACGCACAGCGTCCGCGGGACCGCTGGCAGGCGAAATATCACGCAGACAATGAACAGTGGTATGGTGAGGAGCCCGCACGCAATTGCGAGGTCGGCGATGGTTCGGGCGCCCGAAAAGCGGATCAGCGAACGATAGACGCCGGCTTTCCAGGCGATCGGATACCAGAGTGCGAGAGCGAACGCGGTAAAGGTGCCGATCGGGAGTGAGATGAGGTTCCACACGCCGAGCCGAAGCGAAAAGGCGATCCAGACCGCCGCAACGCAAAGGAAACCATCGATCGCGACCGCCATCAATTGACGTTGCACGCGCGGGCGATCGACGATGAAGGAGAGAATCTTTTCGCGCGCTGCGCGCCACCGGACGTTGTTCTGAACTATCATTACCCGTTCGCCGTTGTTTGCCGGACCGTCGAGACCGGTGCCACGATGTTATAATATCGGGAAGTTTCCCTGCGGCGACCTCACATCCACACGCAAGGTGCTCGCGGTAGATGCGAGCGCCGCCTTAAACTCTCGGCGCGGATAATTCAACAAGTGCCGCATGTTGAGAACCCCTCCTCTGAATGATGGTATTCAGAACGACGCAATAATTCGCGGCGCCGACGATCGTTCCCGGCGGGGAGGCGAGGCTTGCTCATTTGCGCCAGACCGTGCGCGAGGGTCGGCGCGATGCGAGGCGCTGTTCGCTAGCGCTTGATGTAAAGACCCGAGGCGTGGCCGCCCATGCCAGGCTCGACGTGGATCGCAACGTCGAAAACGTCAGCGGCGCGGCTCGCGATGACGGACGGGTCGGTGCGGCTTTCCGAAACAATGCGGCCATCCTTCATCCAGACGATCCGATCGGCAAACTGCGCCGCGAGATTGAGGTCGTGGAGCACCGCGGCGATGCCCTGGCCCGCGCGGCTTCGCGCCACAAGCCTGGTCATGACGTCGATCTGGCGGCGCGGATCAAGCGCCGCAGCAGGCTCGTCCAGGAGCAGGAGCGGGGCCTCAGCGGCAAAGACCCGCGCGAGCGCGACGAGTGCCAGCTCGCCGCCCGAAAGGGTGGCGGTCGAACGGCGGGCGAGAGCGGCGCAGCCCACTTCATCAAGCCAGCGCGCCGTTTCGTCGGCGCCCCGCGCGACTTCACCACCTCCGAAGGCGAAGCGGCCGAGCGCCACCATGTCGGCGACCGCGATCGGCCACGCGATCTCGGTGCGCTGCGGGAGATAAGCGAGGCGGCGCGCCCGCTCGATCGGGCTGAGGCGCGTGATGTCGTGCCCGCCCCAATGGACCGCCCCGCTATCCGGTCGTCCTTGCCCCGCGAGGAGGCGCATCAAGCTGCTCTTTCCCGAACCGTTGGGGCCGACGATGACGACGAGCTCACCCGGCGAAAGCCGGAACTCCGCGTCCACGAGCCGATCGGCGAGAGTGAGCCCCTTGGCTATCAGCTCAGTCATGGCGCACCGTCCCGCGGCGCAGCGCGATCAACAGGAAAATGGGGGCGCCGGCAAGCGCCGCGACCACCCCGAGGCGCAGTTCCGTATCGGTCGGCAGCAGGCGGACGAGCATATCGGCGACGATCAGCATCGCCGCGCCCGCAAGCGCGGCGGGGACGAGGGCGCGCCCTGGATCGTGGCCGACCCAGGGGCGAACGACATGCGGCGCGACGATACCAACGAAGCCCACCGCGCCTGCAAGCGCCACCGAGGCGCCGGTCGCAAGGCCGGTGCCGACCACGACCGCAATCTGGGTGCGACGGAAATCGAGCCCGTGCGCGCTCGCCGCCTCCTCGCCGATCGCGAGCAAGGACAGGCTTCGACGCTGGGTCAGAAGCATGGCAGCGCCCGCGACCATGAAGGGAAGAGTGAGACCGAGATCGGCGAGCGAACGGTTGGCGACCGACCCCAGGGTCCAGTTGACGAGATCGGAGAGCGAGAAAGGATTGGGGGCGAAATTGAGAATGAGGGCCATCGCGGCCCCTGCAAGGCTTGAAAGGCCAACCCCGATCAGGATCAGCGTCGCCATGCCGCGCGTGCGCACGGCGGCCGAGGCGAGGAGGGCGGTCACCAGGCCCGCGCCGCCGATCGCGCCGAGCGGCAAGGCCCAGGACCAGGCCGCGGCTAGCCCGAAATAAAGCGTCAGCGTGGCGCCGAGCGTCGCCGCGGCCGAGACGCCCAGAATGCCGGGCTCGGCGAGCGGATTGCGCGTCAGCGCCTGCAGGCCGGCGCCGCATAGACCGAGCGCCGCGCCGACCGAGGCGGCAGCGAATATCCGGGGCAGGCGGATGTCGAACAAAATGATCGCCGCGGCAGGATCGCGCCCGCTCACCCAGTCGGCAAGCAGCGCCGGCGAAAAGCCGCGCGCGCCGGCCATCACGGCAAGCGTAGCGGCGAGCAGCAGCAGCGCTGCGAGCAGGAGGTTGACGCGGGTCATTTGGCCTTTGCCAATTCGGTCACGGCGTGCCCCATCAGCCAATTGCCGCACGCGAGCCATGCGCCCGGCACCTCGGCCTCGCGCGCACCGCGCGTCGCCCGCGCGACAACCGGATGGCGCGAGGATGTCCAATGATCCTGCTGATAGCGCGGACTGTCGAAAAAGGCGCGAAAGACCGCATCGGGCCGTCGCCTCACCATATCTTCCACCGGCAGGCTCCCCCAGCCGGGCGCGGTGCGATAGGGTGTGTATCCGGCAGCCTCGATGACCTCGGCGACGAGCGATCCGGGCCCCGTGGTCACGTCGCCGGGGGTAACATAGAGTGCCGTGCCCTTGGGAGGCGAATGCCGCGCGGCCGCAAGCTCGCGCGCGAAGCTAGCAGCGCGGGCGCGCGCTTCTCTCTCGGCACCCAGTTCCCGCCCGACGCGGAGCATGTCGGCGCGGGCTTCAGCGAGCGAGGCCGGAAAGCCGAGCTGCACCACCTTGATTCCCATCGCCGCGAGTTGCCGGTCGAGCCGTGCGTCGCCGCCGTAGCTGCGCACGACGACCGCGGGCCGAAGGCGCGCGATATCCTCCAGCTGCGGTCTCAGGCGCACGATGCCCGCCGCGCGCGGCGCTGCAAAGCTCGTGTCGCTGTCGGCCTCGAAGGAGACGGCGCGGATCCGCTGCTCGGGCAGCAGTCCGAGCACCATCTGATCGGCGCAGAAATCGATGCTGGCGACGCCTTTGGGGGCGGGCAGCGGCGCGCGGCTCTGGCAGCCCGCAAGAAGTGTCAGCACCGCCAAGGCCGCGACCCGCCGCATCTAGAAGCCCCAGCGCGCCCCGACATAGGCCGAGCGACCCGCGGTGTTGTAGGTGGCGACCGTCTGATACTCCTCGTCGAACAGATTCTCGACGCGGCCGAAGAGTTCGATTCCCGCGGCCAGCGGATAGGAGGCCCTGAGGTCGACCACGACATAATCGCCGAGCCTTACGCTATTCGCCCTATCGTCGAAGCTCTTGCCCGCGTAGCGCACCGCGACCGAGAGATCGGCGCCCGATGCGCCGTCCGGCGCCCATGCCAGCTCGGCGTTGGCAAGATGCCGGGGGCGCCGCGCGAGGCGATTGCCCTCGAGCGGCGATCCTGGGGTGCGGTCGGTTGCGACCGTCAGGCTGTAGTTCGCGCGCACCGCGAAGCTGCTGCCAAGCTTTGCACCCGCCTCGACCTCGACGCCTTCTGCCCGGGCACGATTGATGTTGTCATAAGTGCCGAACGGCCGGTTCCCGCTCGCGCAGATCGCGGGCAGGGGATCAGGGACGGGCGGGCAGGAGACGAAGTCGATCAGGTTGCGGCTGTCGCGGCGATACCAGGCGACATCGACAAAGCGCCGCGCGTCACCCAGCCGCACGCCGACCTCGTAGGATTTTGCGCGCTCGGGCAGGAGCTCGGGGTTCCCGTAAGCGCCTGACGAGTCCGAAAGCTGGAACAAAGTCGGCGCCTTGAAACCCTCGCGGTAGCTCGCGCGCAGCAGGACATCATTCCCGATTTTTTGCCCGATGTCGGCGGCAAAGCTCGTCGCACCGCCAAAGTCGCGGTGGTCGTCGCGGCGAACGCCTGCGGTCAGCGAGAATGTCTCGGTCGGCCGCGCGGCCAGCATCGCCCAGCCGCCGGTGGTTGCGGTCTGCCCCCGGTCGGGCGCAAAACCATCGTCGGTAAGCGCGCGCGTCCATTCGCGCTCCGCGCCGGCAATCAGGCGGAGGCTGTCGCCTGCCGCGCTCCCAAAGACATCGCCGAGGCCCCAGTCGAGGCTGTAGCTCAGCCGCTCGCTGCGGCCGCGTGCGCGAAAGGTCGGCGCATCGCCGAAATCAGGGTTGAAGTTGTCGCGATTGACGTCGGCGAAGGCGAATTGCAGCCGGTGCGCAAAGCCGTCCGCGCCGCTGGTGCCGGCGGGGCGATGCTCGAGGCTCGCCGCGGCATAATGCTCCTTTGTCTTTTGAAACTCGTCCGTGTCGCCGAAGGTGAAGGTGGGCGGTGCAAAGCCGTCGAGCTCAACGCGGCTCGCGGCATAAAGGCCGAACGCCCGGAAGAGGAGGGTGCTTCCGATTTCGGTGCGATTGCTGAGGTTTGCCGAATATTGGCGGTAGCCGTCGCGCTCGGTTCCGGCTGCGGCGCTGCTGAAGCCGCGGGTGCGGACATAGCCGCCGCCGATACCGAACTGCGAGGCGCCGAGCGCGGCCGTGCGCAGCTGGCCGTTCACACGCACCGTATCGCGCGCGCCATATTCAGCGCCGACCCGGCCCGAAGTGCCGCTTGCAAGGTCCGGGTCGGTCGAGGTGACCGACACCACCCCGCCGATCGCCTGGCTACCCCAGGGCAGGCTGTTCGCGCCGCGCAGCACCTCGATACGGTCGATGCTCCCGAGCATCAGATTGGCAAAATCGAACGCGCCGTTCGGCGATGAGGGATCGCCGACGCGCACTCCGTCGATGACGACGAGGGTCTGCGCGTCTTCAGCGCCGCGGATGCGCAGGCTTGCCACCCCGCCGAGTGCGCCATTCTGCGTGACATGAACGCCAGGCAGCCGTGCGATGAGGTCGGCTGCGGCGCCGTTCTGGGCGCGGTCGATCTCTTCCTTGTCGATGATCGACACCGATGCATTGGTCTCAGAGAGCGCAAGCGGCGCGCCAATCACGGTAATCGACTGGTCATCGAAAGGCGCTTCGTGCGCAAGCGCGGGTGATGCTGCGGCGAGAGCGAGCAGCGACAGACTGGTTTTATAGGCAAGTTTCTTCATTCAGGTCCTCCAGCGTTACGGTCTTGCCGTCACGCGAGGATCCTCGCCTGCCCCCGGTGCACCCCGCCCGCGCGCAGATAACGGCGACGCTCTGGCAGGTCTCCTGGCTTCCGGGTCGCCGGTGGATTGCGGCCTTCCCGGGGACCTCGTCCCCAGTGGCATAGTCGCATCCGCCTCGCCGGTTACAGTTGCGGGGGCAGCGCCGGATTTTACACCGGACTTCCCTTTTCATGCCCGGTAAAGGGCAACCCGAGGTCACGAGGCGAGCCGCTAGCAAAAGCATGCTCGCGCTGCAACGCCAACTTGCAATCACGGAAGGGAGGCTCGACATAGGCTCCAACCGGGAGCCGCCATGCACATCGCCTTCGACAATAGTTTTCACGCGACGATGGAAGGCTTTTATGCGCCTGCCGAGGCTACGCGTCCCTCAGCCCCGCGCCTTTTGGCGTTCAACGATGCGCTCGCCGCGCGCCTCGGCATCGAAGTTGCCGGCGTGGGCGATGACGAATTGGCGCGTCTTTTTTCGGGTGCGCAGCTGCCTCCCGGCGCCGATCCGCTCGCGCTTGCCTATGCAGGACACCAGTTCGGCCATTTCTCACCGCAACTCGGCGACGGGCGCGCGCTGCTCCTTGGCGAGGTCGTGGCGCCCGACGGTGTGCGCTTCGACATACAGCTCAAGGGATCGGGACCCACGATGTTCTCGCGCAACGGCGACGGCAAGGCGGCAATCGGTCCCGTGCTGCGCGAATATCTCGTCTCCGAGGCCATGGCGGCGATGGGCGTGCCAACGACGCGCTCGCTCGCAGCGGTCGCAACAGGCGACCGCGTCCAGCGCGAGCGCGCGCACCCGGGCGCGGTGCTGACGCGCGTCGCGCGCAGCCATATCCGCGTTGGCACCTTCCAGTTCTTTGCCGCGCACTTCGGAGCAGAGCATGTCATCCGCCTCTCCGACTATGCGATCGGCCGCCACTTCCCCGAACTTGCCGAAACGGCGAACCCCCACCTTGCGCTGCTCGAGAGGGTCATTGGCCTTCAATGTTCGCTCATCGCCCAGTGGATGGGCGCCGGCTTCATCCATGGCGTGATGAACACCGACAATGTCGCGATCTCGGGCGAGACGATCGATTATGGGCCCTGTGCTTTCATGGACCGCTTCGCGGTGAATACCGTCTTCAGTTCGATCGACGCCCATGGCCGCTATGCCTATGGGCGCCAGCCGCAGATCACGCACTGGAACATGGCGCGCTTTGCCGAAGCGCTGCTGCCTGCGATCCACGCGGTCGATCCCGCTGACGTTGAGCGCGCAAAGGAGCTGGTCGCGGCGGTTCCGGACCGCTTTCGGAGCGCCTGGGACGAGACGTTGCGTGCAAAACTGGGGCTTGGCAAGGAGGATCCCGGCGACACTGAGCTCTTCGATGAGCTGTTCGCCGAGCTCGAGCGCCATAGCGTCGATTTCACCGGCTTTTTCCGCGCGCTTGCGATGCTGCTGCGCGGCGATCGCGCGCCGCTCGATGCGATTCTCCCCGATGTAGGCGCGATGGCGTCATGGATCGCTGCATGGCGTGCGCGCATCGAGGGGGAAGGGGGAGATTTTGCAGAGCGTGCCGACGCGATGGACGGCGTGAACCCGCTCTACATCCCGCGCAACCACCTCGTGGAGGCCGCGCTCGCCGCCGCCGAGGCGGGCGATATGACGCCTTGGCGCAGCCTCCTGGACGCGGTGCAGCATCCCTTTGCCGCGCGCGCCGACTGGGCCGAGTTCGCCCAGCCTGCGCCCGAGGATTTCGGGCCCTATACGACCTTTTGCGGAACCTGACGGGCGCCGGCTCGTTGACCCCTTGGGTGATCGCACGGTCCTGTCAGGGGGATTTCATCGCAAATGGCGCTTTCTTGCGATCTTCCTCGAGCAAAATCGCCTTGCGCCCCGCCGCGCCGCAAGCCACAAGTGCGCATCGGCTGTGCACAGATGCAAAATTCTGAAAATCCTCGCTTATTGAAACGCGCAGGGCCGCCGCGCTCCCATCGCGGACTGATATTGTCCGCGTCGCTTTTCGCGTTGGGCTACGCCGGCTCAGCGCTTGCGCAGCAGGTGCCGCCTGCGGCCGCCGAAAGCCAGGAGGAAAGCCCCGCGCCGGACGCACCTGGCGATATCGCGGTGCCGACCCCGCCGCCCGCCGACGTGACCCTGCCCGAGGTCGAGCCGATCATCGGCGACGACGAATTCGACGATGCGATCCCGCCGATCAGCGCCGAGGATGATCCCGAACTCGACCGTCCGCTTGAATCGATTGCCGAATTCGAGCGGCGACAGGCGGCTGCGCGTGCGGCCGACGCCAGCAGCGATGGCGACGCGCCGCCGAGCGCCGATGGCACACCGGTCCCGGCGCTTGCCGACGGCGATGCGGTCGAGGCGATCGGTGACGCACCGATCACCGACAGCGAACTTGCCGCGCCGCTTCCTGCGCTCGAAAATTTCAACGTCGAGCCGGTCGAATTCGCCGAGCCCGAGGAGGCGGACGCGCATCGCACGCTCGAATATACGGTGCAGGTCAACGGTCTTGCGGGCGCGGATGCGACGACGGGGGTCGATCTTGCCGACCTCTTCGGCGACCTTTCCGCGCTCTATGATGGCGATGGCAAGGCTGAAAATGGCGCGATGATCCGCGCGCGCCTGTCGGGCGATGCCGAACTCCTTCAACGTATCCTTGCCTCCGAAGGCTTTTATGATGCCAAGGTCGAAACGCGGATCGACCGGACGCCGCGAACCGAGGATGCCGGCGCGGACGGAGAGAGCCGGGCGCGGCGCCGGCGAGGGCCGCTCACCGCGGTCATCGACGTGACACCGGGACAGCGATACATCTTCTCCAGCATCGCTATCGATGCAAAGCCCACCGTTCCCCCGACGTTGATCAGCGACTATTTTCCGCTGAGCGTCGGTGAACCGATCGTGGCCGAACGGGTCCAGGGCGCCGAAGCTGCGCTCGCGCTCAAGCTCCCCGAAGAGGGCTATCCTTTTGCGACGATCGGGCAGCGCGACATCCTCCTCGACGGGGCGAGTGGGACCGGCGACTACACGCTGCCCGTCGACATCGGTCCGCGCGCGCGCTTCGGCGGGTTCGAGACGACTGGCGATCTCGCCTTCGATGCCGACCATGTCGAGACTCTCTCGCGCTTCAAGCGCGGCGACCTCTATGATAGCCGCATGGTCGATGACCTGCGTCAGGCGCTCGTCGCGACGGGGCTCTTCTCGACCGTCGCGGTCGAGCCGCAGAAGACAGGCGAAGATGCGGGCGACGACACCGAATATGTGACAATGCTCGTCACGCAGGACGCGGGCCCGCCGCGCACGATGGCGGCGAGCGCGGGCTACGGCACAGGCGAGGGGATTCGGCTTGAAGGGAGCTGGACTCACCGCAACCTCTTCCCGCCAGAAGGCGCACTCATCGTGCGGGGTGTTGCGGGCACGCAGCAGCAAGGGATCGGGGCGACCTTCCGCCGCTCGAACGCGGGCCGGCGCGACCGCACCTTCGAGCTCGTCGCCGAAGCATCGCGCAACAATTACAACGCCTTCGAAGCGCTGACCGGACGCCTCGCCGCACGGGTCAGCGTTGAGTCAACGCCGATCTGGCAAAAGAAGTTCACCTATTCCTATGGCGCGGAACTGATTGCGACGAGCGAGGATGATTATGATTTCGCGCGCGGCGTGCGTGACCGCGACCTCTATTATATTATCGGGCTCGCGGGGCAGGTCGGGATGGACCGCACCGACAGCCTGCTCGACCCGACGAAGGGCTTCCGCGTCACTGCGCTCGTACAGCCCGAAGGATCATTGAGCGGCAAATTCACGCCTTATGCGCGCACCCGCCTCGACGTCAGCGGCTATTATCCGGTCACCGACAGCATCGTCGTGGCGGGACGTGTGCGCATCGGCTCGATCCTCGGCGCCGCGCGCGAGCGCCTCGCCCCGTCGCGGCGCTTCTATGCGGGCGGCGGCGGTTCGGTGCGCGGCTTTGGCTATCAGGAGCTCGGGCCCAAAGACCCCAATCTCGACCCGATCGGCGGGCGCAGCATCAACGAGGCGGCCCTTGAGGCGCGCTACCGCTTCGGAAATTTTGGCGTTGTCGGCTTCGTCGACGCAGGCCAGGTCTATCGCGGCTCGACCCCCACCTTCTCCGATCTGCGCTTCGGTGCGGGAATTGGCGCGCGCTACTACACCAATTTCGGTCCGATGCGCCTCGACGTCGCGACGCCGATCGACCGCAGACCAGGCGAGGCGCGGATCAGCGTCTATGTCTCGATCGGGCAGGCGTTCTGATGGCCGAGGATGCGCCCTTCGACGCCGAAGACGGCGCGCCCGCCGCCACCGCCAATCCCTGGCCCCGCCGTATCGCACGCTGGGTCGGCATCGCGGTCCTCGGACTGCTTGCGCTGCTCGCGCTGTTCTTGGTCGGGCTCAACAGCGACGCCGGGCGGCGTTTCGTCGTCACCCAGATCGAGAAATATGAATTCGAAAACGGGATGAGGATCGGGATCGGCCGCCTCGACGGATCGCTCTACGGCGCGATGATCGTCCGCGATTTTTCGCTGTCGGACACCAAGGGGCGCTTTCTGACCTCGCCCGAATTGCGCATCGACTGGCGGCCCTTTGCCTTTTTGTCGAACCATGTCGATGTGCGTTCGGCAACCGCGAAACTGATCAACGTCCAGCGCCTGCCCGAATTCAGGCCGGTGCCCGACACCGGCGAGCCGCTGCTGCCGGACATCGATATCGACGTCGCGAAGCTTGAGGTCGACCGGATCGTCTTCGCTCCGGCGGTTGCCGGCGAACGCCAGGAAGCGCGTCTCAGCGGCAAAATCGCGATCGCCGACCGCCGCGCGCAGGTGACCGCTGATGCCGAGACGATCGGCGCGAACGCGAAAGGGGACACGCTGAAGCTGTTGCTCGATGCCGTGCCCGAACAAAACCGGCTCGCGATGACGCTCGACCTGCGCGCGCCCGCAGGCGGCGTCCTCGCGGCTATGGGCGGCTTTACGGAACCGCTCACCGCCAAGCTCGATGGGCGCGGGGACTGGAAGGCGTGGAACGGAAATCTCACCGCGAACCTTGGTGCCAGCCCGCTCGCTCGGATCGCGCTCACCGCGCGCGACGGCGATTTCGCGGTCAAGGGCGAGGCGCAGCCGTCTCGGCTGCTCACTGGCGCGAGCGCTGGGCTGTTCGGACCGCAGACCGACATCGACCTCAAGGCGCGGCTTGCCGAACGCAAGGCCGATCTCGACGGGCGCCTCTCATCCGAGGCGTTCCGCCTCGGGATCAGCGGCGGCGTCGATCTCGGCACCAACCGCTACGACGATCTTCATCTGGCCTTCGTCCTGCTCCGCCCCGGCGCGGTCGCGCCGGCGGTGCGCGGGAGCGGGGTGCGCGCGAGCGCCAAACTCAACGGCTCCTTCGCGCTGCCCACGGTCGAATATCAGGCGAATGCTGCCGTGCTCGCGGTCAATGACATCGTGGTCGAGGCGCTCAGCCTTTCGGGCAAGGCGCGCGTCGATGCCGACCAGATATTGGTTCCCGTCGCGGGCCGCGCTGCGCGCATTCGGGGGCTCGATACGGTCGCGGGCGGGACGCTCGCCGCCGTGCGCCTCGACGGCGACCTTGCCTACGCCGAGGGTCGCATTCTCAGCGACAATCTGCGCCTGCGCTCGCCGCGCATCGACGCCAAGGCGATCATCGTCGCCGACCTGAACAAGGGCTTCTACACGGGGGCGATCGACGGGCGCGTCAACAATTACCGGATCGAAAGCGTCGGCCTGTTCAATATCGACACGCGGATGGATCTCAAGACCGAGCCGCGCGGCGGCTGGGCGATTGCGGGGCGCGTCCGGGCGCGCTCGACGCAGCTCTTCAATTCGGGGGTGCGCGACCTCCTCGGCGGCAATGCCGTGACGAGCGCCGACGTCCGCTACGGCACCGACGGCATTGTCCGCTTCTCGAATCTGCGGCTGAGCGCGCCGCGCCTTCGCGTCACCGGCGGGCAGGGGAGCTATGCGCCTGACGGCCGCATCCGGCTCGCGGCCCGTGCGCAGTCGGCGGACTATGGCCCGCTCGGCGTCGAGGTTGCGGGCACGGTCAGCGACCCGCGCGCGGTGCTGCGCGCCGAGCGCCCCGGGCTCGGGATTGGGCTTGCTAATCTCGAAGCGCGACTCAACGGTGCGCCGAACGGCTACCGGCTCGCTGCGACCGGCGACACTGACTATGGTCCCTTGTCAGCTGATGTCGTTCTGCTCACGGCAACCGGACCGCTGACAATCGACGTCGAGCGCGCGGACCTTTCGGGCATCGTGATGCAGGGGCGGCTCGTCCAGAGCGCGGCGGGCCCCTTCGTCGGGCGGCTCGATGCTGCGGGACAGGGGCTTGGCGGGCTCGTCCGCCTCAGCGCGGCGGGTCAGTATCAGGCCGCCGCGATCAATGTGCGGGCCAATAACGTCACCTTGCCGGGCTCGGCGCAGCTCCGGGTGGGATCGGCAGTCGTCGATGCCGACGTCACGCTCTACGACCAGCCGCGGGTGATAGCGGACATTCAGCTTGCTTCGACGCGCTTCCGCGAGGTCGACATTGCCGTGGGGCGCGTGAAGATCGATTATCAGGATGGACGCGGCAAGGCGCAGGCCCTCGTCGAGGGGGTGAGCGGCGTTCCGTTCCGCGTTGCGGTGAACGCCGACCTTCAGCCCGAACTCTGGCGTGCCTCGGTGCAGGGGCGTGCGGCGGGCATCGCCCTCAAAACGGCGTCGCCCGCGCGGATCATCCCCGGCGCCGATGGTTATGAACTACTGCCGACCACCATCGATCTCGGGCGCGGCAGCAGCGCTCGTCTTGCCGGGCGGTTCGGCGAGGGGATCATGCTCCAGAGCCGGCTCGACCGCGTCAACATGACGCTCCTCAACGCCGTCTATCCCGACATGGGGCTTGGAGGCCGCGCGAGCGGCAGCCTCGATTTCGAGCAGGCGAGCGCCGATGCCTTTCCCCGCGCCGACGCCAGGCTGACGATCAACAATTTTACCCGTACGACCGCAGCGACGGTGAGCGAGCCGGTGGACATTAATTTTGCAGGCAAGCTGCTCGCCGACGGCGGCGAGGCGCGCGCCGTGATCCGCAAGCGCGGCAGCGTGATCGGGCGGCTGCAGGCCTCGCTCCGTCCGCTGGGGCCAGGCGCGGGTCCCTGGACAACACGCCTCAGCGCGGCGCCGCTGTCGGGCGGCGTCCGCTACAATGGTCCCGCCGAAACCCTCTTCTCCTTCGTCGGAACGGGCGAGCAGCGCCTGTCCGGCCCGATCGCGCTGGCCGCCGATTTCAGCTGCCGTGTCGCCGACCCCTGTTTGAACGGCGTCGTACGCGGGAACAGCATGGTCTATGAGAATCTCGCCTATGGGACGCGGCTCACCAATATTGCCACGAACGGCCGCTTCACCGGCAACCGGCTCGAGATCGAGCAATTTACCGCAAGCGCGGGCGACGGGTCGATCAGCGCGAATGGCTTTGTGAGCCTCGCCGCCGCCGACGGTTATCCGATGAAGATCGAGGCGACGCTCGACAATGCGCGGCTCGCGCGCAGCGACAATATCGGCGCGCGCGCGACCGGCAATCTGACCCTCGAAAAGGTTAAGGGGCAGGCGGCGCTCCTCTCGGGGAGCCTCATGCTTCCCGAAACGCGCTACCGGATCGTGCGCGAAGGCGCGGCGCAAGTGCCGGTGCTCACCGGCGTCCGCCGCAAGCCTCCAGCAGGGCGCCAGCGCATCAGCGGCGAGGGGCTCGCGGCCGTCGGCGGCAGCCTCTTTGATCTCATCCGTCTCGACATCCGCCTGCGCGCGCCAGACCAGATCTATGTGAGCGGCATGGGCCTCGAATCCGAATGGCAGGCCGACGTGACGCTGCAAGGCACGACCGAGGCGCCGCGCGTGACCGGTGAAATCGACCTCGTGCGCGGCACGCTCGGCTTTGCTGGCCGCTCGTTCGATCTTGAGGAGGGCAAGGTGACCTTCCCGACGGGCGATGCCTATGATCCCTCGATCCGCCTTCTTGCGAGCGACACAATCGAGGAGGTGACGGTCAATGTCGCGGTTTCGGGGCGCGCGATGAACCCGCAGATCAATTTCTCGAGCGTGCCGGGGCTGCCGCAGGACGAAATCGTCTCGCGCATTCTCTTCGGCGATTCGATCACGACGCTGTCGCCGCTCCAGGCTGTACAGCTCGCCTCGTCGCTCAATGCGCTGCGCAGCGGAGGCGGAGGGCTCAGTCCCTTGGGCGCGCTCCAGTCGGCAACGGGCATCGACCGGCTGCGCCTCCTGGGGCCCGACGATACGCAGGGCCGCGGGACGGCGCTCGCCGCCGGCCAATATATTTCGAACGATATCTATCTTGAGGTGATCACCGACGCGCGCGGCTATACCGCGACCCAGCTCGAGATCAGCCTGTCGCGCGCGCTGTCGCTCCTCAGCCAGGCGGGGGGCTCGGGCCAGTCGAACCTCTCGATCCGCTATCGCAAGGATTATTGATGCGCTTGGCATTCCTCCTGCTTGTGCTTCTCTCCATCGGGGCCTGCAAGAAAGAGCCCGATTTCGAGACGCGCTACGAGAGAGCCGTGAAGGAGGTCGATGCGAGGGCGAAGGCGATGGACGCCGACATCGCCGAGGCCGAGCGAGCGGCAAAGGCCGCCGGCGCTGATCCCTCGGTCCCGGCCGAGCACGGCGAACCAGGCGAACCACCCCCACAATAGCCCCGTGCTCGCGGGGCTTGCCTTGGGCCGATCCGCCGTCTAACGGGTCTTCGTCATCTGGGGAGTAGCCAGCCGCCCGTTCGGGGCGGGCCGCCGCGTCAACATACTCGGCCGAGAGGCCGTGGTGCGGTGGAAGCGGGTCACCGCTTGGGCGAGACCAATGGCGTCGACCTTTCGTCCAGGCCGGGCGGCGGGTTCGACAGCCGTTGGAATCGCGCTGCCGCCCGGCCCGGGGGTTTGTTCATGGAAGCCATTTTGACGTCGACCGCCGTCGTCGCCCTCGCCGAGATAGGCGACAAGACGCAGCTGCTCGCCATTCTTCTCGCGACGCGTTTCCATCGTCCTCTTCCGATCATCTTGGGCATTCTGGTCGCGACCCTCGCGAACCACGCACTCGCCGCGCTGCTGGGCGTGCAGGCCGCGGCGTTCCTCGACAGCCCTGTGTTCCGCTACGCGATTGCGGCCTCATTCCTCGCGATGGCGGTGTGGACGCTCATTCCCGACAAGCTGGACGATGAGGAGGCACCGAAGCCGCGCTTCGGCGCTTTCCTGACGACGCTCGTCGCCTTTTTTGTCGTCGAAATGGGTGACAAGACGCAGGTGGCGACGATTGCGCTTGGCGCGCAATATCAAAGCGTCCTCTGGGTCACTGCCGGGACCACGCTCGGAATGATGATCGCCAACGTCCCGGCGATTTTCCTTGGCAATGAGCTGCTGAAGCGCGTGAACCTCGGCACCGTGCGAGCGATCACGGCGGCACTTTTCCTGGTGATCGGTCTCTGGGTGATTGCGCAGACAGCGGGCTGGCTCTGATCCAGTATGTACGGGTGCCTCCCCGCCGCGGGGAGATCGACTTCACTTTGTTTGCGAGGAGAACGCCTGGCCGAGCGCTGCTATATGCTCGCGGCAAATCGTCTCGACGAGACGCTCGAGCACGGCGACGCGCTCGCTGATCCAGCTCAGTTCCTCGGCGCTGATCTTGAATTGAGGCGAGTATCTCGCCTGGACATAGGCGAGGCGCAGCAGCTCGAAGCAGCGGCGGCTGAACTTGTTGTCGCGCGGCCAGGCTTCGATGAGCGCGGGTGCGATCTGCTCGCACTGCGAGCGGAGGAAATTGAGCCGGTGCGACTTGGGCGCATACAACGTGTTCACGAGAAGAGCGCAATGGTAGGCGCGCTCCGCTGCCTGATGAAAGGTGAAAGCCGCATCAAGGGGCTGGCCATCGTTGATGTAGTGCAGGGCACCGCGACGGGCCGAGCCGATTTTCGGAAACCAGCAGTCAAAATACTTCTCCGCCTCGACCCGCGCTTCCTCGGGCGGCAGGTTGCGCGGCTGCGCAAACTCGAACCCTTCGGCCTCGTAGAGCGCGATGCCCTGCTCGACGATATCGACGAAGAAAGGTCGCCCGCGCTCAAGCTGCGCGTTCACGTCCTTCAGCGAATGGACGATGAAGCTCACCGGGGCAGTCAGCGTCTTCGCGATCGTGAACGCGCGCATGAGGCGGTCCTCGGCCGCCGACCAATGCTCGAACTCGGTAAGCCGGTCATAATTGACCACGACGAGGATGTCATAATCTGATTGGTATCCCCCGATCGGATCATCGACCCAGTCGCCGCGGCCATAGCTGCCGTAGAGCAGAATTTTGAGAATGCGGCCCTTCCGGTTCCAGTCGGCATTGCCGCGCGCATGCGCGGCGGCAAACTCCTCGAACAGGATGCGCACGACCTCGGCAAGCTCGCGCTGCTTGGCTGGCGGGAGATGATCAAGGCCGGTTCGCATGAGGCCACCCTGAAAGGCGCCGGGCCGGATGGCAAGCCCATCCGGCCCGCTTTGGATCATAGCCATGGCCAGACGAGCCAGGGCAGCCGCGCATGGAGGCAGCGCGACCAGATGCCGAGCGCGCGCGCAAAATCTTCGGTGACCTCCTCGACGGTAATGCCATGCCGCGCGGCGAGCTCGTCAAAGGGGGTCTTGTCGAAGCGGATCGCGAACAGGATATCGCCCTGCCGCGCGCTCATCTTGGAAAGCGCGATGCGCATGCGGCGTTCGGCGTCCTCATCGCTCACCTTGGAGAGGTCGCGACGTCTCACGGCTCCGCTCCTGCAAAGGCGAGGAGAGAGACGCGCGTCCGGATCGCCAGGCCCGCAGCGCGGAAGATCGCCCTCTCATCGCAGCGCAGCACCGCGAGCCATGCTGCGCGATCCCAGGGCTGCAGCCAGGGCAGCCGCTCTTCCTCGAGCTCGGCGATGACCTTGCTCGTGACCTTAAAATAGAGGTTTGCTCTCTCGTTTAGCTCTCTGCGCATATCCTCATCTCTTTCCAGCCACCGCACTTGCGGCCCGGACGGGGGCGGAAGGTGGGCGGCAGGAAGGAGCCGGCAGCCCCGCTTGCATCGGGCGCGCCGCATCCGAAGGACCGCAACGAAGTGCAGGACCCGCACGCGGGTTGCGGTCCGGCCGGGCGGGGCTAAGGCGCGTGACGCCCGCCTTCGTCCCCGCCGCGCCGCGACGAGACAATCCGCCGCGCGAGCGGCGACCGCATGCGCGCTGGCGGTACACTTCCTCGGGACGAATCGGCGAGCGCGGCGCGCCATTCAGGAGAATCTGGCCCTCAAAGGCGGCCTCATCAAGTCCCGCCGCGCGCTCCTGAGACGGCGTGAGAATAATTATTTTGCCTGGCCAAAACCCGCCGATTCTACGCTAGAGTTTCCTATTCTACGCTAAAATACGACGTAGCCGCTCTGCGAGCGAAACCTTGCCCTGGGGCGGTGTTGACGAGCGCAGGGCCCATCATCTTCAATGCGGTCATGTCGGCTTATGGCCTGCCAGCACATGGAGGATGACCGCATGGCACTTCAGTCTCGCTTGCGCATGATGCGTCTCAATGAAGTCCTGAACCTCACCGGCCTCAGCCGCGCAACGCTCTACCGAAAGATCGCCGCGGGGACCTTCCCGGCGCAGCACAAGATCGCGGCGCGTTGCTGCGGCTGGCGGGCGAGCGAGGTCGACCTATGGCTGCGCAATCCCATGAGCTTCACCGTCGCGGACCTTGATCCGGACCGCGATGCCGCCTGAGCACGGGCGCGCCGCCAGGCCGCCTGCGCGCCGCCAGAGGGCGCCTCTTCTTCGTGCCCCGCGAAAGCCGATACCCAGCGCGCGGCGCCCGCCGCGCGGCAACGACGCGCGGATTTCATGCGTAGAAGCCGGGACGAGCATTGCTGAGGGAGTATCCATGAAAAGACCCGTCTTTGCCGCTGGCGCGGCGACCGCGATCGCTGCGCCGCTCGCCTATCTTCTGTGGAGATATTATCCGCGTCCCGGGCCGGTCGGAAACCACGCCGTTCCCGAGCCTGCCAAGGTCGTCGAACTTCAACGCTACATGGGGCGCTGGTACGAACAATTCCGCTATGATGCCTCGTTCGAGGAAGGGCTCGAAGCGGTGACGGCGGATTATTCGCTCCGCCCTGACGGGAGCGTGCGCGTCGTGAACCAGGGTCGCACGGGCGGGCCTCAGGGCAGGCGGCGCAAATCGACCGGCAAAGCGAAGCTTGCCGACCGCGCGACCAATGCCAAGCTCAAGGTCTCCTTCTTTGGCCCCTTCTATGGCGATTATTGGGTCCTCGACCATGGCGACGACTATGAATGGTCGATCGTGGGCGAGCCATCGGGGCGCTACCTTTGGGTATTGACCAGGGAGGCCAGGCCCGCGCCCCGAACTCTTGACGAGCTCGAGGCGCGCGTGAAGGCGCTCGGCTACGACTGGTCGCTTATCCACGTCACGCAGCACTGATCGCGAAAGCGCCTTCCCGATCACGGGCGATGACCATTCTCATCGGCCAGGACGCGGCGTCCATGCTCGCGCCAGAGCGCTAGTTTCACATCGCGCTCGTCGCCCTTGAGCGTCGCAGCCGCTTCGAGGAAGAGGCCCAAAAGGATCGCGGGATCATCGGCGGCAAGCTCGGCGAGTTCGGCTTTCACGACAAGCCTGCCGAGCTCGATCAATCGGCGCGCGCGCTGTTGGCGTTTCATGAGCCGGACGCGCCTGTCATGCCAGGCGCGCGTCGCCTGAAGGCGATTGCGGGCCTGTGTGGCGCGGCGCTGCGCGGCGTCGGTCGCTGCAAGCCCCTTTGCGAGCGCGGGAGCGGCCCGGGCGAAAAAAGTCGGCGCCGCTCTCGCGCCACGCCTCCTTTCGCGAAGCATCCGCGCCGCCAACATCGAGAAGCACGCCGGCAAGCTGTTCGATCGAGAGGGCAGCTGCCCCGGTGGCTCCTACCAGCTCGCCAAGCTGGCATTGCCTTTTCGTCTTGAGCGCCTTCGATCGGTCGCTGAGCGTTCGCAGCTCGGCATCAAAATCACGCGGTTTTGGCATTGTCCGTCCTTCCATCCAATGGGTCGGACGAACCAACTATGCCGAGTCGCTGCGTCAAACAAGGCGCTGAAATATAACGAGATCATATGACACAATCCGCGACAGAATCGCCCATAAAGAGGGTTTTGCCGCGTGCGGAGGCGCGCATCTTGCTGTAAATGGACCGCCCTCATGGCGATCTATCATTTCCAGGTGAGCGTCATTTCCCGCTCTTCGGGCAGCAGTGCGGTCGCAGCGGCAGCCTATCGTTCGGCCGGCAGGCTCTATGATGAGCGATACGGGCGCACCCGCAATTTTTCGAACAAGGCTGGCGTCGTGCACAGCGAGGTCCTGCTTCCTGAAGGCGCGAATGAGCGCTGGTTAAATCGTGAATGGCTCTGGAATGATGTCGAGGCCCGCGAGATCCGTAAGGACGCGCAGCTCGCCCGCGAGATCGTGTTTGCCATCCCCAGCGAGATGACCCAAGGGCAGGGGATCGAATTGGCCCGCGATTTCGTCGGACGCGAATTTGTCGACCGCGGCATGGTCGCCGACCTCAATGTGCATTGGGACATCGGTGCACGAGGGGGCCCCAATCGGCACGCGCATGTCATGCTGACAATGCGCGAGACAAGGGCCGGCCAGGAAGGTCCCGCAGCGTTCGGGCCCAAGGTAACCGAATGGGGCCGCAGAGAGCTGCTGATGCATTGGCGGGCAGCATGGGCGGACCACGTCAATGAGCGCCTGGCGACCCTCGATATCGATGCCCGGATCGATCACCGCAGCCTGAAGGCGCAAGGGAGCGACCTTGAACCTCAAAATAAGATCGGTGCTGCAGCCTTGCGTATGGCGGCGCGGGGCCTCCATTCCGATCGCCTTGCCGAGCATGCCGAGATCGCGCGCTCAAACGGCGAAGGGCTCATCGCCAACCCCGCGACCGCGATCGACGCGATCACCCATGGGCAAGCTACCTTCACCACACGCGATCTTGCGATGTTCGCGCACCGCCATAGCGACGGCAAGGAGCAGTTCGACGCGGTGATGGCAGCGGTCAAATCCTCGCCCGAGCTGATATCGCTCGGCAAGGACGCGCGCGGCGACGAGCGCTTTACGTCGCGCGCGATGATCGAGATCGAGAAACGGCTCGAGCGCGCGACCGACGCCCTCGACGCAAGACGCCGTCACGGCGTCGGCGATCGTCACCGCGAGCACGCACTCGCGCGGGCCTCGGCTCGGGGCTTTGAACTTTCCGCCGAGCAACGCGGCGCGCTCGAGCACATCACCAGCGCGCGCGGGATCAGCAATGTCATTGGCTATGCGGGGACGGGCAAGAGCGCGCTGCTTGGCGCCGCGCGCGAGGCATGGGAGGCCGCGGGCTACCAGGTGCAGGGAGCGGCGCTCGCGGGCGTCGCCGCCGAGGGTCTCGAACAGGGCTCGGGCATCGCCTCGCGCACGCTTGCAAGCCTGGAGCATCAATGGGCAAATGATCGCGCGCGCCTGACCGGCAAGCATGTCCTTGTCATCGACGAGGCGGGCCTCGTCGGGACGCGTCAGCTCGAACGCATCGTGTCGGAGGCCGAGCGCCGCGGCGCCAAGATCGTTCTCGTCGGCGACCCGCAGCAGCTTCAGGCGATCGAGGCGGGCGCTGCCTTTCGCGCCGCCGCCGAGCGGCACGGCGCGATCGAGATCATGGACATCCGCCGGCAGCGGGCGGACTGGCAACGCGAAGCAACGCGCGAGCTTGCCACAGGGAGGACAGGCGAGGCGATCGCGCGCTATGCCGAGGCGGGCTTCGTTCATGCAGCCGACACACGCGAGGCGGCGCGCACCGCGCTGGTCGATGCCTGGGAACGCGATCGCCAAACCCATCCCGAAGCAAGTCGCATCATCCTCACCCATACCAATGCCGAGCGCAAGCAGCTCAACAAGGCGGTGCGTGAACGGCTGAAGGCCCGCGGCGCGCTCGGCGATGGAGTGGCGCTCGAGGTTGAGCGCGGAACGCGCGTCTTTGCGCCGGGCGACCGGATCATGTTCCTCAAGAATGAGCGCGCGCTCGGCGTCAAGAACGGCTCGCTCGGGACGGTGCAGTCCGTGCACCCAGTGCGGATGGGCGTGATGCTCGATGACGGGCGCAGCGTCGCGTTCGACCTCAAGGATTACGCCCACGTCGACCATGGTTATGCAGCGACGATTCACAAGGCGCAGGGGATGACGGTCGATCGCGCCCAGGTGCTCGCGACGCAGGGGGTGGACAGCCACTCGATCTATGTCGCACTATCCAGACATCGCTTGGCTGTCGATCTTTACTATGGGCGCGACGATTTTGCGAACCAATCGAGGCTCATAAGCGCCGCATCGCGTGAGCGCGGCAAGGATATGGCCAGCGATTATCGAGGTCAGCGCGGTTCCGGGATCGCGGACCTGCGATCGCGCATTCGATCGCTCGGTGCTTCTTCAGCGCGCAGCGAGCTTGAAAAGGCGATCGAACGCTTTGCGCGCGTCACCAAGGCGATTGTCGAGATCCGGCGCGAGGGGGGCAAGGAGTCGCCGCAGGAGCTTGAGACTTACCGCAGCGCCGGGAAGGCGCTCGATGTGCTGCGCCCTGGCGGTGCGACCGAACTGCGGGAAGCGTTCGGGCAGAGCGAGAAGCTCACCCGCGAGGCGGCCGAAGGGCGGACCGGGCGCGCGATTGCCGAGATGGAGCAGCGCCAGGCGGCAAGGGCGGCCGAGCGCAATGCCGCAGCGCGTGAGCAGGCCCGCCTGACGGCCGAAACCGAGAAGCGCGCGGAGCAGTTTGTCAGCGCCTGGACGAAGGAAAGCGCGCGGGCGAAAGATGGAGCAAGCCATGCCGCGCGCCGTGAAGCGCGCGCCAAACTGGCGAGCATGGCGAAGAGCCTCGAGCGCGACCCGGAACTCGGGGCGCTGCTCCTGAGCCGGCGAAAGCAGCTTGGCCTCGACGCCGCCAGCACGAAAAAGCTGTCCCAGGATATCCAGCAATATCTTGGGAGTGGACGGGGGATCGGTATTTCGATGTAGGCTCGCCCATCCTTCGCGAAAGCCTCTCCTATTCACCGGTCAACCGACGACTCGCTCCATCATCGCCTTGAGCGGCGTGCCGGCATCGGCGAGCTGCTCAGGGGAGGCGCGAAGTCCTGCGGTGACGATCATGCGGCCCTGCACATAGTCCCTGGTCGCATTGACGCA
>NZ_FUYP01000027.1 GCF_900168005.1 Sphingopyxis flava
GCCGCTTCGTTGGCCGCGCCCACACACGAATGTCGCGTCGCCGCTCGACACGGACAATCTCAACATCCGACAGCCCTAATATGCCGTCGATTCCCTGATCAGCCTTCTTCTTCATCAGACTTGTCCTTCCTATGACAAGTCTAACCCAATTTCCCTCATCCCCCGTTCACGAGGAAGAGCCGATTTCCATATTATCAATAGTTTTCTGGAAAAATGGCGGTGTCGCCATTGGCCTGTAACGCCAGATGCAATGACCCAGCTAAAGGCAGCCCGGCGTTAAGGGACCGGCAAAGTGTCGCCCCTGGGGCGCGCTTCTGACCACGATCCATTTCGCGCCCTTCCGGTCTATGCCGCTTGCGCGAGTTGGCAACTGCACGAGCTGATCGATCCCAACGCGACGATCTGATCGGCAGATAAAGGCTGTAGCTTTATATTTCACCGGAAGGGCATTTCCAATAGGCCCAGTCGCGACGGCGCATCGACCATGCAAGTGGCAAGGCGGATAGGGCGTGCGTCACCGGACTGCGCCTGAGGTCATGCAATTTCCGGCTTCAGGCGGAAGCGGCAGCTAACGCCGCCGGGCGGAAACTCGTGCGCAAAATCGGTAAAGACCGGCAGCCGCGCGAGTAGCCTTGTTCCGAGGCCGCGTCTTTGGGGTTCGGTCACTTCGGGCCCGCCGCGCTCGTTCCAGTGGAAGCGGATTCCGGATCCGTCAGCTGGATCCTCCCAGTGAATGGCAACCTGCCCCGACGGCTGCGAGAGCGCCCCATATTTCGCAGCATTGGTGCCAAGCTCGTGAACGGCGATAATCATTGGCGTGCATTGGCTCGGCGGGATGGACACGTCGGGTCCATCCAGTGTGATGCCGCCATGATCGGAAAAAGGCAGAAGCGCCTCCTTGACCAACCATGCGAGCGGGCAGGGGCCCCAGCCGGTGCGCGTGAGCAGATCCTGCGCGCGGGCGAGCGCCTGGATGCGCGGAAGCAGGCGCTCGAAGAAGGTTTCGGCGCTCTCCCCCTGCTTCTCACACTGCCGCGCCAGTGCTTCGATAAGAGCAAGATGGTTCTTCGCCCGATGCCCGAGCTCGGCGGCAAGGTTGCGTTCGCGCTCGATCGTGGCTTTCAGTTCGACGACCGAACGGCGCAGCGTTTGCGCAACCAATATCATCAACGCGGAAGCGAGACCGAACAGGGCCGCGCTTAGCAGCGTTTGCGGGCCGCTCCAATTGTTCGCGAGCCAAACCCCAGACGCGACATTCGCGAGGATCGCAGACCCGATCGCGACGATGGTTCCTGGACGCCAACCGAGAAAAACGGCTGCCAGCAACACCGCGGGGAAATAAACGAGGTAGGGAAGGCGCGCGTCGAAGAAGGGGTTCATCGCGAAGCGAAGCAGCGTCGGAATTGCCAATGCGGTGAAAACCCAGCCGAGCGTCGCTGGAACGGGCCGCGACCCTTTGAGGATCGCGCGTTTAACGAAGTCGATCCGTGTCATATCTCACCCCTGAGACAAGATCGAAATTGGTCCGTTTGAATACCACGGGCGGAGTCGTGTCAAGCGGGTGCCGACACGGTCACGCTATGATGGAAATGAAAAATAATCAGGGACCTACGGTGCTCCGGAGCCATGCCCCCATTGCCCCTCGCAGCGGTGAAGGGGCGACGTCGATGGCAGCCACCGGAGCGAAAGGTGGCACCGCGTCCGGCACCGCCGATTTCGCAGGACGCAGCTCCGACGGGACGCCAGGCCGCGAGTCCGGCGCGGGCATGCCGAGGTCAAAAGCGCAAGGCGGCACCGACGCTCACGACCCAGGGATCAAGCGTGTGACGCGTCTTGAGTACCTCCGTCCTGCCCGCGTACCAGGTGGCCGTCGGGCGCAGGATATAGCGCTTGGTGTCGAGCGAGATCGCAAATCCGCGATCGTTGAGCGGAATATCGACCCCGGCTTGAAAGGCTGCGCCCAATTTGTCGCCCATCTTTTGCCGCGTCGCGCCGAGGGCCAGCGTGGTGGCACCGGGTTTCTCGTCGATGAAGATAAAATAGCTCGGTCCTGCGCCGACATAGGGCCGCATGCCCCCTTCCTTGCCGAAATGATATTTGAAAGTGAGTGTTGCAGGAACGATGCTCGCGTCGGACACGAGCGTCGTGCCGCCGAGCGCACCGCGGCCGCTCACGTCGTGCACGGTCACCCCGGCGATGGTTTCTAGTGAGAGGGTATCAGACAGGAAATATTCGATCGCGACCGTCGGCGCGACATTGTCATCGGCCTTGGACTGGGTTCCGGCGGGAAGGCCAATCTGGTCGGTCTTGATCGCGGTAATCTTGCCATCGGGCGCTACATAGGTTGCAAAGATCTTCACCTGCACGCCGCCGGATTTCGCCGTCGCCGTGCCGGGTACCATCATCGCAGCAACAAGCGCTGCGAGGGGGAGATGGAGGGCTTTCATGGGGTTTTCTCCTCTGTTGATGGAGACCCCATGAATGCGGTACCCGATGAGGGCATTGATCAGGCCCAATTTTTTCTTTGATCTTGGTCAACGAGCCACGCGCTTTCAAGCGCCGTTGATTGTCGCGTTGCAAAACACACGCGTCGCTCGCGGAAGAGTCTTCAGGAAAAGCGGGCCAGCCGCTTGCGACAGGCCTTGCGCTCCTTGCGCTCCGTCAGAACAGCCCCGGCAGTTCGCGCTGGGCGGTCGTCGGCTTCGCGGGAACGAGCATCTCGGGGCCCGGCGCTGGGCTTGCGGTCATGCGGCTCGCCGAGGCCGAGCGTGTGTCCGCGATGCGCGCGGTGCAGCTTTGCCCCGACAGGAAGTCGATTGCCGCGCGCACCGAGGCTTCGCGCGGATCCCCGAGCGGGAAGCCGAGATCGTCGTCGGCGGCGCAGCTGTTCGGGATTTTGGAAGCGAGGCCGTTATAATAGTTCCCCTGGCCATCGGCGTTCGTGAGCGCGAAGGCGATCACGCGCATCCGGTCGTCGCACGAGGCCTTGTCGAGCGCAATCTGGCCAACCGGCTTGCCATAGGTGTCACTGCCGACCAGCGTCATGTTGGGGCCGAGATAGGGGAGCATGCTGTTGATCACCAATTCGCTCGCCGACGCTGTTGATCCCGTGCCGATGAAGGCGAGCCGGGTCGGCGCGATCGACTGAGGCTGCGCTGTGAAAAAATGCTGGCTGTTCTCGGCTGATTTTTCGGGCCGGAACTTGATCTCGTCGAACAGGTCGCTCGCGTTGCGATTGCGCCCCAATAGATCGCCGAACAGCTCGGCGACCGATACGAGTCCGCCGCCATTGTAGCGCAGGTCAATGATGATGTCGGTCACGCCTTGATCGCGGAAATTCTGGAAGGCAGCGCGAAGCTGTGCGTTCGCCGAAGTGATGAAGGTGCGCAGGTTGAGATAACCGTAGCGCCGTCCGCCCTCGGTTATGATCTTCGCGCCATAGCGGTCCGAGACAGGGTCGATGTCATACTCGGCCTTGGTGACCGTGACGTTGCGTGTCCCCGATGCATCGGTGATCCTCAGCACGCGCGTCACCCCGGCTTCGTCAGGGCCGAGTGCGTTGATCAGCCCCGCCGTGCCTTCGGCCGCGACGATACTCGCAGTCGTGCGAAGATTGCTGCTGTTCGTCCCGATTGCCGAGATCTCCGCGCCCCGGTCGATTCCGGCTGCGAGCGCCGGGGCGCCCTCATAGGCTTCGGCAATGACGATGCGCTGGGTGAACGGGTTGTAGGCAAGACGGACGCCGAAGCCGGCGCTCGACCCGCTGGCATAATAGGCATCCTCCTCGGCGATCGAAGTGATGTAGGTGAAATAACGGTCCTTGCCCTGCGCACGCGCGGGCGCGAGCAGCGCGTCGATATAGGTCTGCACGTCGCCATAGCTCGCAGGGTTGACGTTGCCGGCGACATCGCTGGGGAACAGATACCATTCGTCGATCACCGCCTTGGCAAAGGCCTGGCGCGACGAGAGACTGCAGCCGGCGGTCGGCGTCGGCGTGGGGGTCGGAGACGGCGTCGGCGTGACGGTGACGGGCGGTGCGCTGCTGCCTCCCCCGCCTCCGCCGCCGCACGATGCCAGCATCAGCGCCGCGATCGTTACCGCGGCAACGGATTTGCCCGACCCATTCATTCTTTCTCTCCCCAGTCCGGCCCGCAGCCCCTCCTCGAGCTAACGGGCGCTTTCCTCTGCCTCGGCCGCTTCGGCTGCGTCGCTGCGCCCCTTGAAGCCCTGGGCAATCACATAAAGTTCGGGCGATCCCTTGCGGCTCGCAGGCGGTTTGGCGTGCTTGACGGTCGTAAAATGCCGCTTGAGCAGTGTCAGAAGGGTCCGGTCGGCGCCGCCTGCAAAGACCTTGGCGACAAAGGCGCCGCCGGGCAGCAGGTTCTGCACCGCGAAATCAGCGGCGGTCTCGGCAAGCGCAATGGTGCGCAGATGGTCCGTTTGCGGATGTCCAACCGTGTTCGCTGCCATGTCCGAAATGACAAGGTCGGGCGCGCTGCCGAGCGCGTCGATCAGCGCAGCGGGGGCTGTGTCATCCATGAAATCCATTTCGAGGATCGCAACCCCCTCGATCGGCTCGCAGGCCAGAAGGTCGATCCCCGCCACCCGCGCGCGCGGGTTTGCCTTGCGCACAACCTGCGACCAGCCGCCGGGGGTGATCCCGAGATCCACGACCGCGCGTGATTTTTTGAGGAAGCCGAATTTCTCGTCGAGCTCGATCAGCTTGTAGGCCGCGCGCGAGCGATAACCTTCTGCCTGCGCGCGGCGGACATAGGGATCATTGAGCTGCCGCTGCAGCCAGCGCGTCGACGAGGCGGTACGCCGCCGCGCGGTCTTTACCCGCTCGTGCAGCCCGCCGCGTCCGCTTCGACCCCCGCTGCCTCCCTTGCGGCTCATTTGCGATACTCGCGGCGGATCACCGGAACGGTGCGGCTCTGTCCTGCCAGCGTACGCAAGATGCCCTCGCGAATGCCCCGGTCGGCTACCCCGATCCGCGCCGCGGGCCAGAGGTCGATGATGCTTTCAAGAATCGCGCAGCCCGCGACGACGAGGTCGGCGCGCTCGCGGCCGATGCAGCCGATCTCCGCGCGGTCGCTAAGGCTTGCTTCCGCGAGCCGGCGGCTGATTGCCCGCATCGCATCGGCAGGGACGACCAGCCCGTCGACCGCGCGCCGGTCGTAGCGCGGGAGATCGAGGAAAACGCTGGCGAGCGTCGTTACAGTGCCGCTGGTCCCGAGCAGGCGCAGCGGCTCGCCGGCGAAGCGCGACGCGCGCTGGGCGAAAGCGGCAAAGGCATCGCGCGTCACCGCGCGCATTTGGGCGTAGCTTGCCTGCCGGGCTTCGAGACTGTCCTCGGCTGGCGGGACATGTTCGGTAAGAGATACGACACCCCAGGGCACGCTGATCCAGTCTCGGATCGTAATCTCCTGGCCATCCGAATCGACATGCATCAATTCGGTCGACCCGCCGCCGATATCGAAGATCAGCGCGGGGCCGTCGCCGGGCTCCATCAGATTGTGACAGCCGAGCGCTGCGAGTCTCGCCTCTTCCGCCGCCGAGATCACATCGAGCACGATACCGGTTTCGCGCCGCACCCGACTTGCCAGTTCGTCGCAATTGGCAGCGCGGCGGCATGCTTCGGTCGCCACGGCGCGCGACAGTGTGACGTGGCGGCGGCGGAGCTTGTCGGCGCAAATGGCGAGCGCACTGACCGCGCGGTCTATTGCAGCCTCACTGATCCGCCCGCTGGAGTGCAGCCCCTCGCCAAGGCGAACGATGCGCGAAAAGGCGTCGATCACGACCAGTTCGCCATTCTGCGGCCGCGCAATCAAGAGGCGGCAGTTGTTGGTGCCGAGATCGATTGCGGCATAGCTTTTTGGTCGCGTGAACGCGGTGGGGCGGAGCCCGGGGGCACCCGTCTTTCTGTTTTTCGTCACCGCTGCACCGGTGCGCGGCGGTCGCCCTGTTGGCGCTGCCATTTGCCGCATGACTATTTTGACCTGTCTTCTCACCCGCCCGCATGGTTGCGAACGTGCACTTGGCAGCAAGATTAGGCGGGGCCGGCGATGATGGCAAGTTGGATCCCGGGGGGCGGGCGCGCAAACAAAGCCCCCCGCCGCGCGAATGCGGCCGGGGGGCAGGATGGAGTAGTTTGTTGGAGGTCGGGTCAGCCCTTAGCGGCAGCCGTCATTCCCCTTGTCGATCGCGCGGCCAGCAAGGGCGCCGATTGCGCCGCCGATGATCGTGCCGACGGTCTTGTCGCCTCGGCCCGCGATTTCATGGCCGGCAAGACCGCCTGCCACCGCGCCGATGATCGTGCCGCCGGTGCCCTTGTCGCACTGGCGATAGTGGCGGCGATCGTTTCGGTAGTTGCGGTTATTGTAATAGCGACGGTCGGCGCGGCGATCGTAGCGACGGTCATAACGACGATCGTTGCGGTCGTAGCCGGCATAATAGTTCGAATAGCCGTTGCGGTCATAATAGCCGGTCTGCGCAGCGGCGGGGGTCGCCATTCCCAGCATCGCGGTGGACATCAGGGCGGCGATGGAGAGCGTCATCATCTTTTTCATCGTCTTGCTCCTTCTTCCTTCAGTGGCCCTTCCTGGGGGCGGTGAATCGATGAGGCTGTTCTGCGCGATTCGCATTGAGCCAAGCCTGAACATCGCTGTCGGCCTTCGTTCAGCTTCGGTTGCCTGAGGTTCAGTTTTGCAAGGAGGGCATGGGCTCTTTTCTTCGGCGGCCGGCCCCTCTACGTCGACGCCAATGCGCCGCCTTCTTCCTGCCGCCCTGATCTTTGCCCTTCTCGGTCCCATGCCCGGCACAGCGATGCGCTTTCCGGTGAACGACTATAGGCAAGAGGTGACAGCGCGTCCGCTCGGCTTTGCAGAGGAGGAGACAGGGATGCTCCGCTTTGTGCGCGGCTGGCATCTCACGAGCCCGCACAGCCGCTTTGGCGGACTGTCGGCGGTCACGGTCATGGCGCCCGGCCGGTTCCAGTTCGTCTCCGACACGGGCTATTGGACGCGGCTCACCCTTCAGCCGGGTGGCGAGGTGGCGGCGGTCCACATCGCCGCGCTGCCCACACCCGACGGCCGGAAGCGCAAGAAGTCGATGATTGACGCCGAGGCGATGGTCTTTGACTCTGCGAGCGGAACGAGCCTTGTGGCGTTTGAGGGCACGAACCAGATCTGGCGCTTCGATCGGGGGCTGTCGCGGATCGAGGCGCGCACCGCTCCTGCGGCGATGCGGCGCTGGTCGGCCTATGCGGGCCCCGAGGCAATGGTCCGCCTCGCCGACGGCCGCACGATCCTGTTTTGTGAGGCGCCGGGCAAGAATGCGCGCGGATCCGAGGCGCTTGTCTTCGCCGGCGATCCCGTGACGGCGGACTCGCCGCCCGTTCGCTTTTTCTACGATGCCGAAGGCAAGGGCTCGGTCAGCGACGCCGCGCTGCTTCCCGATGGGCGAATCCTCCTCGTCCATCGCAGGCTGGGCGCCGACCCCGTGTTCACGACGATTCTCGGCGTTCTCGACCCCGCGAACATCGGCCCCGACAGGCTCGTGCGTTCGCGCGAAATCGGACGGGTGCCGAAGCGGCTTGCCGATAATTTCGAAGGCGCAGCGGTCGAGGTGCGCGATGGTCGCACCTGGCTCTGGCTTGTCTCGGACGACAATTTCAACAGCTGGCAGCGGAGCCTGCTGCTGCAATTCGAACTCGTCGGTCTGCCCGACAGCAAAAAGGCCGCGCGGTCGTCCGGCGGCCTTTTGCTTTAGCGGCTGGATGAGGCTCAGGCGGCCTTTTCGGCCAGCTTCTTCGCCACTTCCTTTTTCACCTTGCGGGCGTTTGTCGACAGCTGATCGTCGCTGGTCTTGAGCAGCCAGTTGTCGAGACCGCCGTTATGCTCGACCGAGCGCAGACCGTGGGTCGACACCCGCAGCTTCACGCCGCGGCCGAGGGCGTCCGAAAGCAGAGTCACATTCTGCAGGTTGGGCAGGAAGGTGCGCTTGGTCTTGTTGTTGGCGTGGCTGACATTGTGGCCAACCTGGCGGCCCTTGCCGGTCAGTTCGCAAATGCGCGACATGATGCTCTTCCTCGTCAAAAAATTCGGGTCGGCGTCCGGGCGCTTCCCGAAAAACGGGGAAGGGCAAGACCGGATGGGCCGGGAAAGGCGCGCGCTTATCGGCTTGCCGGGGATTCGTCAAGCGATTAGCTGTGGGAAATGTCCCCTTTTCCTATGCCCGAACCGATGCGCCGCGCGCTCGATCTTGCGCAGATCGCCGCCGACTGGGGCGAAGTGCCGGTAGGCGCGGTAGTGGTCAAGGACGGTGCGATCATTGCCGAAGGCCACAACCGCCCCCGCGAATCGCATGATCCGACGGCGCACGCCGAGATTGTCGCGATTCGGGCCGCCGCGGCAAAACTCGGCAATGAGCGCCTCGACGGCTGCGACCTTTATGTGACGCTGGAGCCGTGCGCGATGTGCGCCGGCGCGATCGCCCAAGCCCGCATCGGCCGGCTCTATTATGGGGCGGACGATCCGAAGGGGGGCGGGGTCGTCCACGGCCCGTGCCTCTTCGCGCAGCCGACCATTCACCATCGCCCGGAGATCTTCGACGGCATTGGTGCGGGCGAGGCGGCAGCGCTGCTGCGGGATTTCTTTGCGAAGCGGCGGTAAGGGTCCGCTCGATCTATCAAGACGCGAGAACCCGGATCAGGTCCGCGGACAAGAGAGATGGGCGGGCTGCTTCCCGAAAGGGGTTGCCCGAGCGGTCACTCCCTCAGCCGCCAAGCACTTCCTCCACCCACGCCGGGACGAGCACGGTGGCAGGACCATGGCGCGCTGCGTCGAACCAATAGCTCCCTTCGCTCGGCTCGAGGTTGAGCTCGAGCGTCCGCGCGCCATTTGCCCGGGCCTCGCGTACGAAGCCAGCTGCGGGATAGACGGCGCCCGATGTGCCGATCGACACGAAAAGATCGGCGCGGTTGATCGCGTGATATATCTCGTCCATCCTGTAAGGCATCTCGCCGAACCAGACGACGTCGGGACGCAGATATCCCGCCATGCCGCATGCGGGACAGCCGGGGCGGTTGATCAGCGGGCCCGTCCACGGGCTTCGCTGGTCGCACGCCGTGCACCTGGCATTGAGATGCTCGCCATGCATGTGAATCAGCCTCTTCGCGCCAGCGCGCTCGTGCAGATCGTCGACATTCTGGGTCACGATCAGCAGCTCGCCTGGCCATGCGGCATCGAGCCGGGCCAGTGCCTCGTGCGCTGCGTTTGGGGCTTTTTCCTGGATCGCGGCGCGCCGTGCGTCGTAGAAGCGATGGACGAGGTCTGGGTCGCGCACGAACGCCTCAGGAGTTGCGACGTCTTCGACGCGGTGCTCCTCCCACAGTCCGCCGGCGTCGCGGAAGGTATTGATGCCGCTTTCGGCTGAGACGCCCGCGCCGGTCAGAATGACGATATTGCGAATCGAAGACATGCGGTTCCCATATCCGCCCGCATCTCGATAAGTCGAGAGACGCTGAATGCCGCCATCCCCGGTTCGCGGCGAGGATCATTTCTGGCGTGCGTCTCGACTTCGCCCGGGGCGGGGGGCTAAAGGGGAGGAAAGAGAGGGGACGCATTATGACCAGCATCGGTATCATCGGGAGCGAGGGCCGGATGGGCGTTGCGCTTGCCGCTGCGATATCGGAGGCAGGGCAGCGCAGCTGCGGCGTGGACAAGGGCGGTAATGTCGCCAAGGTGGCGGCGGCGGCTGACGTGCTCGTCGATTTTTCGTCGCCTGGGGCGCTGGAGGCGACGCTCGATGCCTGCGTCGAGGCGAAAAGGCCGATCGTCATCGGTACGACCGGGCTTGAGGAGCGCCACCATTATCTGATCGACGATGCAGCAAAGGACATAGCCGTTCTCCAGACCGGCAACACCTCGCTCGGGGTCACCTTGCTTTCGCATCTCGTGCGCGAGGCGGCATCGCGGCTCGACCCCGAATGGGACATCGAGATCCTGGAGATGCACCACCGCAACAAGGTCGATGCGCCGAGCGGCACTGCGCTGCTCTTGGGCGAGGCGGCCGCCGCGGGCCGCGGGGTCGAGCTTTCCAAATGCTCCGAACGCGGCCGTGACGGTGTCACCGGCGCGCGCGGTCATGGCAAGATTGGCTTTGCGAGCCTGCGCGGCGGCACCGTCGCGGGAGACCATGACGTGATCTTTGCCGGTCCCGAAGAGATGATCACCCTGTCGCATCGCGCTGAAAACCGCATGATCTTTGCGCGCGGTGCGGTGAAGGCGGCGTTGTGGCTGATCCATCAGAAGCCGGGGCGTTACACCATGCCGCAGGTGCTGGGGCTATCGTGAAGACGTTGACCGGGACGGAGGTTTTCGAGTTCTTTCGCCGCCTTGCGGACCTCGATCCGGACCCGCAGACCGAGCTTGAATATGGCAATATTTATCAGTTGCTCGTCGCCGTGGTGCTCTCGGCGCAGGCGACCGACGTCGGGGTGAACAAGGCGACGCGCAAGCTGTTCGAACTGGTGAAGACGCCGCAGGAGATGCTCGATCTCGGCGAGGAGGGGCTGAAGGAGCATATCAAGACGATCGGGTTGTTCAACGCAAAGGCCAAGAATGTCATTGCGCTGTCGCAGATCCTCATTCGCGAATATGCCGGCGAGGTTCCCGCCGACCGCGACGCTCTGGTCGCGCTGCCGGGCGTCGGTCGCAAGACCGCCAATGTCGTGATGAATTCGGCTTTCGGGGCGGAGACCTTCGCGGTCGACACCCATATTTTCCGCGTCGGCAACCGCACCGGTCTTGCGCCTGGAAAAACGGTGCTCGCCGTTGAAAAGCAGCTGGAAAAGAAGGTGCCGGGTCCGTTTCGCATTGGCGCGCACCACTGGCTGATTCTTCATGGTCGCTACATCTGCAAGGCGCGCACTCCCCAGTGCTGGCGCTGCCCGGTTGCAGATCTTTGCCGCTACAAGCCCAAGACGCCAGCGCCACAGGGGAAAAGTGTATAATCTCCCAGGGGCACGCTTGGGATGCGCGGATCTTTGCCCACCTCCTACTTGTCCAAGAACCGGGCGATGAAGGGCGGCCGCGGCGGCCGTCCCTCATGAACCTCAAGCGCCGAATGCGCCATCGATCGTGTGCATCGCGCCGGTGACGAAACTCGCCTCGGGACCGGCGAGCCAGGCCACCATTCCGGCTACTTCTTCGGGACGTCCGTGGCGCTTGATCGCCATGAAGCCGTGCAACATATCGCGCATCGGACCGTCTTCAGGATTGGCATCGGTGTCGATCGGGCCCGGCTGCACGACATTGATCGTGATCCCGCGCGGTCCGAAGTCGCGCGCCAGTCCGCGCGCCATGCCCTGCAGCGCCGACTTGCTGAGCGCGTAGGAGGCCATGCCCGGGACGGGCATGCGGTCGCCGTTGACCGAACCGATCACGATGATGCGCCCCCCTTCGGGCATGTGCCGGGCAGCTTCGACCGCGGCATGATAGGGAGCGGTCACGTTGATGCGGATCAGCCGGTCTACCTCGTCGGGGTCGAGATCGAGAGCGTCGCCGAAGAGTGCGATGCCGGAATTGACGACGAGGATATCGAGCGGACCGCACTCACGTACCCGCGCAATCACTGCGTCCCGGTCGGCACTGTCGGTCGGCACGGCGGCGGCGCCGGTCTCGGCCGCGACCTCCTCAGCGGCCTCGCGCGAGCCATTGTAGGTGAAGACGACCTTTGCGCCTTCGGCCACAAAGCGGCGAACGATCGCGGCGCCGATGCCGCGGCTGCCGCCCAGAATCAGAACCGATTTGTCATGGAATGCAGACATGGGGAGAATTCCTTGCTAATTAATGTAGGGGTCACTACATAAAAGCGGGTATTCTTTCGTCAAGGCTTTTTGTAACGATGATTACAAATAGATCTTCAACGCGTGGGCGGCCGCGGCGCTTCGACCCTGACACTGCGGTTGCGGTAGCCGAGCGGCTATTTCACGCGCGGGGTTATGACGCGGTCAGCGTGTCGGACCTCACCGATGCGCTGGGGATCAATCCCCCGAGTTTTTACGCAGCCTTCGGTAGCAAGGCCGGTCTCTATGCGCGCGTGCTCGATCATTGGGGGGGCACCGGTGCCATCCCGCTCGACCAGATCCTGCGGGAGGACGTGCCGGTCGCCGATGCGCTCGCGGCCCTGCTCGAGGAGGCGGCGCGGCGCTACGCTGCCGACCCTGAGGCAGCCGGCTGCCTCGTCATTGAAGGCACGCGCTGCAATGATGCCGACGCCCGAGAAGCGGCGTGCGCGTTAAACCGCGCGGCAGAGGACAGGATCCACGATTATATCGCGGCGCGGTATCCCGCGAGCGCGGCTTCGGTGGCCGATTATGTATCCACTACCATGTCGGGGCTCTCAGCAAAAGCGCGCAACGGTCACGATCTGCCCCGCCTTCTCGCCACCGCGCGGCTTGCCGGCGGCACTCTGGCGCAGGCACTGGCTGGATGAGGTGCAAGCCGCCCGCCGATCCCCTCTTGCGAAGCGGTCGGCACGCGTCATACTTCCCGCATGCGCGATTTCACCGCTCCGTTCGCCCTTGCCGCTGCGATCCTCGCGGCAGCGCCGGTCCACGCCAAACCTGCCGACCCGGCGGCGGCGAAGAAAATCCTGATCGACAGCGTTGCGATTCCGACGGTCGAAGGTCGCGGCAAGGTGCCCGAGCTAGCAGCCTATTATGCCGGGGTGCTCAAGGCGGCCGGTTTCACCGATGCCGATATCGAGATCACGCCGATCGGCGAGACCGCGAGCTTTGCAGCGACGCTGAAGGGGAGCAGCAGCGAAAGGCCGATCCTGCTGCTTGGCCATATGGACGTGGTCGAGGCCGACGCGAAGGACTGGACGCGTGATCCTTTCGTGCCGGTGGAGGAGAATGGCTATATTTTCGGGCGCGGATCGGAGGATAACAAGTTCGATGTCGCGATGATGGTCGCGACCCTCGCGCAGCTCAAGAAGGACGGATTCAAGCCCAAGCGATCGATCATCCTCTTGCTTTCGGGCGACGAGGAAACCGCTATGGTGACGACGCAGGCGCTCGCAGCCAAATATAAGGGCGCCGAATTTGCCCTGAACGGCGATGGCGGCGGCGGGCTCATCGGCGAGGACAGCAAGCCCAAATATTACGCGCTCCAGGCGGGCGAAAAGACCTATGCCGATTTCACGCTCGAAGTGACAAATCCGGGCGGCCACAGTTCGCGCCCGTCGGACCCCAATGCGATCGTGCAGCTGGCGAATGCGCTGGCGAAGGTGGGGGCCTATCGGTTTGCCCCGCAACAAAATGAGTTGACCAAGGTGGGCATGCCGATCGTTGCCGAGCAGGTCGGCGGGGATATTGGCGGGGCGCTCAAGGCCTTTGCGGCAGACCCCGCTGATGAAAAGGCAATTGCGGCGATTCGCTCTGAGCCCGAATATGTCGGGCAGATCGGGACCACCTGCGTGCCGACGATGGTCAAGGGCGGCCATGCTGAAAATGCGCTCCCCCAACGCGCGACCGCAAATATCAACTGCCGCATCTTTCCTGGCGTGAGCGTCGAGACGGTGCGCGCCGAGCTCGAAAAAGTGATCGCAGATCCCGCGGTTGCAGTGAAGACTGATCCCGAGGCGACCGCCAGCGACGCCTCGCCGCTCCGCGCCGACGTCATGGCGGCGGTGACGAGGGCCGTGCATGCCCGCGCGCCGGACCTGCCGATCATTCCGGCGATGAGCGCGGGGGCAACCGACAGTCTCCATTTCCGCGCAGCCGGCGTGCCCAGCTACGGGGTCGCGGGCCTCTTCTCCAAGGCGAGCGACAGTTTTGCGCACGGTCTCAACGAACGTATCCCCGTCGCTGCGATCGCCCCGGCGCTTGCGCATTGGGACAGCTTGCTGCGCGACCTGTCTAAATAGCGGTGTCGCGCGTGCGCGGGACCGGAACCAAGGGTACAGGTAGCAAACAAAGGTGTCGCGATGGTGACCCCTACGGGAGGGGCTATTAGGCCCCCTTGAGGCACCATTTTTCAAGCACTTAGGCGTGTCTGGTGTCCGGCTTGTATCACAGCCCTGTTGCCATGCCAGTGGGATTTGCCACTCATTCAAATTGGCTGATATCAGTTGCCTAGGAGCCTTGTGGCACGGTGTGGACATAGCATGATCGCGGTCGCTTCATGGTTGAATGGGCAATTATATACTTGACAAAGCAGCCCATGAAACGGCATAGAATAGGGCATGACGAACATCACTGCCCCGCACTTTCACGACGAAACCAAAGCCCGTGAGCATTTGGAAGCGATCCGTTGGCCGGAAGGTCCGACCTGCCCCCATTGCGGTTCGTTCAACGCCACGCGCCTTGAAGGCAAGAAGCACCGCGCGGGCCTCGTTCAATGCAACGATTGCCGCGAACAGTTCACCGTCACCGTTGGCACCGTCTTTGAGCGTTCCAAGGTGCCGCTTCACAAATGGCTGCTCTGCAATCACCTGCTTTGCGCGTCCAAGAAGGGCATGAGCGCGAAGCAGATCGAACGTATGCTCGGCGTCACCTACAAAACCGCTTGGTTCATGTGCCACCGCATCCGCGAAGCCATGAAGGTTGATGAAACCGATGGCCCGCTTGGCGGTCCCGACGCCGTTGTCGAAGCCGATGAAACCTATGTCGGCGGCAAGGCCAAGAACCGCGCCACCCGTCGCCCCGCTCCCAAGAAGGCCGTTGTCGCCCTTGTCGAGCGTGACGGCCATGTTCGCTCGTTCCACGTCGCCAACGTCAACGCCAAGCACCTGCGCGGCCTTATCGTTACCAACGTAGATCGCCGCTCGCACCTTATGACCGACGAAAGCGTCGTTTACACCAGCGTGGGCCGCGAGTTTAACGGCCACAGCGTCGTGAACCACAGCGCCAAGGAATATGTGACCACCGGCGGCTTCAAGCACAGCAACACCGCTGAAAATTTCTTCTCCATTTTCAAGCGCGGCGTCATCGGCACCTATCACCATATGAGCGAGGCACACCTTGCCCGTTACACTGGCGAGTTTGATTTCCGCTACAACACCCGCACCATGACCGACGCCGAACGTAGCGCGGTCGCTCTGTCGCGTATCGGCGGCAAGCGCCTTACCTATCGGCGGACTGACGCAATCGCCGCCTGATTGGTTTCAGGCGCCGCGCCAGATTGGCGAGCGTCGAAAACGATGGTCGCGCTGAGTCCATCCATGTTGCGCCCCCGTCTCTGCTGACCCACAGTCGCCCCTCACTCATAACGAGTCGGGGGGTATGTGATGACTGACAAGGCATATGACGCAGCTTTCACGTTCAAGGACAACTTAGCCGCGACCGAGACGGTCGTTGACGGTGTGCATCTGATCCAGGTTCAAAACGGCATGGCGCGCGTGACCTTGACCGTAAGCCGTGGCGATCCACCTGCAAGCGGGTCGAAAAAGCCAACCGGCCAAAAGGTTGTAGCTGCCCGCCTTGTGATGCCGCTGAACGGCATGATCGAACTACACCGGCAGCTTGAGGGAATGATAAGCGGGCTTATTTCTCAGGGCGTTTTGCAGCGCGCGCCTTCTGGTGGGGCGCAGACTTTGCAGTAGGCCCGTTGCGCGCCTTGTGCGGCGTCGGCGGCGTCGCCAGCATCCGGCGAAGTGTCTCTAGCTCTTTTTGATCGGTGTCAGTCATGTCTCAGTTTAACCTAATGGACGCCCGTCTCAAACTCGAAAGGGCACGCGAACACATTCTTGATGTGGAACGTGCCGTCGAGAATCTCACCGCTCCTGAGCTTTACAAAATCTCGATCAAGCGTGATGAAGGCCCCTATCTGAGCGTTGATTTTGAGTCCCTCCATGATGAGGGCCAGTATCTTAGCACGATTATCGGCGACGCAATCGGGAACCTGCGAAGCTCCCTTGATTATCTCATGGGGGCTGTGGTTAAGCCACTTGGCGGCAACCCCGCGAAAGTAACGTTTCCCTTCGCCGACAATGAAAAAGGGTTCAAAGGCGAGGTTAGGGCACCCCCCCTTTTCCTGACCCCCGACCTTATCGCCATCTTCGATAAGATTGAGGCTTACGAAGGTGGGGCCGGTCGCAATCTTTGGGCCGTCAACAAACTGCGCAACATCGATAAGCACCGGCTGCTCGTCACCATCAACCACCTTGCTGGCATAAAGGCGAGTTGGAGGGTCGGAAGCTCCACGTTCACGGATTGCAGCATCTGGGTTGAAGCAGGCAAGCAAGGCAAAGCCATTAAAGCACCCGCAGCGAATTTCGAGTTCACAAGCGAGCCAGCACCTGTGTTCCAGGTAGTGTTCGACGAACCGTGCGTGACTTCGTTCACTGAAGTAGGCCCGTTTCTGCATCTCGCAGCGCGCGACATCGATAGCCTTCTCCAATCTTTGGAAAAAGTCTGATCTATCTAAAGTGCCAGCCTGTCCTCGAATCTCTGGCATAATGACCCTGCTTTGTCACGTATATAATTGCCGTTGAATGGCCGACGGCCCGTGTTGGTTTCACGACGAACTCCCGCCAATTTCTTCGCGGGTTGCTATCATAGCGTTTAGCATTTTTGTGCGTTGCAAAGATAAGGATAGGGAAACGCGACAGGTGATTAATCGGACAATACTGACAACTTTGGCACTGATGTCTCTAGCCATCGCCGGTCCGGCTTATTCGCAGGGTGGGAGCGCTTCAGCGACGACATCGGAGCGTGCACTTACCATCGCCGAACGTCAGGCCGCATGGTCGCAGAACAAGGCCGAGTATCGGCGGCGCGTCGCACAAGATGGTCAGGCCAGTGCGGATCGTTGGTTGGATGGACAAGCTCGTGCGATGCGCGGCGAACCGAGACCACAGCGGCAAACGCGCAAATCCAAAAAAGATTGCAAGAAGGTCCGCTGGGTCAATCGGGCAACCCCCGGCTTCGGTGGTGGACCGATGACAATGAGCCGCGTTGCCGTGTGTGCGGACTAGGGCATGAATGGGTCTATGACGGTCGACCTCGGGCGGAAATGTGCATGCGCCAAGCTAATTATTCCGCGCCCCGGCCCGGCTGATGGTGGTCTGGGCCTTGGCAAGCTGCCCCATTCGCTCGTCTGTCCTGCGCCGTTAATTCGGTGTGTGGGATTTTGCAGTTCAAGAAATATAGTGATTGTCATGCGAATTGCGGCTCTGGCTATTCTTTCGGCCATATGCTTCTCAACGAGCGCTCAAGCTCAGATCGACTGGCGTGCGCCCGGCGCGGCTGGAAAGGTGTGGGGGGACAAGATCGACGAGAATAACCGCGAAGCCCGCAACCGCACGCCGGAAGAGCGGGCGCGAGCGGATGCGGCCGATGCAGCGTGGGACGCTCCTCTGTCACAGGCCGATATTGCAGCGACACTGAAACGTAACCGGGCCGAATATGATAGGAAGCTACGGCTTGGCAAAGGCCATGCCGACAGGTGGCTGGACAGGACCGCTCGTCTGGAACGCCTTGAGCGCCAGTAATAAGGTGTCCGGCCAGCGTTCAGCAGTATGATAGCCAAGCTGTTGCTGGCCCGAATGGGGAAACGACTAAGCTGATTGCAATCAATTTCATCGGTTTCGTTACTTAGATTGTGCCGACTAATCGGCTTAAGAAATGAAATTGATTGCACAAGGTCAGTTATTCCGTGTCTTGGCCCGGCTGATAGCGATTAGGCCGATTGCACAATCACGGTCGATTAACGGCCAGCGGCAACTTTTTCGGTCAACCATTGGTCAGCAGCGCGATATCCGCGCTCGCGCATGATCTCTGCATAGCGTTGATGATGCCTTCGCATCGCAGCATGGAGCGCCTTCCCTTCGATGGGAGGGCGGTTCGATGAAGCGGCATTGGAATTGGGCGGGGTTGAGGCCCTGCCTTGTTGATGCTGGCGTATGCGAGCTTCCTGCTGCGCTTCGATATGATGGCCCACATAATCCTGCGCGGCTGCTGGAAGCGTAATCCCGGCGCTTGCGGAAGATGCCGCCAGAAGAAGCAAACTGCACCGGACCATCAATCGCACTCACCAATTCGTTGCTACGTTCGACCCCAATTCGTGTCGATATAGCTCTCACCTTTTCCGATGGAATTTCCTGACTTGCGTAGCGTTACCCGTGCTGTCGCTAACCGGAACCACGATGTTGCAATTAATTGCACGCCGTCAGAGGTGCCTTTCGTGGCCGTTTGCAGGCTCTGATAAGTAGGGATTATCGGAGGTTAGAGCCGCCCCGTCATACGGCGTCCTGCAAGCGACGCACGGGCGGTTGATCGTGCTGCCGGGCGCACCACAGATCATAGTTCGCTTGCATGGCAAGCCACGCTCGCGCTGTGCTGGCTCCTGCCTGTTCGAGCCGCACCGCGAGATCGGGGCTGATCGCCGCCTTGCCGTTCAGCACACGCGACAGGGCAACCCGCGAGATGGCGAGACGGTGAGCTGCCTCGGTGACGGACAGGCCCAGTTCGGCAATGACTTCATCGCGGAGCAGTTCGCCGGGGTGGGGAGGATTGTGCATCATTGTCATCGTTCCATGGCAATCCTGATAATCGACAAGCTCTGCGTCGGTCTCACCAAGATTGCCTGCCCGCCATTTCAAGTTTGACCCGAAGCGTGTGGTTTATTCAAAGATCGTCACAGCTCGCGCCAGAACTTCATCCATGATGGCCTGCGGCAAGGTTTCGACCTTGCGGCCATTGCGGGCGTCCAGATCAAGGACGCGGGGTTGATCGCATCGCACTACGCCGGTTGTCTTGGTGCCGGAGAGTGGGACGGCGAAACCAATGCGGCGTGCGAAATCACCGCCATTCGTGATCGGCATGATGACCGGCAAGCCGGTAGCCCGATTGAAGTCGTCGGGGGAGACGACGACAACCGGACGGTGCCCGCGTTGCTCGCGACCATGCGTGGGTTCGAGATCAACCATGTAGATGTCGCCGCGCTTCATATGAGTTCGCGGCCCACCGCAGGAGCGTCGATCCATTCCCGCTCTTCGGGCGGCATGGGCTGCGAATAGTCGGATGCAGCCAGCAACTCCGCCATGGTATAGCGGGGCCGCGTGGACGGTTCGACCACGAGCTTGCCATTGTGCACGGCCAAGCCGACGCTTGCGCCAGCGGACAGGTGCAGAACGTCGAGCAGCGCAGGGGGAACGGCAAGCATGACCGACCCTCCGACCTTGCGAAGATTTGTAGTGTGCATAGCCTTGCACCTCCATAAGTTATATTTCTATATAACATCCGGCGAGAAGGAGGTCAAAGGGTGCAATGCACCGTCCGCGCCATCTATAGCACCGTGCCTGCCGCGTTGTCGGTGAACATGTCGCCGTCACGAATATAGCGAGCCAGCATGGCGTCGCTCTTATGGCCGGTCTGCTGGCGGATTTTCCACGACGAGGCCCCGGCCATTGCGGCGCTCGTGGCAAGCCCGGCGCGGAGGGAATGACCGGAAAAGCTCGCAGGATCGAAGCCGGCCGCCTCCACGCGGCGTTTGATGATGGTGGCGACGGCATCCCCGGAGAGGCGATCGGGGGCGATACGTCCGTGCCGGTCGATGCTGCGGAAGATCGGACCTTGTTCGATCCCGGCATGGGTGAGCCAGTCGGTGAGGTGACGGACAGGGCACCAGCGCGTGCGTCCATGCGGGATAGCGATCTTGCGGCCTTGCCCGGTCTGGTCGGTCTTGGATCGGCGCAGATGCAGCACGATGCCCCGCCCGACAGGCTCAACATCGCTACAGTCGAACCCGACCAGTTCGGAGCGACGGAACGCCCCGGCGAACCCGATCAACAGCAGCGCCTTGTCCCGCATCTCGATAGGACGGTCGCCCATGCGCTCAAGCACCGCGAACAGGTCGTCGCGCTGCAACGCCTGCGCTTCGCGCTGGGCCATACCCTTGGTCCGGCGTATCCCCTGCATTGTCGCCCTGACGATCTCGGATCGGTAAGGATCATCGAAGCCCGAGGCCCGGTGCGCCTTTGCGATGGCAGCTACTCGACGCTGGATCGTGGTGACGGCATGGGTCTCGGCCAGAGTGGCAAGATATTCCGCGATGCTCTGCGGGGAGCATGGAATGTCCCGGCCTGATGCCCGAAAATGCGCCAGATCAGCCGCGTAGGCGCGCTGGGTGCCAGCGGATAGGGATGAGGATAGGAAGCGGCGCACCGGGCGTCCTCCAATGTGCGGCGGCGGCGCGCTTCCTTGGGGCTGTCAGTGCCCAGCGCACGGCGAACAAACTTCTTGCCGACTATATCGACAAGGTGGAGCGGCACGCGCCGATGATAGTGGTAGGTGTCGCCGCGCTTCAGCAGCCGTTGCATATCAGCCATCTTTTCCATGCCTCTTTGTATCACAGAATTGTGACCAGTGGGCACGTCTAAATGTCTGAAATCCGCCGTTCCTGCCCATTTCTGGGACATTTGGCGGGTTATGGTGACCCCTACGGGACTCGAACCCGTGTTTCAGCCGTGAGAGGGCCGCGTCCTAGACCGCTAGACGAAGGGGCCGTATCGACGATCGAGATGGTGACCCCTACGGGACTCGAACCCGTGTTTCAGCCGTGAAAGGGCCGCGTCCTAGACCGCTAGACGAAGGGGCCGTCGATCGGTGAAGCGGCGCCTTAGACGGGCGCGCACCCGTGGTCAAGCGCGGGGTCTGCCCTCGGCGCAAAAATATTGCGGCGCGGCGTTTCAATCGGCCCAGGCCGCGTCCTCGAGGTGGAGCTCAGCCGCCGGGCGGCTCCCCCAATCGTCCCGTTTCGCGCGCCCGGCGAGCCACAGTTTGCGCCCACCGCGCGCGTGGAGCAGCGCCTGGCCAAGTTCGGTATCGGCGCTGCGGAACGCGATCGCCTTGAAGCGTGCGCCGTCATCGCCCGACACAATGAGCCGCACATGGTCGGTGCCAACGATGCCCGATTCGACGATCCGCACCGGTCCGGTTGCGACGCGCGGCGCGGGCCAGCCGGCACCATAGGGACCCGCGCTCTCTATTGCGTCGCACCATAGCGGGCTGATGCCTCTAGGGGCGAGCATCGCGTCGATCAGCAGCGATTTGCCGCCACTTGCACGTTCGACATCGGCAGCGAGGCGCTCATTGAGAAAGGCGCCGAGTGCGTCGAGCTTGCCGGGGGCCACCGTCAGCCCCGCCGCCATCGCATGGCCGCCGCCCGCGACCAGCAGTCCCGTCTCCTTTGCAGCGAGGATCGCAGCGCCAAGGTCGACGCCCGAGATCGAACGGCCCGAACCCTTGCCGATGCCATCCTCGCAGAGCGCGATGACAATCGCGGGACGGTGGAGTTTTTCCTTCATGCGCCCGGCGACTATTCCGATGACGCCGGGGTGCCAGCCCGCGCCCGCGACGATCGCGACCGGCGCATTGGCGCACGCGGCGCTAGCCGCTATCGCCTCGTCGAGCACCGCGGCCTCGATCGCGCGCCGCTCTTCGTTGAGCCGGTTCAGCTCCTGCGCAATCTCGGCCGCCTCGTTCGGGTCGGTCGTGGTGAGTAGCCGGACGCCGAGGTCGGATTTGCCGACGCGGCCACCCGCATTGATCCGCGGGCCAAGGGCAAAGCCCATATCGCTCGCACTCGGCGGCTTGGTGAGCCGCGCAGCGTCCATCAGCGCGGCAAGGCCGATATTGCCGCGCCGCGCCATCACCTTGAGACCCTGTGCCACGAGCGCGCGGTTGAAGCCGGTTAACCGGGCGACATCAGCGACCGTGCCCAGTGCGACGAGGTCGAGCAGCTCGATGAGCGCGGGCTCCGGCCGCTGGCCGAAAAATCCGCGTGCGCGCAGCGTGCGCAGCAGCGCCGCGCCGAGCAGGAAGGCGACCCCGACCGCAGCCAGATTGCCGTGGGCCGCGGCTTCTTCCGCTTCATCGAGCCGGTTGGGGTTCACCACCGCAAAGGCGTCGGGCAGCGAGGTCGCGCACTGGTGATGGTCGACGACTATCACCTCGACGCCGGCAGCCTTGGCCTCGGCGATGGCGTCGAAGGCCTGCGCCCCGCAATCGACGGTAACAACGAGCCTCGACCCCGCTTCGCCGATGCGGACCAGCGCTGCGCCCGAGGGTCCGTAGCCCTCCATCAGCCGGTCGGGGATATAGGCGCCGACCGGAACGTCGAGCGCGCGGAGCAGCCGCACGAGCAGCGCCGCCGAGGTTGCCCCGTCGACATCATAGTCGCCAAAGATCGTCACCGCCTCGCGTCCTTCGACCGCATCTGCCAGGCGGGCCGCCGCCGCCTCCATGTCGCGGAACAGCGAAGGGTCGGGCATGAAGCTGCGCAGGGTCGGAAGCCGCTGGCGCTCAACATCGGCGCGGGCAACCCCGCGCGCGAGCAGCAATTGGGTGACCAGGTCATCGGGGGCAAGACCCTCGCCCCCCATGTCGGCGCTCGCGCGGCGCCACTGCCACGGCTGACCGAGGATCGAGCGGTCAATGCCGAGAGCAAGGCGGCTTGCGGTCTCGCTCATGCGCGGGCCCCAGCGGCGAGAATGCGCTCGCGCAGCGCTTGCGCGGCTGCGAGCGGGATCGCCGGGATCTCATGGCTGCCGAGCGAACTGCCCCCGGGGACCCCGAAAACGAGCGTAGCAAGGCCGAGGGGACGGAGAATGAAGTCGGTCTTGAGGTCGATGCTCTGCACCGATGCGTGGGGAAGCAAGGTCGTCTTGGGCTTGAGCCAGCCGCGGCGGATCGCGACCATGCCAGGCAGGTCCGTCCAGCTGTGGAAGCGCGCGCTGAAGAGCGAGGCGGCGGCGATCAGCGCGGCAGCAGCGATGCCGAGTCCGCCGAGCGGTTGGCCGAGCATCATTGCGATCGCCCCCCCAGCCGCGGCGCAAAGGGCGCCAAAGAGGCCGCCGGCGGCGATAATCCGGTGGCTATGCTCCCAAGGCTGGCTGGCATCGGGGCGATGGATTGCGATTTCAGCGAGCACCGGGTCGATCTCCCCGAGGTGGCCGAAGGGGACGACCTGATGATCCTTCTCCTTCTCGCCGTCGCTTGCAAGGCTCTGGAGCCGCAGTTCGTGCCAATCGAACCGCTTTTTCAGCCAACCGGTGACGAGAATCGCCGCCTGCACCCGGCGCACCGGCAGGGCAACGTCGGTCCGCGTGGTCAGTCCGCGCGTGCGGCGCAGAGCGCGGGGTTCGCGGGTCAGGCGAAAATCCCAATTGGCAAGCACCATCATCAGCACCCCGCTCGCAAAGCCGATGAAGAGCAGCGAAAGAAGCGCGCCGACGCCGGCAATCCAGCGATGCGCGACGATCCATTGTTCAAACCCGTAGCGCTCAGCGAGGTCGAACCAGTCGAGCGGGTTGAAGATGTTGAAGTCGAAGGGCAGCAGGTCATCGAAAAGCTGCATGCCGGCCGCGACCACGGCGAGCGCGGCGAGCGAGAAATTGAACAGCCCGGCGATAAACAGCCGGCCCGGCGGCATGACGAAGAGCAACCGGTCTTCGGCCGCAGGGGCTATGGTCTTCGCGTCGTCATCGCGGCCCAGGAGCGCTGCGGCGGCGGGGACCGCGTCGCCGCGATGCGCGCGGATCGTCGAACGCAGCGCCTGCGCCGCACCGAGCCCAATCGCGTCGAGCCGCGCCTCGTCCTTCTTGTCGCCGCCCGCACCGGTCTCGAACCCGACCTTCGCAATGCCGAGCGCGCGCGCGATCAGCCCCTGTTCGATGCTCACGTCCTGGATACGGTCGAAGGGGATGGTGCGGTGCTGGCGCGACAATATGCCGCTTTCGATCACAATCTCGTTCGCGCCGACGAGAAAGCGGAAGCGCGCCCATGCGATCCAAGCCGTGACGAGCGAGATCAGCAGGAAGGCGCCGAATGCCGGGAGCACATAAACCCACTTCCCTGCAATACCGATCGCTGCGAGCGCGGGGAGGAAATTGAGCGTGCGCGGGCCGAGCCTGACGATCGCGAGCGCGAGCGTCGCGGGATGCAGTCGCTGCCACGGCGCGCTCTGGGCCGCGGTGTCGTCAGGAAGAGCGGCGAGGCTCCCTGTCATGCGAAGTCGGTCTGGATGTGGCGACGGATCTCCTCGCGCATTGCAGCGGCGAGGTCGGCGCGCAGGCCGGGCAACGTTACTGTGCTGTTGTGCGTGCCCGAGGTATGGACGACGAGGTGCGACAGGCCGAACCAGCGCTCGATGGGCCCCTGGCCGACGTCGATATGCTGGACGCGCACGAAGGGAACGATCGTGTCGGTACGAAAGAGCCAGCCGCGTGCGACGCGCAGTTGTCCCTCGCCGATCTTGAAACCCCAGCGCTGCGCGCGCCGGGCAGGGAAGGCGGTGATGGCCAACAGCGCAAGCAGCCAGGCGAGCACGCTCAGCAATCCGTAGGGCCCGTCCATCTCGCGCACCACGAACATGTCGAGCAGGGTTGCGCCAATCGCAATGGGCAGCATGTTGAACAGCGCCGAAATGCGCAGCACGTGGCGGAAGGCAGGATCGACCGGATCGAGCCCCTGGGCCGCGTTCAGCGCATGCGCATCGAAGGGATCGACGGGGCGAGCGGCAACGGTGTCGGTCATTCCCCCTCGATAGTCCGGCTGACCCCTAGGGCACAACTATATTGAAGCGCGGGTCGGCGCGCGGGTGGAGCGCGAACCATGAGAGGAATGCCGCGCGGTCGCCTTCGATGCGGATAGCGCCCGACTGCATCAGTGCGGGAAATTGCGTCTGCCCCATCATGACGTCGTCGAGCGTCCTTCGGGTGATCGTGATCGTCGCGGTGGGCGCGGCATCGGTGACGCCGTAGCGCGGGAACTCGACCCCGCCCTCCACGACCACGGCGACCGCTTCCTTGCTATCGGGGAGCAGGAACTGGAACACGCCCTTCAGTCCCGCGCCGCTCGCGGCGTCGAAGCGCGTTGCAAGCGCGTCGAAGAAGACCATGGTGGGGATCGCGCTCACAAAGCTGCGGCTCTGACCGTTGCTCGACGAGGCGGCGATCTCGGCGCCGCGCAGACTGGCGGCGGCGGCGAGATAATAATTGCGCCACGCCCCCGATTCCGCCTGATAGCCGAGCTGATCATAGGCAGAGGCGAGTGCGCTGCGCGCCGCAACATTGGCAGGCTCGGCGAAAACGAGCTTGTTCAAAAGCTCGGCTGCCCAGCGATAATCTCCCGACGCGATCGCCTCTTCGCCCGCGGCGAGCAGCTTGGCGGCGCCGCCTGCAAGGGCGACATATTTGAGTGCTGATTGTTCGGGCGGCAACGGGTTGAAATTGGCCGGGTTGCCATCCCACCAGCCGAAATAGCGCTGATAGGTTGCCTTCATGCCGTGATTGAGCGTGCCATAATAGCTGCGGGTCGAGAAATCCGCGGCCTGCACCGGGGCTTCGGCCGTCTGGTCGGCGAGCTCATGCAGCGTAGCGCCCCGGTTGGCGAGAAACAGGGTGCGATCATGGACGTAGCGATAGGCGCCGCGCTGGTTCGCCAGGAGGCGGCTTACCTCGCCCGCACCCCAGGTCGGCCAATGATGCGATGCCATCGCAACCTCGGCCGACCCGCCCCATTTGAGCAGCATCGCGTCGATGACCTTCGACCAGTGAAGCGCATCGCGCACCTGCGCCCCGCGCAAGGTCAGGATATTGTGCAGATTATGGGTGACCACTTCGGTCGTGTGCAGTGCCTTGTAGGCGGGAATGTAGAAGACGAATTCGGAGGGCGCCTCGGTCCCGCCCGCGTCGAGAAAGTCGAAGACGAGCCCGTCGATGGTCAGTTTCGCCCCCTTGGGGGGCACCGTTTCGGTCGGCTCCATATAGCCGATCGTCCCCGTCGAAAGCTTGGGGCCGAGCCCCGTGTCGACCTGCCCCGTCGGCCCCGGTGCGAGGATCGCGCCGAACATGTAGAGCGCCCGCCGCCCCATCGCGCCGCCCGCGAGGACATTCTCTGCAGTAGCTTCTTCTGAAAAGCCGTGCGGGGCGATAATGCGGATCTTCTCTCTCGCGACCTGCTCTTTGGAGACTATGCCGCCGACGCCGCCAAAATGGTCGCTGTGGCTGTGGCTGAAGATCACCGCCTTGATCGGCCGCTTGCCTGACTTGGCCTCGACCGTGTCGGCGAAGAGCGTCCACCCTGCCGCCGCGGTCTCTTCGGACAAGAGGGGGTCGACGATGATCCAGCCGCTTTTGCCGCGGATGATCGTCATCACCGAAATATCATAGCCGCGGACCTGCCAGATCTTGCCTGGCACCACCTCAAAGAGCCCATGGACCGCGTTGAGCCGCGCCTGCCGCCACAGCGACGGATTGACCGTGTCGGGCGCTTTTTGCGCGTTCAAGAAAGCATAGGCCCTGCGGTCCCAGACGATCTGGCCGTCCTTGCCGGTGATCAGCCCGCCCGCGATCTCGGCGAGCTTGCCGCGCTCAGCGTTCTTGAAATCCTCCTGGTCGTCCAGCGGCAGCCGCTCGGCAAGCTCGGCCTGCGCCGCGCGCGTCGCAGCGGATGCCGCATCTTGCGCCCTGACGTCCGGACCCGCCAGCAGCACCGGAAGCGCCATCGCCATCCACGCCTGTTTCATCGCATTCCCTCCCTCGTGCCGAACGGCTTGCGCCCCGGGCCGGGGCTTGGCAAGCGGGCAGCTTAGGGAAGGCGATGGCGGCAGACTGCAAACTCCTTATCATTTGGCACAGCCGTACCGGGGGCAGCGAGGCGCTCGCCCGTGCGGCAGCAGAAGGCGCGGGCGATGCGGGCGTGCTGATGGCGGCGGACGCCGCCGCACCCGCCGACCTGCTCGCGGCCACCGGCTATCTCTTCGTCGGCCCTGAAAATCTTGCTGCGCTATCGGGCGCGATGAAGGAGATGTTCGACCGCTGCTATTATCCCTGTCTCGGCCGGATCGAGGGCCGCCCCTATGCGACGATCATATGCGCGGGGTCGGACGGGGAGAGCGCTCAGCGCCAGCTCGACCGCATCGCGACGGGTTGGCGGCTGAGGCGCGTCGCCGAACCGGTGATCGTCAACACCTCCGCGCAGACAGCTGACGCGATCCTCGCCCCCAAGACGATTCCCCCAGTCCGCCTCGCCGAAGCGCGCGCGCTGGGCGCGGCCCTGGCCGAGGGGCTGGACGCGGGAATTTTTTAAGCGGCGCGCTCAGACGCCTCTTGCGCGGCACAGGGCTCAGCCGATGCGGTGCTCGCCCCTCACCCAGCGCACGGTCCCCGACGAGGCGCGCATGACCACGCTTTCGGTGGTAAGGATGCCGCCGCGGCGATGCTTGACCCCGCGCAGCAACGATCCGTCGGTGACGCCGGTCGCGGCGAATATGACGTCGCCCTTGGCGAGGTCTTCAAGGTCATAGACGCGGTCGAGATCCTCGATGCCCCATTTCTTCGCGCGCAGCCGTTCATCATCGTTGCGGAAGATCAGGCGGCCCTTGAACTGACCGCCGACGCAGCGCAGCGCTGCCGCGGCGAGCACACCCTCGGGTGCGCCGCCTGATCCCATATAGATGTCGATATTGGTTTCAGGGTTGGTTGTCGCGATCACGCCCGCAACGTCGCCATCGGGGATCAGCGCGACGCCGCACCCGATTGCGCGCAGCTCGGCGATGATGCCCTCGTGGCGGGGGCGGTCGAGCACGCAGACGATGATATCCTGCGGCGACACGCCTTTCTCACGCGCGACCGCCTCGACATTCTCGCGCACGCTATTGCTGAAATTCACGATGTCGGGCGAATAGCCCGGCCCGACCGCCAGCTTGTCCATATAGACATCGGGAGCGTTGAGCAGGCAGCCCTCCTCTGCGATCGCGAGCACCGCGAGCGCGTTCGGGCCAGCCTTGGCGGTGATCGTCGTACCTTCGAGCGGGTCGAGGGCAATGTCGATCTTGGGGCCCTTGCCGGGCGCATTGCCGACCTTCTCGCCAATATAGAGCATCGGCGCCTCGTCGCGCTCGCCCTCGCCGATGACGACGGTGCCATCCATGTAAAGGTCGTTGAAGGCGGCGCGCATCGCCTCGACGGCAGCGGCGTCGGCGGCTTTCTCGTCCCCGCGTCCGATCAGCTTGGCAGCGGCGATCGCCGCGGCTTCGGTGACGCGCACCATTTCGAGCACGAGCACCCGGTCGAGGTTGCTGCCGCTTATCGTCATCCCTGGTCTCCAATTCCCTGTTGTCTTGCCGCGCCCGTCGGGCATGGTGCGCGCCATATGGCCCACCGCCGCGCTTGTCGAGAATGCATCGCCCGACTGGGCACCGCTTTGGGTGCGCTGTGCTTTGCGAGCGTGACGGCACCACAGGCCGGTGCGCTCGCCGCCGAGGAGCCGGCGGCCAATGCTGATGCCGCAATCGCCAATACGCAGGCGCTCGTCGACCCGATCCGGCGCTGCAAGCCCGCCGAGAGCGATGAGATTGTCGTTTGCGGCAGCGACACCGAGCGCTACCGGCTGCCCCCCGAATTGCGGGCAATCGCCAACGAGGGCCGCGAAGCGCCACCCAAACTGCCGCGCGCCGAAGCGAAGGCGATGAGCCTCGACAGGCTGCCTTATAACTGGGCCACCATCGGTGGACGCTATCCGCCTGGCCCTGAATATAATGCCCTCTATGAACTGATGAAGCGCCGCACCGACCCCGAAGCGGACGGGTCTGCGCCGCCCGGGGAAGGGGAGCCCTAGGCGAAGACCTTGGAGACGGCGGCAATCGCCGGCGCCCGTGCGCAGACTGAAGATCGGCTCGCCCGACAGCAGCAGGAACGGGATGATGACGCCGGGCACCACATAGGCCGCCAGCGCGCTCTTATGCTCAAGCGCAAAGGCGTGCGCGGCGGCGGGACCTCGACCAATGTCGATGTCCATGATGCGACCTGCCCCTCGCTTCCCGGTCAAGGGGGCAGGGGCGGCGGCGAAACAAGCTCCTCAGAGCGCGAGGATTGGCATATGCATCGGCTCGCCCACGACATGGTCCGACGCGGCGAGCGCGGCGAGCGCCGCGTGGATCGCGCGCGCGGGACCTTCGTGAGTGACGAGCGCGATCAAGACGCCGCCGCCCGCCTCGTCGCCGCGCTGGATGAAGCTTTCGATCGAAACGCCTGCATCGCGCATCGCTGTCGCGATTTCGGCGAGCACGCCGATACGGTCCTCGACGATCAGGCGGACATAATGTTTGCCGACCCGCGCCCCCGGGTCGGCGACGGGCGCCTCATCGAGCGCGCTGACGGGCATCGCAAAGGCGGGGCCATATTCGTCGCGCGCTATGTCGATAATATCGGCAACGATCGCCGAGGCCGTCGGTCCCGCGCCCGCACCCGCGCCCTCGAAGAAGAGACGGCCGACGAAATTGCCCTCGGCGACCACGGCGTTGAGCGCGCCGGGCACATATGCGAGCGGATGGTCGGCGGGAACGAGGCAGGGTTGGACATGCTGGTAGAGTGCGCCGCCTTTCGCAGGATCGCGTTCGGCCATGCCGATCAGGCGGACGCGGTGACCCAGCGCCTCGGCTTCGCGGATGTCGGCCGCGATGAGGTCGCGGATGCCCGTCGCGGCGACGGCGCCGATGTCGAGCCGCGTTCCGAAGCAGAGCGCGGCGAGAATCGACAGCTTGTGCGCAGCGTCGACACCGTCGACGTCGAACGTCGGGTCGGCCTCGGCATAGCCCTCGGCCTGCGCGGCGGCGAGCGCATCGGCAAAGCTTGCTCCTTCGCGCTCCATCAGGGTGAGGATATAATTGCAGGTGCCATTGAGGATGCCGTAGACGCGCGCGATCTCGTTGGCGGAGGCACCCTCGCGGATCGCCTTGATGACCGGGATGCCGCCGGCGACCGCGGCTTCATATTTCAGCGGCGTGTCCTTTTCCTCGGCGAGACGGGCAAGGTCGATACCATGATGCGCGATCATCGCCTTGTTCGCCGTGACCAGCGCCTTGCCTGCGCCAAGCGCCTGCCGCGCGAGGGTCAGCGCAGGACCGTCGGCGCCGCCGACCATTTCGACGACGACATCGATATCGTCGGCCGCGACCAGCGCGCCCATGTCGTCTTCCCAGCGATAGGCCGACAGGTCGACGCCGCGATCCTTGTGACGGTCGCGCGCGGAGAGGGCGACGATTTCGATCGGCCGGCCGGCGCGGCGCGCGATCAGTTCGCGATTTGCCTCAAGCAGCCGCACGACGCCACCGCCGACGACGCCGATCCCGGCGAGCGCGACCCGCAGCGGCGGGCGGGGTGTGGTGGGGGTGGGCGATGGCGACATGCTGGCACTCCGGTTCGGCGAGGCGGGCGGCGCCCGCGGGTGCGAGCGCACCTATCGGCTTTTTAGACGGATACAAGCCCGGCGGGGCTTCGGCGGGGCCAAGCCAGGCTTTACTCCTTGGGGGGCGTGCGCGTCCGGGTACACTCGCCGAGCGCGCCGAGCACGACCGCATAATCGGCAGCCGCTTTTCGCCGGTCCTCGGCGGGGGTGCCGGCGAGCTTCGAAAGTGGCAGGCTGCGCGGCAGGCCGCAGGCGAGACGATACCAGGCGAGCGTATTGCGTCGGGGCACGCCCGCGCCCTCGACAATTTCGCCAAAGGCCGCGGCCCAGGTCCGCGACCCGTCCGCGCGGGTGGTGACCACAAGCGAAACCGGCTCGCCGGTTGCGGTTTGGAGGAACAATTGGGTTTCCCCCTCCCCGGGGAGCGTCCCGGGAACGTGGAAGCCGTTGGCGATGCCGGTCACCTTGGGCGGCGCACCGGGTTTCACCAGCTCGGTCAGGATTGCGCGAAGCTGCGCCTCCGTCGCGGGATCCCAGGGGATCTGGGAATCGGGAGCGACGAGCTGTACGCTGCTCGTGCTTGCGGCGCCCGCCGCGCCGGCTGCGACAGGGCGAGCGAAGAGCAGGACGGGTTGCTTGCGCTTGAGCTTCGCCGGCTTTCCGTTTGACCCGAGCGGCAGGTCGACGAGATAGGAGATGCGCTTGGCAAGCGGTCCCGAGCCGCGAATCAGGCTTATAACCTCGGCTTCGACATAGAATCGCGTACTGCCAGCTGCGAGTCCCGGCGCCCGTTCGGGCTTCAGGACCGTGCTGTCGGCGATGCGCGCGTGCAGCACGATGGGGGCAATCGATGCGAGATCGGCAAGGTCGGCGTAAGTATAAGGGCTCGCGGACCCCGCGCTGGCCGGCGCGGCAGCCTGCATGGCCGAAACCGTCGAATTCCCGATGGTTAGGACGCTAAGGCTTGCGAGCGCGGCGGGGAGGATCAGGCGTGTCATCGGGTCACTTTCCGTCATTGCTAGGGCGCGGTTGAGCGCCGAAACCCCATCATGGGACAGGGCACATTAACCGCTGATAAAGGGTTTGCGAACTTGCCGCCACCGCGATAGGACGTGCGGCGAAGCGCCCGGAACAATATAACAGCCGGAAGCTGACCGCCGGGTCTCGCGGAACGCATCGGAAATCATCCGGGCATGTTTGGCAACCGAACCGTGCGGTATGGATTGGTGTCAGGATGATCTAGCAAGGAGCGTCGTCCCTGAATGGCTTATGGTGATAATGTCGACCCTAAAAACAGGGTAGTGGCGATTGTCTTGGTTGGTCTGTTTACTGCTGTGCTGGGCTATGGCCTGGTTAACGGTCTGAATATCAGTATCGTCAAGAAAATCGCAGAAAAATTGGACGTCGTAGACGTCGAAGAGCCGCCGCCGCCGGAGGAGCCGCCGCCGCCGCCGCCACCGGATAACAAGCTGCCGCCTCCGCCGCCTGTGGTGACGCCGCCCTCGCCGATTCCCCCGCCGGTGACGACGAATACGGTGCAATCGGTTCCGACGCCGCCCCCGGCGCCGCCGCCACCCGTCTATATTCCGCCGGCGCCGCCGGCTCCTCCCGCCGTCAATAGATCAGCGCCAGCAAAGCCCAAGGGTTCGCCCGGTCGCTGGGTAACCGACGACGACTATCCGGCGCGCGCGAAGCGCGAGGAACGCGCGGGAACCACCGGCTTTCGCCTGACGGTCGGCACCGATGGCCGTCCAACGGGCTGTGACGTCACATCTTCCAGCGGTCATTCCGACCTCGACGAAACGGCGTGCCGTCTGATGATGCGCCGCGCACGTTTCACGCCGCCGCTCGATAGCGATGGCAATCCCACAACGGGTACCTGGTCGAGCCGGTTCACTTGGAAACTCAACAACTAGGGCTCTTTGCGAGCCCCGCCATTTCAAGACTTTGACTTTTTTGAGAGGGAATAACCTATATGTTTAATCTGATCGCAAATGCCGCTGCTGCGGCGGGCAGCCACGATGCGGGGCTGTCCCTCATGCCCGCTTCGATGTGTGTGAAGACCGAAGGTGAGAACCCCTACGGCCTCATCCCCGCGCTGTGCGAAGGCGGCATTGTCTCGCAGATCACCTTCCTGGTGCTGCTGATCATGTTTGTCGGAACGCTCTACATCCTTTTCACCAAGCTGTTCGAGCAGAACAAGGTCATTAGCCAGGCCAAGGCGGTCGACGCCAATTTCTGGCGCGCGCCCAGCCTCGCCGATGGCGCTGCGAAGCTCGAGAAGAACAGTGCTTATCGCCAGGTCGTCGAAGACGGTCTTCGCGCCAGCGAAGAGCATAACAAGCTGACCGACCCTGTCGAAGCTCATGACTGGATGCACGGCACGCTTGAGCGTTCGCAAAACCACATCAACTCGAAGCTGAACGCGGGTCTCGCCTTCCTCGCGACCGTGGGTTCGACCGCTCCGTTCGTTGGTCTGTTCGGTACGGTTATCGGTATTCTTCGCGCTCTGGTGAAGATCGGTGCGTCGGGTCAGGCCTCGATCGACACCGTCGCCGGTCCGGTCGGTGAAGCGCTCATCATGACCGCCATCGGTCTGATCGTGGCGGTTCCCGCGGTGCTCGCCTTCAACTGGCTCCAGAGCCGCAACAAGTCGATCGCCCGCCGCCTCTCGACCTTCTCGAACGACGTTCTCGGCTCGATCATGTCGAACGGCCAGGTTAAGCCGGCTGCTGCCGCTGCGAAGCCGGCTGCTCCGGCCGCAGCGCCGAAGAAGGCCTGAATTTCCGGGAAAGCCGCTCCGGCTTAAGTCGGCTGGAGCGGATTTCCAGGACGGCGCGGCTGCCGGTTGGCACCCCGCCGGGCCATGATGAAAATTTTGTGACAGGATGCTAATCCTATGGCGATGAGTGTAGGCGACAAGGGCGAAGATGCCCCGATGTCCGACATCAACACGACTCCGCTCGTGGACATTATGCTGGTGCTGCTCATCATCTTCCTCATCACGGTTCCCGTGGTGCTGGAGACGGTGAACCTCAAGCTGCCGGCCGTGGTCTTCGAGCCGACGACGACCAAGCCGGAGAATGTGAACCTCTCGGTGCGTTCGGCGGACACGGACGGGGACGGCGAACCCAATGCTGAAAGCACGGCGTGCGAAGTCTATTGGGGCCAGACGCCGGTCGATTCGCGGCAGCTGCTTGAAAAGGGCCAGAAGAAGCTTGAGGATCTTCTCGCGCAGATCGGCGGTCCGCAGAATATCACCGAAGATAATTTCCCCGAAGTGCACATCCGCGGCGACATCAACACGCCGTACCAGTGCATCGGCGGGGTGATCTATACGATGCAATATGCCGGCTTCCAGAAGATCGGGTTCATTTCGGAGCCTGCGCCTGGTTCGGGCACGCTGGGCCGCCTCTAGGGTATCGCCCGCTAGATTGAAGGAATAATCCTATGGCCATGGCCGTTGGCGATCGGGACGAAAATGAACCGATGATGGACATGAACACGACGCCGTTGATCGACGTCATGCTCGTGCTCCTCATCATGTTCATCATTACAATTCCGGTCCAGACTCACGCGGTGAAGATCGATCTGCCCGTTCCGTCGGATAATCAGAACAACGTCGATCCGCAAAAGAACAAGGTGATGATCGACGCCGCCGGCACGATCAGCTGGAACGGCACCGCGATCGACCTGGCGCAGCTTGCGCAATATCTGGAAGAGACCAAGGCACTGCCGGTCGAACCCGAATTGCAGGTGCAGCCGGATCCCTTTGCTCGCTATTATATCGTCGACAATGTCATGGCGGTGATCAAGCGCAGCGGGGTCGGCAAGCTGGGCTTCGTCGGGAACGAACAATACGCCCGCGTTTTCTGATCATCGATCCTTAATGCGATTGTCGGAAAGGGCCGCGAAGCAATTCGCGGCCCTTTTCCATTGGGTATTTTGTCCTTAAGGACGCATCGCCGCCGTGCGCGGCGCAAGCAGAAGGTGCGCCATGAAAATCGCCATGATCGGAACCGGTTACGTGGGCCTGGTGTCGGGGGCCTGCTTCTCCGATTTCGGGCACGATGTGATCTGCGTCGACAAGGACGCGGGGAAGATCGAGGCGCTCGATGCGGGACGGATGCCGATTTACGAGCCGGGACTCGACGCGCTCGTCGCGGCGAATGTCGCGGCAGGGCGGCTCTCCTTCACCACCGACCTTGAGCCGGCGGTGGCAGAGGCCGACGCTGTCTTCATCGCGGTCGGCACGCCCTCGCGCCGCGGCGATGGCCATGCTGATCTTTCCTATGTATTCGGCGCCGCCGAGGAGCTTGCGGCGACGCTCGACCACGACTGCGTGATCGTCACCAAGTCGACCGTGCCCGTTGGCACGGGCGACGAGGTCGAACGCATCCTGCGCGACCAGGCGCAGGGGCGGGCGCACAGCGTTGCCTCGAACCCCGAGTTTCTGCGCGAGGGCGCCGCGATCGGCGACTTCAAGCGTCCCGACAGGATCGTCATCGGGGCCGAGGATACCCGCGGGGAGGCGGTGCTGCGCGAAATCTATCGCCCGCTCTTCCTCAACGAGGCACCGATCCTCGTCACGCGCCGCCGTACTGCGGAGATGATCAAATATGCCGCCAACGCATTTCTCGCGACCAAGATCACCTTCATCAACGAGGTCGCGGACCTGTGCGAAGCGGTGGGCGCGGACGTCCAGGACGTGGCGCGCGGCATCGGGCTCGACAACCGGATCGGCGCCAAATTCCTCCACGCCGGTCCCGGCTATGGCGGCAGCTGCTTTCCCAAGGACACGCTCGCGCTCTTGAAGACCGCGCAGGACAATGACGTTCCGCTGCGGCTCGTCGAGGCGACCGTGCAGGCCAATGATCTTCGCAAACGCGCCATGGGACGCAAGATCATCGCCGCCATGGGCGGCAACGCACGCGGCAAGACGGTCGCGCTCTTGGGCCTCACTTTCAAGCCCAACACCGACGACATGCGCGATTCGCCGAGCCTTGCAATCGTCCAGACCTTGCTCGACGCCGGCGCACGCGTCACCGCCTATGATCCTGAAGGCATGGCGATCGCAGCACCGATGATGCCCGAGGTCGAGATGAAGGACAGCGCCTATGCTGCGGCCGAAGGCGCCGATGCCGTCGCCATCGTCACCGAATGGGACGCCTTCCGGGCCCTCGACCTCGCGCGCCTGGGCGCCACGATGGCCGGCAGGCTTCTCGTCGACCTACGCAACATCTATCGCCGCGAGGAAGTCGCGCGCCACGGTTTCAGACACATAGCTATTGGAACCAGCGGCGATTAGGGGCATCATCCCCTTCGTGGATTCGCGGCGAGAGGCAGCGAGCCCAGCATAAACGAGGAGCTCGATGATGACGATCGGTTCGAAGCAGCTGGCGGGCATCGCCGCGGTCACGCTCGCGGCGCTGGGACTTGGGGCGTGCGCGACAATGGGAGGCGACACAAATGCGCTGCCTGTGCCTGATGCGACCGCGCAGCTCCATGACGCCCGCGGCGCGGATCGCGGCCGCGTCGACATCTTCAAGGATGACCGCGGCCTTCGGATCGAGGTGATCGCGCGCGGGTTCGAGGCGGGCACCTACGGCATGCACCTGCACGCGGTGGGGCAATGCACCCCGCCGAGGTTCACCAGCGCGGGGCCGCACTGGAACCCGACGGGTGCGCAGCATGGCCGCGACAATCCGATGGGGGCGCATCATGGCGACCTTCCCAATCTCGTGATCGAGCCCGACACCATCGGCCGCGCATCGCTTCACCTTGTCGGCACGCCCCTGGCGGGGGAGAACGCCCTTCTTGACGCCGACGGCGCGGCCTTCATCATCCACGCAGGGCCCGACGATTACCGGAGCGACCCCAGCGGCAACAGCGGCGATCGCATCGCCTGCGGCGTGATCGTGACCCCGCTCGCGAACTGAGAGGCAGAGCGCAGCGCCTCGGCGGCGCTGCGTCCGGTTCCTGGATCAGGACTCAACCGCCTGCGTCGCTCGTTCGGCGATCGTCGCCTCGGCCTGCGGCACGGCGCGATAGGCGTAAAGAAGAAGCCCAAGCGCGATTGGCGCAACGCCGATCAGCGACAAAATGCCGGTGCGCAGGTCGCCGATGAGCTTGCCATCGACAAAGGTGCCCGCGAGATCTGAAATCTGCCCGACCATATAGGGACCGAAGGAGAGGCCCACGAGCGTCGTGCCGAGGAAGAAGGCGGCCGTTGCCGTTCCGCGCATTCGGGGCAGCACGAGATCCTGCGTCGTCGCCGCCGCAGCGCCGAGCGCTGCGGCACCGAAAAGTCCCGCAAGGAAATTCATGATATAGAAGAGCGTCGGGTCTGCGGTCGTGTAGCCGATCCAGATCGGGGCGATCGGCGCTACGACGCCAAAGATGATCATCCAGATGCGGCCAGACGGATTGCGTTTGCGCAGCTGATCGGCCGCCCATCCGCCGAGGATCACGCCCACGAAACCGCTGAGCGCGCCATTGCCTCCCAGGATGATCGCAAGTTCCTGCTTGGGAAGGCCGAGCACGATTTCGGCATAGGGCGCCGACCAGAAAGCCAGGGCATAAGCGGCGAGACTGACGAGGCCATAGCCGAGCGTTGTGCAGATGAACGCCGGCGTGCCCCAGATCAGGCGGAAGGTCGCAGGGTCATTGGCGCGAAGCGCGCTCGCCCAGGAAAAGACCGCATAATAGCCAAGCGCGACCGCGGTCCATTGCGGGACATTGCCGGTCAGGCGGATCATCCACAAGGCGAAGGCGGCGACGGCTGCTGCAAAGCCTATATTGACCGCGAGCGCCCTCGGCCCCCGCTTTGCCGCGCCCCACAGCGTCAGCGGCGGGACGATCATCGAGAGATCCTTCCCGAATTCGCGAAATGGCGTCGGCGACCCCTCGGCGGGGGCGCCGTCCATCGCGCCGCGCACGGGTTCGCGCAGGCTTGCGACCCACAGCGCGAGGACAAGGCCGGGAATGCCGACCGCGAGGAATGCGGCCTGCCAGCCGACAAGCCCCATCGGCCCGCCCGCCGGCCAGGCCTTGTTCCACGCCTCGACGATCAGCGCGCCGATGAACAGCGACACACCCCCGCCGAGATAGAGCCCCGAGGAATAGATGGCGAGGGCGGTCGCCTTTTGTCGCTTCGGGAAATAGTCCGAGATCAGCGAATAGGCGGTGGGACTTGCGGTCGCCTCGCCGACCCCGACCCCCATGCGTGCGAAGGTGAGGCTGATCTTGTCATAGGCAAAGCCCGACAAGGCGGTCATGGCCGACCACAAGGTCAGGCCGATCGACAGCAGGCGGACGCGGCTCCAGTTGTCGGCAAGGCGCCCGAGCGGGATGCCGAACAAGGCATAGAAGACCGCAAAGGCGGCGCCGCCGAGAAAGCCCATGTCGCCATCCTTGAGCCCAAGATCGGCCTTGATGTCGACGGCAAGGATGCTGATGATCTGGCGATCGATAAAGTTGAGGATGTAGACGATGACGAGGACGCCGAGGACATACCAGCTGTATGCAGTTGCGCGCGGCTCCGCCTCTGCGCCTTCGGCGCGAGCCTTTGCCTCATTTATCGTGTCAGCCATCTGGCACCGCGCTCCCTCGCCCATTATTGTTGGTCGACATGGCTAGCAGAGCCGCGAAGCAGCGCAAGTTGAAAGTCGGTTCAACTTTTGGAGCAACGATACGACGATGAAACACGACCGATCCGATGTCCCGGCGATCCTGTTCCTGTGTCTTGGAAATATCTGTCGCTCGCCGCTCGCAGAGGGCGCCGCGCGTGCGGCCTTTGCCGAAGCGGGGATTGCAGCGAGGCTGGATTCGGCGGGCACCGGCGACTGGCATGTTGGCAAGGCGCCCGATCCGCGCGCCAAGGCCGAGGCGCGGCGACGCGGAACCGACATTGGCGCTCTTTGCGCCCGCCAGCTTGTCGCGGCGGATTTTCGGCACTTCGACCTCATCCTTGCCGCCGACACCCAGAATTTGCGCGATGCGCGCGCGATCCGGCCTTCCGATGCGACGGGCGAGCTCATGCTGATGCTCGATCTTGTGCCGGGGCGCGCGGGCGAAAGCGTCGTTGATCCCTATTATGGCGACGAGGGGGGCTTTGCGGCGACCTGGGCCGACGTCAGCGCAGTCGCCTCGGCGCTCGTGTCCAAATTCTCAAGCAGGTAGCGCGCGACCGGGTGATAGCGCGAGCCTCCGTGCGCGAGCTCGCTCTCGAAGAGAATGACATGGCCGAAGAGAAAGGGCGCGCTTGCAAGATCGCCGTGAAGCGCGAGATAGGGCGCGACTGGTCCTGCCGAGCGGTTGAGCCGCGCGAGCGTGATATGCGGCGTGAAGGCGCGCGTCTCGGGAGCGATACCGACGCGCATGAGGCATTGGTCGACCTTGCGGTGGAGCGCAGCGAGCGGTGCGTGCGGGGCGACACCCGCCCAGAGCGTGTGCGGGCGGCCCTGCCGCTCGAAAATCCCGACCCCTGAAATGCGCGCCGTGACCGCAGCGGCGTGGAGGACGCCGAGCGCGGCGGCGATATCTTCTGCGCGGTGTCGGTCGACCTCGCCGATGAAGCGCAGCGTGAGATGGAGCTGTTCGTCGCTCTGCCAGCGTGCCGCCGCCAGTCCATGCATCGCGCCAAGGAGCTCGGCGCGAATGGCGCGCGGCGGGCGTAGGGCGACGAACAGGCGGTGTGTGGACATGGCGCAGCGAAGCATAGGCGCCCCGCCGCGCGGGGTCACGCTTGCTCGCCCCCAATTCCAGTTTTTACCGGTTTCGCTTGAAAGCCGCGGATAAAATGCCGATATTGCTCGGACGGCCGGTATGGTCTGGCCAGTGATGGAGATTTGACAATGGCGAATTGGAACGACCCCAATATGGCGGCGTCCGGTTTTGGCGCCGTCCGTACGGCGGACGGAGCCGTTGATGCCGGTCTGCGGTCGTACATGCTGTCGGTTTACAACTATATGGGCTCGGGGGTGTTGCTGACGGGCATCGTCGCAATGCTGGCCTATAATTCGGGCTTTACGGCCTCGATGATCGGCAGTCCGCTGATGTGGGTGGTGATGCTCGCGCCGCTGGCGTTCGTGATGGTGTTGAGCTTTGGCATCAACAAGCTGTCGACGGGCGCGGCACAGGCGATCTTCTGGGTCTATGCTGCGGTGATGGGTCTGTCGATGTCGACGATCTTCCTCGCCTTCACCCAGACGTCGATCGCGCAGACCTTTTTCGCGACCGCCGCGGCTTTCCTGGGCCTTAGTCTTTATGGCTATACGACCAAGAGGGATTTGTCGGGCTTCGGCACCTTCCTGATCATGGGCGTGTTCGGCATTCTCGTTGCCATGCTGCTCAACGCGTTCATCTTCCAGTCGGGGGCGCTCAGCCTTGCGATCAGCGTCATCGGCGTGCTCGTTTTCGCGGGCCTCACCGCCTATGACACGCAGAAGATCAAGAGCATGTATTTCTATGTCCGCGACACCGATTTCATGGGCAAGTCGGTCGTGATGGGAGCGCTGAGCCTCTACCTCGACTTCGTCAACATGTTCACCTTTTTGCTCAACCTGCTCGGCAGCCGCGAATAAGCGCACCGGCAGATACACGGCACGAAAGCCCGGCGAAGCACTCGCCGGGCTTTTTTCATGGGAGGGGACCGATGAAATAACTGGGTCTGCTGGCCGCGCTGGTCATGGCCTCGCCCTCGGCAGCGGCCGCAAATGAGGCGGGTCGTTCGATCGCGCCGCCTTCCGGCGGCGACCTTAAAAGCTATGCGGCCACATTTTTCCCCAGGCTGGCGAGGCCGATCTGAATGCCCTCGCCAATTGCCTCGACGACCCCGATCCTCCAGTGCGCGACGATTTCGCCTAGGCGGGGTTCGCCGCCTGCATCTCGGCAATGAGTCCGTTGTCGATCTCTTTGGCCCTCTTGTAGGCCGCGCGCTCGCGCAGCGGTGCGACATAGGCCTCGAAAGCGGGACGCGCAGGGATGGTGCCGAACTCCATACCCCAGTCGATCTGGCTCCCGACATAGACGTCGGCGGCGGTGAAGCGCTCGCCGGCGACATAGGTCTTGCCCGCAACAGCACGCTCGAGTGCGCCGAGCGCGAGCTCGAGGGTCCCGAATCCCGCCGAACGTTGCTGGTCGGCGTCGGGCTCGATCCCGAAAAATTTGGCGGTGATCGCCTGCTCGACGGGGCCGGCGGTGAAGAAGAGCCATCGATAATAATCGGCCCGATCGGGGAGCGCGGGCGCAAGCCCGGCGGCAGGAAAGGCATCGGCCAGATAGGCGCAGATTGCAGCGCATTCGGTCACCACCTTGCCAGCATGGACGACCGCAGGCACTTTTCCCATCGGATTGATGGCCAGATAATCGTCCGCTTTCATCGTCGTGCCAAAATCAAGCAGGCGCGTTTCATAGGGGGCGCCCACTTCTTCGAGCATCCAGCGCACGATCTGCCCGCGCGACATGGGGTTGGTGTAGAATATGAGATTGTCGGCCATCCATCATCTCCCGTCGATTCGTCTGGAACATATCAGGAACATAGCCATCCTTCCAGCGGGCTTGTTTTGTCACGGCAGCGGGTTAAGGCAAAGGGATGAGCGACGAACGCATCTGGACCGCTGCCGTGCTGGTGATCGGCGACGAGATTCTCTCGGGCCGCACCCAGGACAAGAATGTCGCACAGATTGCGACCTGGCTCGACGTGCAGGGGATTCGCTTGCGCGAAGTGCGCATTGTTCCCGACGTCGAGGCCGAGATTGTCGACGCGTTGTCCGCGCTGCGCGCACGCTATGATTATGTTTTTACAACCGGCGGCATTGGCCCGACCCACGACGATATCACCGTCGATGCGGTGGCAAAGGCTTTGGGCGTGGAGGTGGTGATCCACCCGCAGGCACGCGCGATCCTCGAGCGCTATTATTCGGCGCGCGGGGGCGAGCTCACTGAAGCGCGGCTGCGCATGGCGCGTGTTCCCGCCGGCGCCGAGCTCATCCCGAACCGCATGTCGGGCGCGCCGGGCATCCGCATCGGCAATCTCTTCGTGATGGCGGGGGTCCCCCATATCACCGCAGGCATGCTCGACGCGCTCACCGGCGAGCTCGAGGGCGGCGCTCCGCTCGTCGCCCGCACGATCGGCGCCTGGGCGCCCGAAAGCGAAGTTGCCGACATTTTGCGTGCGGCCGAGATTGCCCATGCGGGCGTCGCGATCGGCAGCTATCCTTTCTTTCGCGAGGGGCGAACCGGCGCCAATTTCGTGATCCGATCGACCGATGCCGATGCCGTCGCAGCCTGCGTTGCGGCGGTGACCGCAGGTGTAGAGGCCGCCGGCTATACGGTGACCGACGGGGGTATCTGAGCCGGCATCTCTGCGTCCCCCGTCCGCGCGGCGCGCGGCATGCGGCGCAGCATCAGGGCCGCGAGCAGTCCGAAAAATGCCGCCACCAGGAAGGCCGCGCCGGGGAAATGGACGGGCGCGCTTCGTCCCGTGAACCATGCCATCGTTCCGGTGAGCAGGAGGGGCGCGACGAGTTGGCCAAAGCCCATGACCATCGCCGAAATCCCCTGGACCTCGCCTTGCGTGTCGGCCGATGCGCGGCGCGACATCATCGCCATCAGCGCCGGCTGCACCGGCGATTGCAGCGCGATCGGGACGAGCAGGAGGAAGGCGCCCCACGTCGTGCGGACGAAGGCGAAGCCGACAAAGATCGCGACCGCGACGAGCAGACCGAAGGTGGCTGCGTCGCGCTCGCCGAAGCGCGCGACCGCGGGGCCGACGACGAAGGTCTGGCCGATCGCGATCATCACCCCGACCGCGGCGAGGCTGGCGCCGATCATCCCCGGGGTCCAGCCGAGCTGCGCGATGCAGTAAAAACTCCATGTCATCGGATATACGAGGCTCGCAATCTGCCAAAGCAGTAGGACCAGCGCGGCGCCCTCCATGCCGGGGAGCGCGCGCATCGCCCGCCAGGCGCCGAGCGGGTTGGCGCGCCGCCAGTCGAAGGCGCGGCGCCGCTCCGCCGGCAGCGTTTCGGGAAAGATGAAGAGGCCATAGAGCATGTTCGCCGCTGCAAGCACCGCTGCGGCCACGAACGGTGTGCGCGGCCCAATCTCCCCGAGGAAACCGCCGATGACCGGCCCCGCAACGAAGCCGATCCCGAAGGCCGCGCCCACGAAACCGAAGTTGCGCGCGCGTTCCTCCGGGCGCGTGACGTCGGCAATCGCGGCCTGCGCGGCCGCGTAGCTCCCCCCGAAGAAGCCCGACAAGGCGCGGGCGATGAACAGCCAGGGCAGGGTGTCGACGACAGTCAGCAGAATATAGTCCGCGGCGAGCCCGGCGAGCGCGAGCAGGAGCACGCGCCGCCGCCCGACGCGGTCCGACAGATTGCCAAGCAGCGGCGAGCCGAAAAAGGTCGCGACCGCCATGACGAGGCCGATCCACGCGCCGACCTCGATCGCGTCCGGCAGGTCGATGCGCCCGACCTCCATCACCAGCTGCGGCAGCACCGGCATGATAATGCCGAAACCCACCGCGTCCATGAAGATGGTGGCGACAATGAAGGGGATGGTGCGCGAGGCGGTCATGCTGAACCTTTGGAGTGGACGGCGCCGGGCGCGCGGGCGCCCCCATATCGTCTCAAAGCGCTTTGCGCATCCTTGCATTTGCGTGTAGCCCGCCATATTCGCTGCGGCGCGCCACCGAATGACCCTCCGTGCGTTATCTCTCGATGAAGTTCCAGATCTCCGTCCTCCTCGATTATCGTCTCCCCCAGCCCATCTATCTGATGCTTCAGGTCGAAGCCGCAGCGCTTCCGGGTGAGCAGCATGTCGCGCGCTCGCGGCTCGATGCGGGCACGCCTGAACATTTCGCCCGTATCGCTGCCCCCGACGGGATTGGCGAGCGGATCTGGGTTCGCTGCGGCGGGCGGCTGCAGGCGCGTTATTCGGCGATCGTCGAGGTCGAGCGCCGCGATCGGCCGCTCGAACCGCTCGCGCAGGTGCCGCTTCATCGCCTGCCTCCGGGCGTGGTCCAATATCTCAACGAATCGCGCTATTGCCCTTCGAACCAGCTCGTCCCCTTTGTAGAGGCCGAGTTCGGCCACATCGCGGGCGGCGCAAAGATCGCGGCGATGCGCGACTGGATCGCGCGGAGCTTCACTTATGCTGCGGGCACGAGCGACACTGGGACGACCGCGATCGACAGCTTCCTCGCGCGGCGCGGCGTGTGCCGGGATTATGCGCATGTCCTTGTCGCCCTTGCCCGTGCCGCCGATTTCCCCGCGCGCGTCGTCAGCGCCTATGCGCCCCTTGTCGAGCCGCAGGATTTCCATGCTGTCGCCGAGGTGTTTGTGGGCGGCGACTGGCATCTGATCGACCCGACCGGAATGGCATGCGCGAAAGACCTCATCAAGGTCGCGGCAGGCCGCGATGCCGCCGACATTTCCTTTCTCACCGCCTATGGCGAGGCGCAGCTCGTCGACCAGCGGGTGAGCGTGAAGCCCGCCTAACCACCGGGAGCGTCTGGAGCGAGGAACGGCCAGTCATGCCGCGCTTCCCCCGCGCAAAGTTCGGCGCCATCGCGCCCCTCTGCGCTCGGCTTTTGCCTCGCGGACGCGAGAGCAGGCGGACAAGAATTACGCGATCCCTTCTTTGGAGAAAGGCCTCGGAAAATCGATCGTGAACGCTGTGAACCCTTGTCGGTATTTTTAACAGAAAAGGTTTCATAAAATGCAACCATGGAGGCGCCGCCGATCCGTGTGAGCTGCAAGGGAAAATCTATCGCAGAGCCCAAGGGCGCAACATTAAAAATATGATATTTCAAATATATATGATCAGAAATCCTGTTCCGTGTGCGCGAGGAATTCATATATGTCGGGTGGATCGTCCCGCGCTGAGACATGCAATTTTTAGGCTTACTAAAGTAGCATATCACACTATCAAGGTTGCATGAAGGCGACTCGGGTCGCAACGAGCCTTCGTATCAGCGACCAAGCCCGCAGCGCGGGCCGAGTGGGAGACTATCATGACCAGGAAAATTGCATCGCTTGCCGCGGCAAGCGCGATTGTACTCGCGTCGATCGCGAGCACGGCGGCATGGGCGGTTCCGACCCAGGAGCCAATGCCGCAAGGGCCGGACGCGGGAACGCTGGCGGACATGCAGTCGCAATGCGACGCGATCGCCGCAAGCTATGATACGGCCAATGGCGATGTGTGGACGGGGGAAGTCGTGCTCGGCGGCGCGACGCTGGTGAGCGGTCCAACCGAAACCGGCCCGCGCACGATCGATGAAAGCTCGATCGAACTCATCGGTCCCTATGTCCCGGCAACGTCTGAGATTCGCGGCGATCCGTTCCGGATCGGCGGTAGCGTCAACCTGTTTGGCGACCAATGGTCGACGGCGGGCTACTGGCCCGATCACAGCTATAATTATACCGCCGATTTCGAATCGACCTTCCGCTATGACTTCAGCTGCAACATCAACTTCGAAAAATATTATCCGGCCGAGGTCATTCATCACCGCGCGGTTGGCGTCTACGTCTTCAACGATGACGGTACAGGCAATGATGAAGATGCCGTTCGCGCCAACTGCGAGCAATATACCGATAACGGGCAGCCGTGGTGGGGAGATCCTTATCGCCCCAGCCCGGAAAATCCCCGCTGCAAATTCGAAGGTACACCCGCTTACGATGAAATCATCGATGAGCATTTCGATCCGCCAGTCCTCTTTGCAACGGTTGCCGGCACGCCCATCGACCAGGTGCAGACCGACAATCTTCCGGGCTTCGAGGCGCATGGCGGCCGCATCGATGTGACGGGCGAATTCCATATCGGTCAGGTTGTCGTCTGCATTTCGCCGAGCAGCGGAAACAAGAAGGGCAACCCGGGCGAATGGCGCCAGCAGAACGACTACACCGGCGACAAGTGCACGACCGACTGGTTCAAGGTTGCCCCGTGGGGCGCCGGGACGGAGAGCAGCAACGGCACCTATATTTCGGTGCCGAACTACTCGCTGTAAGGCGAACCAAATGGTCTGAGGAACGCCTCGCCGGTTCAGGCCGGCGAGGCGTTTCGTCTTCGAGGGGGGAATGAATCGTGACATGCGCTTCGCGCCTTGGAGCGCGGACCTGGCTGGGTTGCGGCTGCTCGCTCGCTGTCCTGGCGTTCGCATCGCCCGCCATGGCCCAGGATGTTTCTGCCGTCGCCGCGCCGGAGGCGCCGGCTGATCAGCAGGACAGCGATGTCCCGCAGCCGGACCGCAATATCATTATCGTCAACGGCCGGCGCGTCGCCGTGACTGCGATCGAGGACGAGCCCGCTGAGCAAAGCTACGACAGCGATGCGATCGCATCCTATGCTGCAAGCACGCTCGGTGAAGTCGTGTCGCAGATACGCAGCGAGAATGGCGACACCGACCCGGTGCTCCTCGTCAACGGTCAGCCCCTTAGCGACCCCGACGACATTGCCGATATCCCCGTCGAAGCCGTTGCCCGGATCGAGACGCTGCCGCGCGGCTCCGCGCAGCGCGTGGGGGGCAATGCGGGGCAGCGTGCCTACAATATTGTCCTGCGCCCCTCGGTTCGCAGCCTTACCCTCACCGCAAGCCGCGAAACCGCGACCGAGGGCGGCTGGGGCAATTCGCGCGGCGAAGCGATCGTCACCTACATAAAGGGTCGTGATCGCATCAACCTCACGTTTCGCGGCGGCCAATCTGGAACGCTCTATGAAACCGAGCGCGACTTCATTCCGCGATCCGTTGCCATTCCCTATTCGCCGCTTGGCAATCTCCTTCCGGCCTTCGGAGCTGAAATCGATCCCGCGCTCACTGCGCTCGTCGGCGTTCCGGTGGGCAGCGTTGCCATGCCCGCGGGAATTGATAATCCCTCGCTCGCGGATCTTGCGCCCGGCGCCAATCGCCTCAATCCCGTCGGTGACGGGGCATATCGCAGCTTGCGGGGCTCCTACCGTCCCATCGAACTTTCGCTTTCGGGGAATAAGGAACTGGCCACCTGGCTTGCGCTCTCCTTCAACGGCAGGCTCGGCTGGAACGTCAACCGAAGCGCAAGCGGGCTTCCGACCGGACGCTTCGTCATCCCGGCGTTTCACCCGCTCACGCCGTTTGCCAGCGGAGCAAGCCTGCTCCTCAGCGATGCGGCGCGTCCCTTACGAAGCGAAAGCAGGTCGAACTTTCGCTCGCTGTCGGCAACGCTCAATGCCAACAAGGGGAGCTGGCGCGCGACGCTGTCGGGTCGGTGGGATGAACGGCATTCCGCCTATACTTCGCGCTTCAGCGGCCCGCTTACCGGCGGGGCCAATCTCGTGCCTGCCGATGTCAATCCGTTCGACGGCTCGCTCGCCTCGCTCATTCCGATCAGCGAGCGGCGAAGCAGCAGCCGCGGACGAAATGCTGCCTTGCTTATCGATGCCGAAGGGCCGGTGGCCGAGCTTTGGGCGGGCCCGCTTCGCTTTCGCGCCGCAACGGGTGCTCTTTGGACACGCTACCGCGCCGAGGACACGTCGGGGCCAAGGTCGCTCGATCGCCACGAATATAGCGGCCGGCTCGGCGTCACCATTCCCTTGACGAGCCGCGCTAAGCCCTTCCTCCCCGACCTTGGCGACAGCGAACTTGCTCTCGACATCGGACGAACCGACCTCGGCCGCTTCGGGTCGCTCAGGCGCCATTCTTTCGCATTCAGCTGGCAGCCCGCCGATTGGCTCCGCGTCGTCGCTCTCGATAGCCGCGAGGACCGGGCGATTGTGCCCGAACTTCTCTCGGCGCCGATGGTGATCACCCCCAATCTTCCCTATTTCGATCCGCTCACCGGAGATACGGTCGACGTCACCGCGATCTACGGTGGCGGCGGTGATCTGCGAAACGAGGAACAGCGAACCCGCAGCGTCGCGCTCACGCTCACGCCTTATCGCAAATATGGCCTCCAGCTCGACGCCGAGTACAGCCGCAACGATCTGCGCAACCAGATCGGCGCGCTCCCCCCGCCAAGCGCGGCTATTGTTGCAGCCTTTCCCGATCGCTTCCAGCGCGACGCAAATGGCACGCTTATTCTCGTCGACAATCGCTCGGTGAACTTTGCGCGGCAGCGCGGCGAGCAACTGCGCTTCGGGCTCAGGCTTGCCTTCCCCCTGTCGGGCGCCGTGCCCGGGGCAGGTGGAAGCACGGCGCCGCGATCGTCATCCGCGCCCCGGCCCTTGCCGCTGCGCCTCCAGGTCAATGTGTCGCACACCTGGCTCCTCAATAATCGCACCGTCATTCGCGAGGGATTGCCCGAGATCGACCTTCTGAACGGCGGCGTGGTGGGGCTATCGGGCGGTCAGCAGCGCCACTATACGACGGGTAGCATCGCTCTCACCCAGGGCGGGAGCGGGGTCCGGATCGAAGCGCAGCGCCGCGGTGCGAGCAATATCGTCATCGGGTCGTTCACCGATCCTGATCTCCTCGCATTCGGGGCGCTCACCACCATCGACCTGAAAGCGTTCGCCGACGTCGGCCGGGCCTTCCCCCGCAGCAAGGCGCTGAAGAATGTGCGCTTGACCGCCTCGTTCGACAATCTCCTGAACAATCGCCAGCGTGTGGCCAACCTCGCGGGCGAAACCCCGCAAGCCTACCAGCCAATTCGCCGCGACCCGATTGGCCGGACTTTCCTTGTCGAATTGCGCAAGGTGTTCTGATGTAACAATCCGGTGCGCGCCTGCTTGTCGCGACGGTATCGAAAAGCTGCTCAATCGTCGGCTCTTAATGGATGCAGGCGGCTCCAATTCCGTGAAAGGCGCGATTTTTGCTCGCCTACGGGCAGGGACATGCCAAGCCTATCGAATTAGCCGGCGATGGCTTTCGCAGAAATCGGGCGCCTCAGATCGATCATGCGCCCCAATATGGGTCGAATATGCTCAAGTCCGATTTTTTCGGAAATTTGCGAGCTAAACCTAGAGAAAGTCGGAAAATCGCCGCTCCCGGATAGCTTACCCATAAATTTCAGTTCAACGCCTGAAGGTAAATCCGTGGTCTGGGCTGGACACATGTGGATTTGGAGCGGGTGAAGGGAATCGAACCCTCGTCGTAAGCTTGGGAAGCTTCTGCTCTACCATTGAGCTACACCCGCATTTCAACGACTTGCCTGACTTTCAACGCCATTTCGACAATGGTTCTTGCAGGAGCCGGTCGAAGACATCACCTTTGCCGCCATCCGCATCCTCGGTCAATGGGATTGATGCCGACAAGGGTGCGGCCGATCAAATCTTCAGCCGGAATATTTCGCCTTGCGCTTCAAGGCGAAGCTCATGGATCATGTCGATCCGCTCTCCGTCCCAGTGATAAAGGAAATGTCGCCCCTGCACAGGCTTTGCAGTGACTTCGAGCCAGAAGACGGCAATGCACTCGCCGCCGGGGGCGAACGGCGGGATAAGCGATGCCGTCCTTGCCCTCTGCGACGGTGAATAATCGTCAGGCGCAAGCACCTCGGAAAAATCGTCGGATCGAATGTCGACGAGCTTGAAGTATACGGCGCGGACCAACTCGCGCATGTCCGATATCCAGCTTTGGAACTGTTGCGCCTAGAGTCGATTTCGGTTTGATTGAATCGACAGGGGATTCCCTAGGGGGTCGATTTCTGATTCAACCTGCTGGCTGAGCAGGAGGTCGGCATGG
>NZ_FUYP01000023.1 GCF_900168005.1 Sphingopyxis flava
TGAAACGCGCCCCTCGCAGCCTTCAACACCATGTTTTATATAGGAAATATAATGGTCAGGACAGCGAAATCAGCGCCTTACTTGGGAAATGTGGGTAGAAGAGGGCTCCCGACAACCAAGGAGTTTTTCATGTCCGTTCTCAATACGACCCTCAAACCCTTTAAGGCTACCGCGTTCAAGGACGGCAAGTTCGTCGACATCACCGATGCCGATGTGAAGGGCAAGTGGGCAGTTTTCTTCTTCTATCCCGCTGATTTCACTTTCGTCTGTCCGACCGAACTCGAAGATCTCGCTGACATCTATCCTACTCTCCAGAAGATGAACGTCGAGGTCTATTCGGTGTCGACCGATACGCATTTCTGCCACAAGGCCTGGCACGACACCTCGCCGGCGATCGGCAAGATCAACTACTACATGGTGGGCGACCAGAACCACGTGCTGTCGAACAACTTCGAAGTGCTGCGCGAAGGTGTCGGCCTCGCGGACCGCGGCACCTTCGTTCTCGACCCCGAAGGCGAGATCCAGCTGCTTGAAATCACCCCCGAGGGTGTGGGCCGCAACGCGGCTGAGCTGCTGCGCAAAATCAAGGCGCTGCAATATTGGGTCAGCCACCCGGGTGAAGTCTGCCCCGCGAAGTGGGAAGAGGGCGCTGAAACGCTTGCGCCTTCGCTCGACCTCGTCGGCAAGATCTAAGCCGTGAACCGGTGTCCCGTCCCCCCGGACGCGGGGACGGGGCAGGCCGCACGCATGCGGCCTGCTGCCCCCGGGCCCGCCTGTGCGCGGGCCCGCGGATGCCCTTACCTATTCCCAAAGGAGCTCTCCCATGCTCGACGCCAATCTGAAGCAGCAGCTTCAAGGCCTCCTCACGAATCTTCGTGAACCGATTGAACTTGTCTCGTCGCTCGACGGTGGCGCGAAGTCGGCTGAGCTCGCGGATCTTCTCGACGAAGTCGCCGCGCTCTCCGACAAGGTCAGCGTGGAGCGTGCCGACGACGATGCGCGCCGCCCGAGCTTCCTCATACGCCGCGTCGGTCACCCCGAAATCGCGGTACGCTTCGCGGGCATTCCGCTCGGCCACGAATTCACCTCGCTCGTGCTGGCGCTGCTGCAGGTCGGGGGCCATCCGCCCAAGGTCGCGCCCGAGGTGATCGACCAGGTTCGCGCGCTTGAGGGCGACTATCATTTCGAGACCTATTTTTCGCTCTCGTGCCAGAATTGCCCCGACATCGTGCAGGCCTTGAACCTGATGAGCGTCGTCAATCCGCGCATAACGCACACGGCAATCGACGGCGGCCTCTTCCAGAGCGAGGTCGAGAGACGCCAGGTGATGGCCGTGCCGACAATCTTCCTCAATGGGGAGAATTTCGGCCAGGGCCGGATGGAGCTTGAACAGATCCTTGCCAAGCTTGACACGGGCGCTGAAGCGAAGGCGGCCGAGAAGATCGCGGCCAAGGATGCGTTCGACGTTCTCGTTGTCGGCGGCGGGCCCGCGGGCGCCGCGGCCGCCATCTATGCGGCGCGCAAGGGGATCCGCACCGGCATCGCTGCGGAACGTTTCGGCGGGCAGGTGCTCGACACGATGGCGATCGAAAATTTCATCTCGGTTCCGCACACCGAGGGACCCAGGCTCGTCGCGCAGCTCGAGCAGCATGTCAAAGACTATGACGTCGACGTCATGAACCTGCAGCGCGCCGAAAAGCTGATCCCCGCCGAGCGCGAAGGCGGTCTGCACGAAGTGCGCCTTGCAAACGGCGCGTCGCTGAAGGCTCGGACCGTGATCCTTTCGACCGGCGCCCGCTGGCGTCAGCTCGGCGTGCCGGGCGAAGAAGAATATCGCAACAAGGGCGTTGCCTATTGTCCGCACTGTGATGGCCCGCTCTACAAGGGCAAGCGCGTCGCGGTGATCGGCGGCGGCAACAGCGGCGTCGAGGCGGCGATCGACCTTGCCGGCATCGTCGCGCATGTAACGCTCATCGAATTTGACAGCGAGCTTCGCGCCGACGCGGTGTTGCAACGCAAGCTTGCGAGCCTCTCCAACGTCAAGATCATCACCTCGGCGATGACGACCGAAGTGCTCGGCGACGGCACGAAGGTAACGGGCCTGTCGTACAAGGACCGCGGCAAGGGCGAACTCCATCAGGTCGAGCTTGAAGGCATCTTCGTCCAGATCGGGCTTGTCCCCAATACCGAATGGCTCAAGGACAGCGTTGCCTTGTCCCAGCGCGGCGAGATCGAGGTCGACCATCGCGGCGCAACAAGCCAGCCTGGAATCTTCGCCGCGGGCGACTGTACGACCGTGCCCTACAAGCAGATTGTCATCGCAATGGGCGAAGGGTCGAAGGCGGCGCTGTCGGCGTTCGACTATATGATCCGCCTGCCCGCCGAAGCTGCGGTCGAGGCCGCCTGATCCGTCCGTAATTCCGGGCTGGGTTCAGCGTCTCGCTCGAGGGCGAGCGGGATCCTGGACCTCGCCCGGGTTGACGAAGGATTATTCGGGAAGCGCCGGCCTTGCCAGGATCGCACGGAGACAGGCCTCGAGCCCTTCGGCCTCCGCCTCGGTGAAGCGCAGCCCGAGCTTGCTGCGGCGCCAGAGTATATCCTCGCTCGTGCGCGCCCATTCGCGCGTGACCATCCATTCGGTCTCGGCCGCCGAGAGACCGTGCCCGATTTCGCCGCCAAGATCATCCCAGCTTTGCGCATTGCCGAGCCAGGCCCGCGCCCCGGTGCCGTGAGCGCGCGCGATGCGCTCCGCAGTAGCGGGGGTGAGGAAGGGGTGCGACTGGCGAAGTTCGGCGGTGAGCGCCGCAAGGCCATCAACCGGAAAATCCCCGCCGGGCAGCGGCGCCTCTCCGGTCCAGCGGGGTCCTGAGAGGGCGGGGACGTGCGCTGCAAGTTCGTCGACTGCATGTTCGGCGACATGACGGTAGCTCGTGATCTTCCCGCCATAGATGGTGAGGAGCGGAGCGCCCTCCTCGCAGTCAAGGTCGATGCGGTAGCCGCGCGTCGCTGCCTCGGGCTTTCCCGACCCGTCTTCGATGAGCGGGCGAACGCCTGAATAGGTCCACACCACGTCGGAAGGGGTGAGCGCTGCGCGAAAATACTGGTTTGCGCCGTTGCAAAGATATTCGATTTCTTCCGCGCTTGCATGGATATTATCCAGGGGGCCTTCATGGTCCTGGTCGGTGGTGCCGATCAGCGTGAAATCGCGCTCATAGGGAATGGCAAAGAAGATGCGCCCGTCGGGGAGCTGAAAGAAATAGGCATAGTCATGATCGAAGATGCGGCGCACGACGATGTGCGAGCCGCGCACCAGCCGCATCCTGTAATCGGGCGGCGCTGCGGCCCGGCGAAGGACATCGAGAACCTCGGGGCCGGCGGCGTTGACGAGGCTGCGTCCGGAAAAGCGGTAGGCCTGTTCCCTTTCGCCGCTCGCCTCGACGATCCATAGTCCATCCTCGACGCGCAACATCGCGGCGCGCGTGCGGGTGCGGATGCGCGCGCCCTTGTCCGCCGCATCGCGCGCGTTGAGAAGGACGAGCCGCGCGTCGTCCACCGCAGCGTCGGAATATTCAAAGCCTTTGCGATAGCGGCTCTGGAGCGGCGCGCCGGCGGGATGAACGCGAAGGTCGACCGAGCGCGTTGCAGGCAGCCGCCTTCGTCCGCCGATATGATCGTAGAGGAAGAGCCCGAGCCTCAGCAGCCAGCGCGGCCTCAGGCCATCGCGATAAGGGAGGACGAAGCGCATCGGGCGGATGATGTGGGGGGCGATGCCCCACAATCGCTCGCGCTCTTTCAGCGCCTCGCGCACCAGCGCGAATTCATAATGTTCCAGATATCGAAGGCCGCCGTGGATCAGCTTTGTCGACGCCGACGAGGTGCCGCCTCCAAGGTCGCCCGCCTCGAGCAGCAGCACCCTGCCGCCGCGTCCTGCTGCGTCGCGGGCAACCCCTGCGCCATTGACCCCGCCACCGATCACGATGACGTCATAGGGCGGCACGGGGTCGGTCATGGCGTTGCTTCCTAGGGCTGTCTGGCCGACAAGGCCAGCTTCTGCAAAGCTATGCGGCCTACGTATGCGCGTTGCAATCAAGCGGTGCATCGGCCAGTTTTCGGTCGGATATCCAAGGGGAGAGCGCGTGAGCGTCAAAGTCGAAACATTGATATTGTTCGGGGCCACGGGCGATCTTGCGCACCGGATGCTGTTCCCCTCGCTCTACAATCTCCACATGGACGGCTTGCTCGCCGACACGCTGACGATCATCGGGTCGGGAAGAAGCCCCCTCGAACGCGCCGCCTTCCAGTCGCAGGTGCGCGAGGCGCTCGGCGAGCATCTCACCGAAGACCGCATCGATGCTGCCATGGCCGAGAGCTTCCTTGAGAGGATTGACTATTGCCCGGTCGATGCAGGCTCGGGCACGGGCTATGATGAACTTGCCGCCATGCTCGGCGATCGCATGACCCGCCCCATCGGTGTCTATCTTTCGACCCCGCCATCGATGTTCGGGCCGATTGCACAGGGGCTTGCGGCAGCGAATATCGCGTGCGCCGAATGCCGCATCGCGATGGAAAAGCCGATCGGCCACGACCTTGCCTCATCGCGCGAGGTGAATGCCCAGGTCGGCGATGCCTTCGCTGAAGACCGCGTGTTCCGTATCGACCATTATCTTGGCAAGGAAACGGTGCAGAACCTGCTCGCGCTGCGATTTGCCAACATGTTGTTCGAGCCGCTCTGGAACGCGCAGGCGATCGACCATGTCCAGATCACAGTTGCCGAGACCGTGGGGCTTGAGGGGCGCGTCTCCTATTATGACGGGGTCGGCGCACTTCGCGACATGGTGCAGAACCACATGCTCCAGCTTCTTGCGATCATCGCCATGGAGCCGCCCGCCAGCGTATCGGCCACAGCGGTGCGCGACGAGAAGGTGAAGCTTCTTCGCAGCTTGCGCAAGATGCGCGCCGAAGACGTCAAATCCTTGAGCGTAAAGGGCCAATATACGAGCGGAGCGGTGGGCGGGCAGGCAGTCGCGGGCTATGCCGATGAACTTGGAAAGCCGTCGAACACGGAAACCTTCGTCGCCTTGAAGGCGTTTATCGACAATTGGCGCTGGAAGGGCGTGCCCTTCTACCTGCGTACCGGCAAGCGCATGCCACAGCGCCAGTCCGAGGTGCTGATCCAGTTCAAGCCGGTGCCGCACAATATCTTCGCGCGCGTCGGCGCGCCCAGGCTCGACCCCAATGTGATGATCATCAATCTGCAGCCCGAAGAGAATATCCGCGTCAAGGTCATGGCAAAGCAGCCGGGCCTCGACCGCGATGGCGTTCGGCTGAAGGAGGTCAATCTCGACGTCTCGCTCTCGCACAGCTTTGCTGGCGAGCGGCGGCGGATCGCCTACGAGCGGTTGCTGCTTGATTTCATCGAAGGCGACCAGACGCTGTTTGTGCGCCGCGACGAGGTCGAGGCGCAGTGGGAGTGGATCGATTCGATCCGCAATGCCTGGGCGGCCGTTGACCTTGCACCGCAAAATTATACCGCCGGAAGCTGGGGCCCGTCCGCGGCGATCGCGCTGATCGAGCGTGACGGGGCGAGCTGGCATGATTGAAGGTGGTTCCTTCGCGCGCCGGGTGAGGCGGATCGGCCCTTGCCCTGCTGCTGCAAGCCCGAAGCGCGTGAGGGACCTTAAAATTGCTTTGCCGCCCACTCTTCCTGTTCACACCCTGCCCAGGCGGCGCAGCGCGCTGTTCTGCCTGCACATCCCTTGCCCCATTGGGGCGGGGGGATTGGAATTATCATGACCACGCTTCATCCCGCCATCGCCCGCGTGACCGAGCGCATCATCCGCCGCAGCGCCGAGCGCCGCGCCGCCTATCTTGCGCTGATGGAGCGCCAGCGCGAGGCCGGAACCAATCGCGGCGTGCTCTCGTGCGGCAATCTTGCGCATGGTTTCGCAGCGGCAGGGGACGACAAGCCGGTGATCCGCGGCGGGAGGGCGATGAATATCGGCATCGTTACCGCCTATAACGACATGCTCTCGGCGCATCAGCCCTATGGCCGCTATCCCGAGCAGATCAAGCTTGCGGCGCGCGAGAAGGGCGCGACGGCGCAGGTCGCGGGCGGCGTGCCCGCGATGTGCGACGGCGTGACGCAGGGGCAGGCGGGGATGGACCTCTCGCTCTTCAGCCGCGACACGATCGCGCACGGGACCGCGATTGCGCTCAGTCATGCCATGTTCGAAGGCGCACTCCTCCTTGGCATTTGCGACAAGATTGTTCCTGGCCTTCTCATCGGGGCGCTGCGCTTTGGCCATCTGCCCACGATCCTCGTGCCTGCGGGGCCGATGCCCTCGGGTCTTGCGAACAGGGAAAAGCAGCGTGTTCGCCAGCTCTACGCGCAAGGCAAGGCGAGCCGCGACGAACTCCTCGATGCCGAGGCGGCCTCCTACCATAGTGCCGGCACCTGCACCTTCTACGGAACAGCGAACAGCAACCAGATGATGATGGAGCTGATGGGGCTGCACGTGCCGGGGAGCGCATTCGTCAATCCCGGCACGAAGCTGCGCCAGGAGCTGACCCGCGCTGCGACGCACCGGCTGACCGAGATCGGGTGGGACGGCGATGACTATCGCCCGCTTGCGCGCTGCGTCGATGAAAAGGCCATCGTCAACGCAGCGGTCGGTCTCCTGGCAACAGGCGGCTCGACGAACCATGCCATCCATCTGCCCGCGATTGCGCGCGCTGCGGGGATCCTGATCGACTGGCAGGACTTTGACGAACTCAGCCATGCGGTGCCGCTGCTCGCGCGCGTCTATCCCAATGGCGCGGGCGACGTGAATGATTTTCGCGCCGCAGGCGGGATCGGCTTTGTCGCGCGCGAACTCCTGAATGCCGGACTGCTCCACGGCGACATCCTCACCGTCAGCGGGTCGATCGAGGCCTATGCAAGCGAACCGGTGCTCGAGGGCGATGAGCTGCGCTGGGAAGCCGCGCCCGCCTTGTCCCGCGACGAGGCGATGCTGCGTCCGGCGGCCGAGCCCTTCTCCCCCGACGGAGGAATGCGGCTTCTGGCCGGCAATTTGGGGCGCGCGATCATCAAAACGAGCGCGGTAGCTGAGGACCGGTGGACGATCGAGGCGCCCGCGCGCATCTTCGACGATCAGAATGAGGTCATCGAGGCGTTCAAGGCCGGCGAACTCGACCGCGATGTGGTGGTCGTCGTGCGCTTCCAGGGGCCGCGCGCCAATGGCATGCCCGAACTCCACAAGCTGACCCCGCCGCTCGGGGTCCTCCAGGACAAGGGATACCGCGTTGCGCTCCTCACCGACGGGCGCATGTCGGGCGCGAGCGGGAAAGTGCCCGCGGCGATCCATCTTTCGCCCGAGGCGCTACCGGGCGTCGACGGCAAGAGCGGCCCGCTCGCCTATTTGCGCGACGGCGATCTCGTGCGTGTTTGCGCGCGAAAAGGCGAAGTGGCTGCGCTCGTCAGCGAAGCTGAGTGGGCGGCGCGAACCCCCGCCGCACCGCCGCCGCCTGCCCTCGGTGTCGGGCGCGAGCTCTTCGCCTTGTTCCGCATCCACGCGGACGAGGCAGAAAAAGGCGGCTCGGCCATATTGGCAGCGATGGACAGCGTCACCTGACGGTCCATCATTCGCAAAGGGCGCCGCGATCGCTGGCGGCCGGACAAAGCGAAGACGTCCCCATCCTGGCGTTCGCCGGGATCCAAGGAAAGAGAAGTTTGAACATGACAAAATCAGGCATCGAGCAGATCATGGCACTTGCGCCGGTCATTCCGGTCATCGTCATCGACCGGGTCGAGGATGCTGTGCCCATGGCCGAGGCGCTCGTCGCGGGCGGCCTTCCAGTGCTCGAGGTGACGCTGCGCACGGCAGCCGCGCTCGATGCGCTCCAGGCGATGAAGAAGGTGGCGCGCGCCATTGTCGGCGCTGGCACCGTAGTTGATCCGCAGATGCTAAGCGGGGCGATCGCGGCGGGCGCCGAGTTCATCGTCTCGCCCGGTCTCACGGACAATCTCGGCCAGGCGGCAGTCGCGAGCGGCATTCCCTTCCTTCCTGGCACGGCCAATGCGAGCGACATCATGCGCGGCCTCGACCTTGGCCTCACCCACTTCAAATTTTTCCCGGCTTCAACGAGCGGCGGCATTGGGGCCTTGAGGGCGCTTGCGGGTCCCTTCGGCCAGGCGCGTTTCTGTCCGACCGGCGGCATCACGGCCGCGAGCGCCCCCGAATGGCTCGCGCTTGATGCGGTGCTCTGCGTCGGCGGGAGCTGGGTCGTTCCGCCCGGTCCGCTCGATCCTCAAAAGGTCGAAGCGCTGGCGCGCGAGGCTGCATCACTGCCGCGTTAGAGGATTACCGGCGCGTCCCAGGCGCTGTCGGAGATGACAAATTGGGGTTTCTATAAGCGCAGCTCCTGTTAGCCTCCCCGCCGGGGAGGATGACCGGATGACGCGCTCGCTGAATGAGGACGATCCGCTCGACGATTTCGAGCATCGCGATATCGCGCTGCTCGGCCGCAAGCACCGCGTCTACACGATGGGGAGCGGCCCTGCGGTGATCGTGATGACCGAGATGCCCGGCATCAGTCCGCATGTCGCGCGCTTCGCGCGCTGGGTCCGCGACGCGGGCTTCACCGTCTATATGCCGCATATCTTCGGGAAGGATGGCGCGGTGCCGCGCATGCCCGGGGCGCTGTTCACCATGATCGGTGGATGCATGAGCCGGCAGTTTCGCGCCTTTCAGGCCAATGAAAGCTCGCCTGCGACGCGCTGGCTGCGCGAACTTGCAGCGCTTGCGCACGCCGAATGCGGCGGCAAGGGAGTGGGGGCGATCGGCATGTGCTTTACGGGGAATTTCGCGCTCTCGATGATGCTCGAGCCCGCGGTCCTTGCGCCGGTGCTTGCGCAGCCCTCGCTGCCGCTCGGCGATGCGTCAGGCATGCACATCGCGCCCGAGGAACTCGCGGCCGTCAAGGCGCGGATGGAGGCGGAGGATCTGACCGTCCTCGCCTACCGTTTTGAAGGCGATAAATTCTGCAAGGCCGCGCGCTTTGCGGCCTATGAGGCCGCGCTTGGGGATCGTTTCGTCGGCCGCGTGCTTCCCGATAGCGCCGCCAACCCCGACAGCCCGATGAAGAATCCGCACAGCGTCGTCACGCTCCACCTCATCGACGAGGCAGGGGAGCCCACGATCGAGGCGCGCGATGAAATCCTAGATTTCTTCCGTATGCGGTTGAGCGGATGATCGCGCGGGCCTAAGGGCGGCGGCAATCTTCAATCGAAAGGAATTTTCATGCGCCCTTCCGGCCGTGCGCCCGACCAGATGCGCACCATCACCATCGAGCCCGATTTCACCATCCACGCCGAGGGCAGCGTCCTCGTCGCCTTCGGCAACACCAAGGTGCTGGTGACTGCCAGCGTTGAGGAGAAGGTGCCGCCCTTCCTGCGCGGCAAGGGGCAGGGCTGGGTCACAGCCGAATATGGCATGCTCCCGCGCGCGACGCACACGCGCGGAAGCCGTGAGGCGGCGAAGGGCAAGCAGTCGGGGCGCACCCAGGAAATCCAGCGGCTCATTGGCCGGTCCTTGCGCGCCGTTGTTGACATGGCCAAGCTCGGCGAGCGTCAGATCGTCATCGACTGCGACGTAATACAGGCCGACGGCGGGACGCGCACGGCGTCGATTTCGGGCGCGTGGGTCGCGCTCCGTCTCGCGGTCGACAAGCTGATCGCAGCCGGCGCCCTCACCGAGGATCCGATCGAGGACAAGGTCGCGGCGATTTCATGCGGCATCTACAACGGCACACCGGTGCTCGACCTCGACTATGACGAGGATTCGAATGCCGAAGCCGACGGCAACTTCGTGCTGACCGGCAAGGGGCAGATCGTCGAGGTCCAGGCAAGCGCCGAAGGCGCGACCTATGATGAGGAAGGCCTGCTCCGCCTGCTGCGCCTGGCGCGCATCGGCTGCGCTGACGTCTTCGCCGCGCAGGCGAAGGCCACCGGACGCTGAGATGACGCGCAGGCTCGCCCCCGGCACGCTCGTCATCGCAAGTCACAATGCCGGCAAGGTGCGCGAGATCCGTGCGCTTTTGGAACCTTTCGGGATCGCGCCGGTGTCGGCGGGCGATCTTGGCCTTCCAGAGCCCGAGGAAACGGGGGCGAGCTTTCGTGAGAATGCGCTTTTGAAGGCCCACGCGAGCGCTTCAGCGTCGGGCCTTCCTGCGCTCGCCGACGACAGCGGGCTCGAGGTGAGCGCGCTCGGCGGGCGGCCCGGGGTCTACACCGCCGACTGGGCCGAGCGGCAATGGTTCGAGGGTGAGAAAGGGCGCGACTGGTATCTTGCGATGGGCAAGGTCGAGGGGCTCCTGGCCGAGCAGGGGACGGATGTCGACCGCAGCGCGCGCTTTGTCTGTACCCTGGCGCTCGCCTGGCCCGACGGCCATGCCGATATTTATGAAGGCGCCGCAAACGGCCATCTCACCTGGCCGCCGCGAGGCGAGCTAGGCTTTGGCTATGACCCTGTCTTCATCCCCGATGGCATGGCCTTGACGTTTGCGGAGATGGATCCTGCAGAAAAGCATCGGATCAGTCACCGGGCCGATGCATTTGCAAAGCTGGTGGCAGGCGCGTTCGGCGGATGATTATCCCCGGGTAATATGGACGGGGTCTTGCCCGGGTGTAATGCGGCGACATGACGCAGGAACATGATAGCGTCACGCCCTTTCTTCGCGATACCATGCTCGCGTGAGGCCCCCGCGCGGAGGCGACGCGCCTCCTGGAGGAACCTTATCCCGGCGATCTTGGCGCCATCCTTGTTTTCGAGGATGCGACCGGGCGATTGACCGACCTCGATTATTGGGCGCTGGCAAGGCGCCGCCGCCATCCGCGGGATGCCCGCGGCTCGGCGTCAAGACGCGCGACGTCACCTTGCTGCCTCGGCATTGGGGCTGGCTCGCCGCGCAGGCCGGCGGTGCGCCGGCGACGCTGAGGCGGCTGGTCGAAGCTGCGAGCAAGAAAGCCCCGGAGGCGAAGCAGCGCCGACGCGGCCTATCAATTCATGAGCCATGTCTGCGGCGACCGGCCCGGCTCTGAGACGGCCTTGCGCGCGCTTAACCGGGGCGACATTGCGGTGCTCATGGCCGCGATCGCCGGGTGGCCCGCCGATATTCGCGTGCCTATCGCGCATCTGCTCGCGCCCTGATGCCCTGCGCGGGGCATTTCAGTCTTTGGCGTGCGCACAGAAAGCGAGTAGGGCGCGGGCGATGGCCGAACCGCTTGCCCTTTATGTCCATTGGCCCTTTTGCGTAAGCAAATGCCCCTATTGCGACTTCAACAGCCATGTGCGCGATCGCGTCGATCAGGACGCCTGGCGCGCCGCGTTGCTCGCGGATCTGCGGTATGAGGCGGCGCTGCTTGGAAAGCGGCGCGTCTCCTCCATCTTCTTCGGAGGCGGAACGCCAAGCCTGATGCCGCCCGCGACCGTCGCCGCCATAATCGCCGAGGCGGAGGCTCTGTGGGGGCTCGCGGACGATTGCGAGATCACGCTCGAGGCGAACCCCAATTCGGTCGAAGTTGCAGCCTTTGCCGATCTCGCCGCCGCAGGCGTCAATCGCATATCGATAGGCGTTCAGAGCTTTGACCCGGAGGTTCTTGCCTTTCTTGGGCGCGCGCACAGCGGCGAGGAAGCGCGGCGGGCGATTGCGGCCGCGCAAGCCTCCTTTGCCCGCACGAGTTTCGATCTCATCTATGCGCGCCCCGGACAGTCGCTTTCGGATTGGGAGGCCGAGCTTGGCGAAGCGCTTGCCTTTGGCACCGGGCATCTCTCGCTTTATCAGCTCACGATCGAGCCCGGCACGCGGTTCTGGGCGCTTGCGGCAAAGGGCGAGCTCGTCCTTCCCGACGGCGACGTCGCCGCCGATCTCTTCGACGTGACGCAGGCCATGACGCGCGCTGCCGGCCTGCCGCGCTACGAAGTGTCGAACCATGCAAGGCCCGGCGAGGAGAGCCGGCACAATCTCACGTACTGGCGCTATGGCGATTATGCCGGCATCGGTCCCGGCGCGCATGGGCGGCGGCTCGCGCAGGCGAGCGAGCGGCACAAGAAGCCCGAGAATTTTATCGCAGCGGTTGAGCGCAGCGGACACGGGCTGAGGATCGAGAGCGATCTGCAGCCACATGAACGCGCAACCGAGGCGATGCTGATGGGCCTCAGGCTTACCGAAGGCGTTGACCTGGCCCGCGTCGAGAGGCGCTCAGGACTGGCGCGCGAGGGATTTTTCGATGCGGCGGCGGCAGAGCGGCTCGCGGCGCAGGGGCTGGTGCGGCAGCGGGACGACCGGCTGATTGTCACCGATGAGGGGATACTTCTCCTTGACTCGATCCTTTCCGAGGTGGTTCGAACGGGCTAGTCTGTCCCAAAGACTGCCTGACCTTCGCTTGGCACCCTTGTGCCAGGCTTCCTCAAGCGGGGCCGCTCTTCCCTTTTGAGGGCTGGGGAGGGGCGGGGTCTTTGAATGCGCAGCCTGAATGGAATTTGGCTTGGCTGACCGACTGATCCGCGATTGGGACGCGCATCTTGCGCATGAGAAGCGCCGCTCGGACCACACCCGCCGCGCCTATATCGCGACGGCAGAGCGTTTCTGCGCCTTCCTGTCGCAGCATCGCGGCGGCGCGGTCGACAAGGCCATGCTCAGCGCGCTGAACCCCAATGATCTTCGCGCCTATCTCGCTGACCGCCGCGCGGGAGGCCTTGGCAATGCGTCGGCGGCGCGCGAGCTTTCGGCGCTGCGGAGCTTTCTGCGCTATGTTGGGGGATCAAACGCGCACGTGCCGGCGATGCGCGGGCCGCGCGTCAAGAAAGGGCTGCCGCGCCCGGTGGCGCCCGCCGAGGTGATGGGTCTGGCGCAGGATGTTGAGGATACTGCGCGCGAGGGCTGGGTGGGCGCGCGCGATTTTGCGCTGCTGCTGCTGCTCTACGGCGCTGGTCTGCGCATCGGGGAGGCGCTGTCGCTGACGGGCGCGGCGCTGCCGCTCGGCGATACGCTGCGCGTCACCGGCAAGCGCGGCAAAACCCGCATCGTCCCGATCCTGCCTGCGGTCGCGAAGGCAGCGGCGCGTTATGCCGCGGCCTGTCCCTGGCCGATCGACAAGGAAACGCCCCTCTTTCTCGGCGCGCGCGGCGGCCCGCTTCAGCCGGGCGTCGTCCGCGCGAGCGTGCGTGCAGCCCGCCGCGCTTTGCGCCTGCCCGAGCGGACGACGCCGCATGCGCTGCGCCACAGCTTTGCCACGCACCTCCTCGCAGGCGGCGCGGACCTGCGCAGCTTGCAGGAGTTGCTCGGTCATGCGAGCCTCGCCTCGACACAGATCTATACCGCGGTCGATGCGGCGCATTTGCTCGATGTCTACCGCTCGGCGCATCCGCGGGCGTGAGAGATTTTTCTGAAGGAGCCGACGTGCAAGGCGGCGGAAGCGAGCAAGACAATGCGGTGATCGACTGGACGATCACCGGCAACGGCAAGCCGATATCGACGATCAGTCGACAGCAGCGTCCGGTCCCGTGCGTCCCGTTATTCCGATCCCTTTCGTGCGCGCCACCCAGCTTGAGCGGGCGTGGGTTGGAGGCCTGTCACTCGCCTTTTTCCTTGGATTTCCAAGTCACGACGCGGTAAATGTAGAGAAGAACAAGCGAGCCGATAGCAACCAGCGCAACCGGGCCGACAAAGGCGTCGAGATTCGCGAAGCGGCCGCCAAACCAGCTCCCCGCGCCCGCGAGCGCGGTGATCCAGATCGTCGAGCCTGCGGCCGTCCAGGCTAGGAATTTTGCCTGGTTCATCCGAACCATCCCGGCGGGCAGCGACACCATCGTCCGCGCGACCGGCATGAAGCGCGCAGCGAAGACGATGCCGGGGCCATATTTCAGGAACCCGCCGTGCAGCCGCTCGACCTGTGCCCAGTCGAGCGTCAGCCAGCGTCCGTGGCGGTCGACGAAGGGTTTGAGCCGTTCATAGCCAATCCAGCGCCCGACTGCGTACCAGACCCAATTGCCCGCGCTCGTCCCGGCAACCGCGACCGCGATCAGCGTCCAGAAATCAAACCGCCCCTTGGCGACCGCGATGCCGCCAAGGCCCATGATCACTTCAGACGGGATCGGCGGGAACACATTTTCGAGCAGCATCAGGACGAAGATGCCAGCGTAGCCCCAGCTCTGGATCAGATCGAGAATGAATGCGGTCATGCCGACCTCTACGCGGGAGGCGCGTCAACCGATCCGCCGCGCGATCGCATCCCAGATCATTCCCGCCGTGTCGGTGCCGTTGAAGCGGTCGATCGCGACGATGCCGGTCGGCGAGGTCACGTTGATTTCGGTGAGCCATTCACCGCCGATGACGTCGATGCCGACGAAGATCAGTCCGCGCTCGCGAAGCCTCGGGCCGAGCGCGGCGCAGATCTCCTGCTCGCGCGGGCTGAGCGTCGCGGCTTCAGCATAGCCGCCGACCGCGAGGTTCGAGCGAAACTCGCCTTCGCCGGGCTTTCGATTGATTGCGCCCGCAACTTCGCCGTCGATCAGGACGATGCGCTTGTCGCCTTCGCTGACGCTGGGGAGGAATTGCTGCACCATGAAAGGTTCAGGCCACACCTGCCCGAACAGTTCGACGAGCGCGCCGAGGTTCGTGCCGGCCTCATCGATGCGGAACACGGCCTTGCCGCCGTTGCCGTGGAGCGGCTTGATTACCAGCGCGCCGTAGCGCTGGTGAAAATCCTTCACCGCCTCAAGATCGCGCGTCACCATTGTCGGGGGCATGAACTCGGCGAAATCGAGCACGAACACCTTCTCGGGCGCGTTGCGTACCGAGACAGGATCATTGACCACGAGGGTCTCGTGCGCGATCCGCTCGAGCAGCCAGGTGCCCGTCAGATACCCAAGGTCGAAAGGCGGATCCTGGCGCATCAGCACGACGTCGACATCGCGGCCGAGATCGAGGGTTTGGGGCTCGCCAAAGCGGTAATGCGCGCCCGCCTCGCGCCGCACCTCGAGCACCGGATGCGCGCGCGCGGTCAGCCGCCCCGCCTCCCACGTCAGCGAGCGGACATCATAATGAAAAAGGCTGTACCCGCGTTCCTTGGCGCTCAGCATCAGCGCGAAGCTGCTGTCGCCCGCGATGTTGATGCCATCCATCGGGTCCATTTGCACCGCGGCGCGCAGGGTCATCAGGGTCTCCTCGGGTTGCCAGACGCAGTGCAGATGGCGCGCCAGGCGTCCCGGTGCAAGGAGCATTGCGCCGGCAATGCGCGTATCTGCCGTGCAGGCGACGCGCGGCGCGAGCGCTTTTATGGATCACAGCGGTGCAGCGCCGCCGAAAATCATCGATGCCTCGCCTGGATCGTCGGCTGGGCCGCGCCCCGTCACGGCGCCGCCCAGGCGCCGGATCAGAGGCCTTCCTTTAGCGCGAGCGCGCGGGTGTAGACCGCGTGCCGGTTGCGTCCGAAGCGCTTGGCGACCTCTTTGGCTGCCCTCGATACCGGCTGGGCTGCAAGCGCGGCGCGAAGCGCTGCATCGACGACCGCGTCGTCGGCCACTTCGGCGGCGCCCTCGGTGGGCGGCGCCACGACGATCACAATCTCGCCCTTTGGCGGCGCTGCGGTGTAGCGCGCAGCAAGGTCGGCGAGCGAGCCGGTCACGCATTCCTCGTAGAGCTTCGTGATCTCGCGCGCGACCGCTGCCTCGCGGTTCCCGAGGCCTTCGGCGAGCGCGGCGAGCGATGCGCCAAGGCGCGGCCCGCTTTCGTAGAAGATGAGACTGGCGCGCAGACTGGCGAATTCGGCGATGGTGTCGGCGCGTGCCTTTGCCTTGGAGGGGAGAAATCCTGCGAAAAGGAAGCGGTCGCTCGGTAGCCCCGAGAGAGTGATCGCTGCGATCGCGGCGCAGGGACCGGGAAGGGTTGTGACGAGCCTTCCTGCGGCGCGCGCATCGCGGACCAGCTTGTATCCAGGATCCGAAATCAGCGGCGTTCCCGCGTCCGATACCAAGGCCACGACCTTGTCGGCCATTTGCGCAACCAGATCGGCGCGGGTGCGTTCGTCGCTGTGATCGTGATAGGGGGTCATCGGAACACGCAAACCCAGGTGCGAAAGCAGCTTCGCGGTCACCCGCGTATCCTCGGCCGCGATCAGGTCGGCGCGCGCCAGCACCGCAGCGGCGCGCGCGCTGATATCGCCAAGGTTGCCGATGGGGGTCGCCACGATATAGAGACCGGGCAAGGGAGAATTTGAGATGGTCGAATCCGGCATGACGCCGAAAATGGCAGAAACTGCCGCGCTGCGCCAAGACAATGCGTCGCCGCGGCGGCATTTGCTGCGCGCAATGAGCGTAATGGCGCTCGGCGGCCTGCTTGCGGCGTGTCAGGTCGTGCCAAAAACCGCAGGTCCGCCGCCGCCGCCCGAAGCGCCTGAGACGATCGAGCCCGGCCTGCCGACCGATACCGATCGTCACCGCGTCGCGCTGCTCGTGCCCGAGACGGGTGCAAACGCTGACGTCGGCACCGCGATCGCCAATGCGACGACAATGGCGCTGCTCGACGCGCGCGCCGAGAAGGTTCGCATCACCACCTATGATACCGCGCTCGGGGCCGCTGCCGCGGCGCGGCAGGCGATTGCCGACGGCAACAAGCTTATTCTGGGGCCGCTGCTCAGCGAGGATGTCGGCTCGGTCGCCCCGATCGCGCGCGCGGCGAAGGTGCCCGTGCTCAGCTTCTCGAACGACACGAGCGTGGCGGGCAACGGTGTCTTCATCATGGGGTTCGTCCCCGGCCAGTCGGTCGAACGCGTCGTCTCCTTCGCGCGCAGCAAGGGGCATGTGCGCTTCGGCGCGCTGGTCCCCAAGAATGTTTATGGCGAGCGCTCGGCGGCCGCCTTCCGTTCGGCGGTGAAGGCGGCGGGTGGCACGCTCGTCGCGGTCGAATCCTATGATCATAGCGCGGCTGCAATGACGGGTGCGGCGCGCCGGCTTGCCAATGCGGGCGACATGGATGCCGTGCTGATCGCCGATGCCGGCGGGAATGCGGTGCGCGCGGTGCCGGTGATCAAGAGCAATGGCGAACGCCAGATCCTGGGGACCGAGCGCTGGAACACCGATGCGTCCCTCGGGGCGAGCGCGGCGATGCGCGGCGCCTGGTTTGCGAGCGTCTCAGACGGTCTTTATGGCCAGATGGCAACGCAGTACCGCAAGCGCTACGGCAAAGCGCCCTATCGCCTCTCGAGCCTTGGCTATGATGCGGTGCTGCTCACCGTACGAATCGCCCGCGACTGGAAGCCGGGTGCGAATTTTCCGGTAAATCGCTTGCTCGCGCCCGACGGCTTTGGCGGGATCGATGGCATTTTCCGCTTCGATAATCGCGGGATAGCGATGCGCGCGCTCGAGGTCAGCGAGGTCGGAGCGGGCGGATTCCGCGTCATCGACCCCGCTCCGACCAAATGGTAATCCGCGCCAGGGCGTGACTTCGTCGCCACAGTCGGGCGAAAACTGCGGTCGCTTTGCCACAGGCAGCCTTTACGAGGCGCCTGCGTTCACTATATGAGCGCGTGACGCGCTGCGTGACGATGCAGCGCGCCGCGTTCTATGTTTTCAGGAGATACAGCTATACGCCCGCCCATGACCCGCCGCCCGCTGGCGCCGATGCCGCCGAAGAACGGCCCGCGATATAATGAATTCATCGCCTCCCCCAAGGTCCGCGTGATCGACGAGGAAGGCGAAAATCTGGGCGTAATGCTGACTGCCGAAGCGATCGAACAGGCGGCCGAAGTCGGCCTCGATCTGGTCGAAGTCTCCCCGAACGCCGATCCGCCGGTGTGCAAATTCCTCGATGTGGGCAAGTATAAGTACGAGGCCCAGAAAAAGGCGAATGCCGCGCGCAAGAGCCAGAAGACGCAGGAGATCAAGGAGATCAAGATGCGTCCGAACATCGACGACCATGACTTCGACGTGAAGATGAAGAAGGTTTTCGACTTCCTCGAGGAAGGCGACAAGGTCAAGATGACCATGCGCTTTCGCGGCCGCGAGATGAGCCATACCCAGCTTGGCCTCAACGTCCTTCAGCGCGTTGCGGAAATGACCGCCGATGTTGCGAAGGTCGAGGCTCACCCGCGCACCGAGGGCCGCCAGATGCTGATGGTGCTGGCGCCGAAATAATAGCGGGGTTCAGCCCACGCAAAATTCAAGGGCGGTCGTTCCAGCGGGACGGCCGCCCGCTTCATATCTGCGCTCGGTCATTTTGATGCTGCCATCGGCGGCAAGCGCGACGAGGGTCGAGCAGCGGGTGCCATAGACGCCGCCTTCGAGGAACAGCGCTGGATCGTCCGTCGCGGTGAGCGTGTCGAGGAGACGATCGGGGGCCATGCCGGCGCTCACCACGGCACCGAGCGCCGCGCGAAGCCGCTCGGCCCGCGGGCAGGGCTGATCGATGGGCTCATTGGCGAGCGCATGGACGCCCGGCTCGAGCGACAGGATCTGCGCGCACGGCCGGTTGGTAAGGAGACGCGCCTTCCCGTCGACGGCAAACAGGTTGAAGGCATTGAAGCGCTCGAGATCGGCTGCCGCGGGCTCGGCGAAGCGGCCATCGCCGCGCAGCATGTCGACCACCAGAGCGCCGCGTGATTCCTTCGCCGGATCGGGCATCGCGCCGCGCACGTTGGTGACGACGACGACGCGGCCGCTTGGTCGATGCGCGCCCAGCCACGTCCCGCCCGCCTTGAGATCGCGTCCCCCAACGATGCCGCTGCCATCGTTCCAGGCTGCAAGCGCAGCGCTCGGTCGCGCATGAAATTCATCGCGATTGCCGACGAGGATCAGGGGCCAGTCCGGATGGACCCGCCAGGCGAGGGCAACGACGCACATGGCGCGCCTATCGCGCGGCCGCCCCGGCTTGCCAAGGGGGAAGCGCGTCATGCCGACACAATCAAGTTCCGCGTCCCGGTAAAGCATGTTAGATTGGGCGCGCTCAAAAAAGGGGAGGGGCTTGCCATGAACGGGACGGTCAGAACGCCTTGGCATTTGTGGGTTGTCGGGATGCTTTCGCTCCTGTGGAACGGCTTTGGCGTCACTGACTATATGATGACCAACCTCAAGAATATGTGGTGGCTGCGCGACTTCGCCCAGCTGACCCCCGAACAGATCGCCTATTTCGACTCGACGCCCAGCTGGGCGACGGCGGCCTGGGCGTTCGGCGTATGGGGGGCTTTTGCAGGGTCGCTGCTGCTGGTGCTGCGTAGCCGCCATGCGGTGACGGCCTTCATCGTGTCGCTCGCGGGCCTTGCTTTCAGCACCCTCTATCAGTTCGCTCTGTCACCCGTTGACCTTACCCAATTGTTCGGCCCCGGCCCGATGTTTACCACCCTGGTCATCTGGCTGATCGAGATTGCGCTCCTTTATTATGCGCGGCGCCAGACGGGGAAAGGCGTGCTGCGCTGAGCGGAAGGATCGCGGGGGGGCGCTAGCGCCCCCATTTGGTCCGGCTCTGCTTGCCAAAGCGACCCTTGCGCGTGCCGGGCTTGCCCTCGTTCGAGCGCCCGACCATCGGGGCGACCTGCTGGTCGGGCGGCAGTCCGAGTTCATCGGCCTCGAGCCGGCGTATTTCATCGCGCAGGCGCCCCGCTTCTTCGAACTCGAGGTCTGCCGCAGCGTCGCGCATCTTCTTTTCGAGCTCGGCGATGTAGGCGCGCAGATTGTGGCCGACCATATGATCGGGCCGGTCGTCGCCAAGCTCGATGGTGACGCCATCCTTTGATGCGACATGCGCGATGATATCGCCAATCTGCTTCTTCACGCTTTCGGGCGTGATGCCATGCTCTTCATTATAGGCGAGCTGCTTGGCGCGGCGGCGGTCGGTCTCGCGCATCGCGCGCTCCATGCTGCCCGTGATGCGGTCGGCATAGAGGATGACGCGGCCATCGACGTTGCGCGCGGCGCGGCCGATCGTCTGGACGAGGCTGGTTTCGCTGCGCAGGAACCCTTCCTTGTCAGCATCGAGGATCGCAACGAGCCCGCATTCGGGGATGTCGAGCCCTTCACGCAGGAGGTTGATGCCCACGAGCACATCGAACACGCCAAGGCGCAGGTCGCGGATGATCTCGATGCGTTCGAGCGTCTCGACATCCGAGTGCATGTAGCGGACCTTGAGGCCCGCCTCGTGCAGAAACTCGGTCAGATCCTCGGCCATTCGCTTTGTCAGCGTCGTTACCAGCGTCCGGTAGCCCGTCGCGGCGGTCTTCTTCGCCTCGGCGATCAGGTCGTCGACCTGCTCTTCAACCGGCTTGATCTCGACCGGCGGGTCGATGAGGCCGGTGGGGCGGATCACCTGCTCGGCAAAGACGCCCTGCGTGCGCTCCATCTCCCAGGTTCCTGGCGTCGCCGAGACGCTCACGGTCTGCGGACGCATCAGATCCCATTCGGCAAAGCGCAAGGGGCGGTTGTCGATGCAGGAGGGCAGGCGGAAGCCATATTCGGCAAGCGTGATCTTGCGGCGATGGTCGCCCTTGGACATCGCGCCGATCTGCGGGATCGTCTGATGGCTCTCGTCGACGAAGAGCAGCGCATTGTCGGGCAGATATTCAAACAGCGTCGGTGGCGGCTCGCCGGGGAGGCGGCCGGTGAGGAAGCGGCTGTAATTCTCGATCCCGGCGCAGCTTCCGGTCGCCGCGATCATTTCAAGGTCGAAATTGGTACGCTGTTCAAGACGCTGGGCTTCGAGCAGGCGCCCCTCGGCTTCGAGTTCCTTGAGACGCTCGGCCAGTTCGTGACGGATCGCCTCGGTTGCCTGCTTGAGCGTTGGCCCCGGGGTAACATAGTGGCTGTTTGCATAGACGCGGACATGATTGAGGCTGGCGATCCTTTTCCCGGTCAACGGATCGAACTCGGTGATTTCCTCGATCTCGTCGCCGAAAAAGCTGACGCGCCACGCCATGTCTTCATAGTGCGAGGGAAAGATCTCGAGGCTGTCGCCGCGCACGCGGAAATTGCCGCGCGCGAACGCCTGGTCGTTGCGCTTGTACTGGAGTGCGACGAGCTTGCGGATGATCTCGCGGCTGTCGACAACCTGGCCCTTCTTCAGATCGAAGATCATCGCCGAATAGGTTTCAACCGACCCGATGCCATAAAGGCACGAGACAGACGCGACGATAATCACATCGTCGCGTTCGAGCAGCGCGCGCGTCGCCGAGTGGCGCATGCGGTCGATGGCCTCGTTTACGCTGCTTTCCTTCTCGATGTATGTATCCGAGCGCGGCACATAGGCTTCGGGCTGATAATAGTCGTAATAGCTGACGAAATATTCGACCGCATTGTTCGGAAAGAAGCTTTTGAACTCGCCATAAAGCTGAGCGGCGAGGATCTTGTTCGGGGCGAGGATCAGCGCGGGGCGCTGCAGTTCCTCGATCACCTTGGCCATGGTGAAGGTCTTGCCCGACCCGGTGACACCGAGCAGCACCTGATCGCGCTCGCCCGCGCGTGCGGTATTGACAAGTTCGCGGATCGCGGTCGGCTGGTCGCCCGCAGGCTCATAGTCGCTAAGGAGCTCGAAGCGCTTGCCGCCCTCGACCTTGTCGGGACGCGCGGGGCGGTGCGGGACATAGCCCTCGGCTGTATCGATTTCGTCGAGCGAGGTGCGAATCTGGATGGCCATCAAGGCCAATATGGGGCCGCGGAGCCCCCGCCGCAATCGGTGCGCAACCAACTGGGGTCAAGCGTGTTTTCCCTTCGCCGAAGTGGAGGAGGAAACCCATGAGTAAATGCGTGACGATGGCGGCGCTTGGCGCCGCCCTGGCGTTGGCTGGCTGCGGCAAATCGGACGAGGCCGGCAAGGCCGGTGACGCCGCGGACGCTGCCCAGGCCGAAGGCGGTGCAACCGCCGGGCTGGCCAGGCGTGAGCCGGGCAACTGGAAAACCGACGTCAAGCTCGTCAAGCTCGACATGCCCGGCGCACCGGGCGCGGTGAAGGATCAGATGGCCAAGCAATTTGCCTCAGCCGGCAGCACCGAAACTTGCCTCACCCAGGCAGAGGCCGACCAGGAAAATCTGGCGAATGTGATGTCCGAGCGATTCGGCGAGGCATGCACCTGGTCGAAGAATGAAATGCGCGGCTCTGCGATCGACGTTGCGGGCACTTGCACCGCCAATGGCCAGAAGGTCGAGCTCGCGATGGCGGGAACGGTCACTCCTGATAAGACGGACGTGACGATAACGACCAAGACGGCCGCGCCCACAGGCGGCCCGGTCGAAATGCAGATGCAGGTCACCAACACGCGCATCGGCCCCTGCAAGGCCTGAACCGTCGCAGTAAACCCAGCAAAAGGGCGCGCGGCTTTCAGGGCCGCGTGCCCTTTTCATTTGGGCAGTATTTCCGGCGTTGATGAAGGTCGCAGCGCCATAGGAGCGCAGACGTGGAGAGAGCTCTGGGAGGGACGCGGACTTGCCGATCGGGAGCAGGTGGGGCTGCTGCCCGATCGGCGAAGTCTCAGTGTATGAAGCCGGCAGACCATGCGAATGATGCCAGGGACCAGCTCGCACCATTCAATCCATCGACCTCAAAGCGTCTACCTGAGACCAGGTCTCAGACCAGACCGCGGCGTTGTGGGGGGCGCCGGGTCGAGGAAGGATTGACATCTTAGAGGAGGATGCGACAGTTACATGAGGTCACGAAGCGGCATGTAGCCATTTGATAATCAATTATTAACCTCGTGGGACGCTTTTTCGGGCTGGAAATGTGGGAACTATTCCAGTTCGAACGCGTTTGGGTTCGCTTGTTACCGTTACACGGTCATCCGCTGCTCGGCGAAATGCCGGTTTAGGGTATCAACTGTGTTCCGGCTCGTCGGGGGCATAAAAGGCCAGCATGGATCGCACCAGGGATAGCGAGACCTCGGATACCGGCGGAGCCGAGCGGATTATTGCCAACGAGCTGGAACAGCTGCTCGCGTCGCCTTTGTTCGTGCGTTCCCCCGTCCTGTCGCGCCTGCTCCAATATCTTGCCGACCATCAGCTGCGAGGTGGGCGCAGCGCGCCCAAGGCCTATGCCATCGCAACCGAAGCGCTTGGCCGCAGCGCTGATTTCGACCCGGCGGTCGACAGCTATCCGCGCGTCATGGTCGGGCGGCTGCGGACCTTGCTTGACCGTTACTATGCCGACACGCCCTGGATTCATCGCCTTCGCGTGCCGCAGGGAAGCTATGAGCTCGTCGTGCAGCATCGTACCTCGCCGCCATCGCGAAGCGAAGGCGTTCGAGCGCCCGGCAAGGAGGTGGCGAACGAGCCATCAGCGCCGCTCGTTGCTGACAGCCGCCGCCGGGGGGCGCTTTGGCGGTGGGCGCTCGCAGCTCTTGCCATATTGACCCTGCTACTGGCCGCCTGGTGGGCCTTTGCGGGGAATGCGTTCGGAACAAAGCTGGTGTCGGTACCGCTCCTTGAAGTGAGCGCGCCCGTGGCCGGCGATAGCCCCGAATCGCGCGCGATGGCGCGGGCGCTCGATGGGAAGCTGCGCGACGGATTGCGCCGGTTCGAACTCGTCGATCTGATGAGCGCGCGCGAGCCGGGCGCCCGGTCGGCTGGAAGGACTGCCGACTACCGGCTTGACGCCTCGATCGTGCGAACCGCCGAGGGCCCCGTCGATGTCACCCTCGTCCTTAACCGCGTCGCCGATCAGCGCGCGATCTGGTCGGTCCAGATCCGCGCTGCTGCCGACCAACTGCCGGAGTTCGACGCGATCGCGCCCTCGATCGCCCAGCTTGCTGGGGATTACGGGGTAATCGTACGCGACCAGATCCAGCGTGAGCCCGATAATTTCGCAAAGGGCTTTCCCTGTCTCGCGCAGTTCAACCGCATTCGCCAGATGCGCGATCCGGCGAGCGTCCAGAAGGTCAGCGGATGCCTGCGCGCTTCGCTCGACGCCGCGCCGCGCGATCCCGTTTTGCTGAGCGCGCTTTCGCTCCTGCGCTTTGGAGATTGGCAGCCGCAGCGCACGAGCGCGGCCGGCAAGGCGGCGCTGGATGAAGCGCGCCGGCTCGCCGAGCGCGCCTATCGGAGCGCTCCGGCGTCGAGCGCGGGCCTCTTCGCCATGGCCCGGGCGCATTTTTACGCGGGTAATTGTGCCGCCGGAATGCCGATGGGCGACGCGGCTGTGAAGCTCAATCCCTATGACCCCGATCTCGCGGGCTTCCTGGGGCTCTTCAAGGCCTCGTGCGGTGATCCTGAAGGCGGCGAGCCGCTGCTGCGCCGCTCGCTTGAACTCGACTCGACTTACGCAGGTGTTCCCGCGGTCACGCTCGCCTTCATGCTGTCGCAGCGGGGCGAACTCGATGAAGCGCTCGCGATCCTTGACCGCATGCCCTCGCCGAGCAATCTCGAGCCGCAATATCTGATGGTCCGGGCGATCGTCGTCGCGGCCCAGGGGGACGTCGAGGGGGGACGCCGGCTCTGGCGCGCGCTTCTCGACTATACGGGTCAACCGGCGAATGCCACGCCCGAGCAGGTGCTGCGCCAGTTCATGATTACGCCTGCGGTCATCGCGCGCGCATCGACTGCGCTGCGCAAATCGGCTATTGTTACCGCGCGCAGCGGCGGGTAAAATTGGCCCAGAAATCCTGGGCGCTCCTCCCGGGATCGTCACTGCACAGGTTTTTTCGGTGCGCGCGCCGCGCGCCAGCCCTCTTGCCAGCCCTCTCGCTGGGCTCTAGGGCAAAATCCAACATTCACGCCATAGTCAGAAAAAGGAACTGTGCATGAGCGATTCGGCCGAAAAGGTTAAGAAGATCGTCGTCGAACATCTGGGCGTCGAAGCCGACAAGGTGACCGAGGAGGCGAGCTTCATCGACGATCTGGGCGCCGACAGTCTCGACATCGTCGAACTGGTGATGGCGTTCGAGGAAGAATTCGGCGTCGAAATTCCCGACGATGCCGCCGAGAAGATTGCCACCGTCAAGGACGCGATCGACTATATCGAAGCGAACAAGGGCTAAAGCGGTCCAGTCCGGCGCGGCCGGACGCGGCGGCGACGCCGCCCACGCGTTTCCGGCTTCCCGGTCCCAAGCGCTCGCGCGCCGTGGCTGGGAAGCCTTTTTTATGGATACGCGTCTGCGAATCTGATGTGGACCCTTGCGGGGGCAGGGGCCGACGAAAGGAAAGACTATGCGCCGGGTTGTCGTGACGGGACTGGGTTTGGTGACGCCGCTGGGCGGAGACGTCGAAACCAGCTGGGCCAATCTGCTCGCCGGAAAGTCGGGCGCGGGGCAGATCACCCGCTTCGACGCTTCGGACCAGAAATGCACGATCGCGTGCGAGGTGAAGCCAGCCGACCATGAATTCGGCTTCGATCCAGGAAAGCGCGTCGACCACAAGATTCAGCGCCAGGTAGACCCCTTCATCATCTATGGCATCGACGCGGCGGGGCAGGCGCTCGAGGATGCCGGCCTTACCGACATGAGCGAAGAGGACCGACTGAATGCGGGCTGTTCGATCGGCTCGGGAATCGGCGGTCTGCCAGGGATCGAAAGCGAAAGCCTGCTGCTCGCCGAAAAGGGCCCGGGCCGGGTCTCGCCTCACTTTGTCCATGGCCGCCTCATCAACCTGATTTCGGGCCAGGTCAGCATCAAATACGGATTGATGGGACCCAATCATGCGGTTGTCACCGCCTGCTCGACCGGCGCGCATTCGATCGGCGATGCCGCGCGCATGATCAAGGACGGCGACGCCGACATCATGCTCGCGGGCGGGGCCGAATCGACGATCTGCCCGATCGGCATTGCGGGCTTCGCGCAGGCGCGCGCGCTCAACATGAGCAGCAATGACGCTCCCGAAAAGGCGAGCCGTCCCTATGACAAGGGCCGCGATGGTTTCGTGATGGGCGAGGGCGCAGGCGTGGTCGTGCTCGAGGAATATGAGCATGCCAAGGCGCGCGGCGCGAAAATCTATGCCGAGGTCGTCGGTTACGGTCTTTCAGGCGATGCCCATCACGTCACGGCGCCGCACCCTGAAGGTTTTGGCGCCTATCGCTCGATGGAGATGGCACTCCGAAAGGCGGGCATGACCCCCGCAGACATCGATTATATCAACGCCCATGGCACATCGACGATGGCCGACACGATCGAGCTCGGTGCCGTCAAGCGGCTGTTCGGCGACGCGATCAGCGGCGTCTCGATGAGTTCAACAAAGTCGGCGATCGGGCACCTCCTCGGCGGCGCCGGCGCGGTCGAGACGATCTTCTGCATCCTTGCGATCCGTGACCAGATCGTTCCGCCCACCCTCAACCTCGATGATCCTGACGAGGGCACCGAGGGCGTCGATCTCGTGCCGCACAAGGCCAAGGCGCGCACTGTCCGCGCGGCGCTCAACAACAGCTTCGGCTTCGGCGGCACCAACGCGAGCCTGGTGGTGAAGGCGTTCGAGGAATAAGCCATGCGCTGGCTGCTCGCAGCCTTGCTGGCTTTTCTGCTCACCGCCTGCTCGGGCGGGGCACCGCGCGATACCGTCGTCGTCATCCCGCCCGGGGCGAGCATCGCCAAGGCGGGCGAGATCCTCGAGGAAGCGGGAGCGACGTCGGCCTCCGGCTTCGTCAACCATGCGCGTTTCCTTGGCGGCGATGCGCCGATCAAGCCTGGCGAATATGAAGTGAAAAAGGGGATGAGCGCGGGCGACATCCTCAAGCTGCTCCAGTCAGGAAAGACCGTCCAGCGCTTCGTTACCGTTCCCGAGGGCATGCCCTCCATCATGGTGTGGGAGCGGTTGATGGCCGAAGAGCGCCTGAAAGGCGAGGTCGCGGTTCCCGCTGAGGGAAGCGTGCTTCCCGACACCTACGCCTATACCACGGGCGAGACACGCGCCGCCGTCTTGAAGCGGATGCAAGCGGCTATGGACAAGGTCTTCGCTGAACTCTGGGCGAAGCGGAGCCCCCGCACTGCCGTGAAAGACCGCAATCAGGCTATCACGCTTGCCTCGATCGTCGAGAAGGAAACCGGCGTTCCCGCCGAGCGTCGCACCGTAGCGGGGGTTTATACCAACCGCCTCGCGGTCGGGATGCGCCTCCAGGCGGATCCCACCATTATCTACCCGATTACGAAGGGCAAACCGCTCGGCCGCCGCATCCTGCGGTCCGAAATTCTCGCAGTGAACGACTATAATACCTACGCGATGGCCGGCCTTCCCAAGGGTCCGATTGCAAACCCCGGCAAGGCCTCGATCGCTGCGGTACTCGATCCTGAGCCCAATGATTATCTTTATTTCGTCGCCAAGGGCGACGGCGGTCACATCTTCGCCCGCACGCTTGCGGAGCATAATGAGAATGTGCGCAAATGGTATGAGCTTCGCCGCCAGCGCGGAGAAATGTAAGCGGGCCGACCTCCGCCTCGATGCGAAGGCGAAAAGCGGAGAGAGAGACGAATGACAGCAAGACTCTTCCTCCACGGGGTACCCGACAGCCCGGCGATCTGGCGGCCGCTGCTTGGCCGGCTCGATCTTGGCGATGTGCCAGTCGCGGCGCCCGCGCTGCCGGGCTTCACCCGTCCGCTTCCCGCAGGCTTTTCGGCCACCAAGGAGGCATATGCCGACTGGGCGTTAGGGGAGGCCGAGGCGCTCTTTGCAAAGCATGGCCCGATCGACATCGTCGGCCACGACTGGGGCGCGCTCATCGCGCAGCGCGTCGCGATGCTTCGCCCGGACCTTATTCGGAGCTGGGCGGTCTCTAACGCGGTGATCGACCCAGACTATCGCGGTCACCGCATCGCGCGCATCTGGAATACCCCGGTGCTCGGCGAAATCTTCATGGCTTTGAGCAAGCCCGCGGCGCTTGCGAAGGGTCTCACCCAGCAGGGCTTGCCCGCCGACATTGCAGTGGAGGAGGCAGCCCAATGGGCGAGCCGGGACAAGCGCCGCGCGATCCTCTGCCTCTACCGTTCGGCAAAGGGGTTGAGCTTTGAACATGACTGGGCGCTCGATATTGACCGGCTCCCGGCAAAGGGCACGCTGATCTGGGGCGCGAACGATCCTTATGTCGCGCTGGCGGTTGCCGAGCGCTTCGCCGCGCGGACGGCAACGCCGCTTACCGTCATCGAAGGGGCAGGGCATTGGGCGATTGCCGAACGCGCGGACGAGGTCGCACTCGCGCTCGGTCGGTTCTGGGATAGCCTGTAGGGTTTAGCCTTTTCGAGTGATTGGCCCGGGCGATCATTGTGACCCAATAAATCGATTGGATCGCTCGGTGCGGATCGGCGAAAGGCTCAGGCCATGAGACAGGGCGTCCCATGGACGATGGCCATCCCCCCCTCCCGAAGCCTCCACCCTGTCTCGTGAACAGTGACCCGGGCCTCCCCCCTCCCGTCCGGGCCTCTGGAGCCGCGCCCGTCATCGTCACTGCGACGATGGGCGCGGCAGACCAGCGCCTCTTCGATGCTTTGCGGGCCGCGCATTACCCGCCAGCGCGCAGCCATGTTCCGGCGCACATCACGCTTTTCCACCAGCTTCCTCCCTCAACCCTCGATGAGCTCAAGGAGCTGATCCGGCGGATCGCTGCCGACACGGCGCCGCCTGTTGCTCATCTCGCGGCTGTCTATTCGCTTGGAACCGGTGTCGCGTTCCGGATCGACAGCCCGGGTCTGCTTGCTATCCGCGCCCGCCTCGCCGATCATTTTTCCGGCCTCCTCACCGCGCAGGATCGCGGCACGCCGCGGTTTCACATCACCGTTCAGAATAAGGTCGCGCCGCAATCCGCAAGAGCGCTGCGCGCCGATCTTGCCCGGGACTTCCGTCCGCGCCCACTCGCCATTACGGGGCTTGCCGCCCAACTTTATCGCGGGGGTGCTTGGGAACTCGCCTTTTCCCGGAATTTTCGCGGGCGGCGCGGAGCATATTGACCGCGGCAATCGCCATGCCTATAGGCGCGGCTCGCCCGCAAGCGGCGGTCTTTCGGGGCGGAGTAGCTCAGCCGGTTAGAGCAGCGGAATCATAATCCGCGTGTCGGGGGTTCGAGTCCCTCCTCCGCTACCACTAATATTCCTTGAATATCATCAATTTATAAGTCGGCCGGGGTTTGGAACAGTCCCGGAACGGTGTTGCGCTTTGTTGCGCCATGTTGCGCGCTTTTACGCGCTTTACACCCGCTTGCAGGCCAGTCCGTGCAACATGGATGCGACACGAAACGGGTTACTTCCTTCGAGGAACCACCCGCGATTTATCGATTATGATCGGCCGCCGACGGGAAGCCCGCCCGATCGCTCGCGGGGTTGTCGCAGGCGCAGGCGCAGGTTCCGGCTCTGGCGCCGGTGCTTCCGCGTAAGATGTGGCCTCTTCGAAGCGTGCGACCTCGGAGGCAGGAATGCGGATCAGCGCGCCGATACGAAAGCAGCCCAGCTGCCCCTGATTTATGAGCTTGCGGATCATGCTGTCGCTGCACCCCCAGCGCTCGGCCAGTTGCGCGATCGAATATGGCCGAACATCGTGCTCGGGCAGGATGTGGCTCCTTTCAGTCAAAGCGTGGCCGCCTTTTCGGTTGGCACGCTTCCCAAGCCCGCCGGCAAGCGGCCTCGACCTCTGGATCTGGATGCGGACGCGGATATTGCGCCCGGTAGGCTTTCTCCATGGCCTCTTCCCGCTCAGCTTTCCTCACTGCGATACGATCCTCCGCCAGATTGCGGGCCCACTCCGCGGCCGCCTTGGAGAGAGCATCGTATCCTCCCATTGCGACAAAAAGATCGAGGTCGTCGGCCGAAAGCGTAAGCGTTTTGCGACGTTCGATCTTCTCCGAGAATCGGCGATAAAGTTCGGCCGGTGTTGTCATATCAGCGCCTCTCACGAGATTTGGGTTGAGATGCGCCCCCTTCAGCCAGCCGCTTCTTGACCCGGTCCAATAGCGCATCTGCCTCGGCCTTCTTGGCTTCTTCTGCTTTCCATCGGTCGTAATCGCTCCGCAGCGTCGCCGGCGCCTCATCGACGCCGAACTGATCGGCAATGAAATGGTCGAGCTGGACTCGCGCCCAAAAGACGCTGCCGCCCTCCTTCATCCCGACGGCCCTGAACCGCTCCAAGAACGTGGTGTGCGAGACACCCATATAGGCCGCGGCAATCGGGGCCGTCATGCGGCCGGGCCAGTCCGGCATCTGCTCAAGACTTATCTTCACTGCCGCCATCTCCTTGCCTTCTATCCGGTCGTTCAGGCTTGTCCGCGCGGTCCTGCGGGGCGGGTCACGTCAATGCAGACAGCGCGAGCAAACTGCCGCTGATAAAGCTCACCATGCTGGCGATCGCAGCGAGGATCCCCACTACCAGGGCAATGTTGCCTCGCCTCATTGGTCCAGAGACGTCGTGCTCGCTCCCGGCCCCCAAGGCTGCCGACTGAGCGTTCCACGCTTGGCTTTGGGTGGCATCATAGAAGAAATACTGCGTGAAAAATCCCGCCGCGTAGGCGATCAGAACGCAGGCAAGCCCGGCGCCATAGAAGCTGAAGGCGGAACGCATGCTCGCCGGATCGACTTTCGAGCCGGTGTTCCCGATGAAGGTTAAGAGGGCAAGGATCGCGCCACCGTTCCCGACGGTGAGGCCATTCAGGAGCGCCTTTGAATAGTCGACCTGATACTGAAGGCGCGCCATCGCCTCCGCGGTTTGCTGCTCGTAATCTTGAAGCGCGATCGCGCGCCCCGTCTCGTTATCCGTCATTGTCCGCCCCCGACTTTCGCTTGGCCGACGAATCGGCTTCCGCTATACTGACGGCAACATACATTCCGCCTGTCCCTCGGGTGGCAAAAAGATAATCCGGTCCAGAATGCCGCCCCGCCTAACTGGGGCTGCCGCAAATGGCCAAGGCTAACGAATTTCCTGCATTCCTATCCGTCGATTTCGACGCCGGTACCGGTTTTCGCGACTTCGTCATGGGAGCGGAGCGCGCCGGGAACGCCGTTCGGCGCCAGTTCGAAGACGACATGGGCGAGATCCAGCGCGTCATCAATAAAGCGCTGTCTAAGGGCGTTCAGGGCGGGCGGCTCGATCTCGGCGTCTCGTCGCTGAAGCAAGCGCAGGCGGAAGCTCGCCTTTATGGGGACGCCCTCACGACTACGCTCCGTTCGGCCCAGCTTCTTGCAAAGGAAACCGGCGATAACAGTACTGAGACGCGCCAATGGATAGTCGCCCTTGAAGCCGCGTCGCGTGCGCAAGACGAAAATCGGCGGGCCATCGATGCGGAGATCGCGACCTATACTCGCCTGCAGGCGGCGATGGACGCGGCATCGGACGCGAACAGTCGGCTCGCGCAGTCCTATCGCGCGACGTTCGCGGAGGCGGCGCGCATGGCGCAGCTCGAGGTTGCGAACAGCCGATTTGGCGCCTCCATCGCGCCAGCCCTTTCATCGCGCGCTACAGACAATGGCGCGGGATATCGCGAGCTTGAAAAAGCAGCTCAAGCGGCAGACCAATATGAGCGCCAGCTTTCGGAGCTGCGCCAGCAGGTCAACCCGCTCGCCTTCGAGCAGGCTCGCGTAAACAAGGAGCTGGAGTTTGCTGCGGTCGCGTTCCAGCGCGGCGACATCAACGCCGACCAGTTTGCGGCGCGCACTCAGCAACTCAACGCGTCGCTATCGCGCATGCGCGGCGGTTTCCGCGACACGCGTCAGGGCATGGTCCAGGTCGGCCAGCAGATGCAGGACGTGGCCATCAGCTTCCTCTCTGGCCAGCGCGCCGGCACTGTGCTCGCGCAGCAGCTTCCCCAGCTTGCGTTCGCGGCGAGCACCTTCGGCGGCAAGATCGGTCAGGTTGCGACCACCCTGTCGGGCCCTTGGGGCCTTGCGCTGGTTGGCGCGTCGTTCCTGGCCGGCAGGTTCATCGACAAGCTGACTGACGCTGACGAGGCGACGAAGAAGACTGGGAAGGCCGTCGAGACCTTTGCGGATCTGCTCGACCGCGAGAAGCACAGCCTCGAAGAGGTCAACGAGGCGCTCAATGACTATTACAAGGCGAAGGAACGCGCCCGCGAAATCGACATCCAAAGCGCTGGACTCGCCGCGCAGCGCATTTCCGACAATCTCAAAGAAGCCATTTCAATTCGGCAGGTTTTGGCAGCGCAACTTGAGTCGCTTACCGAGGAAGCCCTGCGCGCGCGCGGCGCAGGTGGCGAAGGCGCGGGGATGGCGATTGTAACGGCCGGAAGCGTCATTCAGTCCCGGATTGAAGAGAACAACGCGGAGCTCGCTAAACTCACCCAGCAGGCCGGCGATGCCGTGATCGACGTCGCCGAACAGATTGCGACAATCCAGTCTGACAACGCAGCGAAGATCAAGGCTGGGTTCGCCATCCTCCGGAAAGAAGCGCGCGAATCGATCAAGGATGTCAGCGCCCTCGCTGCCCGGCTCACCGAGCTCAACAAGTCCGAAAAAGCCGCCTTGGACGCTGACCGCGCGTCGAGGCGCACTCCGCGCAGCACTGACGCTCGCGACGCTTCGCTGGGTGACATGATCGCTCTCATCAACCAGCTATTCCCCGGCGCAAGGATCACGTCGACCACGGGCGGCCGACATGTGAAGGGATCCGACCACTATGCTGGCCGAGCGATTGACTTTGTCCCCGGTGGCGGCGTTGGGCAGTACAGCACCGCTGAGGTCGAGCAGATCCTCGAAGACGCTGGCGTCGATATTCGACGCAACAGGCAGGGGGTGAAGCAGATCTTCGGTCCTGGCCGCCCGGCCAGCAAGCCTGGCGATCACAATGACCACTTCCATTTCGCGTTCGAGGGCAAGGCGCCGGATCCCGAGCGCGTCTTGCAGGCGCAGGAGCGCGCCGCCGAGAAACTGCGAAACCAGATTGAGCGCACCGTCGAGAGCGTGGCGCGCCTCCGCGGCAATTTCGACGAAGCTCCGCGCGACATCGATCGCGCCGCCGCCGCGGTCATGGATCTCGACCAGGCGATTGCCGACATCGACCGCAAGCTGAAGGCCGGCGGTCTCACCGATGCTCAGCGGGAAGTGTTGAAAGCGACCCGCCAGAGTGCCGTCGAGACACGCGACGAGATCATCCCCGATTTCCTCCGGCGTCCCTTCACGCGCGAGATCAAGGATCAGCGCGAGCTTATCGACGGGCAAAACTTGCTGCTGCAGGGGCGCCGCGGCGAGTACGAGGTCCTGCAAGACACGATTGATCTTGCGCGGGTGCTCGGCGCTGAGAGCCTGAAGGAACTCGGCACGCAGGTTCAAAAGCGTGGCATTACCGAAGACCAGCTCGATATCTATTACCGACAGACTGCAGAGTTGCGCCGTCAGTCGACCGAGCTTCAAATGCAAAACGAGCGACAACAGAAGCTGCTCAGCGTCGTTGACGACGTGTCCGACTCCCTGAGGAGGGGAATTTATAATTTGCTCGATGGTCGCGGTCTGGGGGCTGCAAAAGGCCTCCTCAATGACCTGTACGAGACGCAAAAGCGCGCGGCTACCGAGGATATCTTCACGCACATTTTCGGAGACCATTTTGAGCGGCAGAAGCTCAAAATTCTCGGCCTCGACCAGGTCGACGAGACCGGGAAAGCAATGGCGCAAGCGATGGCGGCGACGATCTCGCCCATTGACGAACTTGGCAAGGCCGCGGGGGACGCGGCGGACGTTCTTGCCCAAATTGCGGCAAACGACAATGGCGGCCTGGTCAGCGACCTCCGAACGCAGCAGGCCGTGGCCGACCAGGTGCAAGGAGCAATTGCCGGCAGCGAGATTGTCGTCACCGCCCAAAAGTCGGTTCAACGCGAGTTCAACGACGCGCTGAATACGCTCTCGAAAGACCTATTCGGGGAAAAGTTTGCTGACCAGCTCGGCAACGTCATGTCGACCGTCTTGAAGGGCGCGGCCTTTGGCGAAGCGTCGTCCGGCATCTTGCGCAGCCTAGGCATCAAGCAAAGCAAGACCGGCGCGCAAATCGGCGGGGCTATTGGCAACACCTTCTTCGGCCCCGTCGGGGGAGCGGTAGGCGGGATCATCGGCGGCACGATCGGGGGCTTCTTCAAAAAGACCCCCAAGGGGTCTGCCACGATCACCGGGTTCGACAATGATGTCGGCTATTCGGGGTCGAAGAAGCTGCGCGAGGGCGTCACGGCGCTCGGCAACAGCGTCCAGAGCACGCTCAACAATATCGTCGACGCACTCGGCGGCGATTTCGGCAACTTCGCGGTGTCGATCGGGCAGCGGAAAAAGAAGTTCGTTGTGGACCCGACGGGGCGCGGACGCACCAAGGGCGCCGGCGTCCAGAAATACGCCTCGGAAGAAGAGGCGACGATGGCCGCGATCCGCGACGCCATTCTCGACGGGGCGGTGAAAGGCATCCGCGAGGGGGCTCAGCGCCTTCTCCGTGCAGGCAAGGATCTCGACAAGCAGCTTCAGAAGGCCGTCGATTTCCAAAACGTGTTCCAGCGGCTGAAAGAGCACGACGATCCGGTCGGCGCGGCGCTCGACACGCTCGACCGAGAGTTCGAGCGGCTGAAGGATATCTTCAAGGAAGCCGGCGCCAGCGCGGCCGAATATGCCGATCTCGAACGCCTCTATGGCATCGAGCGGGCTGAAGCGATCAAGGAAGCGTCGGAGCGCGTCACCGCGAGCCTCAAATCGCTCTATGATGAACTGACCGTTGGCGACAACGGCCGCTCGCTGCGTGACCGCCTCTCCGCGGCCCAGGCGGCGTATGACCCGCTGAAGGCCCGCGTCCTCGCCGGCGACAAGACCGCCTATGATGACTTTGCCAGCGCGGCGCAGTCGTTGCTCGAAATCCAGCGCCAGTTCTCGGGCTCGCAGACGCCCTATTTCGACCTGCTCGACGAGATCACGCGCGTTACGAAGGAGCGGATCGACGCGGAATCGCACGTGGCGTCGATCGCAGAGAACCGCGACACGCCGTTCAGTTCCAGCGGGAAGGCGACAGGCGCAGTGCCAGATAATTCGGCCGTTGTCGGGGCGATCGGGGAGACCAATGATATTCTCCGGAACATCGGGCGCATGATTGCTAGCGGTTCGGGCACGCAGTTCGGTGGCCGGCTGTTCGCCACGGAACCCTTCTTCTGAGGGCCTTGTTGGCCGGCAGGCCAAGCCAATGTGACTTCGGAGTGGACGACATGGGAAGAGTAAAGGTGCAGCTCCGGATGCCGCCTCGCTCCGCGTTCGACAAATTCGAGCGGGAGACACGAGCGCGGCTTGAGGCTGCTGCATTGAACGCTACGCACGTAGCGGCCAGCCAGGCGAAAAGTCTGATCCGCCGCGAGATGGCCGCCGCCGCTCTTGGGCGCCTCGGAAATGCTGTCGACGGTGGCAGCGATTTGGAGAAGCATCGCGCGCCCCGTCGGTCCGCCGCGGGCTTCGCGGCATCGGGCTGGGTGCATATTCGAAGCCAATCAGACCGCACCCGCGGCGCGATTGAGGCATACACCGCCGGCGCTGACATTGCGCCACGCCGTGGCCGCTATCTGTGGATTCCCGGTGTTGATATTCCAGCTCGCGCCGGCCGCGCCCGGATGACGCCGGAAGCATATTACCGGGCAGGGCTCGACAAGAAGATCGGGCCGCTCATTCCAATTGTGTCAGATGGTCGACCGCTGCTCATCGTGGAAGGTGCGAGCGTCAGCGCCTCGGGCAAAGCGCGCTCAGCGAAGGGCCTGACGAAGCGCGGGAAGCTGCGGAAGGGCCAGATTGCGAAGCCGGTGATCGTGGCATTTATCGGCATTCGCCGGACGTCCAGAGAGGCTCGTGTGGATGTGCCCGCCATTATGCGAGAGATGCAAGCGAAGGTTCCGGGGTTGGTGGCCGAGCAACTGAATCGACGTTGAGGGTGCCGCTCTTCGCACCTGATGCCGCTACCATCGACGCGTGGTCGACGTCTGCCGCAATTGGAGGGCGCGCTGATGGTATGCCAGCGCGTCGACCTGCCGGGCGGAGGATCCGCGATCGTCTGCGGACCTCGCCAGCGTAAGCGCAAATGCGTGAACTGCCGCCGGCCCGCCGGGCTTCTGTGCGACTGGAAGGTGAAGACCAAGAAGTCGGGAACTTGCGACGCGCCGATCTGCGACCGCTGCACGCATGTTCCGGCGCCCGACAAGGATTTGTGCCCGAAGCATGGAGCGGAATGGAGGGCGAGGCAGGCCGGACGTGATCCTCAGGTTGTGCGACAACCAGCAGAATGACCCTGCGCGCGCCGCGCGATGCTTTAGGTGGATTCTCCTTTCTTGCCAAAGGAGACCCCATGCCCCTCTCGCGACCCTATTCACGCAGCACCAAGGATAAGCATCTGTGGAGATCTCACACTGACTGCGGGTCGCCGGGTGATGGCCGTCTATGTCGATCGTGCCCGCAATCTGCTCGGCCACATGGTCATGTATATGACCGCCGATACCCTCGATGAGATCTGCGCGATGGCGGCGAGCCGACCGGGCACCCCTGCTCCAAACTCGCCGCCGTACGCGCGGGTTATCTATGCCAGTTCCCGCAACCCGTTCCTTACATCATTGCCACCCGTGAAAAAAGGCAAGGCAAACCGAAGCCGCCCCGCCCTTATCGTCCCAGTCGCCGATGCGATCAGGCTGCTACTTCGGATCCGTGATTGACCATACCATAGTGGAAGAGGTCATTTTGCGCCGGGTTCACCATCGACGGCACGATCGGCAAGCCTTGGCGAAACCACATTTCGCGCGCCGCCATCTGACTGAACGTCTGCCGCGCCTCGGTGACGAGGCGCAAGCGCTCATTAGTCGACGGAAGTTCATCGGGACCGCCCTCGATATCGGAGATGCCCTTTCGACTATCAGCGAAGTGCTCGTAAAGCACCTGATAGCACTCACGCTGATAAGTGATCACCTTCTGACGGACTTCCTCGTCCTTGATTCGGCTGCTGTCGATGCCAAAAAGCCAGCCGTTGACCAGCTCGAGCTTGATGCAGACGCAATCCTGCGCCCCGCCGCGACCGAAGGGTATATGCATGACACATATACCTTCGGACAAGACGGGGTCGCGTTTCACGCGCTGCTCCTGCCCGGACCAGTTCAAACCCATCGCTTCCACCATCGGTTTGAGGGCCAGGAACGTCCCATCGTCCTGCTTGAAGCCGTAGAGGTCATCTCCACGGAAGTTTACGGTTACGATTTCACCCATTATGAGGGCTCCTGCTTGGCGCTCTAATCGCCGATGCTAAACGGGAACCGCTGGACCTAATGGTTTAGCATGCACTGGGTCCGGCGGCTCCCCAAATCCAGCGTTAGAGGCGCCGGATCATCCCTTTCGGGATTTCGTTCTCGCGATGTTCGCGAGTCTGAAAATGCCCAGTCACCATCCGGCATTCCGAACAAATAGCCAACCATGAACATCGGCCACTTCCACCCGTTCGTTGCGCGCGCGTCAGTCTCGTGACCAACAATAACCAAATTGAGGGCATCTCGATTCGTCATCGGCGCCTCAATCAATAAGATGCTCGCGGCTGGTCGGCTCTCGTCGTGAGATGCGCGAGCCTCAGGGCGCGACCCTTGGCGCCCTTCCGATGCGAAGTGTGGTTTCACCCGCCAGCCGCTATCCTGCGACAAATCATGAGTCGGGAATATGTTTACGAGCCGCGCGACCTCGTCGACGCGGGGGCCATGCACTACAACGTGCTGGCGCGCTGTCCGTGCGGTCACACCTCGGTTTTGGAGAGCATCGATCTATGGGACTGGTTCCGGCGCCGGGGCTGGGACGTACGGATGCGCGCGGTCCCGCGGCGGCTCAAGTGCACGGCGTGCGAGGACGCGGGGCGCGCTCGGCAGGGGCCCTCAATCGAGCTCGTGCGGAAAGAGGCGACGGTGATGTTGCCGAGCGCGGACATGCGCGAATTCAGGCGCGAGGTTCAGCGGCGGCGTTGACTCTCAGGCTGTCAGCGGATTGGATGAGTGCGCTGCGAAAACAGGTCACACGCTGGGGTTAACTTACGCGGTCACGTGCTATCACTGCCCGTGCGAACATTAGCGACCGGAGTCGCGGGGCCGGTGTAAGTCAAGGCTTCCGGACCTGCCAGCGCAAATAGAAACGCAGGTAAGGATCGACGATATTAACCTCGCGTGTGTCGTCGTTCCAATCAATCGCGGCACCCTTACCAAACTCGCGCGCGAGTACTGCAAGGTGCTTGAGAGCAGAGGTGATTTCGTGCTTTTGCGGAACCTGCTCCACCAGAAGGTTATTCAACTCTTGGCGCAACTCATCATAGGGAACGAGCGCCTTTGGTCCTGTCGCCGCCAATGCTAGAAGGATCGCCTGATAAATATCCGCAGTGCCGCCGTCCTTGAGGGGGCGCTTGGCCCGCGCCTTACGGATTTGAGGTCCGGCCGAAAGCTTCTGATAGATCGGTAGCCCCGCATCATTCGACACGCGTCGCAACATATCGTCAACTGAATAGGAAGGCGCGATCTTGTTTTTCGAAAACAATGACGCTTCTTCAATCTGATTGTCGAAACAGATTTCCCAGCAAAATTTTTGCATGAGAAATGGGCTCTCTTGAGCTTCGTCGCACAGTTTCGTGATGAGGGCATCGGGGACCGGTACCTTTAACTCGGTGAACCCCAAACGCGGAATCTGAGCTAAATCCGCCTTACTCCAATTCGGCAAGGTTATCGCTGTAAATCGGCCGGTTAACTCGGACTCTGCTTTGATCGCATCAAAGACGCGGTGAGAGACGCTTAGGAGGATTACCTTCAGTCCTGTGAAAACGGCTCCTTTCACATTGCGCATAATCGTCGTGCGCACTTCATCGTCGAGATAGTGAAAATCGTCGATTACGAGCATAATTCTCTGATCGAGCATGGTGGCGAGGGCGCTCGACATCGAAGCTATCCGCTGTCGCTCCGTAACGCTGCGCGAAAACAGCTTCGACCCACTCGCCGTCGTGACTAATGGCACAGAGCCTTCGATTTCGAAGCTAGTCTCCCCTCCCTTTGTGACTTCCCGTTCGAGTGGGATATTTAGCTCCCCAGCCACCTTGTCCCAGAATTCGTCGCTGGTGCGAACTTGGCCCCCGTCAATCCAAACATATTGACGATCACCAAGAATGCGGCGGCAAAGCACGGTCTTACCCGTTTTCGTCGGCCCCGATAATGAGACGATCTGGTTGGGTGTCGCAACTGCGCGCGCGAAGCTACGCTCAATATGCTCTTCTTCGCGTTGTACATACGTGACGCTGGGCTGTCCGCCGGCCACGAAAACGTCATCACGATGTGTCATATATATGCCCCCACTATCTATTCCCCTCTTATTAAGGACATTTGCGCGCGCCGCCGCATTTTTTTGCGCGCCGCGCGCGCTGAGTTGACTATTAAAGCAGTGCCGTCACCATATCGGGATGTGCAACCTCTACACCAGCAAAACGACCGTGGCGGAGATCGCCGACCTGTTCCGCGCCCAGCCCGGGCGAGGCTTCAATGCGCCCGAAGACACCTATCCCGGCTATCCCGGCCTCGTCGTGCGAGAGCAGGAAGGGGAGCGCATAATAGAGCAGATGGCGTGGGGCTTCCCCCGTCACACCGTCAACAAGCGCACCGGCAAGCCGAACAAGCCCACACCGGTCAATAATCTGCGCGACGATCGGCTCTGGACCTTCTGGCGCAAGCAGTTCGTCGACCCCGCTGCGCGCTGCCTTATACCTTTCACCGCTTTTGCCGAGGCCGAGGGCGAGAAGGGCCAGATGACTCGCACATGGATCAGCGTCGCCGACCAGCCGATTGCCGCGTGGGCAGGGCTCTGGCGGCAGACCGACGAATGGGGGAATGCCTATTCGGGCGCCATGTGCGATGCTACGCCTGAGCTGTTCGACATTCACGACCGGATGCCAGTGATTCTCCATCCCGAGGATCAGGACGCATGGCTTCACGCACCGGCAGAAGAAGCGATGAAGCTCGTCACGCAATACCCGGCTGACCGACTGGTCGTGAACCGGACAGACCAACCGTGGTTTGCGCGCAAGTCCAAAGAGGGGGCGCCGCTGCCTTAAGGCGGCGCTTAAGACAACAGATATTGCGCCGCCGCCCTGCTCGGCTATAAATTCCGGCATCTATTGGGGGAGTGGGTCACATGAAATTTGCGATAATCGCCGCTTCGGCGGCCGTCATTCTGTGCGCATCGAATGCGGTGGCCCAGGAGGCCGCACCGGCTTCGCTGCCGCAGTCCGCCGTGATCACCGAAGCGCCGACGACAAACGCCGTGCTGCGCGCGGGCACGCCTGTCGTCCTACGCTTGATGGAAGAGATTACGACGAAGAAGAAGGCCGCGCGTGTAGGTCAGCGCATCATGATGGAGGTCGCGGAGCCCGTCCAGGTCAATGGCGTGACCGTTATTCCTGCTGGGACGCCAGCATGGGGCGAGATCACGGGCGTTCGCAATAAAGGCATGTGGGGCAAGTCGGGCAAGCTCGACGCTCGTGTCCTCTATCTGCGGGTTAATGGTCGCCAAATCAGGCTGACGGGCACATTTGACGACAAAGGCGTTACCGGCACAGGCGGGGTCGTCGCATCGGTCGCCCTCGTCCCGGTGGCCGGATTCTTCGTCACGGGAACGAGCGCGGTGCTTCCCAAGGGTGGCACCGTGGGCGGTTTCATCGACGAGGACGTCGTACTCGCATTCGACAATGTCGCGCCGGCCCCCCTGCAAGTGCCCGTGGCGCCGCCGCCCATGACCGTTCCGGTTGCAGCGTCTGGAACTGTGGCATCAACCCCCGCAACCGAACCTTCACAGACTAAGACGCCGAGCGGTCATTGATCAGGTAGGGTGCGTCAAGCGGACTTGGCTCCAATTTGCAGCTCAGTAAGGGGTCGGGAGCATGCTCTGCAGCGCTGAGGCGTATCGCAGGGAGCGCATCCGATTGCTTCGGCATGTGCGAAGCGCCGCAACCATGAAGTGGGGAGGCATGCCACGCGAACCTGCTTAGGCAGGTGCATCCCCACCAGGCATGCGCAATTCGAGATCCCCCTGTGCCGCTTCGGGAGGTAGAGGAAGTTCCGCAATGCCGATTACGGCAATGTCACTGGAGACCAATTTGCGGATGTCGGAGTCGTCCGAATATATCTCCGTCGCTCCATGAAATCTTGCGATGGCCACAATCTGCTCATCGAACTTTGCTTTCGCGCGCGGCGAGGTGGAACCGCGTGCGGCTCGCTCACGGGCTAGTGCCGCACATTCCACGGCGGCAAGCTCGTCAAATGCTACGATCTGGACGGCTCGCTTATTGCGAAGACGCGCCAACCATTCCGGGCCAGCTGCGCCGGCTCCAACCAGCAATTCTGACAGCACGGGAGTAGGGATGAGCAAACGTCCGCCGCTCTTGGACATGCGCTCAACGAGGTAATCTACACGTTCCTTGCAGCGGTCGACTTGCTGCCCGTCTTGGCCTAGCGGCGCGCTGATTTCGGGATCGAACATCAGCAGCAGCACCGAAGCGTCGATGGCCGCAATCAATGTGTACTCTCCCCGCCTTTTCGCTCTCGCGAAAGCACACCGATCGGATCTTCAACCTTCCGCCAGTCCGAGGACGGGGCGGTTCGGATGCTGGCGACCGCCGCGCTGAGGGGGCTGTCGTCCAACTCTTCGAAGGTATCGATCGAGAACTTCCGCAACTCCCAGGTGCCATCCCCATTGCGGTACCACGTGCCATTCCCATGAAAGCGCACGGGGCCTGCCCGGAATAGCGCAGCCAAGCGCTGCCCCATCGAGGCGGGCGCCTCGAGCGAATATGATCTTGCGCCGTCCATAATGCCGACATGCACAGTCGCATCACGGCCTTCCACTCGGAATACGATACCGTCGACCGTTCCATTCTGCTTGATTGGGCCGTATGCAACGCGCTCGACGCGCGTGCGCCCCGGGAAGTCGACGTAGATCACATTGCCCGAAGCGTCGGCAATTTCGCCCGTGGCGTTATCTTCCCGAAGCAGATTGTCGATCTTGTCATAGGCCTTGATCAGGGAAGGCGCACCGTCACCTGCGCCGGCGTCCTTGATCCGGGCTTCGACCTTCGGCACTGCTGCATGCGCCACCACCACCCGGACGACGGTTGACCCAAGCTCAAGACCTTTGAAATGGACGTCCGCGCGCTCGCCGAATAACTCGCCAAGCGCTTTGAGGTACTCCCCAAGGCGCTCGAGCGGGATTTCATCAGGCGAGTAGCTGCCCGAGATCCGAAAGGTGAACTCGCGGTCCATTGCCCAAGCTTCTGCCACAGATTGATTGCGAGACAATAAATATCACAATCCGCGCGCCGTCACCCGCGACAATTGCCGCAAAACCACCGATCTCGAATTGTGAAGAAGAACTGCAAACTGGCGATTGATTATACAGTTCCATGCAGTTCCCGGAGTTCATCTCCCGCGTATGCGAGCTAATCCCGTGGTGCGAGCGGGCGAGGGGATGCGAAAGAGCCGGGCCGTTAATGACAACGGCGCGCCACCCGGACGGGCGGAATAAGCCTATGGAAATCATGGAAAAAATCGCGGGTCCTACCTAGCGAAATCCGGATCCCCATGCGCTGGGGGACCGCGAAAAAAGCATCAGCCCCCGGTTTCGGCACATCGCACAGTTTGAAATTTCACTCTGTCGTGGCGGGGGATGAAGCATCGGACGAAATTCCGGGGCTCACCGTGGTTCGGATGGTAGCCGAGTTCGCGCTCCGCCTCTTTGCGCGCCGCGGCTGCCTCTTCGAGGGTGTGAAACCTGCCGAGGCATTGGCTTTTCCCGTCGCGCCGGATGAAGGCCTGCCAGCGCCGCATCCGGCGGTTCCAGAAAACCCCAGGGGCGCCCGATCGGTTGCTCTTCGAACGCGCTGCATTGTGATGGCAAACCCGGTGCTCGACATCGCGCAAATTGGAAATTCGATTGTCGCGCGGATCGCCGTTGATGTGGTTGATCTCGTGCCGCGGCCATTGGCCAAAGTGGAGAGCCCAGGCGACACGGTGAGCTTTGAAATAGCGGCCATTGATCGGCCCTTGATGATAGCCGCAGCCATCGATTCCAATCAGAGCCGGCTTTCCTGCAAAACGACCATTCCAACATGCGCACGTCTTGCGGCGGGCCTGCTCAGATTTGCCGGCGAACATTTCCGGGGATCGCGGAAGCCATGTCAGGACGCCGGTCGCTGGGTCATAGGCGAGCAGTTGCCGCAGGTCGTCAATGCGAGGCAGGGGGCGGGACATGTCCTTTCCTTTCATATGAAAATGGCCGACCCCGACGAGATCGAGGCCGGCCAAGGTTGCCCGCGTCCAGAATGCCGCGAGAGCGCGCGGGGGTCTCAATGTGGGATGGAAGCGGCCGACCGTGATGAGCCGCACGGCCGACCGCTTCTCGCCGGCAGCACGTCGAAGCATCGTGCTGCCGTTTACGCGCCGGCGCGAGCGATCGCCGGCGCGTGCTGATCAGGGGGCAGCAACCGAGGAAGTGCGTTTGACGTGAACAGCCGGGCCCTTGTCTGCGAGGACGGCGATCATGGCGACGATCTCGGGCCGAACATCGATCCGCCGCGAACGGGGAAGCAGCCGGAGAGAACCCATCAGTCCTTCCACTGCCGTACTGGCCGCGGTTTTTTCGCGCGTTCCATACTGCAAGCCCAGTTGGATGGCGGAAAGGTCGGCAAAGATGCCAGCGATCCGTTGGGCCGCCGCACGGGCCTCTGTAGTCAGAGCGTCGATGACGGCTTGGGTATCTTCGCGCAGCCGCACCAGACTCTCGCACCGGATATCCTGCATTTCGACGCGAAGCGCATGGGCTTCGTCATCGAGGACTCGCACTGCAGAGGAGAGCGATTCGCGCTCAGCCCGCAGCTCGTCGGCGGAGGATCGATCGGCTGCCGCCTCTGCTGCGGACTTGCCATTGAGCAGCGCTGCCGCGATTTCTTCACCATTTGGGGCGTGGAAATCGGACAGACGACGGGTGATCTCGTTTCGACGCGCATTCGCCTTGTCGATCGCTGCTTCGACCTCCTCGAGACGCTCGGTCGCCCGTTCATACCGCGCATTCTCTTCTCCGAAATCTGTTGCCGCGAACTTCGCGGTGACGTTCTTGATCAAGCTGTCCATGTCGCTCGTTCCTTCCATATATAATCGCTTCAGCGCCGCAGAGCCGCCGCCCAAACTGGGTGAAGATCCCGGTCGCGGCGCTCTTGGATCTCGGCATGAATCGCTACCCAGCCGTGCGGATCGGGGTCATGAGCCGCATCGGTGGTTCCGAAGACGGCGGCGGTCGCTCGCGACCACATCGCGTCAATCTGCCTCTGTCGATCGGTGACCATGCTCGGGAGGCGAGCGATGATCTGGCTTTCGTCCCAGCCTTCGGACAAGAGTTGAGCGGCCGCCCACGACCGACCTTTTGCGGCCGGGTGGTTCTGTAACCGCGCGAATTGCTGGCCGAACTGTTCGAACCCCTTTCGGTATGCCGCGGCGTAGACGGCCCCGCGAGCCTCTACCTCGGCGGGCACCGCCCACGGTTCACGGCTAACGGCGGCTTGGGCCGCCATACTCGCAGCCGCAGCCGGAGCGGGCGCTGGCGAAGGCTTCGCCGCATTGCCGCTGTCGGCCTTCGCCGTGCTGAACCGATCGGAACTGCGCTCGCCCCGCGCGGTCGCCGCGATGCGCTGGACGCGCTGCGGATTGGGAAGGGTCGCCAGCGCATCCCGGATGCCGCCAAAACGGCCGCTGGAAATTGACGATCGCGAAGGAAGGCCGGAAAATCTGCTCATGAGAGACTGCGCCTTTCACCGAGTACATTGTCCCAGACAGGATGGCCCACGCTTTGGCGTCCCTCGCGGATTGAGCCCGAGCTGTGGCGCCCATTGGCGGGGAAGACTTTGGCTATCGCGCGATTCCAAATTTTGGCTGACGATGCAGCGTGGCACCCAATGCCTTGAGGAGCCGGGCGCACTCCGCCGAAAACCGCGACGACTGCTCTTTCCCACATCGCGTCAATTTCGGCCTGGCGCTTCGCACGCTGCTGCCCGGCCATGCTGGCGCGATACGCTTTCCGATCGACGCCGCGCATCAGCTTCACAATGCCGTCACCGCCGACGCTCTTCAGTTCCGGATCCTCGTCGAGCATAAACAAGGCGATGTCCTCCGCTCCCTTCAGGCTCGGGTCGGTCCGCACGGCGAGCGCGACCGTTTCGGCACGGCTGAGTTTCGGGGCGGGCGGTGCTGCCGCAGCTTGCGCTCGCGCGGTTGACGATGCGGGCGGAGCCGCAGCTTTCGCGGAGCTCACTGTCCGGCCGGCAACGAGTTGCCCGTTTTTGATCCCCCTGCTGCGGTTGGAGGCCCGTTGACTGGCGACGAACTCTGCTAGGTTAAGTTCGCCGGTCGAAATGAGGTGTTTGGCCTCCCGGGCAGTGATCGCAGTGAGCGACATCGCTAGTTCCTTTCGGTGTGCTTTTGGCCGCCGAGACGCGGCGGCAGCGTGATTGTCATTCCTGCCGCGGCGGCCGCTCGATCGGCCCGGCCCCAAAGTTCGTTGCAGGCCGCCACGATTTCGTCGCGCTTCGCGCGGCCGAACTCGGCGATGAAACTTGGGTCATTGTAGAAGGGGCGCCGCCACTCATGCCGGGCCAGCCAGCTCGCCATCGCGCTTGCAGTTTCGGACACGACGCCGCCCCGCTCTGGACGTTGCCGCGGCCCGATCGAGGGAGCATCGACATGCGCCGAATAATCATAAAGGCCGGCCATGGCGGGATCTGGTAGGCTTCCCGAGAATGTGAGTTGTCCGGATGCGGTGCGCATAAGGTCACCCGTCGACCAGCTTGCGGAGCGACCGCGCGGGGATAACCGTTCGACGCCCTACCTTCGATGCGACGATCTCACCCTTCGCAATGCGGGCATATAGGCTCGATTTCGAGATTGATGTCGCTGCGACGGCCTCTTCTATCGAGTACGCGAGTTTCTCGGGTGCTCCCTGCATAGTTCCTCCGCGGTCGCCGATGGACGCAGACGGAAACTGGATCAGGGAAAAATCCCCGCAAAACATCTTCGCGGGATTTCGGTTTTCTGGGACTTTGCGCTTGGTGAAGGAGGATTATTGGTCGTTCGGGGATTTTCTGGGGCGACCTCTGGACGGCTCCCCGTGAATTTCGCGCCACATGGGCTGAAAAACCTCATCGCGTTTCGCCGCCCGTGCGCCATAGTGGCGCTTGTAGGCGGCCCACCCTTCCTTGCTGTTGGACCCTGGATAGGCCGCAATCCACTCGGCCGTCTCGCCGGCCGTTACCTTTTGCACGGGTGACAGAACAGCAAGTTCGCGGAGCAGCGCTTCGAAGCCGGGGCGGTCCACAAGGACGGAGCGCCACTGCTCCTGTTGAACCTCGTCAATGCGATTGCCGCGCGACCAGAACAGATCCTCGCCTAAGATGCCACAATGGTATCCCTTGTCGCCTGCCTTTGGCGAACTAAGGACCCGCCACATCATCGCTCGCACGTCTGATCGCGTTAAGGCGGAGGCGCAATTCCCGTTGGCTTGAATCGAACAGAACCCATTCGCGATTATTCGACCGCAGCGGCCGGCGTGAGCGATGGTCAGCAACAGATCGGCCTCCCCAACGCCCTCGGCGCGGAGATGCTGGCAGGCATCGGAAAGCCGTATCCAATCGTCAGGGGCGGGGCCGGCCTCTGTCACGGTATTTGACCCAGGGCCCGTAGTTGCCTTCGTTCGCGCTCTATCGCTGCCAAGACAAGTTCCGCCATTGTCATCTCGCCGAAATGCCGCACGAACTCCGGGTCATCTAAACCACGCGCGGGCCAGTATCGGAGCAGCCAGTTGGACGCCCGCGTCCAAAGCTCATATCGTCCCGTTAACCCCGCGACGGCCGCATCGAGGTCAGCAGCGGTGATCGGCGTGGGCAGCTGGATTGCGACACGTCGTTCGGCGTCGCGCCCCACGGCTTCCAGCTCGGCAGCTTCGAAATCAGGCCAGCGGCGATAGAACTCGGCATTGTCGCGCCATGATTGCCAAAAGACCGTGTTATGAATCAACCAGTCCGCCGCGGCGACAATGGCCGCTCTGCGATCTTCGCGCCGCCGGCGAGCTTCCGCGATGTCGGTCACGCTCATTCGACCGGCTCCACCGCGACCCCAAGGTGCTGCGCCACGGCACGGATTTCATGCGGCGCGAGATCGTCGATCATCCGTTCCAACTCCCGGCGATGCGGCGGGGGTAGGATCAAGCTTGTGTTTACCCAAGCGCCGCCCGCCGCCTTCCACCGGGCGAGCCATGTAGTGGGGTCAAAAGTGCTGCTACGCTGCATTACGCGCCTCCATTGGAAAAGATCGGGCGACGCCGAGCTGGAGCGGCATCCGGTACTGCTCCGGCAGAGATCGGCCGTTCAGGAATTTTGAGAGAGTTCCGCCTGGCACGCCGACGTCATGGGCGAGCTTTGATTGCGCGCCGGGTTGTGCCCAGGCGAGATAGGACAATGCAAAGTCGCGCAACTCGCGTTCATCCATGCAGGCCGATCCCCGCGAAGCGACCGCCTGCGACTTTGAAGCGAATGCGGAGGTATTTGAGGGGGACCCGTTCAGACGCTCTGGATGGTTTAATATATGTGCTTCCATTTCGACAGCAGGGGCGGGAGCCTGAAAGCCGCATGTTTCCGTCGCGCCTGCTTCCATTTCGGAAGCACGGTGTTTCCTTCGTGCTTCCGTTTCCGAAGCACGAACGGCCATTCGTGCTTCCGTTTTCGAAGCGCTTATTTTTTTTGTTTCCAAATCTGTTTCCAAATTGGCCAGATATTCGTTGGTCGCCGGATGCTCGCCATTGGGCCCGTATGAGATGAAGGTGAGCCGATATTCGTTCGCCTTCCGCTGCCCCTTGGGGTAGCGCGCGGTGAGGGTGACGAATCCAGTGCGTTCCAGTTCGTGCAGCGCGGCAATGTTGGCCTTGTGATTGGCGCTCCCGATGGCTTCCGCAAGTTCGCGAGTGGAAAGCGCAATCGCGCCGTTGTTGTACCCGTTGAACCTGCGAATGAGGGCAAGGGCGACGGCAACCGCACGAGGGCCGACCGAGACCAGCAATCGGTCTATGACGATCTTGGGGATCAGGGAATATTTACCCCCCCGCCCGTCTGCCTCGTGCAGCGCCTTCTTGCGCTTCGCCATTAGCCACCCGTCGCCTGGTCTATGATTGGCATGCCAGAAGCGTCCGCGAGCAGTTTTGCCGCTAGGCGGGCCAAGGGCGCGGACGAGAAGGTCGAGGGACGACACCAGCCATCGGGCAGGGCCTCGGGTGGCAGGACGACGACCCGCCAGAATGGGCCGTCTTTCCTGACTTCGATATGGGGATCGGGGCCCATGTCAGGGCCGCCCCGCGAACAGTGGCGAGTATTCAGCCGCGTCAGACGCTGGCCACGACCAATCGCCGTCTCCGCTTGGGTCGGCCACGGGGCAACCCGGCAAGCCGGCCATTTTCTTGCGCCTTAGCCAATCGGGGTCATTAAATCTCGCGACGGGCTCATCTTCGGCCTCGTTGCCGTCTTGGCCATCGGCGTCCCCATCGATCTCATCAAGGATGTCAATGCTGATCGCGATCATGTTCTCGAGGGCTTGCCGGTTTGTCGCGGCAAGTGCGCGGAGAAGATCGACGTTGAGAACGCCGCGGGCGATGCTGGAAAGCGCGGGGCTCATGATGCCCGCCCTCCCGCAAAGGCGGGGTCCACGATCGCGTCGAGCTTCTTGCGGGCCTCGCCAACGCGTCGGTGCGCCTCGAGGATCACCGATGCCGCGTGGTCGACTTCAGCGATCAGCGGATGGTCTGGGGTCTTGTCGCTCAAGACCTCTCTTACACCTTCAAGGAACCGTTCACCGGCGATCATGAAGGTTTGGGAAATGCCGAGTTCTGCTCCGATGCCATCAACGTCGATTGGTGGGGTGGATTTGCCCTTAGACGCAGATGTGATTATGCTTGCCATGTCGATTAACTCCTTGCGTGGGGTTTCGATCTGGCCGTCGGCAGGGTGCAACCTGTCGGCGGCCGCTTCATGTCAGGATACTGCGACGTCGCCGGTAAGTGCGCGTTCCAGCTCCGATTTCCGGAAAAGCAGATTGCGCCCACGACGAATGACGGGGAGCTCACCCCGATCAACCATTGCGTAGATCCATCTTTGCGTCAGACCGCAGTGTTCAGCCGCGGCCCGGGCGCCGACGAGAATATCATCTTTCAACACGTTTTAGCCTCCTTTCCATATCTATACCGGTTTAGGTATTGTTAGACATTTGTTGTCATGCGTGCAACATTTAAAACCGAATCAGGTTTCTTGGTTGAGTTATGCATCTAAGCTATTCAAAACTTGTAGAAATATTGGTGAGTCTGCACCGTATTCCGCCCAGCGGTATAGGCGCGTTCAAAGCGCGCCTCCGAAAGCTGCAGGCAGAGGAAGTGCCTCTTGGATCGAAGCCCGGTAAGGGAAAGCGGGTCGACTACGACCTACCGATGATCCTTGAACTCGCCGTCGCCCTCGAACTTTTGCAATCCGGGCTTTCTCCCTCCGACGCCTCGGTTCTGATTAAGGCAAATCGGGCCTCATTCTATTCTGCCGGCTTGATGGGGATCGCTTCTGATTTAACGGAGGAGAGCGACCCCTTCGTTTTGATCAGTCCCGTGTCGATGACCGGCTATCCCGTTGAGATGTACGGTGAGCGGATCGAAGTAATCGGAGCAGTCTCGTTCGTCACACGCTCTTTTTTCAATGAATTGTTCGCGAAACGCCGCCTGTTCGAACCGATTTCAGGGGACTCCTGGCGGTGGCTGATCGTCGACGTTCGTAAAGCGATGGGCAACGTTCTGGCGGTTCTTACCGACGATGAGAATATGCGTGAGGCCGTCTTTGACGCCGTCTTGTCCGCGTGGGAGCGAGATGCGTCCTCGCGAGCGCAATTCATTGCAAGTCGCCTCAACAAAATCGCTGAGCTACCAATCGATTTCGAGGATGTAACAGATGTCAATCCGTAAGCGCATCTGGACCGCTCCCGACGGCACCGAACGGCAGGCCTGGCAGGTCGATTATCGCGACGCCGCCGGCAAGCGTCGCAGCAAGCAGTTCGACAAAAAGCGGGATGCGGATGCGCACCTGGATGCGGTGAAGCGAGAGCTGCACGACGGGACGCATACCCATCACCGCGACAGCATCACGGTTTCAGAGGCGGCCGATCTCCTCGTTGCCCACGCGGAAGCAAACGACCTCGAGCGATCGACGGTGAAACGCTATCGCGAACTGGCCGATATTCACCTGAAACCGCGGATCGGCGCCAAGAAGCTGTCAGAGCTGACCAAGCCGATGGTCGAAGAGTTGCGCCTCGAGCTGCTCGCGGACTTGTCGCGCCCGATGGCTGGCAAGGTGCTCGCGCATTTGTCGATGATCATCAATCGGGCGATGGATCTGGGCAAGGTAGGGAAGAACGTCGCCAGGTCGGTGCGCGTAGCGAAGGCGAAGCGCGACGTTGAGAAGGTCGTCCCGCCCGATCGCGCCGATCTGAAAAAGATGATCAAGGCCGCTACCGATGACGAGCGCGCCCTGATCATGACGGCGATCACGACCGGCCTGCGGTCATCGGAACTGCGCGGGCTTCGCTGGGCCGACATCGACCTGAAGGCGGCCAAACTCACCGTTACGCAGCGCGCCGACCAGTGGGGCGTCATCGGCCCGCCGAAGAGCGAGGCAGGGCGCCGAACCATCCCCATTCCGCCGCAGCTCGTCGCCGAGTTGAAGCGGTGGAAGCTGAAGAGCCCGCCGTCGTCGCTCGACCTCGCGTTCCCGAGTTCGACCGGCACGCCCCAGCGGCACAACAACATGCTGCGCCGGACCTACTTCCCGTTGCAGGTGAGGGCAGGGCTTGGCGTGCCTAAGCACAACAAGGCCGGCGAGGCGATCGTCGACAAGGACGGAGCGCCAGTGCTGACGGGCAAATATGGCTTTCATCAGATGCGCCACGCCGCGGCGAGCGGGTGGATCGCGAACTTGATCGACCTCAAGCGGTTGCAGGTCTGGATGGGTCACGAAAACATCGAAACGACGATCAACATCTACGGCCACCTGCTCGTCGACTCCGGCCGGGACGCGGAATTGGCGAAGCGCGCGAGCCGCGATCTGTTCGGGTGATGGCAAAGCGCTACCCCACGATCGAAGAAAAGCGCGAGCATAACCGGACGCATCTCGGCCGTCTCGAAAGGGGGATGGGCGGCCTCGTCCCAGTGAGGTTCCTTCCGTCGAACATGGCCGCTGGCCCCTGCGATATGGCAGCCCGGGCGGCGGTCGGATCCTATGACAGTCGCAATGCGCCTATTGCGCCCTTAGACGGCTGTACGCATCCCGATCAGTGCGCGTGCCTGCTGACGATTGATCATGATCGGTGGCTGGCTTCGCTGGATTGATGCGACATGGATGCAACATAGATGCTTGAAACCCTAGAATTTCGACGGGTTTCGTAAGTCATCATAATCCGCGTGTCGGGGGTTCGAGTCCCTCCTCCGCTACCATCGCGACAGCCCCCAAGGACTGTTGGCTCTTCCCCGTGAACGGGGGATGAGGGTGGATCAGACCCGATTGATGACGCCGGCTCTTCCCCGTGAACGGGGGATGAGGGTGGATCAGACCCGATTGATGACGCCATTCCAACCGCAAAGAGCGAGCACGCGCAAGCGGTAGTTGT
>NZ_FUYP01000026.1 GCF_900168005.1 Sphingopyxis flava
CTTATCCCCGACCTGCTCAGGCTGATCGATCAGTTCGCCGCCAGCCCCCTCAAGTCCCTCGCCGATACCCTGACCAGCTGGCTCGAGCCCGTCGCCCGCATGTGGCGCTTTTCCAGGAACAATGGAATCACCGAGGGCTTTCACACAAAGATGGAGATGATCTCGCGCCGCGCGTTCGGCTTCCGAAACTTTCACAACTACCGCTTGCGCGTGCTCGCTCTTTGCGGTTGGAATGGCGTCATCAATCGGGTCTGATCCACCCTCATCCCCCGTTCACGGGGAAGAGCCTGGAAATCTGGATGCCCCGCGAGGATTCGAACCTCGATAGACGGAATCAGAATCCGTAGTCTTACCATTAGACGACGGGGCAATGAGGCGGGCGCAATATGATTGCGCGGCGCGCCTGTCAAGGCCGCTGCGACTTCGTGCACAAGCCCGCTTGCCCTTGCGCATTTCGCCGCTAGCATCGGTGTCAACGAAGAAGGGGGCGGTATCTCGCGCCGGACCCCCCGAAGGAGTGGGCTGATGCGTCATGTCGCGATCGTCGGGTCGGGCCCGGCGGGCTATTACACCGCCGAAACGCTGCAGAAGGCCGACGAGATAGCAATCGACGTCATCGACCGCCTGCCCGTTCCCTATGGTCTGATTCGCACCGGCGTCGCGCCCGACCACCAGTCGATCAAGGCCGTGTCACGCCGCTATGAGGGCGTCGCGCTCACCGACAACGTCCGCTTCGTGGGACATGTTTCCGTCGGTGATGATGTGACGATCGACGAACTCACTGAGCTCTACGACGCTGTGATCCTCGCAACCGGCGCGCCGAACGACCGCCCTCTCGAAATTCCCGGAGCCGGTCTCAAGGGCGTGATCGGCAGCGCCGCATTTGTCGGCTGGTACAACGGGCACCCCGATTTCGCACATCTCGACCCACCGCTCGATGCACCCGGCGTCACGGTGATCGGCAATGGCAACGTCGCCCTCGACGTCGCGCGCATTCTTGCCAAAACGCCAGGCGAGTTCGCCGGCAGCGACATCGTCGCCCATGCGCGCGACGCGCTGGCGAAGAGCGGGGTGCGCCACATCCAGATTCTGGGCCGCCGCGGTCCTCATCAGATTGCGATGACGCCCAAGGAGCTCGGCGAACTCGGGCATCTCGAACGCGCCAGCCCGCGCGTCGACCCTGCCGATCTTCCACCTGAAGGCGACGACGCAATGCTTGAGCCCGGCATGCGCAAGTCGGTCACGCACCTTAGGAGCTTCGCCGCCAATCCTGTCGCCAAGCCGGTGACCATCGACTTCGATTTCTTTGCCATGCCTGTCGCAATCGAGGGAGAGGGCCGCGTCCAGCGCGTCATCGTCGAAAGAACCAGGCTCGACGCGGATCTGCGCAGCCACGGCACCGGCGAAACCTATGCGATCGAGGCGGGGCTGGTAGTGAGCTGCATCGGCTATCAGACCCCTCCGATTCCCGGCGTACCCTATGAGCATGGCCGCGGCCGCTTCGCCAATGACGAGGGCCGCATCCTCCCCGGCCTTTATTGTGTCGGCTGGGCGCGACGCGGACCGACGGGGACGATCGGCACCAACAAACCCGACGGGGCGCGCATCGCCGAGATGCTGCTCGAGGATATCGGCCGCGGCGGGGGAAAGGCCGGACGCCCCGGTCTCGACTCTTTGCTCGCGAGCCGCGGCATAAGCCCCGTGACATTCCGCGACTGGCGCCGCATCGAGGAGGCCGAGATCAAGGCGGCGATCGACGGCGCCCCTCGCGAGAAATTTACCAGTATCGACGCGATGCTCGCCGCGATCGGCCGCTAAGCAGGCTTAGGGTGCTTTGGCGAGCAACGGATCGGCGGTCAGCCAATCCATTACGAACAGGCCTGCGCTGGCTGCTTTCGCTCGCTTTTGGCTATGCGGGTTATCGCCACCTCGCCACCCCCGCGCCCTTTCTCGCAATCACGCCGCCGTGGGTGCCCGAGCCTGCCTTGGTCGTCGCCGCAACCGGCATAGCGGAAATATGCGGCGCGATCGGACTCTTGGTCCCCGCGACCCGCACGATCGCGGGCGGCGCGCTTGCGCTCTATGCGCTTTGCGTGTGGCCCGCGAATTTCTACCACGCTTTTGCCCACGTCACGGTCGGCAGCACAACGCTCGGTTGGGGCTATCACGCCCCGCGCCTTGCCGCGCAGCCACTGATCGTCTGGTGGGCACTCTGGGCGAGCGGCGCGGTAGACTGGCCATTCAGGACAAAAGCGCGGGATGGCTAGCCGCCGCTCTATTTCGCGACAGGCGTTTCGAGGGGTGGCTCGCTCTTCTGGCTCGCCGCATAGGTCTCGACGCCCTTCAGCACTCGCAGCATGTTCCCGCTCGCGATCTTTTCGAGTTCGACCTGCGTATAGCCGCGCCGCGCGAGTTCGGTGAACAGAGCGGGATAGCCCGCGACATCGTCCATTCCCACCGGCGCGGAATCCATCCCGTCATAATCGCCGCCGAGCCCGATATGGTTGATCCCGATCGCAGCCTTGATATGATCAATATGGTCGGCGACCTTGGAAATCTGCGTCTTCGGAACGGGATGCGCAGCGTCCCATGCTTTGAGCGCCGCCGCCGCGCCATCGGGATTGCCGAGATACTGCCCGTCGAGCCGCGCCTTCTCAGCGGCGCGGTCGAGTCCGTGCGCGCGCACTGCGGGATCGAGGAAACCGGGAAGGAAGACGACCATCACGATACCGCCATTTGCCTTGACGAGCGGCAACACCTCGTCGGGAACGTTGCGCGGATGATCGTTGACCGACCGCGCGCCCGAATGGCTGAACATTACGGGTGCCTTCGATGCGGCGAGCGCATCCTTCATCGTCGCGGGACTCGTGTGGCTCAGATCGACGATCATCCCGAGACGGTTCATCTCGCGGACCACCTGGCGACCGAAATCGGTGAGTCCGTCGTGCTGGGGTGCGTCGGTCGCGCTGTCGGCCCATGGGGTGTTTCGCCCGTGCGTCAGCGTCATGTAGCGCGCGCCCAAGGCGTACATCTGGCGCAGGACGGCGAGCGACGAGCCGATCGACTGCCCGCCCTCCATTCCCAGCATTCCGGCGACCTTGCCCGCCTTCATCGCCATTTCTAGTTCGGCCGCGCTGGTCGTGAACGCCATGTCCTTGGGGTAGCGAGCGATCAGGCGCTTCATGACGTCGATCTGCTCGATGGTCTGGCGTACTGCTTCGTCCTCATTGTCGTTCGAAGGCACGTAGACTGACCAGAACTGCGCCCCGACATGCCCCTTGCGCAGCCGGGTGAGGTCGGTGTGCATCGCGATCCGCGGCGGGTCGCGGTCGGGCTCGGCCGTGCCAGTGGTGTCGACAAAGTCGAAGCTGTTGATGACGTTGCCGAGCCGCCCGCGAAGTGCCCAGGGGACGTCGTTGTGTCCGTCGAAAACCGGCGCGCGCTTGAGCGCGGCCTCGGCAACTGCTTCAGGCGACTGCTGTGCCGCCGCGGGAAAGGAGAGGAGGGCGAGCGCCGCAATGCCGGCAAGCAGGGAGGGTTTCATCATGGGGCGACATTAAGCGCCGCGACACGGAAATCGAGCTGAAATTTCGGCCGCTCACTCGTGCACGAGAACGGGGGGAATGAAGCGCTTCGCGCGGCCCGAACTTGACGCTCTCGTCAATCGAGACCAGCGTCGCGCCATGTCCGCTTTCGACGACTGGCGCGCCCGCTCGCCCTACTATGACGACACGCACGACGCGCTTGCACGGAGCGTGCGCCGGTTCGTGGAGCGCGAGATCGCGCCCCACATCGACCGCTGGGAAGCAGAGGGTGAGCTTCCCCGCGAGCTGCACAAGAAGGCAGCTGAGGCCGGCATTCTTGGCCTTCGCTATCCCGAAGAATATGGCGGCCATTCGGAAGGCTTCGACAATTTCCACAGCCTCGTCGTCACCGAGGAGCTCGCCGCGGTCGGCGCGGGCGGGCTCGGCGCCTCACTGATGACCCACGGCATCGGCCTGCCCCCAATCCTCGCGCTGGGCTCCGAGGAACTGAAGCGGCGCGTCGCGCCGGCGGTGCTCGCGGGCGACAAGATCATCGCGCTCGGTATCACCGAAGCGGGCGGCGGCAGCGACGTTGCCAACCTCAAGACTAGAGCGGTCAAGGAGGGCGACCATTACATCGTCAACGGCGGAAAGATGTTCATCACCAGCGGCATGCGTGCCGACTGGCTGACCTGCGCGGTGCGCACCGGGGGGCAGGGCGCTGCGGGCATCTCGCTGCTGCTCATCGACATGGACGCTCCGGGCGTCGAGCGTACACGGCTCGACAAGATGGGCTGGCGCTGCAGCGACACTGCCGCGATCCATTTCAGCGACGTGCGCGTTCCGGCCGAGAATCTGATTGGCCCAGTGAATGGCGGTTTCATTGGCATCATGCGCAATTTCAACAGCGAGCGGCTCGGCATGGCCATGGGCTGCTGCGCCTATGCCCGCGTGGCGCTCGCCGAGGCCGCGGAGTGGGCAAAGCAGCGTGAGACCTTCGGCAAGCCGCTCGTCGGACATCAATCGATCCGCATCAAGCTCGCCGACATGGAGCGCCAGATCGAGACGACGCAGGCGTGGGTCGACCTCTGCGCCTGGCAGGTCAAGAAGGGAAAGGACCGCCCGGCGGATTTTGCGATGCTGAAGGTGCAGGCGACCCGCATGCTCGAAGCTGTCGCCCGCGAGGCGGCGCAGATACTGGGCGGCGCAAGCTACATCACCGGCAGCAAGGTCGAACGCATCTACCGCGAGGTGCGCGTCAATGCCATTGGGGGAGGCAGCGAGGAAATCATGCTCGATCTGGCAGGGCGGCAGCTGTTCGGGGGGCGCTAGCCCTCCTTGCCCCTGGCTCGCTATTCGGCAATCGTCCGCGACTCGGCTTTCAGCGGGCGCGACACCGGACAGACTTCCTGCACATAGCCGTTGAGTACATTGGCGAGGGTGTCGGGTAGCAGGCGATAGAAGACATATTGGCCGCGCTTTTCGCTCGCGATCAGCCCCGCATTCTCCAGCACCGAAAGATGCTGCGACACCGCAGGCTTGCTCATCTCGAACCGCGCCGCAATGTCGCCTGCGCTGAGTTCCGCATGGGCCAGATATGCCAGAATCTTGCGCCGCGGCGTCGATGCCAGTGCCTGAAAGACCCGTTCCATAAGACGCAAATGCGCATCATCGACCATCTTGACAAGAGATTATTTAGTTAAGTAATTTCTTATTTACTTAGCAGGAGGCGGGCGATGCGGAGCGATGAGGATCCTCATGGCGTCAATTATCTGATCGACGAGGATGGTCCCGATCCCGTGCCTGGACACGTCCGCCTCGACTATCCCAGCATTGTCTGGAACGGCGGGATGGCCGCCGCGACGATCATCGCGGGGCCTTTCTTCTTCGCTCCATCGGCCGCCGCGCTCTTTCTCGCCACCACTGGCGCCGCGCTCCTGCTCGGTCACAGCGTCGGCTATCACCGGATGATGATACACGGCAGCTTCAAGGCGCCCCGATGGCTGACCCGCACGCTGGTCTGGCTCGGCGCCTACGTTGGCATGGCAGGGCCCTACGGCATCATCCGAGCGCACGATACGCGCGACTGGGCCCAGCGACAGCCGAATTGTCACCCCTTTCTTCGTCACGGAACGACGATGCTCCGCGATGCCTGGTGGCAGATATACTGCCGTCTCGAACTCGAGCGTCCGCCGCGCTTCGACTTTCGCGAACTCGACCGGGATCCCTTCTATCGACGCCTCGAAGCAAGCTGGCGGTGGCAGCAATTGCCCGTCGCGCTCCTATTCTATGCGATCGGCGGTTGGGCATGGGTCGTCTGGGGCGTCGCCGCCCGGATCGCCGTCGTGAACCACGGCCATTGGCTCGTCGGCCATCTCGCGCACAACCGCGGCCCGCAGCGCTGGACGATAGACGCGCACGGCGTCCAGGCGTTCGATGTGCCATGGGCCGCGATCCCGACGATGGGCGAGGCGTGGCACAACAATCATCACGCCTACCCGGGTTCGGCGCGCATCGGCCTTGATCCCTGCCAGAGTGACTGGGGCTATGCCTTCATTCGCCTGTGCGAGCGCTTCGGCCTGGTGTGGGACGTGCGAACGCCCACGACGATGGGGGTGCGCCCTGGTCTTACCGAGGTCCCTCGACAGGAACCCGGCTTCGCGGCACACTCGCGCGATGGACACGCTCACACATAGCTGGCCCGCCGAGGCCGACACGCTCCTTCCCGACCTCATTGCCCTGCGCCGCGCGATTCACCGCGAGCCCGAACTCGGCCTTCAAAACCCCAAGACGCTCGCAAAGATCAAGGCGGCCCTCGCAGGATTGCCGCTCGAATTTCGCGAAGGGCCCTCGACCACGGGGCTCATCGCGATCCTGCGAGGACCCTCGAACGGACGCACCGTTCTGCTGCGCGGTGACATGGATGCGCTGCCGCTTCTCGAGGATACCGGGCTCGACTTCTCCTCGGAGACGCCAGGGGCGATGCATGCCTGCGGGCACGACACGCATGTCGCCATGCTCGTCGGCGCGGCGAAGCTGCTTAGCGCCGTGCGCGACCGACTTCCCGGCACGGTGATGTTCATGTTCCAGCCCGGCGAGGAAGGACATCACGGCGCACGCTTCATGCTGGAGGACGGGCTGATCGATCCGCTGCCCGATGCCGCCTTCGCGCTCCATATCATGCCCAACGCGCCGCACGGCATCTTCGCGGGCCGCGCCGGGCCGCTGCTCGCCTCGTCGGACGTTGTGTCGATCAGCGTCAAGGGCGCAGGCGGCCATGCCTCGATGCCGCACGACAGTATCGATCCGATCCCTGTCGCCTGCGCGATCGTCACCGCGATCCAGACGATGGTGACGCGCCGCATCTCGGTTTTCGACCCTGCGGTGATCACCATCGCGAAGATCGCAGCCGGGACAACCAACAACATCATCCCCGAAACCGCCGAGATGCTCGGCACGATCCGCACCCTCTCGTCGCATCGCCGCTCGATGGTGGCCGCGGAGTTGAGGCGCCTCGCCCCAGCCATCGCCGAGGCGCACGGCTGCACCGCGGAGGTGACGATCGAGGAAGGCTTCCCGGTCACCATCTGCGACAGCCGCGCTGTTGCCTTCGGCCAGTCGGTGGTCGAAGAAACGTTCGGCGAAGCAGCGTGGCTGACGATGGACAATCCGGTTATGGGCGCAGAGGATTTCTCTTACGTCCTCGAAAAGGTTCCCGGAGCAATGTTCTGGCTCGGTGCGAGCGAGCAGGGCAGCGACTGGCGGCAATGCTGCGGGCTCCACTCAAATCGCATGGTTCTCGATGAAAAGGTCATGGCCCGCGGCGCGGCACTTCATGCCGCGCTGGCAGAACGTTTCTTGAACGAAGGCTTTGCCTAGCCCCTACGCGCCCCTCACGGCACGAGCACCGTATCGACCGCCTCCGCCGCCAGCTGGGGATAGTCTAGCGTGTAATGAAGCCCCCGGCTTTCCTTGCGGTGGAGCGCGCTCCGTACGATCAGCTCGGCGCATTGGAGCAGGTTGCGCAGTTCAATAAGGTCGGTCGTGACGCGGAAATGACCGTAATATTCACCGACCTCGCCTGAGAGCATGTTGATGCGGTGCTGCGCGCGCTCGAGCCGTTTCGTGGTGCGCACGATACCCACATAGTTCCACATGAAGCGGCGGATTTCGGTCCAGTTCTGCTTGATGACCACCTCTTCGTCCGAGTGGGTGACCCGGCTTTCGTCCCACGGACGGATTGCGGGCGGCATGCCAAGCTCGTCCCAATTCGCGATGATATGCTTCGCGGCGGCCTCGCCGAAGACGAAGCATTCGAGCAGGCTGTTCGAGGCGAGGCGGTTCGCACCGTGAAGACCGCTCTCGGTTACCTCACCCGCCGCATAAAGGCCGGGAAGGTCGGTGCGCCCATCGAGGTCGATGAGAACTCCGCCGCAGGTATAATGCTGTGCGGGCACCACCGGTATCGGCTGCCTTGTCATGTCGATACCGAGCGTCAGCAGCTTTTCGTGGATGTTCGGGAAATGTTTGGCGACGAAATCCGGATCCTTGTCGCTGATGTCGAGATGGACATAGTCGAGCCCGAAGCGCTTGATCTGGTCGTCGTTCGCACGCGCCACAATGTCGCGCGGCGCGAGTTCGGCGCGCGGGTCGTAGTCGGGCATGTACCGGTGCCCGGTGACCGGATGCTTGAGAATCCCTCCCTCGCCGCGCACCGCCTCGGTGATCAGGAAATTCTTGACCTCCAGATTGTAGAGGCAGGTGGGGTGAAACTGCATCATTTCCATGTTGGAAACGCGGCACCCTGCGCGCCATGCCATGGCAATGCCGTCGCCGGTCGCGCCCCTCGGGGCGGTGGAAAATTGGTAGACACGCCCCGCCCCGCCGCTTGCAAGGATCGTCGCGCGGCCGACATGCGCGTGGACCTTCCCTGTCGCCTCGTCGAGTGCATAGACGCCCCAGACGCGCCCCGACCCCGAATAGCGTTCCTCGTGCCGACCAGTGATGAGGTCGATGCACGCCTGCCCCGGCATGAGAGTGATGTTCGGATGCGCCTGGGCGGTCTGGAGCAGCGCTGCCTGCACCGCCCAGCCCGTCGCGTCGTCGACATGGACGATCCGGCGGTGCGAATGCCCCCCCTCGCGCGTCAGGTGGAGCGCGCCTTCCTCCTTGTTGAAGGCGACCCCCATCTCGATCAGCCGCAGAATCGCATTTGGGGCATTCTCGACCACGAACTCGACCGTCTCGCGCCGGTTGAGCCCTGCGCCTGCGACCATCGTATCCTCGATATGATTTTCGAACGTATCGCCCGCGTCGAGCACGGCTGCTATTCCGCCCTGCGCCCACGCGGTCGACCCGCCGGTGAGCTCGCCCTTCGCGAGCACGAGCACGCGGCAATGATCCGCCAGCGCGATAGCAGCGGTCAGACCTGCGGCGCCGGAACCGATGACGATGACGTCATGGGAAAGAGTTTCAGTCATTGAATTTCCGTTCGTGTCGCGCGAAGCCGGGCACCCCCGCGATCTTGCGCAAGCCCGAGGGGTCTCGTGCTTCGCCCGATACGAAGCGAGAGGAGAACCTACCCATTCGCCGCGCGCGTCAGATTGAGGAACACATCTTCCAGATCAGCCTCGCGCGTCGAGACGTCGACGATGCCATGGCCCATCGCATTCACCGCGGAGAGCACCTCGCCCGCGTTCATCCGGTCCTTGTTGTAACTGATCGCAAGGCCGTGCTCGCCCTCACGCTCGACCTTGTCGAACGCGGGATGCGCCGGCAGCACGGTCACATCCTGATCGAGCGTCACGACCACGATTTTCTCGCGCGCCATGTCGACCAGCTCACGCGTCGGCTTGTTCGCGATCAGACGGCCGTGGTTGATGATGGCTATGCGGTCGCATAGCTCCTCGGCCTCCTCGAGATAATGCGTCGTCAGCACCACCGTGACGCCGCCATCGTTGAGACTTTGGACATATTCCCACAGTTGCTGGCGCAGTTCGATGTCGACCCCTGCGGTCGGCTCGTCGAGGACGATGATCGGCGGCGAATGGACCATTGCCTTGGCAACAAGCAGGCGGCGCTTCATGCCTCCTGAGAGCGTACGCGCATAGGCGTCGCGCTTGTCCAAGAGATGTACGGCCGCGAGCAGCTCTTCCGAAATCCGCCGATTCTTGGGGACGCCGTAGAGCCCCGCCTGATTCTCCAGCGTTTCGAACGGCGTGAAAAAGGGATCGAAGACGATCTCCTGGGGCACGATCCCGATCGAATATTTGGCATTGCGGGGGTCGGCGTCGATGTCGAACCCCCAGATGCTCGCCGACCCGCTCGTCTTGTTGACGAGGCCTGCAAGGATGTTGATCAGCGTCGACTTGCCCGCCCCGTTCGGGCCCAAAAGTCCGAAAATCTCCCCGCGCGGCACGTCGAAGCTGACATTGTCGAGGGCTTGCTTGCCGCCGGCGTAGATTTTCGAGACGGCGTCGATGCGGATGGCGGCTTCACTCATGGCGGTCTCCATAGCGGGGGCGCGGGAGGTGCGAAAGGGGCTGGCGCGCGCAGCCGATTGCCGAGGCGCAAGACGCTTGCTATGGGCGCCCTCCATGACAAACGCTGCACCTGACCCGGCCCCCGAAACGCTCCGCGTTCAACAGACGCGCATCGCCTGCGACGGCACGGGCGACGGCCTTGCTAGCGCAGCGCTCGGCCATCCGCGCGTGTGGCTCGAGATCGACCCCGACGAAGGCTATGTCGATTGCGGCTATTGCGACCGCCGTTTCATCCTTGCAGGCGGAGTGGCCGACAAGGGTTGAGCCGAAGCGCGCGCTTAAATCCGCATCAGCCTTTGCGCACCAGCCGCACGCGCCTATATCAGCGGCATGACAAGCCCCACCGACCCCCGCCGCTTCCTCTACCGCGCCGACGCGCTCGACCCTCAATTGGCGCAGCGCCTGGCGCGCGAAGCGCTCGCGAAGGCCGATGACGGAGAGCTTTATCTCCAATATCGCGCGAGCGAGAGTTTCGGTTTCGACGATGGACGGCTGAAGACCGCCGACTATTCGACCGATGCGGGCTTTGGCTTGCGTGCGGTGTCGGGCGAAATGACGGGGTTCGCGCACGCGAGCGACATCAGTGCGGGCGCCATTCGCCGCGCCGCGGAGACGCTGGCACTGCTCGACCCCGCAAAGCAGGCGCCGGCCGGCCCTCCCCAGCGCACCAATCGCCACCTTTATGACGAGGCGAACCCGCTCGACCTCATTCCCTTCGCCCGTAAAGTTGCGCTCTGCCAGGAGGTCGACGCCGCAGCCCGCGCGCGTGACCCGCGCGTTGCGCAGGTGTCGGTCACGCTGGCTGGAAGCTGGTCGGTCGTCGAGATCGTTCGTGCCGATGGCTTTCTCGCGACCGACGTGCGTCCGCTCGTCCGCCTCAACGTCTCGATCGTGGTCGAGGAGAATGGGCGCCGCGAATCGGGCTATTTCGGTCTCGGCGGCCGCTATATGTACGACCATCTTTTTGAGCCTCAGCAGTGGAACCGTGCAATCGACGAGGCGCTGACGCAGGCACTCGTCAACCTGCGCGCAGTCGACGCTCCGGCGGGCGAAATGACCGTGCTGCTCGGCCCCGGTTGGCCCGGGGTGCTGCTGCATGAGGCGGTGGGTCACGGGCTTGAGGGCGATTTCAATCGCAAGGGTACGAGCGCCTTTTCCGGGCGGATCGGCCAGCGCGTTGCGGCGCCGGGCGTCACCGTGATCGACGACGGGAGTCTTGCAAGCCCCGTCGGGGGCGGGCGCCGCGGCTCGCTCAGCATCGACGATGAGGGCACGCCAACGCAGGAAAATATCCTCATCGAGGACGGTATCCTCAAAGGATATATGCAGGACCGGCTCAACGCGCGACTGATGGGCGTTCCTCCGACCGGCAATGGCCGCCGCGAGAGTTTCGCGCACGCCCCGATGCCGCGGATGACCAACACCTTCATGCGTGGTGGCAACGACGATCCCGCCGAACTCCTGTCGCGGGTGAAAAGCGGCATCTTCGCGAAGAGCTTCGGCGGCGGGCAGGTCGACATCGTGTCGGGCAAATTCGTCTTCAGCTGCACCGAGGCCTACAAGATCGAAAACGGCAAGCTTGGCGATTCGATCAAGGGCGCCACGCTGATTGGTGATGGTCCGAGCGTGCTCACCAAGGTTACGGGCATCGGCAACGACATGGCGCTCGATGAAGGCATCGGCGTCTGCGGCAAGGGCGGCCAGAGCGTCCCGGCGGGCGTCGGTCAGCCGAGCTTGCTGGTGAGCGGGCTGACGGTGGGCGGCACCGCATGAGGAATCGCCGAGCGCCGGCCGCTGTGATTTCGGTCACTTGGCGCTTGGGATACGTCGGCGTATAGCGCTGGAAAGACAAGATTCGGGTCGCACCGTCAGCCGGCTTTTCCGGCAACAGGGAGAATTTATATGCGCTCGACTCTGCGTCTGCTTTCCGTGACCGCTCTTGCCGCCGCGCTCGCCGCCGTTCCCGGCTCGGCGCAGAAAGCGTCGGGGCCCAAGGAGCGCTACGAAATGGACGTGGCAACCATGTCCGGCTTTGCCGCGATGGGCGGCGGCAAGGGCGGTGTCGGCGGCGCGATGAGCATGATGTTCGGCGGTGGCCCAGACAAGGCGGTCGCGCACCAGCTTCTTCTTCGCCTCGGATCCGACCAGACGCCGGGCGCACCGCCTCCGAAGGGCGATCATTATTTCGAACCGCAGGCGAAGCTTGGAAAAGCCGTGCCGCTCATCAGCCCCGAGCGGCGCGAGGGCAGCTACACCACCGAGTTCGAGCGTCCCAAGGGTCGCCTCCTCCTCTATTGGGGTTGCGGGGCCAAGGCGGGGCCGGGTCAGCCGGTTGTGATCGATTTCGCCAAGGTTGCGGCGGGACAGATACCTCCCGGCCTTTTCTCCTCCGCCGTGCCCGTCGCCCGCGAGGTCTCGCAATCGAACAGTCGTTCCTACGTCGACTGGCCAAACAGCAAGAACGCCAAGCAGCCGCCGAGAGGCAGCTCGCTGCTCGGAGCGCACCGCATTGCGAGCAACATCGGGTCGGACATCAATTTCACCCTCACGCAGGATTATATGGCCCCGCTCCAGGCTTCGGCCGCGGCGCAGGGTGACGGCTCCGTCATGATCCGCTGGAATCCGGTGCAGAATGCCACCGGCTATGTCGCCTGGACGATCGGCGGCATGGACCGCGGCGGCAGCGGCGGGGACATTATCTGGTGGACGAGCAGCGCGTCGCGCGAGTTTGGCGGCGGCCTTTGGGATTGGCTGCCCCCTGCGACCGTCGCCAAGCTCATCCCCCAGAAGATCGTGATGCCGCCGAGCCAGACGAGCTGCCAGATCCCGGCGGACGTCAAGAAGGCCTCGGGCGAGATGATGATCGGGAACCTCAACGCCTTCGGACCCGAGGCGAACTTTGCCTACCCCCCGAAACCCGCGGGCAATGTGCCCTGGAATATCGACTGGACTGCAAAGGTGCGTTTCCGCTCGCACACAATGCTGATGGTTGGGGCTGATTTCGGCGGGATGGGCGGCATGGACGATACGGGAGGTTCCGCACCCGCCGAAAAGCCGAAAAAGAAGAAGTGCAAGGGTCCGCTCGGCATCCCGCTTCCCGATGGTGCGTGCTGAGGGGACCCCGGGCTCATCGCGGACGGGAGCCGAGTGCCTCTTCCTTCTTGAAGGAGTGGCACGGGCCTGGCTGCGCGATATCAGGAAATCAGTCAGCGACCGTTCACCCGCCTTGTGCTACCGGCGATCTCAGGGTGAGACCTGAATCAACTGGAGTCGAACCATGCGTGCGCTGATTGCCACTATCCTTTCCGCCGCGATCCTCGCGGGCGCGCCCGTTGCCGCCAAGGAAAAGCCGACGGGCGAGGAAAAGCTCGCCAAGATACTCGAAGGCCGCGTCGCCGGCCAGCCGCAGGATTGCATCACTCTTTCCTCGGCGACGAGTTCGCAGATCGTTGACAAAACCGCGATCGTCTACCGGATCGGCAGCACCCTTTGGGTCAATCGTCCGCGCGGCGGGGCCGAATCGCTCGACGACGACAATATTCTCGTGACCAAATTGACCGGCACACGGCTGTGCTCGATCGATACGATCCAGCTTCACGACCGCGACAGCCATATGTACGCGGGGTTCGTCGCACTCGGTGATTTTGTTCCCTATCGCAAGATCGACACGGCTGCGAAATAGCGGCGTGACGAACGAGCGGACCGAAACGGCTGCGCCGCCCGCCGACTGGGCGGCGCGCCTCCTCGCCTTCTGGTTCGACGACCATGGCATGGACAATTGGTATGGCGGCGGACCAGATTTTGACGCTGCGGTTCGCGATCTCGCCGCCGACTGGCGCGAGGTGCTCCGCGCGCTCCCGCCCGCTGCTTTCCTGACCGACCCCGACACGGCGCTTGCCGCGGTGATCCTGTTCGACCAGGTACCGCGCAACATATATCGGGGCAGCGCCGAGGCCTTCGCAACCGACAGCCTTGCCCGTGCGATCACGCGCGGCATCACCGCAAAAGAGTGGGACCGGAATTGGCCCGACGAACGGCGCCAGTTTGCCTATCTTCCCCTTCAGCACAGCGAAGACATCGACGACCAGCGCGAATCGCTGCGCCTGTTCCACCAACTCGCCGACCCCATCTTCCACGAATATGCCCAGAAGCATTTCGAGATGATCGATCGCTTCGGCCGCTTCCCCCATCGCAACGCCGCGCTCGGCCGGGCAACCCGGCCGGAGGAAGAAACCGCGATCGCCGAGGGCAGCCAGTGGTGAAGGATCGCGTGACAAGCCTCCCTGTCGCCCGCTAGGCTGACCTGATGGCTGAATTCACCGACGCGCTGACCGACAAGCATGTCGCCTTCATCGAGCGGCAGCCGATGTTCTTCGTCGCGACCGCGGCGGCGGAGGGACGGCTCAACCTGTCGCCCAAGGGTTATGCTGGCAGCTTTCGCATCCTCTCCTCGTCACGGGTCGCCTTTCTCGACCTCGGCGGTTCCGGAAACGAGACGCACGCGCACCTCGCCGCTGACGGGCGCATTACCCTGATGTTCTGCGCTTTCGATCGTCCGGCCTGGATCTTGCGCATCTATGGCCGTGGACGCCCGGTGCTCCCGCAGGACGAGGGCTGGGACGCACTCGCTGCTAATTTCACCTTGTTGCCCGGAACGCGGCAGATCTTCGATATCAGCGTAGAGAGCGTTCAGACGAGTTGCGGTTGGGGCGTGCCGGTTATGGAACTCCAGCAGGAGCGCGACACGCTCCAAAAATATCATCGCCAGGCTGACCCGGCCGAATGGCTGGAGAAATTCGAGGGGCGAACGCGAAGTATCGATGGCCTGCCGACGCGCCCCACCGACCGCTATATCGCGGGCGACGCCTGATGCCGCTGGTCGAGCTCGTCCGCCTGCCAAGCGGCGTCGAGGCAGAACTGCTGCGCGGCCGGCTCGAATCGGCAGGCGTGCCGGCCGTGTGCTTCGACGCCGGCATGAACATCGCCGACAGCGTGGGCTTGATGATCCCCGTCCGGGTCATGGTCCTCGACGAGGATCTCGACAACGCGCGGGCGTTGATGCTGGAGTTTGGTGTCTCCTAGGTGCAACCCGGCCCCGCTCTTGTTCGTCCTCCTCCCGATAATATCTAGAAAGCCGCCTCGAGCGATGATCAAGGTCGCCTCCTATAATATGCGCAAGGGTATCGGGCTCGACCGCCGCCGCGACCCCGCGCGCGTGCTATCGGTCCTTCGCGAGCTCGATGCGGACGTCATCGCGCTACAGGAGGCCGACCGCCGCTTCGGCACGCGGGCGAGCGCCATCCCTCCACACATGTTCGAGGAACATAGCGACTATGTGCCGGTCGACCTTCTGGATGGCCGCCCCTATGCCATCGGCTGGCACGGCAACGCATTTCTTGTCCGCAAAGGCGTCGAGGTGGAGGAAAGCCACGCGCTGCACCTGCCGACGCTCGAGCCGCGCGGCGCGATCGCGGCGACGCTGCGCATCGGCGACATTCGGCTGCGCGTAGTGGGCATGCACCTCGACATTTCGGGGCTCCGCCGCCGTCAGCAGGCACGCGCCATCCTTGCCCATGTCTCCGACGGCGAGGCGCTCCCCACTATATTGATGGGGGATTGCAATGAGTGGCGCAATCGAGGGGGCTGCCTTGCCGATTTCGCCGAGCATCATCGGCTCGTCGACACCGGGCACAGCTTTCACAGCCGCCGCCCGGTCGCAAAGCTCGACCGCATCTTCGCCTCGCCCGATCTTGAAGCAGTGGAGGCCGGCGTGCACCAGAGCGCGCTCGCCGCGCGCGCCTCGGACCATCTTCCGATCTGGGCACGGTTCAGGCGCGCCGATTAGCGGCATATGGGCCCTGCCTATAATTTAGGCATAATCGCAACATTTTTGCCCATTCCGCGAAGCTTTCGTGCCCTCGCTTGACAGTTTTCCTCAGAAAATATCGCTGACAACTGCGCCGGCGCAATTTGGCACGACCGTTGCAGCGCAACATGGTGCCATTAGCAAAAGGGGGCATCATGAAGCTGATCCTGGCTATCATCAAACCGTTCAAGCTCGACGAAGTGCGCGAAGCACTGACCGGGCTGGGCATCGCCGGCATGACCGTGACCGAGGTCAAGGGCTTTGGTCGGCAAAAGGGACAGACCGAAATCTACCGCGGCGCCGAATATGCGACCAATATGGTGCCGAAGGTGAAGATCGAACTCGTCTGCGACGACGCGCTCGCGCCGCGGGTCGTCGAAACACTCCAGCAAAGCGCCGGCACCGGGTCGATCGGAGACGGCAAGATCTTCGTTCTCGACGTGGGTCAGGCCGTGCGCATCCGTACCGGCGAGACCGGCGAGGCCGCTCTCTAATGAAGGGGGATAATATGACGTTCGCAAACAAGCTGGCGGCGAGCGCCGGGGCCGCGGGGCTCGCGCTGTTCGCCGCACTGCCCGCCTGGGCGCAGGAAGCGGCGGAGACGCCAACAATCGACACGGGCGATACCGCCTGGATGCTCACCTCGACCGTGCTGGTGCTCGCGATGATCTTGCCGGGCCTTGCCCTTTTCTATGGCGGCCTTCTTCGCACCAAGAACATGCTCTCGATGCTCACCCATGTGCTTGCGGTGACCTGCGTCGCGATGCTCGTCTGGGTCAGCTGGGGCTATTCGATCGCCTTTACCGAGGCAGGGCCCTTCTTTGGCGATCTTTCGAACCTCTTTTTGAAGAATGTTACCGCGGACAGCATCTCGGGGACCATTCCTGAATATGTCTTCATCAGCTTCCAGATGACTTTCGCCGCCATCACCTGCGCCCTCGTCGTCGGGTCGCTGGCGGAGCGCGTGAAGTTTGCGGGGCTGATGGTCTTCGCCGTGATCTGGCTGACAATCGTCTATTTCCCGCTCGCGCACATGGTATGGTCGGCCGGCGGCTTCTTCTTTGAAAAAGGTGCTCTCGACTTTGCCGGCGGCACCGTCGTTCACATCAACGCGGGCGTGTCGGGCCTCGTCGGCTGCCTCATTCTGGGCAAGCGCATCGGCTATCTCAAGGAGGTGCTGGCGCCCCACTCGCTGACGATGACCTTCATCGGTACCGGCCTTCTGTGGGTGGGCTGGTTCGGCTTCAACGCGGGTTCGGCGCTGGGTGCCGGCAGCGGCGCCGGCTTGGCGATGATCAACACGCTCACCGCCACCGCCGCCGCGGCTGTTGCCTGGATGGTTGCGGAGAAGGTTGCGGGTCACAAGCCGAGCCTGCTCGGCGGCTGCTCGGGCGTCATCGCGGGCCTCGTTGCCATCACGCCGGCCGCGGGCTTCGCCGGACCGTTCGGGGCGATCGTCCTCGGCGCTGTCGCCTCGGTCATCGCCTATCTCTTCGTGACAGTCGCAAAGCCGAAACTCGGCTTCGACGATACGGCAGACGTTTTCGGCATTCACGGCGTTGCCGGCATCGTGGGCTCGATCGGCGTCGCCTTCACCAACGCGCCGGGTTTTGGCGGACCTGGAGCCGCCGACTACGCGATCGGCGCGCAGCTCGGCACCCAGCTCTTTGCGACCGGCGTTGCGGTCCTCTGGGCAGCGGTCGGCTCAGGCATCGCCTTCACGGTTGCCAAGCTCGTCACTGGGCTGCGCGTCTCCGAAGAGGTCGAACGCGAAGGTCTCGACCTCGGCGAGCATGGCGAACGCGCCTACAATTACTAAAGGACTGGACACCCGCCGCCGGTTCTCCTCTTTCAAGGGCGGCGGGGTCCAACGGGGTTCCTCCTGCGAACCACTTGTGGCCGGGACCGACCAGTCCCGGCCTCTTTTTGTGCAATTTGTGCGCGCCGCCGGCTGCACAAAATAGAAGCAGGGTTGCCGCGAATTTAGGCCTTCCCAAGGTGGCATTAATATGGCATTCATTGGGTCAACAGTTTCAGGAGGGGAGAGCCTGAAAGGCTGGGCCGGGACGAAAGTCCCGGCCCTCTTTTTTTGTCCTCGCTGTGGGAGGTGCAGATATTCCCTTGAAAAGCCGTCCGTTTTACAAAAGCGCACGTTCCGCCCAAGGAAGGCGGCGTGCGCGCGAATCGGTCCCGGCCGCCACGAAAAAAATTTTTGCCAGTTGGGAACCAATGCGTCTTCAGCCGCGTTTCATGAACCTACTGGATCGAAAGAAAAGGTAGAATTTGGTTCGCGTCTTCGGACGGAACCTAGGGAAGCCCCGCCACAGAAATGTGACGGGGCTTACTCTTTCTTGGTAACGCTCAGCTCGTCATTTCCGATTGCGAGAACATGAAGGCATTGCCATCCGGATCATAGAAAGCGATCAGCCGCACGAGCCCCGGGACATGCTGTATGTCACCGTCCCGCCTAACGCCTTCGGCGTCGAGATGCGCTTTTGCCGCTTCTATGTCGGCAACCTCGAAGACGTTGGTCGCCCCGCCTCCCTGCATCACCGTTTCCAGCTGGCTCAGTCCGATATTTACGCCCGCCATCGGCGTTGCAAGCTCGCACCAGCCGATCTCATCGACGCGATAAAGCAAGGTGCACCCCATGACCCGCTCGTACCAGGCGATCGACGCGCTCATGTCGGTGACACCCATCGAACAGGTCAGTTCGGATCCGATCTCGAGCGTCATGGCCTTGCTTCCTCTCTTTCCATCGAAACCCGGGGTCTGCGAACGCCCGCCTCGGCAACGGCGGCACCTTGATCGTCCCGTGCGGCCAACGAGAAGCCGAATCCCCTTGTTCCTTTGGTCCGGTTTGTATAGTTACTTGACGATGCCGTCAATCATGCCCGATCCCCTGCTTGCGGAGCTTTCCGGCCACCGCTGGCTGGTGCCGCTGCTCGCTGATTTTGCAGGTCACAAAGGGGCGCGCTTCGTCGAACTGATCCACCGTCTTGGCCTGCCCCGCGACAGCCTGACGCGCACGCTGGAGGCCGCGATGAGGAACGGGTGGGTGCAGCGGAACCCGGGTCATGGGCACCCGATTCGTCCCGAATATATATTGACCAAGGCAGGCGCCGACGCGGCCAGGCGCGCCGCGACGATTGCGGGGGCGCAGGCTGCACTCGGCCTGCCTCCAGGCGCCGCGACCCGCTGGGGCCTCCCGATCATCGCCGGAATTGGAACGGGTCACAACCGCTTCAACGCTCTCTCCCGCCTCCTTGCCCCTGCCAGCCCGCGCGCGCTTTCGCAGGGGTTGACAGCGCTCGGTCGCCACGGGCTGGTGACGCGCGACGTGATCGACCGGCGGCCACCGGTGAGCCGCTATGGCCTCACGCGGCGCGGAGAGTTGCTGGCGGAGGCCTGTCTTTAATCCCCGTCCGCTGACGCCGGGGGATTGCCGTCAGCCCAGCGCGGCGGCCACGAAATCCGCCGCACGCTCGCCGATCATGATGCTTGGCGCATTGGTGTTGCCCGACACGAGCCGGGGCATGATGCTCGCATCGGCGACCCACAGCGCGTCGACTCCCCGAAGCTTCAGTGCCGGGTCGACCACTGCATCGTCGTCGCTGCCCATCCGGCACGTCCCGACCGGGTGATAGACGGTATCGGCGCGGCTGCGGATCAGCGCGTCGAGCGCATCATCATCGTCAAGGTTCACGGGATGCCGGTCGGCGCCCGCATAGTCGGAGAGCGGCGGCGCGCCCACAATGCGGTGCATCATCCGCACACCGGCGCGCAAGGTCGCGATGTCGCGCGCATCTGTCAGAAAGCCGGGGTCGATGCGCGGCGCCGCGGCGGCATCGCCCGAGGCGAGCGTGACGCTGCCCCGGCTTTCGGGCCTGAGCACGCAGGCATGGCATGAAAAGCCGTGCCCATTCACCTTGGTGCGCCCATGATCCTCGAGCATCGCGGGGACAAAATGATACTGAATGTCCGGCGCGGGCAAATCGGGGCGCGATTTCCAGAAGCCGCCCGCTTCGGCAAAGCAGGTCGTCATAATACCGGTGCGCTTTCTTCGATGCTCGAAAATCGCCTTCACCATCCGCCATGTACCGCCGAGGCTGTTGCCAAACGGCTCGGTTGAGCGCGTCTCCCAGCTTGACACATAATCGATATGGTCCTGCAAATTCGAACCGACCCCAGCGCGATCAGCGGCCACCTCGATGCCATGGTCACGAAGATGCGCGGCCGGCCCGATGCCCGACAGCATCAGGATCTGCGGGCTGCCGAATGCTCCGGCCGACAGGATGACGCCGCCCGCCGCGCGCAGCGTCTCGCGTGCCGTGCCGCGGCGAATGACCACGCCGGTCGCTCGGCCGTTCTCGATCATAATTCTTTCAACGAGCGCCCCGGTGCGGATCGCAAAATTTGCGCGACCGCGCAGCGGTTCGACATAGGCCCGCGCCGCCGACCAGCGCTCGCCTGCCTTCTGCGTCACCTGATAAAGGCCAAAGCCCTCGTTATTCGGTCGGTTGAAGTCGCCTGTGCGCGCGAGTTGAAGCGCCGCGGCGCTTTCGACGAAGCGCCGGCTCGTCACATTGGGCCAACGCTGGTCCATCACGTTCAGCGGCCCGTCTGCGCCGTGAAAGTCGTCGCCGCCGCGCTCGTTGCGCTCGCTCCGCTTGAAATAGGGGAGTACGTCGGCGTAGGTCCACCCCGTCGCGCCGAGCTCGGCCCACTGGTCGTAATCGAACTGGTGGCCGCGGATATAAACCATCGCATTGATCGCGCTCGACCCGCCCAGGCCTCGCCCGCGCGGCTGGTAGCCGATCCGGCCGCCGAGCCCCGCCTGCGGCACCGTCTCATATCGATAGTTCGATGCCTTGGGAATGAAGGGCATGAACCCCGGCGTCTTCACCCGGATGAGGTCGTTCGTCCCACCCGCCTCAACGAGGCACACGCGCCGCGTTCCGTCCCCGGCAAGCCGGCCCGCCGCCGCACTCCCCGCGCTGCCGCCGCCGATGACAATGATGTCGAACTGATCCATTCAGGCCCTCCCTCGCGCCGCCTTTCGGGCGGTCCCGGATGCTTACATGAATGTCATTAGTCCGGGTGACAAGCCCCTAGCCATCGTCGAGGCCCTGCCTCTTGGGAAGAAGGTTTGAGCGCCCCGCATCGCGCTGCCGGCCCTTGAATCCGCCTGCCGTCACGGCGAATTCTTCGGTATGTTGGCGACGGGCTTCATCCGTCCCGCCCGCATTCGGCAGCGGTTACTCTGCGTCTTCTTCAACCCGTCTGCCGGCCATCCAGCGCGCCTTGATCATGTCGCTGGTCATCCGGCTGCCGTCGTGGCTCCAGCCCGGTTCGCGCCACATATAGCTGAGCTTGTGCTGCCAGGGCGCGTTCCAGACATCCTTCGCGATCCCGACCCACTCGTGAAACGCCGCCCAGAGAATGTTGAAGCTCCCCAATTGCTTGACGATCCCGTAGCGCACAGGCTCGTCGTCGCGCTCGGGGACGAAGCTGCCGAACAACTTGTCCCAGATGATGAAGATCCCGGCATAATTGGCGTCGAGATAGCGCGGGTTCACACCATGATGGACGCGGTGATGCGACGGGGTATTCATCACCGCCTCGAACCATTTGGGCATACGCCCGATCGCCTCGGTGTGGATCCAGAACTGGTAGATCAGGTTGAGCCCCGCGCAGAAGAAGACCATGGCGGGCGGAAAGCCGATCAGGAACAAGGGCATACGGAAAAGGAAGCTCAGGCTGAAAAAACCTGTCCACGTCTGCCGGAGCGCGGTCGAGAGATTATAGTGCTGCGAGCTGTGGTGGATGACATGGCTGGCCCAGAACCAGCGCACGCGGTGCGCGCTCCGGTGGAAGACATAATAGGCAAGATCGTCGAGGACGAAGCAGAGAATCCACGCCCACCACCAGGTCTGAAGCTCCATCCCGATGTCGAACAGGCGGAACTGATGGGCCCACAGCGACACGCCGACCACCGCCGCGCCGACCAATGCCCCCGCGACCTGGCTCACGGTACCGAGCATCAGCGAGGTCAGCGTGTCGCGCGCCTCGTAGCGTCTTTTGTCGCGCCGAAGGGAGACAAGCATCTCGACGATCAACAGCAGGATGAAGGCGGGGACCGCATAGACGACGGGATCGGGCAGATTATCCACGCACCACCTCCCGCATGCGCGACGCCCATACACCTGCTTCTTTCCCGAGCTGCAGTGTCACGGCGCCGAAGGTCCGTTCAGGCGTGGTGAGCGTCAGGAAATCCTTGTCGAGCCGCCCTATCACGCTGGCGTCGACCGGGCGCGCCGCAAAATGATTGCCATGCGCACGGATCAGCAGCATTCGGCCCTCGGCATTGCGAACGATCGCAGCAAAGCCCGCGCGATCGCGCGCGACCTCGACGCCGCCAAACCCCGCCTCGGCTTCGTCGGCGAGGCGGATCGCATGCGCCGCATCCGCGATGCGCGGGTCAGCGCCCAGCCCCATCGCCCTCACCAGCCAGGCGATGAGGAGCACCGCCGCGAGCGATGCGCCGAGCTGAATCCAGACCGCCGCGGTCACTTTTCCCCCGCGAGCGCGTCCATCATCGGCCGCAGCCCCGAAAGATCGTAGCCAGCCCTGGCCGCAGCCGCGCAAAGCGCATCGACGTCTTCCCCGGCGCGCGCGCGCGCCAGCGCCCAAAGATGCGTCGAGCGCGTTCCCGAGCGGCAATAGGCGAGCACCGGCCCCGTCGCATCGGCCAGCAGCGTGTCGAGCGCGTCAAGCTGCGCATGGCTGAACCCCGCGTGGCCCACCGGTATCGCCGCATAGGCAAGTCCTTCGGCCGCGGCGGCCGACGCGATGTCGCCCCCCTGCGGCGCCGACGGATCTTCGCCATCAGGGCGATTGTTGATGATCATCGCGAACCCGGCGCCCTTCGCCTCCGCGACATCCTCAAGGGCAATTTGCGGTGCGACGCTATAGTCGGGGCTCAGGGGACGAAAATCGCTCATGCCCGCGATGTATAGGCCAGCCGTATTTGCTGACAAGCATGAAGCTGCCCTTTCCCCGAGGACTCCCCGACCCCGATCGAGCCCAGGCGATACTAGAACTGCCGGATCACCGCGAGGAAAGCATCGCCCCACGACTCCAGCTTGCGCGCGCCGACGCCCGGAATCTGCGCCAGCTGGGCGCGTGTCGACGGCCGCTCGCTCGCCATCGCGCGCAGCGCCGCGTCGTGGAAGACCACATAGGGCGGCACTCCGGCTTCCGCCGCCAGCTCGCGCCTGGTCGCGCGCAGCGCCTCAAAGAGCGGATCGCCGACGGGGTTCGTTGCCTGCCCGCCGCGCGCCGCGCGTTTCCCCCGCCGCGCGGGCGGCTCGGCGATCATGACCGGTACCTCGCCCTTCATCACCGCGCGTCCCGCCGGGCCGAACATCAGCCCGCCATGCTCGGTGATCGCCAGCGCCTCGCGCGCCATCAGCGTGCGCACCAGCGGCTTGATCAGCCGCGCCTCCTCGCCTTCGACGAGGCCGAAGACGGACAATTTGTCGTGGCTGCGGCTCACGATCCGGTCGTCGCGGCGCCCAGTCAGGACCGCCTCGATGTGCGCAGCACCATAGGTCTGTCCGGTGCGATAGATGGCCGAGAGCAGCTTCTGCGCGAGCACTGTCGCATCGACCTGCTTCGGGGGATCAAGGCAATTGTCGCAATTGCCGCAATTTTCAGGCGGGGCCTCGCCGAAATGGCGAAGCAGTAGCGCGCGGCGGCACTCGACCGTCTCGACAAGCGCTGCGAGTGCATCGAGGCGCGCGCGCTCGCCGGCGAGGCGCGCCTCGGGAAGCTCGCCCAGCCGCATCCGCGCGCGCGCAAAATCCTCAGCGCCCCACAGCATCAGCACCTCGGCAGGATCGCCGTCGCGCCCCGCCCGCCCGGTTTCCTGATAATAGCTTTCGATCGACTTAGGCAGCCCTGCATGCGCGACAAAGCGCACGTCGGGCTTGTCAATCCCCATGCCGAAGGCCACCGTCGCCGTGACGATCCCATCCTCTGAGGCCACGAAATCATGCTGCACCTGCGCGCGCCGCTCGGCGTCGAGCCCCGCGTGATAGGCTGCAACCGGACGTCCCGTCGCAGCGGCGAGCCTGTCCGCCATCCGCTCAGTGCCGTCCCGGGTCGGGCAATAGACGATGCCCGGCCCGGGGTTGGCTGCGATGAACGCGCTCAGCTGCCTTGCAGCGCCAATGCGCGGGTTCACTCGGTAGCGGATGTTCGGCCGGTCGAAGCCTGCAAGCACCAGACCCTTAGACGGAATGCCGAGCTGGACCAGAATATCCTCGCGCGTGTGCTTGTCTGCGGTTGCCGTCAGCGCAAGCCGCGGGACGCCCGGAAAGGCATCGAGCAGGGGCCGCAGAAGGCGGTAATCGGGTCGGAAATCATGTCCCCATTCGGAGACGCAATGCGCCTCGTCGATCGCGAACAACGCGGGCGCGCGCGCTTCCATCAGCGCACGGAAACCTTCCCCCGTTGCACGCTCCGGCGCGATGTACAAAAGGTCGAGCTGACCATCGCGATACGCTTGGCGCGTATCGGCGAAATCGGCATCGACGCTGGTCAGCGACGCGGCCCGAATTCCTGCCGCGCGCGCCCCGCGAAGCTGGTCGTGCATCAGCGCGATGAGCGGCGAGACCACCACTACGCAGCCGGCAAGCGCTACGGCAGGAAGCTGATAGGTCAGCGACTTGCCCGCCCCCGTCGGCATCACGGCAAGCGTATGCTCGCCCGCCATGACCCGGCCAACGACCTCGGCCTGCCTGCCGCGGAAATCGTCGAAGCCAAAGGTTGATTTGAGGAGAGGAAGGAGGATGTCGGCGCTCATTGCGGACGGGCGATAGGGCCGAAGATGATGCGGGAAAAGCCCTGACGTGCCTCCGGCGTGCCCCCGCGAGGCGAAACCGGGGAAATGGGAGGCGCAAGGCCGCCGCCCCGGCTATCGCCGGGGCGCCGCTCACGCCCGTGCCAGCAGTGCCCGCTCCGCCATCCGGGCCGCGGTTTCGCGTTCGGCCATCACGACATGGTCGGCGCCGTGACGGGCAATGTCGGTCACCTCCTCATCCGAGTGCGCGCGCGCGACGATCACCAGCCTCGGATTGATCGCCCGCGCGCGCCGCACGATCGCCCCCGCCTCGACCCCTTCGGGAATCGCAATGAGGAGGGTCGAGGCGCTGTCGAGCCCCGCCTGACGCAGCACGCTTTCGCTCGCGGCATTGCCGATGATCACCTTCGCCCCTGCCTCGCCCGCGGCGGCGGCGCGGTCCTTCTGGTCTTCGATCACCGTCAGGGCCTCACCCCTGCCGCACAGCAGATCGCCGACATGACTGCCGACGCGGCCATAGCCGATCAGCACGGTGCGCGCAGGAGCGGGCGCGGGGCGGGGCGCGGGCACGACTGCCGCCTCGACTTCGGGCGCCTCGTCGGTGCGTATCCGCCGTACCGCAATCGTGAAGAAAAGCGGATTGAGGAGGATCGAGAGGATCGATCCGGCGAGGATCAGGTCGCGTGCTTCTTCGGGCATCACCTTCAATGCGACGCCGAGCCCGGCGAGGATGAAGGAGAATTCACCAATCTGCGCGAGGCTCGCGGCGATCGTCATCGCGGTCTGCGGCCCGTGGCCAAAGGCGCGCACGATCGCATAGGCGGCGAGCGCCTTTCCGACGACGATGATCGCTACCGTTGCGACCAATGGACCGGGATGTTCGGTGAGGACTTTGGGGTCAAAGAGCATGCCGACCGACACAAAGAAGAGCACCGCGAAGGCGTCGCGCAGCGGCAGCGTTTCTTCAGCCGCCCGGCGGCTCAATTGCGTCTCGCCGAGGATCATCCCGGCAAAGAAGGCGCCTAGCGCGAAGCTCACATCGAACACCAGCGCCGCGCCGAAAGCAACGCCGAGCGCGATCGCGAGGACCGCGAGCCGGAACAACTCGCGCGAGCCGGTATGTGCCACCCAATGCAGCAGCGCAGGCAGGATCCGCCGCGCAACGATCAGCATGAAGGCAACGAAACCGATCACCTTGAGCGCGACGATGCCCGCAGATTGAAGGAGCCCTGTACCATTTGCTTCATCGCCGCGCCCGCCGAACATCGCCGGCAGGAGGACGAGCGCCAGCACCATCGCCAGATCTTCGACGATCAGCCAGCCGACGGCGATGCGCCCCTTTTCGGTCTCGACCATGTCGCGCGCCTGCAGGGCGCGCAGAAGTACCACCGTGCTCGCAACCGACAGCGCAAGCCCGAAGATCGCGCTTCCTGCCACCGACCAGCCGAGCGACAGACCGAGCGCGATGCCGAGCCCGCTCGCCACCGCAATCTGTGCGATAGCGCCCGGTACCGCGATATTCCGCACCGCGAGCAGGTCCTTGAGCGAGAAATGGAGCCCCACCCCGAACATCAGCAGGATCACGCCGATCTCCGCGAGCTGGAGCGCGAGCGCGGTGTCGGCAACGATTCCGGGGGTGAAAGGCCCAACCAGAACCCCGGCAAGCAGATAGCCCGCAATCGGCGAAATCTTCAGCCGGTGCGCGAGCGCCCCCATGATGAAGGCTACGCCAAGCCCGGCGACCACGGTTCCGATCAGGCTGGTGTCATGCGGCATAAGCCTGCGTAAGAGGCAGGAGCGCGCATGGTCAAGTAACTCAATCGTTTTTGTTGCGATTGCGGGTCAGGAACCGCTCGGGGCAACGCTCGTTATCCTTCCAAGATCGGAAGGCCGCCCCATGCTCTACCCCCCGCTCTTCGCTGCGCTGCTGATTGTCGCCGAGCCGCTGCCGCTTCCCGAAATTCCCGCGCGCATCGAAACCGCGCCTGCAACGACGAGCGCGGGCGATCGCGCCGACGATCCGGCGATCTGGCGCAATCCTGAGGCCCCGGCGAAAAGCCTGATTCTTTCGACGGATAAAAAGGCGGGGATCGCGATTCACGACCTTGAAGGCCGCCTATTGCGCTTCCAGTCGCTCGGCGATCTCAACAATGTCGACCTGCGTTCCGACGTGACGATCCGAGGCCAGAAAGCGACGCTCGTCGCCGCGTCGGATCGCAGCGATCGGGATCGTCCGCGCCTGCGTCTCTTCCGCCTCGACGCCAACACGCCGCGCCTCGTCGAGATCGGGAGCGTCGATCCGCCCGAGGGGGAGGGCTATGGGCTCTGCCTCCACCGCCGCGCCGGCGGCATCGACGCCTTCATGGTCTATGAAGAGGGGGTGGTCGAACAGATCGCGCTCGATCTTTCGGGTCCCGCACCAGAGGGACACATCCTACGCCGACATGACCTTGGCAGCCGCGCAGAGGGATGCGCTGCCGATGATCGCACGGGTACGCTCTATGTTGCCGAGGACAAGGTGGCGATCTGGCGCATCGACACCGATCCCGCCCGCGCCATGGCGCCGGAGCGCTTTGCCGCTGTCGACGGAGTTCATCTTCACGACGATGTGGAGGGTCTCGCGGTCCTGCCGCGCGGCAAGGAGGGCGGCCTCCTTTTCGCCGCGAGCCAGGACGACGACAGCTTCGCAGTGTTCCGGCTGCCAGATGGTGCCTATGCGGGCGGCTTTCGCATTCGGGGCGGCGCCATCGACGGGACCGAGGATACCGACGGCATTGCCCTTGACCCGCGCGATTTCGGTTCTGATTGGTCTGGCGGCCTATTCGCCGCGCAGGACGGAAAGAACCGCGATGGCGCGGGCAAGCGCGCCCCGCAGAATTTCAAGCTGGTGCCGCTCGGCGAAATATTGCGCGCGCTGGGCCAGGATTAGAGCGGGCGATCCCGCCCGCCCGGCCTAAGCGCCGAGCGTCGCCTTCAAGAACCAGATCCGCTGCTGCGTCTCGTCGGCCCAGCTGTCGACGAGGCCGCTGGTGGCGATATCGCCTTCAGCCTCGGCCGCAGCCTTGGTCTCCTTGATCTGAGCAAGCAGGGCCTCGTTGTCCGCGGCGAGCTGTGCGATCATCGCCTCGTCATCGACCTTGGCCTTGTCATCGTCCTTGATCGACTGGCGGCGGCCAATCTCGCCGATCGAACGCAGGGTCGTCGCTCCATTCTTGCGCACACGTTCGGCAATCAGGTCGGTTGTCGCCAGAATCTGGGCGGCCTGCTCATCGAACAGAAGATGGAGCTCGCGAAAGCGCGGCCCCTCGACGTGCCAATGATAATTTTTGGTCTTGAGGTAAAGCGCGAAGCTGTCGGCGAGGAGGGCATTGAGCGCATCGGCGACGGCAGGCTGATTTTTCTTGTCCGGCATGGGAAGCTCCTTTCGATGTTCCATATAGGCTTTCGCCTTTCCTAACGCCCATGACTAGTCTTGGACGCCCTAATTGAATAAATCAATCAAACCGCCCCTTTTCATAGACCAAACGCGTTCATCGCGGCGCGCAGCCCCCAAAGCGTGAGCAGCGCGGCGCTTGCCCAGCGTACAAACTTCGCCGCTGGGCGCTGTGCGAGTGCAGGACCGAAGGCAAGAAAGGGCACGGCTGCAAATATCCACCCGGCAAGCCCGCCCGCCGCCGCCCACAGGCCCGCCCCGCTGGTCGCAGCGAGCGCGCCGATGAGAAAATGGCTGCGGTCGGCAAGCTGGACGAGCAGCAACCGCACCGCAAGCACGGGCGCGGGCGCAGTCATCGCCCGATCGTCGGCCAGGGTCAGCTGCCCGCGCCAGAGCAGCGCGGCAGCGGCGGTCAGAAGAGCGAATGCCACGAGTAGCGCGATCATGCCCTGTCCGATCACCCGGTTGGCGAACGATCCGGCGAGCGCGGCAACCAGCGCGTTGGCGACAAAACTGCCGATTGCGATACCGATCACCGCGCGCCGGTCGCTGCGCGCGCCAAGCAGGCGCGAAAGAAAGCGGCCGCTGCGCCCGTCGGCGTTGGCGAGCAGCACTGCCACCAGCGTCACCATGATCGCGTCCATCGGGTGCCTCCATCCCGCGTCCGAGCCGTGTCAGGCCCGCGGGGGTTCGCTTTGAACTAGCGATGCCCGGCGGGGCGCTCCTGCCCCAGTTTGCAAAGATACATGTCGCGGTCGGCGGCTGCGAGAATATCCGATTCGCTCATATTCGGCTGCAACATCGCAACCCCAAAACATGCCGAGAGCGATATTTCGCGTCCATCGTAGATCGCCGGGGCGGCGCTCAGAAGGTGCGACAACCGTTCGACCTGCGCCCGTGCGCCGGCCTCGCTCGACTGATCGAGGATCAGTCCGAATTCGTCGCCGCCAATGCGCGCCGCGACGTCAACCGAGCGAATCGCGCCGAGAAGCCTGTTCGCAATTTCAAGCAGCGCGAAGTCGCCCGCGGCATGACCGAAGCTATCGTTGATGAATTTCAATTGATTGACGTCGGCAAAAACGATCGCCGCCGTCTCTGCGCGGCGCTCGAAGCGGGCGATGCGCTGATGGATCGCGGTCAAGAAATAGCGGCGGTTGAACAGCGGGGTCAGCGTGTCGCGTTCGGACACGCGTTCGAGTTCGGCGACGGCGATCTTCAGGATACGGTTCTCGCGGCGCAGCGCATCGCGTTCACGGCGCAGCTCGCGAAGCTGGTCCTCGACGGAGTCGACGGGTGCGAAGTCGATCTGGTCGACCGCGATCCGCGCTCCCCCCATGCTGTCCATTCGACGCCCCCGATGCGTGCCCAAAGTGCCGCCGGCCGGATGCCGACGATCTTGTTTAGCCCGCGACGATAGCCGCGACTTCATACTAATCGGTAAACGGGGGAGGAATCGGATGGCGTTGCCCCGCCGTCCTCGACTCGCTAGGGGGTGGGGCGGCGACGGAATCGCCGGGGCAGGAGGGTTTTGAATGGACGACACGGCGCCACGCGTCGGCGTGATCATGGGCAGCCAGTCGGACTGGCCGACCATGGCGCACGCGGTCCAGATCCTCGAACAGTTCGGCATTGCACATGAGGTACGGATCGTCTCCGCTCACCGCACCCCCGACCGGCTGGTCGACTATGCGAAGGAGGCCGCGGATCGCGGGCTCCAGGCGATCATCGCCGGCGCGGGCGGCGCGGCGCACCTGCCGGGTATGGTCGCATCGATGACGCGCGTGCCGGTGCTCGGCGTTCCCGTCCAGTCGGCCGCCTTGAGCGGCATGGACAGTCTGCTCTCGATCGTCCAGATGCCCGGCGGCATCCCTGTGGCGACCTTTGCGATTGGCAAGGCGGGTGCGACCAACGCGGGCCTTTTCGCAGCAGCGCTCCTCGCGAATGCGGATCCCGATCTTGCGCAAAGGCTCGACGCCTGGCGCGCCGCGCAGACCGAAGGCGTCGCTCCCATCCCGGTTCGCGAGGGCTGATCGCAGGTGCTGCCACCCGGTTCGACGATCGGCATCCTCGGCGGAGGCCAGCTCGGCCGCATGCTCGCGCTTGCTGCAGCGCCGCTCGGCTACAAAACACATGTCTACGCGCCCGACCGGGAAAGCGTCGCGGCCGAAGTCGCAGCCCAGCACAGCCAGGCGGCGTGGGACGATGAGCCGCGTCTGGCCGCCTTTGCGGCCGCTTGCGACGCGGTGACGATCGAGTTCGAGAATGTCCCCGTTGATACGGTGCGCTTTCTCTCCGGCCATGTCGCAGTGCGCCCCGGCGCGGCCGCGCTCGAGGTCGCGCAGGATCGTCTCGCCGAGAAGCGCTTTGTTGCGGGGCTTGGGGGCCGCACCGCGCCCTTCGCCGCGGTCCCCGACCGCGGCGCACTTGATGCGGCGCTGGCTCAGATTGGTGCTCCTGCGATCCTCAAGACCGCCCGCATGGGCTATGATGGCAAGGGCCAGGCGCGTATCGCCGCCCCCGCCGACGCCGATGCCGCGTGGGAAGCGATCGGCCGACATCCCGCAATCCTCGAAGGCTTTGTCACCTTCGCGCACGAATTTTCGGTACTTCTTGCGCGCGGGATCGACGGCGAAACGCGCTTCTGGGATTCGCCCGTCAACGTCCATGAAGGCGGCATCCTCGCCACCTCGAGCCTGCCGCCGCCACGCTCCGTTCTCGACCAGCAAGATGCCGCGCGCGCGCTCATGACCCGCATCGCCGACGCGCTCGATTACGTCGGCGTTCTCACAGGGGAATTTTTCGCCACAGACGAGGGTCCCGTCTTCAACGAAATGGCGCCGCGCGTTCACAACAGCGGCCACTGGACGATCGAGGGCGCGACTACGAGCCAGTTCGCGAACCACATCCGCGCCGTCGCGGGTCTCCCGCTCGGCGATACCGCGACGCTTGCGCTCCCCGTCACGATGCGCAACCTGATCGGCCGCGCTATCGATGACATTCCCGCGCTGCTCGCTGACGATGCCGCACGCGTCCATCACTATGGCAAGTCCGTGGTTCGCGATGGCCGCAAGCTCGGTCACGTCACCTGGGTCGGAACCGCTCCCGAAGGGCCTTTATGAACCATCCCGAAATTACGTTGATCCTCGCCCGGGCCGCCAACGGCGTGATCGGCGCCGATGGAAAAATGCCCTGGCACCTCCCTGCCGACCTTCGCCGCTTCAAACAGCTTACCATGGGCCGGCCGATGATCATGGGGCGCAAGACGTTCGACAGCCTGCCCGCAGTGCTCGAGGGCCGCCGGCACATCGTTCTCACCCGCGACCACGAGTGGCAGGATGACCATGCCGAGGTTGCCCATAGTGTCGAGGAAGCGCTGCGCCTCGCAAATGCGCCGCAAGTGATGGTGATTGGCGGCGCCGAAATCTACCGCCTCTTCCTGCCGCTCGCCGACCGCCTCGAGCTCACCGAGGTTGAGCTCGAGCCTCGGGGCGACACCATTATCGACGTCCCCGATCCGGCGGAATGGCGCGAGGTTTCGCGCGAGGAGCATCCCGCCGATGAGGGGGGACGTCCCGCCTATGCTTTCGTCACGCTGGCGCGCGCAAGCGGGGGAAGGCTTCGCTGATGCGCCGGTGGGTAATCGCCATCATCGCGCTGCTTGCCATCGCGGCCGCCGCCTTCTTCCTCCTCGCCCCCGGCATGGTGGAGCGGAGCATGAACAAGGTCGAGGAAGGGTCGCTGCCTCCGGTCAGCGATCGCGCGCATGAACTCCACCGCAGCTTGACGATCGTGGACCTGCACAGCGACACCTTGATGTGGAAACGCGGTCTCCTTGCGCGCTCGGGCCAGGGCCATGTCGACCTTCCGCGGCTCGAGGAGGGCCATGTCGCCCTCCAGATCTTCTCGAGCGTCACCAAGACCCCGAAGAACCAGAATTACGACGCCAACAGCGCAGACGGGGACAATATCACGGGGCTCGTGATCGCCCAGCTGCAACCCCTGCGGACCTGGAACTCGCTGCTCGAACGCTCGCTGTGGCATGCCGAGAAGCTCGACCGCGCTGCTACAAAATCAGGCGGCCAACTCCGTGTCGTCGCAAATCCCGTCGATTTGAACGCGCTGCTCGCTGCTCGCCGAGGGGGAAAGGCCGCCCCGGTCGGCGCGCTGCTCAGTATCGAAGGGCTGCAGGATCTTGAAGGGGACATCGCCAATCTGGACAAGCTTTACGCTGCGGGTTTTCGGATGGCGGGGCTCACCCATTTTTTCGACAATGAACTCGCCGGCTCGATGCACGGGATCCAGAAGGGCGGACTTACCCCGCTCGGCCGCCGCGTGGTACGCGCGATGGAGGCAAAGGGGATGATCATCGATCTTGCCCACCTCAGCCACGCGGGGGTCGCAGAGGTGCTGAAGATGGCGCGCCGGCCCGTGGTTTCAAGCCATGGCGGCGTGCAGGGCACGTGCCGCGTCAACCGCAACCTTAGCGACGCCGAGATTCGCGGAGTCGCCGCAACCGGCGGCCTCATCGGTATCGGCTATTGGGACGCCGCGGTGTGCGACACCTCGCCTGCCGGAATCGCAAAGGCGATGAAACATGTCCGCGATCTCGTCGGCGTCGAGCATGTCGCGCTCGGCAGCGACTATGATGGCGCGACTACCGTCCGCTTCGACACGTCCAAGCTGGTACAGGTGACGCAGGCGCTCATCGACGCGGGCTTTACCGACAATGAAATTCGCTCCGCAATGGGGGGCAACGCGATCCGTGTCCTGCGCGCAGGGATCGCACCGTTGGATAGCCGAGGCGCAGCGACGCAATGACCGCGACCCGCCTCGACGGCCATGACCGGATCGCCGGGCCCTTGCGCGGCGGCGTCATCGCGCTCGGTAATTTCGATGGCTTCCACGCCGGGCATCAGGCGGTCGTCGGCCGCGCCGTCCATCATGCGCAGGATGACGGGCGCCCGTGTATTGTCGCGACCTTTGATCCGCATCCGGTACGCTTCTTCAAACCCGGCACTCCCCCTTTCCGTCTGACGACGCTCGACCAGAGGCAGGAGCTCTTCGGCGCAGCCGGCGCCGATGCGATGTTGGTCCTCCCCTTCGACGCCGCGATGGCAGGCACGAGAGCTGAAGACTTCATCACCGACATCCTCCTCGATCGCTACGGCGCCGCAGGGGTGGTCACCGGCGCCGATTTCGTCTTCGGTAAAGGGCGCGGCGGCGATGTCGTAACGTTGGCCGACCATGCCCGCCGCCACGGCTTCTTCACCGAAATGGTCGCTCCCGTCGACGAGGGCGGGGAGACCATCTCGTCGAGCCGCATTCGCGAGGCGCTTCAGGCCGGTGACTGCGCGACCGCAGAGCGCCTCCTCACCCGCCCCTTCACCGTGCGGGGAATTGTCCAGCACGGCGACAAGAACGGCCGCCTGCTCGGGTTTCCAACCGCGAACATCGACATGGGCAATTATCTTCGTCCTCGCTATGGCATCTATGCGGTCACCGGGCGCCTTCCAGGCGGCCGCCTTCTCAAAGGCGCGGCGAACCTCGGCATCCGCCCAAGCTTCGATCCACCGAAGGAGTTGCTCGAACCCCATTTTTTCGATTTTTCGTGCGACCTTTACGGGCAGGTGGTCGACGTCGCCTTCCACGCTTTCATTCGCGGCGAAGAAAAATTCGACAATATGGACGCGCTGACCGCGCAGATTGCGGCCGATTGCAATGCTGCACGGGCTTTGCTCGCGGATATTTGACCTTCGGCGAAGGGCTGCAAACGGGGGGACGGCATGAGCGAGACCACGAGCGACGATTGGGCGGCCGGCCTTGAAGGCCCGAAGAAAAAGCCGCTCACGCGCACCGCGAAATTCCTGCTCTGGCTCTTTGGTCTCCTCGTCGCATGGCTCACGCTCTCCAATGCGAGCTGGCTCGCCCCCGATCCCACCGGCAAGCGCACCCTGATTGCGCATCGCGGCGTGTCGCAGCTCTTCGATCATGCGGGCGTCACCGACACGACCTGCACTGCAGCGCGCATCTATCCGCCCGAGCATCCCTATATCGAAAGCAGCCTGCGATCGCTGCGCGCAGCGGTCGGCCGCGACGCTGGGATGATCCAGTTCGACGTGGCCGCAACGAAGGACGGGCGGCTCGCTGTCTTTCACGACCGGACGCTCGATTGCCGCACCGATGGCAAGGGGTCGATTCGCAATCGCACGATGGCTGAGCTCAAGGCGCTCGACATCGGCTATGGCTACACCGCCGATGGCGGCAGGACCTTTCCGCTGCGCGGGACTGGTGTCGGCCTGATGCCGAGCCTAGATGAGATCCTCGACGACCTTGGCCACCTGCCGATGGTGATCCGTTTCAGGTCACGCGATCCGAGGGAAGCCGAACTCGCGCTCGCCGCCTTCGCGCGTGCCGGCATCGAAGCGAACCAGCCGCGCTTCGCCTTCTTTGGCAACGCGCGCGTGCTCGGGCCGATCCGTACGAAAGCCCCGAAGGCGTGGGCAATGGACCCTGCAAGCGCCAGGCGCTGCACCAGCGACTATATCAAGTTCGGCTGGTCAGGCTGGTTCCCGGCCAGTTGCGCGGGCGGGACCATCGTCGTGCCGCTGGACCGCCAATGGGCCTTTTGGGGATGGCCTGACCGCCTGCAGGCGCGCGCCGCCGAACATGGCGCCCGCCTTCTCCTCGTCGGTCCGCGCGGTGACAAGCATGCGGGCATGGGTCTGTCGCGGGTCGGGCAGCTCACCCGCATCCCTGCAAGCTTTACCGGCTATGTCTGGATCGACGACATCTTCAACCTCGGCCCTGCCCTTCGCCCGCGGCAGAAATAGGGCGTCCGCTGCGCGGACCATCTCTTTTCCCCGGGACCGGGGCTGCCGCGACGAAGCCGCTTTCGGACCGCTCCCAATTTCTTTGCTCGCACGCGAAACTGCGCTAAGCGCCGCGCACCATGACTGACAGCGCACCCGCCCAAGAGACGCGAGATTATCGCGACACCGTCTTCCTGCCCAAGACCGGCTTTCCGATGAAGGCCGGACTCCCGCAGAAGGAGCCGGCGATTCTCGCCAAATGGCTCGAGCAGAATCTTGAAGGACAGATCCGCGAAAGTCGCAAGGACCGGGCACAGTTCATCCTCCATGACGGCCCGCCCTACGCCAATGGCGACATGCACATCGGCCATGCGCTTAACCACATCCTCAAGGACATGGTCGTCCGCACCCAGACGCTGAAGGGCAAAGACGCGCCCTATGTCCCCGGCTGGGACTGCCACGGTCTTCCGATCGAGTGGAAGGTCGAGGAGCAGTATCGCAAGAAGAAGCTCAACAAGGACGAAGTGCCCGTCGAGGAATTCCGCGCCGAGTGCCGCGCCTACGCGCAGCATTGGGTCGACGTTCAGCGTGAGCAGCTGAAGCGCCTCGGAATCGGCGGCGATTGGAGCCATCCCTACCTTACGATGGATTTCGACGCAGAGGCGACGATCGTCCGCGAGCTTCTCAAATTCGCCGAAAGCGGTCAGCTCTACCGCGGCGCGAAGCCGGTGATGTGGTCTCCGGTCGAAAAGACCGCGCTCGCTGAGGCCGAAGTCGAATATGAAGACATCACCTCAACCCAGATCGACGTCGCGTTCGAGATCACGGAGAGCCCGATCGCCGAACTGGTCGGCGCGCGTGCCGTCATCTGGACCACGACGCCGTGGACCATCCCCGTCAACCAGGCTTTGGCCTATGGTCCGGACGTTCTCTACGGCCTCTATGAACATCAGGACGGACGAAGATATCTGCTGTCGGCCGAGCTGAAAAATCACGTCAGCGACCGCTGGCTCGAAGATGCACACCAGATCGCCAGCTGGTATGGCCGTGACCTTGCTGGCACCATCGCCCGCCATCCGATGTACGCCCTCGGCGGCTTTTTCGCACGTCCGCGCCCCTTCCTCGCAGGCGATTTCGTCACCACCGACAGCGGCACGGGCCTTGTCCATATGTCGCCCGACCACGGCGAGGATGACTTCGACCTCTGCAAGGCGAACGGGCTCGATCCCGTGTTCGCGGTCGAGGGCGACGGCAAATATCGCGCCGACTGGGAATGGCTCGGCGGACAAGGCAGCGTGATCAACCCGAAGTTCAACGCCCCCGATGGCCCGATCTGCAGCGACCTGCGCAAGGCTGGTGCGCTCCTCGCGGCGTCGGCGGACTATACGCATAGCTATCCGCACAGCTGGCGTTCCAAGGCCAAGGTCATCTATCGCTGCACCCCGCAATGGTTCGTGCCGATGGACAAGCGCGTCGATCACGACACACCGCGTTGCGCTGCCGAGGCACAAATCCGTGCCCATCAGGGCGATGGCGAGACGCTGCGCGAAACGGCGATGCGCGCGATCGCCGATACGCGCTTCGTGCCCGCCAAGGGGCGCAACCGCATCGGCTCGATGGTCGAAACGCGCCCCGACTGGGTCTTGAGCCGCCAGCGCGCCTGGGGCGTGCCGATCACCCTGTTTGTGAACCGCAAGACAGGCCAGTATCTGAATGATCCTGCGGTCAACGACCGCATCGTTGCCGCGATTCGCGCGGGCGGGGTCGACGCATGGAGCGACGCACGCGCGCAGGAGTATCTCGGCGATCAATATGACGCCGCCGATTTTGAGCGGATCACCGACATTCTGGACGTCTGGTTCGATTCAGGTTCGACTCACGCGTTTGTGCTCGAAAGCGGCAAATGGCCCGCGCTCGTCCGCCGCGATGGTTCAACACACCCCGCCGACCTCTATCTTGAAGGGTCGGATCAGCATCGCGGCTGGTTCCAGTCGTCGCTGCTCGAAAGCTGCGGCACGCGCGGCCGCGCGCCCTATAAATCCGTGCTGACCCACGGCTTCACCATGGACGCCAAGGGCATGAAAATGTCGAAGTCGCTCGGCAATACGATCAGCCCGGTCGACCTGATGCGCGACTATGGCGCCGATATCCTCCGCCTGTGGGCGCTCTCGGTCGATTTCACCGAGGATCACCGCATCGGCAAGGAGATTCTCGCCGGTGTGGCCGACCAGTATCGAAAGCTCAGAAACACGTTCCGTTACCTTCTGGGTGCGCTCGACGGCTTTACTGACGCTGAGCGCGTCACCGACGTCGCCGCGATGCCTGAGCTTGAGCGATACATGCTCGCTCTCCTCGCCGATCTCGACGCGAAGCTGGCGCGCGCGGTCGATGATTTCGACTTCAACGCCTACACCCGCCTCCTCGCCGATTTCTGCAACGAGGATCTGTCGGCCTTCTATTTCGACATCCGCAAGGACCGGCTCTATTGCGACATCAACCCCGCGACTGGCGTACAAACCCTGGAGCGCGCGGCCTACCGAACCGTCCTTGACACTCTCTTCCACGCCCTCGTGCGCTATGCCGCGCCGGCGCTGGTATTCACCAGCGAGGAAGTATGGGGTACGCGCTATCCCGATGCGGGCAGCGTCCATCTTCTCGAATGGCCCGAACTTCCAGCGCTCGCGGGCGCGACCGGGGGGCTTGTCGAAAAGTGGACCCAGGTGCGCGCCGTTCGCGCGCTCGTGACCGAGCGCATCGAACCGCTGCGCCGCGAGAAGATCATCCGCTCCAGCCTCGAAGCCGAAGTCTGGCTGCCTGACGATGCCGGCGACGTCGACCTTGAAGAAGTGTTCATCACCTCGACTGTTCACAAGGGAGACTGGGACGTAAGGCGCACCGAAAGCCACAAATGCGGCCGCTGCTGGCGCCACCTGCCCGAGGTCGAGGACGACGGTGCCTTGTGCAATCGCTGTGACACGGTATTGGACGGACAATGACCGGCAAACGCTCCCCGCACCTGCGCTTCGGCCTTATCGTCGCCGCGCTCGCCTTTCTCGCCGACCAGATCAGCAAATGGATCGTGATCGTCCCGCTGTCACTCGAGCCCAAGCGCGTGATGGAGCTGCTGCCTTTCTTCAATCTGACCTGGGCAGAGAATTGCGGCATCTCGCTGTCGATGTTCTCGCGCTGCGATGACACCCAGCGCTGGACCCTCGTCGCGGTGACCGCGCTTGTCGCGATTGCAGTCGCGGTGTGGATGATGCGCGAGAAGGCGCGTGGCGACGTGTTCGCGCTCGCGCTGATCCTCGGCGGCGCACTCGGCAACATTCTCGACCGCATCCGCCACGGCTTTGTCGTCGACTTCGCTGACCTTCATTTCGGCACCTTCCGCCCCTTCCTCATTTTCAACGTCGCCGATGCGTGCATCACAATCGGCGTGCTTTTGCTGGTTGCGCGAGCGCTGCTCTTGCGCGAAAAGGCGCCAGCGACGCCCGCTTCGCCCAGCGATGCGGCCGCCACCGACTAACGGGGCGCATCAGGAGAGTTTTTACGTGAACCGGACCACCGCTATCCTATCCGCTGCCCTCGCCGCGACGACCCTGTCGGCCTGCGGATCGAACAGCCTCTTCAGTCGCGACCGCCCCGACGAATTCGCGGTGTCGCGCCAGGCGCCGCTCGTCGTGCCGCCCGACTTCGCGCTTGTCCCGCCCGCGCCCGGCGCAGCACGCCCTGGCAATGATTCGACCGCCGAGCAGACGCTCCGCGCGCTCTTCGGCGGCGCCTCGCCGCGCAGCGCGACCGAAACCTCGATTATCGGCGCCGCTGACGGCGGGCGCGCCGCGCCCGGCATCCGCAGCGAGGTAGGAAGCCCCGAAACCCAGGTCGTCGACAAGGGCCTCGCCACCCGCGACATCATCGCCGCCCCCGAAGGCGACGGCCGCGACGCCTCGGCTGCCATTCCAGGGACTTGAACCTCTTCTTGAGGTCGTGGCTCGCGTTAGCCTTCCCGCACGCTCATGGCGAGCGGACTATACCGCGGGGGCTTCCCTTCGTCTCACGAACATGGCGAAGCTTGGGCTATCGCTATCCAACCGACCTAAGCCCGCGCCCCAGCCTCTTCCACACCTGCGCTGTTGTGCCGTAGCGCCTTAAGCACCGTGTCGACAATCTGCGGCGCGTTGAGACCCGCGGCCTCATATTGCGCCTCGGGCTTGTCCTGGTCCTGGAAGATGTCGGGCAGCCGCATCGTGCGCAGCTTCAGCCCTGCGTCGATCAGTCCCTCGTCACTCGCCAGCGTCAGCACATGGGCGCCGAGCCCACCGATGCTGCCCTCCTCGATGGTCACGCATATCTCGTGGCTCGCGAGCGTCTTGCGGATCAGCTCCTCGTCGAGCGGTTTGGCGTAGCGCAAATCGATCACGCTCGTCGAAAGCCCGCGCGCTTCGAGCGTGTCGGCCGCCTTCAGCGCCTCGGCAAGCCGCGTACCAAGCGACAGGATCGCAACCGCCTTGCCGTGCCGCACCACGCGGCCTTTCCCGATCTCGAGCTTTTGCGGAACCTCCGGCAGCGACACCCCGGTGCCTCCCCCGCGCGGATAGCGAAAGGCGATTGGCCCGTCGTCATATTCAGCCGCCGTATAGGTCATATGCACGAGTTCGGCCTCGTCGGCCGCAGCCATGACGACCATATTGGGGAGCGTTGCGAGATAGGTGATGTCGAACGAGCCGGCATGCGTCGCCCCGTCAGCACCGACAAGGCCCGCACGGTCGATTGCAAAGCGAACGGGAAGGTTCTGAATCGCCACATCGTGCACGACCTGGTCGTAGGCGCGCTGAAGGAAGGTCGAATAAATCGCCGCGAACGGCCGCATCCCCTGCGCAGCGAGCCCCGCGGCGAAGGTCACGGCATGCTGCTCGGCGATGCCGACGTCGAATGTCCGCTCAGGGTGAAGCTTTGCAAATTTGTCGACTCCGGTCCCCGACGGCATCGCTGCCGTGATCGCGACGATACGCTTGTCGGTCTGGGCGAGCTTCGCCAGGGTCTCACCGAAGACATTTTGATAGGCGGGCGGGCCCGGGGGCGATTTCGCCTGCTCGCCGGTGATCACGTCGAACTTCTGGACGCCGTGATATTTGTCTGCGGCGGCTTCGGCGGGAGCATAGCCCTTGCCCTTCTTGGTCACCGCATGGATCAGCACCGGGCCGTGTTCGCTGTCGCGCACATTTTCGAGCACCGGGATCAGATGATCGAGATTATGCCCGTCAATCGGCCCGACGTAATAGAACCCCAGCTCCTCGAACAGCGTCCCTCCCATTGCCATGCCGCGCGCGAACTCATCGGTCCTGCGCGCCGCCTTGTGCAGTGGTTCCGGGAGTTTTCGCGCAAAGCGCCGCGCGATCTCGCGCAGTTCGAGAAAAGGCCGAGACGAGACCAGCCGCGCCAGATAGGCTGAAAGACCGCCCACCGGCGGCGCGATCGACATATCATTGTCGTTGAGGATGACAATCAGCCGGTTGCCCGCCTGCTGCGCATTGTTCATCGCTTCATAGGCCATGCCCGCCGACATGGACCCGTCGCCAATCACCGCGATCGCACGACCGGGTTCGTCCTTCAGCTTGCTTGCGATCGCAAAGCCCAGCGCGGCACTGATCGAGGTCGACGAATGCGCAGCGCCGAACGGGTCATATTCGCTCTCGCTGCGCTTGGTGAAGCCTGAAAGCCCGCCGCCCTGCCGCAAGGTGCGAATGCGGTCGCGGCGCCCGGTAATGATCTTGTGGGGATAGCATTGGTGCCCGACGTCCCACACCAGCTTGTCGCGCGGCGTGTCGAACACATAATGGATGGCTACCGTCAGCTCGACGACGCCCAGCCCCGACCCCAGGTGCCCCCCGGTCGTGCCGACCGCGCTGATCATCTCGGCGCGCAGCTCGTCAGCGAAGGAGCGGAGCTGTTCGGGTTTCAGTTTGCGGAGGTCTGCGGGGACATCCACCGTGTCGAGCAGCGGCGTATGCGGAACGTCGGTCATCCGCAGCTCATACCGGTAACGGCAGATACTGTCGAACGAAAAGCCGTCCTGGGCTCTTCGTTTCAGCCCAGAGGATCAGTCCTCGCCCTCATTGGGTTCGCTCGCCTCCTTGCCCCGCTTTGTCGCCTCGACCTGCGCATAAAGCCCGCGCACCATGAGGTCAGTGAACACCAGCATGACCCCGAGCATGCCGACGAGCAGTGCCACCGCGGCCACAGGAAACGGGCCCAACGTCAGGATCGCACCGCGCCGCATCGCGAGCGCCAGCAGCGCAGCGGAGGCCATTAGCGCATAGCCGGCAAGGCGCGGCGTGCGGTTCATTCGGAACCGAATGCCGTGTCGCGGCATAGAGAGGCGAAGAGTCTGTATTGGTGCACGAAAGCCACGATGGCGGGAAAAGTACGCGGCCGCAAGGCGCGGCCTTTGCATCGGCCGGACGATCTCTTACACCCCTGTACAAAGGGGCAATAACATAGGACCGCAATTGCCGATGGACACCCCCGTCTCCCACGCCGACCGCCGCCCTGCTCCTGCTCTTCTCACCGCGATACTCTGCGCCGCAGCCCTCGCCGCCGCGGCGACGGCACACGCGAGGGACAGCGGCCCCGACACCGATCTTTCAGTGCCAGACGCCGCTGGGGCCGCACCCGCGCTGGTGCCGGTGATCCCTGCGCCCGCCAGTCATTTTCAGGATAGCGAGGTCGATCAGGACATATTGCTGCCCCCGGCGCGGCCGCAGGATGACGACCCGGACCGCAAATGGTCACGCGACTATCTCGCCCTCGCGGCCGGCGTCGTCACCGTCCCGAGCTATTTGGGGTCGGACCAGCGCGCCGTGATTCCTGGATTTTACCTGCGCGGCCGGCTGTCGGGCTTTTCCTTCTCGACCCGGGGCACCAATTTGCAGGTCGACCTGATCCGCCAGCGGCGCGGCCAACGTGTCGACTGGAAGCTCGGCCCGATCATCAATCTCCGGAGCGACCGTACCGGGCGCATCAAGGATCCGCAGGTGGAAGCGCTCGGCGAGCGCAAACTGGCGGTAGAGGCAGGCATTTCGGCGGGGGTCACCTATTCAGGCCTGATCACGAGCAAATATGATCAGATCGGCTTTCGGGTTGTCGCACTCAAGGATATCTCCGGGCGCCACGGCAGCTGGCTCGCCTCGCCGACAATCGAATATGGCACCCCCATTTCAAAGCGGGCCTATGTCGGACTGTCGGCGTCGGTGAACGTCTACGGCAAGGGCTTCGGGGACTATTATTTCGACATCGACCAGGCGGGCAGCGATGTGAGCGGGCTGCCGGTCTATGATGGCGCTGGTCGCAAGGCGACCGCTGGCAAATATACGATCGGCGCGGCGGGCGCCTATTCGCTTTCGGGCGACCTGCGCAAAGGCTTCGTGCTGATCGGCGGCGTTCAATATGGACGCGTGGCAAGCCGCTACGCCGCCTCGCCGATCGTTCGTATTGCAGGTGATGCCGATCAGTGGATCGGAGGCGCGGGCATCGCCTATCAATTCTAGCGAGCGTGAGCGAGGGCTGCGCGGCTTTTTGCAAGACCTTCCAATCAGAAGCTTCTTTCGGCGACCAGCGCAAGCGGGGACAAGCGCGCGTGCCCGCAGCAGAGCGTCATTAACAGCCAACAACGCCCCGCGCCTTTGCCTTCATCATGTTTCTGGCCGGAGTCGGCATCCCGGTCCTCGCCGCCCTGAACGGAGGGCTTGGGACACGGCTCGGCAGTCCAATGGCGGCCTTTTGTCATCCTCTTCGCAACCGCGCTGCTCAGGGCACCTGCAGGTGCCGCGGCGACGGCATCGCTCGGCGCCGTTCGGCTGTCGGCGACTGCGCCGCCGCAATTTACTTCGGCGGATTCTTCGTCGTCTTCTATGTGATCGCGGTGACCTTCATTACCCCGCGCTTCGGGGCCTTTCGGCCCGGAAATGCAGACCCCGCCGACGCGCATGGACAGCGTATCGCGGGCGTCCTATAAGGCCCCATCCCCGGGGAGCCTGTGTGCAGAAACAGGTTGAGAGCGGAACAAGCCGCGACCCGTTGAACCTGATCCGGGTAATACCGGCGGAGGGAGGGTCGGTGTTCCGAACGCGGAATCCCCATTCTCGCTCCGAAGCCCTTGGAGAGAGACATGGCCGACATCGATTCCCGCATTGAAGCCGCTGATCCGATCGGCGTAACGACTGGCCCGATTCGGGGCAGCCGCAAGATCCATGTCGCCTCACCCACGGGCAGCGGCATCCGTGTCGCGATGCGCGAAATACTACTCGAACCCTCGTCGGGCGAGTCCCCAGTGCGCGTCTACGATACGAGCGGCCCCTACACCGACCCTAATGCAAGCATCGACATCGCTAAGGGGCTTTCTGAACTGCGCGCGGCGTGGATCCGGGCGCGCGGCGACGTCGAGGAAGTGACCCAGCGCGAGGTGCGGCCCGAGGACAACGGCCAGCTCGGCCCCGACCGTTCGGGCGGCGTCCCCGCCTTTCCCAATGTCCGCAAGAAAGTTCTTCGCGCCAGGCCCGGCGCAAACGTCAGCCAGATGCACTATGCCCGCCGCGGCATCATCACGCCCGAGATGGAATATGTCGCAACGCGCGAGAATCTCGGCCGCGAGCGCCTCGCTGAATATATTCGCGATGGCCAGGACTGGGGCGCGAGCATCCCCGACTATGTCACCCCCGAATTCGTACGAGAAGAAGTTGCCCGTGGCCGCGCGATCATTCCGTCGAACATCAACCACCCCGAAAGCGAGCCGATGGCGATCGGCCGAAATTTCCTCGTGAAGATCAACGCGAATATCGGCAACAGCGCGGTCGCCTCGGACGTCGCCTCCGAAGTCGACAAGATGGTCTGGTCGATCCGTTGGGGCGCCGACACCGTCATGGACCTCTCGACGGGACGCAACATCCACGATACGCGCGAATGGATCATCCGCAACTCGCCCGTCCCGATCGGCACCGTCCCCATCTATCAGGCGCTCGAAAAGGTCGGCGGCATCGCCGAGGAACTGACGTGGGAAATCTTCCGCGACACGCTCATTGAACAGGCCGAACAGGGCGTCGACTATTTTACCATCCATGCTGGCGTCCGTCTGCCCTACGTCCCGCTTGCCGCAAAGCGCGTCACCGGCATCGTCAGCCGGGGCGGCAGCATCATGGCGAAATGGTGTCTTGCGCATCACAAGGAAAGCTTCCTCTACGAACGCTTCGACGAGATTACCGAGATCATGAAGGCCTATGACATCGCCTATTCACTCGGCGACGGCCTGCGCCCCGGAAGTATCGCCGACGCGAACGACGAGGCGCAGTTCGCCGAGCTTTACACACTGGGCGAGCTCACCAAGCGCGCGTGGGATCAGGATGTCCAGGTGATGATCGAGGGGCCGGGCCATGTCCCGATGCACAAGATCAAGGAGAATATGGACAAGCAACTCGAAGCGTGCGGCGAGGCGCCTTTCTATACGCTTGGCCCCCTCACCACCGACATCGCGCCGGGTTATGACCATATCACCAGCGGCATCGGCGCCGCGATGATCGGCTGGTACGGGACGGCGATGCTCTGTTATGTCACCCCCAAGGAGCATTTGGGGCTGCCCGACCGCGACGATGTGAAGGTCGGTGTGGTCACCTACAAGCTTGCCGCCCACGCCGCCGACCTCGCCAAGGGCCATCCCGCCGCCAAGGTCCGCGACGACGCGCTATCGAAAGCGCGGTTCGAATTCCGCTGGCGCGACCAGTTCAATCTCAGCCTCGACCCCGACACGGCCGAGCAATATCATGACCAGACCCTTCCCGCGGAAGGTGCCAAGACCGCCCACTTCTGCAGTATGTGCGGCCCCAAATTCTGCTCGATGAAGATCAGCCAGGAAGTCCGCGAGTTCGCCAAGCTGCAAAATCAGGACAGCGCGGGCTTCATCGCGGCTGAAGAGGCCGAAAAGGGCATGGCGCAAATGAGCGAGGTCTATGAGGAGACGGGCCGCGAGCTGTATATGGGCGCGGGTGGCCGGGAGCATGATTGAGGGCCGCTGAGGGCTTGGTGGGGGGGCCGTCCACGCTCGAAAATCCTTCAATCCGCCCGCTGGAAATGCGCGCCATGCGATGTCGAGCATGAAGCCAAGTTCGGCTTCGGCTCGCCCGCGCCGGACTATTGGGGCAAGGCCCGCCATGTCATCCCCGAGCGGCTGCCGGAACTTTACGCGGAATATGGCCGCGCCCCCGACTTGGACTGATCGCAGCTTCAAGGTTGATGCGCTGCCGTCACAGTTCAAATGGAGGCCGAGCGGCCAGCTTCAATGCGCCGCGCCGAACGGTTCGGGCCGACGGTCCCGCAAATGCTCGAACGAGGATTCACCGCGCCAGGCGCGCTCATGGAAGAAAAACGCCACCGCGTTGACCATGGGTTCGATCAGCGCGATTCCGCTGGCAACGGCGAAAGACCCGGTCAGCAGATACGCCACCGTGAATCCCACCGAGAGGTGAAGCACGAGAAAACTGAGTGTCTTGGCGACCTCTCGGGAATAGACGTGTGGCATGAACGGGACTTTATTGCAAATGCTACGCAATACTATTTGAAAGTGCCCCTGTGTGTGATCGATGCGAGCGATGAAGGGCGTCGCGCAATCTCCAGCCGTCGGCACGCCGGTTGTCGCAGATTGCTTTCCTCCCAGGCGCCCCGGCCGGCCGCGCTCGTTGCAAGATGCTAAGGGTAGGGCGACGAATAAATGCCCCCCATGAAAGCGAGGCTCCGCATGACAGACTCCGACACCCCCGCCGCAACCGGTCCAGACGCCGGCGCGGTCTTCTATCACGGCACCCGCGCTGACCTATCCGTCGGCGACCTGCTCGCCCCGGGGCGCGCGAGCAATTATGCCGACGGCGCCCCGCTCTCGTGGATCTATTTTTCCGCCGCGCTCGAATCGGCGGTCTGGGGCTGCGAGCTCGCGTCGGGCGACGGCCGCGAGCGCATCTATATCGTCGAGCCGACCGGCGATTGGTTCGACGATCCGAACCTCACCGACAAGAAATTTCCTGGTAACCCGACCCGCAGCTATCGCAGCCGTGCGCCGCTACGAATCGTGGGAGAGGTCGAAAGCTGGACTTCGCACCCGCCCGAGGCGCTTGCGGCGATGAAAGAGGGCATCGCCCGGCTGCGCGCGGAGGGAAAGAACGTCATCATCGACTGACCGATTCCCTTTCCCGCTTGCCCGGACAACTGCTCTGGCGCCACGAATTTGCTATATCTCCACCTCGGCCGCCGCCGCGCGCTCGATCGCGCCGCGCCAATGCGGGCGTGCGGGCAGGCCGAATAGCTCGCCGAGCGCGACCTCAATTGCGTCGGCGGCGAGAAATCGCCGCTCGGTGGCGCCGTTGGCGCGGCGGATCGTCAGCCGGTTATCGCGCAGCGCATAGCGTGCCTCAGCCGTCGTCCGCGCCACGATCAGTTGATGGCGAAAATGCGAGTCAGGATGAGTCGAGGTGTACCAGTTGGCGACGGTGTAATCGATCGCGGGCGGCACCGCCTCGTCGATGACATAGACCGGAAGCCAATCGCCGCCGGCCGCGAGGCGCACGCTCCATTGATCACCGCGCCGCACGATGCGGTAGCTCTCGTGCGGCGTCGGCTGCGGCGCCTCGCTGTCCATGGCAAGCGGCGAAGGGGGCACCGCCGACCCGAAGCCCACGTCAGCAAGCCACGGCCGTCCGCTGATTCGCACGCGCAGCACCATATGGCTGCGCGGCGCTGGCGGGGCGCCGGAAGGCTGCATCCAGCGCACCCGGCCGAGCAGCCCCTCGGCATCGAAGCCGATCGCGCGGAGCGCGCGGAGGAACAGGCCGTTCTGCTCGAAGCAATAGCCGCCGCGCCCGCAATCGATGAGCTTCGCATCGACCGCGTCGGGGTCGATGTCGACCGCGCCGTCGACCAGCGCGTCGAAGGCCTCGAAGGGGATCGCGGCAAGATGCGCCGCCTGAAGCGCCTGCAGCACATCCAGCGTCGGCGCGATCGGACCGGCATAGTCGATGCGCGCCAGATAGCGGCGTAGGAAAGGGTCGGTTGCGGGCGCCGGAACGGCGTCGCTCTCGTTCGTCAGAGGGCGGTATAGCATAAGCGGGGAGCTCCGTCTCGCGAATCACTGCCCACCCTTATGAAAGCTCAACGGCGCTTGAGGTCAAGCGCCCCCTTGCGGACGCGGGGAGACGGAACTCCCGACCGACTGGCGGGTCTATTCACCGGGGTCCATTGCCGGCTTGCCCCTCCTCTGGGCATTGCACACCGGCGAAGACAGGAGAGACCTTTTCATGAAATTGCTCCCCCTCCTCTCGCTCGCCGCCGCGACAGCGCTCGCCGGCGGCTGCGCCTCGACAGGCGGATATGGATATGACGATGGCGGCTACGGCTATTACGACAGCGCCTATTACGACCGCTACGGGCGGTATGATTACAACAACCCCGACCCTCGCTACGGCGGCTATTATGCGGACAACTACTATCGCAGCGACCGTCGCTACCGCGAGCGCCGGCTGAATAATGCCGACCGTGTCTATCGCGGGCGCGACGGCCGTTACTATTGCCGCCGTTCTGACGGTACCACCGGTCTGATCGTCGGCGGGATTGCCGGCGGGGCGCTCGGCAACGTCATCGCGCCCGGCGATTCCAAGACGCTGGGGACCGTACTTGGCGCGATCGGCGGCGCGGTTGCCGGCCGAGCGATTGATCGCGGCGGCAACAAGGACGTGCGCTGTCGCTAAGCCTTCCGGCGGCGGCGACGCGATGGCATAATCACCAAAAGGGAGATGATCGCCATGACCCACCGCCGCCTGTTCACTCTCGCCGCCCTGACCACCCTGACGCTCGCCGCATGCGGAGATGGCCGGAGAAGGGCCGATGCATCCGAAACCCCGGCCGCCAAGAGCAAAGCCGCAGCGCCGTCCTCTGCGCCGCAAGCCGACACGGGCCTTCAAGCCTATGTCGACCATTTCCCGTTCGATGTCGTGAACGGGGTCGCCTGGAACGACCATCCGGCGGTCAAAGCCGGCCTTGCGAAGACCGTCACCAATGCCGAGATACGCCGCACAATCGAAACGCTTGCGGGACCCTCGGCACCGATTGAAAGGCATGAAGGCAAGCTCATGTCCTGGGCGTGTGAGGCGCATAATTGCGGCCCACACCAGTGGTCGGTGCTCATCGATCCATCGAACGGCGCGACGGACGTCTGCTATTATAACGAGAGCGTCAACGGGTCCCGCGCGCACTGGTTCTTCGCCGCCGGAACCGAGCAATGGCGCGACGGGAACTGCCAGTTTGGGGAGGATTGATGTTCGTCGCTGCCTATTGGTGGAAAGTGCATCCGGGCAAAGAGGATCAGTTCCGCGCCGCTTGGCGCCGCGGAACAGAGCTTATCCGCGCGAAATATGGCTCGCTCGGCTCGCGCCTCCACCGCGAGGTGGGGCCCGCGGAAACAGCGCGCTTCATCGGCATTGCCGAGTGGCCGGACCACGCCACGTGGAAAGCGGCGTACGATGCCAAGATGGCCTATGACGAACCCGCCACGCGCGCGGCCTTCCTCGACGCGATCGCCGAGGCAGGCGATGCGCCGCTGCTGCTGCTCGAGGTCACCGATGATCTCACCGACCCTGCGGTAAAGGATCAATAGATCGCGCGCTCGCGCCGCACGGCCGCCCTGCCGTCCTTCCAGTCGATCTCCGACGCGGGTTCTTCGGGATTTCCGGCAGCAAACAGCTCGTAGATGACGGTGCCATCCTCCTGCATGCTTTCGATAACCCGCACCGGCTCGAACGCATCGGGCGCAGCGCGCGCTGCGGCGATGACGGGTGCCGGCGCCTCCGCCCAGCGGATGTCGCGCTGCACCTCGACGATAGTGAAGCGCCCCTTGTCTTCGAGGAGGTCAAGCTCAACTTCGCTGCCGTCCGGTCGCGTACCTTCGACATCGTAGAAGATCATTCCGTCGCGCTGCTTGCGTTCGGCGCCCGTGATTGTCATGCCCGGCACGCGGCTGAGCACCGCCTCGCGTACGCCAGCGGGCAGATTCGCTGCCGCGACCGCGTCAATCTGGGCCTCGGGACCTGAGGGCAGCACCGCACTCGCCTCGCCCCGGGCCTCGGACTGGTCGGAGGGTGCGCCGCACGCCGCCGTCAAGAGAATCGCCAGCGTCGCTGCCAATTGCCTGCGCATCGTCGATCTCCTGCCATTGGGGTAACCGATGTCATCCTGGGCGAAACGCGCGGCCGAGTCCAATTTCCGAACGGCGAGATCGAAAGCCCGGTGCCGCGCAGGCGCCGGAGCGCGCGCGGATGGACTGGGAAGCGCTGCCCGCGCCTTGCGGCCTGCGCCTAGTCGGAGAGACTATGCGTGAGAGTGATCTTGCAATTGAGGAGTTTCGAGATCGGGCAGGTCGCCTCCGCATCCGCAGCGAGGCTTGCAAATTCTTCCGCCGCGATCCCCGGGATGGTCGCGGTCAGCGTCAGCGCCGATTTCGTCACCTGGAAACCATCTCCGTCGCGCTCGAGTGTCACGTCCGCGCGCGTGTCCAGCTGGCCATGCGAATGGCCGGCTCGCGCCAGAGCGAAGGAGAGGGCCATGGTGAAGCAGGCAGCGTGTGCCGCCGCGATCAGTTCCTCGGGGTTGGTGCCAGGCCCATCCTCGAAGCGCGATGCAAAGCCATAAGGTTCGCCGTCGAGCGCACCGCGCTTGGTCCAGAGATGCCCCTTGCCATCCTTGCCGAAGCCTTCGTAGCGGGCGCTTGCGCTGTTCACGGTCATTCCTCATCTCCTCCGGTTCGGCGCGAAACCCGCGTCACGCCCGCACGATCGAGTTCGGGGCCCAGCCGCCCCGCCAGCCACAGTCGCCACATGCGAAAATCGGCCGCGAGGCTCCAGAGCGGATAGGTGAATGTCGCGGGCCGGTTCTTTTCGACCGCGAAGTGCGCAAGCCAGGCAAAGAAATAACCCGCGACGGGAAGAGCCGCGAGCCACCACCAGCTCGCTGTCAAGACGGCCGCGAGCGCGATCATCGCGACGAGACTCGTCCCGGCATAGTGCAGCGCCCGTGTCGAAGGCTTGCTATGCTCGCGCAGGTAGAAAGGCCAGAAATCGGCGAAGCTCGTGTAGGTTCGCGCCATGCGGCAAGCATGCGGACATGAGGAGGCGGGGTCAAGAGTATTGGGCGAAGGGGACAGGGCTATCGCATTTGACCGAGGATGGTTTTGGCGAAGGCGTTGGACCATCCGGAGCGTTTGCGTTTTCTCCTGATGGAGATATCGGGTCTTGC
>NZ_FUYP01000045.1 GCF_900168005.1 Sphingopyxis flava
GACAGTGCGGTTCGATCTTCGCCCATTGGGCGTCGGTCAGTACAAAGCGTTCCATCCGGAGTGTGAATCACATCTCCGGCAAAATGGGAATCCTAAATCCCCACAGGCCCTAGTTGCCGGTGTTTCGCGAGTGACGGCATCTCGGAAAATTCGAACATCCGAGAAAGCTTCCGAAACGCCCACTCTTCTCGACGAGCTGGCCATCGCAGCCTTCCACCGGGCACAATATTGCCGACTCTTCACCGTCGCGTTGCCTGTCGTAATGAACGGTGACAGCTGGCATAGCCAGAATAGCCTTCCGTAATACCGGACGCGCTTGCCTTACCGCTCGGTAAGATTTTTCGCGTAGGACGATGACTTTGAGCCCACTCTTCCCGCTCGGTAAGAAATGGCCTTGAAGTCTTATCATGGCTATGCGATCTTCCCGGTCGGTAAGAAACGTATGATCGAAAATGCAACCCAGTTCGGCGCAGCCGTCGCCTCTGCCCGCAAGGCCCTCGGCCTTACCCAGCGGGAGCTGGCGCTCGCAATCAACAGCGGCGAACGCTTCATCGTCGATCTGGAAGCTGGGAAGCCCACCGCGCAGCTCGGCAAGGCACTCGCCGCAGCCAAGGCAGTCGGCCTGCGGCTCACCGCAACCGGCATTTCGCAGGCCTGATGGTGGACCTTCCGGTTCACTACGAAGACCGCCTGGTCGCCACGATCAGCGCCGCCGCGCAGGCCACCCGCCTTGCCTATGCGGATGCGTGGAGTTCATCCGCTGAGAGCTTCCCGGTCTCGCTGGCCATGCCGATCCGGCCAGAGCCCTATGAGGGAGAACAGGTTCTCCCTTGGCTGATGAACCTCCTGCCCGAGGGCGAACCGCTGCGCGCCATGACGCGCGCGCTCGGTGCAGCGCCGGAGGACGCGCTCGGCCTGATAGCCCAGACCGGCAACGATCTTGCAGGCGCGCTCAGCATCGCTCCGCAGCAGCCGCGCGGCAAGCCCGGCTATCGCACGATCCCGGATGCCGACGCACTGGAGCGGATCATCGAGGAACTGCCAGCGCGGCCATTCCTGGTCGGCGAGGGCGGCGTCTCGATGAGCCTCGCCGGCGCGCAGGAAAAGCTGCCGGTGGCGATCATCGACGGTCAGATTGCGGTGCCGATCAACGGTGCGCCATCCACCCATATCCTCAAGCCCGACAATCCACGCCTGCCCGGTAGCGTCCAGAATGAGGCGCTGTGCATGGTTCTCTCTCGCAGGATCGGTCTCAATGTCGCGCCGGTTACGACCGACGTTGCGGGGAAGCGCAGCTATCTGTTGGTCGATCGCTACGACCGGATAGGCACCGGCAACGATGTCCGCCGCCTGCATCAGGAGGATTTCTGTCAGGCACTCGGCCGCCCGCCTGCCGCCAAGTATGAATTCAACGGCACCGGAACGCGCGGCCCCTCGATCGCCGACATGTTCGCGGTTGTCCGCCAGCATATGACGGCGCGCGACATCACCCGGCTGCTGGACGCCGTTATCTTCAATATCGCCATCGGCAACGTGGACTCCCACGCGAAAAACTACTCGATCCTGCTCGGCCCCGGTGTCCCGCAACTTGCCCCGCTCTACGATCTGATGTCGGGCCTCGCCTGGACCAACATCACCCAGAACCACGCCCAGGCGATCGGCGAGCAGCGCCGCGGCCGCCACATCTACGGTCGCCACTGGCGGCGCATGGCCGAAGCCGCAGGCCTGGCAGCGCGGGGAACGGTGCAGAGGGTGGAGCAGGTGACGGCACGGTTGCTGCGCGAACTGCCCGCAGCGGTCGAGGAGGTGGCAGCAATGCCAGCAGGTCCATCGATGCTCGAGATCTTCGCAAAGGAGATCGAGGAACGGGCGAGCGAAGTCAGGACGCACGCCGGACAGGAAGGCGTGCCTGATCTCGCAGAAATGACCACCGACGATAGCCCGACTATCGGTGCGAGCGCGTACTCTGCTAACGGGGAAGCTTGATCGGGATGGCCAAAGGCATCTTGGTCAGCCGCGGCCACTTGCTGATCTTCAACTGATTGGTTTCACGCCCATCGACCTGTAGCCTGCTCGAAAGCGGCGATCGTCACCGTCGCGTTGTCTGAGAGAGCTGCGATGACGAAGACCAGACGCAAAAGGAAGGCTACGCCTAAGCCGGTTTATTCTCTCAGGGCCGAGATTCAGGCGGCCTGGCCCACCTATTACATCGTCGACGAGCCGGAGCGCCGCTTAGACGAGACATTCGTTCGGCTGAAATGTGTGATCGTCGAGACCAGTGCTACGCTTGAGCAGCACAGGGGCGAGGAGATTGAAATACGGCTCGCCTGCGAGCGTTTTCTGCCCGACGTCTCCCAATCGGCTCAGCGAGCGCAACTATCTCTAATTCTTCGCAAGAACCTTCGTTCGATGGTGGCTTATTTGCCCCCGGACGCGATTTGGGCGTTGCCAGGGATCATCGCGTCTAAGGCGATTACCCACGTCCAGGTGGATTGCGATGAACTCTACCGAGGCGTGGCCACTGGCTTGAGTATCTACCTCTCTACGCTTGCCGAAATGCACTCACTCGAGGCACGCTCGTAGAGGGGAGGCAGCATGATGGACGACGAGGCAAGGGGGCGTTTCGGAGCCCGAATGAAAAGGCCCACTTTCTGCATTTGTTCCAACGCAAGAATGGCGGAATTCTGAGGCTTTGAAATTGCCAGAGTCCCTAAAAAGGCATCGAACCAATACGTTAGTTGCCTAGCGCGGGCGAAATTGTGGGCCTTTCCGAAAACCACATCGCCTAAAATGCTGATTTAACAACAGAAAGGATGGTAGACGTGAGTCCTCTTCTGGCACCAACTCTTTAAAAAATTGAAATATATTGAGAAAATGGCGGATTTTGAGAACTCGAGTTGGTTCTCCAAATCATCGTCTCGACTGGTCGCGCTTCATTGCAGCCTCAATAGTATGCGGGCCTCTTCGTGGGCTTCGGTGGAAACCATATCGAAGGTCCGCATTGTCGAGTTCGATGGTATCGGTATCGCCGATATGTCCAGCTTTCTCCAACCGGTTAGACCGGATTGGGAGCAGTCCGAACACTTCCCGTATCGTGGCGGCGGACCAGCAGGATACATGCTGCGCAGGCCGCTTGGGCTATCGCTATGGAAAGGAAGAAACCCTGCGCCCCCCAGGCAAGCACAATCGCGCCCAGGGCGGAGCTGAGAATGGCGCCGATGCGGCCAACGCTGGCTGCACTGCCTATGCCTGTCGCCCTGATCTGTGGAGGGAAGACATGGACCGCCAAGGCATACAACAGGGGCTGTACGCCGCCAAGGCAAAAGCCCTGAACGGCTAGCGCGATCATCAACAATTCGGACTGGCTTGGTGTGGGAGGGAAAAGCATCAGGGCAAGGGCGCCGACCGCACCAAAGGCTGCCAGTAGCAGAAGCGGTCCGCGGGTTCCCACCTGTGTCGCGATCGCACCGACAGCCACGCCTGCGACCACACATCCGATGTTATAAACAAGCAGGCCCACACTTGTGGCAGACAACTCGAACCCGGCATCGGCCAGCAGGACCGGCAGCCAGTTGAAATAGAGATAGCCTGACATCAGCGAGGCGCAAAAGGCCGCCCACAGGGCGAATGTATCGCCAAGCAAATGCTGCGATGACAAGCTGCGGAAGAATCCCGGCCGTGTCCCTTCCTGTTCGGTCAACGCCGCTCCCAGCTTGGCCTCTTTGCGGGGATTGACCCGCTGATCCTCTCGCGACTCCAGGAAAGAGGGTGATTCGGGAAGCGTGAACAGATGCACCACGGCTACCGCCAAAGGCAGTACCCCGGCGATGATGAACAGACCGCGCCAGCCGATTATCGGCAAAAGCGGCGCCGCAAACAAGCCTCCGACGATGCCGCCGATCGGAATACAGATAATGCTGATGGATACTGCCAGGCTCTTGCGATTGGGTGGGGTGAATTCGGCGACAAGCGCGGCTGCGATCGGCAATGCACCGCCAAGACCCAAGCCGGCAACAAAGCGCAGGATGCCAAGCGTCCAGAGACTTTCCGCTCCCGCCATCGCGCAAGTGGCAAGGCCGAAAACGAGAGTGCTGGCGATCATTCCCACTCGCCGTCCGAAGCGATCGCCAACAAACCCGCCCGCAGCCGCCCCCAACGCCATCCCAAGCAAGCCAATGCCCAGAATCGGGGCAAGATCCGCCTTGGTTATATTCCAATCGGCAAGCAGTGCAGGGGCCGCAAATCCGATTACCTGCGTGTCAAAGCCGTCGAGAACGATTGCGAGGGCGCACAGAGCTAGGATTGATTTCTGGCGGATTGTCCATTCATTTGCGGTCACGGCCACGCCTCATCAGACCAAGGTTGGGTTCATTTGACGCTGCCGCGATTGTGCCTGTGCAAAAAGGGGCTAACGAACATTCCGATCGCTACGCCTACCATATTCGTCAGAGTCCTGCCAGCCCGAGACTGAATCACACTCAACCATCATGGTTGTAGGAATTCGCGGCGAGATTGCGCCGGCGGGCCTCTGGATTCGGCCGGTTCTATCTCACCAAAGGGGCGATCGGCATTTTGTGTAGTATCTACACCATAAAAATGCCCTGCTTTGATCTAGGTCAAGGCGAAAGGGCATCTGACTGCTCAATTTGCGACAGCGAAGGGCGTGACGGACGTGCGCACGCTACCGAAGCGAGGACGAAGGATTCATTCACGACTGGAAACGGCGACGATCCGCAATACGGTTCGTGGATGTCGGCGCAATGTTCTGATGGCGGGACCAGTTTGCAGAACGCGGGAATATTGGGAGATTTGAAATGGCTAATGCTCCGGCAACACTAAGGATCGTCGAACCTACGGCACCGATCTATGACGGGCCGATTTTCGATGGCGACGCTCACATCCAGGAGAAGGACTATTCCTTCTTCGAGAAGTATCTGCCCAAGGAGTTCCACAAGGACTGGCTGCCCCAGCGCAAATATGGGCCGGATGGCGAATTTGGCATGTTCTTGGGTGACAGTTACCGCATCGAGAACGCCGCACTCGACCCGGACGGACGGATCCCGCCTCCGGGCAAGCTCAAGGAATGGCTGCTGGCGATCTCGACCGGTGAGGCGGTTGAGGCGGCGCACCCGGTTACCGAGCAAGGAGAAGAATGATGGCCACTGCGGTCAAATCGGAATTGCCCCCGCTGGAGGATCTGGACGATCCTGATTTCGATGTCTTCGCCGTGGAACGCACAATGCGCGGCGATTATGACGATCCCTACCCGGTGTTCGAAGAATACCGAAAGCAGGGCGCGGTCCACAAGCTGGAGCTGAACGAGGTCTTCGCCAAGCATCACGACGTGGAGATGCACGGCCTGAACCATTACACCGTGTTCGGCTACGATGCCTGCAACCGAGTCCTGATGGACGGGGAAACCTTCACCAATTACGAGGTGTTCAAGCACAGCCTGGGCAAATCTTTCGGCCGCACCGTCACTGTGATGGACGGCGAAGAGCACCAGCGTTTCCGCAAGGTGCTGCAAAAGGCTTTCCTTCCCAATGTCGTCGCGCGCTGGGGCGATTCACTTGTCCAGCCGGTGGTCGATCGTTTGATGAGCCGCTTCATCGAGAAGGGCGAAGCCGACCTGGCAGATGATTACACGCATCACTTCCCGTTTCAGATCATCTATTCGATGTTGCTGCTCGATCCCGATGAATCGGCCCGCTTCCACAAGCTGGCAGTGGCCCAGCTGCTTTCCCAGGGCGGCTATCCGCAGGGACCGGAAGCGACGGAGAAGCTTGGCGTGTTTTTCCGCGCCATGCTGGAACAACGCCGCCAGAATCCCGGCGATGATCTCGTCAGCCACCTCGCAACGGTCGAGGTTGACGGCCAGTATCTGGATGATGATGTCCTGATCGCATTCCTGCGCCAGCTGGTGAATGCAGGCGGGGATACTACCTACCGGGCCACCGGCGTCCTTCTTGCCAAGCTGCTGGAAGACCCGAACCTATACGCCCGAGTGTGCGCAGATCGCTCGCTTGTTCCGCTGGCAATCGAAGAGGCTTTGCGCTGGGACGGCCCAGTGACGCTGACCTATCGTTATTGCAAGCGCGATACGGAGATCGATGGCAAGGTGATCCCGGCCGGTGCAGTGGTCGGCGTCTGCATGGGGTCGGCCAACCGGGACCCGACAAAATTCGAAGATCCCAACCGTTTCGATATTTTTCGCAAACGGACCGTTCGCCATCTCGCCTTTGCCGGCGGGCCGCACATCTGCATTGGCCAGCATCTGGCGCGTGTCGAGATGACGCGGGCGCTCGAAGGCGTACTCGACAATCTGCGCAACGTCCGGCTCGATCCTGCCAAGCCGTGGCCCAAGATCATCAGCCACTTCATGCGCAGCCCCGATCATATCTTTGTGAGGTTCGACGTCTGATGTGGATGTGTATGAACTGCGGCCATGTCTATGAGCCAGAGGAAGGCGATCCTGTCTCTGGCATAGCGCCAGGCACGCCATTCGAGGATATCCCGGACGATTGGTTCTGCCCGCTGTGCGGCGCAAAGAAATCAGACTTTGAATTTGTTGAGGATTGAGACCGAGTTGCGCGTCGCTTCGCGGGAACGCTGCTCTTGTCCCGGCATAAGGAGTTTTGAGTAATGATTCACGACAAGAAATTGCATAGCCACGGCAGAGCGTCTCCTTTGCTGGCCAAGGCGGAGCAGCTGGCAACCCTGATATCGAGCAAGGGTGAGCAGAACGACGCCAATGGCCGGCTGAGCGACGAGGTAGTCGCCGCGATGCGTGAAGCCGGATTCTTCAGCCTGATGGTGCCCAAATCGATGGGAGGAGAGGAATCCAATCCCGTCCAGGTGCTTTCCGTCGTAGAAGCTATCTGCAATCTTGATGGTGCGACCGGGTAGATCATGATGGCGGCCAATGTCGCCACCGCCTCGGCTGCCGCGTTCCTGCCGGATGCAGGATACCAGGCGATTTTCGGCAATTCGCGTCCGATCATCGCTGGCGCAGGGGCACCGATGGGGCGTGCCGATGTTGAAGGTGACGGATACCGTCTGACTGGGCACTGGACCTATGGTAGCGGGTGCCTGCACGCCGATTATATCCATGCGGGTGCGATGGTTTATGAAAATGGTGCCCCGCGGCTTATTCCCGGAACGAAGGATCCCGAGGTGCGGATATTCGTCTTCCCGGCAAGCGACACGAAGATGTTGGGGAACTGGGACGTGCTAGGCCTACGGGGCACGGGCAGCATAGACTATGCCGTGTCTGACCTTTTCGTCCCTGGCGAGTTCACCCATTTGCCTACCGGATTGGAAGGCAAGCGGGGAGGCGACAGCTATCGGATCGGCGTTGTCGGATTCAGCGCATTGGGGCACACCGGCTTTGCCCTTGGCCACGGACGCCGCATACTCGATGAGTTGGGCGAGCTTGTGCATGCGCCCTCCGGCCATCCGACGATCCTTTCCGGCATGGCTGGGTCCGATTCCTTCAAGGAGGGATACTCCGCAGCGCAGGGCAAGATTCGCGCGGCGCGCGCTCTGTGTTACGATATTTGGGGTGACATTCTTGATACGACCAGCAGGGGAGAGCCTGTGCCACTGCGCCAAATGACCTGGGCGAGGGTGGCGCTTTGCCACGCCACCACGGCAATGATGGAAGTCTCGATATTTGCTCACCGCGCGAGCGGCGGCGTGGGTCTGCGTGCCGGTACCCTTCAGCGTCTGCTTCGCGATAACTTCACGGCGACACAGCACCTGATGGTTGCCGACAAGGCATTGTGCGAAAGTGGACGCGACTTTCTGGGGCTCGTGGATAACGTGAGATGGACGCCGCGCGGTTTCGTCAATGTGAATTGACGGAAGCATTCGGGAAGTGATGGCAGCGGTGGGCAGGCCAGAGTTGGGAAGAGGCCGCCGCGCATCATCAATGTGATTGCGTGCGCAGCCCATTGTAAGTCGAGCGCTCCCATCGCAGCAGATGGCAGGCGGACGGAGTCGCTCGGCTTCAACCAACCTGCGGATTACCGGCACCAGGCGTCCTGTCCGGACCGCATAGGCACGTGCTGATGGAGAGAGATGCGCTGTGAAACCACTAGAGAACATGGTTGCAATGGTTGTGGGCGCTGCCAACGGGATCGGCCGGGTCACGGCTCTGATGCTCGCGGAGCGCGGAGCGAGGCTGGTGCTTGGCGATCTGGCAATGGGCGAGGGCCTGCAGGGCTGCGCCGAAGATATCGCCCGGATCGGCGGTGAGACCCTGATGGTCGAGGTAGATCACACCTGCGAAGAGCAGGTCGCAGCGCTTGCTGCGCGCGCGGTCGAAAAATTCGGCAAGGTCAACATCTTGGTCAACAACGCTGCCGGCACAAGCCCCGCCTTCCAGGCCGAAGACCGCGACGTCGTCAATATGCCGGTCGATCTGTGGGACAGGGCGATGGCTGTCAATCTTCGCGGGCCGATGCTGACCAGCAAGCATGTCATCCCGCACATGATCGATGCGGGATACGGTTCGATCATCAACACCACCTCTGGCGTGATCTTCCGGGGCGATAGCGTGCGCGCCGCCTATTCGGCTTCCAAGATCGGCATCGTCAGCCTGACGATGGATATCGCGACCGCATATGGCAAAAAGAACGTGCGCTGCAATGCCGTGTCTCCTGGGGTCATCCTGACCGAGGGGCTGCGCAAGGTGCTGACGCCCGAGCAGATCGAGGGCTTCGCCGGAGAGAACCTGGTGCCCTTCGTCGGCCAGCCGGAAGACATTGCGGAAGTTACCTGCTTCCTCGCGTCTCCAGCTTCTCGCTATATCACTGGACAGGTTCTTGCAGTCGATGGCGGCATGCATGTCCATCAGTGCTCGACTGGCGAGAACGGCTGACCAGTCGGGCGGCCGGAAACATGCGATGCGCAGGCCTGTCGTCGGGTGCATCCAGGAGGAGATGCATGGCGAAAATGGACGGAAATCAGGGGGCTGATAGTGTCGCTCGCGAGTGGGGCAATCTTGGGTTGGCGGCCAAGGCTGCCCTCGCGCTCACCAGCACCTATATCGCACTGGGCCTGTTCACCGTCGGCGCGGCCCTGCCGACGCTGCAGGCGAGTTTCGCGCAGAGCCCGCAGGCCGGCCTGCTGATCCAGCTGATCGGCAGCATCGCCGCCCCGGTCTTTGCCATCGCCTCGCCGGTGGCCGGGCTGCTGGTTGCACGTTATGGGGTAAGAACTGTTTACCTGGGATCGCTGATCGCGTTCCTCGCGGTCGGCGTCGCGCCGGCGGCAGCCCATTCTCCGCTCTTGATCCTGGCCCTGCGCGTATTGATGGGGGTGGCGATGGCCGGAGCCTTCACGGCGGGAATGGCAGGGATCGCACAGCTGCCCGAACGGCAACGGCATGCCATGCTGGGACTGTCCGCGTTCTTGGGCGGGGCGATCGCCATGTTTGCCTATCAGGCGGTGGGCATATTGGCTGCGGAAAGCTGGCGCCTGGCATTCCTCGTCGGCCTCGTGCTGGCACCTGCCGGCGTACTTGCGCTGTCGCTGCCGGGCAATGGCAACGCAGGTCAGGCAAGCCCGGACGAACCGGACCGGCCGCGCGCAACGACGCGCGTACCGATGGCCTTGCTGATCATTGCGATCGTCATCGGCTGGACGATGGTCGCAGGCAGCATCTATTCGCCGTTCTATCTCACTTCGATCGGCATAACCGATCCGGCAAAAATCGGGTTGCTACTGGCAGGCCTTGCGCTCGGATCGCTTGCCGGTTCGGGCACTTATGGCTTTTTCCAGAGGCGGCTGGGGACCTCCGGCACAACGACGGCTGGAATGCTCCTGTGCGTCACTGGCTGCGCCACGTTGGCGCTCGGCAGCGGGGAGGCGCCGGTGGCGATTGGGCTGGGCCTGGTCGGCATGGGGCTGGGAGCTGCGGGCACTGCGATCTACGCCCTGGCGCTCGAGGCGATCGGTCCGGGGGGAAACAGCGGCACGGCAACCGGCATGATCAGCCTTGCGCTCTACTTGCCACAGATACTCTTTCCCGTTGCCGCCGGCGTTCTGGCCGCGTCCTTCGGCCAAGCTGTGGTCTATGCAGCGATGGCGGTTCTCCTGGTCGCTGGGGTGAGCCTGCTGTTGGGATGGGCCAGGCAGGCGCGCTTTCGAGCTGCAGGCTAATCACCTGCGGATCATGCCGCCAGGTTTGACGGCCTATCGCGCGCCATCTATTGCGGGACCCAAGGGCACAGGAGGGTTCGATCGCTACGATTGCCAAGAGCGCCGGAATTGGTCAGGAAAACACGAACGGCGTTCGCCGCCGACGACGTTCACGGGAAGTCGTTGCGGAACGCATCTGCACCGCAGCCCGGCAACTCTTTGCCGAACGCGGTTACCACGGTGCGACAACACGCGAGATCGCCCGCTTGGCTGACGTATCGGAAACGCTGCTGTTTCGATATTTCGGCAGCAAATCGACCTTGTTCGACGAGGTCGTGGCGCAACCATTCAACCGCCTGATGCAGGATTTTCTGGAAAGCAATCCGTCCGGTGGAGAGCGCAAAGAAGCTGAGTTGCGCAATTTCCGCGAGGTCTATCGCCTGTTCGAAGACAATCGCCCGCTGTTCCTTGCGGTCCTGTCGAGCAGCAGCCAAGCTTCGGAGGAGGAGGTCGGACCTTCCTTCGAAGGAATCCTTTCCTTCCTCAATGCCGCCACCGCAGAACAATTACGCAAATACACCGATCAAGGCGCCGAACCGCCCTTCGATATCGCGCTGGGCCTGCGGCTGGCGTTCGGAATGCTCGCATCCTCGGTCTTGCTGCGCGATTGGATTTTTCCCGATCGCCAACCGTCGCAGGACGAGATCGTTGAGCTCGTCGAAAAACTGGTCAGTCGTGCGCTCGACCCCCAGGCCTTGCCCTAAGGACCGTGTTGACGAGGCCGCGCACAGCTTCTATGTAGCGATTACTTCATAAAGCGGAGCGGATAGCTATGTCAACGGCCATCAGAATTCAGGATTTCGACGACCGGACATACGACCCCTTCCTCTCGCATGAGGATAATTTCGGGACCGATGCAGATCCCTATCCGCGAATCCATGAATTGCGTGCCCAGGGTGCGGTGATTCCCGGATCATTTCGGGAGCAGATGGGCTATCCTTGTTACTATGGCGACGCACCCCGGTTCACGATCGTGGGGACCAAGGAAATCGAGGAGGTGTTGGTCGATGCCTCGCGCTTCTCGAACTCCGGTTACGAGATGAACCTGGGCCATACTTTCGGCATGGGGAGCATCAGCGTGATGGACAATCCCGTCCATGGCCGTTGGCGGCGGATCTTCCAGAAGATCTTTTTGCCGCAGCACGTCAAGACTTGGGGTGAGACGATTGTCGATCCGGTCGTGCATGGCCTGATGTCCAAATTTCTGCCGCGCGGAGAGGCGGACCTGGTCGACGAATTTACGCACAGCTACCCGTTCGAGGTGATCTACAAGCAGCTCGACTTGCCGCGCAGCGATGTTGAGACCTTCCAGCGCCTGGCAATCGGGCAGACCGATTTCGAGCATATGTCGCAGGCAATCGAAGCCGGCATCAAGTTGGGCGAGTATTTCAAGGCACTTATCGACGAACGCCGCGCCAACCACGGCGACGATCTGATTAGCCTGCTGGCGATGACTGAAGTCGATGGCGATTATTTACCCGAACTGGTGCTGGTTTCCTTCCTGCGTCAGCTGATGAATGCGGCAGGCGATACGACATATCGCGGGACCAGCATCTTGCTGACCGCGCTCCTGCGCAACCCCGATCAGTACGAGGCCATCCGCAAAGATCGCAACCTGATCCCCGCCGCAATTGAAGAAGCCTTGCGTTGGGATGGGCCGGTGCTTGCCCAAACCCGTGTAGCAGCAACCGATGTAGAGCTTGGCGGAATCAAGATCCCAAAGGGCGCCTTTCTCGATGTGCTCGCAGGGGCAGCCAATCGCGATCCGGCAATCTATCCCGATCCTGACCGTTTCGATATACTCCGCGAAAAGCGCGCACATTACTCGTTTGCGCGTGGCCCGCATATCTGTGTTGGCCAGCATCTCGCCAGGGTCGAAATGACCCGCGCACTTCATGCGGTAATGGACAATCTGAATAACCTGCGGCTTGATCCGGACAAGCCTGCACCGGCAATTCGCGGTTACATGATGCGCGTACCTGAGCATATCTACGTCAAGTTCGACAAGGTTGCCGTGGATGGCTGATATGCCGGTTGCTCTCGTAACCGGCTGTTCGACCGGTGTCGGCCTCTACACTGCGGTCCGTCTCGCGCAGGCCGGGCACAATGTCGTCGCGACGATGCGCGATGTCACCAAGCAAGGCGAACTGCAGGAGGTGGCGAAAGCGGCCGGGGCCGAGCTGGACGTTCGCGCTCTCGACGTTGCCGATGCGGCGGCAATCGATGCCTGCCTTGTCGGCGTGATCGAATCCTATGGACGGCTTGACGTCTTGATCAACAATGCCGGCGCTGGTCTGCTTGCGTCTATCGAACAGACCAGCGACGCTGACCTGCGCCAAATAATGGAGGTCAATTTCTTCGGAGTTTGGAATGCCACCAAGGCTGTCGTCCCGCATATGCGCGCTGCCGGATCTGGCCGGATAATCAGCGTATCGAGCATCGGCGGCCTGGTTGGGCAGCCGTTCAACGATGCTTATTGCGCGTCCAAGTTTGCGGTCGAAGGTTTCATGGAGTCTTTCGCGCCATTGGCGCTGAACATGGGCATCAGGCTGAGCGTCGTCGAGCCAGGCCCCGTTAACACCGCGTTCGTCGCGAATGTGGAGGCGGTGTCGCAGGATGCGGTTGCCGCCATGGCGCCGCCATACGACTGGATGGTCGATCGATATTCCGAACTTGCAGGGCAGTCGTTTTCCAAGATGGGTCAGACGCCGGACGAGGTGGCTCAGATCATCGTCGATCTGTGTTGCGCCGAAGATCCCGAATTCCGTGTCGCCACGGCGCCGATGGTCGGCCAGACATTTGCGCTGAAGGCCAGTGATCCAACCGGCAATGCCGTGATACGCAATTTCGCGAAGGTATTTGCGTCCTAGGCAGCGAAAAGCTGCCGACGGAAGTCGTGAAACCAATTATCGAAATCGTGATATCTTGCGGGATCACCCGGCACCTTAGGGGCATACAGGTTGCGAATTCTTTCTGCCCAGCCCATTGCCCTGAACTCACGCAACCTCGCGCACCGAATGAGAGAGGTAAAGTCGATGCAGGATCTTTTGGCCGAAGTGCGCGAAAGCATCGCAACCGTTCTGGACGAGCAATGCTCCAGCCTGGCGGTTCACGGCTTTACCGATGGCCGCAATGCGCTGGACCAAGAACTGCAATCGTTGGTCGCCGAGCTTGGGTGGCTGGCGATTTCCCTGCCCGAAGCGAGCGGTGGTATCGGATTGGGTTCGCAGGGCCTTGCAGTTCTTAACTACGAGCTGGGGCGCGCCTCTGCACCCGGATCGTTCCTCGCCACCAGTGTCGCTGTGGAAGCACTGGCCAGAAGCGAAGCGGCAGGCGCAGAGCCAATTGCTGGCCTGATAGCCGACGTTGTGGCCGGATCGGTCACGCTCGCGCTTTCGGCAAGCATGGACGTTCAGCGCACCGATGGAGCGGTCTGGCTGTTGGGCGACGCCAGCGCCAAGTCCGCGCTGATTGCCGGTGAGGGCGATGATATTGAGCTGATCGATCTCGACGCAAGTAAAGCAGAACAGCTGAGGATTTGGGACGATACACGCTCGGTTATTTCGTTCCCGATGTCCGCGTGCAAGAAAGTGATGACTTTGCGCGGACTGCGCCCAACGCTCGTCTCGCTCTATGCGCTCGCGCTAGCGGCGGACAGTGCCGGCGCCGCGCGCGGAACGCTTGACCGGACCATAGCCTATATGAAGGAGCGCGAGCAGTTCGGCCGTCCGATTGGTTCGTTTCAGGCGCTCAAGCATCGCGCGGCGGACCATCAGGTCAATGCGAAGGGAGCAGACGAGCTCGTCTGGCAGGCGGCGGAGCAGATCGATGCATCGTTGCCCGGTGCCTTGCTTTGGTCGGTCATGGCCAAGGCCAACGTGACCGAGGTCGCGGCCCGCATCGCCGGTGACTGTGTACAGCTGCATGGCGGGGTTGGCTTCACGTGCGAATACGATCCTCACCTGTTCCTCAAGCGAGTGCGGCTCGATGAAATGCTGCTTTTGCCGAACGGTGCGTTGCGCGACGAGGCAGCCAGGGCGTTTGCCGATGCCTTGGGCAATGATGACGATGTCCTGGAGATCGCCTGATGATCATCGACCTGCGGCACGATGAGAGCGCTTTTCGCTCGGCAATCCGTGACTGGATTGCCCAGACATTGCCCAGCGACTGGGCTGAAGTTGCCGATCGCGGTACAGAGAACGAAGCGGTCGAATATCAGCGCTGGTGGTTTGGCGAACTTGCCAAGCAGGGCCTGTCAGTGCCCCACTGGCCCAGCAAGTTTGGCGGGGTAGATCTTGGCATCGCTGGCCAGATGATGGTCGCCGACGAGATGGCGAGGGCGGGCACGCCGCAGCTCAGCGTATACACCGTAACGCTAAATCACCTGCCCGGTACGCTGATCCCCTGCGGCAGCCCTGAACAACAGGTACGTTACCTGCCGCCGGCAGCGCAGGGTGCCGTCTGGTGCCAGGGCTTTTCCGAGCCGGGGGCAGGATCTGACCTTGCATCCCTGCGGTGTCGCGCAGTGCGCGACGGTGACCATTACGTGATCAACGGGCAGAAGATCTGGTCATCGATGTCGCGCTTTGCCCAGCATTGCATCCTGCTGGTCCGGACCGATCCCGAAGCCTCTAAGCATGCGGGAATTTCCTTCCTGATCATGGACATGGACACGCCGGGGCTGGATATTCGCCCGATCGAACAGATCGATGGATACGCAGACTTCTCGGAATTGTTCCTGACTGATGTGCGCATCCCGGTCGAAAATCTGGTTGGCGAGGAAAACGATGGCTGGAAGGTAGCACAGGCTACATTGGCTTCCGAGCGGGGGGTTCTGGCTTTTGAAGCGGGCGAACGGCGTCGGCACATGCTGGAGGACTATTATCGCAACGCGGTGGCGGCGAAGGCGGCATGGCTGGAAGATGACGAATTCCGACGCCAATTCATGACCTTGCTGGCCGACCTGCAGGCAAGTCGTCGCCTGATCCGCCAACTGCTGCGCGATCACGAAAATGGCGAGCCGCACGCATCGACGGCCATGGCTTCAGCCCGGATCAAGCTGTTCCAGACAACCCTGATTCAGAAGATTGGCGATCTGATTGCGCGGATCGAAGGGCTCGATGGCCATCTGCGCCTCTCGTACAATTCGCAGCGGCGCTTCGTTGGCATGTTCGATTACATCTATTCGTTCGCCTGGACCATTTCGGGCGGAACGAACGAAATTATGCGCAATGTGATCGCCGAACGGGGGCTTGGGCTGCCGCGCGGCTAATTCTACGAACCGCGATCATTGACCACCCCCCGGATCAGCGTGTCGATCCACCGGTCCATCAAATCCGTGCCGGAAAGGTCGACGCCGCCCAGGTGAAACTCGCTCAGGCCGCGCAAAGTACCGATCATGATGAAGCGGCAATGGCGCGGGGTGAGCGCCGGGTTGAGCTCGCCTCGCTGCTCGGCGAGCTTGAACATCTCATCCATCTCCGAACGGAAGTGGGCCGTTAGCTCGCGGATGTCCGTCGTCTGATGGGTGGACGCCCCCCGACGGCATCTATGTGCCAAGGTAGGTGTTGCAGAACACCTATGAGAAGGAGGCGTCCATGGCAGAGGTTATCACGATCGG
>NZ_FUYP01000010.1 GCF_900168005.1 Sphingopyxis flava
GACGCAGCGGAGGCACTCGGCCTGCTCAAACGCCCGCTGCCGCCAACGATTGATCTTCCCCAAGAACAACATCGCCACGAATAAGAGCGGTTAGGGAAGCGCCTTCCCTTCCCGCCGTACCCGTTCCCTCGGGCGGCTTGACCTATAAGACTTGACCTACCGGGACCCGCACCCGATCTTCGCCCCATGTTGACGCGCCTCGAAACGATCATCGTCGAAAAGCCCTGGGGCCGCACCGACATCCCGCCCACCTTCGGCGACTTTGCAGGCCGGCGGATCGGCGAAATCTGGTTCGCCCATCCCTCAGGTGACGATGCCCCCATCCTTGTCAAATTTCTGTTCACATCCGAGCGGCTGTCGATCCAGGTTCACCCGGGTGACGAGGCCGCGCGCGCAGCGGGCTATCCGCGCGGCAAGGAAGAATGCTGGCTCATCCTCTCCGCCGATCCCGGAGCCGAACTCGGCGTCGGACTGACCGAGAAGACGACGCGCGATGCGCTGCGAGCCGCAGCGCTCGACGGCAGCATCACGGACATGATCGACTGGCGCGCGTCGAAGCCCAATGATTTCGTCTACAACCGCGCTGGCACGATCCACGCGATCGGCGGCGGGCTGACGGTCGTCGAGGTCCAGCAGAATGTCGACTGCACCTACCGGCTCTATGATTACGGCCGCCCGCGCGAATTGCATCTCGACGAAGGGCTAAGGGTCGCGACGCCTGGCCCGGTCCACGACCCGCGCGATACCGTCGTCGATCCGCAGGCGAGCCGGATGCTGGTCGAAGGGCCGCATTTCCACCTTGCCCATCTGTCCGGGCCATTCGATCGCAAGATGATCGGGCGCATCGCGGGCGAGGCCACATTCGTCCCGCTTTCGCGGGGATGCCGGGCGGAGGGAGAGGCGTTCACGCTCGGTGAGGCCGTTTTGCTCACCGACCCAGGGTCGATCGAGCTCGATGAGGGCGCCCGCGCCCTGCTTACCTGGCCCGCCTGACCGACAGCAGCCCGGCCGTCCCTCACCGCAAGGTCATCGTGTCGCCCTCGATTGTGACGGCGCCGAGTTTCGCAAGATAGCTCTGTCCGAGGAGCGATACGCCCATATCGGCATCGACGACCGCAGCCGGCACCCCGCGAACCTCGATGCCGTCGACATCGACGCTTGTGAGCGTCAGCCTCCGCATCGGCACATCGCCCCCCGCGGTGCGCGCGGTCCCTGAAACTGGCAGCCGATCGACATCGACCCCGACCGCCTCAGCGTCAGCCCTCGTGAGCGCGACGATGGAAGCGCCGCTGTCGACCATCATCCTCACCGGACGGCCATTGATCTCGGCATCGGCATAAAAATGCGAATCTCCAGCGCGGCTCAGTCGGACCTCGCCCGCGCTTTCGCGTGGAGAGGCCTCGGTCCAGCCACCGTGTTTGCGGCTTTCGGTCGTCCAATTGGAATTTTCATCGCCCGCGTCCAACGTGGATGGCGCGCGATCGGAAGCCGAGCGGCTGGCAATCCCCGCCATGCCGACCGACACGGCCGCAATCCCCGCGGCCAGACCGATAAATCGCCCCAACATAGACTGCTTTTCGCATGCGATGCGTTGGAGAAGGGTTAAGATGGGCTGCGTTCAGCCGCGCTCGACGAACGCCCGCCAGCTCGGCACGCCGCCGCGCAGCGAATAGGTGATGCGCGCGCAGGCAAAGGGCCGCCCCGCACGGTTGTCCGCCTCGTCCGCGGTTTCCGGCCAGAGCTGCACGCCGCCCTCCCCCGCCGCCCAGCAGACCAGCGCCTCGGCCTCGGGCTTCGCTTCGATCTCGGCGCGGTCGGCGGCGCTATAGCCCGCGGGAATGCTCCAGCCGAAAATTCTGCGCTCGATGGGCCCGGAGGCCGCGAACAGCGGCGCGAACGCAGCGCAGCGGTCGGCAAGCAGCGCGGCGACCGCCTCGCGCTTTGCAGCCCCCAGCCAGCGTCCGCCGAGAAGCGGCTCCCAGCGCGCGGCCTCGCGTGAGCGGAGCGCCGGAAAAAGCTCGTCCGCCGCCGCAGCGAAGCGAGGCAGCCAGGGCGAATCCGCGGCGAGCGGCGCAAGCCTCGCAGGCTGGGTGGCGGGTTCGGGTTCGATCGGCACCAGCGGCTCTCCCACTTCGACCGGCGGAACGGAGGCCCTGCAATCCTGCGCCTTCGCGGGAAGTGCAGCGAATGCGGCGAGGAGCGCCGAGGAGAGCAGAAGAGCGCGCATGGCCCCAATATAATATCACGTCCGGCCGGGCGCGTCACGAAGCGGGCGCAGCGAGCCCTGCGCGAAGCCATTCCGGCGCCTTCGCGGCGTCGATCGTCTCGACGCGGCGATGCTCGACCGACCAGCCGAGATCGGGATAGGCGATGATCTGGCGCGCGGGCTCCGCCGCGGCGAGCGGCACCACGACCAGACGCCGGTTGACCTTCTGCCGCCAGTTCATGCGCGCGGTATTTTCCTGCCCGACATAGCAGCCCTTGGTGAAACTGACGCCATTGAGCTCAGCGGCATTGCATTCGAGCCAGAGCGTTGTGCCATCGCCAAGCTCGGCGCGTCCTTCGGTAACGCCAAGCGAGAGCCGATGTGCGCGCCAATCGGCATCAGCGCCGCCCTCGCCCGCGTCCCGCGGCGCGAGCCAGCGTTGGCCGAGCGCAGCGAGCCTCGGGTCGGGGGCGCCGAGGTCGCCAAACGGCGCCCAATGCACGGCAAGCTCCTCCTCGCGCGCAATGCTGATCGCGCGGCGGAGGCGATAGAGAGTCAGGCGCCTGGCGAGTTCCTCGGACGCGTCGCGCTCGCAATCGAGGAGCAGATCATCCTCGTCGCCCCAGACGAGGAAGTCGAAAAGCACCTTTCCCTGCGGCGTCAAGAGCGAAGCCCAGACGGGCAAATTGCCGGCGACGTCGTTGGTGACGAGCCCCTGGAGGAAGCCTCGGACATCGTCACCTGAGAGGCGGATGAGGGCGCGGTCGTTGAGGGTGGTATTGGCCATTGCGATAATCTAGGGACGCGCGAGCCAAAGCCAAGCCACGATCTGCCGAAGGCCATCTTATGACCGACCGCCTCACCATCCGCCGCCCCGACGACTGGCACGTCCATTTGCGCGACGGCGCGATGCTGACGCATGTCGCCCCTTATACCGCGCGCCAGTTCGCGCGCGCGATCGTGATGCCGAACCTCTCGCCGCCGGTGACGACGGTCGCCGAGGGCATTGCCTACCGGGATCGCATCCGTTCAGCGGTTCCTGCCGAACTCGATTTCACCCCGCTCATCGTTGCTTATCTCACCGATAGAAGCGACGCGGACGAATTGGCGCGCGGCCATGGCGAGGGCATCTTCACCGCTGCAAAGCTCTATCCCGCGCATGCCACCACCGGAAGCGCGCACGGCGTCACCGATATCGCGAACATCATGCCGGTTCTGGAGCGGATGCAGGCAATCGGCATGCCTTTGCTCGTCCACGGCGAAGTCACCGACGCCGAGGTCGACATTTTCGACCGCGAGGCCGTGTTCATCGAGCGAACCCTCGCGCCGCTCGCAAAGGCGCTGCCCGCACTCAAGATCGTCCTTGAACATATTACCACAGCCGAAGCCGCGCAGTTTGTCGCCGACGCAGCGGCGACCATCGCTGCGACCATCACCCCGCAGCATCTTCATATCAACCGCAATGCAATGCTCGTCGGCGGCATCCGCCCGCACGCCTATTGCCTGCCCGTCGCCAAACGCGAGCATCACCGCCTCGCCGTCCGCGCCGCCGCGACCTCGGGATCGCCCAAATTCTTCCTCGGCACCGACAGCGCGCCGCACGCGGTCCACACCAAGGAAGCCGCGTGCGGTTGCGCAGGGATCTTCAACGCGCCCTATGCGCTCGAAAGCTATATCCAGGCCTTCGACGAGGACGGGGCGCTCGCCCATTTCGAGGGATTTGCAAGCGAGCATGGCCCGCGTTTCTACGGGCTCCCGCTCAACGAGGGCTGCATCACCCTCGAGCGCGGCCCTACCCCTGTTCCCGAACGGATCGGAGACGTCATCCCCTTCCACGCGGGCGAGACGCTCGCATGGCGCCTTGCCGGGCAAGGCGCCTGAAGGTTCAGGCTGCGACCGCCGCGCGTTCAGCGCGCCGCTTGCGCCAGATGTCGAAGCTGAAGACCGCGACGCTCGTCCAGATGAGCAGGAAGCAAAGGAACTGGGCGGGCTTCAGCGGCTCGCCAAAGGCGAAGAGGCCCAGCAGGAACTGGAGCGTGGGGGCGAGAAACTGGACGAAACCGAGCGTCGCGTAGCTCATTCGCCGCGCCGCAGTGGCAAAAAGGAGGAGCGGCACTGCGGTGACAACGCCGCCGGCTGCAAGAATCCAGCTGATCCCCGTGTCGCTTCCGAAGCCGGCGCCGTCGCCGATCCAGATATAATAGAGCGCCGCCGCGGCCGCGAGCGGCAGCAGAAGCGTCGTTTCGATCGCAAGGCCCGGCAATGAGCCGACAGGTGCGATCTTGCGGATCAGGCCATAGAGGCCAAAGCTGAAGGCAAGCGTCAGGCTGATCCACAGCGTATCGAGCGCGCCTGCGAGGAGGATGGCCACTCCCAAAGCCGCGATCGCCGCCGCGAGCATCTGAAGCTTGCTCAGTCGCTCGCCGAGGACGAGCATGCCGAGCATCACATTGACGAGCGGGTTCAGATAATAGCCAAGGCTCGCGGCAAGCACATGATCCGTGAAGATCGCGTAGATATAGACGAGCCAGTTGAGCGCGATCAGCAGCGCACTGGCGAGCAACAGTCTTAGAACGCGCACATTCTTGAGGGCCGCGAGAAAGTCGTAGATCTGATGCCGGGCGAGCATGATGACGACGCAAAGCGGGAGCGACCAGATGATGCGCTGCGCGAGCACTTCGACCGGCGGCACGCTTTCGAGAAGCTTGAAGAAAAGCGGAACGAAACCCCAGATTCCGTAAGCCGCCAGCGCGTAGGGCAGTCCCCCCTGGTTGCTCCCCGCGGGGGCCTTTGGGTCGGTCATGATCTTGCTCTTCGGGAAAAAAGAAGGATCAGAAAAGGCCGCCGCCGAGCATCAGGCGCACAACGCCGACGACGATCACGACAATATTGAGATTGCGGCCGCTGGTCCGGTTCGACATCGCGCCGAGCGCAAGCCCGACAACCGCGATCGGCACCACGATCCAGTTCGCCCAGCCGAGAAGCGGGATGAAAGCCGGAATGGCCAAAATCAAGGCGATAACGCCGATGACGATCGATGCGAAGTTGAGCATTGTCCCCAATGTTGCACTTCATCGGGGGCACGGCAAGAGCCTTTCGGTTCATCGCCGCCAGCGCTCCTCTCGTCTTGTTGCCGAGGGTTCATGCAACGCAGTTCAGTTTGGAGCCGTTCTCACAGCGAAACGCCGGGTACCGTCGGGCATCAAGGCGTCGAACCAGGAAAGGACTTATGATGCGTAATCTCACCAAAAGCCTGCTCGGAGCGGCTGCGGCAATTGGCGTTGCCGCCACTGCCCCCGCCTATGCCGGCGTTTCGCCCGCCGCGCCGGCGCCCGGCCATGTCTTCGCGAGCGCCGACCAGGATGCAGGCTTCTATCGCAAGGACCGCGATCGCCGCCATTATGCGCGCGATCAGCGCATCAACAGGAATACGCGCATCTGGCGCGGCAGCGACGGCCGCTATCGCTGCAAGAAGGACAATGGCACGACGGGTCTTTTGATCGGCGGCGCCGTCGGCGGGCTTGCGGGTCATGAGATCGCCGGCGACGGCGACAAGCTGCTCGGAACGGTGCTCGGCGCCGCGGGCGGCGCGCTGCTCGGCCGCGAAATCGACCGCGACAAATATCGCTGCCGCTAAAGGCAGAGGAAAACCATTGCGGGTGCGGGTTTCGGACCCCTCCACCCGCATCTCGTGATGGAGAGGGCGTCGTCTTCGGACGGCGCCCTCGTCTGTTTCGCGCCCCACAATTGCACCTTGCTCCTGCTTTCCTCATCGCCCAGAAGCGCAAGGCTCACCTCGCCGCCTCGCCGAAAGGACTGTCATGCTCAATGGACCTCTTCTCGTCACCGAGCGGTTGATCCTGCGCCCGCCCGCCGCTGAGGATTTCGACGCATTCGCCGCGATGTGCGCCGAGGAGGAGACGATGCGCTTCCTCGGCGGGACCTGTCCGCGCGCGCAGGCATGGCGCTTGTGGTGCACGCTGGCAGGCGCGTGGCACATCCGCGGCTTTTCGATGTTCTCGGTCATTGAGCGCGCAACAGGCGAATGGGTCGGACGGCTCGGCCCCTGGGAACCCGATGGCTGGCCGGGCCCCGAAATCGGCTATGGCGTGCGCGCGAAATTCGCGGGCAAGGGCTATGCTTTCGAAGGCGCAGTCGCCGCGTGCGACTTTGCCGTCGAGTTTCTGAACTGGCCCGAGCTCATGCACAGCATCGATCCCGCCAATCGCCGCTCGCAGGCACTCGCCAAACGCCTCGGCGCCGCGAACAGCGGCCCGACCCGTCTTCCCGCCCCCTTCGAGGACGCGCCCGTGGACGCATGGAGGCAAAGCGCCCAGCAGTGGCGACAAAAGCGCAAGGAGTTCAAACCATGACCGACCATCATGTCGACCCCGAGCGCGCGCAATTCGACGCCTTCAAGGCACTGCCGCGCGACACGCTCATCCACATGCTCAACCTCGTCCGCTTTCGTGAGCAGGCCGCTTATCCCGCCGGCCATGCGCTCGCGGGCCAAGATCTCACCGGCGCCGAGGCCTATCGTCATTATGGCGCGGAGAGCGGGGCAGTCTTCCAGCGCGTCGGGGGCCGGATTGTCTGGCGCGGTACGATGGAGGCGATGGTGATCGGTCCCGACGGCGAGCGCTGGGACGCGGTCTTTATCGCTGAATATCCGACGAGCAGCGCCTTCATGGAAATGGTCACCGACCCCGTTTACCGGGAGGCCGTTATCCACCGGCAGGCGGCGGTCGAAACCTCGCGCCTCATCCGCTTGAGTCCGGATGCGTCTCGCTCCGAGACAGTTTTCGGCTAATAAAGCCTTACCGGTTAACGCTTTTTCCTCACATCTTCTTAACCAGAATTCGGCTAGTCCGGATGAAAGATTAAGGGAGTGTTAGCGATGATCTTGCGGGGAAAATGGCTCGTTGCCGGTTTGCTGATCGCGACCGCAGGGCTCGCGGGCTGCCGGGACAATCCCGAAAAGGCCGATCTTGCACCACTCGACGATGGGCTGACGGGCGGCGACCCTGCGATCAAGGGGGCGCTTGAAGACAAGATCATGGTCGACCCCAAGCTTGCGGGTCAGGCCAATCGCAACGCGGTGGGCCCGGGAAATCGTCCGGTCGAGGGCGGCGTCCCCGGCGTCGCTGCCGGCAAGGCTGCGACCGCTGCCGAGGCGGCAGCGGCGATGAAGGCGGGCAAGCTTCTCGCCGCTCCCAAGGCGCTTCCGATGGAGGAAGGCTGCGGCGGAGACTGCGCCGCCAAGCGCGCCGTCACCATTGGCGCGCTCGCGCGCGAGCAGACCAAGGGCAGCTGCGATGCGAAGCTCACCTATTCCAACGGCTGGGCCGACCGCATGCCCGCGGCCTTCCCGGTCTATCCGCGCGCGACGCTGCGCGAAGCGGCGGGTGTCGACGGCGGCAAGTGCAACATCCGCGTTGTCAATTTCCAGACCGCCGCATCGATCCAGGGCGTGCTCGACTATTATCACACGATGGCCGTGCGTGCAGGCTATACGAGCGATCACCGCGTGCGCGGCAACGAGCATATGCTCGGCGGCACCAAGGGCGATCTTGCCTATGTCGTGATGCTGCGCCGCGACGGCGGGATGACCGACGTCGACATCGTCGCCTCGGGCGGTCGCTGAGGCATTAGCCCTCCCGCGCGATGGCCTCGAGTGCAGCGGTATCGCGGATCGTGATGCGATTATAATCGATCGCGATCCATGCAGCGCGCTCCATGTCGCGCAGCACGCGGTTGACGCTCTGCCGCGTCACGCCAAGCATCGCGCCCAGTTGCTCCTGCGGCAGGCGGAGCCCGACTTCTATGCCTTCTTCCGCCGCAATGCCGTGAATCCGGCCAAGCTGAGCCAGCGTCGCCGCCATCCGCTGTTCGAGCGAGCCGAGCGTCTGGTTGTGGAGAAGGCGCAGACTGTCGCCGTGCCGGGTGCAAAGGAGGAGCGCGACGTCGCGCCAGAGGATGGGCTCAGCATCGAGGATCGCGGTCAGTGCATCGCACGGCAGGTGCAGCAGGACGCTCTCGGCATAGGCCCGAAATTCATAAGGGAGCCGTACCTTCGAGAAAAGCAGCACGAGCGCAAGCACATCGGGCGCGCCGGCAAGGCCGAGGACGAAGCGCTTGCCCTCGGCTGAACCGCTGCAGATCTCGACGCCGCCCTTGGCGATCACAATCACCTCGCGGCGCGGCGCCCTTTGCGCGCCGATGTCGGCGCCGCGCGCGTAAGATTGGGCGCGGGCGACTGCGCCAAGCTCGCCAAGCCGCGCCTCGGGCCAGTCGCGAAAGAGCGGACAAAGCCGGAGCGCCCGCACCCGCTCCTCCTTCCCCCAATGCCCCTGCGATCGGTCGGCCTCGAGCCTCCTGCGCATATCAACTCCCCTTCCCCCGCCGTTCTAGGCCGCGCGCGATCGATTCCCAAAGAGATTGTCGGCTCATTGACAGACTTGGCGGCGGAGGGCGCGTAGGCGAGACGCCGAGAGGAGACCCATGCATCATGAAAATGTTTCTTGCCCTTGCCGCGATGGCAGCAGCACTTCTCGCCGGACCGGTGAAAGCCGCAGCCGAAGCCGTGCCGGCGACCGAAGAGGAGGCCTACGCCATCGGCCTTGAGGCCTATATCTACGCCTATCCGATGGTACTGATGGAGGTAACGCGCCGCGTCTCGACCCATGCGAGCGAAGGACGGCTGCGCGCGCCGATGAACCAGTTCGCGCATATGAAGACCTATCCGGACGCAAGTTTCAAGGAGGTGGTGCGTCCGAACGCCGACACCCTTTATTCGACCCTCTGGTTCGATGTCGGCAAGGAACCGCTGATATTGACGCTGCCGGACACCGCGAGCCGCTATCATGTGGTCCCCATCATGGACATGTGGAGCGAAGTGTTCGCAGCGCTCGGCACGCGCACCACAGGGAACGGCGGCGGCACCGCCGCGCTCGTCGGCCCGCGCTGGGCGGGAAAGCTTCCTGAGGGCGTGCGGATCATTCGCAGCCCCACCGAGCAGGGATGGATCATCGGGCGCATCCAGACCAATGGCGCGGCCGACTATGATCATGTGCATGAGCTCCAGGCCGGGTTCGCCGCGGCGCCCTTGTCGCAATGGGGAAAATCCCGCCCCGTGCAAGCGGTGAGCTTCGACCCTGACGTCGACATGAAGACCCCGCCCGTGGAGCAGGTCGCGCAGATGACGCCCGCCGCCTTCTTTGCGCTCTTTGCCGAGACGCTGAAGCGCAACCCGCCGCACGCAAGCGACTATGCGATGCTGCTGCGCATGGAGCGTATCGGGCTGGTGCCGGGGCAAAGCTTCGATCTTGCCGCCGCACACCCTGCGGTCGAGCGCGGGCTCACCCGCGCGGCGGCCGATGCCCATCGCCGCATCGCCGAGAGGCGCCGGGGCCTCAGTCTCACGAAAAATGGCTGGGTCGCGCTCGGCAACGCGCTCGGCGTCTACGGCAACGACTATCTGCAGCGCGCCTTCATCAGCTTTACGGGGCTTGGCGCCCTGCCGCCCGAAGACGCCATCTATCCGATGGTGCCGCTCGATAGCGAGGGCAAGCTGCTCACTGGCAAGGCGCGATATATTCTTCATTTTGAGAAGGAGGAACTCCCTCCCGCCGACGCCTTCTGGTCACTGACCATGTACGGGCCCGACCAGCTCTTCGTCGCCAATCCGATCGACCGCTTTGCGATTGGCGACCGCGACAAGCTTAAGTTCAACGCAGACGGCTCGCTCGATCTCTATATCCAGAACGCCAGTCCAGGCGCTGAAAAGGAGGCCAATTGGCTGCCGGCCCCGGGCGGGCCCTTCACGATGAACCTGCGCCTGTACCTGCCGCGGCGCGAAGCGATCGACGGCGGCTGGACGCCGCCGCCCGTCCAGCGGCTGCCCTGATCGGACACGCAGCAAGAAAAAAGGCCCCCGAGCATTGCCGGAGGCCTTTTCCTCGATCGAGGGAGGGGGCGTCAGATCTTGTCGCCAAGCGCGCCCTTCACCTTGCCGGTCAGATTCTGGGCCTCGCCCTTTCTTTCCTGCGCTGCGCCTTCGGCGCGCAGCCGCTCATTGTCCGTCGCATCGCCAACCGCCTGCTTGGCATTGCCGGCCGCTTCATTGGCGAGGCCTTTCGTTTTGTCCTTGAATTCACCCACGGGGAGATCTCCTTGTCTGAAACGAGGCACATGCCTCACAACAGATCAACGAGGGGGCGCCGTCAGCGTTCCGCTTGAGCGCCCCACCAAAAAGGCGAAAATTAATCTAGATCAACCCGGCGAGCGGGCTCGAGGGATCCGCGTAGCGGCGCTGGCCCATCCGTCCTCCTAGATAGGCATCGCGCCCCGCTTCGACCGCGAGCTTCATCGCGCGCGCCATGCGGACGGGGTCCTTCGCCTCGGCAATCGCGGTGTTCATTAGCACGCCGTCGCAGCCAAGTTCCATCGCCACCGCCGCATCGCTTGCGGTGCCGACGCCGGCATCGACAAGCACCGGCACCGAGGCGCCCTCGACGATGAGGCGGATCGTGACCCGGTTCTGGATGCCGAGCCCCGAGCCGATCGGCGCGCCAAGCGGCATGATGGCGACTGCGCCGGCGTCCTCGAGCTGCTTCGCGGCGATCGGATCATCGACGCAGTAGACCATCGGCAAAAAGCCCTCCTTGGCGAGCACCTCGGTGGCTTCGAGCGTCTCGCGCATATTGGGGTAGAGCGTCTTTGCCTCGCCGAGCACTTCGAGCTTCACAAGGTCCCATCCCCCCGCCTCGCGCGCGAGCCTCAGCGTGCGGATCGCGTCGTCGGCGTTGAAGCAGCCTGCCGTATTGGGAAGGTAGGTGATCTTCTTGGGGTCGATATAGTCGGTGAGCATCGGCGCTCCTGGATCCGAGACATTGACCCGGCGCACCGCAACGGTGACGATCTCGGCCCCTGAGGCTTCGACCGCCGCGGCATTCTGCTCGAAATCCTTGTACTTCCCGGTGCCGACGATCAGCCGCGACGTGAATGTCCGCCCGGCAACGCTCCAACTGTCGATACTGCTCACACTCGATCCTTATTCTGTACGATATTCGCAATGTCGCCGAGCGGATCGCGAACGAAGAAGCGGCGGACACCCCAAGGCTCGTCGCGCAGGGCATAAACGATCTCGTGCCCCGCCTCGATGGCGCGCGCGTGGACCGCATCGACGTCGTCGACCCCGACCGAATAGGCGGGACGCAGGCCCGAGGGGTCCTCGCTGAGGATGCTGATCTGCGCCATGGGCTGCGCGGCCGAACGGTAGATGGTGATGAAATCCATCGCCATCGCGGTTTCGAGCCCCAGCACATCGTTGAAGAAGCCAGCCCCCGCCTTGGGATCGCCGGTGTAGCGATTGGGTACGATCCTCGCAGCGGCCATCAGCCGCCTCCCACGAAATGAACGATTTCCAGTGCGTCGCCCTCGGCGAGCGCGACATCGGCGAGCGTCGAGCGCGGCACAATCTCACGGTTGCGTTCGACGGCGACCTTCTTCACATCGAGCCCCAGCGAGGCGACGAGATCGGCAATGCTGCCGCTTCGTACCTGCCGCTGTTCGCCGTTGAGGACGATCGAAATCACCGCTGCACCCTTGCTTTGCCTTTTGCCAAGCAGCCCATATAGGGGGAGCGTGATTTGCCGCAACCGAAAGCCCGCCTTTTGACCGACAAGCCCATCGTCTACGTCCTCTCCGGTCCCAATCTCAATCTGCTCGGCACGCGCGAGCCGGAGATTTACGGCCATGACACGCTCAATGACATTCACGCCCGGCTCGAGGCGCAGGCGGAAAAGCTCGGCCTCTCGCTCGAATGCAGGCAGACGAACCATGAAGGCGTGCTCATCGACTGGCTGCACGAGGCCTATGTCGCCGGCGCGAAAGCTGTGCTTCTCAACGCGGGCGGCTATACGCACAGCTCGATCGCGATCCACGACGCGATCAAGTCGATCAAGGTGCCGGTGATCGAGGTTCATCTCTCGGACCCGATGAAGCGCGAAAAATTCCGTCATATCAGCTATGTGGGCATGGCAGCGGCCGCCCAGTTCGCGGGGCACGGCGCCGAGAGTTACACGCTGGCGCTGGACGCCGCCGCGCGCTTCTGACAAGAGGCGCGATCATAAACAGGGGTCAGGGCGCCTGCGATCCGGCGCCGCAGCAACAGGAAAATATCTATGGGTGACCATAAAGAGCAGGGCATCAACATCGATCCGGCCTTCGTGCGCGCGCTTGCCGAACTGCTCGACGACACGCAGCTTTCGGAAATCGAGGTCGAGGATGGCGATCGCAAGGTGCGCGTCGCGCGCACCCTGACCGCGGCTGCTGCGCCAATAGCCTATGCCCCTGCCGCGGCCGCGGCGCCCGCAGCCCCCGCTCCGGCGGCCGCGCCGGCGGCAGCTCCTGCAGCCCCCGCTGCCGATGCCTTTGCCGATGCCGTGCGCTCGCCGATGGTCGGCACCGTCTATCTCGCTCCTGAACCTGGCGCGCCCAATTTTGCAAGCGCTGGCGCAGCGGTGAAGGAAGGCGACACCATCCTCATCATCGAGGCGATGAAGGTGATGAACCCGATCACCGCGCCGAGGTCCGGCACGCTTCAGTCAGTGCATGTCGAGAACAGCCAGCCGGTCGAGTTCGACCAGCCGCTGTTCACTATCGGCTGATCCAGCCCATGAGCATCGAGAAACTTCTGATCGCCAATCGCGGCGAGATCGCGCTGCGCATCCACCGCGCGTGCCACGAAATGGGCATCAAGACCGTCGCGGTCCATTCGACCGCCGATGCCGACGCCATGCATGTCCGCCTCGCCGACGAGGCGGTCTGCATCGGCCCGCCCGCGGCAAAAGACAGCTATCTCAATATTCCGGCGATCATTTCGGCCGCCGAAGTCACCAACGCCAACGCAATTCATCCAGGCTACGGATTTCTCTCCGAAAACGCCCGTTTCGCCGAGATCATCGAGGCGCACAACCTCATCTTCGTCGGCCCGAAGGCCGAGCATATCCGCACGATGGGCGACAAGGTCGAGGCGAAGCGTACCGCGGTCGAGCTCGGGCTGCCGGTGGTCCCGGGCTCGCCCGGCGCCGTCAACTATGGCGAGGAGACGAAGCGGCTTGCACGCGAGATCGGCTATCCGGTGCTGATCAAGGCCGCCTCGGGCGGCGGCGGGCGCGGCATGAAGGTAGTACCCGACGAGGCGAGCCTTGAAAGCCTGATGGGCCAGGCTTCGTCCGAGGCGGCGGCGGCGTTCGGCGATCCGACCGTCTATATGGAAAAATATCTCGGCAATCCGCGCCACATCGAGTTCCAGGTGTTCGGGGACGGCCAGGGCAATGCAATCCATCTTGGCGAGCGCGACTGCTCGCTCCAGCGGCGCCACCAGAAAGTGCTTGAGGAAGCGCCCTCGCCGGTTATCTCGGCCGAGGAGCGCGCACGCATGGGCAAGATTTGCGCCGATGCCATGGCCAAGATGGGGTATCGCGGCGCGGGAACCATCGAGTTTCTGTGGGAAAATGGCGAGTTCTTCTTCATCGAGATGAACACCCGCATCCAGGTCGAGCATCCGGTGACCGAGATGATCACCGGCTTCGACCTCGTGCGCGAACAGATCCGCATCGCCGATGGGCGCGGCCTGTCGGTGCGGCAGGAGGATCTTGAATTTCGCGGTCATGCGATGGAATGCCGCATCAATGCCGAGGATCCGCGCAGCTTCCTTCCTTCACCCGGCAAGGTCACCCAATATCATCCCGCGGGCGGCATGCATGTCCGCGTCGATAGCGGGCTCTACGCGGGCTATGCGATCCCGCCCTATTACGACAGCATGATCGGCAAGCTCATCGTCTACGGCCGCACGCGCGAGAGCTGCATGATGCGAATGCGCCGCGCGCTTGAGGAAATGGTGGTGAGCGGGGTCAAGACCAACATCCCGCTCCATCAGGCGCTGCTCGCTGCGCCCGACGTGATCGACGGCGACTATACGATCAAATGGCTCGAGGAGTGGCTCGCGCAGCAGGACGGCGCCGCCTAGCCCGCTTCAAGTCCGCTCCTCCTTGCGAGAGACGAAACGAAGCGATCCAAAGAGTTAGGCCTGCCGGGGTCGCATGGCTGCGCTTGCAAGGAGGCGCCCCCGCGCGCTGCCGGCGCGCCTTCCAAAGCCCTTTCAATTTGGCTATGGCAAGCGCCATGGTCAAAAACTCTCCCTTTTCCGCGTCTGCCGCGGCGCTCCTCCTCCCGCTCACGCTCGCGGCCGTCCCGGCATTTGCGCAGACCGCGCCGACCGACGTCAAGGAGGATTCGGTCATCCTTCAGCCCGACAAGGTTACCGACGACGCCCCTGTCGTTGAAACGCTTGCCGAGGCAAATCTGCCGAGCTGGTCCAAGGACAATGCCCGCGCGCTGCTCGATTTCATCGCGGCGGTCGAGGGCGAGGGACTTTTCGCGAAGGATTATGATCCGCAAGCGATCGAGGCCGCGCTCGCGAGCGGCAACCAGGCACAGCTCGACAAGGTGGCAACCGACAGCTTTCTTCTGCTCGCGACGCATCTTCGCGACGGCCGCACGCCGAACGCCGCGCGCAAGCAGTGGTTCATGACCGACAGCGACGCCGATAGCACCCCGCTGCTTCCGCTGCTGAGCTATGCATTGACCGCGAACGATATTCCCCTCGTGCTGGGCGGGCTCAATCCCGTTCACCCGAGCTTTGCGCTGCTCAAGGCCGCGCTCGCCTCGGCCAAGACCCCGGCGGAAGCCGATGTTATCCGCGTTAACATGGAGCGCTGGCGCTGGATGCCGCGCGACCTTGGCGCAGGCTATGTCGTGAGCAACGTTCCTGAATATATGACCCGCGTCGTCCACGAGGGCGTCGTCATCGCGACGCACAAGGCCGTCGTCGGCAAGCCCTCGACCCCGACGCCGCAGCTCAACCCGTTGGCGACCGGCATCATCGTCAACCCGACGTGGACGCTGCCGCGGAGCATCATCAACGAGGGTATTGGCGCCACCATCGCGAGCAATCCCGCCCGCGCCCGCGCGCAGGGCTACACCTGGACCGGCAAGGGCAACACACTCTCGGTTGTCCAGCAGCCGGGGCCGGGCAACGCGCTCGGCGTGATGAAGATGGAGATGCTGAACCCGCACGCGATCTACCTCCACGACACGCCGTCGAAGGGCGCCTTTGCGGCAGAGAAGCGCGCGTTCAGCCACGGCTGTATCCGTACCGAAAAGGCGCTCCATTTCTCGGGCCTCATGGCAGTGATGTTCGCGGGCAAGTCGCCTGAGGAATTCGGCGAGGCGATCGCGAGCGGCAAGACGACGCGCTTCGGCTTTGACAAGCCCTTCCCCGTCTATGTCGCCTATTGGACAGTCGTCCCCGACGGAAAGGGCGGCGTGAAGAAGCTTGCCGACCTCTACGGGCGCGACGCGCCCGTCGTCGCGAGCTTCTCCAAGCCCGGCCGCCCCGCCGCGGTGCTGGTCTCCCCCGCCCCGCCACAGATTGTTCCCACCGTCGCCGCCGCGCGCCCCGCGGCGTCCGCGAGCGCGCCGCGCGCGGCCGCGCCGGGGATGTCGGGGATTTATTAAGCGATTATCCGGAGCCGGGTGCTCGATCCGGCAAAGGGCTAAGGAGGCTGAGCGGCCTGCTCGTGGCAGCCACGCAGCCTGCTGACGCTTTAGTCGGCGGTTCCCGGCAACGCGCCGCCTGGCGCCCCGGTGCGGACAATATTCTCCGTCCCCGGCAGCGGTGGCAGCACGGGTTGGGGCGGCGGGGCGCTCAGCCGGTCGGCGAACAACAACCGCCCGGGTCCAAGCTTGTAAAGGATCTGCGGCAGCAATTCCTCGCCGAACACGAAACAGCCCTCGCTACGTCCAAGCTTGCCCTGCGTCGCGATGAGCGAGGGATTGGCGTACCAGGCGCCGTGGACGACGATCGCGCGCATGTCGGCATTGCTGTTGTCGGGGTCGAGCCCAACCAGCCGCATCGATGATCCGTTTGCGCCCCAATAATAGTCGCTGGTGCGGTAGGCCCCGCGCGAGGTCGCAAGGCTGCCCGGCCTGTTCGAAAAACTCTTGAGCCAGCCGTCGTGCTGCGGGTCCGATCCGCGGCCGTGGGTCACCGGATACATATCGATCCGTCCCGCAACCATGTCGACGAGCGCAAAGCGCGGTCGATAGGAAGGAAGCCCGAAATCGACGATGCCGACGCGGTCGGTCACCGCAATCCGATTGCCCTCGCGGGCAAGCTGCGCGCGCGCCACCGCCAGATAATCAACGGGCGCCGCCGCGGGCGCCTGGGGGTGCTGCGAAATCCAGCCCGGGACCTGCGCGCGCGCGTTGGTCGCGGCCAAGGCCCCCGCACTTGCGAGCCCCGCCAGCATCGACCTGCGATCGATCATCTTCGTCACTTGCAACCCAACCCCGCATGCCGCCTCTGGCGGTCCTTCGTCGGGAGAATAGCCGCAACTTGCCACAAAAAGGCAAGACGCATCTTCTTCGTCATGCGGGGTATTGTGCCATAATTGCCATGAACAACGGGTTTACACGGCGGGCGGCATACTGGCCCGCCCTTGCCCCATCCGTGGCGGAGCGATAAAGCGTCCGCATGAAAGCGACTATCTGGCACAATCCCGCTTGCGGCACCTCGCGCAAGACGCTCGCAATCCTCGAAGAAACGCCGGGCGTCGAGGTGACCGTCGTCGAATATCTCAAAACGCCCTACACCGCCGAGAAGCTGCGGCAGATTTTCAGGGACGCCGGCCTTACCGCCAAGGAGGCGCTCCGCCTTCGCGGAACCGACGCTGAAGAGCGCGGCCTTGCAGATGCGAGCGAGGACGAGATCATCGCCGCGATGGTTGCCAATCCCGCCTATGTGAACCGCCCGTTCGTCGAGACCGACAAGGGCGTCCGCTTCTGCCGCCCGCAGGATCTGGTGCGCGAGATTCTTTAGTCGGTCGCCCCGCTGGAAAACATGGCTCTCGCCACTCGGGCCGAACAGATCAGGCGCATCATTCTCTCCCGACGGGTCAACGCACTCACCCTATGGGTGGAACGCCCCTCTTCCTACCCTGCAATGATCCGCCCCCCGGCGATCCGGAAACGCGTCACCGGCCCCGGCATATCCTCAAGCAGCGCCGCCTCGGTCCCGGTCAGCCACGCCTGCCCCCCCTGCCCTGCAAGCCGTTCGTAGAGCGCCGCGCGGCGCGAGGGGTCGAGATGCGCGGCGACCTCGTCAAGGAGCAGAACCGGCCGCCGCGCACGCGCGCGGGCAACGCAGTCGCTGTGCGCGAGGACGAGCGAGAGCAGCATCGCCTTCTGCTCGCCGGTTGAGCAGCGCGCAGCCGCACGGCCGCTCGCGGCGTGGACCGCGGCAAGATCGTCCCGGTGAGGTCCCGCGGTCGCGCGCCCTGCCGCCGCGTCGATCCGGCGGCGCCCGGCGAAAAGATCGCGCAAGGCCTCCTCGCTCCAGGGCTCTCCGCGCGCCCTGCCCTCGCTGTCGACGAGGTCAAGGAGCGGCCGCGCAAAGGGTGTGTCGGGCTGCTCGGCGAGTTCGGCTGAAAGCGCTGCGAGCGTGCGCTGCCGCGCCGCGTCGATCGCGGCGCCATGCTCGGCAAGCTGCGCCTCGAGGCTCGCGAGCCACTGCGCGTCAGCAAGGGCGAGATCGGCAAGCAGCTTGCCGCGCGCGCGCAGCGCCGCCTCATAGCGATTGCCATGCTGCGCGTGCCTCGGATCGAGGGCGAGAACAAGCCGGTCGAGGAAGCGCCGCCGGTTTCCCGCAGTTTCGACGAACAGCCGGTCCATCGCGGGGGTCAGCCATAATATTGCGAGCCAGTCACCGAGCGCCGTCGCCGCCGCCGGACTTCCGTTGATCCGCACGAGCCGCCGCCCGGGGTGAGAAGGCTCGATCCCCGTGCCGAGTGCCACCGGGGCAAGCCCTTCGCCGCTCATCACTTCGGCAAAGACGGCAAAACCGCCGCTTGCACCGTCGCGCACCATCTCGGCGAGCGGCGCGCGCCGCAAGCCGCGACCCGGGGCGAGCAGCGAAATCGCTTCCAATATATTGGTCTTGCCTGCGCCATTGTCGCCATAAAGCGCGACAAGTCCCGCCCCCGCGCCCAGGTCCGCGCCCGCGTGATTGCGAAAATCCGTCAGCGAAAGGCGGGTCAGCGTCATCGCAAGAGCGCCTAGGATATTTCCGCCGCCGATGGAAATCCCTCTTTCCCGCAGCGCCATCTCGGTGCCGGTCGGCGATCGCGGTCCGCAGGGCCGCCCGGTCTCAAGAGGTTGCAGCAAAATTTTCCTTTCATCGGTAATTTTTCCCATCACACCGCAGAATCCGCAGCGCAATAATATTCCAAGAGCGGAAAAACGACGCTTAACCGCGGCTGAATGAAATTGGCACGCCTCCTGCAAGAGTATCGGCATCCAGCCGGATGGTCCGGATGGGAGGAAAGAAAGGATAGGAAAATGGCTCACTTCAACACCGAATCGCTCAAGAGCTACGCGATCGCTGCGGCCGCCTCGCTCTACTGCTCGCTGATGTTCCTGGCCGCTGCCGGCCCGAACGCTGCCGAACTCGGCCGTCTGGTCATCTGACCAGCGGCCGGTTCGCTCCCTCCATGACGCCGGCGCTCGCGCCGGGATCGAAAGGAAAGACATGAAACAGGGTTTTCGCAAGAATCGTCGCGATGGCATGGTCTTCGGCGTCTGCGCCGGCATGGCCGACCATTTCGGCTTCGACGTCTTGTGGACGCGCGTCGCCTTTGTGGCGCTGACCTTGCTGGGCTTCGGCCTGCCGCTGCTGCTCTATCTGACCGTCGCGATCCTCGCGCCCTAGCAGCACCGGGCCGGCCGCCGTCACGGCGCAGTTCCGCCGGCCCCTCACATTCCCATGGCCAGGGGCCTACCGGCCAAGCCGGTGGGCCCTTCTATTTGGGCCGGACCGTGAAGCGATAGGGGATGTAGAGAAACACCTCAGTCGCGCTCGCCTGCGCCCAGATCAATTGCTCGTTGAGCCCCGCGACCTCGACCCCATAGCCGGAGCCGAACGCCGCCGCGGTCTTCAGCGCCTCGGCTGCGATCAGCCCGACGATCGGATCGCGATACTGGTCGGGGTTGATGATCGTCAGCGTAATGCTGCCGCGCTTTTCGATCAGCGCGCGCCCTGTCGCCGGCACCGACTTGATGAAATTGTCGATCCGCCCCTGCGCGCTCCCCACCGACCCTGCGAGGCTTGCCTTGACGAACAGGCCGATCTCGCTCGTGTCGGGCCGCGCGCCGCGCGCGAACGCCAGATCCTTGTAGTTTGCCAGCGTCACCTTCGAAAGTTCGAAGTCGCCGGTCGCCAGTTCGGCCCCCGCCGCGTCGGCCCGCCGGATCGCCGCTTCCAGCATCGCGTGGATTTCACGCTTGCGCATATCCTCATCGCGCGAGTCCGATGTGAATTTCACCGGCTGGATCGCGCTGTCGGCGGTGCGGCGCAGACCGACCACTGTCTGCTCGTCGGACAGATAGTCGGCAGAGGCGCGCTGCCCCGTCACCACCACCTCGCCCACAATATTGCTGTTGTCCTGCGCTATGGCCGCCGTCGTCGCCGCAAACAGCGCCGCACCAAAGATAAAAGCCCGCATCTTCCCCCTCCTCCCGATCAGGAAGGGAACCTATCAGCTTGCGGACAAAGGGGAAGGACTATCCCCCAATCCTCTGCGTCAATCGACTCCGCCGAATGTCAGTCCCACCACGCGCGCGACCATCGCCTCGTCCCACGCGACGCGCCGGTCGAGGATCAGCATCGCAAGGCCGTGAACGAGCGCCCAGGCGTGCAGCGCGGCGGCGTCGACCGACTCGGCTGGAAACACCTCGCCGACGCCAGCGCGCAAGAGATTATAGGCAACCTCGCCGCCGTCGCCCTCCTCGCCCTTGCGCTCGGGCATCTGGCGCGTGAAGCTCAAACGGAAGAGTGCAGGCTCGTCGTGTGCGAAGCGGACATAGGCGATGCCGGTCGCCTTGAACCCCGCGCGCCCGCCGCCTGCCTTCAGCCAGGCTTGTGCCTGGAGGGCGCCGAGCCGCCGCAGCCCTTCTTCTGCGAGCGCGTCGAGCAGCGCCTCCTTGTCGGGGAAATGCCGGTAGAGCGCGGTCGCGCTCACCCCGACATCGCGCGCCAGCGCACGCAGCCCGAGCTCGCGCGCATCGCCCTCGCCAAGCCGCTTCAGCCCCGCGGAAATCACCGCCGCGCGCAAATCGCCATGATGATAGCTGCGTGCGGATTTCGGGAGCGCCTCTTTTATGTTGACACTGTTATCTTTGCTTGCCATCATGTTTCCACTGTAAACATAGTGAGTCGTTTCCGCAACCCGCGCATCGCGGCATCCTCGTCACCTTCGGGCTTAAGGAGAAGTGCCATGGCCAGCAATGTCGAAACCCTGATCCGCAGCGCGGTCACCAAAGGCATCGGCAAGGTCGCAGGGTTTAACCGAAAGCGCCTCCCCCGCCCGGTCGACGCCCACCCCTATCTCACCGGCATCCATCGGCCGATGGACGAGGAATTGACGCTCGATGAACTGCGGGTCGAGGGCGAAATCCCCGCGGCGCTTTCGGGCCGCTATCTGCGCAATGGCCCGAACCCGGCTCTCCCCCCCGATCCGGCAAGCTACCACTGGTTTACCGGCGCCGGCATGGTTCATGGCATCCGCATCGAGGGCGGCGCCGCGCGTTGGTATCGCAATCGCTGGGTGCGCGGCGCAGAGGCGTGCTCAAGGCTTGGCGAGGAGATTCCTCGCGGCCCGCGCACCGAGGGATCCGATGCGCCCAACACCAATGTCGTCGGCCTCGCGGGGCGCACCTTCGCGATCGTCGAGGCGGGCGGCAAGCCCGTTGAATTGTCGGATACGCTAGGCACCATCGCGCACAACCCGTTCGATGCAACGCTTGCGGGCCCCTATACCGCTCACCCCCACCACGATCCCTTCGCGAACGAAACCCATGCGATCACCTATCAGGGCGACCAGCCGAACACCGTCTGGCATGTCGTCCTCGATGCCAATGCGCATGTCGTTCGCGAGGAAGCCATTTCGGTCGCCGATGGCCCCTCGATCCACGACTGCGCGATCACCGAAAATTATGTCCTCGTCTTCGATCTGCCCGTGACCTTCTCGATGAAGTCGCTGCTCGCAGGCTACCGCTTCCCCTATGCATGGAACCCGGCGCATCCCGCGCGGATCGGCCTTCTCCCCCGGACGGGCGCGGGCCGCGAGGTCATCTGGGTCCCGGTCGAGCCCTGCTACGTCTTTCATCCCGCCAATGCTTTCGAAACGGAGGACGGCAAGGTGATCGTCGACGTCGCGGCGCACGAGACGATGTTTGCCCAATCGAAACGCGGCCCCGACAGCCCGCGCTCGCGCATGGAGCGCTGGACGATCGATCCCGTCCGCGGGGTGACAACCCGCACCGTCATCGACGATCATAACCAGGAATTCCCTCGTTATGACGAACGGCGCACGACGCGTCCCTATCGCTTCATCTACAGCGTCGCGCTGCCCGATGGACCGGGCGAGCTCGAAATCGCGGACACGCGGCTTTTCCGCCACGACCTCGACCGGGGCGTCACCGATATCCGCAACTTCGGCCCCCGGCGCCACCCCGGCGAATTTGTCTTCGTGCCGCGCGCGGCCGAAGGCGCCGAAGACGATGGCTGGCTGATCGGACTTGTCGTCGACATGAACGACGAAACCACCGACCTTGTGATCCTCAACGCTGACGATTTTACGGGGCCACCCCAAGCCATCGTTCACCTTCCGCACCGCGTCCCGCCCGGCTTTCACGGCAATTGGGTGGCCGACTGAGGCTGGCCGGATCCGGAGCCCGGACCTGCTTTTCTGAGGCCCTGGACGAGGCCTCAATCGGCGCACTCAGCCGACGATCAAGACGGGCCCTGATGGCGCCAAAAGCGGCGCAATTCTTCATCATGCCGTCCGGCAGCCACCGCTCATCGTGAAATTTGGGGGTTTTGCGCAGCGCTTTGGGCGCGCTGCCCGTTTCTCCTGCACTATGAACAAGAATTTCCCCCTCTCCCGTCCCGCCACGAGCGCGATTGCCGCGTTCCTGGCTATCACCGCTCCTGCCGCTTTTGCGCAGGAGGCCCCCAATGTTCCGATGACCTCGCCCGTGGCCGCGCCGCCGCCCGTCATCATACCCGCGCCGGCCCCGGCGACCCCGACGGTCGAGGAGACCGCGCCGGCGCCCAAGCCCGTGATCCGCGTACCGCTCGATCTTCCCGCGCCTGCCGAGCCCGCGCCCGCGGCGGAAGCCGAGGTAGCCCCGCCCCCCCAGCGCGCTGCGCGCCCTGTGGCGGCAGAGCGCAGCGAACGCGCGCCTGCTGCGGCTCCCAGAATTTCGCCGCCGGCGCCGGCTGAGGCCCCGTCCGCCGCCGCCGCCCCCGCAGCCCCCGCGGACACCCCAGCCGAGCCGGTGGCCATTCCCATGACGAGCCAGAGCGAGCCGGTGGCGGACAACGCGCCGGCCGCAGCAGATGAGCGCGCCGCCGCGGACAATGGCTTTCCCTGGGAGCTTGTCGGCGGAGCCGCTGCGCTGCTCCTTGCGGGCGGGGCGGGTCTCGCTTTCTTGCGGCGCCGCCGCGGCGCTGGAGAAATCGCGCCTGGCATGAGCTATGAGGCGATGGCAGCGGCCGAGGCGATGCCCTATAATCCCCCCGTTACACCGGAGCGCACTCCGCCGGCTGCGCGGCGCGCAATGCCGGCCTTCCCGTTACCCCACGGTAGCATGGGCCGCCATCAGGCGCTGGCAATGGCGGGGCCGACGCCCGAAAACCCTTTCGCGACGCTCTCCAAGCGGTTGAAGCGTGCGCGCTTCCTCGACCAGAAGGAGCGCCAGGCCTATGCAGATACACTTGGCGACCAGAAGGATCTGCGCCGCAAGCCCGCGAGCGCCTGGGAGGTGTCGCAGCGTGCCGAGCCTGCGCCCCTTAAGCAGGAGGTCCATCGCCCTGAAGCGGCTGCGGCCCGCAAGGGCCCGCTCCGCCCGGGATGGTATCGTCCCTGATTTTGCCGGCAACGCATGAAAAAAGGGCGGCGCCGCGTGGCACCGCCCTTTCTCTTGTCGCAAAACGAGGGCCGGCGAACCGACCCTCGACCCTGAGCTGAATTACTTCAGTTCGACGGTCGCGCCGGCAGCTTCGAGCTTCTTCTTCAGCTCTTCGGCTTCGGCCTTGTTCACGCCTTCCTTGACGGCCTTCGGCGCGCCTTCGACGAGCGCCTTGGCTTCGCCAAGACCCAGGCCGGTGATCGCGCGGACTTCCTTGATGACGTTGATCTTCTGACCACCGTCGCCCGTCAGGATGACGTCGAATTCGTCCTTCTCTTCAGCGGCGGGAGCAGCAGCACCCGCACCGCCCGGAGCGGCAACCGCCACGGCAGCGGCGGCCGAAACGCCCCACTTTTCTTCGAGCAGCTTCGAAAGCTCGGCAGCTTCCAGAACGGTCAGCGCCGACAGGTCGTCAACGATCTTAGCAAGATCAGCCATTTTCATTCTCCATCAGAACCGGGGAAAGCCCGGTGAATTGTTAGGGTAGGTAAAATTATGCCGCTTCCTTGGCGCCATAGGCACCAAAGACCCGCGCCAGCTGACCAGCCGGGGCCGCCGCAATCTGGGCAACCTTGGTGGCCGGAGCCTGGAGCAGGCCAACGAGCTTGCCGCGCAGTTCGTCAAGCGACGGCAGCGCCGCGAGCGCCTTCACGCCTTCCACGTCGAGGACCACGTCCCCCATGCCGCCACCGACGATCTCAAGCTTGTCGTTGGTCTTGGCAAATTCCACCGCGATCTTCGCCGCCGCCACCGCATCGGTGGAAGCCGCAATGGCCGTGGGGCCGGTCAGCAGATCGCTGATGCCGGTGTAGGGCGTGCCATCGAGCGCGATCTTGGCCAGGCGGTTCTTCGCGACCTTGAAGCTCGCGCCGGCGTCACGCATCTGCTGACGAAGCACCGTCGACTGGGCGACGGTAAGACCCAGGTTGCGAACAATCACAACCGAGGCAGCATTCGACAGCGTAGCGTTCAGCGCAGATACGGCTTCGGCCTTTTCAGCACGATCCATGCCTGTTTCTCCACTCTTGCCCGGATGCGAGCGTGCACAAGGCACGCACACCGCCGGGCGGCTAACACACGCAGACAGACGCGGGACGAATCCCGCCTCAACCTGCGCAACGATGTCCGATGGGGTCGGTCAGGCCGCGACGCCGTCTGGGGCGAGCGACCGATAAAGACTGTTCCCCGTCTCGGCTGGAAATTAAGAAGGGCAAAGTCCCTTCACCAACTGTCTCGGACGGAATCGCCGGGACCGAGCCCGCGGCGATACGGGGTCGGCTCTTAGCGGCGGGCGCCTCGAAGTCAAGGCGCAAAGCGCACCGCGAGGGTGGAGGCGCGAGCCTAAAAGGCGCGGGCAATCCCGAGCATTGCCTGCCCATAATCATAGGCACCGCTGTTTTGCGGGATATTATTATACTGGAGGCTCGCCTTCCCATACCAGCCGCGGCCGACCTCGGGACTCGTGACCTCGGCGGCAGCAAAATAGGAGGCCCGCCAATCGCTGATCGCATCGCGCTGCGCGCCCACTCCGCCCGCGACCATGTAACGCCAGCCCCCGCTGAAGCGCCGCATCTGAAGGACGGGGAGGATCTGGACATACCAGCGCGGCGAATAATAATCATATTCACCGGGCCGGGTGCTGCGGAAATAGCGGGTGCGAAGCTGCGCGCTCAGGCCCCATTCGGGCTTCACCCCATGCACATAGCTGGCGCGCGCATGCAGGCGGACATTCTTGCCCGTGAATTCCTGCGCGCCCGCAACGATGGTGAAGCTGTTACGATCATCGACCGGAAGGTCGAGCGCTGCCCCGGCGAAAGTGTAATAAATGCCCTCATTCACCCCGCGCGGCGTCTCAACGACGTCGCGCTCGATGAAAAATTCCTTCCGCATAGCGGCGTCGTCATGGATCGAGGCGGATCCGATCACCGTATCGCCGTCGGTGCCTACCTGCGCGTTCCAGGCCCAATGCCCGCCGCTGTCGGCATAGCGCAGGAAGACGCGCTCCTTGCCCACCGTCTGTTGGCCGAGTGGCCGGTACCAGGCCTTTTCGACGCGCACGCCCAGATAATCCTGCTGGCCGCGATAGCGAAGGTCGAAGTTGAGGCCCGCGCGGTAGACGTCGGTGTTGTCGGCGTCGGTCGAGACAAAAAGGTCCATCCCCACCGCGCGGCTCGCCGGAGCTTCCGCTTTGGTGGGCACCTGCGCGCCCTCCTGCGCTGCCGCGGGCAAGCCCGTCGAGGCGAGGAGTGCGGCCGCGGCGGTGATCGATGCCCGTTTCACTTGGTATCCCATTTTTTCTTCATCCCGATGATCTCGACGACATAACCCCACACGCACACTGGCTGCATCAGCAGGCTGTAGGCCAAAGCATAAAAGAGGAATCCCATGGGATTGCGCCGCACTTTCAGATCCTCGCCCTCAAAAACGCCGCGCTGAATTCGGAAAATGACAATGTTCCAGAGCGCCGCGAGCGGCAGCACCGCGAGCGTCAGGGGCCCTGCGATATAATAATGGCCGAACATGGCGAGGATCAGTCCGGGAATGAAGACGAAGCTGTAAACGAGATCGAGCGGCAGAAAGCACACGTTCCACCAGATGAACAGCGTCGTCATCCGCCGCTTGAACAGCAGCCGCCAATGCGCCTTGAACGCCTCCATCAGGCCGCGCGACCAGCGCTTGCGTTGCAACGCGAACTGGCGGAATCCTTCGGGCACGTTGGTGAAGGCCAGCGCATTGTCGGCATAGCCGATACGATAGTCGCGCTCGAGCAGCGCCCACGAAACGACGATGTCCTCGCCGACGCATTCGGGCCATCCGCCGACTTCTTCGAGCGCATCGCGGCGATAGAGCGAGAAGGCACCCTGCGCGACGAGCGTGCCGTGATACATGCCCTGCATCCGCTTCACCGACGCGATGCCGTGGAAATAATCCCACTCCTGCGCGCGGGTCAGCAGGTTGCTGCGCGAGTTGCGGACCATTACCGCACCCGCCACCGCGACCGTGTTGTCGGGGTCGGACAGATAGCGACTGACGATTTGGGTCAGCGCGTTGGTACGCATCCAGCAATCACCGTCGACTGTCACGATCAACTCGTGCTCGGCTGCGCGCAAGCCATCGTTGAGCACTGCCGACTTGCCACGGTTGACCGGGAAGTCGTGAAGAGTGAAGGCCGCACAGTCCGGCAGCGTCAGCGAGGCCAGCAGCTCGCGCACGATGGTCGCGGTCTCGTCTGACGACCCGTCGTTGAGGACGAGGACCTCGAGCGGGCCGCGATAATCCTGACGCGCGAGGCTGGTCAGCGTGTCACGAATAGCGCTCGCCTCATTATAGGCCGCAACGAGAACGGTGACGCCCGGCAGGGCCTCGGCAGGCGCCCGGGCGACCGGCCTGCGATCGAGCGACAGCGTCGCGATCAGAAAGGCGTTCATGAAGCCTGGCACATAGGCGATGAAAATGATCGACACGAGCGCGAAGGTCCAGTTGGTGACCGCAGCCAGATCGACAAGCCAGCGCTGCGAAAGCCAGACGCTCAGCGCCGTCCACAGGAGCGCGATCAGGAGCGCAAGCAGGAACTTGCCGCGCACGCCCAGATAGAGGCGGCGCCAATGCTCCTCGCGCACCGACGCTTTCAGCCGTGCGCGGTCCTTCGCGGCGACGGCTGCACGCCCTCGCGCCGAGGTGGTTGTTCCCGACATGGTTTTAGTTTCACAATCTCGTATACTGGTCCGCGACGAGAGGCGGCGGCGCTTAAGCCCCGCAATAAATCCGATGAACCACCCGCCTGCGAGCCGTTTGATATTTCAGCGAAAACTCCGCATTGGCCTTTGGGCCGCGGCGGTACGCACGCGCGCCGTCTGGCCCAGCAATTTTGCGGCCGCATCCTTGGCGGTCTCAGCGAGGCGCGCTCCTAGTTCGATCTGAAATCAAGTCAAGCCACGACGTTGTTCAGAATCGACGAACCGAGTGTCGCACTGCCGATCCTGCAACTTCCTCGAGCCCTGAGCGATTGCCGAACGACAAATTTCCTCTTGGCAAACGAGATCTAAGATATATCTTAGAAATATCTTTATACGCTAAGGATGATGTATGATGCGCATTCACAACAATCTTCACGCCCGCTGCAACCAACAGCACACAATGCATCGCGGGGGCCGGGGCCACGGTCTCGGCCATGGCTTCGGGCGCGGTTTTGGCGGGCGCCACGGCGATGACACCGGCGGCCGCGGTCCGCGGCGGCGAATGTTCGACAGCGGCGAGCTGCGGCTCGTCCTTTTAAAGCTGATCGCCGACGAACCGCGCCACGGCTACGACCTCATCCGCCGGATCGAGGAGCTGACGGGCGGTGCCTATGCACCGAGCCCCGGGGTCATATACCCTACCCTCACCTTGCTGGACGACATGGGCCAGATCGCCGCGCAGCAGAGCGAGGGTTCCAAGAAGCTCTTCGCTATCACGCCCGAGGGCCAGGCAGAGCTCGATATCAACGAGGAACGCATCGAAGCCCTGATCGCGCGGTTGCGTGCGATCGGGAAAGAACGCCAGCGCCCCGATGCTGCGTCCGTCCGCCGCGCCATGGGCAATTTGCGCCAGGTGCTGATCAACCGCTTGGGCAGCCGCGAGGCGGACACCGAAACGCTCAACGCCATTGTCGCCCTCATCGACGAGGCGGCGCAGAAGATCGAGAGGCTGTGAGCGGGGGCAGCATCGCCCTATCCGCCGCGGCGCATGTCCCCCCGCTCCATACAAGCAAATCTCTGCAGCAGCTCTGCGCGCGCTGGCAGCATAATCTGGACGTGGGCTTCACCCCCGAACGCTTCCAGATAAGCTTCCCCAGCGAGGCGTGAGGTGCCGACTGGCCGGGCAATGCGCTCGTGGCGCTGCGCACGGGCTCGACGTGCAACTCGAGGCGAGTGCGGTGGGACAGCTTGAGGCGCTCAAAGGCGCTGCCGCGCGCCATCTCGGCCGCCTTGCATTTCCGCGAGGCCCCACTCGCCTTTGACTGGCGGACGCTGCCGAGCGGCTAGGCCGACCCGGCCAGCCGCTCGATGGCTTCGGCAAGACGGGCGTCGCGCTCCGACAGACCATCGCAATCATGCGTGGTCAGCAGGATGTCGACGCGATTGTAGACGTTCGACCATTCGGGATGATGGTCCATCTTCTCCGCGATGATCGCGACGCTCGCCATGAAGCCGAACGCCTGCGCGAAGTCGGCGAACTGGAAACGCCGCTGGATCGCGTCGCGCGCCGGATCGTGCGTCCAATCGGGAAAGCGAGCAAGCAGCGCGGCGCGCGCCTCATCACCGAGTTTGTGAGCCACCTTTTCTTCTCCCGCTGGCCAAGCCGTGCCGCCCGCCATAAGGAAGGGCGCGATGAGCGACAAGCCCGCCCCCCTCGATCTTCCCGACGGCTGGACCGGCCGCGCGCCCGATACGGACGCCTTTCACGCGATGGCGGAAGCTGCGCTCGCGACGCTGCCCGCCGTTTTCGCCCCGCATATCGCCAACCTCGTCGTCGCGATCGAGGAGATCGCCGACGATGAAATCCTTGCATCGCTCGGCATCGGCCATCCCTATGAACTCACCGGTCTCTACGAAGGCCGCCCGTTGACCGAGCGCAGCATCGACCAGAGCGGCGGCATGCCCGACCGCGTCACTCTCTATCGCATACCGATTCTCGTCGAATGGATCGAGGAAGGCGAGCGGCTCGACCGCCTCGTTCGCCACGTGCTGATCCACGAGATCGGCCATCATTTCGGATTCTCCGACGACGATATGCACGCGCTGGAAGATATGGCGTGACCGAGCTGCTGCTCTTCGACGGCGTCGCTTGTATCCGCGGCGACCGGCTGCTGTTCGAGGGGCTTTCCCTGACTCTGAACCGCGGCGGCGCCCTATGGCTGCGCGGCCCCAATGGCGCAGGAAAGTCGAGCCTGATCCGCCTTGCTGCCGGGTTGCTACGCCCCGCCGCAGGCATGGTGACGCGCCGCGAGCGCACTGCACTGGCCGACGAAGCGACGGCGCTCGACCCCGAACGGCCGCTGCGCCGCGCGCTCGACTTCTGGGCGCGGATCGACACAGTCGACGGGCACGCCGTTGACCGGGCGATGGACGCGATGGCGCTCGGCAATCTCGCCGACGTGCCAGTATCCATGCTCTCGACCGGGCAGCGCAAGCGCGCCGCTCTTGTTCGTGTCATAGCCAGCGGCGCGCCGATCTGGCTGCTCGACGAGCCTGCCAATGGCATGGACGAGGCGGCGCAGGCTCGCCTCGTTGCCGCGGTCGCTGCGCACCGCGCCAATGGCGGTGCGGTGCTGCTGGCCTCGCACTTTGCGCTGGGTATTCCCGACCTGGCGGAGATTGACATGGGGACGCTGACATGACCGCCCTCGCCGCGCTCTTCTGGCGTGACCTGCGCCGCGCGTGGGGCAGCGGGGCGCTGTGGCTTCCGATTGTCTTCTTCCTGCTCGTCGCGGCGTCCTTTCCCTTTGCGGTCGGTCCCGACGCGCCCTTGCTCGCCAGGACCGGCGGCGGCATGGTCTGGGTCGCGGCGCTGCTCGCGGCGCTGCTGCCGATCGACCGGCTGGTACGGCCCGACCGCGACGCCGGGATACTCGACCAGCTCGCGGTTCGAGGCTTTGCCGACGAGGTCGTCGCGGCGGTGAAAATCGCGGCGCACGCTATCGGTTTCGGGCTGCCGCTGCTCGTCGCACTACTCCCCGCCGCCGCGCTCCTCGCGCAGGACGGCGCGCGCGTCGCGATGCTGGCAAGCGGGCTCGCCGCCGCCATCCCCGCCCTCGCCGCGCTTGCAGTGCTGAGCGCCGCGCTGACTGCAAACCTCAAGGGTGGCAGCCCGATCGGCGGCCTGCTCGTCCTGCCGCTCGCCGTTCCGCTCCTGATCTTTGGCGCCGGAATGCTCGATCCGTCGGGGCGCGGCGCGGCCAAGCTGCTCGCCGCTGCAAGCCTGCTTCTGACCGCGATCGGACCCTTCGCCACTGGCGCGGCGCTCAGGGGGCTAAGAGAATGACGTGAGCCGGCCCCATTGTTGGCGATCGGCTATCTCCTTCGCTCCCCGAGCCTTGCCCTTAGTTCAGGTCCCCTCAAAGGCAGGAGCGGGGCTGCAAGCGGATTTTCATGATGTGAGCGGGCGCCCTTCCGCTTTCGCACGCCATGACGTCCGGGCAGCGAGCGCGTGCCCGTCAGGGGAAGCGCACCTGCGTAGCAGTCGCCGCCGACTGACGGGCTGCCCGCCCCGCCCGCGAACGCGCGGATGATCGGATCATCAACGAGCCCGATCGAGTGAGAACGCCGGAGGGGCGGCCAGGCGATCGATGGGCGTGGCCGCTTTATGCCAACCCCTGTGTCCGGGCCGCCGCGCTCGAGCCATCGACATATATTTAGTCATTCATCGAAATTTGTCTTGATTTAATTTCGATGATTAGCTAAATACCAACTTATGAATGCCGTCTTCAAGGCCCTCGCCGACCCCACCCGCCGCAAAGTGCTGGAACTTTTGCGTAAGCAGCCGATGACAGCGGGGGAGCTGGCCGACCATTTCCCGGTCTCGCGCCCGACCATGTCGGCGCATTTTGCCGTGCTGCGCGAGGCCGATCTGATCGAGTCGACCAAGATCGGCACGACGATCACCTACCACTTGAAACTGTCGGTGCTGGAAGATGCGCTGCTGGGGTTCGCCCGCTTGTTCGGTACCGAAGCTCCGAATGCGACGGCGAATGCCACCCAGGCGATCGAACCCGGCCATGCCCAGAAAGGATCCACGCAATGAGCGACGATACCACCATTCGCGCCAAAAAAGCCATCCGTAGCGCCGTCATCCTCGCTGGCATGCAATTGGCTGGCGCATTGATCCTGGCGCTTTCCAACAAGATATTCGGCTGGATCGACGACGAGACCGTGACGCGGGGCGTGATGGTCTTGATCGGCCTGGGGCTCATAACCATCGGTAATGCTATGCCGAAGAAGCAGGAAGGACAGCCCATTCAGACGGTCCAGGACATCGCGATAAGGCAATCCATTACTCGCGTCGGCGGCTGGATGATGATGCTGGGCGGTTTCATTTGGATCGGCCTTTGGGTTTTCGCACCCCGCGACTTGGCCGTATCGGGTGGCATCGTTGCCGTCGGCGCAACGACGCTGGTGATGGTCGCCTATGCGATGTGGCGCGTTCGCACCCACCCAAGGTCCTCGCCTTCTTAAGGTGCGAGGATCGGGTCGGGCCGCGATGGCCGGCACCGACCGCTTCTGTCAAATGCGGACTTTATCAACAGCATCGACCGGTTGCGGACCTCTGGATATTGCGTAAAGCTCAGGTCCTGTGACAGACTATTGGCCTTTGGAACTGGCGGCCCTTGAGGCGATCGGGACAGAGTCTGCCGAATGGGCAGCGATTGTCGATCAGCTTTCCAAGCGCGGTAAGGTGCGTTCACGGGACAACACAGGTGGCGGGTTCTTCGTGGAGATAGATCCTGGGCCCGGTGGCACTGAGATTGCCCGGAAACGTCAGGTCTCTCAGAAAGATGTGTGGCTCGGCGTCGAGCGGCTGGATCACGGCCTCGGGATTATCCTTCATCTGAATGGTGATGGCATAGCACTATTAGAGGGGTATGCGGTCGGTCTCGAGGACACATTGAAGATCGATTTTGAGCGAGCCCGCTTTGAAGTCACTAACAAGCCCGGACCGCTAGCAACGAACGACAGCTAACCACCCCAAAGCAGCCAATCGAGTAGGAGGAATCCTCGCCCCCCCACACCACCGGGCATACGGGCCTCGTGCCACGGCGGTTTCCGGCCTGTTGTAACGCGGTGTAATGGCCGACAAGGCTGACAAGGCCAAGTCGGTCGAACCATGCGAGGTTCATGGCTTCGGCAGCCGGGGGCCCCGCCTCACGTTGACGCAGTTGTTTTTGGCTAGCGGTTCCGTTCAGCGGCCCGCAGAGGACTTACACCTCCAGTCATCAACGCCATGCCTGGCACACAGAAAAGGGCCGGAATTTCCCCCGGCCCTTCCCTATAACCTATGCGCGTCGATCAGGCGCCGATTTCGGCGGTGTCGACCTTCACGCCCGGCCCCATCGACGACGACAGCGCGATCTTGCGGACATATTTGCCCTTCGCACCGGCGGGCTTCGCCTTGACGATCGCATCGACGAACGCGTCGAAGTTCTGGCGGAGCTTTTCCTCGCCGAACGACAGCTTGCCGAGGCCAGCGTGGATGATGCCTGCCTTTTCGACGCGGAATTCGATCTGACCGCCCTTGGCCGCCTTCACGGCTTCAGCCACGTTCGGAGTCACGGTGCCAAGCTTCGGGTTCGGCATCAGGCCCTTGGGGCCGAGCGTCTTGCCGAGACGGCCGACGATGCCCATCATGTCCGGCGTCGCAATGACGCGGCCATAGTCGAGATTGCCCGCGAGCATGTCTTCCATCAGGTCTTCAGCGCCCACCTTGTCGGCGCCGGCGGCCAGCGCCTTCTCGGCATTGTCGCCGCGCGCGAACACGGCAACTTTGACGTCCTTGCCGGTACCGGCAGGCAGCGTGACGACGCCGCGGACCATCTGGTCGGCGTGGCGCGGATCGACACCAAGGTTCATCGCGATTTCGAGCGTCTCGTCGAACTTGGCCGAGGCCAGCTCGCGAACGGTCTTCAGCGCCTCGTCCACGCTGTGGAGCTTGAGGCTGTCAACCTTGCCCTCGAGGGCCTTCTGCTTCTTGGTCAGCTTAGCCATCGGTTCAGCCCTCCGTCACTTCGAGGCCCATCGAGCGGGCGCTGCCTTCGATGATCTTCGTCGCCTGCTCGATGTCGTTGGCGTTCAGATCCTTCATCTTGATTTCGGCGATCTCCGCAAGCTTCGAGCGCGCGATCTTGCCGCCGCTTACCTTGCCCGGCTCCTTCGAACCCGACTTCAGATTCGCGGCCTTCTTGATCAGATAGGTCGCCGGCGGCGACTTGGTGACGAAGGAAAAGCTCTTGTCGGCATAGACGGTAATGATGGTCGGCGTCGGCGTGCCCTTGTCGAGCCCGTCGGTCGCGGCGTTGAACGCCTTGCAGAATTCCATGATGTTGACGCCGCGCTGACCCAGCGCCGGGCCGAGCGGCGGCGAAGGGTTGGCAGTGCCCGCAGGCACCTGCAGCTTGATGTAGCCGCTAATCTTCTTGGCCATGATGGCCTCCTTTCTTTCTATCGCCCCAGACAGGTCCGGGGCTCAAAATAAGCGGTCAAACAGAAGGGCATCACCCCTTCCTCCCGCGCGGACTCGCGCCCTTTTCTGGCGCGAAGCGGCGCCCCTAGCGGGAAGGCCGTGCAAAAGCAAGCAATTTGGCGGGTTTTCAGTCCTGCACCGAGAGCCGCAACAACCCCTCCTGCACCGCCGAGGCAATGAGCGTGCCGTCGCGGCGATAAATGGAGCCGCGATTGAGGCCGCGGCTCCCCCCCGACCAGTCGCTATCCATTACATAAACGAACCACTCGTCGACGCGGATATCGTCATGGAACCACATCGCATGATCGAGGCTGGTCGAAAAAAGGCCCGGCGTCGACCAATTGAGGCCGTGCGGCAGCATCGCCGAGGAAAGAAGCCCCATGTCCGAAGCAAATGCGAGGAAGGCGCGGTGTATCAGCGGGTCGTCACCGATCGGCGCCGCCACCCGAAACCATTGATAATGCTGCGTCGCCCCAAGTGGACGGTGGTTTCGAAGCTCGAAAGCGCGGCTGCGCGCCATATGATCGAATGCGTCTTCCGACACGCTAGCGTCGGCCGCGATCGACTCGAGAAAATCGGCGCACGCCTCGGGCGGGAGGAGGTCGGGCATCGGCACCTGGTGCGCAAGGCCCGGCGTCGGCCGCTGGAAAGAGGCGGTGAGGTTGAAAATGACCTTGCCGTCCTGTCGCACCACGACGCGCCGATTGGCGAAGCTTCTCCCATCGAAATCGCGGTGGACCCGAAAATGCAGCGGCTTGGTTTCGTCGCCCCCGCGCAGGAAATAGGCATGAAGCGAATGCACCGTCTTGCCCGTCTCCACGGTGCGCGCTGCCGCGATCATCGCCTGAGCGATGACCTGGCCGCCAAAGATGCGGTCGCGCGCGGTAGTCGCGAGCGCTGGAAAGACGAACTCATCCTCAACGCCCGGAACCGGTTCGAGCGTGAACAGCCGTGCAACATCCTGAACCACGGCTTCGGCCGACACTTTGGCGTTGATCGCACGGGCCCGCGCCATGCGAGCCTCAATCTCGGCGGGAGAGAGAGATGTCACGGGCGGGCCCCTTTTGCCGTCATCCCCGCGCAAGCCGGGATCGCTCACCGTTACCTGCGCCAGCCATCCCGGCTTTTCGCCGGACTGGGGCTTATTTCATGCGTTCAACCTGCTCGAAATCGAGCTCGACGGGCGTCGCACGGCCGAAGATCGACACCGACACCTTGACCCGCGCCTTGTCGAAGTCGAGTTCCTCGACCACGCCGTTGAAGCTCGCAAACGGACCTTCGAGCACCTTGACCTGATCGCCGATCTCGTAGTCGACGCGGATTTCGGTCTTGGGACGCGCTGCGGCCTCTTCCTTGCTGTTGAGGATCCGGGCGGCCTCGGCTTCGCTGATCGGCTGGGGCTTGCCCGACGAGCCCAGAAAGCCCGTGACCTTCGGCGTGTTCTTGACAAGGTGATAGACATCGTCGGTCATCGTCAGCTTGGCGAGGACATAGCCGGGGAAGAATTTCCGCTCGGCCTGCACCTTCTTGCCGCGCTTGACCTCAGTGACGGTCTCGACCGGCACCTCGACCGCTTCGACGAAATCGGTAAGCCCCATGCGCTCGGCTTCGGCGAGAACCGAATCGCGAACCTTGTTCTCGAAACCCGAATAGGCGTGAATGATGTACCAGCGCGCCATAATCTGCGTATCCCTGTGTGAGTGCGCTTAGCGCGCGAGCGACGTCAGCCAGCCGACGATCGCGTTGAAAACCGTGTCGATGCCGAGGAAGAACAACGCCAGCAATGTCGTCATGATCAGCACCATGATCGTCGTCTGCATCGTCTGGCGGCCGGTCGGCCACACGATCTTGGTGGCTTCGGTCTTCACCTGGTTGACGAATTCGCCAATCTTCGGCCTCGCCATGTCGATCGTCCTGTTCCTGCCTGTCCAATGGTTTCGGCCAGATGGGTTGCCGCCCCGTCCGCGTCAAGCGCGTTTCGGGCAATAGTCCGCCCACCCTCCCCGGGCGTGCCGGCGAAAGGCGGAAGGAAAAACGGCGCATCTGTCCGAATGAAAGGGGCCTTTAGCCGGGCCCCCAGCCCTTGGCAAGCAATTGCCGCATCGCACGGGGCCTTAGCAAAAGCCATCCGGCAAGGGCCAAGCGCCTGCGCCCGCCTTTTCGCGCCCCGGGGTGTCCCTCTTTGCGTCAGGAGGCGGAAAGGATCGCGGCCAAAGCGGCAACGCCGTGCATCATCCGGCTGAAAAATCACAACAAATTTTATTGCTGTGTGCGGCCGATGATTAACATTAGATTAGGGATGTTGCGGCGATAAGCTTTCTAAATTTACATCAGGGGCAATGGGCGCCACATGTTAGTCAACCATAACATTCGCTGGCTCTGTCTGGGCGCGCAGTCTTTGATACGGAGAATGGCATGAATGTATCCCGGGCCCCCCACCCAACGGGACTCACGTCGGACCTCGCCGACAGCGACAGGCGGACGAGCAACCGCCACTGCACCGTCTACCGCATTGCGGCGGTCGAGCGAGAGGGCGACGCAGGCTTCTGGCGCGTGCGCAATATTTCGGACAATGGCATGATGCTCGCCGCGAGCGTCGATGTCGCACCCGGCGAGCGCCTCCAGATTGCCCTTTCGGACACCGCCCGCCTGACGGGTGAAGTCGTCTGGGCCGAAAACGGGCGCTGCGGCGTCGCGTTCGACGCGCCAATCAATGCTTCCGAGCTGCTGAAGCAGCTCGCCGCCGAGCAGAAGGCGTCGAGCTATCGCGCGCCCCGACTGGCCGTGCGCAGCCATGCAACCATCGTGACCGACGAGGGCAGCCGAGAGGTCGACGTGGTCAACCTGTCGCAACAGGGCGCCGGGCTCGCTCACGAGGGCGACCTTCCCGTCGGAACCAAGCTCGAGCTGATCCTCGAGGGCGGCATCCGCCGCCGCGGTATCGTGCGCTGGTCGCGCAAAGGACAAAGCGGCGTCTGGCTGACCGCCCCGCTCGAACAGGCCGACCTTGAGAGCATCCGGCGCTTCGAGGACTGACTTGGGATAAGGCCGCCGGTTCAGCTCTGCGACGAGAGTTTCATCAGCACAAGCCCGGCGAGGATCAGAAGCGCGGCGGCGATGCGCGCCGCGCTCGCTCCCTCGCCGAGAACCCAGACGCCGACAAGAAAGGCTCCCACCGCGCCGATGCCGGTCCAGACGGCATAAGCCGTGCCAAGCGGCAGCGTCTTCATCGATAGCGCCAGTAAGGCAAAACTGGCGAGCATGGCGACGATCGCGACGAGCGACGGACCGAGCCGGCTGAAGCCGTCCGACTGCTTCATGGCAAAGGCCCAGACGATTTCGAGAAGTCCGGCAATCACGAGAAAAATCCACGCCACGGGGGGCAGCCTCCTTCGAAGGGCCGCCGGGCCGTCCCGGACTTCAAACCCGCAAGCCAAGCGGGCGGGGACGTGGCCCCGGCGCGGGCCCAGGAGGGCCGCGGCGACGCCTTTACCCCGGACGCCGCCGACCGGCAATGCCGAAGCGGCCCGTGCGTCAGGCCGCCTTCTTCGCCTGCCGGAACTTGTGGAGCAGCGGCTCGGTATAGCCCGAAGGCTGCGTGACGCCCTCGAAGATCAGCGCCCGCGCCGCCTGCCAGGCGATGCCGTCGGGGGTGAGCTTTTCATAAAGCGGATCGCCGGCGTTCTGCGCATCAACCTTCGCCGCCATCCGCGCAAGCGCTGCATCGACCTGGGCTTCGGTGCAGACGCCGTGGAGCAGCCAATTGGCGAGCGCCTGCGAACTGATGCGGAGCGTCGCCCTGTCCTCCATCAGTCCGACATCATCGATGTCGGGGACTTTCGAGCAGCCGACGCCCTGGTCGATCCAGCGCACGACATAGCCCAATATGCCCTGGCAATTATTGTCGAGCTCGCGGATCACCTCCGCCTCGCTCCAGTTGCGGCCGTTCGCAACCGGAATGGCGAGCAAGCGATCGAGGCCCGGCGCCGCCTCGCCGGCAATCTCTCTCTGGCGCTCAAAGACGTCGACCTGATGATAGTGGAGCGCGTGCAGCGTCGCGGCGGTCGGCGAGGGAACCCATGCCGTGTTCGCTCCCGATTTGGGATGGCCGATCTTGGCATCCAGCATCGCGCGCATCATGTCGGGCATCGCCCACATGCCCTTGCCGATCTGCGCCTTTCCGCTGAGCCCGCAGGCAAGACCGATGCGCACGTTGCGATCCTCATAGGCGGCGATCCAGTCCGATGCCTTCATCTCCCCCTTGGGGATCATCGGGCCGGCGCGCATCGAGGTGTGGATCTCGTCGCCTGTGCGGTCGAGGAAGCCTGTATTGATGAAGACGATCCGGTCCTTCACCGCTTCGATGCAGGCGGCAAGATTGGCGCTCGTGCGCCGTTCCTCGTCCATCACGCCGACCTTGATCGTGTGGCGCGCAAGGCCCAGCATATCTTCGGCCGCGTCGAACAGCCGGTCGGTGAAACCGCATTCCTCGGGACCATGCTGCTTGGGCTTGACGATATAGATGCTTCCAGCGCGGCTGTTCGTGAGGGTGCCAAGGCCCTTCAAATCATGGAGTGCGCAAAGGCTGGTGATCACCGCGTCGCAAATTCCCTCGGGCGCCTCGGCGCCATCGGGAAGCCGGATCATCGGCGTTGTCATCAGATGGCCGACATTGCGCACGAACATCACGCTGCGTCCATGGAGCGTGAAGGGCTCGCCCGAAGGCGACGTCCATTCGCGGTCCGTCGCCATCGCGCGGGTCACCGTCCTGCCGCCCTTCTCGAAGCTTTCGACAAGGTCGCCGCGCATCAGCCCAAGCCAGTTGGAATAGCCAAGAACCTTGTCCGCCCCGTCGACCGCGGCAACGCTATCCTCCAGATCGATGATCGTCGTTAGCGCGGCCTCGAGGAGGATGTCGGCGACCCCGGCAGGGTCGGTCTTGCCGATCGCGCTCTCCGGAGCGACGACGAGCTCGATGTGAAGGCCGTTATGCCGCAAGAGGATTCCGCCGGGCTTCTTGCCCACCCATTGCGAGGGATTGGCGAGAGCAGGCTCGCCGCCCTGCCAGTCCGCCCAGCTTCCTGCCGCGAGCGGCACGGCCTCGTCGAGAAAGGCCTTTGCGCGCGCGATCACCGCGGCGCCGCGCTCTTCATCATAGCCACCGGGCCTTGCCGCGGGCGCTTCGAGCGCGTCGGTGCCGTAAAAGGCGTCGTAGAGACTGCCCCAGCGCGCATTGGCGGCATTGAGGGCAAAGCGCGCGTTAAGCGCGGGCACGACGAGCTGCGGGCCCGCCATCGTCGCTATCTCGGGGTCGACGTTCGCCGTGCCCACGGCAAAGGGCGCGGGCTCGGGAACCAGATAACCGATCTCGCGCAGGAAGGCCTCATAGGCGGCGCTATCGTGCGGCTGGTCGGTGCGCGCCTGGTGCCAGGCGTCGATCTTCGCCTGCAGTTCCTCGCGCTTCGCGAGCAGCGCCGCATTTTCGGGCGCAAAGCGGGCGAGCAGTGCGCCAAAATCGGTCCAGAAGGCGGCCGCATCGACCCCGGTTCCCGGGATCGCCCGATCCTCGATGAAGGAGACGAGACGCGAATCGACCGACAGACCGCCACGATCGAGAAATTCAGTCATGCATACACTCTTTGGTCAGCGCGAGCGCGCGTGGGACCCGGGGAGGAAAGGGCCCGCGCCCTATGACGCGAATGGCGCAAGATGGCAACCGCCTCGCGCGGGGCTTCATCGACCGCGCTGGCCCGATGCCGCCCGGACCCCGAGCGGCGTCGGCGATGGCGGCAGTTCATGGAGCGCGACGCAAACCTGGTTCCGGCCGCCTGCTTTCGCCCTGTAAAGTGCGGTGTCGGCGCGCCGCGAGAGGTCGAAAAGCGTATCGCCGGGCATCACCTGAGCAACACCGAACGAGGCCGAGACACGGGCATCGATCCCGAGATCCTCGAGCGACGCGGCGCTAAAGGCGGTGCGCGCAGCCTCGGCCCGCCGGCGCCCCTCGGAAAGATCGGCGCCCGTGATCAGGACCGCGAACTCCTCGCCCCCCAGCCGGCTCACGACTGCACTCTCGCTCACGCTCTCGCGCAGCACGTCGGCAAAATGCGCGATCACGCCGTCACCCGCTGCATGCCCAAAGCGGTCGTTGATAGTCTTGAAATGGTCGAGGTCGGCGGCGATCATCACCGTCGGCGTCCCGGTGCGCAGCGCGCGTGCGATGCGCCGCTCGGCATGCCGGTCAAAGCCCCGCCGGTTGAGCAGCCCCGAGAGCGAATCGGTCTCGGAGCGGACGAGCATCTCCGCTGTGGCATCGCGCATCATTACAAGCAGCAGCACAAGCGCGAGCGCCACCAGCGTCACCGCGCCCATGCTCTGCGAAATTGCGGCATAGGTCGAGGCTATATAGGATTGAGGCGTGCTCGCCGCCCCGATCGTCGCAGCGATGAAGGGTTTGACCGCATAGAGCAGCGCTGACAGCGCGGTCAGCCCGACCAAAAGCAGGTCGAGCGCCTGGCGCCTTTGCGACTGGAGCACGACGACGCCGACGAGCAATTGCGTCGCGACATAGGGCAATTGATAAAGGATCCGCCGCAGCATCGAAGGGCCCGGCATGGTGAAGAGAAAAGGCACGGCAAGAAGGGTAAGCAGCCAGATCGCGGCAAGCGTCCTGAAAGGCGGCGTGACGCCATAGTGGCGCGCGATCCCGATCACGCAGAGCGTCAGCGCGAGCAGATAGGTCAGGAATATGCCGATGCCCACCAGCGTCGGATCCGACTGCAGCGGCAGCAGAAATTCGAGGGCAACGTCAAGGATGCCCATCGCATAACCCGACGCAATCCATGCCGCCCCCCGCGCGCGCCGCTGCGTCGCGGCGACCACGCCAAAGGCAATCGCGAAAATTCCCGCGATAACCATGTTGATAACCAGAATGAACGCCGCCGTCATATTGCGCCCTGCTTAGCGAATTTTACGGCGGCGTGCGCTGCAAAACTTTTAAAGATGGGCATGCCTGTTCAACCTTTGGCGGCAGCGAGAATTGGGAAGCGCCCTCACCCGCGCCCCATCCCCCCGATCTGCCCCGGGTTTCCGCTCGAGCTTTTCCCGGCAAATGCGGCCCTTGCCCAGCCTTGCCCGATCGCGGGCATCGGTGAAAACCTGGCACGAGGCCGCCCGCAGACCTTTCCAAAACGAGCGCCAGCCCGAACGCCCCTTTAACCCCTCATTATTTCCCCGCAGCTTCGGCTCGAAAGCGCGACCGCGCGGTCTCCATCTGCCGGTGGCTATGGCGCGCTTTCAATAGGTCATGGCGCGAGAGCAACCCCACGACGCGGCGCGTTACGGGATCGACGATCGGGATGCGCCCGACCCCCGTTTCGACGATGAGGTCAGCAACATGACCGACCGGGGTTTCCGCATAGGCGACGGGCTGCGCCGCATCGGAGACAAGGTCGGCGAGCGTCCGGTCGGCGGGCATGTCGGCGACCCGCCAGCCGAGCGCATCGGTGCGCGACGCGAGGCCGAGCAGCCGGCCCGCCGCATCGACGACCGGGTAGCTGCGGTGATCGGCCTCTTCGGCAAAGAAGCGCAGGGCATCGCCGGCGGTCATCGTTCCCGGCAGCGTCGCGGGGTCCGCCGTCATCAGGTCACGCGCCTGCATCAGGTCCATCGGGTCGACGACATATTCCTGGCGGATATGGCGGCCGCGCCGCGCGATCTTTTCGGTTAGGATCGACCGGCGCATGATGAGGACGCTGACGGCATAGGCGGTGCCCGCGCTCGCGACAGACAGTGGAAGCGCTGCGAACAGTCCCGTCACTTCGGCGGCGAAGAGCGCGCCGGTCAGCGGCGCGCGCATCGCGCCGCTCAGGATCCCCGCCATGCCGGCAAGCGCCCACAAACCCGGGTCGCCGAGCCACAAATGCCCCGCGAGCGCTCCCGCCGCGCCGCCGAGGATCAGCAGCGGGGCCAATATGCCGCCCGACGTGCCCGACCCAAGCGCGACGAGCCAGACGACGCCCTTGACGACCAGCAGCGCGAGCACGACGCGCAGCCCGAGCGCCCCGTCGAGCAGCGCCTGGATGCTGCCATAACCCGCGCCAAGAACATGCGCGTCGACAACACCGCCCAGCCCGACGACGATGCCGCCGATCGCAGGCCACCACATCCAGTGAACCGGGAGCCGGTCGAACAAATCTTCGATGCGATAGAGGAGCGCAGACAGCAGCGTCGCCTGCAGCCCGACAGCAATGCCGAGCAACCCCGCCGCCGCGAGCGCAGGACCCGTCGCAGGCAAGCGGGCCGTCATCGGGAACATCGGTCCGCTGCCAATGAGCGCGGGCCGGCAGGCGGCCGCGACGAGCACCGCGATGACGACGGGGACGAAGCTGCGCGGCTTCCATTCGAACAAGAGCACTTCGAGCGCGAGAAGAATCGCGGCGAGCGGCGTGCCGAAGATCGCGGTCATTCCCGCCGCGGCGCCCGCAACGAGCAGCGCCTTGCGCTCAGCGGCGCTCAGGCGGAAGCATTGGGCAAACAGCGACCCGATCGCGCCGCCGGTCATGATGATCGGCCCTTCGGCCCCGAAGGGCCCGCCGCTGCCGATTGAAATCGCCGAGGAGATCGGCTTCAGGATCGCAACTTTGAGGGAAAGGCGGCTCTGCCCGTAGAGAATCGCCTCGATCGCCTCAGGGATGCCGTGGCCGCGGATCTTGTCTGATCCGAAACGCGCCATAAGCCCGACGATCAGACTGCCAAGAGCGGGGATTGCCACGATGAAGAGCCCGACGGGCGCGTCGGTGATCGCGGCATGATCAGCCGAGAGGCGCGCGAACCAGAAAAAATTGGTCGCCAGCGCAATGAGCTTGAGCAGCACCCACGCGCCGAGCGCGCCGCCCGCGCCGACGACGAGCGCCATCGCGGCGAGCAGCAGCATACGCTTGTCGGCGCTATGGTCCGAGAGTTTGGGGACGGCGGCGGCGGATTGCGATAACACGGCTTGTCCGGCATGGGTGGAAGGGGCGGAGGGCCAATATATCGCAGCGCGACATAATTCAATTGCAAGGATGATGATGCCGAAAATCGACGCCCCCCTGACCGACGCGGACTATGCCGCGCTCGCCGATTTTCGCCATGCGCTGCGCCAGTTCGTCGCCTTCAGCGAGGCGCGGGCAGCCGAAAAGGGGCTGACGCCGCAGCAACATCAGGCCTTGCTCGCGATCCGCGGCGCGGCGCCGGAGGCGCCGACGATCGGCACTGTTGCGCAGCGACTGATGCTGAAGCCGCACAGCGCAAGCGGTCTGATTGACCGGCTCGAGCTTCTGGGCCTCGTCCGCCGCGAGATCGCGCGAGACGACCGCCGGCGAGCGACCCTCTATCTCACCGAAAAGGCGCACAAGGTGCTGCAATCCCTGTCGGCGGTCCACCGCGACGAGATTCGCCGCCTCCGCCCCGCGCTCGAGGACATGCTGAGCCATATCGGCTGAGACGCGCGCCCGGCTTCAGGCCGCGGCGCGTGCTGTCCGCTGCTCGGCGATGCTGGCAAGCTCTGCGCGCGCCTGGCGGATGATCTGGCATCCCCGTTGATCCCAAGGCTTGCAAGGATGCCCGCGACGATGGGGTCGGACCAGCCGGTGCCGAAAACGCCGGGCCGAGCGGCGACCACCGCTAAATTGGCGATTGCGTCGCTGCGCGAGCATCTCGAGGCCGAACGGCGGTTCGCCTCGCCCTCGGCGCCGCCGCAGCATGAGAGCGCGGGCGATACTCGCCGCAAGCGCGATGAGGCCAATCACGCCCATCGCGGTAGCATATCGCCAAGAAGAACGATTGCGCCGGACTGTAGTGCGGCCGACGCTGCGGCAATGCCGCCGACGATCCCGACCGCGAACATGCCGGCGTTGATCGCAAGCGCAATCCAGGGCACCGCCGCCGCGCCGGATCGCCGTGGACGCCTCCGCCCGCGCATCCGCAGCGACCGCCAGCCATGTTCGCATCCGCGGCTCGCCGCTCGGGCCCCCAGCCGAGCGGGCCGCGGGCGCGGGGGTCAAGCATCGGGGCCGCCCGCAACAAAATGACAAGACGGGGTGCAAAAGCATCGCGGCCCCCGCTATAGCCGTGCAATGACCAGCCCCACCGCCACCGAGACCGCGACGCTGGAGCGCGCCTCCGACGCGCCGATGCTCGCGCAGGTCGAGCGCTGGGCAGCGGTCAACAGCGGCACCGGCAACCTCGCAGGGCTGAAGACCGTCGCCGGACTCCTGGCCGACGCCTTTGCAGCGCTTCCCGGCGAAGTGCGGCTCGTCCCGCCCGCGCCTGTGGAAAGCGTCGATCCTGAGGGCACGGTGCAAGCGATCGAGCGGGGCGAACATCTTCACGTCCGCGTGCGGCCCGATGCTCCGGTGCAGCTGCTTCTTACCGGGCATATGGACACGGTGTTCGCCGCCGACCATCCCTTCCAGTCGCTCCGCTGGCTTGACGACGGCGTTCTCAACGGGCCCGGCACCGCCGACATGAAGGGCGGCATCGCAGTCATCCTTGCGGCGCTTTCGGCGCTCGAAGCGTCGCCTCTTGCGGACCGCGTCGGCTATGACGTGATGATCAACAGCGACGAAGAAACGGGCAGTCACGCCTCGGCCGCCCTCATCGCCGCGCTCGCCGCGGGCAAGACCGCTGCCCTCACCTTCGAACCCGCGCTTGCCGACGGCACGCTTGCAGGGGCGCGGCCCGGGAGCGGAAATTTCAGCATTCTCATCCACGGCCGCTCCGCCCATGCGGGCCGCAACCCTGATGAGGGGCGCAATGCTCTCGTCGCCGCTGCCGACCTCGCATTACGCCTCAATGCGCTCAAATCGCTCGATCTCAAGGTCAATCCGGCGAAAATCGACGGAGGCGGCCCCAATAATGTCGTTCCCGACCAGGCCATCCTGCGCGTCAATCTCCGCCCCGCGAGCCTTGAAGCCATGGCCGCCGCCGAGGCCGCGCTGCGCAGCCATATTGCCGGCATCGAGCGCGACCATGACGTTCACTGCCACCTTCACGGCGGCTTCAACCGCCCGCCCAAGCCGCTCGACGCCGCAGCGACGCGTCTTTTCGAACTCGTGCGCGAATGCGGCGGGGCGCTCGGCATCGACATCGCATGGAAAGCGACCGGCGGCGTGTGCGACGGCAACAATATCGCCGCCTGCGGCATCCCGGTCGTCGACACCATGGGTCCACGCGGAGGCGCTATTCACAGCGCCGACGAATTTCTGATCACCGGCAGCCTCGCCGAGCGGGCACAGCTGTCGGCGCTCGTCATGATGAGACTAGCAGAACGGGGGACCGTGTGAACTATGTGATCCGGGCGGCCAGGCCGGGCGATTTGCAGAGCATATATGAGATGGCGAAGCTGACGGGCGGCGGTTTCACCAATCTTCCCCCCGACAAGAAGGCGCTTCGCGCCAAGCTCGAGCGCGCCGAGGCAAGCTTTGCCTCCGACAGGGAATATCCCTCGGACGAGCTCTACTTGCTCGTTCTGGAAGACAGCGACACGGGTGAAGTGCGCGGCACCTGCCAGATTTTCGGGCAGGTGGGCCAACGCTGGCCTTTCTATTCTTATCGTATCGGCACCGACAGCAAGCACAGCGAGCAGCTCGGCCGCACCTTCCACGCGCAGATCCTGATGCTCAGCAACGATCTTAACGGGGCGAGCGAGGTCGGCGGTCTCTTCCTCCACCCCGCGGCGCGCGCTGGCGGACTCGGGCTCTTGCTCGCGCGCTCACGTTATCTCTTCATCGCCCGCCACCGCGCGCGCTTCGGCGACCGCATACTTGCCGAGCTGCGCGGGGTCATCGATGAGGCGGGCGGCTCGCCCTTCTGGGACGGGGTCGCCGGCAAATTCTTCGGCATGAGCTTCCAGGAAGCCGACCAGTTCAACGCGGTGCACGGCAACCAGTTCATCGCCGACCTCATGCCCAAGCACCCCGTCTATATCGCGATGCTGCCCGAAAGCGCGCGCGCGGTGATCGGCGTGCCCCACCCGAGCGGACGCGCCGCGATGCGGATGCTCGAGAATGAGGGCTTCGCCTTTGAAGATTATATCGACATCTTCGACGGCGGCCCCACCATGACCGCGCGTACCGACCAGGTGATGAGCGTGCGCGATGCGAAACATATCGAGGTCACCGGGATCGGCGAAGAGGGCGAGGAAGCGCTGATTGCGACCGGGCGGCTTGCTGACTTTCGCTGCTGCTTCGGAAAAGTCGGCGCCGATGGGACGATCGACGCCGACAGCGCCCGCTTGCTCCGCATCGGGGCGGGCGATGGGGTCAGCTGGATCGGGCGCTAGATGCTCACCGAAATCAACTTCGATGGCATCGTCGGCCCGACGCACAATTATGCAGGGCTGAGCCGCGGCAATATCGCCTCGGCAAGCCACGCCGGCAACGTCTCGCAGCCACGCGCGGCGGCGCTGCAAGGCATCGAGAAGATGCGCCACAATCTCGCACTCGGCTTGCCGCAGGGATTTCTGGTGCCGCTCGATCGCCCCGATATCACCTGGCTCGAGACGCTCGGGACGAGCCTCGAGGCCGCCGAGCCGCATCTCAGAGCGCAGGCCTGGTCGGCGTCGTCGATGTGGGCCGCCAACGCCGCGACCGTCTCGCCCGCGCCCGATAGCGGCGATGGCAAATGCCATCTCACCGTCGCCAACCTCGTCACCATGCCGCACCGAAGCCACGAGTGGCAAGGCACGCTCGCCCAGCTGCGCATAGCCTTTGCCGACCCCGCCTTTGCGGTGCACGGCCCCGTCCCCGCCCCCTTCGGCGACGAGGGCGCGGCAAACCATATGCGGCTTTGCGCGGGGCACGGCGCGCCGGGCGTCGAGATTTTCGTCTATGGCATCGGCGGGGGGCGTTTCCCGGCGCGCCAGCATCTCGATGCTTCGAAAGCGATCGCGCGCCGCCACCGCCTCGATCCTGCACGCACCCTGTTCCTGCGCCAGTCGGACGTCGCGATTCAGGGCGGGGCCTTTCACAACGACGTCGTCGCGGTCGCGAATGAGCAGCTGCTCTTCACCCACCAGAGCGCGTTTCACGACCGCGAGGCGGCGCACGCCGAGATCCGGGCGGCCTTTCCCGAGGTCGAAATTGTCGAGGTGCCGTCCGCCGCTGTCAGCCTTGCGGACGCGGTCAAATCCTATCTTTTCAACGCTCAGCTTGTGAGCCTTACAGAAGGCGGGGGCATGGGCCTCGTATTGCCGACCGAGGCGAAGGACACACCCGCGGTATGGAGCTGGCTTGAGACCATGGTAGCGGGGAACGGCCCGATCCGTCAGCTCCTCCCGGTTGATGTCCGTCAGTCGATGGCGAATGGCGGCGGTCCCGCCTGCCTCAGGCTGCGCGTTGTGGCCGATCCCGCGACAGTCGACCCGCGTTTTCTCGCCGATGAGGCGAAGCTCGACCGGATCGCAGCGGTGGTCGCAAGCCATTGGCCCGAGGCGATTGCGCCAGGCGATCTCGCATCGGCCGCGCTCGTGGCAGATGTGCGCAAGGCACGGGCTTCCCTCCTCGACGCGCTCGAACTCACCGCCCTCCTCTAAGAGACCTTGAGACGGACGCGAGGCTTGCCCCCGCCCCTTGCGATGCCTACATCTTTCGCATGACGACGCCGCCCATCACCGAACTCACCACGCGCGCGCGCGACGTGTTTCGGCTGGTTGTCGATGCCTATCTCGACACCGGACAGCCGGTCGGCTCGCGCACGCTCTCCAAGCTTGCAGCGCTCAATCTTTCGCCGGCCTCAATCCGCAATGTGATGCAGGATCTCGAAGAACTCGGCCTTCTCGCCAGTCCGCACACAAGCGCTGGTCGGCTTCCCACCGAACAGGGACTGCGGCTCTTTGTCGACGGGATGATGCAGGTCGCTGAACCGAGCGCGGAGGACCGGGCGCAGATCGAGGCGAGTCTCGTCGACGCCGGCCCGATCGAAAGCGCGCTCGCCCAGGCGACCGCTGCGCTTTCCGGGCTCTCGGCCTGCGCCGGTCTCGTCCTGGTGCCCAAGCATGAGCGGTTGCTCAAGCAGGTCGCCTTCGTGCCGATGTCGGCGAACCAGGCGCTTGTCGTCCTCGTTGCAGACGACGGCACGGTCGAGAACCGGGTGATCGACATCCCGCCCGGTCTCCAGCCCTCGGCGCTGGTAGAGGCGGGCAATTATATCTCGGCAATGCTCAGGGGGATGACACTCGCCGAGGCGCAGACACGCGTGCGGCGCGAGATCGAGGCCGAGCGCATCGCGATCGACCGCGCTGCCGCTGATCTTGTGTCACGCGGGCTCGCAATCTGGTCGTCGGATGGCGCCGACCGTCCGGTGCTGATCGTACGCGGACAGGCCAACCTGCTCGACGAAGCGGCAGTCGGCGACCTCGACCGGGTACGGCAGCTCCTCGACGAGCTAGAGACCAAGCAGGACATTGCGCAGCTTCTTGAAAGCGCGCGCGAAGGCAGCGCGACCCGTATCTTCATCGGGTCGGAGAATAAGCTCTTTTCGCTCTCGGGCTCGTCGGTTATCGCCGCGCCCTATCGCGGATCGGATGGGCGCGTCGTCGGCGTCGTCGGGGTTATCGGCCCGACGCGCTTGAACTATGCGCGCATCGTACCCATGGTGGATTTCACCGCACAATCGCTCTCCAGACTGATACGATAGGTTTATGACAAACACCGAAAATGAGACGCCCGTCGAAGACGGAACGCCCCTTGACGCTGAAACTGCCGAAGCCACTGCGGCCGATGCCCCTGCGGGCGAAGGCGAGCCGCAGGACGAGGCGGTAAAGCTTGCTGAACAGATCGCATCGCTGCAGCAGGACCTGCTCTACGCGCGCGCGGAGACGCAGAATGTCACCCGGCGCAAGGACAAGGAAATCGCCGACGCGCATGCCTATGCTGCGACCAAATTTGCGCGCGACATCCTGTCGGTCGCGGACAATCTCGGCCGCGCGCTCGCCGCAATCGGCGATGAGCAGCGCGAGGACGAGAAGTTCAAGCCCTTTGTCGCAGGTCTCGAGGCGACCGAGCGCGAGCTGATGAGCGTCTTCGAACGCCACGGAATTACCCGCATTGCAGCGATCGGACTGCCGCTCGACCCCAACCAGCATCAGGCGATGCTCGAAGTTCCAAGCGACAAGGAGCCTGGCACGATCGTGCAGGAGATGCAGGCCGGCTACATGATGAAGGACCGTCTGCTGCGCCCCGCAATGGTGGGGGTTGCAAAGAAGGCGGACTGAGCGTGATGCGTCGCCCCAGCGAAAGCTGGGGCGCGCTACCCTTCGATCAATGATTGTCGGCGACGCAGACTTTTTCGCCTAGCGACGGCGATCAGGCCGCCTTGCGCATTTTGGCGAGCTTCTTGAGCACCATTTCGCGCTTCAGACGCGACAGATGGTCGATGAAGAGAATGCCTTCCAGATGATCATGCTCGTGCTGGATGCATGTCGCCATGAGACCGGTCATGCGTTCGCGGTGATGATGGCCGTCCTCGTCCTGCCAATCGACCGTGACTTCGGCAGGGCGCGTCACCTCGGCATATTGCTCGGGGACCGACAGACAGCCTTCCTGATAGACGCTATGCTCTTCTGAGAAATCGGAGAAAACAGGATTGATGAAGACGCGCGGATTGCGGATCACGCGCTTGCCCTCTTCATCCTCCGGATCGACTTCCTGAAGGTCGATCACGAGGATGCGCTTCGCCACCCCCACCTGAATCGCCGCAAGACCGATCCCGGGCGCGTCGTACATCGTCTCGAACATGTCGGAGACGAGCTGCTTCAGCTCGGCGTCGAACCTCTCGACCGGTTTTGAAATGACGCGCAGCCGGGGGTCCGGGGTCTCTATGATGGGAAGCAGAGCCATGGGTGCGAGGTATGATCGCGGGGGCGCGGGGTCAAGGGGCTGCGCGTTTCTCGCAATCGAGATAGGGTTCGTCCAGAAGGATCGCAAAGCCACTCCCCGAGGCCATTGCGCTCGATCCGCCCACCGGCGGGCAAAATATCGTAGCTTTTCGGCTTCGTGCGACCCGCTATAATCGATTGCCTGTCCGCGCGCTCCAGCTTGAACGCGGTCATCCGCGCGGCAAAATTTTCCAGTCGCTCCAAGCTTTTCTCGCGCTTCGAGGCTGCCGCTCTCTCCTGGGCGAAAATTGGAAAGCGACCATAGGTTCGCCGTCAGCCCTCACGGTTTCCCACGCACCTATGCCCATCGAGGAGCCCTTTTTCCGCTTTGCGATTTCACCCCCCGGTCGGATGAACATTCTTCGAGGAAGAACAAGCCGACAATAGCAGCACTGAGACGAGGCATACCGATGGCAAGTTCATTGTCATCCCACCGGCCGCCTCGCCCGAAGCGCCTGCGCCAGCGTTCCTTCGTCGAGATAGTCGAGCTCGCCGCCGACCGGGAGGCCGTGTGCAAGCTGCGTCAGACGCACCGGATAGCTCTCGAGCCGCTCGGCGAGATAATGCGCGGTCGTCTGCCCCTCGAGCGTTGCGTTCATTGCGAGCACGACTTCATCGATGCCCCCCGCGGCGACGCGGCTTACAAGCGCGTCGATGCTGAGGTCCTGAGGCCGCACGCCCTCGAGCGCCGACAGCCGGCCGCCCAGCACATGATATTTGCCGGGAAAGAGCCGCGATTTGTCGAGCGCCCAAAGGTCCGACACCTCCTCGACGACGCACAGACTGCGCTGCTCGCGGCGCGGATCCGCGCAGATTGCGCATGGGTCCTGCGTGTCGACATTGCCGCATATCCCGCAGGTCACGAGGCGCTCCGACACGGTCTTGAGTGCAGCGAGAAGCGGCGCGAAGGCGGTCTCGCGCTTCTTCATAAGGTGCAACACGGCCCGCCGCGCCGAGCGCGGACCAAGGCCCGGGAGCCGGGCAAGTTGCTGGACGAGAGCTTCAATCTCTTGCGATGCCATGACGGATGGTCTTAAGCGGCGCGCTGGAAATGACAATGCGCATCGCCTTCATGGGAACGCCGCCCTTTGCGGTGCCGACGCTCGCCGCACTGCACGCGGCGGGGCATGAGATCGCGGCCGTCTATACCCAGCCGCCGCGTCCGGCGCAGCGCGGCAAGAAACTGCAGATGAGCGCGGTGCATCTCTGGGCCGAAGCCAACGGTCTTTTCGTGCGCACCCCGAAGAGCTTGAAGAGCGCTGAGGAACAGTCGGACTTCGCCTCGCTCGACCTCGATGTCGCGGTGGTCGCGGCCTATGGCCTCATTCTTCCGCAGGCGATCCTCGATGCGCCGCGCGCGGGATGCCTCAACGTTCACGGCTCGATCCTCCCGCGCTGGCGCGGCGCGGCGCCGGTACAGCGCGCAATCCTCGCAGGAGACGCCGAGACGGGCGTGACGATCATGCAAATGGACGCCGGGCTCGACACCGGCGCGATGCGGCTGATCGGGCGCACACCAATCGGTCAAAAGACAGCGGGCGAACTCACCGACGAGCTCGCGGCGATGGGCGCGCAGCTGATGGTGAAGGCGCTGAGCGACCTTCACGCCTTTGCGCCCGAGCCGCAGCCCGAGGAAGGCGCAACCTATGCCGCGAAGATCGACAAGAGCGAGGCGCGGCTCGATTTTCTGACCAGCGCCGTGCAGGTCGAACGCCAGATCCGCGCTTTCAACCCCGCCCCAGGCGCGTTTTTCGAGCTCGAGGGTGAACGCTACAAGCTGCTCGCAGCCGATGTGGTCCACCCGGCGGAAACAGTCGCCGGCGCGGCGCCGGGCGTGACCCTCGACGACGCGCTGACGGTCGCGTGCAATCCCGGCGCGATCCGCGCGAGGCGCGTGCAGCGGGCCGGCAAGCCGGCGATGGACGCAGCGGAACTCCTTCGCGGGCGCGCGATTCCCAAAGGGACACGGCTCGCTTGACCCGCTTCGCCCTCACCATCGAATTCGACGGCCGCCCTTTCATGGGCTGGCAGCGCCAATCGCATGGGCCGAGCGTCCAGCAGGCGATCGAGGAAGCGGCGACGCGCATTACCGGCGAGGACGCCGCCGTGCATGGCGCAGGACGCACCGATGCGGGCGTCCACGCGATCGCGATGCGCGCGCATGTCGATATCGAAAAGCCGATCACGCCCTTCCGGCTGATGGAAGCCTTGAATGCGCAGCTTCGCCCCGCCCCGGTCGCGGTTCTCGCATGCGAGACGGTCGCCGATAACTGGCATGCGCGCTTTTCGTGCATCGGACGCTCCTATGAATATCGCATCGTCAACCGCCGGGCGCCGCTGACCTGGGACAAGGGGCTATCGTGGCAGGTTGCAAAGCCGCTCGATGCCGGCGCGATGCACGGCGCCGCGCAGTTGCTCGTCGGCCGGCACGATTTCACGACGTTCCGCTCGGTGCACTGCCAGGCGGCAAGCCCGGTCAAGACCCTCGACCGGATCAGTGTCAGCCGCCATGGCGATGAGATCATCGTTGAAACCGCAGCGCGTAGCTTCCTCCACCATCAGGTGCGCTCGATGGTCGGCTGCCTCGTGATGGTTGGCGAAGGAAAATGGTCGGCGCGCGACCTCAAGGCAGCTCTCGGCGCCGCGAAGCGCAGTGCGCTCGGGCTGAATGCGCCGCCCGACGGGCTCTATTTCGTTGAAGCACGATATCCGTAGGGCAAGCCGGATGCGATCGGTCACGTGCCCTGCCCTTCCATAATCGCCGTTTCAAGATACACATTGGGCCGGGCGCAGGATTCGCATCGAAGAACCGGGGGATAGCTGCCACCGGCCTGATCCCACGTAGATCAAGCGGCGATTTTTTTGAGAAGGTCATCCTTCTTCGGCACAAGGACCCCGAGGGATGCAGCGGAAAGCAAACAGCATTCCGGCCAATATCTATCGCGCGATCATTCGCGATGCTCAGAAGGATTAGGGAACTGCCGTCATGGCCGTACCCGGCGCTGCCGAATTGACAGCAGCTGGGGAAACGCCGTTTGCAGCGTCGCTCGGATTTCCGGACGAGCGCCTGAGCGCGGAACCGCCTACGGAAAAAGGGCGGCCCTCTCGAACCGCCCTTCCTTTATAGCCTTACGAGACGCTTAGGCCTTTTCGGTGTAGTAAAGCGGCGCATGCTCGTTGAGGATCTGGAGGATCTTCGCCTGCGCGGTCTTTTCGTCGCTTTCCTCCATCGCGGCGAGTTCGCGCGCGAGGCGGCTCGATGCCGCCTCGAAGATCTGACGCTCCGAATAGCTCTGTTCGGGCTGGTCGTCGGCCCGAAACAGGTCGCGGGTCACCTCGGCAATCGACACAAGGTCGCCCGAGTTGATTTTCGCTTCATATTCCTGCGCGCGGCGCGACCACATGGTGCGCTTCACCTTCGGCTTGGTCGTGAGCACCTGCAGCGCTTCCTTCAGCGTCTTGTCCGACGACAGCTTGCGCATCCCCACGCCTTCCGCCTTGTTGGTCGGGACACGCAGAGTCATTTTTTCCTTCTCAAAGCGCAGCACATAAAGCTCAAGCTGCATGCCGGCGATTTCCGACTTCTGCAGTTCGATGACGCGCCCCACGCCATGCTTGGGATAAACGACATAGTCTCCGACTTCGAAGAGGAGGGTATTTGCGGACATGCAGGTTCCTTTCATTGATCTTGCCGCAAGGTCAGCGTCAAAACTCCGGTGCATCCGGCCCTCGCATAAGAGGGGGATCGAGCAACTGGGTCGGCGCTAGCCCGTTAAAGTGGCAAGGGATATGGCTCCATCGGAACGCCGGACGATGCCCGCCGCGAACGGCGATGCGGGGGAAAAGTTCGACGCGTTGACATTTATTATAGCAGAGTCGCAACAAAATTGCCACCCCGCGCCGAAATCCGCGGAATCAGCGGCTTGACGAGGATTCCAGTCCGTTTCACCTTGCTACGGAAATGAGATGGGAATGATGACATGAAGGATCAAGTCTGGTGGGTAACGGGTGCGTCGTCAGGGATCGGCGCGGCGCTGGCGCGCAGTCTCGCTGCGCGAGGCGCAAAGCTGATTCTCTCGGGGCGCAACGTCGCAGCGCTCGAGGCGGCGGCGGGGGACATCGGCCCCGGCACGATGATCCTTCCCTTCGAGGCGACCGACTATGAAGCCCTCCCCCGCCTGGTCGAGGAGGCCTGGAACTGGGGCGGCCGGATCGACGGACTTGTCAACAATGCCGGCATCTCGCAGCGCAGCCTCGCTGTCGACACCGATTTTGCGGTCTATCAGAAGATCATCGACGTCGATCTCCTCGCGCCGATCGCGCTGACGCAGCAGCTTTTGCCGCGCATGCTTGCGGCAGGCGGCGGGCAGATCGTTGCCATATCGAGCGTCGCAGGGATCGCCGGCATCCCGCTGCGCAGCGCCTATTCGGCGGCGAAGCACGGGCTCATCGGCTATCATGACGCGGTGCGCGCCGAAAACGAGCATCTCGGTCTCAAAGTCCTCGTCGTCGCCCCGGGATCGGTGGCAACCAACGTCAGCCGCAACGCGCTCAACGCCGACGGCAGCGTGCGGGGCACAAGCGACAAGGCCATCGACAATGGCCTCGCGCCCGAAACCGCTGCAGAGCGGATTGTCGATGCGGTGGAAGCCGGCAAGCGCGAGATCATTGTCGCCGAGGGCGCCGAGGCCGAAGTTCCCGGACTGCGCCGCGGCGATCCTGATGCATTGTTCGACCGGATGAATGCGATGGTGCAGGCCGGCTATGCACGGCAGATGGGCGCCGCAACGGCGCCCTGAGGCAGCTTCCCTGAGGAATGTGAGCGACCGCTCCCTCATCCCTCGCCCGCCAAGCAAAAGCCCCGCCGGATCGCTCCGGCGGGGCTTCTTCTTCGCCTTTGCGGCAAGGGTCAGCCGGCCGCGTGACCCGCGAGCGCCGCGAGCAAGAGCAGCGCGACGATGTTGGTGATCTTGATCATCGGGTTCACCGCCGGTCCCGCGGTATCCTTGTAGGGATCGCCGACGGTATCGCCGGTCACCGCGGCCTTGTGGGCTTCGCTGCCCTTCCCGCCGTGGTTGCCATCCTCGATATATTTCTTGGCGTTATCCCAAGCACCGCCGCCCGCGGTCATCGAGATGGCGACGAAGAGCCCGCCAACGATCACACCGAGGAGCAGCGCGCCGAGCGCGGCAAAACCCGCCGCCTGGTCGCCCGCGACCCAGCTGATCACATAATAGACGAGGATCGGAGCCAGCACGGGCAGCAGCGAGGGGACGATCATCTCCTTGATCGCCGCCTTGGTGACGAGGTCGACCGTGCGCGCATAGTTGGGCTTGGAGGTTCCCGCCATGATGCCGGGGTCGTTCGCGAACTGCTCGCGCACGTCCTTCACCACGTCGCCCGCCGCGCGGCCGACCGCCGTCATGCCCATCGCACCGAAGAGATAGGGCAATAGGGCGCCGAGCAGGAGGCCGACGATGACATACGGATTTTCAAGGCTGAAATCGACCGACAGGTCCGGGAAGAATTCCCGAAGATCGGTCGTATAGGCTGCAAAGAGTACCAGCGCTGCAAGGCCCGCCGAGCCGATCGCATAACCCTTGGTGACCGCCTTGGTGGTGTTGCCAACCGCGTCGAGCAGGTCGGTCTTCTCCCGGACCGAATCGTCGAGTCCCGCCATTTCGGCGATGCCGCCCGCATTGTCGGTGACCGGACCATAAGCGTCGAGCGCAACGACCATGCCGGCAAGCGCGAGCATCGCGGTTGCGCCATAGGCGATGCCGATGAGTCCGGCGAGCTGATAGGCGATGATGATGCCGGCAACGATCACGAGCGTCGGCAGCGCCGTCGCCTCAAGGCTGATCGCAAGACCCTGGATCACATTGGTGCCGTGGCCCGTTTCCGACGCCTTGGCGATCGAGCGGACCGGACGGAAGCCGGTGCCGGTATAATATTCGGTGATCCAGATGATCAGTCCGGTGATGACGAGCCCGAGCAGCGAGCAATAGAAGAGCGAGCGGCCGGTGTAATCGGTGCCGGGGATCACGGCTTCCATGCTGCCAAGCGCGTAGCTGGTCGCGAACCAGATGCCGGCGATCGACAGGATCGCCGAGACGAGGAAGCCCTTGTACATCGCGCCCATGACATTGTTCGAGTTGCCAAGACGCACGAAATAGGTGCCGATGATCGAGGTGACGATGCAGACCCCGCCGATCAGGAGCGGCAGCGCCATCAGCCCGCCCAATAGGTCGCCTGCGCCCTTCAGGAGCAGCGCCGTGAGCACCATCGTCGCGCCGACAGTGACGACATAGGTTTCGAAAAGGTCGGCTGCCATGCCGGCGCAGTCGCCGACATTATCGCCGACATTGTCGGCGATCACCGCGGGATTGCGCGGATCATCCTCGGGAATGCCCGCCTCGACCTTGCCGACGAGGTCGGCACCGACGTCGGCCGCCTTGGTGAAGATGCCGCCGCCAAGACGCGCGAAGATCGAGATCAGCGAAGCGCCGAACGCGAGCGCGACGAGCCCGTCGACGACGGTGCGGTCCTCACCGCCGACGCCCTTGCCCATCTGGGTGGTCAAGAACCAGTAGAAGACCGAGATGGCGAGCAAAGCGAGCCCCGCGACCAACATGCCGGTGATCGCGCCGGCGCGAAAGGCGAGCGTCAGGCCCGACTGCAGCCCCTTTTGCGCGGCCGCAGCGGTACGGACGTTCGAGCGCACCGAGATGTTCATGCCGATGAATCCGGCGACCCCGGAGAGGATCGCACCGATGACAAAGCCCGTCGCGGAAACGCCGCCGAGCGTCGCAAGGATGATGACGGCGACGACGACGCCGACGATGGCGATGGTGGTATATTGGCGCTTCAGATAGGCCTGCGCGCCCTCCTGAATCGCCGCAGCGATTTCCTGCATCTTCTCATTCCCCGCCGAGGCGCCAAGCACCTGCCGCGAGGTAATGAACCCATAGAGCACAGCCAAAAGGCCGCACGCTATCGCGATCAAAACCGGATTCATGCGTGTCTGTTCCTTCCCCAATGAGAAGGGCGAACGCATAGATAGCAGTCGAACGTCCGACTTATTGTTGCCGGCTCGCCCTCTCCCCTGATGCGACCGCCCCAAAATTTTTAACGGCCGGGTTATGGGAAGAAAGAATGCTAAGCACAAGCCCGCATTATGAAGGGGCGGGCTCCACGCGATTTTAGTGCATGAAACCCAGCCGCTCGGGAAGCGGGACCCTCTGCGCCTTGTGGGTCAGCATCACCCCCTCGCCCACCGCGGTGTGACCGAGCAGTGTCACCCTGACGTCGAGCCCCTCGGCGATCTCACGGATCGCGGCAGCTTCAGCCGGGTCGGCCGCGAAAAGAAGCTGATAGTCATCGCCGGCGGTGGCCGCGGCCATCCGGGTGTCGACCACATCGGGGCGAACTGCAAGCAATGCCGCCGACAAAGGCAATGATTCCAGCATGATCCCCAAGCGGCAGCCGCTCGCCTCCGCCATGCGTCCTGCGTCGATGATGAGGCCGTCGGATATATCCATCATCGCGTGGACATGGGGCGCGACCGCCTGGCCGAAGGTGAGTTGCGGCTGCGGGCGGCGATAGGCGTCGAGGCAGGTTTCATTGGACTCAACCTCACCCAGCCGCATCGCAAGTCCAACGCCCGCATTGCCGATCGTTCCTGTAACCCAGATCTGGTCGCCTGGCCGCGCGCCGCTGCGCGATGGCGCGCCCTTTTCAGGAGCGCGGCCGATTGCGGTGAGGCCAAAGCTGCGCGGTGCGCCGGCCGGCGCGCGCACCGTATCGCCCCCGAGCAGCAGCAAGCCGAAGCGGCGCAGCGCGATATCGAGACCGTCCGCGAAGGCCTTGTCCCACGCGTCGTCGCCCAGACTGTAGCCAAGGAGAACTCCAAGCGGCGCCGCGCCCTTCGCAGCGAGGTCGGAGAGGTTCACCGCGACCAGTTTCCACGCGACGTCCTGCGGCCTTTCGTCGGGCAGGAAATGGATGCCCTCGATGATCATGTCGTGGGTGAGGACCAATCCTTCCCAAACCGCCGCATCATCGGCGAGTCCCCGCGCAGCGGGGTCGGTCGCGATGCTCCGCAGACGGGAAATGAATTCGGCTTCGCTCATAGACCCCTCACGTCGACCGGGCGACATCTGCTGTCCATCACCTCGCGCCGAACCGAGATACTATCGCGGCCGCGCCAGGCTGGCGGGGATCGCAGGCGTCGGAGAATACGAACGGACTATTCAGGCGCTGGTTCCCCGCACCGCCTTGCCGATCGCATCGAGCAGACCATTGGCGAAGCCCGCTTCGCGCGCATCGAAGAAGGCCTTCGCCACGTCGACATATTCGCTGACGACCGCGCCGACGGGCACGTCGGTGCGGGCGATCAGCTCATAGGCGCCGGCGCGCAGGATGGCCTTCATCGTCCGGTCGAGCCGCTCCATCGTCCAGCCGCTCGCGAGCCGCGCCGTGATCGCCGCGTCGACCTCGCCGGCCCTCGCGATCGCGCCTTTCACGATATCGTCGAAGAAAGGCACGTCCGCATCGGCATATTCGGCATCTTCGATAATGGCGCCGATACGGTGCTGGTGGAATTCGTGGATCAGCTGCGCGACGGGCGTATTTTCCATCTCATGCTGATAGAGCGCCTGCACCGCGGCGAGGCGGGCGGCGGAGCGGGGCTGGCTGCGATTTGTGTACTTGCTCATGACTGTTTCAATCTGTTCTGGACGCTGAGCGCATGGGCGGGCAGGCCTTCCGCGGTCGCGAGCGCAACCGCGGCGGGGCCGATCGCCGCCAGCGCATCCTCGTCGAGCGCGAGAAAGCTGGTGCGCTTCATGAAGTCGGTGACCGACAGCCCGCTCGAAAAGCGCGCGCGGCGACCGGTGGGCAGAACATGGTTGGGCCCCGCCACATAGTCGCCGATCGCCTCGGGCGTCTGGCGGCCCAGGAAGACCGACCCTGCATGACGCACCGCCCTGAAGAGGGCGTCGGCCTCGGCCGCGTCCACCGCGAGTTCGAGATGCTCAGGCGCCAGCCGGTCGCAGAGCGGGACCGCGTCGGCGAGCGCCGGAACGACGATGACCGCGCCATTTTCGGCCCAGCTTGCCTGCATCGTCGGCGCAGTTGCGAGCGTCGGGATCACATGCGCAACCGCCGCGGCGACCGCGTCGGCGAAATCGCCGTCGTCGGTGAAGAGGATCGACTGGCTTGTCGGGTCATGCTCGGCCTGGCTCAAAAGGTCGGCGGCAATGACGTGCGGGTCATTTTTCGCGTCGGCGATGACGACAATTTCGCTGGGGCCCGCAACCATGTCGATGCCGACGACCCCGTAAAGCTGGCGCTTCGCCTCAGCGACCCAGGCGTTGCCGGGGCCGGTGATGACATCGACGGGCGCAATCCGCCGCGTGCCATAGGCGAGCGCCGCGATCGCCTGCGCTCCGCCGATCCGAAAGATTTCGTCGACCCCCCCGATATGCGCGGCTGCCATCACGACGGGATTGACCGCGCCATCGGGCGTCGGCGTAACCATCACGATACGCTCGACCCCTGCGACCTTGGCCGGGAGGATGTTCATCAGAACCGAGGAGGGATAGGCGGCGCGCCCGCCGGGCACATAAACCCCCGCTGCATCGACCGCGCGCCAGCGCGCGCCGAGCCGGGCGCCCACGGCGTCGCGATAGTCGCGGTCCTCAGGCCGCTGCGCGGCATGATAGGCGCGGATGCGCTCGGCTGCGAGATCGAGCGCGGCGCCGAGCACGGGATCGAGCGCCTCATAGGCCGCAGCGCAGTCTTCCTTCGAGATGCTCCAGCCTTTTGCATCGAGGTCGAAGCGGTCGAACCTTGCGGTATAGTCTGCGAGCGCCGCATCGCCCTCAGCCTTGACCCGCGCGATGATCGCAGCGACGTCGGCCGAAACGTCGGACGCGCTCTCGCGCCGGTCATTTACCAGCGCGTCGAAGGCAGCTGGAAAGCCAGGGTCCGAGGCGTCAAGCCGGCGCATGGCCGACCGCCTGCCGGAATCTCTCGACCAGCGCGGGCACTTCGGCCGAATGCAGCTTGAAGGCCGCGCGATTGACGATCAGCCGCGCCGATACCTCGCTTATCACCGTCTGCTCGGCGAGCGCATTCTCGACCAGCGTGCGCCCTGTCGAAACCAGATCGACAATATGCGATGCGAGCCCGAGCTTCGGCGCAATTTCCATCGCGCCGTTAAGCTTGATACATTCGGCCTGGATGCCCTGCGCCTCGAACCAGCGGCGCGTGGTCGAGGGATATTTGGTCGCAACGCGGATATGGCTTTCGCCCAGCCCCGGCGGCGCGCTGCCTTCGGGCCCCGCGAGCGACAGGCGGCAATGGCCGATGCCGAGGTCGACGGGCGCGTAAAGCTCAGAATAATCGAACTCGTCGACGACGTCCGATCCGACGATCCCGAGCTGCGCCGCGCCATGGGCAACAAAGGTCGCAACGTCGAAGGCGCGCACGCGGATCAGGGAGATATGCGGCCGGTTGGTCCCGAACACGAGGGCACGGCTCTTGGGGTCGAAGAAATCCGGCGCAGGCTCGACCCCGACACGCGCGAGCAGTGGCAGCGCTTCATCGAGGATGCGTCCTTTGGGGATAGCAAAGATGATCGGTTCGGGCATAAACGCCGTGCCTTTAAGCGGCGGCGGGAGAAAGGGCAATGAGCGAGCGCTATCAGTTTGTCGACATGGCACAAGCCGGCCCCGACGCCGTGCGCACCGCATTTTCGAACCAGGTCGCTTATTGCCGCGCCGCCGAGGCGCCGGTGACGGCGCGGATAGTCGCCGCGGCAGCCAGCCTTCTCGACAAGCCCGCGACCGACTTCGCGCGGCAGATCGCCGAGTGGCCAGGCGCGCCGCTCGCCGACGCCTTGCCGCTGCGGGTAGCCGGCGGACTCCACGCGCTTCATCTCGCGGGCGCCGCGCCCGAGCTTTCGCCCATCTACGCCAATGCCGAAGATATCAATGACGCTGCGATCGTTGCCGGCGTCGTCCGCCGGCACGAGGCGGCCCTGCTCCCCTGGCTCGGCGGCCCGCCGCAGACCAACGAGGCGGGGCGCTCGGCCAATTTCATCGCAGCGATGCTGTGGCTTGCCGACCGGCCATTGCCGCCGCGCTTTCAATGCCTCGAAATCGGATCGAGCGCGGGGATCAACCTGATGCTCGGCCGCTATCATTATGATCTGGCAGGAGTCGTGGTCGGGCCGCAGCCCAGCGTGATGAGCTTTGCGCCCGAGTGGCGCGGCGCGCACCCGCCGCAGCACCCCATTGCAATTGCGAGCACGCGGGGCTGCGACGTTGCGCCCGTAGATCTGACCGACCCTGCCGAGGCGCTGCGGCTCAAAGCCTATATCTGGCCCGAGCATCATGTCCGCTTCGGCCGCATCGAGGCAGCGATCGCAGCGGCCAAGGCCGACCCGCCCGATCTGGTGCGGATGAACGCGGCGGATTTCGTCGAGGCCGAGCTTGCAAAGCCGCAGGCCGAAGGGACGACGCGCGTCCTCATGCACTCGATCGTCTGGCAATATGTGCCCGATGAAGAGCAGGCGCGGGTGAGCCAGGCGATGGAGGATGCAGGCGCGCGCGCCACGCCCGAGCGGCCGCTCGCCTGGATCGCGCTCGAGGCGAACCGGACGCTGCACCGGCACGAGCTGAGCGTGCGATACTGGCCCGGCGACGGCGAACCGGTGATGCTGGGGAGCGCGCATCCCCACGGGGCCTGGATCGAATGGACCGCGCCCGCATGATGCGCCTTTCGATTTTGGGTATCGGGCCGAACCATGCTATGCTGCGCGCGGAAAGGAGAATGCCCATGCAGGCCGTAACCGAAGGCGACCGCCGCAAGGAACTCGCCGTCCTCCTCGACCAGATCCAGGCCCATCCCGAACGTGACTGGACTCGGGAGCGACAGCGAATCGCAACGCTCAACAAGCTGATCGCGCCCTCGCGCAAGCCGCACTGACGGGCACGCGGACGCGATAGGTCGCCCGAAAGCCAGGACAGTCTTTCGGGCGACGGCTCGCCGCAGCTCAGCGCCCGCCCACCGCATTGACGCGCAAATCCGGGAACGATCGAATCTTCTGTTCGTAGCCCCCTCATTCGGCCGCTCGCGCGGGATCCATGTCGTGCGGGCGGCTCCTTTGAAATCCAAGGGGGAACAGCCAGGAGATTGATCATGCGCAAGACCCTCATTCTTCTCGCGGCAAGCGCCGCTGCAGTGGCCGCGCCCGCCCTCGCCCAGCTTGATACCGGCGTTGCCGGGCAAGTTGGCGGCAGCGTCGATCCCGGTCGCGTTGCAGGCGGCGTGGTCCAGGATGTGACCCAGCCCGTGGGCGGCGTCGTCGATCAGGTCGACCAGACCGCAAATGACGCAATCGGCAGCACCGACCTCAAGCTCGCGGCGCGCGAAGATGTGCGCGCGGGCGCGAATGTGACCGATTCCAAGGGCAACAGCATCGGAACGGTGCAAAGCATTGACGGTGACAACGCCGTGGTTGTCAGCGATGGCAAGCTCTACAATATTCCTCTCTCGGCTCTCTACAGCCATGCAGCAGGCACCGCGCACGGCCTTGTGACCAAGCTGCCCAAGGCCGAGCTCGAGGCGCGCGGCGCTGCCGCCGCCGAAACCGACGCTGCGAACCCCGGTCGCTGACCGAACGAGCCCCTGCGCGGCCATCCCCCCCCCGGCCGCGCATGAAGGCGCCGGAGCCCAAGGCTCCGGCGCCTTCACTTCATGCCGGGAAAGCGCTTTCCAGCGTGCACCTCAACCTCGTCGCCGGCCCTGAGCGGAATCACCGCACGGCCGAACCAGACGTAGCGCGCGCTGGGCTGCGTCAGATCATTGTCGTAGCGCGCCGCAGCGAGCGCCTTGTCATAGCCCATCCATCCAAGCGTTGCGGGCAGGATCTGGCTTGCCGAATGTCCCTTGCGCGGCGCCTGGGCATAGGCCTCGGCAAAACGCGCGGGCAGAAACGCAAGCAGCGGCACGCGAAATTCGTCGGCCACGGGCTCGCGGCTGCAGTGCGGCAAGGCGCCAGGCGTCAGATTCTGCCCGTGGTCCGACGTATAGACAATGGCAACGTCCCGGCGGTCGACCCCTGCGAGCAAGCGCGCGAAGAAGCGCCGCTTCGACCAGGCGAGCGCGGTCGCATATTGCCGAGCGGCGGGCGCGTCGGCGGGAATTGTCCCGAGCGGATAATGGTCGCGGTACTGGAAATGTACCCCGCGCAGCACCGCATAGCTGAACGTTCGCCCCGGGCGCTTGATCTCGGCGTTCAGCCGATCGGCAATCTGAAGGTCGGTGTCGATCCCCCCTTTCATCGAGAGGACGGTGTCAATCAGGGCGCGTTCGGGCGGGAGAAGCAGATTTTGCGGTGCCCCGCTCGTCTGCCCGTCGATCAGCAGCGTGCGGTAGCCCGCCGCGCGCGCATAGCCCCAGATAGAGGGCGTGCGCCGCAAATCGGTTTGGGGGCCGGCGCGGCGCACATCGACGCCCGATCGCAGCGCGACATGGGCCGGGGCGGAGCAATTGGCCATGGAAGCTGCCACCCCGAAATCGAGGTGCGGAATATCGGCGATAAGCGGCGCGATGATGCGCTCGAACGGCGCCTGCGCAACGCTCTCGTCGACCACCCAGACGATATGGCGCGGCGCGAGCGCAGCTCCCTCGCGCGTCGGCCTGAGCGCCGGCGCGGCGCGCGGCGGCGGCGCTTCGGCCGTCACAACCTCCCAGCCAAGGCCGTAAAGATTGCGCTCGGCGCTTTCGGGCCAGAGGCCAAGAAGGCGCGCTGCAAGACTGGGGGCGATGAGCAGGATCAGGAGCGGCGGCAGCGCGCGCGGCCAGGCCGGGAGCCATCCGCTCTGCCGCGCGAGCACCCGCGCGGCAGCAAGCAGAGCCAGCGCCAGTGCCGTCTGCACGACGGCAAAAAGCAGCGGCGCACCGAATTCGCCTGCAGCAGCCCCTGCCTGCCGCGCTTCGGCCAGCATCCAGCCGAGCGTCGCGGCGTCGAGCGGCGCGCCGACCACCTGCCCGTAGCCGAGGTTGACGAGGATCGATGCGCCGGCGAGCGCGAGGAGCGCGGCACACCAGCGACGGGGCAAGAGGCAGATAAGGGCGAGCAGCACCGCGGCTTGCACAGCAAGAAATGCGAAGGCCGCCGCGGCGCTTGCCGGATCGCCGGCGGCGAAACGGTAAAGCACCGAGTGGACGAGCTGAAAGCGGTTGGCGAGCGCAAAGCCGGCTGCAAAGAGCAGCACAGCCGCCGCCATTTTCACCCCGCCGCCGCGCGTCCTGCGGCGGGCCTCGCTCATCCCCGCGTCCCTCATCGCCGACAGTCATAACGGGCAAGCGTTGAAAAAGCACGAAGCGATCGCAAGCAGCCGCGTTCGTGCCAAAGGAAATGGCCCGCCCCAGGGGAGGACGGGCCAGTTTCAGTGCCGGAGCGCCGGATTGCGGCTCCAGCCCTCTGATTATCTCGTCAAACTCTCGTCAGCCCTCTTCCTCGAAGAGATCGGCAGCGTTCGCAGCGCTTGCCGAGAGCCGCACCGTGTCACCATCCACCGAGGCGACAAGACCAGCGGGGAGATAGTGATGCCGCGCACCTTCCCCGTCCCCGGCCTGCGGGCTGTCGCTCTTGGTGAGCTTGATCCGCTCGCCCTCGAGGTGATCGACGGTGCCAATATGAACGCCGTCCGCGCCCACCACCTTCATATTCTCCTTGATCGCGCTGTGGTCATGCTCGGCCATCGTCTCTCTCCTTGCCGCCCGCGCAACCCGCCGCGCGAGCCTCTTCGTCATACGCGCCGGATCCCATTATGCTCCCACCTTCCCCGACGAGCCGGGCGAAATTGTCGCCAGCCTCCATCGCCGCATCGATCCCGGATCAGGGCGCGCCGCGGGGTTCATCGTCGTCGATCCCGCCCGGACCGAGTTCGCCTTCCTCGTCGTCATCGCTGCGCTCGCCCCGATAGGCATCCATGTCGATCCGTCCCGACCGCTCCATCTGGCGCATATGGTCGACAAGATCCTGGCTATCGTCGTCCGGGCCCTGCGAGGGCGTCTTGTCGCTGTCGGCGAGCCTGCGGCCGCTTTGCGCGTCCTCGGCGACGCTTTGCGCCTGAGCCTCGTCGTCGCGCTGCTCGCGGTTGACCGCTTCGGGCGCGCCGGGATCGCGGGCATCGCGCGCGGGGAATGGAGTGCTTGTCTCGTTCATGGCCGGCTCCTTCAGGATGGATACCGGTTCAACGCGCAGCCTCGCTTCGCTGTTCCTTCAGGCGGCGTCGGCGAGCACCTTGCGCTCGATCACGCGAATGAAGGCCTCGGGTTCCTGCGCCCCCGGTATCAGCATCCGCCCGCCCAGAATGAAGGCGGGAACGCCGCTAATATTCCGGTCAGCCCAATAAGCCTCTTCGGTGCGCACCATTTCGGCATAGTCGCCGGAGGCGAGTATCGCCGCCGCGCGGTCGGCGGGGAGCCCCACTGACGCTGCGATGTCAGCAAGAACGCCATGGTCGCTCACATCGCGATTGTCAGTGAAATGGGCGCGAAAGAGCGCAAGCTTGAGCGCGGTCTGCACGCCGGTCGGACCTGCCTGGTCCGGCTCTTCGAGCGCTCCTGCCCAGGTCAGCAGGCGATGCGCATCAAAGCTGTTGCGCATTCGAAAACCCGGCCCGCGGTTGAAGCTGAAATCAAGATCGGCGGCGATTCCCGCCAGGCGGTCGCGGTTCGCCCGGCTCTGATCCGGCGTGATGCCATATTTGCGGATCACATGTTCCACCGAATCTTCGCCTTCGGGCGGCATGTCGGGATTGAGTTCGAAAGGATGCCACTGGACCCGAAAATCGAGCCGCCCCGCAAAATGCGCGATGACCTTTTCAAACTTCAGCCAGCCGATGATGCACCATGGGCACATCACGTCGGACACAATGTCGACGGCGAGCAAGGGACGAGGCGATAGGGTCACGGCAATTCTCCTTCGTGCGCGGCGCCCGGCTATCGCATCAGCGCGTGCGACGATCCTTGCCGCTGCGCCGCTCGCCTTTGCGGCGCTCGGTCCCTTCGTAATCGGGAGCGTCGCTGGCACGGCGGTCGCCCGACCGCCGATCGGGACTGCTGCGCTTCTCTTCGTCGGACATCCATGGTTCCTTTCCACCACAAAGAAACGGGAAGCGACCTTGCAGGCGAGTTACTCACATAATTGGCAAAAGCACAAGCAATGGCGCGTGAAAATTCAGCGCCGCCGGCGCGAAGCATCGCCCAGCGGTGACCCAGCAAGGGCACATCCTGTTTTTCTCTCGGTTCAGCCGCGCGAAAGCCAGGGGCGGCTATGGGCGTCATTGCGGGGCGGGGTGCCCGCCGCCCGCCCATGGAGTCATTTCAAAGATGCGCAGATTGACTGGCCTCTCAACCGCCGCCGCGGTTCTCGTCACCACCATCGGCGCGAGCTCCACACCCGCCGAAGCGCGCGGCCGCCATGGCGGCTGGGGTCACCGCCATCATGACCGGATCGATGCCGGCGACGTGATCGGCGGTCTGTTCGTGATCGGCGCGATCGCTGCGATTGCAAGCGCTGCGAGCAAGCAGAAGCGCGACCGCGATGGCCGCTATGAACCGCCCTATCGCGATGACCCGCGCAGAGATGCTGATTACGAGCCGCGTGACGCGCGCCCCTATGAGGACGGCGCCTATGGTACGGGCGAAGCCGAAGCGCGCGCGAGCGACGCGTGCAGCTGGGCGGCCGAAGGCGAACTTGGCGATGGCGCGCGCGTCGAAAGCATCACCGATGTTCGTCCCGGCGCCCGCGGTCTCTCGGTCACCGGCACGGTGTCGCAGCCCGATGGCGAGGTGCGCAGCTTTGCCTGCAGCTATCGCGGCGGCCGCGTGATCGACGTCAGCTTTGGCTGAAGCGGGCGCGACCCCTGCTTGATCGCAGCGCTTCGCGCGCGGCGGCCTGGTTGCGGCTGGCCAGTGGACATGGGGCCTCAAGATGAACGCCAGCCAACGACGGCTGAACCTCAGATAAGCAAGGGGTTCAGCACCCCGTCACTCCCGCGCTGGTAAATCGTCTTCAACAGGCTGCGAGTTCGCGCTGCCTGACGGTGAAGGAGACCGAACCATGGCTGAGATGATCAAAACGTCTTTGACCAAGGCCGCAATTGGTGTGGCCACCGCCGGCGCGTTGATGAGCGCCACACCTGCAATGGCGCGCGACCGTTATGACCGCGACGGCATCAGCGCAGGCGAGATCATCGCCGGCGCGGTGGTGCTCGGCGGGCTCGCAGCGATCCTGTCCTCGAACAACGACCGTTACGACTATCGCGACCGCTATAACGACCCGCGCTACGGCTATGGCTATGATTATGGTCGCTATGGCAACAGCCGCACCGCGGTCGACCAGTGCGTCCGCGCCGCCCAGCGCAGCGCAAGCCGATATGGCCGCGCCGACGTCACCCAGGTGACGAGCGTTGACCGCAAGCGCGACGGGTACAAGGTCAAGGGCCGCGTCGTGGTCCGCGATGGGTACGGCGGGCGCTGGGGCCGCGGCGGCTATTATGACAAGGGCAAGTTCAGCTGCAGCATCCGTTACGGCCGCATCCATGATCTGAAGCTCTCGGGTCTGCGCTAAGCAGCCAAGAGGTGCAAGGGAGCCCGCCTGCCAATCGGCCGGTGGGCTTCTTGCCTTTGGATCGCGGCGGATGATGACCGAATATTTACCTTCCTTGTTTATAACCGTCCATGGACAATAATCGCCATCCGGACGTGGGGGACCGGACGGCAGCTATGGGTTGCGCATGTCTGATTTCGAGACCGGATCCGAGTCCGCAGGCGCGGACGAAAAGCGCCAGCCGCGCCAGTCGCGCCTGGTAAAGGCCGCGCTCGCCTGTTCGCGCTTCGGACAATTTGACGTGACGATCCGCAACGTGTCGCAGAGGGGGATCGGCGGCAAGGCGCCGCACACCCTCAATCTTGGCGAGCGGGTCACGCTGTTCCTCCCCGGGCACGACCCGATGATGGGCACCGTCCGCTGGGTCGTCGACCACCGGTTCGGGCTCGAGACCGATGCGGAGATTTTTCCCGGCCGGCTCCGTTCCGCGCATTCCGACACGCTGGTGACCGCGGACAGCCACGCCGACTTCCAGATCATGCCGCCGCCCAGGGTTTCGGCCTGGCGGCCGGGTCTGACGCAAACCCAGCCGCTCCCCGGCCACTACGGCCGCAAGCGCTAGGAACGTCCCCCATGCATAAGAAAAGCCGGCGCGGACGCTCCCGCACCGGCTTTACACGACCAGACAGTAGAGGCGTCAGGCGACGCGGCGTACTTCGTTGCCGTCGTCGTCGATGTCGCGCAGCACATAGCCGCGGCCCCAGACCGTTTCGATATAATTTTCGCCCCCGCAGGCCAGCGCGAGTTTCTTGCGCAATTTGCAGATGAAGACGTCGATGATCTTGAGTTCCGGCTCGTCCATCCCGCCATAGAGATGATTGAGGAACATTTCCTTCGTCAGCGTTGTGCCCTTGCGAAGGCTCAGAAGTTCCAGCATCTGATATTCCTTGCCGGTCAGATGCACGCGCACGCCGTCGACCTCGACCGTCTTGGTATCGAGATTGACCGCAAGCTTGCCGGTCTTGATCACGCTCTGGCTGTGCCCCTTCGAGCGGCGGACAACCGCATGGATGCGCGCAACCAGCTCGTCGCGGTGGAACGGCTTGGTGACATAGTCATCGGCGCCAAAGCCAAAGGAGCGCACCTTGGAATCCATTTCGGAGATACCCGAGAGGATCAGCACCGGCGTCTGAACTTTTGCGGTGCGCAGCTTTTTCAGCACATCATAGCCGTGCATGTCCGGCAGATTAAGGTCGAGCAATATGATGTCGTAATCATAGAGCTTGCCGAGATCCAGGCCTTCTTCGCCCAGATCCGTTGTATAGACGTTGAAGCCCTCTGTGGTGAGCATCGTGTCGATCGCCTTCGCGGTCGTCGGCTCGTCCTCGATCAGCAATACACGCATTGGGCACCCCTTCGACTGTTTCCCACGAGAGCCCCGCGAACCGATCGCCGGGCCATCGTAATCGTCCGCGGCGGATCGGTCCCCTGTTGCGGGACTGCCGGACCATTAACCACGAAACTAATGAAGGGAAAAGGTTAATTTTGGCTTAACCCGCAGGAATCCACGAGTCGCAACGAATTGCGAGGCCTCAGGCGCTGCAGGTTCATGCCTCTTTATCCGCCGCCGCGAGCTCTCCCACGCGGCCGCAGGAGCGTTTCAAGGCATCGACCAGATAGTCCGAAAGGGCGCGCACACGCGCCGGACGCAGCCGTGACGGGGGCGAGAGAAGGTGCAGATGCGCCTGCGGAAGCGACCAGTCGCTCAGGATGCGCACGAGCCTTCCCGCCGCGAGTTCCTCTTCGACAATGAAATCGGGGAGCATGGCGATCCCGCCCCCCGCGAGGAGCCACGGCACCGCGATGTCGCCATTGTTCACGAACAAGGGGCCGCTCGGCACCACGGCTGCCTCCTCGGTGCCGCGGTGGAAGCGCAGCGGGGCCGCGCGTTCGCGGTGCCCATAGCCCACGAGCCGGTGACGCGCGAGTTCGAGCGGGTGGCGGGGCGTCCCGTTCCTTTCAAGATATGCAGGGCTTGCCATCACTGACGCTGCGACCGGCGCAATGGTGCGTGCGAGCAGAGCGGAATCATCAAGGCTCGCGATCCGCAGCGCGAGGTCGATTCCCTCGGCGACAAGATCGTTGCGCGCATCGTTCAAAATCACCTCGACCTCCACCGCCGGGTGCTGCTCGAGAAAGGCGGCGAGCGGTGGACCGAGCACCTTGATGCCAAAGCTCATCGGTGCTGCAAGGCGGATCGGACCTGCAAGGTCGACGCGGTCGCCGCGCGCCGCCTCGGTTGCAGCGGTCGCCGCCGCCACCATCGCACGCGCCTCATCGAGCAGTCCCGCGCCCGCGGTCGACACGGCGACGACGCGGGAGCTGCGATGGAGCAAAGTGATGCCGAGCGACGCCTCGAGCCGCGTGACCGCCTTCGAAACGCTCGCCTTTGATATTCCAAGCTGAGCCGCAGCAGCAGTAAAGCTGCCGCCGTCGGCAACGGCGACGAAACAGGCCCAGCCTTCATAATCGGGAAGCGCCACGAACACCCTCCAAATGGAAACGATAGTTTTCTATATATGCTATTTTAGAAACAATCCCAATCGCTATGTTGGCCCCAACGGAAAAAAAGGCCGCAGCCGCAATCGCGGCACAAGCCTCCCCAAGTGAAAGGATTGCCCCATGATCGACATTCGCAAATTCGAGACGCTGGGCCACGCGAACCACGGGTGGCTCGATGCCCGTCACCATTTTTCCTTCGCCAATTATCATGACGAAAGCCGCATGGGCTGGGGTGCGCTGCGCGTCTGGAACGACGATGCCATCGCGGCTCAGTCGGGCTTTCCTCCCCACCCGCACCGCGACATGGAAATCATCACCTATGTCCGCACCGGGGCGATCACCCATCGCGACTCGATGGGCAACAGCGGCCGCACCGCGGCGGGCGATGTCCAGGTGATGAGCGCGGGCACCGGCGTCACCCACAGCGAGTTCAACCTCGAAGATGAAGAAACCACGCTGTTCCAGATCTGGATCCTCCCCGATCAGGCGGGCGGCAATCCCGGCTGGGGTCAGCGCGATTTTCCAAAAGCCGACCGTTCGGGCAGCTTCGTGACGCTCGCAAGCGGGATTGATGGAGACGACGCCTTGCCGATCCGCGCCAACGCCCGCGTCGCAGCGGCGACGGTGAACGCCGGCGAGACGGTCGCCTACGACCTCGACGCCGGTCGCCACGCCTATCTGGTCGCCGCCAAAGGCCGCATCCGCGTCAATGGCGAGGATGCAAGCCCTCGCGACGGCATTGCGATCCGCGACGTCGGCACCATCACCGTCGAAGCGCTCGACGATGCCGAACTCGTCCTGGTCGACAGCCTCTGACACCCCCCGGGCCGCCGCCCCGCCCCTCCCTCGCGGCGGCGGCCCACCCTTTTCGCGATCCTTTCCAAGCTGCCCACGGAGTCTTTGCCATGACCCACATTCTTCGCATCGATGCGAGCGCCCGCACCCAGGGTTCGACGACGCGTGCGCTCGCCGACCAGCTCGAAGCCCGCCTCGTCGAGCAGAGTTATGGCGCGACCGTCACTCGCCGCGATCTCCATGCGGCCCCGCCTGCGATGCTCACCGAAGCCTGGGTCGGCGCAAACTTTACCGACGAAGCCGAGCGCAGCGACGAACAAAGAAATGTGCTGGCCGCGTCCGACGAGCTGATCGGTGAGCTCGAGCGGGCCGACACCATCGTGATCACCGCCCCCATCTACAATTTCTCGATTCCCGCCGCGCTCAAGGCATGGATCGACCAGGTGACTCGCGCGCGCCGCACCTTCCGCTACACCGCAGCCGGACCCGAAGGGCTGCTGAAGGACAAGCGCGCCTTTGTCGTCTTCGCCTCGGGCGGCGTTGCGCTCGGCAGCCAGGTCGATTTTGCGAGCGCCTATCTTAAACATATCCTCGGCTTCATCGGCATTCGCGACGTCGAGTTCATCGCCGCCGACGGCCATCAGACCGACAGCGCGGCCATGGCCCGCGCGGCAACTGCGATCGACGCGGTGAAAGAGGCCGCCTGACACCCCCCGGGGTCGCCGCCCCCCTCCCCGGCGGCGGTCCACCTTGTTTCCATCCACGAAAGGACATAATCATGACTAAGATTTTGGTGCTCTATTATTCAAGTTACGGGCACATCGAGCAGATGGCCGATGCCGTCGCCGAAGGCGCGCGCACCGCGGGCGCCGAGGTCGATATTCGCCGCGTTGCCGAAACCGCGCCCGCCGCGGTGGTCGAGGCGGCCGGCTTCAAGACCGACACGGCGCATCCGCAGCTCAGCGACCCGAACGAACTTGCCCAATATGATGCGATCGTCGTGGGCACCCCCACCCGCTTCGGCCGCATGGCGAGCCAGATGGCAAGCTTCTGGGACACCGCTGGCGGGGTCTGGGCGCAGGGCAAGCTCAATGGCAAGGTCGGCGCCGCCTTCACCTCGACTGCCACGCAGCACGGCGGGCAGGAAACGACGCTCTTCTCGGTCCTCACCAACCTCCTCCATTTCGGCATGACGATCGTCGGCCTCGATTACGGCTTTGCCGGACAGACGGGCGTCGATGAGGTCAAGGGCGGCGCTCCCTATGGCGCGACCACGGTCGCCGACGGCGACGGGTCACGCCAGCCAAGCGAGACCGATCTTGCGGGCGCGCGCTATCTCGGCGAGCGCGTCGCGCGCACCGCCGCGAAGCTTGCGGCGTGAGAACAGCGATGCACCGGCTTCCCGCTCTGTTCCTTTCGCATGGGTCGCCAATGCTGTCGCTGGAGCCCAGCCCGGCGCGGGATTTCCTCGCCGGGCTGGGCGACCAGCTGCCGCGGCCGCGCGCAGTTCTGATCGTCTCGGCGCATCACGATGCAGCCCATGAGGCCGGGCGCGTCACGGTCACCGCTTCGCCCGCCCCGGCCACGATTCACGACTTCGGCGGATTTCCGGACGAACTTTATGCCATGGAGTATCCGGCGCCCGGCGATCCCGCGCTCGCCGCGCGCATTGCAGCGCTGCTCGGCGCGCAGGGCTTCAATGTCACACGCGACCCGGCGCGCGGTCTCGACCATGGCGCCTGGGTCCCGCTCTCGCTCATCTACCCGGACGCGGACATTCCAGTCGTCCAGCTTTCGATCGCCTCGCACGCGGCGCCCGAATGGCATTATGCGCTCGGGCAAGCGCTCGCACCGCTTCGCGACGTAGGCGTGCTGATCGCTGGATCGGGCAGCATGACGCACAATCTGCGCGCCCTTTTCGCAGAGCGCCCGGCCGTCGATGCGCCCGCACCCCCCTGGGTCACCGGCTTTGCCGACTGGGTGGCTCAGCGCCTGGCCGCAGGCGCCGTCGACGACGTCCTTCACGCGGTCGAGCGCGCGCCGCACGGCAAGGACAATCACCCGTCGATGGACCATATCCTGCCCTTGTTCGTCGCGATGGGTGCGGGCGGCACCCCGCTTGAGGCGCGGCGGCTCCACGCCAGCACGACCTATGGCCTGCTCGCAATGGACGTCTACAGCTTTGGCGCTCAATAGGGCGGCGGGTCGACAGCGCCTCTCGAGCATCATCCCGGTCTCATCCTGCATCTGCTGCGAGCCAGGATCTTGGATCCGGCGCGCCGCCCATTCCCGCGCCAGACCGCTCAATATCCTCTTTTGCGCTTTCGGCGACCGGGCGGCCCGCCTATAGCGCGGCGATGCTCCTTTCTGACCGCATCCTTTTCCTCGACGGCGAGGCGATCGTACTCGACAAGCCGGCAGGGCTGCCGGTCGACCCGCCGCGCGACGGGAGCCTCAGCCTCGAGAACCATCTCGATTCGCTGCGCTTCGGCTTCAAGCGCTGGCCGCTCGCGGTGCACCGGCTCGACCGCGACACCTCCGGCTGCCTCCTGCTCGCGCGCAATCCCAAGGCCCACGGGCGCTTCACCCGCGCCTTCGAAGAGCGCGCCGTCGACAAGCAATATCTCGCGATACTCGACGGGGTGCCCGAAAGCGACGGCGGCACGATCGATTTGCCGCTCGCCAAGATTTCGTCGGCCGAGGCGGGCTGGCGGATGGTCGGCGACCCGCATGGCACGCAAAGGGGCAAGGCAGCGGTGTCGCATTGGGAAAAGCTGGCCACAGTCGAAGGCCGCAGCCTGCTGCGCTTTCGCCCCGAGACGGGGCGCACCCACCAGCTTCGCGTTCATGCGCTCGAAGGGCTCGGCTTCCCGCTCGTCGGCGACCCCGTCTATGGGCTCGGTAACTCCGCAACGCGCACTTTGCTCCACGCCGAACGGCTGGTGGTGAAGCGCGACCCCAAGCCGCCGATCATCGCCGAGGCGCCCTTCCCCGATGCCTTCGTCGCGCTCGGCTTTACCGAACCCGCAGGAGCCGCGCCGACCCGCGGCTGACCTCCCGCGCGAGCGCAATCATCGAGACGTTTTCTGGAAGCGCCGCGGCCGGGCAGGCAGATGTGCGCGTGCGTGTTTCGCCCCGCGCGCCCTATTGCCAATTCAGCCCTTCGGTTTTGAAGGTGAATTGCTGATTGCCTTTCTGGAAGAACTCGCCTTCGATGATGACCTTTTTCGACTTCTTGAGACTGGCCAGGAACGAGCGCTCATTGAGGATGAAGGCGAGATCGGAAGAGCCATCGCTTGCGCCGGTGCAGCTGAACCGCCTGATCGGCTGATCGTCGAATTTGACCGAGACATAGCCGTCGCTGAAGGAATGGCAGAGAATCTGTCCCTTATCGACCGAGAAGATGATGCTCAAACCGTCCTTCTTCTGCTGGCGTACCGTCAGATAGCCGTTCACGACGCCATAGGGGAAATCGAGGTCCACTTCATTTGCGCTGACAACGCGGGCAAACTTCGTCGTGGTGCCGCGCATCTCGTCGGTGCTTTCGCTATAGTCCCAATTGCTTTCATCGGCGCGCGCAGCGGCGGCCGCCTCGACTTTTCCGCCAGTGGGCGCGGCAGCGGCAGACTGGCCCTTCTCGCTGGTTTCCGCCTCGCGCAGGGATGCGGCGTCCGGTTCCGGGGCAAATATCCCGACCAGGATAAAGGACGCAAATGCGGCAAGGCCGAAATGCCACCGCTTCCAGCCACCAAGATAGGGCTTGAAGACACCCACAATGGCGGCGAGGAACAGAAAAAGGAACAGAAACGACACGGAAAGCCCCCCTCGCGTAAATAACTGCGGCGATATGCCGGCTTGGCGTAAACACCGGCTTAATCATCCGTCACCGCCCTCGGCCCATGGTCCCCGCAATGTCTCGGGCAGAGGGCTTATGCCCAGTGTATGATGTTTCTCTTCGGCGTTTTGCGAAGATATTTTGCGCCTTCCGGCGGGAACAGCGGAAGAGCTCGAAAGTCGCTCGCCGCTCCTCGGCGTCGCCGCCCCAGGCCGGTCGGGCCGGAGTTCACCTGCTGCGGGCCGCCACTACCAAGGAGTTGCGCGGCCGATAGAGCCTGCATATCGAGAGCTATGGTTCTCGTTCCGATCACACGCAGCATCGCCATTGACAGCGATGAGCTTGACGAAAGCTTCGCGCGTTCAGGCGGCGCGGGAGGCCAGCATGTCAACACGACCGATAGCGCGGTCATGCTCCGCTTCGACGTGGTCAACTCCCCTACCCTGCCCGAGGCCGTGAAGACACGACTTGCCGCCCTGGCGGGGTCGAGGCTGACCAAGGACGGGGTTCTGATCCTTCGCAGCGAAGGGAGCCGATCACAGGCTCTCAACAGGCAGGAAGTGCGCGAGCGACTCTTCGCCCTGATACGCGAGGCGACCTTCGTCCCCAAAAAGCGCAAACCAACCAAGCCGAGCGCGTCGTCGAAGAGGCAGCGCGTCGAGAGCAAGCAGCGTCGGGGCGCGATCAAGGCGGGGCGCGGGCGGGTGCGCGGGACCGACTGAAGCGCACCGCGGGTGACCCGCCTCTACCGCCTCGATGCGCCTGCCAGCGCGATCGCCGCCGCCTTCGGCATCGAGGCGGGCGATGATCCCTGGACCGGTGATTATGTCGCCCCCGGCCGCCCGGCGCCGGTGATCGTCGGCGACGGCCGCACCGGATCGCGCCGCTTTCTGCGTCCGCGGCTCTGGGGCGTCGCGCCGCCGCCCATGGGCGCGCACCCCGTTACCACGGTCCGCAACCTTCAAAGCCCTTTCTGGATCGGCACGCTGCGGCATCCCGAACTGCGCTGCCTCGTGCCCGCGACCGCCTTTGCCCTGTGGTCGGGTCCTGCGGGCGCTAAGCGTCAGCGCTGGTTTTCGCTCGCATCGCGCCCCGTCTTCGCCTTTGCCGCGATCCAGCGGCAGATCGAGGATTGGCCGGGGTTTGCCATTCTGACGACCGATCCGAACCGGCTGGTCGCGCATTACCATGAGGGCGCGATGCCGCTCATCCTCCATGCCGAGGATCACGATCGCTGGCTGACCGCCGACTGGCGCGACGCAGCGTCGCTGGTTGCACCCTATCCCGGCCAGTCGATGCGGGTCGGCGATCGGCCGCCGCCCGCGCTTTAAGCCCCGGGCTTTTCCGACTTTTTGAGGATATGCTTCCACTCCTCCGCTGTCACCCGCCCGACCGACAGGCGCGAGAGGCGGATGAGGTCCATTCCCGCAAGCTTGGGGTCGGCCTTGATCGCCGCGAGCGTCACCGGATGGGCAAGCGGCCGCACGGGCTCGACGCGTACGACGACCCAGGGCGAGCCTTCCTCGGCGGTCGGGTCGGGAAAGGCGGACTCGGTGATCTTCATGATCCCGACGCATTCCTTGCCGATATTGCTGTGATAGAAAAGCGCCTCGTCGCCGACTTTCATCGCCTGCATGTTGAGTTTCGCCGTGTGGTTGCGCACACCGTCCCAGATGCCGCTGCCATCCTGGACGAGCGTGTCCCAGCTGTAGACGTCGGGTTCGGATTTCATCAGCCAATATTGCTTTGCCATGGGCCGCGCTTAGCCGAGCAGGCTGCGCGACGGAACCGCCTTTTTCCCTTTCACCCTCCCGCCGGAACGCCTAAATCGCAGCTATGACGCGCCCCGGGGCGCAAACCCCTTACAGATGGATTCCACTCGCATGACCGCCGCCGTCCCCGTTATTTCCCTGTCGCTTCCCGCCGAGCAGTTTGCGCATGATTTCGGCGCTTCGTTCGAGCGCTTCGGCTTTGCCATGATTACCGATCACGGCATCGAGCCGGCGCTGATCGACGATGCCTGGACAAAGGCGAAGCAGTTCTTCGCGCTGCCCGAGGAGCAGAAGCGGGCTTATCATATTGCTGGCGGCGGCGGTGCGCGCGGCTACACGCCGTTCGGAACCGAGATCGCGAAGGGCGCAAAAGAAGTCGACCTTAAGGAATTCTGGCACGTCGGCCGCGACCTGCCCGAGGGCCACCCGCTCGCTGCGCAGCAGCCGAACAATGTGTGGCCCGCCGAGATCGCAGGGTTTCGGGACACCTATGAAAAGCTGTTCGCCGAATTCGACCGCGTGGGCGGCCGTTTGCTTTCGGGCATCGCCCGCTACCTCGGGCTTTCTCCCGATTTCTTCGACGAGACGGTAAAGGACGGCAACAGCGTGATGCGCCTTCTCCACTATCCGCCCGTCGACGGCCCGGCGAAGGGCATCCGCGCCGAGGCGCACGAGGATATCAACACGATCACCCTGCTGCTTGGCGCCGAGGAGGCAGGGCTCGAGATTCTCGACAAGGACGGCAGCTGGCTTCCCGTCAGTCCGCCCGCCGGGGCGATGGCGGTCAATGTCGGCGACATGCTGCAGCGGCTCACCAACAACCGCCTGCCATCGACCACCCACCGCGTTCGCAACCCCGATGCAGGGCGCGCCAGCATCGCGCGCTATTCGATGCCCTTCTTCCTCCATTTCCGCTCGGACTATGTCATCGAAACGCTCGATGACTGCATCGATGCCGAGCACCCGAACCTCTATCCGACGCCGATCACCGCTGATGAATATCTGCAGGAACGGCTGCGCGAGATTGGACTCAAAAGATAGGCGCAATGGCGCTATCATCTCCTTCTTCTCACGAAGGAGGCGGCCATGACTTACGAAGGCGAATGCTTCTGCGGCGCCGTGAAGATCGAGGTGTCCGGCCAACCCGAGGCGATGGGCTATTGCCATTGCCGCTCATGCCGCTCGTGGTCGGGCGGCCCCGTCAATGGCTTCACTTTGTGGAAGCCCGAAAATGTGCAGATTACCGAAGGTGCGACCAATGTCGCGACCTTCAACAAGACGCCCGGCAGCAGCCGCAAATATTGCGCCGCTTGCGGCGGCCATCTCATGACCGATCATCCGGGGCTAGGCGTCGTCGATGTCTTTTCCGCGACCTTGCCGGCGCTGGCGTTCGCGCCGGGTCTGCACATCCATTATGCCGAGACGGTCCTCCCGATGCGGGACGGGCTTCCCAAGTACAGGGACGTGCCAGGCGCCTTCGGCGGGTCGGATGAGCAGATAACAGAATAGCGCCCGCGCTTACCGCCCCTCCCAATAGTCGAATACCGCTTGCTGCTGCTCGCGGATGAAGCGCGCCGCGCTAGCGCCCTCCCAGGGTCCGTCATATCCCAGTAGCAGCGCAGTGCCGCCGACCCACCAGCCCTGCCCGGGCAGGCGGTCGCTTTCGCGCACGACGAGCACCGCAAGGTCGGGCTCGCCGTCGAGCGCGCAGAGGCGGTCGACCTCGGTAAGCGTCTTGCATAGCGCGCGCATCTTGGGGCGGGTGAAACGGAAACCGAGATCGCCAAGCAGTTCCGAGTAGCTCACGCTCCGTCCCTCGCGCGCAGCCTCGGTCAGGATCGCACGGATCCGCGGCGCGTCGCCGAGCGCGCCGACGTCGGCCGCGGTCTCTTGGTCGCCTAAGCCTTGGTCTTTGGCGGCCATGGGATGAATCCGGAGGTGCGATCGACATAGTCGGCGTAGCCCTCACGCGACTTGTGAAGCCCCTTTTCGAGCAGCGGCTTGCCCGACCAGCGGGTCAGCGTGAAGGTAAGGAAAAGCGGGCCGATGATGCTTGCGAGTGCGACCCACAGCCCCGCGTCGGCGGCGACCAGCCAGATGCCCCACCAGCTGAGCGTGTCGCCGAAATAATTGGGGTGGCGCGTATAGCGCCAGAGGCCGGTGTCGAGCACCTTTCCGCGGTTTTCGGGGTCCTTGCGGAAGGCGTGGAGCTGCGCGTCGCCGATGCTCTCGAAAGCAATGCCGGCGAGCGCGGCGAAGGTGCCGAGCGCCGCCAGCCAGCCCGCGGTCGCGGGCGGCGTCGTCGCGCTCGCCCAGATGCCAATCTGTGCCGGAAGCGAGGTGAGAAAAAGCAAGGGCGCCTGGGTCAGGAACACCGCGACCAGGGCGGCCGTGCCCCAGCTCCAGCCGCGCTGCTCCATAACGCTGCCCAGGATCTTGCGGTAGCGCGGATCCTCGCCATTAGCGCGCCAGCGCAGGAAGAGGTGCCCAGCAAGGCGCAGACCCCACAGCGTGACAAGAAGCAGCAAGAGCTGGGTGCGCACACCATCAAAGCCTGCCTGAAGCGCGGCTCCCCATGCGAGCAGCACGATGCCAAACGCCCAGAAGGCGTCGATGAAAGAGACATCGCGGATTGTCCGCGCCGCGATCCAAAGGGCCAGAATCACGACCAGGAGGCCCGTGAAATTGATCGCCAGAACTGACCCGAGCCCTGTCATGCCGCCGCTCCTTCGCTCCCTTCTCCTATTATATCAGCAAGCGAGCGCACAGCCCGGTCGGGATATTTTGGGGTGCAGTCGCGGTAGATGGCGAACAGCTTCTCCATATCGGCTCGAAAATCGCCCGTGGGCCAGATTGCGGGCCCAAGCCCGCCAGTCTTTCGGCCATAATCCATCAAGCCGACCACCATCGGTACCTTCGCCGCCATCGCGATGTGGTAGAAGCCGGTGCGCCATTTCCTCGTCCGGGCGCGGGTGCCCTCGGGCGCGACCGTCAGCATGAACGCGTCGCGGCGCGCGAATTCGGCCACCATCGCATCGACATAATTCTTCCCGCCGCTGCGATCGACGGGAATACCCCCCATCTGCCGCATGAAGCCGCCGATCGGCCATCGAAACAGCGAAAGCTTGCCCATGAAGTGTGGGCGGATGCCAAGGTCAGCCGTCAGACCGAGATAATAAAGAAAATCCCAATTGCTCGTGTGCGGCGCGGCGATGATCAGAAAACGCCGAGGCTCGGGCACTTCGCCCGCTGCCGTCCAACCCTGGCGGCGGTAGAACCAAAGCATCGCAGCGCGCACGAAGCGCGCCAGCGGACCCGGCGCGTCATCCCCGACAGCCATCACGCCCCTCCCCTCTTTCTCGCCCGGATTGCGCGAATGCGCGCGGCAACGCAAGCGGCGAGAGCTTTGCCCTTTGCCTGAGGGCCCGGCCTTGCTATCGGCACCGGACAATGGCGAATACCACCGACGATCCCGACCATAGCGAACCCGTCCCCGGCCAGATCGATACCCCGTTCGACAGTGCGCTGTCGGAACGCTATCTCGTCTATGCGCTCTCGACGATCACCGCGCGCTCGCTGCCCGATCTGCGCGACGGGCTGAAGCCCGTTCACCGCCGCCTTCTCTGGGCGATGCGCGCGATGCGGCTCGATCCGAGCCAGGGCTACAAGAAGTCGGCGCGCGTCGTCGGCGACGTCATCGGCAAATTCCATCCCCACGGCGACACGGCGGTCTATGACGCGATGGTCCGTCTCGCGCAGGACTTCTCGCTCCGCTATCCGCTCGTCGACGGCCAGGGCAATTTCGGCAATATCGACGGCGATAACGCGGCCGCCTATCGTTACACCGAGACGCGGCTGACGCGCGTTGCGATCGACCTCATGCAGGGGCTCGACGAGGGCACCGTCGACTTCAGACCCACCTATAATGGCGAGGACGAAGAGCCCGAGATCATGCCGGGTCTCTTCCCCAACCTGCTCGCCAACGGGGCGAGCGGGATCGCGGTCGGCATGGCGACGAACATCCCGCCGCACAATGCCGCGGAGGTGATCGACGCCGCACTCCTTCTCATCGACAATCCCAAGGCCGAGCTTTCGCAGCTTCTCGAGCATGTCAAAGGCCCCGATTTTCCGACCGGCGGCATCGTCGTCGACAGCCCAGAGGCGATCGCGCAGGCCTATGAAACGGGCCGCGGCGGATTTCGCGTTCGCGCGCGCTTTTCGACCGGCAAGGATGCCAATGGTGCCTGGGAAGAAAGCGGGATCGAAAAGCTCGCTGGCGGAACCTGGCAGCTCGTCATCAGCGAAATTCCTTATGGCGTCGCCAAGGGCAAGCTGATCGAGGCGATCGCGCAGCTCATCGCCGACAAGAAGCTCCCGATCCTTGAGGATGTGCGCGATGAAAGCGCCGAGGACATCCGCATCGTCCTCGTTCCCAAGAGCCGCAACATCGATCCCGATGTGCTCAAGGAGAGCCTCTTCCGGTTGACGGAACTTGAAAGCCGCTTCGCGCTCAACCTCAATGTCCTCGACGCGACGCGCACGCCAAAGGTCATGGGCCTGCACCAGCTGCTGACCGAGTGGCTGCAGCATCAGATCATCGTCCTCGTCCGCCGCGCCGAGCACCGGATCGGCAAGATCGACGACCGGCTGGAACTGGTCGGCGGCTATCTGATCGCCTTCCTGAACCTCGACCGCGTGATCGAGATCATCCGCACCGAGGATGAACCCAAGGCGGTGATGATCGCCGAGTTCGAGCTCACTGACCGGCAGGCCGAAGCGATTTTGAACATGCGTTTGAGGTCGCTGCGCAAACTGGAGGAAATGGAGCTCAAGCGCGAGCAGTCCGGCCTGATCGCCGAGCGCGAAGAACTGGTAAAGCTGGTCGAAAGCCCGGCGCGCCAGCGCACGCGGCTGAAACGCGATCTCGCTGCCTTGCGCGCGGTCTACGGCCCCGATACCGCGCTCGGCGCGCGGCGCACGACGCTTGCAGAGGCGGCACCAGCGCGCGACATCCCCCTCGACGCGATGATCGAGAAAGAGCCGGTGACGGTCATCCTGTCGAAGCGCGGCTGGATCCGCGCTCAGCGCGGACATGTCGCTCCTGAACAATGGGGCGAGTTCAAGTTCAAGGAAGGGGACGAGCTCGCCTTCGCCGCCCATGCGCAGACCACCGACAAGCTGCTCATCGCCGCGAGCGACGGCCGCTTCTTCACGGTGGGCGCGGACAAGCTGCCCGGCGGGCGCGGCTTTGGCGAGCCGCTCCGGCTGATGGTCGATATCGATCCCGAAGCGCGGATTGTCGCGCTGATCCCGGCGAGCGCCGAGGGCCGCCTGCTTCTCGCCTCGACGAGCGGACACGGCTTCATCGTCCAGATGGGCGAAGTGATCGCGGAAACGCGCAAAGGCCGCGGCGTTGTCAATTTGAAACCCAAAGCGCAGCTCGCCGTGGTGCGTCCGATCGCGCCGGGCGACGACAGCGTCGCGGCGGTCGGCGAGAACCGCAAACTTGTCGTCTTCCCGATCCATGAAGTGCCCGTCATGGCGCGCGGCCAGGGCGTGATGCTGCAACGATATCGCGACGGCGGCCTCTCCGATGCGACGAGCTTCGTCTTTGCCGAGGGGCTGAGCTGGGCGATGGGCGGCGACAGCGGCCGCATCCGGACCGAGACCGACCTCATTCCCTGGCGCGTTGCGCGCGGCGCGGCCGGGCGAATGCCGCCGACGGGTTTCCCGCGAAACAACCGTTTCAATTGAAACGGAATGTCCCTTTGCCGTAAATAGCTTTTTTACTTCCCGTGACATAGTCATGGGAACATGGGGAAAGGTCGCACAAAACCCTTCGTTATGCCTATCGATCAGACCGGCGAAGACCGGCCCTTGCTTTACGTCGGCTGGATCGACGCTCTGCCGGTTCCCGCTGCGCTGATCCGGCCGATGGCGCGCGGCAATTTCAGCCTCCACGCGAGCAATGCGGCGTTCGACCGGCTCGGCCTCGCACCCGCCAGTACCAAGGCGCCGATCAAAATGCGCCGCGCGATCGAGCGCGCGGCAGCGGGAGCGGCCGACGACACGCAGGAATTCTCATGCCGTCTCGGCGAGGGCGTGGGTGCGCGCGACTTGCGCGGCGCGATCGGCCGGCTGTCGGCCGAATACGGCGACGAAGCGCTGTTCCTGCTCACGTTGATCGACCGGACGCAGGAAATGATGACCGAGCGCAACCTGCGCCGCGAGCTTGTGTCGGACAGCCTCACCGGTCTTCCCAATCGCGCAGGTTTTCAGGAACTGGTCGAGCAGCGCTCGCGCGGCGATGAACCCGCCGACAATGCGATCCTGCTGCTCGATCTTGCGCGCTTCAGCCGCATCAATGAACATATCGGACCGCTTGCCGGCGACGAATTGATCATCACCGTGGCGCGCCGCCTCAAATCGAGCCTGCGCAGCGGCGATATATTGGCCCGCAGCGGGGGCGACGAATTTGCCATCTTCACCCGCATTACCGGCGGCCGCGCCGATGTGCGCGAACTTGCGCGGCGTATCCGCGGCTGTTTCGACCATCCCTTCCGGATCGGGGAGTTGAAGGTCAGCGTCGATTGCGCGCTCGGCTGCGCCATTCAGCCCGGGAATGACACCGATATCGGCGACCAGATCCGTCACGCGCAGATCGCCTTGAAACGCGCGAAGCAGACCGACCGCATCGAAATATACGAGCCTGAAGCGGCCATGCTCTCGGACAATCGCTTTGGCCTCGAGACCGCGCTCAGGAGTGCGATCGAGGAAGACCGGCTGAAGCTTGCCTTCCAGCCGCTCGTCGAGCTGGGCAGCGGCCGGGTCGCAGGCTTCGAGGCGCTTGCGCGCTGGGACGATAAGGACGGGAGCCCGGTCTCTCCGGCCGAGTTTATTCCGGTCGCCGAGGATTCAGGGCTCATCGTACCGCTCGGCCAATGGGTGATTGCAAAGGCGGCAAAGGTGCTTGCCGCCTGGGACAGCGACAATGGCGCAGCCCCGGTGGAATGTTATTTCTCGGTCAATGTCTCGGCCATCCAGCTGGTCCGGGACGATATCGCGGCCGTGGTTCGCCAGGCGCTGGAGACCAATGCCATCGGCGGCGAGCGGCTGATGATCGAGCTGACCGAAAGCGCGATCATCGGCGATCCCGATCTTGCCCTCTCGGTGCTGAGCGAACTCAAGGCGCTCGACGCGCGGATCGCGATGGACGATTTCGGCACCGGCTATTCCAACCTCGCCTATCTCCAGCGCCTGCCGATCGACGTGCTCAAGATCGATCGCAGCTTCGTCGACCATATGGTCGAGGACCGCGACAAGGCGGCCATCGTGCGCACGATCCAGAGCCTTGCCGAGGTGCTGGGAATGAAGACGACGGCCGAAGGCGTCGAGACCGCCGACCAGGCCCGGCTCTTGTCCGCCCTCGGCTGCGATTTTGGGCAAGGCTATCTCTTCGCTCGCCCGATGGACGGTCCTGAAGCCTTTGCCTATTGGCGCGAATCGCTCTTGCGGCCGATCATCTGATCAGCAAGTTCGCGCGCGCGCGCCGCACCGGGAAAATCTTCCGCGACCCAGGCCGCCTCGACCGCGCGGAGGACGCGCGCGACCTCGGGCCCCGCGGTCACCCCGCGCGCGATGATGTCACCGCCCTTGATCGGCAGCACGGGAGGCGCCCAGCCTTCAAGGCTTTGCACCTCGGCGACGTCCGAGCCGCCGAGGAGATGGACATCGCGCGCGGCGTCCACGCCGATCGCGTAGGCAAGACGGCGCGCTGGACGCGCCCGATCGTGGCGGTGCGCTGCGACCGAGGCTAAATGCTTGCGCTGGCGCGTCGAGAGGCGCAGCCGGCTCGCCACGGTCTCGGCAGTTGCCGCGTCCGCCGGGAGAAGCGCCGACAGGCGGCGAAGCGGGGCGGGCGTGGTGCAGCTTGCGGTCTCGCTCGCGATCAACCGGTCGAGGGCAGCCGCGAAGGCGGGATCGAGTTCGGGCACAATCACCGCGAAAATACCATCTTCCGCCATCCGGCCGACAATGGAACGCGGATCGCGAAGCGCGAGGATCTTGAGGAGCTCATCGGCGACGCGCTCGCGTGAGAGGCTCTTGAGCGAGTGGCGCGCGGCCACCGCCGCGGCGTGGCTCGCGGGGTCGAGGTCGCCGGTCCCGAAGCGCGCGGCGAAGCGGTAAAAGCGCAGGATGCGAAGATGATCCTCGGCGATCCGGGTCGCCGCATCGCCGATGAAGACGACGCGCCCCGCCTCAAGGTCCGCAAGACCGCCAAACCAGTCGTCCACCTCGCCCGTCGCGGGGTCAGCGTAGAGCGCGTTGATGGTGAAGTCGCGGCGCGCCGCGTCCTCCCGCCAGTCGTCGGCGAAAGCGACCGTCGCGCGCCGCCCGTCGGTCGCGACGTCGCGGCGCAGCGTCGTGATCTCGTGCCGGTCGCCGCTCGCGATCGCGGTCACGGTTCCGTGCGCAATGCCGGTCGGGATGACTTTGATGTTAGCGGCCGTCAGCCGCGCTGTGACCTCGTCGGGACGCAGCGGGGTCGCAAGATCGATATCGGTCACCGGAAGGCCAAGCAGCGTATCGCGCACCGCGCCGCCGACGATCTTCACCGCGCCTCCGTCCGCCGCGAGCGCAGCCACGATTCGCGCAAGGCCGGGTCTTTGCCGCCACTCGGCATCGGGCAGCCGCGTCACCGGTGCCATCCCGCGGGCATTCGCCGCGCCAGATTGATGATGATGCCCGCCGTCACCCCCCAGATCCGCCGTCCCTGCCAGTGCATGTCATAATAGTGACGATCATGCCCCTGCCAATGCGCCTGCTGGCGATGGTAGCTAGCGGGATTGAAGAGGATGTCGAGCGGCACCTCGAACCAGTCTTCCACCTCGTCGGGGTTCGGGTCGAGCGGCAGGTCGGGCGGAATGACGCCAAGCACAGGCGTGATGTGATAGCCGCTCCCCGAACGATAGGCGTCGGTCATACCCGCGATCGTCACGTCGCGGCGGTCCAGCCCGATCTCTTCTTCTGCCTCGCGAAGCGCAGCGTCGACTGCGTCGCGGTCACCAGGATCGATCTTCCCGCCCGGGAAGGCGACCTGGCCTGCGTGACTGCGCAGCCATTGCGGCCGCTGGGTGAGAATGACGCCGGGCTCGGCGCGGTCGGTAAAGGCAATGAGTACCGCCGCGTCGCGAAGGCTCGGGGCGCTGTCGAGCAGATAGGTCTCATCCTCTCCCGGATGGGGAAGCAGATTGCCCAGCGCCTCGCGCAGCTTTTCCGATAGCATCAGACGTCCACCAGCGCGAAACGGACCCCGTCGGACCATATGGCGGGCGCGGACGCATTCTCGCCAAGCGCCATCTCGACGATCTCGTAATAGAGCGCGCGCTCGATGCGCGCCTCAAGTCCGCACCCGATCGCGCCGCGGACATGAAGCCGGGGGTCGGGATTATCGGGGTCACGGCCGAAGAAAAGCGGGTGATCGCCCCCCGCGAGCACCAGATCGTCGGTGTCGAGGCGAAAAATCAGCTTGCGCGCCGCCCCCTCGCCTTCGCTCTTCATCTCGACCGCGCGAAAGGGCGTATCCTCGACTGCGATCGCAAGCTTCTCGGCGGGGGTGACGAGAACATATCTCCCGTCGGGCTCGCGCCGCAGAATGGTCGAGAATAGACGGACCATAGCGGGTCGGTCGATCCGCCCGCCTTCATGATACCAGCTGCCGTCGGCGCGAATCTCCATCGCGCTGTCGCCGCTGCGCTCGGGGTGCCACGTCTCAACCGGAGGCAGCTTGCGCGCCGCAAGCATCTCGGCCGCCTCGGTAAGCGAAAGCTGCGAAAAGGGTTTGGGAAGCGACGGCGCGGGCGTGACCATGGATCTGACATAGGCGGGCGGGCGCGCCGTGCAACCCCGCCTGTCGTCAGCGCGGGGAGATCATCCCCGCATCGCTGGGCACAGCGTGGCCGTTCGCGGCGCGCGCAAGGAGACGATGCTTCTCGAAGGGGCCCGGCAGATCCCATGCTCCCGTCGCATCGGCCGCGAATCCAAAGAATCGGCCATAATATTCAGGATCGCCAATCATCATCAAAGCACCGTCGGCAATCGCTTCGGCCGCCTCGAGCATATGCGCCATCAGCGTGCGGCCGTGACCGCCGCGCTGCACGTCGGGGCGCACCGCGACGGGTCCGACCATGACGAGCGGATAGGCGGCGCCCTCTTTTGTCCGCAGGGCGACGGGCCAGCACTGGATCGTCCCGATGAGGGCCCCCTCCTCGATGAGCGCAAAACTCAGCTCAGCGATCGCCGCCGTGCCTTCACGGATGCGGTAGGCGGTTCGTCCGAAGCGGTCGGGCCCGAAAGCGGCGTCGAGCAGATGCTCGACCGTCTGCGGCTCGATATTCGCCAGTGGAAGTAACTCGACCAATGCACGCCCTTTCGCTAATGCGGCGGCGCTTTAGGGTCGCGGCACCGCATTGGAAAGCCGAATGTCGCGCCCCGCAGACAGGATTTTCTTGTGACCGACCAACTCTGGCTCGAAGTCGACGGGCTGACCGTCCAGGTGCTGACCGGCATCTATTCGGAGGAGACCCACCTTCCCCAGCCCTTGCGCATCTCGGTGCGCGCACGGCTCGCGATGGCGGAGCATTATGACCCCGCCACCCCCTTGAGCGCATCGAAGAATTACATGCACCTCAAGTTCGCGGCGACCGAGGCGATCCCGAAAGACGTGCATTTCGTGCTGATTGAAAGCGTCGCGGATCATATCATCGACACGCTGTTCCTTCAGGACGACCGGGTCCTCGAGGTGGAGGTGAAAATTGTGAAGCTCGCGATCGCCGAGGACGGGGAAGATATCGGGATCACGATGCGGCGCATGCGAAAATGACGCAGAAGCTTGCTCTCGTTACCGGCGGGCTCCACCGCGTCGGGGCCGCGATTGCAGCGCGGCTCGCGCGCGAGGGCTATGTGCTGGCGCTTCACAAGCACAGCCTCGCCGACCCTGACCCGATTCTGAGCGACGCCCTTGCCGAGACGGGCGCCGAAAGCCGGCATTTCATCGCTGACCTCTCGGAGGCGAGTGAGGTCGACGCTCTCGTCCCGGCGGTTGCCGACGCCTTCGGGCGGACGCCCGACCTCCTTGTCAACAATGCGGCGCTGTTCGCCGAAGGCGAATGGCCTGAGCTCACGCAAGCGGGCCTGGCCGCCATGATGCAGCTTAATCATCATGCGCCCGTCATGCTCGCCAAGGCGCTTGTTGCCCGGGCGGGCGAAGGCCAGCGCCCCGCGATCGTCAACATCGTCGATCAGCGCGTTGCGCAGCCGGTGCCCGACCAGATCGCCTACAGCCTTTCAAAATCCGCGCTGTGGCAGGCGACGGCGATATTGGCGGTGGCTTTCGGGAGCCGCGCGCGGGTCAATGCCGTGGCCCCGGGGCTCACCCTTCCGACCGACGACTATGTGCCGGGACAGATGGAGCGGCTTGCGCAGCGCATGCCGCTGGGCGCGCTCCCGACCCCGGCGCAAATCGCCGACGCGGTCGCCTATCTTGCACGCGCCGAGGCGGTAACGGGGCAAACGATCTTCGTCGACGGCGGCGCGCATCTTGCGCCGATGGGACGCGATTTCGTGGCGCTCGAGCGCGATTGAGGCGCATCGCTCGAGCGGCCCCTGGAGCGGCGGACCCTCAATAGATATGGACCGCCTTGGTCACCAGATAGGAGTCGAGGCCTTCAGGACCGCTCTCGCTGCCGAAGCCCGATTCCTTGATGCCGCCAAAGGGCGCATCGATTGCTGAAATCACGAAACTATTGATCCCGACCATGCCGCTCTCGATGCCGTCGGCGATGCGGTTGATGCGGCGGCCATTCTCGGTGAAGGCGAAAGCGGCAAGACCATAGGGCAGTCGGTTGGCTTGCTCGAGCGCATCCTCTTCACTCGCAAATGGGCGTATCAATGCCAACGGACCGAAAGGCTCGTGATTCATTGCATCAGCGTCGAGCGGCACGTCGGCGATCGCGGTGGGCAAAAAGAAATTGCCCTCGCCCGTCGCTTCCCCGCCCGCGACGACGCGCGCGCCCTTGGCCTTTGCATCCTCGATCATCGCCTCGAGCGCGGGCGCGCGGCGCGCATTGGCGAGCGGCCCCATCTGCGTGTCGGGATCGAGCCCGCTGCCGATCTTCACCTTCGCGGTGCGCTCGGCAAAGCCTTTGACGAAGGCCTCGTAAATTCCCTCCTGAACATAGAAACGCGTGGGTGAGATGCACACCTGGCCCGCGTTACGGAACTTTTGTGCAACGACGCGGTCGAGCGTTGTGTCTAGGTCGCAATCATCGAAGATGAGCACCGGCGCATGGCCGCCAAGCTCCATTGTGATCCGCTTTACCCCGTCGGCAGCAAGCCGCATCAGATGCTTGCCGACCGCCGTCGATCCGGTGAAGCTGACCTTGCGGATCACCGGCCTTGCGAGCAGGTGACGGCTGATCATGTCGGGAACGCCGTAAACAAGCTGAGCGACGCCCGCAGGGATGCCTGCGTCGTCGAGGCAGCGCATGATCGCGCTGGTACAGCCCGGCGTTTCCTCGGGCGCTTTCGCGATCACGGTACAGCCGGCGGCAAGCGCGGGCGCAATCTTCTTCACCATCAGATTGACCGGGAAATTCCACGGGCTGAACCCCGCTGCCGGGCCGACGGGCTGCTTCAGCACCATCGCGCGCTGCCCGGCGGGGCGCGGCAGCACGCGGCCCGTCACGCGCTTGCCTTCTTCCGCAAAATAGGCAAGCAGCCCCGCCGCTGACGCAACCTCGCCGCGGGCCTCGGCGATCGGCTTGCCCTGTTCAAGCGTCAGCAGCGTCGCAATCGGCTCGATGCGCTCGCGGATGATCTGGGCTGCCTTGTGCATGAGCGCCGCGCGCTCGTCGGGGGTCTTGGCGCGCCAGCGCGGCCACGCCTTCTCGGCAGCAGCGAGCGCCTCATCGAGGTCGGCGGCGGTGGCGATTGGCAGCTCGGCGATCGGTGCACCCGTCGCGGGATTGTAGACCGGCGCGACGTCGCGTCCCTCTCCGCTCCGCCACGCGCCCGCGATAAAGAGTTGCAGGTCGGCGTTATAATCGGCGGTCGCGGTCATCGAAGAGCTCCTTCTAGGCGCCTCCCGTCTCCACCCGCTCCAAGCAAAGGCTAAGACCCGATCGGCGCTGATGCTCGAGGGAGCGCATCGATTTTGCAGGGCACGAAGAAGATGAGGGGACGGTCAGCAGATGCGCCCCATATAGGAAGGGCTCAGGAGTAGTTAAAGCTGATACTGATCCGCTCGTGCTTGCCGGCATTGACCATCACCTCGTGCCTCAGCCAGCTTTCCCAAAGGAAGATGCGCCCGGGCGCAGGCTCGGCATAGATGAAAGGGTGGAGATGCTCGGGCGCATCGTCGGTGCGGCCGGGGGCCGCCATCAACATCGGCAGCCGCGGGTCTTCAAGCTTCAGCGCGCCCGAGCCTGCTGGCACCGTGACATAGAAGGTACCCGAGACGATGCTGTGCGGATGAATATGGCCGCTATGCGTGCCGCCCGGTTTCATCAGATTGACCCAGAGGCTGTCGAGCCGGAGCGGCTTTGCCAGATCGAAACAGGAGGCCTTGGCAAAGGCCCTCACCTCGCGGTCGAGCAGGCGCTTGAGATCGGCAAAGGCGGGGTCGCGCTGCGGCAGGTCGTTGAGACTCGCATAGCTGGTGTAGCCGCGATGGCCGTGAGTGCGGCTCCAGCTGCGGCCCGCGCTATCTTCCTCGGCGAGCAGCCGGCAGCTTTGCTCGAGCTCCTCAAGCAGATCGGGCGTGCCAATGTCGGCCTCATAGAAATTTGTGGCGAAGAGCGTGCGAACGGGCATGATGGGCGGGAAAGCACAGCAGACGAACGAGGGCAAGGGAGACGAGGATGGAATTCGAACTGATCGCGGACGGTTTGCGCTTCCCCGAGGCGCCGGTGGTGATGGACGATGGCAGCGTAATCGTGGTCGAGATCGAGCAGGGCCGCATCACCCGCTGTTGGCCCGGCGGCCGAAAAGAGGTGATCGCAGCGCCTGGCGGCGGTCCGAACGGGCTCGCTTTCGGTCCCGACGGCAAGCTTTATTGCTGCAACAACGGGGGTTTTCACTATCTCGAATCCAACGGCTATCTCGCCCCCCACGGGATCGCGAGCGACTATTCGGGCGGGCGCATTGAACGCATCGACATCGAAACCGGCGCGGTCGAGATCCTATACAAGTCGGGCGATCACGGCATCACGCTGCGCGGCCCCAACGACATCATGTTCGACGCGCACGGCGGCTTCTGGTTCACCGATCACGGCAAGGTCGATTATGAAAAACGCTGTCACGACATCGTCGGCATCTTCTATGCGAAGGCCGACGGGAGCTTCGTCGAAGAGGTGATTTTTCCGAGCTACAACCCCAATGGTATCGGCCTCTCTCCCGACGGTAAGAAGCTCTATGCCGCGGAAACCTACACATGCCGGCTGACCCAGTTCAACATTGTCGCGCCGGGAAAGGTCGACGATGCCGCAGGACCCGGCGGACCCGGCATCCCGCTTTACCGCCCGGCGGGCTATAAATTCTTCGACAGTCTCGCGATGGAGGCGAACGGCAATATCTGCGTCGCGACGATCGGCGAATGCGGGATCAGCGTCGTCTCGCCCGAGGGCGAACTCGTCGAATTCGTTGCGACCGACGATATCTTCACCACCAATATCGCGTTCGGGGGCGATGATATGCGCGACGCCTATCTGACGCTCTCGGGGAGCGGGCGGCTCGTCAAGACGCGCTGGGCGCGGCCGGGACTGAAGCTGCAATATTGAAGAAGAGACGGGGAAAGCCATGCACCGCGAATCCCATACGGTCGAGCGGATCGGCTGGCTACGCGCCGCGATCCTGGGCGCCAATGACGGCATCGTCTCGACCGCGAGCCTGATAGCGGGAGTAGCAGCAGCGGGCGCTGCCCAAGCATCGATCCTCGTCACGGGCGTTGCAGGGCTCGTTGCGGGCGCGATGTCGATGGCGGCGGGCGAATTTGTGTCGGTGAGCTCGCAGGGCGATGCCGAAAAGGCCGACATCGCGCGCGAAAAATTCGAGCTCAAGACGCAGCCCGAGTTCGAGCTTGAGGAACTGACGCAGATCTATGAGGGGCGCGGACTCGACCGGCGCCTTGCCGAAGAGGTCGCCGAGGCGCTCACCGCGCACAATGCGCTCGACAGCCATTTGCGCGACGAGCTTGGCCTCAGCCGCGAAATGCGCGCGAGGCCGGTGCAGGCCGCGGCCGCGTCGGCTGCGAGCTTTTCGGTGGGCGCAGCGCTCCCGCTCCTCATCGTGCTGCTCGATGCCGGCCCTTCGCTCCCCTGGACCGTCTCGGCCGCGTCGCTCCTCTTCCTGGCGTTGCTCGGCGCGCTCGGCGCCTGGGCGGGTAGCGCCCCGATCGCGCGCGCGGTTCTGCGGGTCAGCTTCTGGGGCGCGTTCGCGATGGCGGCAACCATCGCGATCGGATCGCTGTTCGCAGCGACGGGAGGGCCCTAGCGCCTTTCCAGCCACTCGCGCAGTGCGACCGCATTGTTTCGCTTTTCGTCTTTCGCCGCATAGAGCAGCGTGACGGGCCCCGCATTTCGGGCCGCCTCGAGCTCTGCGAGCGCCGCTGCAATGTCCTCGCCCCCGGCGCCGAGTGCCGCGAAATAGGCGCTGCGAAATGCGTCCCAGGCCGCATCGTTGCCCGCCGCGGCATTGTGGAATGCATCGCGCATCGCGTCGGTGGGCGACAGCGCTTTCAGCCACACAGCGATATTGGCCTTTTCCTTCGAAATGCCGCGGGGCCAAAGCCGGTCGACCAGAAAGCGCGTGCCGTCCCCGGGCTCTGCCGGCGCATAGATGCGCTTCACTGCGATTGTATGGGGAGGCGTCATCTGTATGACTATCCCCCATCCTGCGGTGGTGGGCAAGAGAATCGGAAAGGGTTTGCATGCAGAACGGCTGGGCAATCGACATTGATCGCGATGACATTACGAAAGCGGCGCTGATCGAGGAGGCCCATGCGTCGCTCGCGCCAGGGCAGGTCCGCGTGGCGATCGACCTCTACGCGATGACCGCCAACAACGTCACCTATGCCGTGTTCGGAAAGCCGTCGGGGCTGTTCGGAAACGACCAGGGCTATTGGGATTTTTTCGCCGAGCGGGATGCCCCCGGCCGCCTCCCCGTGTGGGGATTTGCAACTGTCACCGAAAGCGCGGCGAAGGGCATCGCCGCCGGCGATCGCTTCTACGGCTATTATCCGATGGCAAGCCACGCCGTGCTGACCCCCGACAAGGCAGGGCCCAGCGGCTTTACGGACATCACGCCGCGCCGGACCGCCCTGCCCCCCGTTTATAACCAGTACCAGCGTCTCGAGGCGCTGCCCGACTATCGCGCCGGACACCATGACTATTGGCCGATCTTTCGCCCGCTTTTCCTGACCGGCTGGCTGATCGCCGACCAGTTCGACGATGAGGGCGACTATGGTGTGGATCAGATCTTGATCGCGAGTGCGTCGAGCAAGACCGCGATCGGCCTTGCTTATTCGCTCGCACGGCGCGGCGGCGAGAGACCCCAGACGATCGGTCTCACCAGCCGCCCGCATGTCGCCGACCTCGCCGCCCAGGGCATATATGACCGCGTCATCGCCTATGAGGAGGTCATGACGCTGCCTGCTTCGATTTCGGCTGCACTCGTCGACATGGCAGGCAATGGCGCAGTTACGCGAATGGTGCACAGCCATTTCGGGAACAATCTCAAAGCCTCGATCATCGTCGGCAAATCGCACTGGGACGCGCAGGCCGATAACGCCGGGCTTCCGGGTCCCGAGCGCCTGGGCTTCTTCGCCCCGGGCCGAGTCCAGAAGCGGATCGGCGACTGGGGGGGCGGCGCCTTTGCGCAGAAAATGGGTGAGGCATGGCTCGGCTTCATGGATGTCGCGCCCCGGCTCGCGCGCCCCGATACGCGCGCGGGCGGCGCAGCGGCGCTTGACGCTTACCGCGAAATGCTGTCGGGCGCGGCGGACCCCAAGACAGGATTATTGATCGCGCCATGAGCTTCACCACGGTTATTTTCGACTTCGGCGGCGTCATCACCGCCTCACCCTTCGAGGCGTTCAACAGGTTGGAAGAAGCGCGCGGCCTGCCGCGCGACTTCGTGCGCCAGGTCAATGCGCGCGACCCCGACATCAACGCCTGGGCAAGGTTCGAGCGCGCCGAGATCGACGCTGCGGCCTTCGATCGCGCCTTCGCGGCCGAGGCCCGCGCGCTGGGGCACGAACTTGAGGGCGAGGCCGTGCTCGCGGTGCTCGCCGGTGCCGTACGCCCGGCGATGGTTTCAGCACTCGATACACTGAAGTCGAGCGGGTTCGCGATCGGCTGCATCACCAACAATGTCCCGTCGGGCAAAGGCGCGGGGATGGCACGCAGCGACAGTGCCGCGGCCGAGATTGCAGCGATCATGGGGCGCTTCGATCATGTCATCGAGTCGAGCAAGGTCGGGGTGCGCAAACCCGACCCTGCGATCTACCGGATGATGTGCGACGCGCTTGGCGTTGCAGCGGCCGACTGCATCTATCTCGACGACCTCGGCATCAACTGCAAACCCGCTGCCATGCTCGGCATGCACGCGATCAAAGTGACGAGCGGCGAGCAGGCGCTCGCCGATCTCTCCGCGGCGCTGGGGATGCCGCTGCCCTAGACTTTAGTGCGCAAGGAGCAGCGGCATCCGGCTGTGCGACAGGAGGTGCCGCGTCACGCCCCCGAAGAGCGTCTCGCGCAAGCGGCTGCGGCCAAATGCTCCCGTGACGATGAGCCCCGCGCCGAGGGCCCCCGCCTCGGCGAGAAGCTGCTCGCCGACGCTTTCGGCGCTGCGGGCGACGGGCTTGAGCTCCCCGTGGATGTCGTGGCGCGACAGGTAACGGAGCGCATCGGTCGCGGGAAAGCCGTCTTTAGCGCTCTCCTCCTCCTCGACCGTCACCAGGGTCACCGCGCGCTCTTGAAGAAGGGGAAGCGCCGCGCGGAGAGCGCGGGCTGATTGCGTACTGCCATTCCAGGCGACCATCACGGGCCCTTCCAAAGCGAACGTCTTTGTCTCGCGCGGCAAGGCGAGAACGGGCACCGATGCCGCGAGCGCCACATCGCCCGCGAGCAGCGGCAGGTCGCCCCGCCCCTCGCCTTCTCCCGCCGGCAGGCTGACGATGGCGAGATCAGCAAAGGTCGCAGCGCCGGCGAGCGCGCCCGCGACGTCGCCATCGGCCATTGCGATGTCCCAGGGCACATCCTCGTCCGCAAGGCGCTCGGCAAGGCGGCTTTCGAGGGCCAGATCCTCCGCCTGCGCCGCGGCGAGCGCCTCGGCAGCAAAATAGGTGCCGCCAAAAGGATCGAAACTGACGAACTGGCGCAGCGGCGTTGCGATCAGCAGCGTAGCATGCCCCTCGAATTTTCGGGCGAGATCGAGCGCGGTCTGGAGCCGTCCCTCGAAAGCGGCGTCCTTATCGGCATGAACGAGAATCGAGCGCATGCGTGCCTCCTTTGTCATTTGGTGGGCGAAAGACTGTACCTTAGATCGCGGCGATTCATTGACCAGCGTCAATGGCGGGCGCGATACTGAGCTGCGCAGCCTCCTCGAAGATGCGCACCAAAACCGGTTCGGTATCGGCGACGCGCATCGCGACATGGAATTCGACGGGCGCGGGCGGCGGCATGCCGGCGAGCTCGACGAGCGCGCCGCGCGCAACTTCGGCGCGGACCATCGGCTCGGGGAAAATGCCGATCCCGCCGCCCGCGAGCGCGATGTCGATCATCATCCGGGCATTGTTGCAAAGATTCAACGAGCGCGGCGCGATGCGCGAGGCGTCGATTGCGTCGCGCATCCGGCCGTGGATCGGCGAATGGCTCGCGAGCGACCAGACCGAGACGGGCGCTGCCTCGCCGCCCGCATCGAAGGCCGCTGCCACCGGGGGACTGGCGAGCCAGAGGAGCGCCACCCGGCCGATGGGCCGCGATGTGAGCGCGGGATGCGCAACGGGACCCGCGGCGAAGGCCATATCGGTGCGCCCCGTGAGCAATTGCTGGATGAGGTTCGCGGTGAGGTCGATCTCGATCTCGAGCCCGACCCCCGGCATCTCCTCCTTCAGGGCGGCAACGAAAGGCGGAAGACAGCTTGCCGCTGCAATTTCTCCAGCGCCGATCCGGACCACCCCGCTCGCTTCGGCGAAACCGCCGCTCCCAAGAAGCGCGCTCTCCATGTCGCGAAGCAGCGGCGCGCAGTCGCGCACGAGCTTTCGCCCCGCCGGAGTGAGCGACATCGTGCGCCCGTCGCGGCGAAAGAGCGTGGTGCCGAGCCGCTGCTCAAGCTCGCGCATTCGCGCCGACACGGCCGGCTGGGTCGTGTTGAGGCGCTCGGCGGCGGCCGAGAAGGTCCCGAGCCGGTCGATCCACAGCAGCGTTTCGAGATGATAGAGCGCGATTCGATTAATCGACATTATTTATCGATAGTCTAAAATCACTATGATTAGAATTGATATGTCGGATCGGCCAATGTCAGCGCATCAGCAGCAGGAGGCCGAGTCATGGCGAACAAGCGATATCCCGACGCAGCGACAGCTCTTGAGGGTCTCCTCTTTGACGGAATGCACATTTGCGCAGGCGGCTTTGGTCTTTGCGGCATACCCGAGCGGCTGATCGACGCGATCCGGGATTCCGGGGTCAAGGACCTCACCATTGCGAGCAACAATGCCGGCGTCGATGGCGAAGGGCTCGGCAAGCTGCTGCGCACGCGCCAGATCAAGAAGATGATTTCCTCCTATGTCGGCGAGAACAAAGAGTTCGAGCGGCAATATCTTGCAGGCGAACTCGAAGTCGAATTCTGCCCGCAGGGAACGCTCGCGGAGCGCTGCCGCGCTGGCGGCGCGGGCATTCCGGGCTTTTACACCAGGACCGGCGTCGGCACCGCGGTCGCCGAGGGTAAGGAAGTCCGCTCGTTTGACGGCGAGGACTATATCCTCGAACGCGGCATCTTTGCCGACCTTGCAATCATCAAGGGATGGAAAGCCGACGAGAGCGGGAACCTCATTTTCCGCAAGACCGCGCGCAACTTCAACCAGCCGATGGCGACCGCAGCGAAGATCTGCGTCGCAGAGGTCGAAGAGATTGTTCCCGTGGGGAGCCTCGACCCCGACGCCATTCATTTGCCTGGCATCTATGTGAAGCGGCTCCTTCTCGGCGCGCCCTATGACAAGAAGATCGAGTTCCGCACCGTGCGGCCGCGGGAAGCCGCGTGAAGCGCGCCATCGCCCTGTCGCTTGGCCTCCTTCTTGCCGGCTGCGCGAGCACGGGAGGAAACTCCATCGCGTCCGCGCCCGTCGCCCCTGGCAAACCGGCGACGCCGGCTACCGCGCTTCAATATCTTTATGGCTCGGCCGAGGCCGAAATCGCCGTGCGTGCGGTCAATGTGCGGATCGCTGACTATGTGGAGGAGCGCGTCAAGCAGCGGCCGCAGGACAGCGTCATCCTCGCGCCCGGTGCGCGCATCGATGCGCCGCGCTTTGAGCCTTGCAGCGACAAGCCCTTCGCCGCGGTGTTCGATGCCGACGAGACGTTGATCTGGAACCTCGGCGCGACGCGCTACATGGCCGAGCGCGGTATCGCTTTCGATCCCAAGATCTGGGACAGCTGGGAGAAGACGGGCGCCGGCGCTGCGAGGGCGATGCCGGGGACGGCCGAGATGGTGAACGCGCTTCGCGCGGTGGGCGTCACCGTGGTTGCCAATAGCAACCGCCTCGCCGCCAATGCCGCGGGCTCCGAAGCGACGCTGCGGGCGGCGGGCCTCGGCGACTTCAAACATGGCGAGACCTTGTTCCTCGCGGGCGACGATGCCGGCGGGTCGAGCAAGGATGGGCGCCGCGCCGCGATCGCCTCGAAATATTGCGTGATCGCAATGGCGGGCGACCAGCTCGGCGACTTCAGCCAGCAGTTCAACGAGAAGACGCTGTCACCGGAGGCGCGCATCGCGCTCGCGACCTCTCCTGCTGCCTCCGCGCTCTGGAACCAGGGCTGGTTTCTCTTTCCCAACCCCGTCTATGGTCCGTGGGACCGGCTGGGCTGGGATGATCTTTTCCCCTCCGACACCCATTGGGAGCCGAAATAATGGCCGACGAAAAAAAGGGCTGGACCCGCGACGACATGGCGGCGCGCGCCGCCAAAGAGCTGGAAGACGGCTATTATGTCAACCTTGGTATCGGTATTCCGACGCTGGTCGCCAACCATGTGCCCGCGGGCATGACGGTGACGCTCCAGTCCGAAAACGGCATGCTCGGCATCGGCCCCTTCCCCTATGAGGGCGAGGAGGATCCCGACCTCATCAATGCCGGCAAACAGACGATCAGCGAACTGCCCCAGACCGCCTATTTCGGGTCGGAGCAGAGCTTCGCGATGATCCGCGGCGGGCACATCGACCTTGCGGTGCTCGGCGGCATGGAAGTCGCCGAGACTGGCGACCTTGCCAACTGGATGGTGCCCGGCAAGATGATCAAGGGCATGGGCGGCGCGATGGACCTCGTTGCGGGGGTGAAGAAGATCATCGTGGTAATGGAGCATGTGTCGAAAGACGGAAGCCCCAAATTCATTCCTGAATGCACGCTGCCGCTCACCGGGAAAAATGTCGTCGACATGATCGTCACCGACCTTGCAGTCTTCAAGCGCGACGATCATGCAAGCCCTTTCAAGCTCATCGAGCTGGCGCCCGGCGTGACGGCCGAGGAGGTCGCGGCGAAGACGACCGCCCGATTTGAGACGGCGATCGAGACAGCGTGAGGCGGGCGCCTGCGCGCGCGAGACCCGATCGCCCTGCGGCGAAGGGGCCCTGTTTGACCCGTTCATCCATCCTGCCGTCTCCTTGGGGGTGACGGCGAGGAAAGGGAGAGCTAAGAGGGCGACCAAATATGAGGTCGCGATCACCCCGAAAGTCCGCTCTGCGGCTCCTCCTCGCTCCCGTTGCGCTCGCCGCACTGGGTCTTGGCTGGTTTGGTCTTCACGCCTCGGGCGGCAGCCAGCCGCTCGCGAGCATCGCGATCCCGATGAATGCGCCCGAGGATCTGCCCGACACGCCGACCGAATGGCGCGGCCGGGTCGATTACGAGGCGATCGACCGGCAATTGACCGATCTCTCGCGCCGTCCCGAAATGGCGGGACTGGCGGTCGCGGTGGTGGAGGACGGCAAATTGCGCTTCGTGCGCACCTACGGCGTCGCCGACCGCTCGACCGGGGCGCCGGTCACGCCGCAAACCCTCTTTCGCTGGGCCTCGGTCTCCAAGACCGCGACCGGCGTTCTCGCCGCCGCGATGGCGCGCGACGGGACGATCGACCTCGACCGCCCCATCACCCAGTGGCGCACGTCGCTGCATCTCCCGGGCGGCGCCGAGGCGCGTGTCACGCTCGATCAGTTGCTCGCCCAGCGTACAGGCCTCACCAAAAATGCCTACGACGACCGGCTCGAAAGCGGGCAGAATCCCGCGCTCCTGCGCGCAAACCTGGTCGATGCACCGCTGCAGTGCGAACCGGGTACCTGCCACACCTACCAGAATATCGCTTTCGATGCGGCGAGCGAAATATTGGGCGAGGCAGCCCAAAAGACCTTTCCCGATGCAGTGAGCGACCGCCTCTTCCTCCCGCTCGGCATGGTGAGCGCCGGCTTCGGAATGGAGCGGCTGACGGGCGCGAGAGACTGGGCGAAACCGCATCGCGGGCGGATGATCCTGCCGCTCAAGGAATCCTACTGGCGCGTTCCCGCCGCCGCAGGGGTCGAAAGCGATATTGTCGATTTTGCGCGCTGGATGCAGGCGATGATGGGCACGCGCCCCGAGGTGCTGCCGAAAGCTGTGCTGGAAATCGCTCACCGCCCGCGGGTCAACACCGGGCGCCTCTACGGGGGCGCCCTGCGTCAGGCGACGAGCGATGCAGGCTATGGTCTCGGCTGGCGGAGCTTCAGCTATGACGGGCGCAGGGTCGAGGGCCATTCGGGGGCGGTTTCAGGCTACCGCGCGACCATGATGTTCGAACCGGCGACCCGTACCGGCGTGGTGGCAATGTGGAACAGCGACTGGGGCTTCCCGTTCCGCATCCCCTTCGCCGTGCTCGACAGCTATCACAAGCGCGGCGATGCGCGCTGGCTCGACCTTCGGGAATTGCCGAAGGTCAAAGCGGACGTGGCTGCAAGGCCCGCGAGGGCATCGGCGGGCTGAAAACAAGGCGAAGGGGGCCCCTGCATGTACGAGCTGATCACCGCCAACCGCAACTATTCAAGCTGGTCGCTGCGACCCTGGATGCTGATGAAAGGGCTCGAAATCGCGTTCGAGGACCGGATCGAGCCTTTCGCGCAGCCCATTAATTATGACGCATTCCGTAGCTTTTCTCCGACTGGACAAGTGCCCGCGCTGATCGACGGCGACCGGACAATTTACGATTCGCTCGGTATCACCCTCTATCTCGCCGACCGGCACGACGGCGTTTGGCCGAGCGATCCCGGCGCACGCGCCTTTGCGCAATGCGCAGTCTGCGAGATGCACAGCGGATTTGGCGCACTGAGGAACGATTGCACGATGAACGTCGGCGTTCGCGTGCAGCCCAAACCGATGTCGGACGCCTTGAAGGCCGACATCGGACGGATCCGCGAGCTGTTCGAGGACGGGCTTGCGCGTTTCGGGGGGCCATGGCTTGCGGGCGCGGCCTTCGGTGCCCTCGATGCCTTCTTTGCGCCCGTGGCCTTCCGCATCCGCACCTACGGTCTCGACGTCGGCGCCGGTGAGGCCTGGGTCGCGGCGATGCTCGCCCATCCCGCGATGCAGCAGTGGGAAGCACAGGCCCTCGCCGAAAGCTGGCGCGAGGAAAGCCACGAAGCCGAGTTGGCGGCGGCGGGCGTGATCACTGCGGACTACCGTAAAAGCTGACCGCCGCTATTCCGCAAGGGCTTCGCGCACGGCGGCAACCCCCGCCTCACGCTGCGCCTTGAGCTCGGCTTTCAGTGCCGCAGGATCGCGCGCGAAGAGGAAGCCGAAGCTCACCCCGCCTTCCTTGCCGAAAGTCGCATGGTGGAGCTTGTGCGCCTGGACAAGCCGCTTTGCGTAGCCGCGCCGCGGCACCCAGCGAAACCAGCGCTGATGGACGAGCCCGTCATGCGCGAGCGTGTAGAGGATGCCGTAAAGGAGAATTCCGAGCCCGATCCACGTCCCCGGCTCCCACGCCCGGGCGCCCATGATCATCGGGCTGCCCAGAGCGAACATCGAAATGCTCATCGCGGCGCCCACAAGCGCGAAGCGGTCATTTTTCTCCAGCACGCCATCGTGCGGCTCGTGGTGATCGCGGTGCCATGCCCAGCCGAAGCCGTGCATGACATATTTGTGGCTCGCCCAGGCGACGCCCTCCATCGCTGCGACGGTGGCAAGAACAAGGAGAATAGGGGCAAGGCTCGACATGGCGAGAGTATAGACCTCTCCCCTCGCCCGCGCACCCTCCTTCCGCAATCCCGCGCGACGAAATCGAAATCGCGCCGGAGCGGCGACCGAAAATTTCACTTCCTTCCGCCCCCGGCTTGCATTGTTATGCAACCGGCTTAATTGGACCGCATGACTCAGCCCCGCACTCTCTATGAAAAAATCTGGGACGCGCACGTCGTCGAGCGGCGCTCCGATGGAACCTGCCTGATCTTCATCGACCGGCACCTCGTCCATGAAGTGACGAGCCCGCAGGCGTTTGCAGGTCTTCGCGCGACCGGTCGCACGGTGCGCCGGCCCGATCTCACGCTTGCGGTGCCCGATCATAATGTGCCGACCACAGCGCGGCTCGATGCGGCGGGGAACAAGCTGCCAATCACCGATCCCGAGAGTGCGGCGCAGCTTGCAGCGCTCGAGACGAACGCGCCCGATTTCGGCATTCGCTATATCGACGCAGTCGCGCCCGAACAGGGCATCGTTCACGTGGTCGGGCCCGAGCAGGGCTTTTCGCTGCCCGGCGCGACGATCGTCTGCGGCGACAGCCACACCGCCTGCCACGGCGGCATCGGCGCGCTCGCCTTCGGCATCGGGACGAGCGAGGTCGAGCATGTGCTCGCGACGCAGACGCTGTTGCTCCAGCCTGCAAAGACGATGGAAGTCCGCGTCGAGGGCGAGGTCGGCCCCGGTGTCAGCGCGAAGGACATCATCCTCCACATCACCGGCACGATCGGCGCCGCGGGCGGCACGGGCCACGTCATCGAATATACGGGCAGCGCCATCCGCGCGCTGTCGATCGAGGGACGCCTCACGATCAGCAACATGGCGATCGAGGGCGGCGCGCGCGCCGGGCTGATTGCGCCCGACGAGACGACCTTTGCCTATCTCAAGGGCCGGCCCTACGCGCCCAAGGGTGCCGACTGGGATGCCGCGGTCGCTTATTGGAAAAGCCTCGCGACCGATCCCGGCTCAACCTACGACAAGGTAGTCGTGATCGACGCTGCGGACATCGCGCCGAGCGTGACATGGGGCACGAGCCCCGAGGATGTCGTGCCGATCACCGGCGTCGTCCCCGATCCTGCAAGCTTCGCCGACCCGTCGAAACAGACCGCCGCCGCCAAGAGCCTTGCCTATATGGGCCTTGAACCGGGCATGCGGATGCAGGACGTTTCGGTTGAGAATATCTTCATCGGCAGCTGCACCAACAGCCGCATCGAGGACATGCGCGCCGCCGCTGCGGTCATCAAGGGCCGCAAGAAGGCCGCGAACGTCAAATGGGCGATCGTCGTCCCCGGCTCGGGTCTCGTGAAGCGGCAGGCTGAGGCTGAAGGGCTCGACCGCATCTTTATCGAGGCGGGACTTGAATGGCGCGAGCCGGGCTGTTCGGCGTGCCTTGCGATGAACCCCGACAAGGTGCCCGCGGGCGAGCGCTGTGCATCGACGAGCAACCGCAATTTCGTAGGCCGCCAGGGACCCGGCGCGCGTACCCACCTCGTCAGCCCCGCGATGGCCGCGGCGGCAGCGGTGACCGGCAAGCTCACTGACGTGCGGGAGCTGATGCTATGACCCCCCTTGAAAAGGTCGCGGGCCGCGCGATTCCGCTGGGACTCAAGAATGTCGACACCGACGTCATCATCCCTGCGCACTGGCTGAAGACGACGAGCCGCGAGGGCATGGGACGCGGCGCGTTCGAGAGCCTGCGCGCCGACCCCGACAATCTCTTCGACAGGCCCGAATATAAGGGCGCGCCGATCCTGATCGCGGGCGACAATTTCGGCTGCGGCTCGAGCCGCGAGCACGCTGCATGGGCGCTCGGCGATCTCGGCATCCGCGTCGTGATCGCGCCGAGCTATTCCGACATTTTCTCGGGCAATGCGGTCAAGAACGGCATCCTCCCGGTCGTGCTTCCGCAGGCGGCGATCGACCGATTGATGGAAGTCGCAGCGACCGATCCCATCCATGTCGATCTCGACACGCAGACCGTAACAACGCCCTTCCAGGACCGTTTCACCTTCGAAATCGACCCGTTTCGCAAGATGTGCCTGCTCGAAGGGCTCGACGAGATTTCGCTGACCGAGAAAAGCGGCGCGGCCATAGACGCCTATGAAAAGACCCTCGATGCCGAGCGGCCGTGGATGCGGCCTGCCGTCTGATAATCTGAATAAAGGGAGACGATGATGAAGGCTCTTCTGTCGACCGCGACCGGCGGCCCCGAGACGCTGACGCTCGGCGAACTGCCGCGCCCGACCGCGGGCAAGGGGCAGATCGTCATCGACGTCAAGGCCTGCGCGGTCAACTTCCCTGACGTGCTGATCATCGAGGACAAATATCAGTTTCGCCCCGAGCGCCCCTTCGCGCCGGGCGGCGAGGTGGCAGGGCTCGTCGCCGAGATCGGTGAAGGCGTCACCGAGTTCAAGGTCGGCGACCGCGTGATTGCGGGCTGCGGCAACGGCGGCATGTCGGAGGCCGTCGCCGTCGGCGTGCACAATGCCTATCACCTGCCCGAGGGCCATGATTTTGCCGAAGGCGCATCGCTCCTGATGACCTATGGCACCTCCATTCACGCGCTGGTCGATCGCGGTCATATCAAGGAGGGCGATACGCTGCTCGTTCTTGGCGCATCGGGCGGCGTCGGTATCGCGGCGGTCGAACTCGGCAAGGCGTTTGGCGCGAGGGTCGTCGCGGGCGTTTCGAGCGAGGAAAAGGCCCAGATCGCGCGCGCGGCAGGCGCCGACGAGGTGGTCGTCTATGGCCGCCAGCCGTTCGACAAGGACCAGTCGAAAGACCTTGCGAACAAGTTCAAGGAAGCGGTGGGGCCGAACGGCGCCAACCTCGTCTACGACGCCGTCGGCGGCGATTATGCCGAACCCGCACTGCGCTCGATCGCATGGGAGGGTCGCTATCTTGTCGTCGGCTTCCCCGCGGGTATCCCGCGCCTGCCGCTCAACCTGACGCTCCTCAAGAGCTGCGATGTCGCGGGTGTCTTCTGGGGCGCCTTCGTCGCGCGTGAGCCGGTGCGCAACCGCGCCAATATCGCGCGCCTGTTCCAGCTTTGGGAACAGGGCAAGATCAGCCCGCGGGTCACCGAAACCTTCGCGCTCGAGGACGGCGGGAAGGCGATCGCGAAGCTCGGCGATCGCACCGCGGTCGGCAAGCTGGTCATCACCCTCTGAAATACCGGCCCGACCCGGCGCTGACCGAGGCGCTGCGCGCACTCGCCGCATCATCGGGGAAGCTTGAACTGCGCGTCACGCCGGGCGCGAGCCGCGATGCTGTCGCCATCGCGGACGGGATTGTGCAGGTGCGCGTGACCGCCCCTCCAGCCGATGGCGCTGCAAATGAGGCGGTGCTGAAACTTCTCGCCGCGGCGCTCGGCTGCGCGCGCCGCGACCTGACGCTCCTGCGCGGAGCCACCGGGCGCACAAAGCTTGTCGGGGTCGATCTTCCGGGCGGCAATTAACGCTTTGTCAGGGGCTTTTCCCTATTGTGCGAAGGACGACAGAACCGGGCGCAAGGGTGGGATTTCATGGCGACTCGCCGTTCGATAGGGGAACCAGGTGCCGCGGGCGTGGCGAATATCTCGCGCACCCGCCGCGCGCAGCTCGTTGCCGAGTTCGAAGGCGAACTGGGCATTGATCACCAGGCACGCGCCCGCGCCGCCTATGAAGCGCGGCGCTGGCAGATCATCAAGACGGTGATCGTCTGGACGATCGCGATCATGTTCTTCCTGATCGCGTGCCAGAAATTATGGCTCATGGGCCTCGAAGTCGATCAGCCTTTTTCCGATCTCGATCCGATGAAGAGCCTTTTCGGCGATTAGCCCCACGCGCCGCGTCAAAGCCGCAAGGCTTTGCATCAGCCCGCAGCCTTCATCCCCGCATCGCCGAAAGAAGAGCCGCCCAAAAGGCGCGGGATCAGTAGACCCGCGCCTTCGGCTTGATATATTCGACGTCGTCCGAGAGCGTATATTCGTGGACCGGGCGGTAATCGAGCGTTACGCCGCCGCCCTTGCCGCCCCAGCCGTCGAACCAGCTCACCGTGTGCTTCATCCAGTTCGCATCGTCGCGGTTCGGGAAATTCTCGTGCGCGTGAGCGCCGCGACTTTCCTTGCGGTTGAACGCCGAGTGCATCGTCACCGTCGCCTGCGCGATCAGATTGTCGAGTTCGAGCGTTTCGACAAGGTCGGTGTTCCAGATGAGGCCGCGGTCGGTAACGTGAATGTCCTCCATCCGCGCGTAGGTCTTGGCGAGCTTTTCCTTGCCCTCGGCCATCAGTTCGTCGGTGCGGAACACCGCTGCGTGCTGCGACATGGCGCGCTGCATCTCGGTGCGGATCTCCGCGGTCGGCGAACCGCCATTGGCATTGCGGAAATGGTCGAGGCGGCCGAGCGCAAGGTCGGCGCTGTCCTTCGGCAGCGGCGCCAGCGCCGCGCCGGGCTTCAGCAGCTCCTTGAGGCGATGCCCGGTCGCGCGGCCGAAGACGACAAGGTCAATGAGGCTGTTCGAGCCGAGGCGATTGGCGCCGTGGACCGACACGCACGCCGCCTCGCCGACGGCGAAGAGGCCGGGCACCACATGCTCGGGGTTGCCGTCCTTGAGCGTCACAACTTCGCCATGATAGTTGGTCGGGATGCCGCCCATATTGTAATGGACCGTCGGCACCACGGGGAGCGGCGCGCGGGTGAGGTCGACACCGGCGAAGATCTTGCCGCTTTCGGTGATGCCCGGCAGGCGTTCCGCAAGCACCTTGGGATCGATGTGATCGAGGTGGAGGTAGATATGATCCTTGTGCGGACCGACGCCGCGGCCCTCGCGGATCTCGAGCGCCATCGAGCGCGACACGACGTCGCGTGAGGCAAGGTCCTTCGCCGAAGGAGCGTAGCGTTCCATGAATCGCTCGCCTTCGGAGTTAGTGAGATAGCCGCCCTCGCCGCGCGCGCCCTCGGTGATGAGAACGCCCGCGCCGTAGATACCGGTCGGGTGGAACTGGACGAACTCCATGTCCTGCAGCGGCAGCCCTGCGCGCAGCACCATGCCGCCGCCATCGCCCGTGCAGGTATGCGCCGAGGTTGCGGTAAAATAGCAGCGGCCATAGCCGCCGGTCGCAAGCACGACCGCTTGCGAACGGAAACGGTGAACGCTGCCATCCTCGAGGCAGAGCGCGACCACGCCGCGGCACACGCCATTTTCCATGATCAGGTCGAGCGCGAAATATTCGATGAAGAAGTCCGCGTCATATTTGAGGCTCTGCTGGTAGAGCGCGTGGAGCATCGCATGCCCGGTGCGGTCTGCCGCGGCGCAGGTGCGCTGCACCGGCGGGCCTTCGCCCATATTCTGCATATGGCCGCCGAAGGGACGCTGATAGATGGTGCCGTCCGCGTTGCGGCTGAACGGCACGCCTGCATGTTCCAGCTCGTAGACCGCCGCGGGCGCCTCGCGCACCATATATTCGATCGCGTCCTGGTCACCGAGCCAGTCGGAGCCCTTGACGGTGTCGTACATGTGCCACTGCCAGTGGTCGGGTGTGTTGTTGCAAAGACTCGCCGCGATACCGCCCTGGGCCGCGACCGTGTGGCTGCGGGTGGGAAACACCTTGGTAATGCAGGCGGTCTTGAGGCCGGCCTCGGCGCTGCCCATGGTGGCGCGCAGCCCTGAGCCCCCCGCCCCCACGACGACGGTGTCGTAAACATGGTCGATAATCTTGTAGGCTTCACTCATCTCACATGCCCCCCGGGCCGAGCGCAGCGGGCGCCAGCGCGATGCGCACGATCGCGAAGATCCCGAAGGCCGCGCCGCCGATCGCGTAGAAATTCAGAATGACAAGCGCCAGCAACCGCGTCGCTTCGCCATGGACATAATCTTCGATCATCACCTGAAGCCCGAGGCGGAAGTGCCAGAAAACGCTGATGATGAGCAGGATCAGGCCGAGCGCGACGGTCGGGTTCGACGCCCAGCGCGCGACGGCGCCATGATCGGCGAGCGGTAGCCGAAGGAGCGAGACGAGGAACCAGGTGACGAGCAGCAGATTGCCCAGCGCGGTCAGCCGCTGTTGCAGCCAGTGACCGGTGCCATGGTGCGACGAGCCGAGCCCGCGCACCCGGCCGAGACGCGTTCCGTTACCCATGAAGCGCCTCCTTCGCGATGTAGAGCCAGACCGCCGCGGTCGAAAGGATCGCGCCGACAAAGACGAGGATCGACCAGAGCCTGTTGATCTTGAGCTCGTAGCCCGCGCCCGTGTCGAGAACGAGGTGGCGAAGGCCCGAGAAAAGATGCTGGAAGAACGCCCAGGTCAAACCGACGAGGACGATCTTTCCAAGAATATTGGTGACCTGATGGAAGGTCCCCGCGTCCGGATCGTGCCAGACGCAGGCGACAAAGGCGGCATAGGCCTCTGGTCCCGCGGCAATCGCGCAAAGCCACCATAGGAAAAGGAGCACCCCGGCAATCGCGAGTCCGTCGCCCGTTATGCGATGGAAGATCGAGACCGCCATCGACGGCGCCCATTTATATATTCCAAGGTGCGGTGAGAGCGGTCGCCCGCCCGGTTCCCTTTCAGCCATATCAGCCCCGTATCTTCCTGACTCTATCCGGTCGATGGGGGCCGGTTAAGCCTTCCTGCCGCGATATGCAATTGCCTTGGCAAATGAAGATGAAGATTTCAGGCCGGCAGGCAAGGCCGCGCCCCGAGGCGCTACTTGCTCTTGTCGCGGTTCACGTAGAGCAGCGCTGCCAGAACGGCAGCCGAGCCGATCCCGATCCCGGCGGCTGCGGTTTTCCAGCCGCGCTTCCGGTCGATCTTCGCCGCAGCCTCCTTGTCGGCCGCTTCGGCCCTGTCGGCGGCTTCCTTCTGCGCCTGGAGCTCGCGCGCGGCGCGGAGGACCTCATTCTCTTCTTCTTCGGGGAGGGGAGGGTTCGGCTGGCCTTGGTCCGTCATCGGTCTTCTCTGTTCCTTGCTCAACGTAACGCCTGGTCGACAGGCACATAGTCGGTTCCGGTCGCTTCGGCTACCGCCTCGAACGTCACCTTCCCATTCCAAACGTTCAAGCCCTGCGCAAGATGCACATCGCGGCTGAGTGCCTCCTTCCAACCAAGGTCGGCGATACGCAGCGCGTGCGGCAGCGTGACATTGTTGAGCGCATAAGTGCTCGTTCGCGCGACCGCACCCGGCATGTTGGCGACCGCATAATGGACGATGCCATCGACGACATAGGTGGGATCATCGTGCGTCGTCGCGTGGCTCGTCTCGAAGCAGCCGCCCTGATCGATCGCGACGTCGACGAGCACCGATCCGGGGCGCATCGTCTTCAGCATGTCGCGGGTGACAAGCTTGGGCGCCTCGGCGCCCGGGATCAGCACTGCGCCGATGACGAGATCGGCCTCGGCGACGCATTCGGCGAGATTTGCGCGGTTCGAGAAGCGGGTCTTCGCCCGCGATTCGAAAAATGTGCCGACGCGTTCGAGCACCTCAGGATCACGATCGAGGATGGTGACGTCTGCCCCGAGCCCGGCTGCCATCTGCGCCGCATTGAAGCCCACCACCCCGCCGCCGATGATGCACACTTTCCCCGGCGCCACGCCCGGGACGCCGCCGAGCAGCACCCCGCGCCCGCCATGCGCCTTTTCCAGCGCCGTCGCCCCCGCCTGGATCGACATGCGCCCCGCAACCTGGCTCATCGGCTTTAGAAGCGGCAGCCCGCCGTGCGGGCTCGTGACCGTTTCATAGGCGATGCACACGGCGCCCGATGCCATCAGGTCGCGCGTCTGCTCAGGGTCGGGGGCGAGATGAAGATAGGTGTAGAGGATCTGGCCGGCGCTGAGCATCGCGCGTTCCGCCGGCTGCGGTTCCTTCACCTTCACCACCATCTCGGCGGAACCGAAAATCTCCGCGCCGCTCGCGACAATTTCGGCCCCTGCATCCTCATAGGTGCGATCGCGCGCGCCGATACCCTCGCCCGCCCCCGTTTCCACCAGCACGCGGTGACCGTGCACGACGAGCTCGCGCGCGCTTTCAGGGGTCAGCCCGACGCGATATTCGTGATTCTTGATTTCCTTCGGCGTACCGATGATCATGACCCTGTCTCCAACCGGTTTCACCTGAAACCAATAGCCGCCCCCAAACCCCGATGTATAGCGCTCACGGGTCTGCCGCGCTCACCAAATTCGCGCGCGCCGGGTTAACGCGCAATTTACCCATTTTGCAGCATATTCCGTTCACCAGCTTCGCGGACGAAAAGGCGGCAGCCGCCGCGCGTCGAAAACATGGCTTCGGGGGACGGGATATGGTGAAGGAAAATCCGATTCATAAGCAGCAGATTGATCCGGTGCTGATGGCCGATCGCTTCTTCTATTACGACCTCGACGGCCGCCTCGTCGCTGACGCGGAAGAAATTGCCGCGATCGTGGCGGGCCATGAGGAAGAAATGGGGCGTGCCTATTGGGACGCGTTCAACGCCCTTCCCCATGTCCGCAAGGTCGAGGGCGAGCTCCTTGAAACCTATGTGCGCGGCAGCGCGCGGCATATGCTCATCAAATATTCCGATCCCGCAGGCCAGGAATCGGCGACGATCGCCTGCCAGAACACGCATATGGCGCGGCGCGTCAATGTTCCCCTTGCCTCGGTGCTGTCGTGCCTTGGCGCGTGCCACCGCCTCACCATCGAGCATGTCGTCCGGGCCTGCGAAGGCGATGCTGAGCGCATCGTCCGGCTGACGAGCGCGGTCAACCGCCTCGCGCTGCTCGAGATCGACATCATGCAGACCTATGCCGAGAAACTGGAGCGCGCGGCGGTCTCGAGCGAGCGGCAGGCGCTCGCAGGCGATTTCGACCGCTCGATCGCGACGCTCGCCCAGGACACCGACGGGGTGCGCCAGCAACTCGCCGTCCAGGCCGAATCGGCCGACCTTGCCGCCAAGGGCATGATCGCAAAGACTAGCGAGGTCGCCGCAGCCTCCGAGCAATCGGCGATCGCGATGCGCGAAGCGGCGTCGACTGCCGCCGGGCTGATCCGCGCCATCGAGGACGCACGCAGCGAAGTCGAGGCCTCGGCCGCGGTCGCGACGCGCGCCTCTGAACAGGCGGGCGAAGCGGTGGCGATGTCCGAGGCGCTGTCGCGCCACGCTGAATCGATCGAGTCGATCCTCGGGCTGATCCGCGAGATCGCCGGCCAGACCAACCTTCTCGCCCTCAACGCGACGATCGAGGCGGCGCGCGCGGGCGAATCGGGCCGCGGATTTGCGGTGGTTGCGCAGGAGGTAAAGAGCCTTGCCAATGAAACCGCTCGCGCGACCGACGACATCGCGGGCAAGATCGCCGCGATCCAGCAGGCGACGAAGGGCGCGGTGAGCGCCAATCAGTCGATCCAGACGACGATCGTCGAGGTCCAGCAGTCGGCCGAGCGGATTCGCGACGCGATGGATGCACAGGCTCAGACCGTCACCTCGATCACCGCCGCGGTCGACGAAACCGCGCTTGCCGCCGACTCCATGTCGTCAACGATCGCAAGCATCCGCAACGATTCAGGTATGGTCGCGGGCGAGATCAGTGTGCTGAGCGAAAAATTCGCCAAGATGGGCGAGCGGCTCCAGTCGCTCGAGCAGGCAGCGAGCGAGTTCAGCCGCCGGGTCGCCTAGCGCCACTTACGCCCTTGGCACGGCGCCCCGCCCGCCGCTAAACGCGGCGGATGAGCAGGCATATCCTCATCACGGGCGCAAGCCGCGGCATCGGTGCCGCGATCGCGGCGGCGCTGCAATCCCCCGATCACCGCATCGTCGCGCTGTCGAGCGCCGATGGCGACCTTGCCGACCCGGCCGTGCCGCCTCGGCTCTGGACCGCGGGCCTCGACCGGCTCGGCGGCCGTATCGATGTGCTGATCAACAACGCCGGGGTGTTCGAGGCAAATCCGATCGACAAGAGCGACGCCGATTGGCTTGCGGGATGGAACCGCACGCTTGAGATCAACCTCACCGCGAGCGCCCAGCTTGGCCGCCTCGCCGTGCGGCATTGGCTCGAAGGCGGTGAGGGCGGGCGCCTCGTCAACATTGCAAGCCGCGCCGCGCACCGCGGCGACAGCCCCGCGCACTGGCACTATGCAGCGTCAAAGGCGGGGATGGTCGCTATGACCAAGACGATCGCGCGCGGCTACGCCCGCGACAAGATTCTCGCCTTTGCGATCTGTCCGGGTTTCACCATGACCGGCATGGCCGACGATTATCTTGCGAGCCGTGGCGGCGACAAATTGCTCGCCGATATCCCGCTCGGCCGGGTCGCCCAGCCGGAGGAAATCGCCGAGATGGCGCGCTGGTGCGCCCTTAAGGCGCCGCCTTCGATGACCGGCGCGGTGCTCGATGTGAACGGGGCAAGCTATGTCCGCTAAGCCGCTGCTCCTCGCCGCGCTGCTGCTGCTCGCAGGCTGCGCGGCGCCGGCCGGGAAAGTCTCTTTCCCCTCCCCTGCTGCCAATGGCGAGGCGCTCGCCGCCGCGTGCGAGGACCGCGACGGCTGGAGCGACCCCGCGCCGCCCGCGAAAATTTTCGGCACCAGCTATTATGTCGGCACCTGCGGCATTTCCGCGGTGCTGATCGACGCACCGGGCGGCCTCGTGCTGATCGACGCGGCGACCGAGACCGCCGCGCCGCAGATTCTCGCCAATATCCGTACGCTGGGTTTTGACCCCAACAAGGTCCGCATGCTGCTCGCGAGCCACGAGCATCTCGACCATGTGGGCGGCCTTCGGGCGCTGCAGGATGCGACCGGCGCCAAAATCTATACGCGACGCGAAGCCATCGAGGCTCTGACGAGCGGCGAGCCCGATCCACGCGATCCGCAGCGCGGCGCGATCGCCCCTTTTCGCGGCGTGGTCATCGCCGGCGAACTTCAGGACGGCGAGACAGTGCCGATTGCAGGGCTTGAACTCACGCTTCACGCAACGCCCGGCCACACGCCGGGGAGCACGAGCTGGACATGGAAGTCGTGCGAAGGCGCCGACTGCCGGACCATCGCCTATATCGACAGCCTGAGCGCCGTATCGGCCGATGATTATCGCTTCGCCGATCACCCCGACTATGTCGCCATGCTGCGCGCCACCTTCGCCAAGCTGTCCGCCTTGCCTTGCGATATATTGGTCACCCCGCATCCTGCTGTAAGCAACCTTTTCGCGCGCCTATCGGGGGCCGCCGCGCTCGTTGATACCGACGCTTGCCGCGTCTATGCCGCGGGCGCCGCGGAGCGTCTCGACGCGCGGCTCGCCAAGGAGGCCGAAAACAAGTCATGAGCTGGCTCGTCTCGCTCCCCTGCACCCGCGATGAAGCCGAGGCGCTTTCGGGCGAAGTGCCTGCGCTCGACGCGCTTCCCGATGCGCCGGTGGTGGCAACACGCGAGATCGACGAAGCGGCGGGCCAGTGGCAGCTCGATGCCTATGTCGAGACGCCGCCTAGCGCCGCGCTCGTTGAAACCTTGCGCGCGCTGATCCCGAGCGCGAGAAGTGCCGCGCCGACGGTCGAGGAGCTCCCCGAAGAGGATTGGGTGACGCTGAGCCAGCAGGGACTCCGGCCCGTTCAGGCCGGCCGCTTCTTCGTCCATACAAGCAGCCATGCCGACCATGTGCCGTCCGGCGTCGTCGCGTTTCAGATCGACGCGAGCCAAGCCTTCGGAACGGGCGGGCACGACACCACCGCGGGGTGCCTTGCGATGCTCGACCGGCTGGCGCGCAGAGGCGCCGCGCCGCGCAACATCGCCGACATCGGCACCGGCACGGGGCTCCTCGCCTTCGCGGCCCTTCACCTGTGGCCCCGCGCGCGCGTGATTGCCTCCGACATCGACCCTGCGAGCATTTTCGTCACGCGCGACAATGCCGTGATCAACGCCGTGCCGCTCGGCCGCGGCGGCGGGCAGCTCGCGCTTGCGGTTGCAGCCGGAACCGATCATCCTGCGATCCGCCACCGCGCGCCTTTCGATCTCGTGATCGCCAATATTCTCGCGGGTCCGCTGATCACCCTCGCTCCCGACATTGCCGCTTCCACCGCGCCGGGCGGTCATGCCATTCTTGCCGGACTGATCGCGCGCCAGATGGAGGCGGTGCTCGCCGCCTATCGCGCGCAGGGCTTCCGCCTTGCAGCGCGCGGGGGGAGCGCCGATTGGCCATGCCTGCTCCTCGCCAAGCGCCGGCGCTATGGCTTTCGGCGCAAGGAACGCGCCTTCCACCGGTCGGACCCGGCGGACGCCAGTTTCGGGAGCTGGTAGGCGCTACGAGCTCTTGGCGAGCGCGTAATCCTGCGTACCGCGCGTGATCACCTCGTCGCCCGGCAGGATGTCGGCGATCGGGATCGGCGGCAATGCAGCGTTCGAAGCGTAAAGCGGCGCGAAGTCGGTATTGACCGTTACATCGAGGAGCTGGTCGAGGCTGTCGATGACAAAATAATTCTGCTGGAAATCGTCGATCCGATAGTCGGTGCGCATCACGCGCGCGAGATCGAAGCCGATGCGGTTCGGACTGTCTGAATCGAGCGCAAATAGGCTCTCGGCGTAGGAAGACACAATGCCCGCGCCATAGATGCGCAGCCCCCCCGCTTCCCGGATCAGGCCGAATTCGACCGTGTACCAGTAGAGCCGGGCGAGCTGCTTGAGCGCATCGAATTTCTGGCTGCGTAGCCCGCCCTCGCCATAGGCCTGCATATAATCGGCAAACACGGGGTCAGCGAGCATCGGGACGTGGCCGAAGACGTCGTGGAAGACGTCGGGCTCCTGCAAATAGTCGAGCTGCTCGGGCGTGCGGATGAAATTGCCCGCCGGAAAGCGCCTGTTGGCGAGATGATCGAAAAAGACATCGTCGGGAACGAGACCCGGCACCGCGACGACCTGCCACCCCGTCGCCGCCATCAAGCGCGAATTGAGCTCACGATAATCCGGAATGCCAGGATTTTCGAGCTTGAGCACGTCGATACCGCGCAAAAAGGCTTCCGATGCGCGGCCGGGAAGCATCGCAGACTGGCGCGCAAAAAGGCGGTCCCACATCGCATGCTCGGCGGCGGTAAACGCCTCCCAGTTCTGCGCAATCGTCCAGTCGGGCGCGGCGGCTGGCGGCGGCGTGTCGTGGACATGGGTTTCGGGATTCGCCATAGGCATCGCGTTACCACAAAACTGGTTTCAGGTGAAACTTTAACTCGGTCTCAGCCATCGAGCGCGATCACTTTGGTCGCGAGCCGGTCGACCTCGTCGCGGTCGTGGCTCACGTAGAGAATCGGAAGCTTCAGGTCATCGCGAATACGCTCGATCACCGTCATGATATCGCCGCGCCGCGCGGCATCGAGCGAAGAAAGCGGCTCGTCCATCAGCAGTATCTCGGGTCCGGCAAGCAGCGCGCGGCCGATCGCGATGCGCTGCGCCTCGCCCCCCGACAGGCTCCCTGGCCAGCGATCGAGCAGATGGCCAATGCCGAGGAAGGACGTCGCCTCGTCAAGGCTCATCCAGCGGCTCGCTGGTGGTGCAAGCTTGACCCCGTAAAGAAGATTGGCCCGCACCCGCCGGTGCGGGAAAAGACGACCGTCCTGAAAGACATAGCCGACCCGACGGGCCTCGGGCGGCAGGTCGATGCCATCTCCAAAGAGCGTGCGTGTGCTGACGCGGATATGCCCCCGGTCGGGCCGCAGGAGCCCCGCGACCATATCGAGAAGACTGGTCTTGCCGGCGCCTGAAGGACCAAAGAGGGCGGTCAGCCCCGGCCCTGCCGTAAAGCGCGCGGCGATGAGCCGATCGCCGCGCCGCTTCGCAACATCGATATCAATCGTCATGCTGCTGCCTTCCGGCCGGCGTGCGGCGAACGAGCCATTCGGAAAGAAGGAGCGCGCCGAGCGACAGCGCGACCGAAAAGAGCGCAAGCCTCGTCACCATCGTCTCGGACCCCGGGATCTGAAGCGCGGAATAGATGGCGAGCGGGAGCGTGCGCGTCTCGCCCGGAATGTTCGACACAAAGCTGATCGTTGCGCCAAACTCGCCGATCGAGCGCGCAAAGCCGAGCACGAGCGCGGCGAGCACGCCGGGAAAGGCAAGCGGCAGGCTGATCGTCCAGAAAGCATGCCACGAGCTTGCCCCGAGCGTCCGCGCCGCCCCTTCAAGCCGCCGGTCCACCGCCTCGATCGAAAGCCGCATCGCGCGCACCATCAGCGGCAGCGCCATGATCGCCGCCGCGAGCGCCGCGCCGGTCCAGCGGAACATCAGGCTCACGCCGAACCAGCTTTCAAGCCAGCGTCCCGCCGGACCCAGCGGCCCGAACGCGAGCAGCAGCAGCCAGCCCGTGACGACCGGGGGCAGCACGAGCGGCAGGTGGACGAGGCCATCGAGCAGGAGACGCCCCGGAAATCGGTAGCGCGCAAGCACCCAGGCGAGCGCAAACGCCAGTGGCAGCGCTGCGAGCACCGCGGCGCCGCCGACCTTCAGCGACAGCGTAACGATGCCCCATTCGGCCGGCGTGAGCATCAGGGCGCCGAAAAGCCGTGGCGCGCGAAGATCGCGCGCGCCTGCTGCGAGAGGAGAAAGGAGCGAAATGCGGCCGCATCCTTGTGCCGCGACGCCTTCAGCACGGCGAGCGGATAACGGATGGGCGCGTGGCTCGAGGCAGGAAAGACGCCCACGACGCGGACGCCGCGCGACGCCTTCGCGTCGGTTTCATAAACGATGCCGAGCGGCGCGGCTCTCCGCTCGACCAGCGCCATCGCGGCGCGGACATTCTCAGCCGGAGCGAGCTGCCGTCTAAGCGCGCTCCACACGCCAAGCGACGTCAGCGCGGCCTTTGCATATTTGCCCGCCGGCACCGCATCGGGATCGGCAAGTGCAAGCCGCCCGCCGCCAAGCACCCGGGCGAGCGGGAAACCATGCGCGATCGTCAGCCGCACCTTGCTCGCCGCAGGCGCGACCAATACCAGCCGGTTCCCGAGCAAGGTCGCGCGGCTTCCTGCGCGCAGGCGCCCCGCCTTTCCGACCCTGTCCATCCAGGGCTCGTCGGCAGAGATGAAAAGGTCGGCAGGCGCGCCCGCGATGATCTGCCGGGCGAGCGCAGATGAGGCGGCAAAGGAGACGACGGGCCGAGCATGTCCCTTTGCCGCCCATGCGTCGGCGACTTCGCCTAAGGATTCCTGGAGGCTCGCCGCAGCAAGCACCAATGGTCCGCGCTCGGCAGCGCTTAAAGCCGGCGCGAGAAAGAGCGCGGCAAGGAGAAGACCAAGGGAGCGGACAAACGCCATATCGTCTCAGCTATATAGAGCGCCGCTGCCCGGCGAAAGCGAGGCTGCGACGCGGATGTGGCCATAGCCTGGCTCGACCAGCCCGCGCGCGGTGAGCTCGCGAAGCGCGGCCCCCAGGGTCACGCGCGAGACCCCGAGCAGGTCCGCGAGCTGCTGCTGCGTTGCGCGGACCGTGCTGCGATCGGGCGCGTCTGCCGCCATCGCAGCGAGCAGCCGCACAAGCCGGTCGGCGGCCGGCAGACGCCGTTCGGCATCGATGATGTCGAGCGTGACAGCAAGCTGGCGCGACAGGCTGCGAAGCAGGAGTTCGGCCCACCCGATATCCTCCGCCATCAGCCGGCGCAGCAGCGGCCGGCCGATTGCGATCAGCCGCGCAGGTCCGCTCGCGATCGCGTCGGCCTGGCGCGGAACGCCTGCAAAAAAGGCAAGTTCGCCGAACATGTCGCCCGGCCCCAGCACCGCAAAGGCGGTGAAGCGTCCGTCCTCGGCATGGCGCCCTGCGAGGACATGCCCCTCGCAAACCACCCAGAAGGTGTCGCCAGGGTCGCCCTGGTGCTGCACAAATTGCCCATCGGCGAGGCTGCGCACCGGCGCGATCGCTGCAAGCCGCTCGCGCTCGGCGCGCGCGAGCCTGGTCCGCTCGGCAAGCGCAAAGTGATAACTTCTTTGCATTGCGCTCCTGGACCTGGGCCAGCGAGCGGCAAAAGGCAAGCCGCCCGAAGCGGTGGACGGCCCCCCGCATGCGGCGTCAGCCGCGACCCGGCGGCCGGGCCTTCTCCCGCCCGCGCCCCGGGCGGGAGAAATATATTACAAGGCCCCGTGGCAATGCTTGTATTTGCGTCCTGAACCGCAAGGGCACTGCGCGTTGCGGCTGATATCGAGGCCGGCATAGGGGTTCTCACCCTCGGGCATATCGGGACGCGGCGCCTGCATCGGGGGCAGCGTGTTCGCGATCACCCCGAGGTCGCCGCCATCGATGTCCGCGCTGTTGTCCTCGCCGGTGAAGGGGTCGATGTGGGTGGTGAGGAAGTCGGGCAGTTCAGGCAGCGGCATCGGTTCGGGTTCCTGGAACTGGAAATCGATCCGCGCGACGGTGCGCGTCACATCCTCGCGAATATTTTGCAGCATCCGCTCGAACAGCGCGAAGGCCTCGGCCTTATATTCGTTGATTGGCTGCTTTTGCGCGTAGGCACGCAGGAACACGACCTGACGCAGCGCATCGAGGGTGGAAAGATGCTCCTTCCAATGATGATCGAGCGTCTGGAGCAGAATGGATTTTTCGATCCCGCGCCACGTATCGGGGTCGACCTGCGCGGCCTTCTCGGCCGCCGCGGCATCGGCCATCGCTTGAATGCGCTCTTCGAAGACTTCCGGATCGACGGCATCTTCCTCCATCCACGCATCGATCGGCGGCGTGAGGTCGAGAATATCGGCGATGCGCGCCTTCATGCCCTCGATGTCCCACTGTTCGGGATAGCTTCCCGGCGGGCAGGCGTCGGCGACGATCGAATTGACCGTTTCGGCGCGCATCGCGGCCATGGCATCGTCGACGGTCTCGCTGTCGATGATTTCGCCGCGCTGTTCGTAGATGACCTTGCGCTGGTCGTTCATGACGTTGTCATATTCGACGACCTGCTTGCGGATGTCGTAGTTGCGCGCCTCCACCTTCTTTTGCGCGGTCTCGATCGCCTTCGAAAGCCATTTCGAGCCGATCGCCTCGCCGTCCTCGAGATTCTTGTTCATCATCTTCGCGAACAAGGTGTCGGGCCCGAAGATGCGCAGCAAATCATCGTCGAGGCAGAGGTAGAATTTTGACAGACCGGGGTCGCCCTGGCGTCCCGACCGGCCGCGCAGCTGATTGTCGATGCGCCGGCTTTCGTGGCGTTCGGTCGCGAGCACGAAGAGGCCGCCTGCTGCACGAACCGCCTCGCGCTCGGCCGCGACCTCCTCATGAAGGCGCGCGATCGCCGCATCGCGTTCGGGGCCCTCGGGGAGGTCCTTCAGTTCATCCTCGATGCGAAATTCTTCGCTTCCTCCGAGCTTGATGTCGGTGCCGCGGCCCGCCATGTTGGTCGCGATCGTCACCGCGCCGAGCCGGCCCGCCTGCGCCACAATATGCGCCTCGCTTTCGTGGAAGCGTGCGTTGAGGACGCTGTGCGCGACGCCCTCCCGTTCCAGATAGGAGGAAAGCAGCTCGGACTTCTCGATCGACACCGTGCCGACGAGTACCGGCTGGCCGCGCTCCTGCGCCTCGCGGATCGTCCGCGCGATGGCGCCGAACTTGTCGGCGATATTCTTGTAGAATTCATCTTCCTCGTCGCGCCGCGCGATCGGGCGGTTCGTCGGGATGGTGACGACGTTCATCTTGTAGATTTCGAAAAATTCGGCCGCCTCGGTCGCCGCGGTGCCGGTCATACCCGAGAGCTTGGGATACATGCGGAAATAATTCTGGAAGGTGATCGAGGCCAGCGTCTGGTTCTCGGGCTCGATCCGAACGCCTTCCTTGGCCTCGACCGCCTGGTGCAAGCCGTCGGACCAGCGGCGCCCGTCCATCATGCGGCCGGTGAACTCGTCGATGATCACGACCTTGCCGTCTTTCACGATATAGTCGGTATCGAGCTTGAACATCACGATCGCCTTCAGCGCCTGGTTGACGTGATGGACGATCTGGGTGTTCTCGATATCGTAAAGGTTGCTGCCCTGGAGGAGGCCGGCCGCCTCAAGCAGCCGTTCGACATGCTCGGTGCCCTCTTCGGTGAGGCTGATCGACTTGGCCTTCTCGTCCTTCTCATAATCATCCTCGCCGAGCTGGTTCACCACCTCGTTGACGCGAATGTAGAGCTCGGACTTGTCGTCGGTCGGACCCGAGATGATGAGCGGCGTGCGCGCCTCGTCGATCAGGATCGAGTCGACTTCATCGACGATGCCGAAGTTGAAGGGGCGGTGGACCATTTGCGACCGCTCGAACTTCATATTGTCGCGCAGATAATCGAAACCGAGCTCGTTGTTGGTCGCGTAGGTAATGTCGCTGTTATACGCCTCGCGCCGCTGCATCTCGTTGAGGTTGGGGACAATGACGCCGGTCGTCAGGCCGAGAAAACCATAGACGGCACCCATCCACTCGGCGTCGCGGCGGGCGAGATAGTCGTTGACGGTCACAACATGAACGCCCTTGCCCTCGAGCGCGTTCAGATAGCAGGGCAGCGTCGCCATCAGCGTCTTGCCCTCGCCTGTCGCCATCTCGGCAATCTCGCCGCGGTGAAGGACGATGCCGCCGATCATCTGCACGTCGAAATGCCGCATGCCGAGCGTGCGCCTTGCAGCCTCACGTACCGTCGCAAAGGCTTCGGGCAGAATGTCGTCGAGCGTTTCGCCCGCGGCGAGCCGCTCGCGGAATTTCGGCGTCTGCGCCTGCAGCGCAGCGTCGTCGAGCGCCTCCATCTGCGGCTCGAAGCCATTGATCTTGTCGACGATCTTGCGAATCGAGGCGACATAACGGTCGTTGGACGAGCCGAAGAGGCTCTTGGCAATGCTGCCGAACATGCTGGATTTCCTTGGATTATCGCTAGGGATAGCGGCGACGCTGTGCGTCGCCCGTTCGCCGCGGGGGCGGCGTGAAAAAGTCTCAGGCGGATTGCCCGCGAAGCGGCACTATTCGAGTGCGCGATCCGAACGGCTGAGAACGCCGGGCAGATAGGGCGGAGCCGTGCGCACCGGCTTGCGGCACGCGCAGGAGGCGCGGCGCGAGGGCACCGGATCGGCAGGCCGGCGCGCCTTGTCGGACGCATCGGATTGGCCTGCGGTTTCGGCGAGAAGAATGAGCGACCCCATCGCCGCCGGCATCGCCGGCGCCGCCTGCGCGCGGTCCGCGCCGGCAAGACCGGTCAGCAACGCGAGCAAGGTCAATAAAAGTCGCAATCGGGGCCCCTCTTTGGTCCAGCGCACAAAATAGTGCACGCTGAAGGCTGAACATAGGGTGAAAAGGGCGCCGCGTCCAGAGACTGATCAACGGCAAGGCCTTGCCGCACGCATCAGGAAAGCTGGGGGTTCAGCTCCTTCACTTCCCGAAGGAAACTCTTGGGTTTCTTGAAAAACTTGCTCTTGCGGTTGACCTTCAGCCCGACCAACTCGGCGAGCTCCATCACGAAATGGACGCAATTATGCTTGCCGAGGTTGTAGCTTGGCTGTTTGCGCTCCTGCCATTCGCGGATCTTGGCGGTCAGCCGGGCATAGGTCGCATCATCGAGTGTCAGGCTGAACTGCTTGTCGCTCTTTGCCACATAATCGGGCTTCGAGGTCTGCACATAGCCCTTTACCGATCCCAGCAGGATCGCCGGGCTCACCGTTCGGGCGGTGAAGCCATAATTGGTGTCGACCAGCTCACCGGTCGCGTCGAGGCGCCCCTTCAGCGTCACAAAGGCGTGGGGGAAGCGGTCGCCGAAATCATGGCTGTAAAAGCTCACCACCACCGCGGCACGCGCCGGAAGCGCTGCGCAGAGGAAAAAAACCAAGAGGGAGAGGAGCATCGGCCGCAAAAAGGTCATCGCGCCGTGATAACCAGCCCGCCTCCCCATGGCCACCCCCCGTTATTGCCGCTTGACCTCTGTCGCTCGTAGCGCGGACAAGCATGTGAGCACGAGGGGAGGACAAACATGGCACGCAGGGCGATCTTCATCACCGGCGGCGGGTCGGGCATCGGGCGCGCAGCCGCGCGCCATTTCGCAGATCGGGGCTGGTTCGTCGGGCTCGCCGACGTCAATGCCCAAGGGATCGACGAGACCGCCGCGCATCTCCCCGAGGGCGCCGTCTCGCGCCACATCATGGACGTTCGCGACCGCGATCAGTGGCAAAAGGCACTCGCCGATTTTGCCGCAGCGAGCGAAGGCCGGCTCGATGTTCTTTTCAACAACGCCGGAATTGGCACGGGCGGCCAGTTCATCGACATGCCGCCTGCCGAGACCGACCGGCTGATCGCGATCAATTTCGGCGGCGTCGTCAACGGAATCTACAGCGCGCTGCCGCTGCTTCGCGCGACGCCGGGGTCGACCATCCTCAACACGGGCTCGGCGTCAGGATTTTACGGCGTCGCGGGGCTTGCCGTCTATTCGGCGACGAAATTCGCGGTGCGCGGCCTCACCGAAGCCCTCGAGATCGAATTTGGTAAATATGGCATCAAGGTTTGCTCGCTGATGCCGGGCTTCATCGACACGCCGCTCCTCGACCAGGTGAGCGCCGACAGCAACGAGCCCGCGCGCATCCGCCTTGCGGCGAGCGGATTCGAGATCGTGCCCGTCGAACGCGTTGCCGAGGCGGCGTGGGAGGCGGTGCATGGCAGCCGTGTGCATGTGACCGTCGGCAAGATGGCGAGGCGCCTGTCGCGCCTCGCGCGTTTCTTTCCGGGGCTGATCGCGCGGCAGTCGAAAAAGATGGACGGCCTCGGCGCCGCGCAAACTTGACGGGAATAGCGCGGCCGCGCCGCCTGCCGCGCGTCAGTGGACCGTGTCGGCCGCCGCCTCGCCGGGTGAGGGCCGGGTCCGCGACAAAATCCACCAGCTTGCGATCATCAGCCCCGCCGACAGCGCCTCGATGATCATCGCCTGGATGATTGCGGGGTCGATCGCGTCGCCGCTTGCCGCCCCGATCAGCCGCCCGATCAGCGCGGTGCCGTAGAGCGCCGCGGGGACCAGCAATGCGCGGGGCCATGCGGGGAGCAAGGCACCTACGGCCGCTCCGCCGGCTGCAACGAGGAAGAAGGCCGAGAGGTCAGCGCGCACCGTGTTCGCCGCCGGCCCCTCGGCGATGATCCCGAACAAGTCGGCGAAACTTGCCGGATCGATGATTCCCCGCAAACCGACAATGGCAAAAAACAGCGCCCATAAGAGGACGGCGCCGCGCAGCACCCAATTGATCATCTCGTCTCTCCCTTGTCTGCCGCAAGGCTGCGACATCGGGGAAAAAACTTCAATCTATTCCGCAAGGTCCGGCGCGAGCGTTTCCTCGATCCAGCCGCCGCCGAGCACCCGGCTCTCGTCGGCAGCGTCGTAAAGCACGGCCGCCTGCCCCGGCGCGACGCCATATTCTGGCGCGGCAAAGCGAAGGCAATCGCCCTCGACCCGCGCCGGCGCGGGCCTTGCCATGCTGCGCACCTTGGCGAGCACGTCGCGCCCCTCGACATCGGCCAGCCAGTTTGCCTCGCCGAGCCGCGCGCCCGTGACGGCGAGCGCGCGCCGCGGTCCGACCACCACGCGCTTTGTCTCGGCATCGAGCCGGACGACATAAAGCGGCTCCGCCTGTCCGCCGATCTCGATCCCGCGCCGCTGCCCGACCGTATAGTGGATGAAGCCCCGGTGCGTGCCGAGGACAGTGCCGTCGATATGGACGATCTCGCCCCGGTCATCGGCCTCGGGGCGAAGCTTGCGGACAAGACTTGCATAATCCCCGTCGGGAACGAAGCAGATGTCCTGGCTGTCGGGCTTGCCGGCAACGCCAAGGCCAAGTTCGCGCGCAATTTCACGCACGACGCTCTTTTCGAGCCCGCCCAAGGGAAAGCGCAGGAAGTCGAGCTGCGCCTGGGTTGTGGCAAAGAGGAAATAGCTCTGGTCGCGCGCGGGGTCGAGTGCGCGGTGGAGCTCTGCGCCATGAGAGCCCATCACGCGGCGGACATAATGGCCGGTTGCAAGGCAGTCCGCGCCGAGATCCTTCGCCAGCGCGAAAAGGTCGGTGAATTTGACCCCCATGTTGCAGCGCACGCAGGGAATGGGCGTGCGCCCGGCGAGATATTCGTCAGCGAACTGGTCGATCACCGTGTCGCGAAACCGGCTTTCATGGTCGTGGACATGGTGAACGAAGCCCAGGCGGTCGGCGACCGCGCGCGCGTCGCGGATATCCTGTCCCGCGCAGCAGGCCCCCACGCGCTTCGCCTTCGCGCCATGATCATAAAGCTGCAGCGTCACCCCGATGACCTCTGCGCCCGAGCGGGCAGCGAGCGCTGCAACGACGCTCGAATCGACGCCGCCCGACATCGCGACGACGATTCGCCGGTCCTTCAGCGGTTCGGCGAGCTGGAAATCGCCGAGTCGGTCGGGGGTGAGCACAGGAGCCATGATCGCGGGCATCTAGGGACGGCAGCGTCAAAATGCCAGCTTTTCCGCGCATCGCGTCAAAATATTGACGCGGATTAAGCTTCGCTAACAAGCGCTGAAACGGGCATTTACCGGGCTTTAGCGCCTCGACGCTAGACGGGGGGCATGAACCTTGCCCCGTCCGACCTTCCGCGCCTTGGCGGTGCTGCCAGCCTGTCGAAGCCCGGCTTCGACATCATATTGGCCGTCTCCGCCGCGCGGCAGGCCGCCTTGCCGACCGTGCGCCTGCTCCGCGCCCGGTCGCGTCGCGAATCGCGGCAGGCCAAGGTGAATGCTCTGCGTGCCATGTTCGGCGGACCGGCGGGCGCCGACCCGAGTAGCGCCCCCCGGCCCGCGCGCTTCTTCGATCTGTCCGATCAGAAAAACGCCTTGCCCGAAACCATGAACAGCCCGTTTACCAGAGGGTTTCAGCCGATGTTGAACCTCGCTTGTGTAGGCAGACCTTTGTCGGTTGAACCGATCCCCCCCGCTCAAGACGTTATGGAATGATCATGATCGAGAATCAGAAAATCCGCCCGGCCCAGGTCATCGGCCCCTTGGGGGAACCGCTGACGCTGGACACGCTGCCGCCGCCGAACACGACGCGCTGGGTGGTGCGGCGCAAGGCCGAAGTCGTTGCGGCGGTCAATGGCGGCCTGCTGACGGTCGACGAGGCGTGCGAGCGCTACGGGCTGACGATCGAGGAATTCGCCAGCTGGCAGCGCTCGATCGATCGCAGCGGCATGCCGGGCCTGCGCGTGACGCGGATTCAGCATTATCGCGACCTGTACGAGCGCCAGCAGCGCTTTTGAAAAGCGACGAAAAGTCGCGGCAGGGGGCGCCCCGGGGCGCCCTCTTTTTTGTCCGAACACCGCTCGTATCCGACATTTTCGACAGAAAAATGCGTGGCTTTCCCGATATTTGATAATTTGCGTGCAACCCCTGCGTTCACTCAGCGTTAAGGCTCGGAGTCAATCAGGAGATCACTCATATGCGCAAGTTTGCAATCACCCTCACCGCCGCGTCGGCGCTCGCGCTCGGCGCTTGCCAGAGCCCCGAAGCCGACAGGGTCGAGGATCAGGCAGAAGCCCAGGCTGAAGCGATCGACTCTCAGGCCGACGCCATGCCCGAAGGCGCAGCCAAGGAAGCGTTGGAAAAGAAGGCCGACATCGTCGAAGAACAGGGCGAGGAAAAGGCCAACGCGATGGACGACAATGGCGAAATCGCTCCGTCGGAAACCGGCGTCGGCGACACGCAACAGTAAAGCCTGCCTTCCCTTTACGGGAGGCAGCAGGAAGGGCGTCCGGCATCGCCGCGGCGCCCTTTTCTATGCGCTTGAGAGAGTGTGAAAGACGTCCTGCACACCGCGTGCCGCGGTGTCGCGTCGTAATAGATCGAGCGCGTCGGCGACATCGAGCCGATATTCGGACACGCCTGCGGCTGCGCGCTCCCACTTGGCGCCGAGCGATCCCACCAGCCGCACAGCGGCGCGGTTTTCGGACAAGATGTGAACGTCGAGCTCGGTCAGCCCTTCCGCGAGGCACTGGATCAAGAGCGCCGTGGTCATCATCCGCGCGAGCCCTTTGCCATGAAATGCGTCGATCACCGCGACCGAATATTCGCCAATGCGGCCGCCATGCGCATAGCGCACCGCGTGCACCGCGCCGATTGCGGGCGTCCCTTCGCATCCGGTGCAGAGTGCCCCCCATGCGATATGATCACGCCCGTCGACGTCGACCAGGCTCTCGACCACGCTATCGGGCGGCATCGGCGCGGGCGAGAAGAAGCGCAGATAGCGCGCCTCGGCCGAGAGCCTCGTAATCCCCTCGCGCAGCAACGGCTCGTCCGCAGGCGTGATGGCACGAAGGCAGACGGCGGTGCCGTCGGCGAGCACGCTATGTACTTCGATGCCGCCCAGGGACATCCCGGCCCTTGCTGCCATCCCGATCTCCCGGCCGCGCGCAATGGCCAGACGATAGGGCGGCGGCGCGCGTGCGGCAAGGGAGCAGCCTCCCCTGCCCTAATCGGAAGGATCAGGCATCATCCCCCATGCGAAGCGCGGCGATGAACGCCTCCTGGGGAATGTTGACATTCCCATATTCGCGCATCCGCTTCTTGCCCTCTTTCTGCTTTTCGAGGAGCTTCTTCTTGCGGGTGGCATCGCCGCCATAGCATTTGGCGGTCACGTCCTTGCGCAGCGCCGCGATCGTCTCGCGGGCGATCACCTTGCCGCCGATCGCCGCCTGGATCGGAATCTTGAACATGTGGCGGGGGATGAGGTCCTTCAGCCGCTCGCACATGCCGCGGCCACGGCTTTCCGCCGAGCCGCGGTGAACGATCATCGAGAGCGCATCGACAGGCTCATTGTTGACGAGGATGCTCATCTTGACGAGGTCGCCCGGGCGGTGGCCGATCTGGTGATAGTCAAACGAGGCGTAGCCTCGCGAAATGCTCTTAAGCCGGTCGTAGAAGTCGAACACCACTTCGTTGAGGGGCAGCTCGTAAGTGATCTGCGCGCGGCCGCCGACATAGGTGAGGTTCTTCTGGATACCGCGGCGGTCCTGGCAGAGCTTCAGGATGGAGCCCAGATATTCATCGGGAACATAGATCACCGCCTCGATCCACGGTTCCTCTATCTCCTCGATCCGGTTGGGGTCGGGCATGTCGGCGGGGTTGTGGAGCTCCATTTCGGTCGGCCCGCCATCCTTCGAGCGGGTGAGCTTGAGCTTGTAGACCACCGAGGGCGCGGTGGTGATGAGGTCGAGATCATATTCGCGGGTGAGCCGCTCCTGGATGATCTCGAGGTGGAGGAGCCCCAAAAATCCGCAGCGGAAGCCAAAACCCAGCGCCGCGCTCGTCTCCATCTCGAAACTGAACGAGGCGTCGTTGAGACGAAGCTTCTGGATGCTCTCGCGCAGCTTTTCAAAGTCGTTGGCATCGGTCGGGAAGAGGCCGCAGAAGACGACCGGCTGGACCTCCTTGAACCCAGGCAGCGGGGCTGCGGCGGGCCTCTTCGCGTCGGTGACCGTGTCGCCGACACGCGCCTGCGCAACATCCTTGATCTGCGCGGTGATGAAGCCGATCTCGCCCGGGCCGATCTCGGTGAGGTCCTGCCTTTTGGGAGTGAAGCAGCCGACGCGGTCGATGAGGTGGGTCGTGCCCGCCTGCATGAACTTGATCTGCTGGCCTTTCTTCAGGACGCCATCGACAACGCGAACGAGGATGACGACGCCGAGATAGGGGTCGTACCAGCTGTCGACGAGCATCGCGACGAGCGGCGCCGACGCATCGCCCTTGGGCGGCGGGATCTTGGCGACAATCGCCTCGAGGCATTCCTCGATGCCGATCCCCGATTTGGCCGAGGCGAGAACTGCATCGTCGGCGGGCAGGCCGATGATATCCTCGATCTCGGCCTTTACCTTGTCGATGTCGGCGGCGGGAAGGTCGATCTTGTTGATGACCGGCACGATCTCGTGATCATGCTCGATCGACTGATAGACGTTGGCGAGCGTCTGCGCCTCCACCCCTTGCGCGGCATCGACGACGAGAAGCGCGCCCTCGCATGCAGCGAGGCTGCGCGACACCTCATAGGCAAAGTCGACGTGGCCGGGCGTGTCCATGAGGTTGAGCTGATAGGTCTCGCCATCTTTCGCCTTGTAGGAAAGACGCACCGTTTGCGCCTTGATGGTGATCCCGCGCTCCTTCTCGATCTCCATATTGTCGAGAACCTGCGCCGACATCTCGCGCTCGGTAAGGCCGCCGGTGAACTGGATCAGCCGGTCTGCGAGCGTCGACTTGCCATGGTCGATGTGCGCGATGATCGAAAAATTACGGATATGCGAGAGAGGCGTTGTCATGGCGCGCGCGTTAGCAGGGGTTTGCCGCGCTGTCAGCAGCCGAGTCGTGCCGCCGCGCCCCTCAGGCGGGGCCGGAGGCGCCGGGCGCTCCAAGCCATAGCGACAGACCCGGCGGCACGTCGGCGGGGGGCGCTTCCGCCTCGGTGCGCACCGCGTCGGCGCGGGCGCGCGTCAGGATCGCAGGGGCAACCGCCGGGTGGTGGAAAATAAAGTCGGCCTGCCCGAGGAGCCGCGCTGCGCGCAAGGTGAGCGCATCAGGGTCGTTGCTCGCAAGAAGCAGGATTTCGAGGCGAGCGGGCGCCTGGGCGTCCGCTCGCTCGCCAGGCTTCGCCGACGCGAGCCAGGCCTCGACGCGCTCAGCGGCCCTCTCGTCGAGCGGATCGAGCAGCCCGCCTTCGGCAAGCGCGGCGTCGATCGCGCGGCGCCGGTCGGCAGCCGCAGGCCAGCGTTCAGTCATCGCCGCGCGGGCGGCGCGGAGCGCTGCGGCGAGAGCGCCGAGCCCTTCGGGAAGCAGCGCCTCAATGCGCTGGCGGATCGCTTTGGCAAGACCCGCCGACGCGCCGCCGGTGCCGACCGCAATGGTGACGGGCGCGCGCTCGACAATCGCCGGGGTTGTGAAATCGCAAAGATGGGGCCGGTCGACGACGTTGACGAGAAGCCCATGCGCGCGCAGCGCCTCGGCGGCAGCGCGCGCTGCCTCCTCATCCTCGATCGCAACGAAGCCGATGGTTGCGCCAGGCTCCCACGCCGAAACGACCCGCCCCCCTGCCCGCGCGACGAGCCGCCCCTTGGCCTCTGCCGCAGCGCCGGTCCCGACGATTACGACGGCGCGGCCGGCGAGCGAGAGGAAGATGGGGAATTGGTGCATGAGGCGCCTCTTAACAGGCCCGTGCGCAGGAGGGGAGAGGCGGGGTGGAAGGGGGGCGCTCGACGCGCCGCCCGGGCGCCCCCCATCCGCCGGGCGGGGGAGCGCCCACGCGTCAGTCGATCCAGTCGGGAACCCGCTCGGCCGCCATGATCGTACCGGCGGCGATCCGGTCGGCGACGACGATGTAGCGCCCGCCATCGACGAGTACTTCGGGGACGAGGCTGCGGCTGTTGTAGGTCGACGCCATTGTCGCGCCATAGGCGCCCGCGGTGCGAAAGACGGCAAGGTCGCCGGCTTGCACGGCGTCAATCTCTCGGTCGCGTGCGAAGGTGTCGCCGGTTTCGCAGACCGGACCGACGATCGATGCGGTCATCTTCTCCCCTGTCGGCTTCACCGCGGCGAAATCGTGATAGGCATCGTAAAGCGCGGGGCGCGCAAGGTCGTTCATCGCGGCATCGACAATGACGAAGGGGTTCGCCGCGCCGGGCTTGACCCAGAGCACCTCGGTCAGGAGCACCCCGGTGTTGCCCGCGATCACGCGGCCGGGTTCGAACATCAGCGTGACGTCCCAGTCCTTCGTGACGCGCGCGACCATCGCGCCATAGTCGGCGGGGCTCGGCGGATTGTCGCCGGGCTTGTACGGCACGCCGAGCCCGCCGCCGAGATCGACATGCGTGATGCTGTGCCCCGCGGCGCGCAGATCCGAAACAAGCCGGCCGACGCGCTCGAACGCGGCCTCGAGCGGGGCAAGGCTGGTGAGCTGGCTCCCGATGTGAAGCGCGACCCCGCGCAGATTGAGACCCGGCAGCGCCGCGAGCCGCGCGAAGATTTGGGGTGCGACATCGATGCCGACCCCGAACTTGTTTTCGGCCTTGCCGGTCGAGATTTTGGCATGCGTGCCTGCGTCGACGTCGGGGTTGACGCGCAGCACCGCGTTCGCCGTCGTCTCGCGCGCCAGCGCAATTTCTGCGAGCGCGGCGCCCTCGGGCTCATGCTCGATGTTGAACTGGCCGATGCCGCGGTCGAGCCCTTGCGCAAGCTCGGCGCGGGTCTTGCCGACGCCCGAGAAGACGATGTCTTCAGCCGCCATGCCCGAGGCAAGCGCGCGTTCAAGCTCGCCCCCCGAGACGACGTCGGCGCCGTAGCCCTGCCGCGCGAGCACGCGTAGCACGCCGAGATTGGGGTTGCACTTGATGGCGAAGGCAAGGTGCTTCTTCGGCACATCCTTCAGCGCGTCGCGAAAAACCTGCGCATGACGCTCGAGCGTCGCGCGCGAATAGACATAGACGGGGGTTCCCACCTCAGCGGCAATCTGCGGCAGGGGGATATCTTCGGCGTGGAGGACGCCGTCACGAAGTTCAAAATGGTCCATCGAAGGAAATCCTGATCATCTTCATTTGCACGCGCATCGAAAGATCGAGATGCCCCAAAAGACAGGAAGGGCCGTGGGGGTCTCGATGCCGCGCGAGGCGAGCGGGAGGCCGGGGTTTTGCTCAGCCCGGCGGGGGCAGGTCGAAATCGTCGGGTTCGCGCTGTTCGGAGCGTTTGAGAAGTTCGTCGCTGCGCGCGGGCTTGGCCTGCGCGTCAGGCGTCGTGAGCTCCTCATTCGTCGGGGCGCGCGTCGCGCCGATGGGGATGACCGGCGGGGCCTGGCCCACCACCGGCTTCAAGTCCTCGCGGCTGCCGCACGCGCCAAGCGTCGCTGCAAGGGCGGCGGCCGACAGGACGGCGGCGGTGAGCGGGCGGGTTCGCATCGTCAACTCTCCAGCGCGGCGCGCGCCGCGGCAATGGCCTGCCTTACCCGTTCGGGCGCGGTGCCGCCATAGCTGATGCGGCTTGCGACCGACGCCTCGACGGTGAGCGCTGCAAGCGCCTCCGGCGTGACGGCCGCGTGGATTGCCGCCGCCTCGGCCGCAGGCAGCGCCGAAAGCTCAACGCCAAGCTCTTCGGATCGTTTCACGCAGGCACCGACGATATGGTGCGCCTCGCGGAAAGGCACTCCCGCCTCGCGGACCAGCCAGTCGGCAAGGTCGGTCGCGGTCGAAAAGCCCGACGCGGCGAGCGCGCGCATCCGGTCGGTGCGGAAGGTCAGCGTCTCGACCATGCCGGTGAGCGCGGCAAGCGAGAGCGCCAGCGCGTCGAAGGCGCCGAACACCGTCTCCTTGTCGTCCTGCAGATCCTTCGAATAGGTGAGCGGCAGCCCCTTGACGATAACCGCGAGCCGCTGAAAGGCGCCGAGCAGCAGCCCTGCACGCCCGCGCACGAGCTCAGCCGCGTCGGGATTGCGCTTCTGCGGCATGATCGAGCTGCCCGTCGACCAGGCATCGGGCAAGGCGACAAAGCCGAAGGGCTGGCTTGCCCAGATCACGATTTCCTCGGCGAGGCGCGAGAGGTGCAGCGCGGCAATCGCGGCGGCTGCGCAGAATTCGAGCGCAAAGTCGCGGTCGGAGACGGCGTCGATGCTGTTCGCCATCGGACGCGCAAAGCCGAGCGCCTTCGCCGTCGCGTCGCGATCGATCGCAAAGCCCGTGCCAGCGAGCGCCGCGGCGCCGAGCGGCGATTCGTTGAGGCGCGCGCGCGCGTCAAAAAAGCGCCCGCGGTCGCGCGCGGCCATCTCGACATAGGCAAGAAGATGATGGCCAAGCGTCACCGGCTGCGCAACCTGAAGATGGGTAAAGCCAGGCATGATGCTCGCCGCATGCTCCTCGGCGCGCGTAAGGAGCGCAGCCTGGAGGTCCTTCAGTCCGGCATCGATGCGCTCGCAGGCGCTGCGCACCCAGAGGCGGAAATCGGTCGCGACCTGGTCGTTGCGCGAACGCGCGGTGTGAAGGCGCCCGGCAGGCTCGCCGGCAATTTCCTTGAGCCGCGATTCCACCGTCATGTGGATATCCTCAAGCGCAAGGTCGACGGGCACGCCGTCGCGGGCGAATTCGCCGGCGATTTCGGCAAGGCCTGCGTCGATCGCTCGAGCATCAGCGGCGGTGATGATGCCCTGCGCGCCGAGCATCGCGGCATGTGCGCGGCTTGCCGCAATATCTTCTTCCCACAGACGCTTGTCCACGGGGATCGAGGCGTTTATTTCCTGCATGATCGCCGCGGGACCGCCCCCGAAGCGGCCGCCCCACATGCTGCTCTTGTCCGGAGATTCCGCCATTCGCCGCGCCCTAGATCCGAAAATAGCCCTCCTCGCCATCCTGCTGGCGGGGTCGATCGCCGGCTGCGATAGGGAAAAGCGGGACCAGGAGCAAGCGGGGCCGTCGCAAGCAAATATTGCCTCCGGCGAAGCCAGGGATGCGCGCAGCGCCGAAACCTTCCAGCATCTGATCGATCGATCGCATGCGGGCGAGGCCGCTCCGGCCGCGCGCTTTTTCGGCCCCGACAATGCACCGGTGACGCTTGCAGCCTTCAAGGGCCGGCCGCTCCTCGTCAATCTTTGGGCGACCTGGTGCGCGCCGTGCATCGCGGAAATGCCGACGCTCGACGCGCTCGCCTCGCAGCAGCGCAAGGCCATGACGGTGATCGCGGTCGCACAGGATCTCCAAGGCGCCGCAGTCGTCGACCCCTGGTTTCAGCAGGCGGGGCTGACCTCGCTCCAGCCCTATATCGACCCGGACAACGCCCTCCTCGATGCGGCGAGCAGCGCGCTTCCCACAAGCATTTTCTACGATGCCGACGGCAAGGAATTATGGCGGGTGATCGGCGCGATCGACTGGCAGGGCGCAAAAGCGAAAGCGCTGCTTGCCGAGGCGGACCTTTAGACCCGATCCACCGCCGCCGCCTCGCTGCTGCCGGGACCCGCTGCGACGTCCGATCGGCGCGGCACTATGGGAGGACGCCAGCGTGGGTTCCCCTTTGACCCGCGCGCGAATGGCGAAGCGCGAAGCCATCGCACCCCCCGTTTGTTTTCACATATATGCAAACATATTTCTGGATATTGAAATAGTCGTCGCACTCCCCTAGCCCCTCATCGATGGAAAGAGAGACTCAAGCATGAGCGGGATGCTTACGGACAAGGTGGTGGCAGTGACGGGCGCGGGACGCGGGGTCGGGCGCGAGATCGCCCTCCTTTGCGCGCGCGAGGGCGCGGCCCTGGTCGTCAATGACCTTGGCACCTCAGGCGAAGGCGAAGGCGCTGACCTCTCGCCCGCCGAGGAAACGGTGAACGACATCAGGGCCGCCGGCGGCCGCGCGGTCGTCAACGGCGCGAGCGTTGCCGACCCTAAAGGCGCCGCGAGCATCATCGAGGATGCGGTGCGCAATTTCGGGCGTATCGACGCAGTGGTCAACAATGCCGGCATCCTGCGCGACCGCATCTGGCACAAGCTCAGCCATGAGGATTGGGCCGCGGTGATCGATGTCCATCTCAACGGCTGCTTCAATGTCTCCAAAGCCGCGACGCCTTATTTCCGCGAGCAGGGGTCGGGAAGCTTCATCCACTTCACCTCGACGAGCGGGCTCATCGGCAATTTTGGTCAGGCCAATTACTCGGCGGCGAAGCTCGGCATCGTCGGCCTCTCGCAGTCGATCGCGCTCGACATGGCGCGCGCGGGCGTGCGCTCGAACTGCATCGCCCCCTTTGCCTGGAGCCGCATGACCGCCTCGATCCCGGCGACGACGCCTGAAGAGATTGCGCGTGTCGAGCGGATGAAGACGATGAGCGCCGACAAGATCGCGCCGCTCGTTGCCTTCCTCGCCAGCGACGCATCGAAGGAGGTCACCAACCAGATTTTCGGCGTGCGCAAGAACGAGATTTTCCTCTTTTCAAAGCCGCGCCCGATCCGCTCGATGCAGAAGGGCGAGGGCTGGACCCCGCAGGCGATCGCCGAGGAACTCCTGCCCGCCTTCCTCCCGAGCTTCGCCCGCCCCGACGAGCGCTCAGGCGACGTCTTCGGCTATGATCCGATCTGAGGATAAAAGGCCCATGCAGGATTACACCGCCATCCGCGAAGAGGTCGCCAAGCTCTGCGCCGCCTTTCCCGGCCCCTATTGGCAGGCGAAGGACAAGCGGCGCGAATATCCTTCAGAGTTTGTCGCGGCGCTCGGCGAGGCGGGCTATCTCGCCGCGCTCATCCCCGAGGAATATGGCGGCGCGGGCCTGCCGCTCTCCGCCGCCGCGGCGATCCTCGAGGAGATCCAGCGCCAGGGGTGCAACGGCGGCGCGGTGCACGCGCAAATGTATGTGATGGGGACAGTGCTGCGCCACGGATCGGAAGAACAGAAGGCCCGCTATCTGCCGCGCGTCGCGACGGGCGAGCTGCGCCTGCAGGCCTTCGGGGTCACCGAACCGACGAGCGGCACCGATACGCTCAGTCTCAAGACCACCGCCAGGCGCGAGGGCGATCATTACATCGTCAACGGCCAGAAATTATGGACAAGCCGCGCCGAGCATAGCGACCTCATGATCCTGCTTGCGCGCACGACGCCGCGCGAAGAGGTGGCGAGCCGTACCGAGGGTCTTTCGGTCTTCCTCGTCGACATGAAGGAAGCGCTCGCAGCGGGAACGCTCAGTATCCGGCCGATCGACACGATGATGAACCATGCAACGACCGAGGTCTTCTTCGACAATATGCGCATCCCCGCCGCCAATCTTATCGGCGAGGAAGGCAAGGGCTTTCGTTATATCCTCTCCGGGATGAACGCCGAGCGGCTGCTGATCGCTGCTGAATGCATCGGCGATGCGAAGTGGTTCATCGAAAAGGCGAGCGGCTATGCCAAGGAGCGTGTCCTCTTCGGCCGCCCGATCGGCCAGAACCAGGGCGTCCAGTTTCCGATTGCCCGCGCCTACGCCCAGATGCGCGCGGCCGAACTCCTCGTCCACGACGGCATCGCAAAATATGAGGCGGGCGAAAATGCCGGGGCCGAGGCCAATATGGCCAAGATGCTCGCCGCCGAGGCAAGCTGGGCTGCGGGCGAAGCCTGCATCCAGACCCACGGCGGCTTCGGCTTCGCGGCCGAATATGACATTGAAAGGAAGTTCCGCGAGACGCGCCTCTATCAGGTCGCGCCCATCAGCACGAACATGATCCTCTCCTATGTTGCAGAGCATGTACTTGGAATGCCGCGCAGTTATTGAGGCGCGCGGACAAGCGGGCCGCCCGGCCGGACGGCCCGCTTGTTCGGCAGGCGGAAGGTCCGCCGATCATCCCTATCTGTCAGTCCGCGGCCGCTTCCTGCCGCTTCGCCTCCTCCTTGAGCTCTCCCTTGGTCATGCCGGTAACGAGCATATTGCCCGCGCCCGAGAAGCTGGCGGCGGGAAGCGTCGCGACGCGGTCGCCGACCTCGACACTCACAGCTTCCACGACGCCGCCGCCGGTCTGGCGTACATCGTGAACATAGCCGATGACCTTGCCGCGCGGGTCGGCGATGGGCATGCCGGGGGCGACTGCAAACATGCCGTCGCCGCTCGCGGCGCCGCTACCCGTCGCGGCTAGCTGGCCGAGGCTGCCCTGAAAGCTTCCCGCGGCCGAACCGGAGCCCGTGGCGCTGCCCGAGGCGTTGGACAATGTGCTGCTGGCTCGGTCACCGAGAGGCCCGACCGCATCGCGCGCGGTGCCCGTTGCGGTCGAAGCCACGCCTCGCATCGTACCGACTGCGCCCCGTGCGGTCTCGCCGACGAAATCGGTACCGACCGACTGAGCTTCGACGCTACCGCTGCCTGAGGCACGTCCTGAGCCGCTCGCCTCGGCGCCCAACCTGTCACCGAGCAAGTCCGCGCCGGCCGAACCCTGGCCGCGCGCGTCCGCATCGCCCTCCCCGCGGACGCGGCCCGACCGGCGGTCGACCTCGATGTCGCCGCGCCCGGAACCGATAATGTCGCCCGCCGTACCGATCGTGCCGCCGATCGGTGCGGTCGGATTGCCGAGTGTGCCGCCCAGCGTGCCTCCAAGACCCCCGCCAAGACGGCCGCCGCCACCGAGCAGCTGCGCCGAGGCCGGGGCAGCGGGGACGAGGGTCGACGCGATCAGTGCGGCAGCGGAAATAAGGGTGCGATATTCCATGATGTTTCTCCTGACGCTGGAGCCCGCAAAGTGGCGGGCCTGGAAGGAGAACGACGCGGCTTCGGATTTTCTTCCCTCGAAGAGTCAGCGGCCGCAATCGCCGCAGACCAGGCCGTAGCCGGTCTGCTTGTCGCGGCCCTTCCGGCCGAGGTCGCGCGCCTCGGCGATCAGCGCGCGAATGGCAGGCTCGATGCGGTCGACGTTGGGCGCGGGATAAAGCCGCGCGAGGCGTCCAGCGACGAGCGGCGCAGCGAAAGAGGTACCGCGCAGCCGCTCGCTGCTCGCCGCCCCCGTTGCCGCAAGCACGGCCTCGCCTGGCCCTGCGAAATCGACCTGCGCAGCCCGGCCGGCTTCGGGCAGCACCTCTCCCTTGGCATCAACGCCGGTCACCCCCAGGACGCCGGGATAGGCGGCGGGATAGGCCGGGGGCGCTGCGGGGCCATCGTTGCCGACCGCCGCGACGATCAGGAGCCCGCGCGCCTGCGCGCGCTGGACCGCGAGCGCGAGCAGCTTGTTGTCGGGGCCCACGAGACTGATCGTGACAACCGCAGCGCCGCGCTGCACGAGCCAGCCGAGCGCGCGGGTGATCGCGCTCGCATTGCCGCCTGCAGGATCGGCACCATAGACGTCGGCTGCGAGCAGCCGCGCTCCCGGCGCCGCGCCGCGGACCGTCCCCTCGCCGATCAGCAGCGAGGCGACGGCGGTGCCATGACGGCTGGGGCTGGGCGCACCTCGCGCAAAGCCGCGCTGCTCGACACGCCCCGCGACCGACGGATGCGCAGCGACGCCGCCGTCGATCAGTCCGAGCGAGACGCCGCTGCGCGCCGCAGAGGCAAGCGGCGCCGCGCGCATGGTCCCGTCCGCGGCGGCGCTTTCGCTGCCACTCGCAAAATAGAGATTGTCGGCGTCCACCTGGGCGCCGGGAAGCAGCCTTGCGAGCTGTTTTTGTGCGCGTGCGAGGCTGCGATCGCCGGGCACGCGGAAGCGGGCGACATCGAGATCGAGCCCTTCGATCCGCTCACGGCTTTCCAGTGCGAAACCCTCCTCGGCCGCGCGTGCGACCATCGCGGCATCGACTCCTATCGCGAAGAGGATGCCGCGCACAGCAGGCCGATCATTGCGGTCAAGCTCCACGATTTCGGGATGCGCACGCAGCAGCGCGTCGACCCGGTCGAGCCGCAGCCGGTCTAATGTACGGTCGAGGTCGATCAGCGGCGGCTCGCCGATCCGTGACAATTCGGGTATCCGGGGAAGCTGGACGGGCGGCAGGCTGATCTGCGCGGACACGCGCGGACCCGCCGCAAGAAGCAGGCAGAATATCATGATCAGGATGGCGGACAGTCGCATTCCATCTCCTCACGCCTCGCGGGCCGCATGCGATCCGAAAAATTTTTAGCAGGATCTGGAAGAAACGATAGAAGCGCCTCGTTACGTCCAAAGGGATATGAAAAGGCAATAAATGCGCTTTGAGGACGAACTGGTCGGGTTGTTGCCTCGCCTGCGCCGTTTTGCGCGCGGTTTGGCGCGCGATGCGGGCGACGCCGATGACCTTTGCCAGGCGGCAATCGAGCGCGCGCTAAAATCGAAGCGCCAATGGAGCGCAGGAACAAGACTGGACAGCTGGATGTATCGGATCACCCGTAATCTGTGGATCGACGAGCGCCGTGCCGCCGCGCGCCGCGGGGTCCAGAAGCCGGTCGACGAGGCGGTCTTGCAGATTGCCGGTGACGGCGCGTCCCAGGTGGAGGCCGGTGCCCTGCGCGGCGACGTCGACGGCGCGATGGCGCGCCTTCCCGCCGAACAGCGCGAGGTGGTCATGCTCATACTTGTCGAAGGCTATGCCTATCGCGAGGCTGCGGAGATACTGGAGGTTCCCGTCGGCACTGTCACCTCGCGGCTCGCGCGGGGACGCGAGGCGCTGATCCACTTGTTGGGAGAAGCGGCATGACGATCGACCGCGCCACCATCGCCGCTTATGTAGACCGCGAACTCGACGACATCGCCGCGCGCCGCGTCGAGCGCGCGGCTGAGACCGACCCCCAAGTCGCGAGCGCCATCCTCCGCTACCGCGCGCTGACCGCGACCCTCGCGGCGCATTATGGCCCGGTCGCCGAAGAAGCAGTGCCGGATCGGCTGCTCGATCTTATCGAGGGCGCCGGCCCGGTCGACACCAGCTTGGCCGCGCGTCGCAAGGCCAAGCGGACACGCTTCGGCATTCCGCAATGGGGTGCGATCGCGGCGGCGCTGCTTCTCGGGCTGACGATCGGACTGCGACCGTGGCTACCTGCAGAGCCGGTCACGGTCGAGGGCGGCGCGTTGGTTGCCGCGGGGCCACTGTCCCAAGCGCTCGACACCCAGCTCGCCTCGAACCAGCCCGCGGACGCGCCGGTGCGGATCGGTCTCAGCTTCCGCGACCGCTTGGGCCGATATTGCCGAAGCTTCGAAAGCGTCGCAGTTGACGGGATCGGATGCCGCACCAAAGGACGCTGGCGGCTCGAGCGTACGGTCCCCGGTGCGGCGACGGCGGATTATCGGCAGGCCGGGTCGGGCAGCCTTGCAGCGGCTGCGGCCGACATGATGGTAGGCGATGCGCTCGATGCGAATGCAGAGCGCGCGGCACGCGACGGCGGCTGGCGGCGCTGACCCTTTCGCCCTCGCGACCGCCAGCATATCCGCCCTTGTCAAGAAGAGGAAGCAATGAGGGGATATCGGAACGGAGCGAGCGCATGAAAGCACTCGCCCTTACCTTGCCAGCCGGATCGGCCGGTCAGCCGAGAATCACGCGCGCGGCGCGATAACCCTTTTTGCGCATGGCCTTCACATAATCCTTGTCAGCATCGAGGATTTCGGTGCGCCACTCCTCCCAGGCATCGCGGCGATCCTCGCGGTCTCTCGCGCGGCGAAGGTCGCTTCGCAGTTCCTTTTCGGCTTCGGCGATGTCGGCGCGATAATTATACCAATATGGGTTGTAGACCGCCGCAATCGGCACTTCGCGGATTTCGGGCACCTGGAATCCCGGCGGCGCTTCATCGCGCGGAGCGCCCGCAGACACGGCCGCTGGAAGCACAAGCGCGAATGTGAGCCCGGCCCAAATCTTCATCCTTCATCTCCTTTACGACCTCGCGTCAGAAAGTGGAACGAAGGAGGGCGCCTCTTTATTCCCCTTTCATCGGGGACAGGCAGCGAAGGGCGTTGGACGCGGTCCTAGCCTGGGTGGGCTTCGTCGCCGACACTTGAGCGCAGGAGGCCCCTGAACACCTCCTGCGCCGTCCGCTTTCCTTGCGTAACGTCGAAGACGTCGCTGGCGATGGGCATTGCGATGCCGTAAGTTTCGGCGAGCGCCATCACCGTCGGCGCGCTCTTCACGCCTTCTGCGACCATGTTCATGCCTTCGATGATCGCATCGATGTGGCGTCCCCTGCCCAGTTCGACCCCGACATGGCGGTTGCGGCTCAAGGGGCTGGTGCAGGTGGCAATGAGGTCGCCCATGCCGGCAAGGCCCGCGAAAGTTTCGGGGCGTCCGCCCATCGCGACGCCGAGCCTAGTGATCTCGGCAAGGCCGCGCGTCATCAGCCCCGCGCGGGTATTGTCGCCTGCGCCAAGCCCATCGCCCATGCCGACCGCAATCGCGATGATATTCTTCAGCACCCCGCCAAGCTCGCAGCCCAGAAGATCGGTATTGGTGTAGACGCGAAAGAGCCCCGAATGGAAAACGGGCTGGAGCGCGCGAACGACGATCTCGTCTTCCATCGACAGGACGCTCGCTGCTGCCTGCCCGCTCATGATCTCGCGCGCGAGATTGGGGCCGGTGAGGACGCCGACGGGGTGACCGGGCAGCACCTCTTCGATGAGCTCGGTCATCCGCTTGCCCGAGGCGAGTTCGAGTCCCTTGGTAAGGCTGATGACGGGAACCCAAGGACGAAGGTGGCGCTGTGCCTCTTCGAGCACCCCCCGAAAGCTGTGCGAGGGCACTCCCATCACGAGAACGTCGGCGCTTGCCACCGCCTCCTCAAGACTGGTCGTCGCAGTGAGCGCCGCAGGGAGCGTAATGCCGGGGAGATATTTGGGGTTCTCGTGCTCGCGATTGATGCTCGCAACCGTCTCGGCGTCGCGCGCCCAGAGCGTAATCGGCGCATTGCGCGACACGAGGGACGCGACCGTCGTTCCCCAGCTACCGCCCCCGAGCAGCCCGATTTTCAGCCGCATCGCTCTCTCCCTCTCCCTCTCCCTCTCCCTGACGCGAAGAGTGGCGCGACTTTAAGGCCTTGACAAGCGGCGCTGGCAATTCTTGCCGCTGGCGGGATCCTTCCACTGTTTTGATAAACGGGAGAGCGCGCGGAGCGGGACACCCGGCCGGGTCCGCTGCCGCCCCAAAGCTAGGTTGTGTGGACGAATTTGATCAAGCAAAGTCCGGCGGCGAAACTGACGATGGACCGGAAATTCTGCGCGGTTTTTTCGCATCTGAGTGCGA
>NZ_FUYP01000093.1 GCF_900168005.1 Sphingopyxis flava
TGTAGCGCGACGATTACGGAGTCCGGTCGGCGTCAATTTTGATGGCCGATAGGTGGCCGCGCCGGTTGGTGAATTCTGGCTACCATTTGCTGTTGCGAGGAGCAACCGTCGAGCGACAATTACGACGCTGGGTAATTGTCGCTGGCGCTGGCCGGAAGCGAGGGTTTGAAGCGCATGGGATGGTTGGCATGTAATTGCCGCTGGCGACAATTACCCGTTGCCTCAGCAAGGGTGCTCCCGAGCGCGAAGCCAGCGACAATTATGATGGCCGGTCCGGGGCGCCATTGGGCGGGTCGTAATCGCCGGCGTTGATGCGGGCGACGGCGGAACGCTTGCGGTAGCTTTCGCCGTTCATCTCGATGATGGTCGAGTGGTGCACGAGGCGGTCGATCGCGGCGACAGCCATGGCGGGATCAGGGAAGACGTTGTCCCATGCCGAAAATGGCTGGTTGGCGGTAATGGCGAGCGAGTGGCGTTCGTAGCGGTGGGCGATGAGCTCGAACAAGGCGCTGGTTTCGACCTGGTCCTTGCGGACGTAGGACAGATCGTCGAGCACGATGAGATCGAACTTGTCGAGCTTGTCGAGCATGGCGGGCAAGCTGAGGTCGCGGCGCGCGGACTGGAGCTTCTGGACCATGTCGGTGGTGGAGCAGAACAGGACGCGCCGCCCCGTGTCGATGAGGGCATGGCCAATGGCGGCAACTGCGTGCGTCTTGCCGGTCCCGCTCTGGCCGAACAGCAGCAGGTTGCCGCCGTTCTCGATCCAGTCGTCACCGGCGGCGAGGGACAAGAGGTGCGGTTTGCGGATGCCGGGGGCGGCGTCGAAATCGAAGGTGGCGAAGGTCTTGCCTGCGGGCAAGCCGGACTGGTCGCGATGGCGCTGGATGCGCCGGGAGGAGCGATCAGCCATCTCGATCTCGAGAAGCGAGGCCAGCAGGTTGGCGGCCGGCCAGCCATCGCGATCGGCGGTGTCGGTGAGGTGCTTCCAGTTGCGGTTGATGCTCGGCAGGCGCAAGGCCTTGAGCAGGGTAGGCAGTACGGCGGCGGCCTGATCCTTGGTGCGGGTCATCAGTGCACCTCCCCGCTGGCGATCAGGCTGTTGTAGCTGTGCAGATCGGGTGGCGGGATAGCGACATCGCGCTGCGATCTTGCGGTTGGCAGGAACTCGTCCCTGAGCGCATCGACATCGGGCAAGCGCCCGCTGTCGAGAGCCTCATCGATCCGCCGGGCCAGCACGTCGACACAGTCGCCCCTGGCGGCGATATCGAGCAGCGCGACGGCATCGCGGCAGGCCTGCCGTCCATCGAGTTGGGCATCGAAGGCTTGCCAGGCCCGCCGGTAGGCGTGATCGGGGAAGAGGGCTTCGCGGTAGACGAGGTTGCGCAGTGCACCGGGCTTGCGGCGCAGGTTACCGATCATGTGCCGGAAATCGATGCTATGCCCCCGGTGGGGATGACTGATCCGCACACGCGGCGTGGACATTACCCTGTCTGGACCGAGGAAGAGCTCGATGCGATCGTCAAAGAGATGCGCGTTGAGGCGCCGTCCGACGAGGCGGGAAGGCACCGAATAGGTAACCCGATCGATGGCGACGGTGCCGTTGCGGGTGACATCGACGGTGACCATGGCGAAATCGGTGGTTCGCCTTGCGGGCAGCGCCTTGAGTACCCTGCGTTCTGCATCGATGCGCGCAGCATGTCGCCGGTTCTGTCTGGCGACCTGCGCCTCAACGAACTCGCGCCAGGCCTCGATGCTAACGAAATCGCGGCTGCCCCGCCGGCGTAAGGCCTGATCGAGCCGTCGCTTGAGATGGGCATGGGGACCTTCGATCGATCCGTTCTCGTGCGCCTCGCCGCGGTTGTTGCGGGTAGCAAGCATGCCGTAATGACGACACAGCTCGTCATAGCTTCGGGTGAAATCCCGCTGCGCATCGGCGTTGAGGTTTTTGTAGGCGGCTGACAGGGAATCGCTGCGGTGTTCGGCCGGCGCACCGCCCAGCTTCCACAACGCATCCTGCAGGTGCTCCGAAAGGGCGGCAAAGCTCTCCCCGCCCAGCACGACAGCCGCATGCTCCCAGCCACTCGCCGCCAAGCGGAAGTGGTAGAGGCGATAGGCCAGGGTCTCGC
>NZ_FUYP01000004.1:0-132500 GCF_900168005.1 Sphingopyxis flava
CTGCTCCCCGTCACTGCAACGTCGCGCCAACCTACGCAAATCCGTCGCAGAATAGTCCCCTCGAACGCCAATCGCTCCCGCCATCACGTGCCTCCTACTGTTCGCGATGGTGAATCAGAAAATCAGCCGCTTGGGAATCCACTCCGTGAGTCAGCCTCAACGGGATTTGGTATAAGCCGATGCAGTGCTAACTTGCAGGCACGAGTGGAAATCAGGGTGGCGGGGGAGGGAAGCATGGTCGGAAAAGAGAATGATGTTGCGCGGCATTTGTGGTCCCAAATGTTCGAGCGGTCCGCCGGACACCCTGGCGCCGCCGTCGTCGATCCGGCCTACGATCCATCAGAAGATCAGGCGCGGGCTCGCGCTGCCTTCGCCGCCGCCGGCTGGAATCACGAGCAGATCCACGCGCTACGCGCAGCGACTGACGCTCACCAAGCTGCAGCGCCCGTCACCAGCCCTGGCGTAAACCCTTCGGCAGAGGCTTTTCACGCTGCGTTGTGCGATGAGATCGAAGCGGAGATGGCGCGGCAGGGGATGACGTCGCAGCAGCAAGTTGCAAGGGGGATCGAACCGCGCACGGGACCCTTCGCGTCGAAGGTCGGCGTTATCATGACCGAAGAGAGCATCATAACGACCGGTGCTTTCACCTATCGGTTCTGCGGCCTTATCGCGAAAGCCTTCTACCGCACAGTCATGTTGAATGCTTGGTATTGGCAGTCGGATAGCTACACCCGCGAGAAATCAAACTTCCTACTCCGTCGCAACATGGATCTGGCACTCTACTGGAACAAAATATTCATGTCTTTCGCGATGAGCGGAACGAATGCAACGGTGCCCTTCGAGCCCTCGGATCCTGTCGATGTCGTGCTGGTAGAGCAAATCGCGAGAGCGATGGAGTTGTTCATTGTGGGGCACGAATATGGCCATCACCATCTGAGACATGGTCGCAATATTGCAGCAGATCCACGTGTTGAGGAGTTCGCGGCGGATCAGTTCGCCCTGCGGATCGGTAGACCGATCGGTGAACGCGAACGGCGTCCTATCTGGAATCCTTATCTTGTTTCAGGGGCAGGCGGCGTGATCCTGCTCAAAGCGCTCGAATTGACACGAGTCTACGAGCGGGCGCTGGGCGGAAGGATGGCAGGCGGCGATACCCATCCGAGTGCAGAGGAGCGTATCGGCCGCTTCGATTCCGTCGGCGTAATGAAGCCCAAAGAATTTGTCATGCTCAAGGGCTTTAGGACGACCAGCGCGCGCATAATGGATGATGTCTCGGCTCTGATGTCGGATTTTCTAGACGCCATGCCGAAAGATGTCTGGGCAGAGTTGATCGCGATGCGGCGTCGGCTTTGGGAGGAATTACCTCAAGGTTAGTTTGTCCCATCTAGTGCTTTAAAGCCAGCGGGACGGATCTGTTTAGGGGGGCCTCCCTTCTCCACGATGCAGGTCCCTAGACCAGCGGTTCGTTGATTCAAGCAGGGTCCGCTATTCAATTTCGATTCCCGAAAGCAGACTGGCTGCAAACGGCCATGAGGAGTTGGACGAGTCCTCCATTTAGCACAGTCTTTCGGCCTGGGTTGCTGCAAGCGCAGAATTGCCGCATGATCGCGGTGGGAGGGGCCTATGATACTCGCAGCGCTTGCAGCCACTGTCGCGACCTTCCAATCGGCGCCCTGCCGCCTCGAGAACGTGCCGGCGGGGTATGAGAAGAAGCACGGGATCGAATGCGGATGGATCTCTGTTCCGCGTGATCACGGTAAAACTGACGGTAAGTCGATCCGTCTCTGGGTCGCCCGCGTACGAGGTACGGGAACGGCGCGACTTGCCGACCCGGTTCTCTATATAAACGGCGGCCCGGGTATTGCCACCGTCGACAGTATGCTGCCTCATCTTGAAGAGAGCCAGTCGGCGGCGCTCCTGCGCGAGGGCCGCGATTTGATTCTGTTCGATCAGCGCGGTTCAGGCCGGTCGGAAGAACGGCTTTGCCCCGACCTTGCTGGTCGCCTCAATGAAATCGCGTCGCAGGGACTGGCGCCAGCCGGCCAAAGTGAGCGCGAGCTGGCCGCATTCGCCGACTGTAAGGCGAGCCTGGAAACCGAGGGGATCAATCTCGGCGCGTACAGCACGCGCACGACGGTCAGGGACATGGACGTGATTCGGCGCGCCATGGGGGTGGAGCAATGGAATCTTGCTGCCATCTCCTATGGTACGCTGGTAGCGCTGGATGCCATGCGCGTTTCGACGGGCTCGATACGATCGGTCATACTGAATTCGCCTTATCCGCCCAATAGTGCATCGTGGGCCGAGCAGATAACTGCGGTGGGTGCCGGATTCGCGGCGATTGATCGCGAGTGCGCGGCGCAACCTTCGTGTCGCGCGCGGTTCGGCGCGCTGGGTATGAAGCTTGAGGAAACATTGGCGCGGCTGGAAAACACTCCCCTTCAAGACGGTGACAAGCGTATCACCGGGCGCCAGTTCATGAAGGCCCTCTGGCCTTTGGCGGTCCGCTCTGCGACGGTGAAATATGTTCCATTGGCCATAGACCGTGCGCATTCGGGGGATACCGAGCTCGTCAAAAAGATCGTTGCTGCATTCGGAGGCGGAGGCAGCTTCGGAGACTATTCCCCTGCGCAAGCGCACGCGATCATGTGCCCGGAAAGCGGACGAACGGCAGAGTGGTTCGCCCGTGCGCGCGAGCGCTATCCCGTGATCGCTGGGCAAGACCCTGATGACCGATGGGATCGCTTGTGTGCGACTTTCCGTCCCGGGTTCGTTGAGGCATCGTTTCTGGCGCCCGTAGAGAGCGACATCCCGACCCTGATATATTTCGGATCTTTCGATCCGGCCACCCCTGAGATCGACGCTTATCAGACCGCGCGCCTTCTCTCTCGCGCGACCCTAATCGGCGTAAGCGGGGCATCGCATGGGCCGATGGTGGTGGATGCCTGTACCTCGGATATCGCAAGGTCATTCCTCGCTACGCCGCGCGCCAACATTGATCGGACCTGTATCGCTCGACGGTCCGCCATTGCATTCGCAACTGACGGTCTGGATGAGTTGTTGTCGCCGAATAAAGAGTAGCGTCACCTCTGCGGAGCTACCGCAGATGATGCCGCGGCGATCTCGACTCCCTGAGGTCTGCTTACGAACGCGTCTCGGATGTCAGCGATCTTAGGCTCTCGACTGAAAGCTTCCGACCGTTAATGGCCAGTCGTGGCTCTCCGTCATCGCTCGGTACGATCAGCACTCACCTTTCCGTCCAGAATTTCGATGCGCCGGTCGCACTGCGCTGCGATACGCTCGTCATGCGTTGAAATCAGAAAGCTGGTGCCAGTTTCCGAATTGATGCGTCGTAGCAATTCCATCACGAGGTCGGAGGATTCGCGGTCGAGATTTCCCGTGGGTTCATCGGCGAGCACAAGCGCCGGTTCGTTGATCAGCGCACGCGCCACCGCGACGCGCTGGCGCTGGCCACCCGAGAGTGCGGCAGGCCGGTAATCGCGGCGATGAGCGAGGCCGACCGCGTCGAGCAGTTCGGCCGCCCTTTGGCGCATCGCCCGGGTCTCGCGGCCAGCGGCGGCGGCCGCAGGCATCATGACATTTTCGAGCGCTGACAGGTCCGGGAGCAGGTGATGGAACTGGAACACGAAGCCGAGGCGCGTGCTCCTGAATACGGTGCGCTCGGCGTCGGAGGCCACGGACAGGTCGACGCCGAGCATCGCATGCTTGCCGCCCGTCGCGCGCATCAAGGTGCCAAGGATGTTGAGCAAGGTGCTTTTGCCCGACCCCGACGGACCGAGCAGAGCCACCATTTCACCCGGCGATATCGCGAGATCGACGCCCTTGAGAACCTGCACCTCATTCTCGCCGCTGCCGAAGCTCTTGGTCAGTGCTTCGACGATCAGGATCGAGGCCGCGGTCATGCGCCGATCGCTTCCACCGGGTCGATCCGCGCGGCGCGGCGGGCAGGAAGCAGCGACGCCAGCATTGCGGCGAGCGAGGTCAGCAGGATTGCCAGCAGGAAATCTCCCTGGTTGCGGTCGATGGGGAGGGCGCCGCTCTCGATTTCGCTGACCGGGGGAAAGGGGAGCAGCGCGAGCCACGCGATCGAGGCGCCGACCACACCGCCAACGAGCCCGAGCAGCGTGCCCTCGATGACATAGATGGAGACAACGAGGCGCTTGGTGGCACCCATTGCGCGCATGATCCCGATCTCCGCCTGGCGCCGCGCGATCGACAGCAGCATCGCGCTGGCGATGCCGACGATGATCGTGACGAGCGCAAAGCTCTTGATGATCAGCCCCGTTCGCGCCTGGGCGTCGAGACCTTCGAAGAGCTGGCTGTTTTCGCTCGTCCACGGGATCGCATCGAGCCCCGTCGAGCGGCGGAGGCGCGCGGCGATCGCATCGGCGTCGGTCGCAGGGTTTACCTTGACCTCGATCCGCGTGACGCCGGTCGGGAGGTCGAACAGGGCGCGGGCCGCGGTAAAGTTCATATAGACCGCCTGCCGGTCAGCGCTGCCGATGCCGAGCGTGAAAATCCCCTGGACCCGGAGCGAGCGCGAGCGGCCACGGTCCGACGCGATCCGAATGACCTGTCCGGCGCGCAGGTCGAGATGGCGGGCAAGGCGGCTGCCGATCAGGATGCCGTCGGGCGGCAGATCGGCGGTGCCGCTGACGACGGCGCCGGCGATGTCTGCTATGGCCGACAGCTTGTCGGGCGTCACGCCGACCACGCCGACCGGCGCGACCGCTTGGCCGCGCTCGATGAAGGCGCCGCCGGTGATTTGCGGGGACACGGCGGTGACCTTCCCCGTTCCTTCGATGACCGCGATCAGCGGTTCCCACACCGGAATCTGGTCGCGGCGTCCAAGGTCCTTCTGGCGCACGCGCTGGACGGCGTCGCCCGCCGCGATGGGAAGCGGGCCGCGCTCGGGCGCTTCGAGCACGATGTGCGGGATGCTGCCGACCGTCCGGGCGGTCAGCAGCTCTGCGAGGCCCCCGATCAGCGCGCTCATGAAGACGAACACGCTCACGCCCAGCGCAACGCCGGTCACGAGCAGCGCGGTCTGGCCACGATGCGACAGGAGATGCCTGACCGCCAGTTTGAATGCATAGGGCGACACGTCAGTCGGCCGCGCGCACTTTGTCGCCGGGAGCTGCGGCGGAAGGGTCGAGCAGGATGCGCTCGCCGGCGGAGAGGCCCGCCGTCACGATCACCTTTTCGGACGGCCAGTCGATAAAGCGGACGCTGCGTTCGGCGACGACGCCCTCGCGGCCGAGCAGGCGCACCCGCGCGCCGTCGGCGGCTTGGACGATGGCACTGCGCGGAATACTGATTGCGCGCTCGCGCCGCTCGATCGTCAGATCGACCGACACCGTCAGGCCCGAGGGGACGACGACATCGGCGGCGTCGAGCCTGAGCCGGACTTCCCGCGCGCCCGTCTCGGGATCGATGCGCGGTTCGACATGCGCGACCCGCGCCGTCCGCATGCCCAGTTCGGGGATCATGACCTTGGCGGCCATGCCGGGCCGGATCGTTGTCGAATAAAGCTCGTCGACCTCTATCCGGATTTCCGGGTTCGCAAGGTCGGCGAGCCGGTAGATCACCGATTCTGCTCCAACGGCCTGTCCCGGATCAACCGGGCGCTCGAGGATTACGCCGCTGAACGGCGCCCTCAAAGTGCGGCGATCGCGCAACTCGCGGGCTTGGACGACGCTCGCCTCGCGCCGCTTTAGCTCGCGGTCGCCTTCGGTCACAGCGAGCCGCCGCTGTTCGACCTCGCGACGGGTGGTGAACTGACCCAGCGCCTCGAACCGAGCGAGGTCGCGCCGTGCTTGCGCGACGACCGCTCGCTGGGCCTGGACGGACGCTTCGGCTTCGGTAATCGCAGCGGTTTCGGGGCCATCGTCGATGCGGGCCAGTATCTGTCCCTGGCTGACGCGGTCGCCGACGTCAAAGGGCAGCGCCACAAGTTCGCCCCCCGCAGTAGGCCGGATGTCGATTTCGAGCCGTGGACGAACCCGCCCGTTGAGTGCGAGCACCCGCTCGGCAGGGGCGACGGTGACGGTGAGGACCGGAACGTCCTCGTCGCGTGGAGCCAGAAGCCAGACTGCCGTCAGCGCAAGCAGCAAACCGGCCAGGGCGCCGACGAACCATTTGGTTTTGCTAGCCATCGCCGTTCCATGTCATGTCGAGGAGGTCCCGCCAAGTCTCGCGACGAATGCGGAAGCGTCGGTCAAAAACTATATGCGATGCCGCCAGCCGCAAAGAACTGGTTCGGGGTGCCCGTATCGACGACGATCGGGCTGGCCGCGATATCGCCCTGCAATCTTTTATAGCTGGCGATGCCGAACAGCGACCAGCGGCTTCCCGGACGCCCGATCGAACGGGTAACAAGCATATTGGCGCCGATGCTCGCCAGTCCGCCCTTCGCTCGATAGGCGGCGAGGCCGCTCGCGGCCGCGCCGCCCAAGGTCACACCGAAATTATAGTCGGCATAGCCGCCACCGACGAACTCGCTGGTCAGGGCTGCTCGCACAAAGGCGCGCTTGCTCGCCAGTCGGCTGTATTCCACGGAGGGGCTGACGATGTGACTGCTGTGGGCGCCTGCGACATCCCACGCAGCGGTGACGGCCAGCGCGAGGCGATCGGTGCGGTCGAACACCCCGCGCAGACCGATCGATCCGCGTAAGCCGAGTTCGACTGCGGTGTCGAGTTTTCCGAGCGCAGCGACGCGCGCGTCATCGACCCGGCTGGTCCGGTTGAGCCGGAGCCCGACTACAGGACCCAGTTCAAGGTCGATCTTGCGGGCGTCACGGTTCGGGATCGCATCGACAAAGAGCTGCGGACCGTTCAACTGGAAATCATGGCCCGCGACGGTGCCGCTCAAAACCCCTCCCGGAATAATCTTATAATCTCCCGAGCCATCGTAAGTTGGCGTGATACCGGCGCCGAGACCGAAGAGAATCCTGTCGCCCGCGGGTCGGGCGGACGCGGCGCTCTCGGGTCGTTCCTGCGCGGCGGCGGCGGTGGCCAACATTGTGGTCAGGATGCTGCCGATTATCCGGATGGCGCGTAACATGAAATTCTCCGTGACAGGGGAAGGGGGAAGGGAGTTCTGCCGGTCATTGGTGCTGAGCGGGACAGGGGTGCCGCCGCAACATGTCCCTTTGGGCAGTTCGTCATCCTCGCTCGTGTCAAAAGATGCGCTCCGGCGTCATGCGCTCATCGCGCTTTCGCGTCGGCCGAGATGAGCGCGGCGGTCGCCTTGGCGCTGGCGACGACGCCCGGAATACCAGCCCCGGGGTGGGTGCCGGCGCCGACGAAGTAGAGATTGTCGATGACATCGTCGCGATTGTGCGTCCGGAAAAAGGCGCTTTGCGTCAGTGTCGGCGACAGGCTGAACGCGCTCCCCTGATGGGCGGCAAGGTCAGCGGCGAAGTCGTTGGGGGCATAGTGGTGACAGGTGACGATGCGGTCGGCGAGTCCTGGGAGCAGCCGCTTTTCGAGCATGTCGAGGATGCGAAGGGCAAGCCTGTCGCCTTCGACCGTCCAGTCGACCGGCGCGTGGCCGAGGTGCGGGACCGGAACAAGTGCATAAAGCGTGCTGTGGCCGGGCGGGGCAACCGATGAGTCGGTGGCGCTCGGATGATGCAGATAAAGTGCGAAATCGTCGGCGATTACGCCGCGCTTGTAGATGTCATCGAGCAGCGCGCGATAGCGCTCGCCGAAAAGGATCATATGGTGGGGCAAATCGGAAAACCGGCCACGAACTCCAAGGTGAAGCACGAAAAGGCTCGGTGTCCAGGACTTGCGTACGAGACGGCGCGCCGATCGAGCCCCACGGGGGTGATCGAGCAGGTCGCGGTAGCTATGCATGACGTCGGAATTGCAGGCGATCGCGCTCGCTTTGAGGCGCAGGCCGCTGGCAAGCGTGACTGCCGTACAGCGGTTGTCGTGCGTGTGTATCCGGGTAACGGCATCGCCCAGGATCGTGGTACCGCCCAGCCGTTCGAAACGGGTTGCCATGGCCGCGACGAGACGGTTGGTGCCGCCGCGGGCATACCAGACGCCGCCGTCCTTCTCGAGCTTGTGGATCAGCGCGTAGATGGCGCTGGTCTCCAGCGGGTTGCCACCGACCAGCAGCGTATGGAAGGAGAAAGCTTCACGAAGCTTGTCGTTCGCAATGAAGTCGCTCACCCGCGCATATACCGACTTCCATGCCCGTTGCCGCGCCAGCGCGGGCGCGGCCCTGAGCATCGACTTGAAATCGAGAAAGGCGACGGCGCCGAGCTTGACATATCCTTCGGCGTGGACGGCCGCCGAATAATCCAGAAAGCGCTGGTATCCGGCGACATCCGCCGGGTTCAGCGCGGCAATTTCGCGCTCCAACGCGTTCTCGTCATTGCTGTAGTCGAAGGTCGTGCCATCGAGCCATTGCAGCCGATAGAAGGGCATGACGGGAAGCAGGTCGACATCGTCGGACAGGCGATGACCGGACAGATCCCATAATTCCGCCAGGCACGACGGATCGGTGATGACGGTCGGTCCAGCATCGAATGTGAAACCCTCGCGCTGCCAGACATAGGCTCGGCCGCCGGGACGGTCGCGCGCTTCGACGACCGTCGTGGAGATTCCGGCCGCCTGGAGCCGGATGGCAAGTGCCAGGCCGCCGATCCCGGCGCCGATGACGACGGCGTCTTTCAATATTCGATCCTCGATGTCTGGAGTGGCTGGGGCGATGTTCAGGATTGCGCCGGAACTATTGGGGTGCCGACCGCCTCTGACGCGATCGCCACGCCGAGGGCATTGCCGCTTTGCCATGCATATTCGACGAATCCGTGCGAGAGCCAATCACCGCATGCGCCGATGCCGATGGCGCCGTTCCACAGATGACCGAGATCGCTTCCCGACGGGTGGGCGAAACGCCATCGCTGGGCGTCGGCGAGCAGCGGTTCGGGCAAAGGCTCGCCGGCGACATCTTGGAAAATCGCAAACAAGGCAGAAGATACCGCCGAAGGCTCCTGTGCAATATTGGCGTCGCTCCAGTTCCAGTCTGCTTGAACCACCCAATGTTCGGCATCGCCCCGTCCCGGCCGCGCATTGCTGCGCACGGCATGGACGAGCGGCGCCGGTCCGCGCAGGAAGTCGGGCAGGACGGCGATGCGCTCGGGAAACAGAAACGTCGCGCTCCACACCGGCCGCGAGGTAACGCCCATGGCCGCGCGCGCCATGTCGAAATCGTGGAGCGACAACAGCGGCGCCGCCTGCTCGGCCGGGATTGCGAGGACCGCGGCGTCGAAATCATCGAAGCGCTGCTTCTCGCTATGAATCGTCCAGCGCGGCCCTTGGCGCGTAACGGCGGTAATCGCGGTATCGAAGCGAATATCGTGATGGCGCGCCATATCCATGAGCGGAGCGTCCATCGTCGGGGTTCCAACCCAGGCGTGAAGACCCGCCGCTGGCCAAGGTGCCGCGAGATCGCGCGCGTGCCAGTCGTCGACGAGCGCCTTGAATGCATTCGAACGGACGGTGAAGTGGGTCGCGCCATGGTCAAAACTGATGTCGGCGTAACCGCTCGCGGCTTTACGCGTCGACATGCGGCCGCCGACTGCGCACGACCTTTCGAATATCGCGGGGACGTGTCCGGCCGCGCGCAGTGCGTTCGCGCAGGCGAGGCCGGCAATCCCGGCACCGATCACCGCGACGCGCATCATTCCCGGCCTTCGCGCCGTTGGCGCGCGAGGACGCGGGGGGCGCGGTGCTCCGCTGCGCAAGAATGGGACCCGGAGGGGCAACAGGGAAGCGCGTGCCGAGACATGCGCCAGGATTTCGCTCGCGTCCGGTCTTGCCGCAACATGTCCGTTCGGGCAGGTTGAACGTCAAAAAGAGTAAGGATAGGGTCTCATGTCTTTGAGCGCGATGATCGCCACGAGCCCGATCGCGGCGGTGATCAGTAATCCGCGGTTGCCGGATAATCCGATCGTCGAATGCAATGAAGCCTTTGTGGCCCTGACCGGCTATGCGGCGTCGGAAGTTATCGGCCGCAACTGTCGCTTTCTCGCGGGACCGGGGACGGAGGCCTCGCTGACCGCCGAACTGCGCGCGGCTATACGCGAACATCGCCCGGCGCTGGTGGAGATACTCAACTACCGGAAGGGCGGACATGCCTTTCGCAATGCCGTGCTTGTCGCACCGATCTTTGGGAGCGACGGGTCGCTCGAATATTTCCTCGGGTCACAGATGGAGGTCGAGGCGCCATCTTCGTTCGCCGACCGGCAAGGCGAAGCGCGCCGTAGGATCGAGCGCCTCTCCCCTCGCCAGCGCGAGGTGTTACTTTTGATGGCGGCTGGCCAGCTCAACAAGCAGATGGGTTTTCAACTCGGCCTCTCCGAGCGGACGATCAAGATGCATCGCGCTGCGATGCTCCGCGCCCTTGACGTCGAAACCAATGCCGATGCGATCCGGCTTGCCGTAGAAGCCGGCTTTTGATTCACCGAGCGATCCGCCAAGGTGCACAGCCTGCGCTCGAAATGTCCGCTTTTTCTGTTCGATCGCCAAAAGCCGTCAGGCCGAAAACGGCCCCCTATAAGAAGTTCGCCTGATAGCTGGTCGCCATCAGCGACACATGCGCTTCCAGCGGCGGACGCAGCTCGAACGCCTTTGGCTCCCGCGCAAAATTCCACAATCGCACCAGCCGCCAATCGCTGCGCCGCTCCTCAGCGACGGCCAGCTCATTGCGCGTGATGTGAAACGGCGTGCGCTCCCAGCCATTGGTCGTCTTCACCTCGATCAGCCGATCGCGGCCGTCGGTGTCGAAGCTCAGGATGTCATAGCCAGCACCATCGCCATCGACATGGGACACCCAGCGGATGTGCTCGGCGAGATCGGTCCGGCCGGCGGCGAGCAGGCTGGCTCGCTCATGGGCGAGGACGCGTTCCTCGCCAGCGCGGCCCAGAGCCCGATTGCGGGCATCGCGCTCCGCCACATCGTACTTCCGGGCAATGGCGGTCATCTGCTCGAGCTCGTCGGGCGGCGGCGCATTGCTGTGCGTCGGCGGCGGCCCGATCCATAGCTTTGCTTCTTCCCGAAGTGCGGATGGCCACGGACCCATTGCCATCCTCGCGGCCGGCGCGAGCCAATCCGGATGACGCTCGAGCCAGCGCACCACCGCATCGACGAGCGAGGCCTGGAAATTGAAGGCCGGCTTGTAGCCTGGAATCCAGTCCTCCCCGAGCCCCTTGAGCACAGCGCTGATGTTCTGATGCTTGTATTCGATCGAGCCCCGCGGCCGATTGATCACGGCCTGCAGCAAGCGGTTATGCTCGGCCTTGCTGTAGGGGCGCCCCGCGATGTCGTCGCCAAGCATCGCGAAGTAATCCGCGACGATCGCATCATTCTGCTCGTCGGACCAGTCACTGGCCATGGCAGCTCCAGATCAGACCGGCCACGCTGGAGAAGCCTGGGATCATGCCAGCAACTGCGCTGGCACACCGAGCACCGGCCCGGCGTGGACGAGCCGCTGGTCGAGCGTATGTACCGTGGCGCCGTGCTCCGACGCGACGGCAAGATGCAGCGCATCGCCGGCGCGAAGCCCCAAGGCGTGCTGATCGGCAAATCTTGCCGCCGCCCGAAATTGCCCACCCGTCACGGGCAGCACGGTGAAACTCTCGGCAACGAGCTTATTGAACATGGCTAGCGCCGCCGCGCGCTGCTCGAGGGTGATCTGTCCAGTCCGCAACTTGTTCGCTATGGCCGACGACATCTCGGTGACGGTCCAGTCACTGATCAGAAGCTGCGCCGGGTCCTGCTCGGCCAGCCACGCCTGAACGCGCGGCGTCATCGCTTCATTGGAGAGCGCCGTGACGATCAGCGACATGTCGAGATAGAGCATCAGTAGCGATCGCCATCCCGCACGACCGCACGAGATCGGCGGCACCCTGAGACTGCGGCGGCATCGCGGCTGTCAGCGACTGGAGCAGCGCGGCATCGATCGGCTTGCGTGGTCTTGCCACGGCGGTGAGCCGCGCGACCGGCTTGCCGCGGCGGGTGATGTCGATCGAATCGCCCGCCTCGACCCGGTCGACCAGCTCGCTCAGATGGGCTTTCGCATCCGCCAGATTGATTGCGTCCATGTCACGCTCCTGACCATGTAGATGGTCATATAGCTCAGTCGGCCTGAGAATTCCAACGCTGCTGGCGATCCCGAGGACGCACCGTGTTGGTTTTGATCGTTGGAATCATCGGGAGTACCGTCAGCAGCAATGAGGCCCCCGACGGCACTTTTCGGCCTAAGATGCGGACAATACGCAGTTTTCTATTGCACGCGCGCCCCAAGGCCGCACCTCGCCAAGCTCCATTGCCCGCCTTGAACGGGGTGATCCAGGCGTTGCCATCGGAACGCTTGCCGACGTTCTCGTTGTGCTCGGTCTTCTGGAGCGGCTCGCTGACCTGGTCGATATCCGCAAGGACGATCTGGGACTGGCGCTGGCAGCGGAGCACGGACCGCGCAGGGGCCGCTCCTTCGCGGCAAGGCTGAAAAAGCAGAAGGCTCCGACGGAGGAGACGCAGGATCGACAGGACGTTGTGGATCCTGACGGGGCCTCTTTCTAATGGCCGATTTCGTCGCCCGTGTCGCACTTGGCGAAGGCCGGACACCGGTTGGCCAAATGCGATTCACTCATGCCGGGTCACGGCAATTCTCGTAGGCCAGCAGGGGAAGCATGACGATGACGCGGCGCGGTCCGGTCCCTGGGGCTTCGGTGCATCACGGGTGGCGAAGAGGTGCGTGCCCGCACGGCAGGCGGCGACGGACGCCGACGATAGGATGAGCCGAGACCGCCGCCAGGCCGGGTAGCCGTGCGGCAGATTGTGAGTGACCGCAGCCTCTGGTAGCGTACGTCCATGAAGAGGATCGAAAACGATATATCGGGCGGGTGCCAGTGCGGGGCGGTGCGCTATCATGCCATCGCGGTCCTTGACACCTCGCACATCTGCCACTGCCGCATGTGCCAAAAGGCGGTAGGCAATTATTTTGCCGCGCTCGTCGGGATACCCCGCGACGCGCTGGCCTGGACACGAGGCAAGCCCGCGACCTTTAAAAGTTCCGATCCGGTGGAACGCGGCTTTTGCCGCGACTGCGGGACGCCGCTCTATTATGATTTTCTTGGCGCTGATTATTTGAGCGTGACGACCGGCTCGCTCGACGAACCCGCACGCTTTCCCCCACGCCGACAATATGGCGTAGAGGCACGGCTACCCTGGTTCGACAGCCTCGCAACACTGCCCGGTGACAGCGCGACCGAAGACGCGATGCCTGCCGAAGCCGCAGCCATCCGCGCGAGCCGTCACCAACATCCCGATCACGACACCGAGAATTGGCCACTGTGAATTTCACGATCCGGCGCTTAGGTCCTGCCGACGCGGCCACGATGCGTGCGCTCAATCGCCTCTACGCCGACGCATTCGGCGATAGCGAGACCTATGCGCCCGATCGCCCGGACGACAATTGGCTCGCGCACCAGCTCGGCAACAATGCAGTCATCATACTCGTTGCCGAACGGGAAGGAGCAGTCGTTGGAGGCCTGACCGCCTACGAACTCCCCAAGCTCGAACAAGCACGTAGCGAAATCTATCTCTATGACCTCGCCGTGAGTGAGCCTGATCGTCGCCGCGGCATCGCAACCGCTCTGATCGGCGAACTCCAGCACATCGCCGCACAGACCGGAGCCTGGGTGATTTTCGTCCAGGCCGATTATGGCGACGACCCGGCCGTCGCGCTCTACACCAAGCTCGGCGCGCGCGAGGACGTGATGCATTTCGACATCGCCCCGCGCGCCCGGGAGGAATGGAAGAAACCGGGAACATCGCGCTAGGCCCCCTCGCACACCCCTGCTACACCCCGCGCCATGTCCGATAAGAATCATCTCTATCTGGTCGATGGCTCCAGCTATATCTTTCGCGCCTATCACCGCCTGCCGCCGTTGACGAACCCCCATGGCGTGCCGGTCGGCGCGGTTTATGGCTACACCACCATGTTATGGAAGCTGGCGAAGGATCTGAACGACGCCGAAGAGCCCACCCACCTCGCCGTCATCCTCGACCATTCGAGCCAGTCGTTCCGCAACGAGATTTACGACCAGTACAAGGCGAACCGGCCGCCGCCGCCCGAGGACCTGGTCCCGCAATTCCCACTGATCCGTGACGCGACGCGCGCGTTTTCACTGCCCTGCATCGAGATGGAAGGTTTCGAGGCCGACGATCTGATCGCAAGCTATGCCGAGGCCGCGGTACGAGAAGGCTGGGACGTGACCATCGTGTCGTCGGACAAGGACCTGATGCAGCTCATCCGCGAACCCGCCGAGGGACCGCGCGTCGACATGCTCGACACGATGAAAAATGCCCATATCGGTCTGGAGGCGGTGAACGAGAAGTTCGGGGTCCCCCCTGAACTCGTCGGCGACGTCCTCGCGCTGATGGGCGATAGCGTCGACAATGTTCCCGGCGTGCGGGGCGTCGGGCCCAAGACCGCGACAAAGCTGATTCAGGAATATGGCAGCCTGACCGCTGCGCTCGACGGCGCTGCGACGATGAAGCCCAGCAAGCTTCGCGACAATCTCATCGAACACCGCGCCCTGGCCGAATTGTCGCGTGTCCTCGTCGACCTGAAGCGCGACTGCCCCCTCCCCGATCCACTCGATGCGCTGAAGCTCGGCGCGATCCCGGCGGGGCCGCTCAAGCTCTTTCTCGATGAACATGGCTTCCGGTCGCTGTCGGCGAAGCTCGACAATGGCGCCGCGCCCTCGGGTCCGCCTACGCTGCCGCGGAAGGTCAGCGCGTCCGCGGCTGCGTCGAGCGCGCCCTCGACGCCCGCGCTGCCCCCGATGCCAGCGATCGACCGATCGCTCTACGAGACGGTCACGACGATCGAGGCGCTCGATCGCTGGATCGACGCAGCGCGGGAGGCACATATCGTTGCCGTGGACACCGAAACGGCAAGCCTCGACAGCGTCACCGGCACCCTTGTGGGAGTGAGCCTGTCCACCGGACCAGGCAAGGCATGTTACATCCCGCTCGGCCATGGTGGCACCGACATGTTCGCCGAAAGACCGGATCAGATACCCATGGGGGACGCGCTCGGCCGCCTTCACGCGCTTTTCACCGACGAGGCGGTATTAAAGGTCGGGCACAACCTCAAATACGACATCGGCGTGCTCGCGCAGCACGGGATCGGCATCGCCCCCTATGACGATACGATGGTGATGAGCTTCGCGCTCGACGCAGGCAAGCACCAGCATGGGCTCGACGAGCTCGCCAAGCTGCATCTTGAGCACACATGTCTGACTTTCAAGGAGATCTGCGGGACCGGCCGGGCGCAGATCAGCTTTGCCGAGGTACCGCTCGACCGCGCGACCGCCTATGCCGCCGAGGACGCTGAGGTCGCCTGGCGGCTGTGGAGATTGCTCAAGCTGCGTCTGCCGATCGAGGGCGGCACCCGCATCTACGAAATGGTCGACCGCCCTCTTGCGATCATCGTCGAAGGTATGGAACGCGCGGGCATCGTGGTTGACCGCGACTATCTTGCGCGCCTGTCACGCGAGTTCGCGAACGACATGCTGCGCATGGAGGGCGAGATCCACGCCTTGGCCGGCCAGCCCTTCGCGATCGGCAGCCCCAAGCAACTCGGCGAGATCCTTTTCGACAAACTGGGACTAAAGGGCGGACGCAAAGGCAAGTCGGGGGTTTGGTCGACCGATCAGACCGAACTTGAGCGGCTCGAACGCGACGGCGTGCCGATTGCGCGCAAGATCCTCGAATGGCGCCAGCTCGCCAAGCTCAAGTCGACCTATACCGACGCGCTGCAGGAACAGATCAATCCGGTGACCGGGCGTGTCCACACAAGCTACAGCCTCGTCGGCGCGCAGACCGGGCGGCTGTCCTCGACCGACCCCAATCTGCAAAATATTCCGATCCGGACCGAGATCGGGCGCCAGATTCGCGATGCCTTCATAGCCGCGCCGGATCATGTGCTGATGGCGGCGGACTATAGCCAGATCGAGCTGCGCCTCGCTGCGCATATGGCCAACGTACCCGAGCTCAAGGAGGCCTTCGCGCAGGGGCAGGACATTCATGCCGCGACCGCGATCGAGCTGTTCGGCGAGGTCAACCGCGATACGCGCGGCAAGGCCAAAACCGTCAACTTCTCAATCCTCTACGGCATCTCGCGCTGGGGCCTCGCGGGACGGCTCGAGATTACGCCCGACGAGGCGCAGGCGCTGATCGCCCGCTATTTCGAGCGCTTCCCCGGCATTTCGGACTATATCACCGACACGCTCGAAAGAGCGCGCGCGCAGGGCTATACCGAGACACTTTTCGGACGGAAGACCTGGTTTCCGCGCATCAAGGCGGCGAGCCAGAACGAGCGCGCAGGAAGCGAGCGCGCCGCGATCAACGCGCCGATCCAGGGCACCAGCGCTGATCTCATCAAGCGCGCGATGGCGCGCATGCCCGCAGCGCTCGCCGACGCGGGACTGTCGGATGTCAGGATGCTGCTCCAGGTCCACGACGAACTCGTCTTCGAGGCGCCCGAAGCGAAAGCCGAAGCGGCGGGCGAGATCATCCGCCGCGTGATGATGGGCGCCGCCGAACCCGTCCTTACCCTCTCGGTCCCGCTGGAGGTCGAGATCGGGGTTGGCAAGAGCTGGGGCGACGCCCATTGATCGCCGCTCTGCTTCTCCTTGCTGCCGATCCGGCCCCCGCCCCCGCCCCGCCGCCCGCCGAAGCAGCGTCCGTTCCGCCTGCACCGGTCGCGGACAGCGATGTCCGCGAATATGCGGCGATCGTCGGGCGCAAGGCGGTGGGCAAGCCCGTAGCGGGACCATTCGGAAGCGCCGACAAAGTCCTGATCATCGCGCGCGATGACAGGGGCTATCCGGTGATTGGCGCGAGCTTCGGCTTTCCGGTCCGCGAATCGCTGCCCGCCCCGCCGGCCGGCACACTGGCTGTCTTGCGCCTGCATCAGACGCCCAGCGCTGTCATGCCGGGACCGACCGACGACGACCTCGCGTTTGTCGCTGCGAACCGGCTGCCGCTGTTCGTGATCGGTGAATGGGCACGCCCCGCACCGATGTGGGAAGTCGCCTGGCTCGACGGCGCGGTCCGCTATCGCACCGTGGGGGAAGTCGGCGAAATCGGGCCTTGGCGCGATTAGCGATAATCGCCGAACCGTCATGCTTGGCCGACGATTCGAAGACAGAGGAGGGCCCTGCCCTTCCCTTGCCCGCCATTCGAGCCTATGACTGGTGTGTGACGTCTGGCTGACACAGATGTGACGGCCATCGACGAAAGGTCGACATGCACGACAAATTACCCGGTACCGCGGCGGCGACAGTTCAGCCGCCGACGCGCATTCAGCAAAATATTCTCGCGCGCAGTGAGCGGCGCATTCTGAACTGGCTGTGCGCGCGCCTTCCCCGCTGGGTGACCCCCGACCAGCTCACCCTGCTGGGCTTTGGTGGCGCCGTGCTCGTGGCGGCGGGCTATATGCTGAGCTGGATCGACGACGAATGGCTCGGGCTGTCGCTCGTGGGCTACATCGTCAACTGGTTCGGGGACTCGCTCGACGGCAGCCTTGCGCGATGGCGCCACATCGAGCGCCCATCTTATGGCTATTTCGTCGATCACAGCGTCGACGGACTTGCCATTGTGCTAATAGTGGGAGGCCTTGGCGCCAGCCCCTATTTCCGCCTCGACGTCGCGCTGCTGGGGGCAATCGGCTATCTGCTGCTTGCGATCCACACCTTCCTGTCGGCGAAGGTGCTCGGCGAGTTCCGCCTTTCCTACATGGCAGGCGGTCCGACCGAACTTCGCCTCGTGCTGATGGCGATGACGATGATCATGCCCCTGGTAGGCGGAGCGCCGGTGCTCGGCACCGATTTTTCAGCCTTCGACCTGTTCGGGCTCGTCGTCGCCAGCGTCCTTGTGACGCTGTTCGTCGTCCAGAGCTTCGCGACCGCCCGCCTGCTCCGCCGGCACGGCGGCTAGGATCAGCGGCGCGGCGGGAACCGTCAGCCGCGCACCCGAGCCATCGGATAGGTGCCAAGCAGGCGGAGCGACTTGGTCTGGAAATCCAGCTCCTCGAAGGCGAGGTCAACAGCTTCTTCGCCAGGAGCGCCTACGATGTCTGCATAGAAGGTCGTTGCAGCGAAGCTTCCGCCCACCTGATAGCTTTCAAGCTTGGTCATGTTGACGCCGTTGGTCGCGAAGCCACCGAGCGCCTTGTAGAGCGCGGCGGGCACATTCTTCACCTCGAAGATGAAGGTCGTCATCAAGGGCAGGCCCTCGGGCAGCGTCGCGCGCGGCGCGCGCGCGAGGACGACGAAACGCGTCATATTATGGTCGGCATCCTCCATCCCGGTGCCGTGCAGCGTCAGCCCGTAAAGGTCGGCCGCGTGTGGCGGCGCGAGCGCGGCGAGGCCCACCTCGTCGCTGTCCGCGACCCACGCGGCGGCTCCCGCAGTGTCGCTGTGTGCAACCGGCGAGATATTGTTGGCGCGCAGCCATTTGCGGCATTGCCCGAGCGCCTGCTCGTGACTCATCGCGCGCGTGACGGGACCCAGATCGCGGCTCATCAGACCGTAGCGGATCGGCAAGAAATGTTCGCCGACGATCGACAGGCCCGATTCGGGCAGCAGGAAATGAATGTCGGCGACACGGCCGTGCAGGCTATTCTCAATGGGGATGATCGCGCGGTCGACGCGACCTTCGCGCACCGCCTCGATCGCGTCCTCAAACGCATAGCAGGGCAGCGGAAGCGCGGCAGGATCATATTGACGCGCCGCCAGATCGCTGTTCGCACCAGGCGCCCCCTGAAAGGCAAGTCCACGCGCTGGGTCGGCGAGCGCCGCTGCCTTCATTTCATCGACCAACCGCTGCGCCGAAGCCGAATAACTGCCCATATCTGCCTTCCCTGAGGTGCGCGGCGGCGCATAGCCGCACGGTCCGCCGCGTGCAACTGCGCCGAGCGGACTTCATCCCCTTGCGCCGCCGCGCGCGCGCCAGTAAGGGAGCGGCCAATTCCTATCATGCGCCCCCTTCGCGGGCGCCAGCGAACGGGGCTGCAAGCATGGACAATCGCAACAATACTATTGCCGGGTGGATCTTGTTCGCGGGCATTTGCGCGCTTGGACTGTCGATCGGCACCGGCATGTTGAGTGCGAGCCACAATCCGGAAAAGCCGGGCTTCCCGATCGAAGACGCCGACGCAGGCGCGGGTGGCGGCGAATCGGCTGTCCCGCTCGCCAATCTCCTGGCGGCGGCCGACCCGGCAAAGGGTGAAGCCGTCTTCGCAAAATGCGCCGCGTGCCACACGATCAATGCGGGCGGCGCCAATGGCATCGGCCCCAATCTCTATGGCGCACTCGGCAAGCCACATGGTCATGTCCCCGGTTTTTCCTATTCGGACGCGCTGAAGTCGGTTCCGGGTAACTGGGATTTCGAAAGCATGGACGCCTGGCTTACCAGCCCGCGCAAATATGCCCCCGGGACAAAAATGTCGTTCGCGGGTCTCAGCAACCCCGAGGACCGCGCGAACCTGATCGTCTATATGAACGCGCAGGGCTCGAACCTGCCGCTTCCGACGCCCGAGGCCGCACCCGCTGCCGATGCGGAAGCCGCGCCTGTCGATGCGGAGGCCGCGCCTGCCGATGCGGCAGCTGCGCCCGCCGAGGGCGAAGCGGCAGCAGCTCCCGCCGATGCCGCGGCTGCACCGGCTCCCGCCGAAGCCAAGAAATAATGCACTGGGCGCCCGTCGTTCTCGCGGCGGGCGTGCTGACGCTCGCTGGTTGCGGCAAACCGCAAGACGCGCCTCGTGCCGACACCGCAAACGCCGATGTGCCCGCGGTGACGATCGAACCCACCGCAGCGATGGGCGAGCAGCTCTTCAAGCGCTGCGTCGCCTGCCATACGATCGACAAGGGCGGCACCAATGGTATTGGCCCCAATCTTCACGGCGTCGTCGGCCGCCCCGTCGCGGCGTATCCGGGCTTTTCTTATTCGGGGGCGATGAAGGCGAAAGGCGGCATCTGGGACGAGGCTGCGCTCGACGCCTATCTCGCTGACCCGATGAAAAATGTGCCCGGCACCCGCATGGCTTTCGCGGGCGTCATCGACCCGACCGACCGCAAGGCACTTTTCCTCTATCTGGAAGCCCAGTCGAACTGACGCGACCCCGGCGCGCGCCAGAACCGCTCCCAATTGCTCCGTCCCCTGCCGGCTCCAGCTTTCGCGCGGGGGCCGATCAAGGATGCGGGGTGTTCGCGTAGAAATCCTGGATGATCGTCCACGCCTCACCCGCAGTCTCGACGAAGCGGAAGAGATCAAGGTCCGGGGCGCTGACCACGCCTTCCTCGACCAGTGCCTCGAAATTGACGACACGGTTCCAGAAGGATTTGCCGAACAGCACGATCGGGATCGGCTTGATCTTTCCGGTCTGGATCAACGTCAGCAGCTCGAACATTTCGTCGAACGTGCCGAACCCGCCCGGGAACACCGCGACCGCGCGCGCGCGAAGCAGGAAGTGCATCTTCCTGAGTGCGAAATAGTGAAACTGGAAGCTGAGCTCCGGCGTCACATAACGGTTCGGCGCCTGTTCGTGCGGCAGGACGATGTTGAGCCCGATCGAATCGCGCCCTTCGTCGGCGGCGCCGCGGTTGGCTGCTTCCATGATCGACGGCCCGCCACCCGAGCAGACGACGAAGTGGCGGCATCCCTTATCGTCGCACGGCACCTGGCTTGCGAGGCGGGCAAGTGCCCGGGCTTCATCATAATATTTCGCCTTTGCCTTCAGCCGCCGCGCAATGTTGCGGGTCCTATCGTCGGTCGCCGCCGCCTCGAGCGCGTCGGCATCGACGGGTTCGGGAATGCGCGCCGAGCCATAGATGACGAGCGTAGACTCGATCCCTGCCTCGTCGAGCAGCAGTTCGGGCTTCAACAGTTCGAGCTGGAAGCGGACGGGACGCAAGTCCTCGCGGAGCAGAAAGTCGGTGTCCTGGAACGCAAGCCGATAGGCGGCGCTGGCGGTCTGGGGCGTGGAGGTCGCCTGCTGGGCGAATTCGGCGTCGTCCTTGGCCTTGTGGAACCGCGAACGATGGGGTTTCTCTTTTGTCATTGGGGAGCGGCTAGCGATTTCCCCGCGCTTTGCCAAGTCAGCGGCAGTATCCGTTGCCACTCATGTCGAGATGGAAATGGTTATAATGGGCCGCGTTGTAATCGGGGCTGAGCACCGTTCCGAATCGCCGGCACGCCGATTTGTGCAGCGCGCGAAGAAAATCCTGCGACGCCTTGTCGCCGTGCCAACCGCCGTCGAGCATGATCCGCCGACCGTCTGCCAGCACGAATCCAGCGACATCGACAGCGTTCGACGAGGCATGCTGCGAGAGCCGCCCCGAACGGCCGCCATAAATATTGCGGCAACTATAGGTGCCGAAGGTCTCGACTTTCACCGCTTCGGCACCGAAATAGGCGCGCGCCGCGGGGCGTACTGCATATTGGACCCAAGCCGCGAAGTTGCGCGCCAAGGGACAGGTCATTGCGCCCAGATTGGTAACCGGCGTGCCGATATCGAGGAGCTTCACCGAATCGATCGAGGTACAGCCCCCACCATGATTCTGATTGGGCAGCGGAGTGAAGCGCACTCCCGCGCGCTGAAGGTCGACCGCGCACTGCTTCGCCTCTGCACTGGTGAAAGAGGGCGTGCCCACCGCTTGCGGACGATCGGGCCTCGATGCGCTTGTCCGCTTGCCACCACCATATTGCTTCATCGCCTCGGGCGCGCCGAAGCAGGCGGAAAGCGCGAGCGCGGCGGCGACAGCGAGGAGCATCCGGGGCTTGAAGAGCATCGGGATGGTCATGGCGTCAAAATACCGGCAAATTGGTAAAGAAGCTCTTAACCATTGGTTCGGCTCACCGATAATTTCGCGCGGCCTGCGCATTTTGTTTGACAGTTTCGCAGCCCGCCCTAAACGCGGCGCCGGGCCACGCGGTCCCAACGCCGCGCGCGCTCTCTGCAAGGAGAGACTAAATGAGTGAAGTGACGACGCCACAGGTGCGCCCGACGCGCCCCTATTTTTCTTCCGGACCCTGCGCCAAGCCGCCGGTCTGGTCCCCCGAAAAACTCGCGACTGACTCGCTAGGCCGCTCGCACCGTGCCAAGATCGGCAAGGCGCGCCTTCAATATTGCCTCGATCTGATGCGCGAGCTGCTGAAGCTTCCCGACACCCACCGAATCGCCATCGTTCCCGGGTCGGACACCGGCGCCTTCGAGATGGCGATGTGGACGATGCTCGGCGCCCGTCCGGTCACGGCGCTCGCGTGGGAAAGCTTCGGCGAGGGCTGGGTCACCGACGTCGCCAAGCAACTCAAGCTCGATCCGATCATCATCCGGGCGGACTATGGCGCGCTCCCCGATCTCAGCCAGGTCGACTGGTCGAACGACGTGCTCTTCACCTGGAACGGCACCACCAGCGGTGTCCGCGTCCCCGATGGCGACTGGATCGCCGCCGACCGCGAGGGGCTGAGCTTTGCTGACGCAACGTCAGCGGTGTTTGCCTACGACCTGCCGTGGGACAAGATCGATGTTGCGACCTTCAGCTGGCAGAAAGTGCTCGGCGGCGAAGGCGGTCACGGCGTCCTGATCCTCGGCCCCCGCGCCTCGGAGCGGCTCGAAACCCATACCCCCACCTGGCCGATTCCCAAGGTTTTCCGTCTGACCAAGGGCGGGAAGCTCGTCGAAGGCGTGTTCAAGGGCGAAACGATCAACACCCCCTCGATGCTCGCCGTCGAGGATGCGATCTTCGCGCTCGAATGGGCCAAATCCCTGGGGGGTCTCGAAGGGCTGAAGGCACGTAGCGATGCCAATGCGGCCGCGCTCGACAGGATCGTTTCGCAACGCGAGTGGCTAAGCCACCTCGCCGCCGATCCCGCGAGCCGCTCGAAAACGTCGGTGTGCCTTTCCGTTGCGGGCGCCGACGCGGATTTCATCAAGAAGTTCGCAGGCCTGCTCGAGGCCGAAGGTGCAGCCTATGACATCGCCGGTTACCGCGACGCTCCTCCGGGTCTTCGCATCTGGTGCGGCGCAACCGTCGACACCGCCGATATCGAAGCCCTCGGCCCGTGGCTCGATTGGGCCTACGCCAGCCTTTCGGCCTGAACCTTATTCCTTTCCGTTCGCCCTGATCTTGTCGAAGGGCCGATTTTTCCTCGTGCCGTCGTCAAAGAAGGCCGGCACTTCGACAGAAACGGCCGAACGGATTTCTTGAAAGCTATTCCGATGACCAAACCCAAAGTTCTGATTTCCGACAAGATGGACCCCCGGGCCGCCGCGATCTTCAAGGAACGCGGCATCGACGTCGACGTGATCACCGGCAAGACCAAAGAAGAACTGATCGCCATCATCGGCAATTATGACGGTCTCGCAATCCGCTCGGCGACCAAGGTCACCGCCGATGTGCTTGCAGCCGCCACCAATCTGAAAGTCGTCGGCCGCGCCGGCATCGGCGTCGACAACGTCGACATTCCGGAGGCGTCGAAGAAAGGCGTCATCGTGATGAACACGCCTTTCGGCAACAGCATCACCACTGCCGAACATGCGGTCGCGATGATGTTCGCGCTCGCCCGGCAGATTCCCGAGGCAAACGCAGGCACGCAGGCAGGCAAATGGCCGAAGAACGACTTCATGGGGGTTGAGCTCACGCAAAAGACGCTCGGGCTGATCGGCTGCGGCAATATCGGCAGCATCGTTGCCGAGCGCGCCCTTGGCCTGCGCATGAAGGTCGTCGCCTTCGACCCCTTCCTGACCCCCGAGCGAGCGGTCGAGCTCGGCGTCGAAAAAGCCGATCTCGACACGTTGCTCGCCAGGGCCGACTTCATCACATTGCACACACCGCTGACGGACCAGACCCGCAACATCCTGTCGAAGGAGAATCTCGCAAAGACCAAGAAGGGCGTGCGGATCATCAACTGCGCGCGCGGCGGACTCATTGACGAAGCAGCGCTAAAGGAGGCGCTCGACACGGGCCATGTCGCGGGCGCGGCGCTCGATGTGTTCCAGAGCGAACCGCCGGCGGCCGATCATCCACTGTTCGGAACTCCGAACTTCATCTGTACGCCGCATCTCGGCGCCTCGACCGACGAGGCGCAGGTCAATGTCGCGATCCAGGTCGCTGAACAGATTTCGGACTATCTGCTCACCGGCGGCATCACCAACGCGCTCAACGTACCGAGCCTGTCAGCCGAGGAAGCGCCGAAGCTGCGTCCCTATATGAGCCTCGCTGAAAAGCTTGGCAGTCTCGTTGGCCAGCTCGCGCACGACAATCTCACGACGATCTCGGTCGAAGTCGAGGGCGCAGCCGCCGAACTCAATCTGAAACCGATCACCGCGGCGGTGCTCACCGGGCTGATGCGTCGCTATTCGGACAGCGTGAACATGGTCAATGCCCCGCACCTCGCGCGCGAGCGCGGGCTCGACGTGCGCGAGGTGCGTCATGACCGCGAGGGTGATTATCACACCCTCGTTCGGGTCACCGTCGCGACCAGCCAGGGCGACCGCTCCGTCGCGGGAACGCTGTTCGGCAATAATGAGCCGCGTCTCGTCGAAATGTTCGGGATCAAGGTGGAGGCCGATCTCGATGGCCACATGCTCTATATCGTCAACGAAGACGCGCCGGGCTTCATCGGCCGCATCGGCACCGCGCTCGGCGAGGCTGGACTTAACATCGGCACCTTCCATCTCGGCCGCCGTGCCGCAGGCGGCGAAGCGGTGTTGCTGCTGTCGCTCGACTCGCCGCTGCCCGAACCGATGCTGTGGCAGATCTGCCAGCTTCCCGGCGTGAAGACAGTGAAGGGGCTGACGTTCTAAAGTCGCCTTTCCCACCGGTCGCATCGAGCAAAGTCGAGAAGCCCATCGATGAGGCTCTCCCCTTCAGCGCATCTCGATGATGCTCGAGGCGATCGGATTTCGAGGCTGGTTGAATCCATGCCTCCACCATCCTAAGGCCACCGCAATGACCAAGGCTCCCGCCCTGCTGCCCGAAGGCCTTCGCGACCGCCTCCCCCGACAGGCAGAGGCGGCATCGCGCGTTACCCGCGCGCTTGTCGATGCGATGCGTGCGCATGGATATGGCCGCGTCGCGCCGCCGCTTGCTGAGTTTCGCGAAACGCTGGGGGGCGATGACGAACGATCGGCGCGCGACCTTCTGCGTTTCACCGATCCGGTGTCGCAGCGAACGCTGGCGCTCCGCCCCGACATCACGCGGCAGGTAGGGCGCATCGCGACTTCGCTGTTGGCGCAGGCCCCGCGGCCACTGCGCCTTTGCTATGCAGGTCAGGTGGTCAAGCTGCGCGCGAGCCAGCTGCGTCCGGCGCGCGAGATGCTCCAGGTCGGAGCCGAGCTGATCGGCAGCGATAGTGTTGCCGCGGCGCGCGAAATCGTGACCGTCGCCATCGACGCGATCGAGGCAGCAGGCATCGGCCGAGTCACCTTCGACTTCACCATGCCCGACCTTGTCGACCTGCTCGCCGGCGGGCCCCTGCCGGTGACGGGCGACGTCGAGGCCCTGCGCGACGCGCTCGACGCCAAGGACGCCGGCGCGCTGGCGCGGCTGGGCGCGGAGGCCTATCTCCCGCTGCTCCGCGCGACCGGTCCATTCGACCTGGCGATTGCCGACCTGCGAGCCTTCGACACTGGGGGCGTTCTGGCCAGGCGCCTCGACGCAATCGAGGCGATCGCCGCCCCGGTACGCGAGCGCGTAAACCTCACGCTCGATCCGACCGAACGCCACGGCTTTGCTTATCAAAGCTGGTTCGGTTTCTCGATCTTCGTTGCCGGGCAAGGCGCGCATATCGGGCTCGGCGGCAGCTATGCGATCCCGGTCGGCGGCGGTCAGGAAGAACCCGCGGTCGGATTTTCGCTTTACCCCGACCCGCTGATCGACGCCGGGCTGGGCGGCGAGGACATTGCCGAGCGCCGCATCTTTCTGCCCCTCGGCCACGACCAGGCCATTGCCGCAAGCCTGCGCGCCGACGGCTGGCAGACGGTCGCGGCGCTGACCGATGCCGAGGATGCCGCACGGCTCGGCTGCGGATGGGTGCTGGGCGCTCAAGGACCGGTGGAAGCGTGACGCTTCCCTGAGAATAATGCCCGCGATCCGCTTCGCCCGAAAGTGCGGAACCTGCGATCGCCGCATATTCCCCCCTCCGCGACCCTTGCCTCCACGAAGGAATCGGCTAAAGCCGCGCGGGCCTTGGAGCCCGCAGACAGCAGGACAGCATCATGGCAAATGTTACCGTCATCGGGTCGCAATGGGGCGACGAGGGCAAGGGCAAGATCGTCGACTGGCTCGCGAGTCGTGCCGACGCAGTCGTCCGCTTTCAGGGCGGCCATAACGCCGGGCATACGCTCGTCGTCGGCAACGAGACCTACAAGCTGTCGCTGCTTCCCTCGGGTATCGTGACCGGCACGCTGTCGATCATCGGCAATGGCGTTGTCCTCGACCCCTGGGCACTGCGCGACGAGATCACCAAGCTGCGCGGCCAGGGAGTGGAGATCCATCCCGACAATTTTGCCATCGCTGACAATTGCGCGCTCATCCTGCCGTTTCACCGTGACCTCGACGCGCTGCGCGAAACCGCGGCCGGCGCGGGCAAGATCGGCACGACCGGCCGCGGCATCGGTCCCGCCTATGAGGACAAGGTGGGGCGCCGCGCGATTCGCGTCTGCGACCTTGCGCATCTTGACCATCTTGAACCCCAGATCGACCGCCTGACGGCACATCATGATGCCCTGCGCGCCGGTTTTGGCGAGCCGCCGATTGATCGCGAGAGGCTGAAGACCGACCTAGCCGAAATCGCCGACTATGTCCTCGAATATGCGCAGCCTGTGTGGAAGCGACTGAAAAAGGTGCGCAAGGCCGGTGCACGCATCCTCTTCGAGGGTGCACAGGGCGTGCTGCTCGACATCGATCATGGCACCTATCCCTTTGTCACCAGCTCAAACACGGTGAGCGGCACCGCCGCGGCGGGTTCGGGGCTTGGCCCCTCGGCGGTCGGCTTCGTTCTCGGCATCGCCAAAGCCTATACAACGCGCGTCGGCAGCGGCCCCTTCCCGACCGAGCTCGAAGATGAGACCGGCCAGCGACTGGGCGAGCGCGGTCATGAATTCGGTACCGTCACAGGGCGCAAGCGCCGCTGCGGCTGGTTCGACGCGGTGCTCGTCCGGCAAAGCTGCGCAGTGTCAGGCGTCACGGGTATCGCCCTCACCAAACTCGACGTGCTCGACGGGTTCGAAAAGGTGCGTATCTGCACCGGCTACCGCCTTCGGGGCAAGATTCTAGACTATTTCCCGAGCCACGCGGCTGACCAGGCCGCGGTCGAGCCGATCTACGAGGAAATGGATGGCTGGAGCGAGTCGACGGCGGGCGCGCGCAGCTATGCGGACCTTCCGGCACAGGCGATCAAATATATCCAGCGCGTTCAGGAGTTGATCGAGACCCCAATCGCGCTCGTCTCGACCAGCCCCGAGCGCGAGGACACGATCCTGATCCGCGACCCGTTCAGCGACTAGTCACCTGAATCCGAAGTTCGGTTCATTGTCTTTTGAGAGAATCGTTTGACGGAGGCGAAGATTTCGTCGGCGGATTTGACCCATTTGTAGGATTTTGGGTTTTCGTTGTGAGCCGCAATGAAGGCGGCGATATCGGCTTCGAGCTCTGCGGTGGATCGGTGAACGGCCGCGTTGCAACTGCTTGCGCCTCAGCTCTGCAACCAGCGTTCGACCTGGTTGATCCAGGACGCCGAAGTCGGTGTGAAGTGAACATGCCAGTGCGGACGGCACGCGAGCCAGGCCTTGATCTTCGGCCTCTTGTGGGTGGCATAATTATCCATCACGAGATGCACGTCCAGCCCCTCCGGCATCTGGGCGTCGATCCGCTTGAGGAAGTCGAGGAACTCGGTTGCTCGGTGGCGTTTGTAGCACTTGCCGATCCCGGCGCCGGTGGCGATGTCGAGCGCTGCGAACAGCGAGGTCACGGAGCGAAGGAATTAAGAGGTACACGATGACAGTTCAGGTCACGATCACCCCAAACGGTCGGATGAGCCTGCCCGCCGACATCCGCAAGCGCCTTGGGCTTGCCAGCGGCGGTTCGCTGCTCGTCGAAGAGACGCCCGACGGCGTCATCCTGCGGACCGTTGCCCAGTCGATCGCGCATGCGCGAGCGCTCGCGAAGAAATACACCGCCGGAAGACCCGAGACGTCGGTTGATGCGTTTCTCGCCGGCCGCCGCGAGGACTCCGGCGAATGAGCGAAGCGGTCCTCGATGCTTCGGCGCTACTGGCATTGCTGAAGGAAGAAGCAGGAGCCGGAAAGGTGGCCGATGCGATCGCCGCATCGCCGATGACGTCGGTCAACTATGCCGAGGTGGTGAGTCATTTCATCCATGCGGGGATGCCGGCAAACGAAGTGGACGCCATGCTGCACCCCTTGCCGATGACCATCGTCGAAGCGGACCATGCCCTTGCAACCATCGCCGGAAGGCTGAGGGCCGTGACCGCCGAGGCAGGCTTGTCCCTGAGCGACAGATTCTGCCTGGCGCTTGCGCTGCGCGACGGGCTGCCTGCGCTCACGGCGGACAAGAGGTGGCGGACGATCGCGGACGCCGCTGGCGTGAAAGTCTCCGTCATTCGATAGCGGCGTATCAATCAGCGGCCCCTGAAGCGCCTGAACCGCCATCCTCTGGCTGTTCGGCGTCCATGCCGGCGAGACGCCGCCCCCGGTCTCGACCCACATCGGCGGAGGACTCGCCTATGTCTTCATCGCCCTGATCGCCGCGACCTCGTTCGACGGCGCCGTGCGAAGGCTGGGTGCGAAGTACTGGCACCGGCTGCACAAGGCCGGGGTCTGGTACATCGGGCTGACCTTCATGGTCAGCTATGGCAGCCGCGCGGCGGTCAATCCCAGCTATACCCGCCAGTGCTGCTGCTCATCGCGGCCGCGGCGCTCCGCATCTTCCCGGCCCGAAAGGGCCTGCGCGCCTAGTGCGCGGCTGCCACGTCGAGGATCGCGGCGACAAAGCCCGCGGAGTCATTCTCCTGGATAAAATGTCCGCCGCGAAGCGTGCGATGTGCCATCAGGCGCGCGCCGGGAACGCGTTCGACAAACAGCGCATCGCCGCCGCGCGTGATGGGATCGCCATCGGAAAAGCAGCAAAGGAAGGGCTTTTCGAATTGTTCAAGTGCCTCCCACGCACGCTTCTGATCAGGCACGGCTATATTGTCGCCGAGCGGCACCAAGGACGGGAAGAGGCGCGCAGCGACCATCGACGCACGTGTCGGAAAGGGCGCGTCATAGGCCGCGATCTCCTCCGGGGTCAGCCGCCTTTTTGCGCCCGCATGGACGATCCGCCCGATCGGGAAAACCGGGCTGTAGCGCGCGAAAGCGCGCCAGATTGCAAAGGCGCGCGGCGCCGGCTGGCCCTCTGGCAAGCCGCCGTTCGACAGCGCGACGCCGGCAAAGCGCCCGGGCATTTCGGCAACGAGCCGGAGACCGATCAGCGACCCCCAGTCCTGACAGGCGAGGATGATATCCTTAAGATCCAGCCTCTCGATCCACTGTCGCATCCATGCGACCTCGGCCGCGTAGCTGTAGGCGGTGCGCTCGAGCGGTTTGTCCGAACGGCCGAAGCCGATGAGGTCGGGTACCACGGCGCGAAAGCCTGCCGCCGCGACGGGTCCGATCATGCGGCGGTAGAGATAGCCCCAGGTGGGTTCGCCGTGCAGCATCAGCACCGGCTGCGCTCCTCGCGCCCCTTCGTCCACATAATGGACGCGCAGTCCCCCTTCAATTTCCAGGTAGTTCGGCGCATAAGGCCAGTCCGGCAGCGCCGCAAAGCGCTCGTCCGACGTGCGGTAGATACGCATGATATCCCTCCCCTCTTTGTCGCCGCCAGCTTAGGGTGCGGGGCCATGCGCGCAAGCGCTTCCGTTTTTGCGCGCCGCGTGGCACCTTGAAGGACATGCGCCGCTCTATCCTCGTCTTCTACGGAAGCTATCGCCGCGACCGACAGGGCATCAAGCTCGCGCGCTGGATCACCCATGCCATCGCCGCGCGCGGCGATCACGCCGAACTGATCGATGCCAAGGCAGTCAATCTGCCGATGCTCGATCGCCGCCACAGCGATTATGCCGCAGGAGAGGCCCCGGCCGCGATGGAGGCTCTTGCCAACACCATTGCGGCAGCCGACGGCTTCGTCTTTGTCGCGGGCGAATATAATGGCGGGTTCCAGCCCGGCCTCAAGAATCTGGTCGACCATTATCTTACGCAATTCGCCTGGCGGCCCGTAGCGATTGCCTCCTATTCGGCAGGCCCCTTCGCGGGCATCCGCGCCGCGACCGCGTGGCGCACGACGCTGGGCGCGATGGGGATGGTGGTGACTTCGACGCCGCTCAGCCTCGCGCGGATCGGCGGCGCCTTCGACGAGGCGGGCGCGCCGGCGGGCGAAGACGGAGCCAGGATCGCAAAGGCCTTTCCGCGCTTTGCCGACGATCTTTGCTGGTGGATCGACGCCGCGCGCGCGCAGCGCGCGCTCGTCGGCCCGCCCTTCTAACCCGACTTGAGCTCGCTCGCGAGGCGCAAGCTGGCGCGCCAGAAGAAGAAAGCAGGGATGAGCCCGAGCCACGCGGCGCCATAGAGGACATAGCGCACACTCTCCTCGCCATAAGTGGGCGCGAGCGCGTCTGAAAATACGCCGAAGAGAAATGGCCCAAAGCCAAGACCGATGAGATTTTGGCCGAACAACATGATTGATGCGGCGACCGCCCGCGCCTGCGGTCGCACAAGCCCCTGTACGCAGGCATAAGCGGGGCCATAATAGGCCGCGTTGATGATGCTCGGAATGATCAGCAGCGCCATTGCGACCCGCCAATCTTCCATCACATAGCCGAGGAACAGAAGGGGCGCGACAATCGCCATGCCATAGGCGGGCAGCGTCAATATATGCCGCTTGTCACGCCGGCCGAAGACGTCGGCCGCCTTGCCCCCAAGCCATGTACCAAGCGCCGCCGCGAGCCCGAGTACGACGGCCATCGACAATCCCGCCTCGGTCGTCGACAGACCATGACTGCGGATAAAAAAGCTGATCGTCCAAAGCGCCTTACCATAGCTGAGGAAGGCCGTGGCCGAGGCCGCAATCAGGATGAATACGAAAGCACGCGAGCTGAAGATTTCGCGCAGCGCCGCACCGACGGGAAGCTGCGCAGGCGCTGCCTTTACCGTCTGGGCGATGCGATGGTGCCGCGGCTCGCGCATGAAAATAAGAACGATCAGCGCGAGGAGGAGGCCCGGCGCACCGACCAGCATCAGCGCGATGCGCCAACCGTAGAGGTCGTTCACCACGCCGCCGAGAATGAGCCCGAGCAACGAGCCGACCGGGACGCCCAGTCCATAGAAGGCGATCGCCGATGAGCGCTTTTCGGCTGGAACGCTATCGGTGATCAGCGAATGCGCGGCTGGTGTACAGCCCGCCTCCCCCACACCGACGCCGATCCGCGCAAAAAGCAGTTGGATAAAATTCTGTGCGAGGCCGCAGACCGCCGTCATCGCCGACCAGACCGCAAGCGCGATCGCGATCAGTCTAACCCGGTTCGTCCCTTCCTTGTCGGCGTGGCGCGCGATCGGAATGCCGAGCAGCGCGTAGAAAACCGCGAATGCAGGTCCTGCGAGCAGCCCCAATTGGGTGTCGCTGAGGCGCAGGCTGGTCTTGATCGGCTCGGCGAGAATATTGACGATCTGTCGGTCGAGGAAGTTGAAGATATATACAATGAGCAGAATCCACAGCATCGTCCGCGTCTGCGCGGAAGAGCTGTCGGCGAGGGGCGACCCGGGCCCTGCGGCAAGGGCTGGCTTTTCGTTCATTCTTGTCTCCGGCGGCGACAGAGCAGAGCTGGGTCGGGCCTGTCAATGCCGCGGCGCCGGCACGAAAATTGCCGCTTGCAATTGCCCTTACGGCGTCCGAGCCTGCTCGCCATGAAATTTTTTTCCTCGCTCGCTGCACTGACGGCGGCTGCCGCCATCCTGCCGCATGTTCCGGCCGCCGCAATGGCGCCGCCGCTACCCGACATCGCGGGGAAGGATGCCACGACGTTGCAGGCCGAAATGACCGCGGGATCGATCGACAGCGAGCTCATCACGAGCATCTACCTCGACCGCATCCTGAGGATCGACGATCATGGACCCAAGCTGAATGCCGTGATCGCAATCTTCCCCGACGCGCTCGCCGAGGCCCGCCGACTCGATGCCGAGCGCAGCGCGGGGAAGGTGCGCAGTCCGCTCCACGGCGTCCCGGTTCTGCTCAAGGATAATATCGAGGCGGCAGGGCCTGTTCCCACCACCGCGGGCTCGCTAGCGCTCAAGGACAATGTCACGGGCCGCGACGCACCGCTTGTCGCTCGGCTGCGCGAGGCGGGTGCCGTGATCCTCGGCAAGACCAATCTTTCGGAATGGGCAAACATTCGCTCGGACAGCTCGACGAGCGGCTGGAGTGCGGTTGGCGGACTGACAAAGAACCCTTACGCGCTCGATCGCAACACTTGCGGGTCCTCGGCCGGAAGCGGCGCGGCGATGGCGGCGAGCCTTGCGGCGCTGACGGTGGGGACCGAAACCGACGGTTCGATAACCTGTCCGTCGGGGCTGAACGGCGTTGTCGGCTTCAAGCCGACGGTGGGGCTCGTCAGCCGCACCTTCATCGTACCGATCAGCCGCAGTCAGGACACGGCGGGGCCGATGACGCTGAGTGTGCGCGATGCCGCCGCCATGCTCAGCATCATCGCGGGCAGCGACCCTGCCGATCCTGCGACGGCCGAGGCCGATGCGCACAAGACCGATTTCGTGGCCGCGCTTTCGCCCGACGCGCTCCGGGGCAAGCGCATCGGCGTGCTGCGCGACCGCATCGGTTCGCGCGCCGACATCGTCGCGCTGTTCGATGCGGCGCTTCGACAAATTGCCGATCTTGGCGCCGCGGTCGTCGAGATCGAGGACAGCCAGTCCGGCATTGAGGGGCTGGGCGATGCCGAGTTCGAGGTGCTGATGACCGAACTCAAGGCCGATATGAACGCCTATCTGGCAGGCCTGCCTTCAGCGGACGGCCCGAAGACGCTCGCCGACCTGATCGCCTTCAACAAGGCTCACCCCGAGGAATTGCGCTGGTTCGACCAATCGCTGTTCGAACTCGCCGAGACCAAGGGCGGCCTCGACAGCCCCGCCTATCTTGCCGCCAAGGCAAAGGCCGCTCGGCTCGCCGGTTCCCAAGGGATCGACAGGCTGCTGAAAGATCACGGCGTCGACCTGCTCGTCGGCGTGACCAACGGTCCCGCCTGGACCAGCGACCTTGTGAACGGCGACCATTATACAGGTCCGAGCGTGAGCGACCTTCCCGCGGTCGCCGGCTATCCGCACCTCACCGTGCCGATGGGCGCCGTCGAGGGCCTCCCGGTGGGCCTTTCCTTCATAGGACCGAAATGGTCCGATGGTGCGGTGCTTGCCGCAGGATATGCCTATGAACAGGCAAGCGCCAAGCGGGTGGCGCCGACCTATCGAACAAGCGTAGCGCCGTAGCGCCAATCCCGGGACCGCTTGCATTGAGCCTAGCCGCGAGGCCCATCGAATTGAGCCTTCCCGAGAGGCGTGTCTAGCGGCCGCTCGACACGAACGGATCAGGAAAGAGCGCTACCGCCGCTGCCGCCGCAGCCAGCCAATGTCCTCGCCCTCAAGCAGGTCCATCGGAACCTGGATCGCGCGAATGGCAAGGCGGACCTCGACGAGAAAGAGAAGCAGGGACACGAGAAGCAGCAGCATCGCGAGCGCGAAGGCCCACGACGCAGCGACGCCGAGGTTGAGCCCGGTGAAAGCCTGCGTGAACAGAAGCGCGACGAGCAAGCATATGACGATGCCGCAGGCGACTGCGGCGAGGATCGAGTCATTGATGACCCGCATCCGCCGGTCGGCGGCGCGCAGTTCGGCGACCACCCGCTCATGCTCATCGCCTTCGGTCTCTGACCAGCGGGTCATCAATACCCGCGAGCGGTCTACGACACGCGACAGCCGGCCCGCGAGAACGTTGAGCAGGCTGCCGGTCGCCACCAGCAGAAATACGGGCGTGACCGACAACTGGATCGTCTGGGCAATCGCACTCGCGTCCAAGCCCTGCACCCGCGGATCAGTTCCCGCCCGCAGCGACCGACGGCGTGTTGACACCGTGCATCGACAGGAATTTGCGGATGTTGCGCGCCGCCTGACGAATGCGCTGTTCATTCTCCACCATCGCAATGCGCACAAAGCCTTCGCCGTCCTCACCATAGCCAACGCCCGGTGCGACCGCGACCTTGGCATGGGTCAGCAGCTGCTTTGAAAATTCGAGGCTCCCCATATCCTTGAGCGCGGGCGGCAGCGGCGCCCAAGCGAACATCGACGCGGGCGGGCTCGGGATTTCCCAGCCCGCCCGGCTGAAGCTTTCGACCATGACATCGCGACGCTTCTGATAGAGGTCGCGATTCCTGGCAACGATGTCCTGCGGGCCGTTCAGCGCAGCGCAGGCTGCGGCCTGGATCGGCGTGAACGCGCCATAGTCGAGATAGGATTTGACCCGCGTCATCGCCGCGATCAGTCGCTTGTTGCCGACCGCGAAGCCCATGCGCCACCCTGCCATCGAGTAGGTTTTCGACATCGAGGTGAATTCGATCGCGACGTCTTTCGCTCCGGGCACCTGCAGGATGGAAGGGGTCGGATTGCCATCGTAGTAGAGCTCCGAATAGGCAAGGTCGCTCAAGACCCAGACCTTGTTCTCCCTCGCCCAAGCGACGAGCCGCTCGTAGAATGCAAGGTCGACCGCCTCGGCGGTCGGGTTCGAGGGATAATTGACCACGAGGATCGACGGGCGCGGGACGGTGAAGGCCATCGCGCGGTCGAGCGCGCGCCAGTAATTTTCATCCGGGGTCGTCGGAACGCTGCGAATCGTCGCCCCGGCGATGATGAAGCCGAAGGTGTGGATCGGATAGCTGGGGTTCGGCGCGAGGACCACATCTCCCGGGCCGGTGATCGCCGTCGCGAGGCTCGCAAGCCCTTCCTTGGACCCCATCGTCACGACCACCTCACTCTCGGGGTCGAGTTCGACATTGAACCGGCGGGCATAATAATTGGCCTGCGCGCGTCGGAGGCCTGGAATGCCTTTCGACTGCGAATAGCCGTGTGCGTTGGGTTTCTGCGCCACTTCGCACAGCTTGTCGATCACATGCTGCGGCGGCGGCAGGTCGGGGTTGCCCATCCCCAGATCGATGATGTCCTCGCCCGCGGCGCGTGCTGCCGCTCGCATCGCATTCACTTCGGCGATGACATAGGGCGGCAGGCGCTTGATGCGATAGAATTCATCGTCGGACATGGGGAACTAGAACAACTCCTTTTCGTGTGCGTTTGAATGGATGCGAGCGGCAAGCTCGCCAGCCGCACCGCGGCTTGTTATAGGCAAATTGACGGCACTGACCAGCGGGAACGAACATGAGCGATGCGGGTAGCGGCAAGGGCGAAGACGAGGCGACCAACACGCGCAGCCCCTTTCTACCCTCGGCGGAGGATCTCCAGCACTGGACGAGCGTGATGGCGCGCGCGCAGCAGATGATGAGCGACTTTGCGCTTGGTCAGGCCGATGCGGAGAAGGCGGCCGCGCCGCTGCTCGACCCCGCAAATTGGCTGGGCAGCGGCGGCGTACGACTATGGGCCGAGCAAAGCGCAAGGATGTGGGAACAAGGCGCCGCCTTCTGGACCTCGCTCGCGGCGCTCACTCCAGGCCTCACCCCGCCCGCGCCCGCCGACGACGCCAAGGACCGACGCTTTGCCGATCCTGACTGGACCGCGAACCCCGTGTTTTCGCTGATCCGCCAAACCTATGGCCTGTTGTCCGACCAGTTGCTCGCGACCACAAGGCAGATGCAGGGGCTCGACGAGGCCGCGCGTGCCAAAATGGAGTTTGCGGCCAGATCGATGACCGAGGCGCTATCGCCGACCAACCTTGCGATCACCAACCCGGAGGTTATCAAGCGCGCGGTCGAGACGCGCGGCGAGAGCCTGCTAAAGGGACTGCGTCACATGCTGGCCGACCTCGCGCGCGGGCAGCTCAGCCATGTCGACCCCGATGCCTTCGAGGTCGGCGTGACCATCGCGACGACACCGGGCAAGGTGATCCACGAGACCGAGCTTTATCAGCTCATTCACTACGCGCCGGTGACGAAGCAGGTGTTCACGGTCCCGCTCGTCATATTCCCGCCGTGGATCAACCGTTTCTATATTCTCGACCTCAATCCGCAAAAAAGCTTCGTCAAATGGGCCGCCGAACAGGGGCTTTCGGTGTTCATGGTGTCCTGGAAATCGGCTGACGCGTCGATGAAGGACCTGGTGTGGGACGACTATGTAGAAGCACAGGTCGATGCGATCGACACGGTCCGTGACCTGCTTGGGGTGCCGCACGTCCACGCGATCGGCTATTGCGTCGCGGGCACCACTCTTGCCGCGACCCTCGCCATGCTCGCGGCGAAAGGTGACGCCGACAAGGTCAAGTCAGCGACCTTCCTTACCGCGCAGGTCGATTTCGAGCTTGCAGGTGATCTCAAGCTGTTCGTGGATGACAATTATCTTGCACTGCTCCAGCAGCTGTCAGCGCAGGGCTATCTTGACGGGCGCTATATGGCCGCGACCTTCAACGCGCTGCGTGGGCGCGACCTCATCTGGAATTATGTCGTCAACAATTACCTCCTCGGCAACGACTATCCGCCATTCGATCTTCTCTACTGGAACGGCGACGTCACCAATCTTCCAGCGAAATGGCATCGGCAATATCTGGTCGATCTCTACCGTGACAATCGCCTCGTCATTCCGAACAGCCTGTCGGTATGCGGCACCCCTATTGACCTCAGGAAGATCCGCACCCCCGCCTATATCCAGGCGGGCCGCGAGGACCATATCGCACCGCTCGCCAGCGTCTGGCGACTGATGGACCATCTGTCGGGACCCAAGACCTTTCTTCTGGCAGGTTCAGGGCATATCGCCGGCGTGGTAAACCCGCCGGCGGCCGGCAAATATCAATATTGGACCAGCGATAACGCCGCCGCGAGCCTCGATGACTTCCTAGCCTCTGCGACCGAGACGAAGGGAAGCTGGTGGCCGCACTGGATCGAATGGATCGCCGCACAGGACAGCCTCAAAACGCTGGCGAAAGGCGCGCGCATTCCGGGCAAGGGCCAGAAGAAGGCGATCGAGGACGCGCCCGGCCGCTACGTCAAACAGCGGTAATTACCCGAATTTTGCGGCCACTGAGAAAGCTTCAGGGTGATTCTTGTGCACTGCACAAGAATTGTCTTGAATTCGCTGCGCGACTCCTATATTGTGCAGTGCAACATAAGGAGTTGTCCCATGGCTACCAAGATGGACAGTGCTGAAAGGGCTTTCGAAGCCGCAACGCTGGAACCCGCCGCCCAGCCGGCGACTCCTGCTGCTCCGGCCGCGGCCGAAGCTCCGCGCGCCGCGAAGGCCTCGGCGCCGAAGAACAAGACCGTGAAGGCGAAAGCCAAGCCGGTCCAAAAGAAGGCGGAAAAGTCCGCCGTGAAGCCCGCTCCCAAAAAGCCGGCTGCGAAGACGATTACCCCCAAGATCAAGGCCGCGCCCGAGCCCCTCGCCGCCGCCACAAAAGGATTCCAGACCATGAACGAGACTGTCAAGAAGTTCGCCGAAGACGCCAAGGTCCGAGCTGAAGCGCTCACCGCCGAGCTCCAGGAGCGCTCGAAGGAAGCGCTCACCAAGTCGAGCAAGCTTGCCGAGGAAGCCGTCGAATTTAACAAGGCCAATGTCGAAGCGCTGGTCGAAGCCGGCAAGATCGCGGCCAAGAACTTCGAGACCCTCGGCCAGGAAGGCGTCGCTTTCGCCCGCAAGAGCTTTGAAGAGACCTCGGCTGCGCTCAAGGGCTACACCGCCGTCAAATCGCCGGCCGAGTTTTTCAAGCTCTATGCCGAGAACAGCAAAAAGGCTTTCGACTCCGCCGCCGCGCAAACTTCGAAGACCAGCGAACTCGTGGTCAAGATGGCGAACGACAGCTTCGCGCCGATCTCGAACCGCCTATCGGTCATCAGCTCGAAGATGAAGGCAGCCTAAGGACCTTTCTCTTCTAGTTGGCGCGGGCACTCTCTCCCCTCCTCCCCGCCTGTGCCGACGACACCAGGACCGCTCGCATCCTTTTCGGGATGCGGGCGGTTCTTGCTCATGCACGATCCGCTTTGCGCGGGCGGACCGCGAAAAGGCGGTTAATGCCCCTCGCTCCCTCTTGCGATTCCGCTGCTGCGTGCGATATTCCAGATGATGATGTTTTCTTTTCGGCTCTCCGGTCCCGTTCGCGCCATGGCGGACAAGGACGACGACGCGCCCGGTGCCCCCGGGGTCGGCATTGCAACGCGCACGCGCGCGAAGCCCAAGAAGCCATCGATGTACAAGGTACTGCTGCTCAACGACGATTATACCCCGATGGAATTTGTCGTGATGGTGCTGCAGCGCTTCTTCAACATGGACATCGAGAGGGCAACGCAGGTCATGCTTCACGTCCACCAGCAAGGTGTCGGCGTATGCGGCGTCTTCAGCTATGAGGTCGCGGAAACCAAGGTGAATCAGGTGATGGACGCCGCGCGGCAGAACCAGCACCCCCTCCAGTGCACACTCGAAAAGGCCTGATCAGCCCGGCTTTCCCGCCCGCTCGGCTTTGAGCGCAGGCGGTGACTCCCCTTTCAGCGCGCCATAGCGGAGCAACTCGCCGCAGCCGGGACAGACTGTCGCGGCGCCCATGTCGGCGCCGCAGGCGCGGTGAAAATAGCGCATCGCCGGACCGCCGCCGGTTTCGCCCTCGCGAGAAGCCCAATGTTCGGCCCAGCCGCGCATCGCACAGAGGATGTCGAACAGGTCCTTCCCCTTTGCGGTCAGCCGATACTCGCAGCACGATGGCCGCTCCTGATAGGCTTCGCGCTCAACCACGCCTTCCGCCGCCAGCCGCTTGAGCCGCCGAAACGAGCTGCGACCCGAGGCCGCTGTTCGCCGTAATCGCCTTGAACCGCCCTCGCCCGAAGAACAGCTCACCCAGGATGAGGAGCATTGCGCGGTCGCCGAGCAGCTCGGCCGCCCGGCCGATGGGCTCGCCCTGTTCCGGATGAAGCCGCACCTCCCGGTCAACCCCCTTATTGTGATGCGCGGAGCAATCGTTGCCGAGGACGAGGCATTCTTGACCACCGTGTCGGTGCGGTAACCCCGCGCCATTTGAAAGATGGGCCTGGAGATGGACGGTCCCGAGGTCGCGGCAGCCTTCCTCTCGCCAGCCGGCTTCGACGGGCCTGCGCTACTCGCGCGGACGCAGGAACCTGCGATCAAGGCGAAGCTCGCCGCCAATACCGGGACGGCGGTAGCGCGCGGCGCTTTTCGTCGGTGACGAGATGTTCTTTGGCAAGGACCGGCTCGATCAGGTGGAGGCGGCACTCGCCTGCGCGCCCGCTGCCATCCCGGCTACCCATATCCCTGCAACGATCAGCACCAGCCCCGCGACGTGGAAGAGGTGCAGAGCCTCTCCCAGGAACAGCATCGCCAGCCCCGCGCCCATGAGCGGCATGACGTTCAGGAACTGACCGGTCGCCGCCGACCCGATCAGCTCGACTCCGCGGTTGAAGAAAAGATAGGCAAGAAACGAGGGGAAAACCGAAACATAGGCAATGGCGAGCGCACTCTCCGGGCTGGCAACAATTCGCCGTCCGCCCAGGAGCTCAGCGATATAGACTGGCGCGATCAGCAGGACGCCGACGAAGATCGAGGCGCCGAGCAGGCTCAGCGGATGCACTGTCGGCCGCAGGCGGAGCAGCACCGAATAGAGCGCCCACAGCAGCACCGCGACGCCGATGATCGCGTCCCCCTCATTCCATCGCAGCGCGACGAGCGCAGCCGGATCCCCGCGGCCGATGATGACCAGCACCCCGGCGAGCGATACGGCCACGCCCGCAATCTGCCGCACGCTCGTCCGGTCGCGCATCACCAGCGCGCCGACGATCAGGATCAGCGCAGGCTGGGCTGCCTGGATCAGCATCGAATTGAGCGCTGTGGTCGTCTGTAGCCCGGTATAGAGGAGTAGGTTAAACGAGCCGATCCCCAACAGACCGAGCAGCAGCACCATTGGCCAGTGGGCGCGGAGTACCTCCTTGTCGCGCTTCAGATGCGGCCAGGCGAGCGGCAGCAGCAGCGCGAGCGCGATCGTCCAGCGCCAGAAGGCAAGCGCCGCGGGGGGCACCAAGTCGCGCGCCGCGCGCCCGACGATCGAATTGCCCGCCCAGAACAGCGAGCACAAGGCGAGCAGCGCATAGGCGTGCGACCACAGGGCGCTCACCCCGTTGCGCATGCGCGCCGTTCCGCTTCGCTTAATGCCCATCACCCCTCTCTGTCGCCACGGGGTCAAGGTGGCAACCAGGACTTTCAAAGCTTTGCTCAATCCGCTGCGCGCGCCTTGAAGGCAGGGCGCGCCTCTTCGATCACGGCTCGTGACGTAGCATGCATTTAAAGCCGTGCAGGCCCACCACAGTCTCCCCGTCGCACTCGGGCGCCGCGATCAGCCGGATCCAGCGCGTTTGTGCGCGCGCGGGGCCGATTTCAACATCGAGGGTAAAGCCGCGGCGGTGCTCGATCGCATGCGCGCGCAGCCGCTCCATCGCCGCCCGCGAGCCCTCGCAATAAAGAGCAACCGCGTCCTCGCGCGAAACCTTCGCCCCGAGCGGAATGCCAAACAGATCATAGACGGTCGGCGACCAGGTCAGCCGGTTGCCCCTGAGGTCGCAGTGCCAAACGCCGACCCCTGCGTGGGTCATGGCCTCGCTCTCGCCTGCCGCGCCGATCCGCAGATCCACCGGCGGTCGGATGCCTTGACGGTCAACCCATCCGAGATCGAAATGGCGCGCGCGTTCGAATAGCGGCCAGCTATGATGCAGCGGCAACGGATAGTGATGGCGCAATGCCGGTGGCCCTCCCCAAAAAATGCTAGCGCACGGCGTTCCGCAAAAGTCAATGGACCCCCAAATTCTTCAGGGCCGCGTCCCCGCGAGTCAAAATGCGCTTGCTCTGCCCCCCCCGGCATGAAACAGGGAATGGGAGAGGGGGAAACACCCGCCCCCGTCAGCAGGATAGCCATATGCGTACATCGCTCTGGGCAGATCGGCTGATGGCCCTTTCGGTCCGGGTGATCGGACTGGTAATCATGCTCGCTGCGCTCGCCGCCGCAGTCGCGAGCTTCTTTTACAACAAGACGCAGGAGGCCGACCAGGCGGAGCGAATCGCAATGCAGGTCAATGCGCGCCTCGGCGATCAGCTTTCGATCCTCGAAGCTGTGCGCGCCCTTTATCAGTCGGACAGGTCAACCGGCGGCACGAGCGTCCGCGCCTATCTCGCCGCGCTCCAGCCGGAGACGCGCGCACCGGGAATGCAGGGCGTCGGGGTCGCCATCGCAATGGCGCGGGGCGCTCCCGCGTCGGTTGAGGCGCGGCTGCGCGAAAACTATGGCCGCGACATCACGGTCTGGCCTGCAAGTGACCAGCCCGTCGGATTTCCCATCATTCTGATTGAGCCCGACAATGCCCTCAACGCGGCTGCGATCGGTTATGACATGTACAGCGAACCGACCCGGCGCGAAGCGATGCGCCGCGCTTGGCTGACGGGCCAGGCGGCGGCGAGCGGCGTTGTTCACCTGGTCCAGGAACGGAAGGCGGCTCACACCCAGCCGGGCTTTCTCATCTATGTTCCCGTTTATGCGGAGCGGCCTCTGATCGACGGCGGCGCAGCGGCGCGCGTGGAAGAAGAGCGGATCGCGCCAACCATCGCCACCGCAGTCGGCGCGCGCCCGCTCGAGGCATTCGTCTACGCCCCCTTCCGCGTCCACGACCTGATGACCGCTGTGCTCGGCGAGCAGATCGAGGGAATCGAGGGCATCGAGGTTGTCGCAGGCGAAGGCCCCTCGGCGCTCCGCGTTTTCTCGCACGGTCGCATGGGCTGGGACGCGCACGAGCAGAAGCTGCAAGTAGCGGACCGACAATGGACGATGCGCATATCCTACGGCCGTTTCGTCGACCGCCTGGGGCGTCCGCTCGCAATACTGCTGTTCGGGGTCGCAATCGCCTTTTTGGCCATCCAGCTTCACAAGATGCAGCACCGGCGCCTCGGCGCCTTCCAGGCGCTCGCCGAGGAAAAGCAACGTCACGCCGAAGATCGCGAACTCATGATAGGCGAGATGGCGCACCGGATGAAGAATGCCTTCGCACGCATCAGCGCTCTCGCGCGCATCACGCTGCGTGAGTCAACGGATCTTGCCGATTTTGAAAAGCGCTTCGAGGGGCGCCTGCAGGCCTTGTCGGCATCGAAGCAGATGCTGGTCACGGGTGCGGTCGACATGGTCGACCTCGGCGCGATCATCCGCCGCGAGCTGCATGTGGCGGGCTGGCCGGCGGAACGCCTTGTCGGACTGGCTGACCCTGAAATTCATCTCGGAGAGGATGCCGCGCAGGCGATCTCGCTCGCGGTGCACGAGCTTGTCACCAACAGCATCAAATATGGCGCGCTCGCCGGCCGCGGCGATCTTCGCGTAAGCTGGCGGCGCGAGGGCGACGAGGTCCAGCTCGATTGGATCGAAAGCGAGCTTCCCGACACCCCCCATATCGCCACCGAAAGCTTTGGGACCCAGTTCATCCGCACGCTGATCGAGCGCCAGCTCAAGGGCAGTTGGACCCGCCAGGCAGGCGATCGCAGCCTTGCTGTGACGATCCGCTGGCCGCTTCCCGCACCGGATTGACAAGCCCCCGGCGCGCGGCGAGAGAAGCGGGCCGGTGCGGCTTCGCGCCAGTGGCCACCCGACGGGGAGAGAAGATGCTGCGTCCGACATCCTTCGACGTTGCCGAGCGCGCGGGCGTTTCGCAGTCGACCGTGTCGCGCGCGCTGCGGGGCAGCCCTGGCGTCAATGCAGAGACGCGGGCGCGCGTCTCCGCCGCGGCGCGCGAGCTTGGCTATGTCGTCGACCGTCACGCCTCGTCGCTCCGGCTCAAAAGCAGCGAGACGATCGCCCTCGTTACCATCTGCCGCCCGGGCGAGGATCGCAGCGCGATCAACCCTTTCTACTTCGCACTGCTCGGCAGTATTGCTGCGGCAACATCGGCGCGTGGCTTCAACCTGCTCGTCAGCTTTCAGGAAAGCCACGACAATTTTCGCGCCGATTTCGTTGCCTCCGGGCTTGCCGACGCGATGATCGTCATCGGCACGACCAGCAACCGGGCCGCCTGGCAGTTTTTTGCCGACGCACAGGCATCGGGACTCGACTTCACCTGCTGGGGCAGTCCGGGCGATCCCTTCCACTGGATGCGCAGCGATAATGAGGTGGGCGGCCGCCTTGCTGCCGAACATCTCGTCGCCCGCGGGCGACGCCGCATCGCTTTCGTCGGCCCGCAGCAGTCACCGCAGCGCCAGTTTGACGAGCGGCGCGAAGGATTCGCCGCCGCGCTTGGCGCGCGCGGCATCGCCCCCATCATCGTCGAACCGCCCGCCGCGCCCGACCGCCATGCGCAGGGCCTCGCCGCCGCCGCGCAGCTCCTCGCAGAGCATCCCGATGTCGACGCGATCTTCGCGGCAAGTGACATGCTCGCTCTCGGGGTGCTGCAGGGGCTCAAGGACGCGAGGCGCCGCGTGCCGACCGATATTGCGCTGATCGGCTTCGACGGCATCCGCGCCGGCACGCTCGTCGATCCTGCGCTTTCGACGATCGAGCCCGACCTTGACGCCGCGGGCGAGGCACTTGTTGCGATGGCACTTGAAGACACGGGCCACAGCCGCAGCGGCACCCGCATCCCCGTGCGACTTTCGCTCCGCGGCACCGCCTGAGCGCACGGCTCGGCCCATCCAGCCGTTCGCCCGGCCCACGACAGACACAAAGGCCTCTATCGCGACCGTGGCTGCGAAATTTTCGGCTTTTGCGATCTGCCCGTTAACCTCATCTTCCAACAATTGCTTTGGGGGACAGCCTCTATTCCACGCGTCCGCAGCCCACTGACACCAAGGATGAAATCGCATGGCGGCCAGAAGTCTCATCAAAGACCAGACGGGCGCCACCGCCATTGAATATGGGCTCATCGCCGCGCTGATCGCGGTCGCCTCGCTCGTCGCCTTCCAGATGCTGGGCCTCAATCTCGCGACGGTCTTCAGCACCATAGCCTCAGCACTCGGACAATAGCGGCTGCTCTTCGCCCGGCAAGCGTTGCCGCGACCGCGTCCATCGCAAAAAGCCACGCGTCTCGCCCGCAATTTCGAACCGTCCGCCGAGCCCTCCCGGCCGGTTTGACAAGCAGGCGCAATCCATCCCCGATATCGCTGCGCATCCTCACGCACACCCAGACCCCTTGCATTTCCCGCCCTCCGGCGTAAGGCGGCGCCGACACAAACCCGCGCGCGCGACTCCCTGCGGCCCCGCTCTCCTGAACGGGCCGGGGGCCGTCTTTCCCCGCCGCGCCCGAAGAGGGAACTGCACATGACCACCACCGGCCACGACACGCTTGGAACCCGCTCGACACTCGACGTCGGGGGCAAGACCTACGCCTATTACTCGCTCGAAAAGGCGGCGGCGAAGCTGGGCGATGTGTCGCGGCTCCCCTTCAGCATGAAGGTTCTGCTGGAAAATCTCCTTCGCTTCGAGGACGGGGGCTTCACCGTCTCGGCCGACGATGTGCAGGCGATCGTCGACTGGCAGTCGAACCCGGTGTCAACCCGCGAGATCCAGTATCGCCCGGCACGCGTACTGCTGCAGGATTTCACGGGCGTACCCTGCGTGGTTGATCTCGCGGCAATGCGCGATGCGATCGCCACGCTCGGCGGTGACACGTCGAAGATCAACCCGCTCGTCCCCGTCCACCTCGTCATCGACCACTCGGTGATGGTCGACGAGTTCGGTCATCCCAAGGCGTTCGAGCAGAATGTCGAGATCGAATATTACCGCAACGGCGAACGCTATGACTTCCTGAAATGGGGATCAAAGTCGCTGTCGAACTTCAAAGCAGTGCCCCCGGGCACGGGAATCTGCCACCAGGTCAATCTTGAGCATATCGCGCAGGCGGTATGGTCGAGCGAGGATGCATCGGGCGAGACGGTCGCCTATCCCGACACCTGCGTCGGTACCGACAGCCACACGACGATGATCAACGGTCTTGGCGTGCTCGGCTGGGGGGTCGGCGGGATCGAGGCCGAGGCCGCGATGCTTGGCCAGCCCGTGTCGATGCTGATCCCCGAAGTCGTCGGCTTCAAGCTCACCGGTCAATTGAAGGAAGGTGTTACCGCAACCGACCTCGTGCTCACCGCGACGCAGATGCTGCGCGCCAAGGGCGTCGTCGGGCGCTTTGTCGAATATTTCGGACCAGGCCTTGCTTCGCTCAGTCTCGCCGACCGCGCGACTCTCGCCAACATGGCCCCCGAATATGGCGCGACATGCGGATTCTTCGGGATCGACGACAAGACGCTCGACTACATGCGCCTCACAGGGCGCAGCGAAGAGAATATCGCGCTGGTAGAAGCTTATGCCAAGAAGCAGGGGCTGTGGCTCTCGGCCGACATGCCCGACCCCGTCTTCACCGACACGCTCGAACTCGACATGGGCACCGTTGTACCGAGCCTCGCGGGGCCGAAACGGCCGCAGGACAAAGTCGTGCTCACCGAAGTCGACGATGTGTTCAACGCCGATCTCAAGACGGTCTATGGAAAGAGCGCGCCGAAGCGCGTCGCAGTCGAGGGCAAGTCACACGACATCGGCGACGGCGACGTGGTGATCGCCGCGATCACCAGCTGCACCAACACCTCGAACCCCGGGGTCATGGTCGCCGCGGGCCTCGTCGCCAGGAAGGCGAACGAGCGCGGCCTGAAGCCCAAGCCGTGGGTCAAGACCAGCCTGGCGCCCGGGTCGCAGGTGGTCACCGATTATCTTGCCAAGGCGGGGCTGCAGGAGCATCTCGACGCGGTCGGCTATAATCTTGTCGGATATGGCTGCACGACTTGCATTGGCAATTCGGGGCCGCTGGCGGAGCCGATTTCGGCTGCGATCAACGGCAATGATATCGTTGCCGCCTCGGTCCTCTCGGGCAACCGCAACTTCGAGGGCCGCGTGTCACCCGACGTCCGCGCAAACTTCCTCGCCTCGCCGCCGCTCGTCGTCGCCTATGCCCTGAAAGGAACGGTCACCGAAGATTTCACCACCACCCCGATCGGGCAGGACAAGGAGGGCAAGGACGTGTTCCTCGCCGACATCTGGCCGACCAATCAGGAGGTCGCCGACACGATTGCAGGGGCGGTCGACCGCGAAATGTTCGAAGCGCGCTACGCGCATGTCTACAAGGGCGATGCGCACTGGCAAAAGATCGAGGTCGAAGGCAGCGATACCTATCAGTGGCGCGCGGGCTCGACCTATGTTGCAAACCCGCCCTATTTCGAAGGGATGGAAATGACCCCGGCGCCGGTCTCGGACATTGTCGGCGCGAAGCCGCTCGCCATCCTCGGTGACAGCATAACGACCGACCACATCAGCCCCGCCGGCAGCATCAAGGCGGACAGCCCGGCCGGTAAATGGCTGATGGAGCATCAGGTCAGCAAGGCCGACTTCAACAGCTATGGCGCCCGCCGCGGCCACCACGAGGTCATGATGCGGGGAACCTTCGCGAACATCCGAATCAAGAACGAAATGGTTCCGGGGATCGAAGGGGGCATGTCGCGCTACGGCTCCGAAGTGATGCCGATCTACGACGCGGCGATGCGCCACAAGGCCGACGGGACGCCGCTCGTTGTCATCGCCGGCAAGGAATATGGCACGGGCTCGTCACGCGACTGGGCGGCGAAGGGCACGAACCTCCTCGGCGTCCGCGCGGTGATCGTCGAGAGCTTTGAGCGCATCCATCGCTCGAACCTCGTCGGCATGGGGGTGCTCCCGCTGCAGTTCCAGGACGGCCAGACGCGCGAGACGCTGGGTCTGACGGGCGACGATGTCTTCACGATCACCGGCATCGCGGACCTCAAGCCGCGCCAGACCGTAACCGTCAATGTTACGCGCCCCGACGGCTCGACCTTCGCGTTCGACACGCTCTGCCGCATCGATACAGCGAACGAGATCGAATATTATATGAACGGCGGCATCCTCCACTATGTGCTGAGGAAGCTCGCGGCCTGAGGCGAAAAGGGGGGCGAGGGGGTGTCCTCTCGTCCCCCTTCGCGCCCGGGCGGCGCTGCGATCAATCGATCCATAGCCCTTCCGCGGTTCTGCCCAGCCCGCCTTGTATTTGAGCATGAGGTGAACGCGCGATGACGGGACCGGGAGGTCCCAATCGATAGCGCCTGCAAAGGGATGGACCAGCTAGGGGCCACGTCGGGTCATAGAGCCACAGCGCCGACCCAGAGAAATGGCAAAGCCGCCGCTCTCCCGCGCGACAGGTCGCAGCCTTCATGTTGCTCGTCGGCGATGCGCGCGCGGTAGAGCCTCAGATTGTCTTGGCCATCGACCCTGAGCGACGCCGCGCCGGCGCCAAGGTTGATCGCATAGCCGCCACCACCCTGCTGCTTCCGGCAGATCGAGCAATAGCAATGCTGATGGGGCACCGGCGTGTGTTTCGCTCTTGCGGCCGCCAGCCGGCACAGCATCAAATGCGGGAGAGAAAGGAAAGTTCGTGGTGGGCGCTGACGGGCTCGAACCGCCGACCCTCTCGGTGTAAACGAGATGCTCTACCAACTGAGCTAAGCGCCCTTCCGAAAAAGGGAAGCGCGCCCCTGCCACAGAGCGCGCGCGCTGGCAAGCGGCCGCAGTCGTTTCTTCACGGATGATTCGCCCCGGATGCGGTGACGGCACTCGTCCGGGATGGCTCCGCGCCAGCACGGCGCGGCCGCAGCACTTCCGCCTTCTGTCCACACAAGGCCACAATCGCTTGTCCGCTATACAGATACGAAGCCGCTCGACGCCTCTTGGGGTTTGCAGGCGTCGGGCCGTCCGCATCGGAGCTCGCGCTCGTGGGCGTCTGACGAGGCAATTCTTTGCCTCGGCCGCTTTTGCGGCTAGGGCGGGCGCATGAGCGGCCTTTTCCCTGTCATGATCGGCGGCGCAATCGGCGCCGGCGCTCGCCATATCGTCGGTGAGCTGATGCTGGCCCGGCTCGGGCCCGGCTTTCCGTGGTGGACGCTGTCGGTCAACATATCGGGCAGCCTGCTCATGGGCGCGCTGATCGGCTGGTTCGCGCGGAGCGGGGAGAGCGAGACGGCGCGTCTTTTCCTTGGCGTGGGATTCCTCGGGGGCTTCACCACCTTTTCCTCGTTCAGCCTCGAATTCTGGATGCTCTTCGAACGCGGCGCCATCGTGCAAGCTGCCACCTATGTCCTCTCGTCGGTCATCGCCGCCATCGCGGCCTGCGGCCTCGGGATGCTGATCATGCGCGCGGTTCCGGCATGAGCGCGTCGGCCCGGGATCGCGACGCAGCCGTCGTCGCGCAAGAGGATGACGGCATTCGCCTCGATCGCTGGTTCAAGCGCCACCGACCGGGTACGCCGCACGCGCTCATTGCGCGCTGGGCACGCTCAGGCGAGCTGACCCTCGATGGTCGCAAGGCTGATGTGTCGGACCGCATCGAGGCGGGACAGCGCATCGCGATGCCCGTCCCGCCGGCCGCCCCTGCCGCGCGCCCGGCGCGCAAGGGGCGTCCGCTCACCGACGCCGACGTCGCGCTCGCAATATCGATGGTGCTCCATCGCGACGCGAGCGCGCTGGTGCTCGACAAGCCCCCCGGCCTTGCAACGCAGGGCGGCACCAAAACCGACACCCATGTCGACGGTCTGCTCGATGCGCTTCAGTTCGACGCGCCTGTGCGCCCCAAGCTTGTCCATCGCCTTGACAAGGATACATCGGGCGCGCTGCTCGTCGCGCGCACGCCGCGCGCGGCAGCCTGGTTCGCCAAGGCCTTTTCGAACCGCAGCGCGCGCAAGACCTATTGGGCGATCATCGTTGGTGTGCCCGACATCGCGCAGGGCGAGATTGACCTGCCGCTCGCAAAGCAACCCGGATCGGGCGGTGAGAAAATGCACGTCGACGAAAAGGGGCTGCCCTCCAAGACGCGCTACCGGATCATCGAGCGCGCGGGCAACAGCGCTGCGTGGGTCGAATTACAGCCTCTGACCGGGCGCACCCACCAGCTGCGCGTGCATATGGCAGCCATCGGCCACCCAATCGTCGGCGATGGCAAATATGGCGGCAAGGGAGCCTTTCTGACCGGAACGATCAGCCGCAAGCTTCACCTGCACAGCCGCCGGCTTCGCGTCGATCATCCCGATGGAGGCGCACTCGATATTTCAGCGCCCGTTCCCGACCATTTCGCGGCGAGCCTCGACGCGCTCGGCTTTGACCTATTGCTCGGTGATGTCGTCGCCGAAGAGGCGCCTAAGCCCTCGAATCGGACTATCCAGAAGGCGAAAGCCAAGGCGCACGCGAAGCAGGTGCGCAAGGCGCGCCGCGGCGAGCGGCGCGGACGCGCCGATGCCAAGGCCAAGGACCCTGCGACGCGGGCCCCGACCAATCGCAAGTCGCCTCCCAAAAAGCCCCGCTGATGCACCCCAACTCCGCCTTCCGCCCCCAACAGGACGATCTCGCCGCCTTGCTTGTGCGCGAGATCGGCTTTGCCGCGATCTTTGCGGGCACGCCTGACGGCCCGCGGGTTGCTCATGCGCCGGTGATTCTCAGTGAGGACGCGAAGACGCTGCAATTTCATCTCGCGCGCGGCAACGGGTTGACGAAGCATCTCGCAGGCGCCGCGGCGCTGGCGGTCGTGCAGGGTCCCGACGCCTATGTCAGCGCGAACTGGTATGCCGATCAGACACATGCGGTACCAACCTGGAACTATGTGGCGGTCGAGATGGAGGGCGTGCCCCGCCAACTCGATGATGCCGGCCTTGTCGCCCAGCTCGACGCGCTCGCAGCGCTTCACGAAGCCCGGGCCGGCGAAAACCCGCCTTGGACGCGAGGCAAGATGGATCCGGTCTATTTCAGCAAGCTGACCGGCGCGATCCTTGGCTTTGAAATGCCCATCACCGCCTGGCGTCCGACGATCAAGCTGTCGCAGAACAAGGATGCGGGGGAGCGCGCGCGCGTCGCGGACGGAATCGAACGAACAGGTCACGGCGCCCTCGCCCATTTGATGCGTGGCCTCGGCGGCGCTAGGGAGGACGCATGACAGCCACGGCAAACGAGGCCCTCGCCAAGAAGCGTTTCATCGCGCTCAACGCCATCCGCATCACGGGCGCCATTTTAACCCTAGCCGGCTTCGTGCTGATACGTGGTGGCTGGGCTCTCGCCGGGCAGCCTGCCGACCGATGGATAGGAGTCGCCGTGGTGCTGGTCGGTCTGTTCGATTTTGCGGTGATGCCAAAGATTCTCGCGCGCCGCTGGCGGTCTCCCGAAGCGCGATGAAGAGGTTCTGGAAAGTAGCCGAGGCTGTTGCAGCGGACGGCGGATGGGGCATCGCGCTCGATGGGCGCATGGTAAGCACCCCCGGGCGCGCGCCGCTCGTAGTCGCGAGCCGCGCGCTGATCGAGGCCATTGCGGCCGAATGGGGGGCGCAGGACAACCGGATCGATCCAGCGACGATGCCGCTCACCGGTCTTGCCAACGCCGCGATCGACCTCGCGCGCCCTGACCCCGCCACCTTCGCCGCACCCATCGCAGCCTATGCCGAGAGCGACCTGCTGTGCTACCGCGACGCACGCGACGCCGCGCTCCAGGCCGAGCAGGCCGCGGCGTGGAACCCGCTGCTCGCCTGGGCCGAGGACCGTCACGGCATCGAATTCACCCTCGCGCAGGGCGTCATTCCGGTCGACCAGCCGCCCGCAACCGTTGCGGCGCTGCGCGGCGCGCTTCTCGGCTACGACCCTTACCGCCTCGCTGCGCTCACTCCCATCGTGACCATTGGGGGTTCGCTCGTCGCCGCGCTCGCGCTTGCGGAGCGCGCATTCGACGCCGCCGCGCTGTGGGAGAAGGTCAACCTCGACGAGCTCTATCAGGAACGCCGCTGGGGCGTCGACAGCGAGGCGCAAAAAGCGCGCGCACGGCGCGAAGCCGACTGGAACAGCGCGGCGCGCTTTCTTGCGCTTCTTTGACGAACCTGTCCGGCTGGCCCCTGGGGGGAGAGGTCAATCCACGAAATTCGGCTTCCGCTTCTCCATCCCTGCCATCACCGCCTCCATCTGATTGGGGGTGCGGATGACCTTCACCTGTTCGTCGCTTTCGGCCTGCAGAATCTCGCCGTCGGTGGCATCGGCGAGCATGTTGCAGAGGCGCTTGGCGCCGCGAATGGCGTGCGGATTCTTGTTCGCGATCACATCGGCAAGCTCGAGCGCCTTCGCGAGGGGCTCGTCCGACACATGGGTCGCAAAGCCCAGCATCTTCGCCTCCGAGCCGGTAAATTCCCGGTTGGTGTATATCAGCTCGCGCAGCACATCATCGGCGACCTGCGTACGCCATAGAGCCATTCCGGCAACATCGGGGACAAGGCCCCAGCGCATCTCCATGATCGCGATGCGCGTGTCGGGATGGACGATGCGAATATCGGCCGCCGCCATGATCTGACTGCCTGCGCCAAAGGCAACACCGTGCACGGCAGCGATCACCGGAACCGGCAACTCGCGCCAGCCCCATGCCGCATATTGGGCGTTGTTCGCAATTCCGCGCGTACGATCGGACAAGCTGCCCCCCGCGCTGCTCGCGCCCGGATCACGCTCGGCGCTCAGGCTGGAGAGGTCGAGGCCAGCGCAGAACGCGCGCCCTTCGCCCGACAGCACGACGACGCGCAGCCCCTGCCGCGCCTTGAGCTCATCGACGGCCTTAGCCAGCGCCGACCACATCGCTGCGTCGAGTGCATTCAGCTTGTCGGTGCGGATAAGCCGAACATCGGCGATCCCGCCGTCCAGCATGGTGATGGAAATCCGGTCCTTCATGGGAGAGTCCTTCGCGTCAGCGTTTGAGCGCCGCTTCGACGAGCGGCAATTGGTCATTTCCGAAATACATGTCGACGCCGTCGACGAAGATGGTGGGCGAGCCGTAACCACCGCGCGCAATGACCTCGTCGGTGTTCGCGCGAAGCCGCGCCTTGACGGGTTCGCTGCCTGCCGCGACGCGAATCGCCGCACCGTCGAGCCCTTCGGCATCGGCGACGGCCTCGAGCACGTCAGGATCGTCTAAATTCTCCTGGCGGTCAAAGTAGCTCGCAAAGGCAGCGCGCGCGAAACGGACTAGCGAGATCTGGTCGTCCTCGAGCGCCGCAGCAAAGCGCATCGCGGTCACGCTTTTGGCCGGGTGCCATTTAGAAGGGAAGTTCATCGAGACACCGGCAAGCTGCGCCCAATCTTTCAATACCTTCCAGCTATGCTGCATCCGCCGGTTGTCGGCCTGCTCTCGCGCGGCATAGATCGCCGGGTTCACCGCGTTGAACACCCCGCCGACCAGGATCGGGCGATAGCGCGCGGTCACACCGTTGCGCTCGAGCACGGCTGGCAAATTGTGAAAGGCGAGGCAGGTCCACGGGCTCGACAAATCGAAGAAGAATTCGACGCGGTCGGTCATCGGGTCACGCTCCTTCCTTCGCCTGCTCCCAATAGCGGTCGCGCAGCAGCCTCTTGTAGAGCTTGCCCGTGTCGTGGCGCGGCAACGCGTCGAGAAAGTCGATCCGGCGCGGGATCTTCACGCCCGAGAGTTTCTCCCGGGCGTAGGCGATCAATTCGTCGCGAAAGGCGTCGGTTGCATCGACCATGTCCGCCGGCTGGACTACCGCAATCACTTCTTCGCCCATTTCCTCGTGCGGCCCACCGACCACAGCAACGTCGGCGACCTTGGGGTGGGTGACGAGATGGTTTTCGATCTCCTGCGGATAGATATTCACCCCGCCGGAGATGATCATGAAGCTCTTGCGGTCGGTCAGATAAAGAAAGCCGTCCTCGTCGAGCCTGCCAACGTCGCCGAGCGTCGACCAGCCCTTTGAATTTCGGCTGGCGGCAGTTTTCTCGGGATCATCGTGATATTCGAAGACGCTTTCACTTTCGAAGAAGACCGTCCCTTCCTCCCCCACCGGTACCTCGGTTTCATTATCCTCGCCCACGATATGGACGACGCCGTTGATCGCGCGGCCCACAGTGCCCTTGTGCGCAAGCCAGTCCTGGCTGGTCGCAAAGGTCATGCCATTGCCCTCCGATCCCGCATAATATTCGAGCAGGACCGGCCCCCACCAGTCGATCATCGCCAGTTTGACCGGGATCGGGCAGGGCGCCGCGGCGTGAATTGCGCTCTTCATCGTCGAGACATCATATTGCGCGCGCACCGCCTCGGGCAGTTTCAGCATGCGGACGAAATGGGTTGGCACAAATTGCGCCGCGTTGCAGCGATAATGCTGGATCGCCGCGAGCGCGCCTTCGGGATCGAATTTCTTCATCAATACGACCGTCCCGCCCAGACGATGGATCGTCATCGACCAGCGCAGCGGCGCTGCGTGATAAAGTGGTGCGGGCGAGAGATAGATGCTCTCGGAATTGATGCCGAACGCCATCGACGCGAGCATGACCAAGCTGTTGGGCGCATCGATCGCCGGCTCTTCGGGCAGCGGCACGCGCACGCCCTTGGGCCGCCCCGTGGTCCCCGACGAATAGAGCATGTCGACACCGGCACGCTCGTCGGCGATGGGCTCGGCGGGCATCCTTGCGAGCTCATTCTCGATCCTTGGCCAGCCGGCAATGTCGCCGCCCATCGAGAAGCGCTCGATCTTCGTCCGGAGCTGGAGCGCGGCCGGTGCAAGGCTCGCGGCGACCACCAGCATCTTCGCGCCCGAATTTTCCAGGATATAGTCGGTCTCGTCCTGCGTCAGCCGCGATGAGATGCAGACATAGCGAAGCCCAGCGCGCTGGGCGCCCCAGGTCAGCCCGTAATAATGCGGCGTGTTGTCAAGCATGAAGGCAATGACATCCTCATGCTCCAGCCCATGCGCGCGGAACATTTGCGCCGCGCGGTTCGACGCCGCATCGAGCTCGGCGTAGCTGATCGCCTCGCCCGTCTCAGCGACAATGACCGCCGGCTTTTGGGGGTTGGTGCGCACATGGACTGAAGGGTGCATCGGGCATCGTCTCCGGAGCTATCTGCTTTCATTATTTCCAAAGTGAGTAGCGAGTTGAAACTTTTGGTCAAGCAAGCTCGCCGCCGATATTTCCTCGCAGCGTTCCAGACCGGCGCTGCTGTGCTAACGGGTCGCCATGACCACCGACGACATACTTGCAACCCACTTCGCCACCCTGCCCGACCTTGTTCGCGCTCACGCAAAAAAGCGACTGGATGCCGTAGCGGCCGCCGATCCGTTCCGGCGCCTCAGCTGGTTCGAGCTCGACCGGATGGTCGACCGAATCACCGCGCGGCTTCAGGAGGACGGGCTGGCGAAGGGAGATCGGACCGCGATCGCAGGGCTGAACAGTGTCGAGCAGGTGGCGGTCATCCTCGGCACGCTGCGCGCCGGCGGTGTCGCGGGCCTGATCACCAACAGCGCGACGGGAGAACAGATGGCGGCGATGATCGCCGACACGGGCGCGCGCCACCTGTTCCTCGACAGCGCCGCTTCGGCGAGTCTTGAAGGTCAGACCGTCACCGCGAGCGATCGCATCGCCATGGACGGCAGTGACGTCGGCACGCCGCTCGACATCTGGATGGCGGCCGAGGGGGCTGCCCCGGCGCCGGTGACGATCGATCCGCTCGACGGCTTCAATATCATCTATTCGTCGGGCACGACGGGCACGCCCAAGGGCATCGTGCACAGCCATGCAATGCGTTGGCAGCATATCCAGCGCGGCGCCCCAGCCTATGGGCCCGCGGCAGTGACGATCCTGTCAACCCCGCTCTATTCCAACACGACTATGGCAAGCTTCCTGCCCACCCTCGGGTCGGGCGGACAGGTCGTGCTGATGAAGAAATTCGACGCCCGCGGATTCCTCGAACTCGCCGAGCGCGAGCGGGCGACCAATACGATGCTCGTTCCTGTGCAGTATCGCCGTATCATGGCACTGGAGGAATTCGACCGCTTCGACTTGTCGAGCTTCGTCATGAAATATTGCACCTCGGCGCCGTTCCCCGCTGTACTCAAGGCCGATGTGCTGAAACGCTGGCCGGGCGGACTGGTCGAAATCTATGGCATGACCGAGGGCGGAGCGACATTCATCCTCGAAGCGCATCAATATCCCGACAAGCTCCACACCGTCGGCAAACCCGCGCCCGGCCATATCGCCAAGGTGATCGACGAAGACGGCAACGAGCTGCCACAAGGCTCGGTCGGCGAACTGGTCGGCCGGAGCCCTGCGATGATGACGGGTTATAACAACCGCCCCGACGCGACCAAGGCGATGCATTGGTACGATGCAGAAGGAAATCTTTTCTATCGCCACGGCGACATCGGGCGAATCGACGAGGATGGCTTCCTCACTCTCATGGACCGGGCAAAGGACATGATCATCTCGGGCGGTTTCAACATCTTCCCGAGTGACCTCGAAGCGATCCTCACCGCAGACGAGCGCGTCGTCGAAGCCGCCGTCGTCGGCATGCCGAGCGAAGAATGGGGCGAAACGCCCGTGGCGTTCGTCGTGCTGAAGGAGGGCGCCGACCCCGAGGCGGTTCGCGCTGACTGCAATGCAAAGGTTGGCAAGACTCAGCGCCTCAGCGCGATCAGGATTGTCGACGAACTGCCGCGCAGTCCGATCGGCAAGGTGCTCAAACGCGAATTGCGCGATCGTCATTCCGGGTAGCGGCAACAAGGTCTTTCCCCGGTCTCCGCAAAAAAAGGAACGGCCCCGCTCGGCCCCTCGGACCTGCCCGCTATACCATGCCTCCGACCGTAAGCGCCGCCAGGGCACTCTCGAGCCGGGCGTCCCCGTGACCCTCGACCCAAGCCCAGGGGAGCGCCCGGCGATCGAGCTCGCCGATTGCCACTTCCATGAACCGCCGCCGATCGGCCAAGCTCCCAAAAAGGCGGGTGCCATCCTCCCTCCAGGACAGGTCGGTCGCGGGGACGAGGTAATAGTCAGCAGTATCCTGCCACGCATCGATCGCCGGCAGGCGGCGACCGAGCAACATGATCGCCCATGCCTGCGTCATGAGCGGGTCGGTGTCAGAGATCAGCCACTCGGGACGCTCCGCCTGCGCCGCACGGGTCGCGGCAACATGGCCATCGACGATCGCGAGCAGATCCGCCTCTTCGAACGCGGTGCCATTCGCTTCGGCATAGAGGCGGCCATATTCGGGCACGACAACCGCGCCGAGCCTGGCCGCAAGGCGCTGGGCGAGCGTCGATTTTCCGGTACTTTCGGCGCCGTGGAGGCAGATGTGCCGCGTCATGCGAGAAGCGCCCCGTCGGCCGCGGCGCGGCGCCATTTGGCCAGCCCCGCTATCGAAATGCCGAGCAGCACGACATAGACCGCGCTTGTCGCATAGAGGCCCCGCCACGCGAACAGGGGCACCGCGATCAGATCGACGAGAATCCACAGCCACCAGCTTTCGACGCGGCGCCGTGCAAGCAAAGCTTGCGCCGCGATGCTCGCTATCGCAATGCCGCCATCAGCCCAGGGAGCCGCTGCATCGGTGAAGCGCTGCATCATGGCGCTCCATGCGGCCCACGCCGCGATCGTCGCGATCATCCAGAAATGGCGGTCGCGGCGCGTCAACCATCCCACCGGGACGCCCTTCTCCTCCTTCGCGCGGAGCCAGTTCAACCATCCGTAGATATTGAGCGCGAAGAAAAAGCCCTGGAGCAGCATGTCGCTATAGAGTTTCGCCTCGAAGAACAGGATTCCATAGAGGCTCACCGCTACGAGCGCGAAGGGGTAATTCCATATGCTCCGCCGCGCGACCAAGGCCACATTGATCAGCACCAGCGCTGCCGCCAGCCACTCGAGCTCGCTCATGTGCCTTTCTCCGCCCGCGACCGCGTCCACAGCCCTTCGCGGCCGATCCGGCGCTGCGGGGGGCGGCGCAGAACCGACCAGCCGGCGCGCGCCACCCAGCCGATCTTGGCGGCAAGCGAGCTTGACGCGCGGTGGTCCCAGGCGCGATCGCCGCGGCGGCGAACTTCGCGTGCGATGTCGCCATAGATTCCGGTCGCGGCGAGCACCGCCCAGCGGCTTCGCGGCCTGAGCTTGCGCGCGCCCCAACGCGCCGAGGCCTCATATTCTTCCGCCATCTCGGCGAGCCATTTCGCCATCACGCTGAGCCGCGAACGAAAGGCAGGGTGCATGTGCTGACCAGGCGGAATGTCGAGTTCGGCGAGCCACTCGTCGGGCAGGTAACAGCGGTCGGCGGCGGCATCCTCGGCGATGTCGCGCGCGATATTGGCGAGCTGGAAAGCGATGCCAAGATCCGATGCGCGGTCGAGCGTGGTCGCGTCCGCAGGGTCAACCCCCATCACAAGCGCCATTGCGACGCCCACCGCGCCTGCGACATGATAGGCATAGCGCAGGAGATCCTCTTCGCTGCGCGGCCTCCAATCGTCGGCGTCGAGTTCAAAGCCCGCGATGATGTCGTCGATAACGGCGCACGGGATGGCAATTTCGGTAAGCAAAAGGCCGAGCGCATCGAACGCGGGTTCACCGGTGGGTTCGCCCGCAAAGGCGCGGTCGGTCAGCGCGCGGATGCGCGTCAGCGCCGCTTTCGCATCATGCCCCGCTCCCATCGGCCCGCCATGATCCTGCCCGTCGACCAGGTCGTCCGCGGCGCGACACCAGGCGTAGAGCAGCCACACTCGCTCGCGCGTGGTCCGGTCGAACAGCTGGCTCGCGAGCGCAAAGCTCTTGGAGCCGTGCGCGATGCTGTCGTGCGCGAAGCCGTGCAGGGCATGTGCGTCATAGCCCCCCGTTTCGCTCATCAAAGATCGCCGGCCTTCATCGCGAAAATTGGCTCGTGCGGCTGGTAGGCCTCCATCTTCTCGAGCAGCTCGTCGATCCCGGCATCGACAATCATGATGCCTGCATGCGCTGGGCGGATGAACCCGGTTTCGATCATTCGGCGGTTGAAAGCGATCAGATTGTTATAGAAGCCCGCCGCGTTGAGCAGGCCCACGGGCTTGGCGTGGTAGCCAAGTTGCGCCCAGCTGATCGCCTCCCAGAGCTCGTCCATCGTCCCGACGCCGCCGGGGATGGTGAGAAAGCCGTCGGCGAGATCGGTGAACATGCGCTTGCGCTCGTGCATCCCCGAGACGACGTGGAGCTGCGTGACGCCGCGGTGGGCAACCTCGGTGCCGACCAGCGCGTCGGGGATCACACCGATCACCTCGCCGCCGGCCTCGAGCGCCGCATCGGCGACCGCCCCCATCAGTCCGATCCGCCCCCCGCCATACACGACGCCGATCCCGCGCTTCGCCAGGGTGCGCCCGACGTGGCGCGCGGTTTCGATATAGACGGGGTCGGCCGGGGTCGCGGACCCGCAGTAGACGGCGAGGCGTTTCATAGGCTTTTCCTTTTCCGCTCGCAGCGCAAACGGATCTGCATGTTCAGCATCAGGGCGGCCGTCGCCTTGGCGCTGCCGACGACCCCGGGGATTCCCGCGCCCGGATGCGTCCCCGCGCCGACGAAGTAAAGGTTCGAAATCCGGTCATCGCGGTTATGGGCGCGAAAATAGGCGCTCTGCCGCAGCAACGGCTCAAGGCTGAAAGCGCTGCCAAGGTGCGCTGCAAGGTCGGCTTCGAAATCGCGCGGCGTATAGTGAAACCGGGTCACCAGATTGTCGCGCAGCCCGGGCAGCATGCGCCGTTCGACCTCCGCAAGCACGGCATCGGCAAAACGCTTCCCGAACGCCCCGCCCCAGTCTGCGGGCGCCTTTCCAAGATGCGCAACCGGGGCGAGTGCATAGAAGGTGGCATGGCCGGGGGGCGCCATTCCCGGATCGGTCGCACTGGGATGATGGAGATAGAGCGAAAAGTCATCAGGCACCGTCCCATGCCGGTAGATGTCGTTGAGCAGCCCCTTGTAGCGTGGCCCGAAGAGAATGCTGTGGTGCGCAATATCGGGGTAATCGCCTCGTACCCCGAAATGGACGACGAACAGCGAGGGTGACCAGCGCTTTCGCGCGAGAGCTCGGGCAACGGTGGCGCCGCGCTTGTGATCGAGCAGATCGCGATAACTGTGCATCAGGTCACCATTGGAGGCGACCATATCGGCGCCAGCCCGCCAGCCGCTCTGCGTGGCGACGCCGCTCGCCCGGTCGCCCTGCGTTTCGATTCTGACCACCGGATCGCCGAGGCGAAGCGTACCGCCCAACCTTTCGAAGAGCCGTACCATTCCACTCACCAACGCGTTTGTCCCGCCGCGCGCCCACCAGACGCCGCCCTGCTTTTCGATCGTGTGGATCAACGCGTAGATCGCGCTCGTCGTCATCGGATTGCCGCCCACGAGCAGCGTATGGAACGACAGCGCCTGCCGCAGCCGCTCGTCGCGGACATAGGATGAGACCATTGAATAGACGCTGCGCCAGGCCTGATATCGCATCAGCGCAGGCGCAGCGCGGAGCATGGAGGCGAAATCGAGAAAGGCGGCCGCGCCAAGTTTCACATATCCTTCGCGATGCACGCCCTTCGCATACTCAAGGAAGTCCTCGTAGCCGGCGATGTCGGCGGGATTCAGCGACGCAATTTGTGCGCGAAGCGCAGGTTCGTCGTTCGAATAGTCGAACCGCGACCCATCCGGCCAATCGAGGCGATAAAAGGGGGCGACGGGTACGAGTTCAACGTCGCTGTGCATTGCCTGCCCGCTCAGCGCCCACAATTCCTCAAGACACGGCGGATCGGTGATGACGGTGGGGCCCGCGTCAAAAATATGCCCCTCGCGCCGCCAGTGATAGGCACGCCCGCCCGGCCGGTCGCGTGCCTCGAGGATGGTGGTCGACACACCCGCCGACTGGAGGCGAATGGCAAGCGCAAGGCCGCCGAAGCCTGCACCGATCACAATGGCTCTTTGCGTCATTTCCAGTCGAAGCGCCGTAACGCGGCGATTGCGCGGCCAACGGAAACCGGCGGCTTTCCCGTGAGCAGCCGCAGCTTGTCACCGGGCCGCGATCGCCCCGCATAAAAGCGCGCGATCAGCCCGGAGGGAAGGCGGTAGAAACGCTCGAAGATGCGATAGCGTTCGTCGGGATCAGCCGCCCGAAAGAGCATCGCGTCGAGCATCCGGTAGAAGCGCTGGCGCCGCCAACCTGCGGCCGCGCGTTCACGCAGCAACGCAGGTAGATCAGGACCGATCAGCGCGGGAAGCGCCGCCGCAGTGCGCACCGCATCAGGCAGCGAATATCCGGTCGTGGCGTGAAAAGCGCCGGCGCGCACGCCGATACGCGCGGTGCGGTCCAAAGGCGGCCAATAGCGGTCGAAGTCGCCCGCGATCATAACCGGAAGAACGCCGGTCTCCTCGCGTAGCGCTTTTCCCGCGACCGCCCAGCCTTGCGCCGCTGCATATGTCCGGATGCGCTCCCGAACCGCTGCGACGTCGAGGTCGGGCGTATCGCTGTAATAAGTGTCCTCGGCAAAGATCGTCTCGGCATCGAGCGGGAGGAGATAGACGAAGCGATAACCCTCAAGTTGCTCAACGGCAGCGTCCATCACGACCGGCTGGGCAAGCCCGTGCCCCCCCTTCACGCGCAGCGCCTGTCCAACGAACTTCTGCCATCCGCAGATAAGCCCTGATCCATTGCTTGTCGCACCGCGCGCGTCGATGACATGGCGCGCATCGAGCCTTCCGCCCGCAGCAAGCAGAACATGGTCAGGCGCGACATGGAGCGCGCGGTCGGCGATCAAGTGCCCGGCGGGCAGAGCCGCTTCGACCGCCTCTGCCAATGTCTCGCCGGTCATGCTCTTGTACCCCATGCGCAAAGTGCGGTGATGGCCAGGAAAGCGGACATGATAGGCGGGCCAGTGATAGCGGACGAGCGGGGCGACGAGCCAGCGGTCGCGCTTCGCGATGTCGCTGTCGAAGAAGGACCAGATATGATTGCCCCCGACTGGCCCCGCCTCGACCAACCGCACGTCAAGGTCGGGACGCTTCGCCGCAAGCGCGAGCGCCGCGAGCCCGCCTGCAAGCCCGCCCCCGACGATGGCGATGTCACAGCGCGAGGACGGGGTGCTGGTCATGCGAAGGGCCTAGCCGAGCATGCGAGCGGGGGGAAGGCCAATGCCGCGCTATTCGGCGCAGATGACTTTCGATGCGGCTTGCGGCAAAATCCGTCCGTGTCCAGTCCTGCCTTCCGCATCGAACCCGCCACGCCCGCTGATGCCCGGGCCATCGCGTCCATCTATGCGCATCACGTCGCGCGCGGCACCGCGACCTACGACGTTGAGCCTCGCAGTGTCGTCGCAACCGCCGCGCTGATTTCGGAACATCAGGCGAAAGGCTGGCCCTTTCTCGCGGCGCGTGCGCCAGACGGCGGTGTCGCGGGCTATGCCTATGCCAGCCAGTTTCGCCCCCGCGCCGCCTATGCCTGGGCGTGCGAGGACAGTATCTATGTCGCGCCGTCGCAGCAGGGCTGCGGAGTCGGCCGCATGCTTCTCGACACGCTGCTGACAGCGGCCGCCGAGGCGGGCTTCCGCACTATGGTCGCGGTGATAGGTGGCGGCGAGCCCGCCTCGGTCGCGCTCCACGCTGCCTGCGGCTTTGCGCACGCAGGGCGTCTCACTGGGATGGGATGGAAGCACGGGCGCTGGCTCGACACCGTCTATATGCAGCGCGCGCTCGGCGTCGGCACGGCGAGCCCGCCCCAATGAGCGCGGCAGCCGCTATCGCGCTCTCGGCGGTTGCGATGACGCTGATCGTCGGGGGTCGCTATCTGCTCTCGAGCGGCGCCTTTGCCCTGGCAACGCGTCTTCGGCACCCCGGCCTCTATCGCGGGAGGGAGGCGCAGATACGGCGCGAAATCGGCTGGAGCCTTGCGAGCGCCGCCATTTATGGCATCCCCGCAGGTGTTGTCGCCTGGGGCTGGCAAGCACGGGACTGGACGCGCATCTACACTGATGCGGACGCCTTTGCCCTCTGGTATTTGCCGGTGAGCCTGTTTGCCTACCTCTTAATCCATGACAGCTGGTTCTATTGGACGCACCGGGCGATGCACCGCCCCTGGCTGTTCCGCCGGGCGCATGCGGTGCATCACGCAAGCCGTCCCCCGACGGCCTGGGCTGCGATGAGCTTTCATCCCCTGGAAGCACTGACGGGCGCTATCGTCATACCGGCGCTGGTCTTCGTCATCCCGATCCATGTCGCCGTGCTTGGCCTCATCCTCGCCATCATGACGCTGATGGGCGTTGCCAATCATATGGGGTGGGAAATCGCGCCCCGCGCACTGGTGCATGGACGCGCGGGGCGCTGGCTGATAACCGCAACGCATCATGAGGCTCATCACGCGGTCTATCGGGGAAATTATGGGCTCTATTTTCGCTTCTGGGACAAGGCTTGCGGCACGGATATCGGGCTTGGCTCTTTGTCCGCTCCTGATCGGCGCAAGCACAGCCCCGCCGAGCGTTGAAGTGAGCGTGACCGGGCTGCGCAGCACGAAAGGGCAGTTGCTCGTCTGCCTGACCACAAACCCCAAGGCTTTTCCCGACTGCAGTGATGACAAAGGCGCGGTACGAATGGCGGTGAAGGCCGGGGCCGCTTCCGATTTCGTCATCGAGGCGCCCGCCAATGGCACCTATGCGATTGCCGTCGTCCACGACGAGAATGGTAACCACCGGATGGACAAGGCACTGTTCCTGCCAAAGGAGGGTTTCGGCTTTTCCCGCAATCCCGCGATCACTGTCGGCCCGCCGAGCTTCAGAGCGGCAAGCTTTGCCCTCGACGGCGAGTCGCGGCAGGCGATTCGCATGAAATATATGCTGTAACCACCCGCCGCGCGCTGTACCTGCTCAGGGCAGGGCTGCGGTAACGATGACCTCGACCTTATAGTCAGGGGTCGCGAGGCGAACCTCGCCGGTCGCGCGGGTCGGCGCGCCCGCGCCCCCCAACCACTCTTCCCACACGCTGTTCATCGCGCCGAAATCGGCCATGTCGGCGAGCCAGATCATCGCGGTCAGCAACCGCGACTTGTCGGTGCCCGCCTCGGCGAGCAGGCGGTCGACCTGCGCGAGGACGGCGCGGGTCTGACTGGCCGCATCGTCGCCCGGCGCGCCAACCTGGCCCGCGAGGTAAACAATGCCATTATGGATCACGGCTTGGCTCATGCGCGAGCCCGAATGAAGGCGCTCGATACTCATGGCAATCTCCTTTGGGTTAATGTGAATAGCGGTCGAGCCCCAAAGCTTCGGGGTCGATCGGCGGTGTCTCGCCGCCGATGAGGCTGGCGATCAGACGACCCGAGCCGCATGCCATCGTCCAGCCCAAAGTGCCATGCCCCGTGTTGAGGAACAGATTTGAAATCGGTGTCTTTCCGACGATCGGCGTGCTGTCCGGTGTCATCGGGCGCAGCCCGCTCCAGAAATTGGACGGCGCTTCGTTGGCGGCAGCACCAGGGAACAGATCATTCAGCGAGTGTCGCAGCGTTCCCTCGCGCCGCGGCGGAAGCGCGCGATTGAAGCCCGAAAGCTCGGCCATGCCGCCGACGCGGATACGGTCCCCAAGCCGGGTGATCGCGACCTTGTAGCTTTCGTCGAGCAGCGTCGAAGCCGGCGCGCGTTCGGGATCGGCGACCGGCAGCGTGATCGAGTAGCCCTTCACGGGATAAATGGGGAGTCGAAGTCCCAGCGGCCGTAAAAGCGCGGGCGAATAGCTTGCGAGCGCGACCAGATAGGCGTCTGCTCGCAGCACGCCGGCGGCCGTATGAACCGCGGAAACCCTTCCTCCCTCCATTTCGAGGCGCTCGATCCGCGTGTTGTATCGCAGATCAACGCCCTTCGCGGGCAGCAGCGCGGCGAGCTTGCTCGTAAAGACATGGCAGTCGCCTGTCTCGTCGTGCGGGAGCCGTAGCCCGCCAAGGAAACGATCGCGCGCACCGGCGAGGCCCGGCTCGGCGCCGATGCAGCCGTCGCGATCGAGCAGCTCGAACGCGACGCCGTAGTCGCGAAGTACGGCAATATCCCCCGCGCTTGCTTCGCGTTGCTTTTCGGTACGGAAGAGCTGGAGGGTACCTTGCGAGCGATGGTCATAGTCGAGACCGAGCTGGGCGCGCAGTGCGACAAGTTCGTCGCGGCTATATTCGGCGAGCCGCACCATGCGGCTCTTGTTCAGCGCGTAGCGGGAAGCAGTGCAGTTGCGCAGCATTGCAAGCGTCCAGCGCAGCATCGCCATGTCGAGCCGCGGCTCGATGATCAGCGGCGCGTGCTTCATGAACAGCCAGCGCAGCGCCTTTGCCGGAATGCCCGGCGCCGCCCAGGGCGAGGCATAGCCCGGCGAAATCTCGCCCGCATTGGCGAAGCTGGTTTCGAGCGCCGGGCCGGGCTGGCGGTCGACCAGCACAACTTCATGCCCCGCCTCGGCGAGATACCAGGCGGAGGTAACGCCAATGACGCCGGCGCCCAACACGATGACCTTCATCAAATGTCTCCCGGGAGGACGACCTCGGCGGCGGCGTCCTCGACAAGGATGCGCGCGTGACGCGCACCGAGCCGCGTCAGTATTTCATAAGCGATGGTGCCCGCATCGTGCGCGACATCGGCGAGCGATTGCGACGGACCCAAGAATTGCACGAATTCGCCCTCGGCGAGTTCGTCTTCGGGAAGCGCGCTGATGTCCACTGTGAGGCTGTCCATCGACACGCGCCCGACGATGGGCAGCCGTATGCCGCGGTGCCAGGCTGCTCCTGCGCCGACGCCGAGAGAGCGCGGCCAGCCATCGGCGTAGCCGAGCGCGATCGTCGCGAGCCGCTGCGTTGCAGGGGCGATATGGTCGAGTCCATAACCGACCCCCGTTCCCGCCGCGATGGTGCGGATCTGGAGCACACGAGCATCGAGCCGGACAACGGGGCGCAGCCCCCGCGCATGCGGGCCCGGATCGACGCCGAACAGCGCAACGCCCGGGCGCGCGAGTTGACCGTGAAACGCCGCTGGGAGAAAGGCGCCGCCGCTGTTGGCGATGGACAGGGGCAGGCCCGGGAAATGCGCTGCAACCCGGCGAAATACGGCAAGCTGCTCTTCATTCGTCGCGCAGTCGGGCTCGTCGGCGCAGGCGAGATGCGTCATCAGAAGATGGAGGTCGAGCTCACCGACGCGCGCCGGGTCGGCGGCGAGCGCGATCGCATCCTCCGCCGCGAGGCCGAGGCGCGACATGCCGCTGTCGATGTGCAGCGCGGCGGGAAGCGGATATCCCAGCTTCCGGGCGTAGGCGCGCCAGCGAGAGACCTGAGACAAGGAATTGAGCACCGGAACAGCGCCCGCGGCGGCGCAAGATGCTTCGCTCGCCGGGTCGAGTCCATGGAGGATGAAGATCGTCGCATCGGCGCCGACCGCGCGCATCAATGGTGCCGCCTCGGCGAGCTGGGCGACGAAAAAGGCGCGGCAGCCTTCGCGATAAAGCGCCGAGCCGACGCGCGTTGCGCCGAGACCATAGGCATTTGCTTTGACCACCGCACCGCAGCGCGCGGGCGCTACGCGATCGGCGAGCGTGCGGTAATTGGCGCGAAGGGCGTCGAGGTCGATGCCAAGGCGGCTCGAACAGGTTTCAACGCAAGATAATTGCTGCATATCGCGCTCCCGCTCAGGAGAAAGATAGCGAATATTGTGCTGCATTTTTCACCGATCTATATATTGTTGGGACCGAACACCTGCGTAATTTCAGCAGAATTTGCGAAATATTGGAATTTTCTGCATGCACGCGCTTGACGACGCCGACCGGCGCATCCTTACCCGCCTTCGCCTCGACGCGCGGATCACCAACAGCGCGCTCGCTGCCGAGGTCGGGCTTTCGCCCTCAGCCTGCCTTCGGCGCGTGCGCCTGCTTGAGAGGTCGGGAATTATTCGCGGCTATACCGCGATCGTTTCGGGTGCGGCGCCCGACGAAGGCACGGTCGCGATCGTGCAGATCGAGCTTGAACGGCAGACCGAGGAATATCTCGTCCGCTTCGAGGCGGCGCTACGCCGCCACCCCGAAATTCAGGAATGGTATCTGATGACCGGCGACGGCGATTATATCCTCCGCGTCCAGATTGCCGGGATCGACGATTATGGCGTCTTTCACCGCGACGTCCTTTCGCGCCTCCCCGGCGTTTCGCGCATCACGTCGAGTTTTGCGATGCGCAGCCACCGCCGCATGTGAGCCCGGAATCGCCAATTGGCGATACAAACGCAGACCGATCGTCTAAGGGATCGCGCGTGACCGCATTCTTTCTCCGCATCACCACGCTTGCAGATCGCTATACCAAGCTGTCGGCGTTCCTTCTGGGGCTCGTTTCTGCAACCGGCTTCGCACCGCTGAACCTCTGGCCCCTGACCCTGCTCGCGCTCGCGGCCTGGATGGCGCTCGTCGCGCGGAGCGCCGCGGGCTGGCGCGCGTTCGGAATCGGTTGGGCGTTCGGCCTTGGGCATTTCGCACTCGGCCTCAATTGGATCGCGACCGCCTTCACTTACCAGGCGGCGATGCCGGCCTGGCTCGGCTGGGTCGCGGTACTCCTGTTGTCGCTTTATTTGGCCGTCTACCCCGCGCTCACAGCCTGGAGCGCGTGGGCGGTGCAGCGATACGCCGCGTCCGCGAAGGTCGCCGCGGGCAGCCCACGCCCAAGTCCGAATGCAATCCCGGCTGTTGCAGGGCTAACATTGTCCTTCATCCTCGCCTTCGCCGCTTTCTGGACGCTCACCGAATGGCTGCGAAGCTGGATTTTCACCGGTTTCGCCTGGAATCCTCTGGGCGCAATTCTCGTTCCGGTTTCGCTGGCCTCCCCGGCGAGGACCATCGGGACGTACGGCCTGTCGGGGCTCACTCTGCTGTGGGTCGGATGGGGGCTGCGCCTGGCGTTCCGGTGGCCGGCAACCTTTCGCAGCAGGCCCAAGAACGGCACCTACTTTGCTACCGTGATCCTCGCCCCCATTGCGTTTCTCTGTGTGCCGGTTCTGGTAGCGCTGCTCACCAACATGAGCGTCGCCGAATCTTCGCAGCGCGGCGCGACCCCCGTCACCCTTGTCCAGCCCAATATTGGACAGGAGGACAAATGGGAGGGCGGCAAGGCCGACGCCAATTTCGCCAAGCTCGCGCGGCTGACGATTCCGAAGGATGAGACCCCGCGTCTGATCCTGTGGCCCGAGGCGGCAATCCCTGATTACCTCGAGGCCGGCTATCCGTCGGTCTATTACGACCGCCCGCCGGCTGCGGCGCGCGGCCGGCTGACCGACCTCATGAACCCAGGCGACCTGATGCTGCTCGGCGCGCTCAAGCTCGAACTCGACCGCACCGGGGACGTCGTCGGCGCACGCAATGCGGTCATGACCCTCCATTCCGACGGCACGCTCGGCCCGCGCTACGACAAGGCGCATCTTGTTCCCTACGGCGAATATCTGCCGATGCGTTCTGTGCTTTCGGCCATCGGTCTGTCGCGGCTCGCACCGGGCGATATCGACTTCTGGCCTGGCCTGGGCGCACGAACGCTCGACCTCGGGCGCTTCGGCAGGGCCGGTCTGCAAATCTGCTACGAGATCATCTTCTCGGGGCAGGTGGTCGACCGCGCTCACCGTCCTGATTTCATCTTCAATCCATCGAACGATGCCTGGTTCGGCGCCTGGGGTCCGCCGCAGCATCTGGCGCAGGCACGGCTGCGTGCGATCGAGGAGGGCCTGCCCGTTCTGCGCGCGACGCCGACGGGCATCAGCGCGGTAATCGCTGCGGACGGGCGCGTCCTCCACGCGATCCCGATGCACATGGCGGGGCGGATCGACAGCTTGATTCCGCGCGCGGGCGCACCGACGCCATTTGCGCGCTACGGGAACTTAGTGCCCGTCGGTCTCGCGCTGCTGCTCATCGCGGCTGCCATTGCCTTTCGGCGCCGCGGGCGCTAACAGCAGCGCGACATAAAGCATCCTTTATATCCGATCCACAGAAGGCATCTCCATGCGCAACAGCTTCCTTTTCACGTCCGAGAGCGTGTCCGAAGGTCACCCCGACAAGGTGTCGGACCAGATTTCGGATTCGATCGTCGACCTGTTCCTGTCGAAGGATCCCGAGGCGCGTGTCGCGTGCGAGACACTGACCACCACCCAGCTTGTCGTGCTAGCGGGCGAGATTCGCTGCAAAGGCGTCTACGAAAATGGCGAATGGGCACCGGGCGCGCTGGAAGAGATCGAGGCGACCGTCCGCAAGACGGTGAAGGAAATCGGCTACGAGCAGGATGGTTTTCATTGGGAAACGCTGCGCTTCGAGAATAATCTTCACGGCCAGTCGGCCCATATCGCGCAGGGCGTCGACGAAAGCGGCGACAAGGACGAAGGCGCCGGCGACCAGGGCATTATGTTCGGCTACGCCTCGGACGAGACACCCGACCTCATGCCGGCTACGCTCGATTACAGTCACAAGATTCTGGAACGCATGGCGGCGGACCGCAAGTCGGGCAAGGCGCCGTTCCTCGAACCGGATGCGAAGAGCCAGGTCACGCTTCGTTACGCCAACGAGCGCCCGGTCGAGGCCACCGCGATCGTCGTCTCGACCCAGCATGCGCCCGGCTATTACTGGCACAATGGTGAAGGCGATGAGGCAAAATATGCGAAGCTTCGCGACTATGTGAAGAGCGTGGTTGCCGAGGTACTGCCCGCCGAACTGCTGACTGCCAACACCGTCTATCATATCAACCCGACCGGGCGTTTCGAGATCGGCGGGCCCGACGGTGATGCCGGACTGACCGGGCGCAAGATCATCGTCGACACCTATGGGGGTGCAAGCCCGCACGGCGGCGGCGCGTTCAGCGGCAAGGATCCGACCAAGGTCGACCGCTCGGCCGCCTATATCACGCGCTATCTTGCCAAGAATATCGTTGCAGCAGGGCTCGCGCGACGTTGCACCATCCAGCTCTCCTATGCGATCGGCGTCGCCGAGCCGCTGTCGGTCTATGTCGACCTCCACGGTACGGCCGCCAAGGGCGTGACCGAAGCGTCGCTTGAACAGCTGATTCCGCAACTCGTCCGCCTGACGCCGAAGGGCATCCGCACCCACCTCGGCCTCAACAAGCCGATCTACCGGCAGACCGCCGCTTATGGGCATTTCGGCCGCCAGGCGAACGGCGACGCTTTTCCGTGGGAGCGCACCGACCTGACCGACAAGCTGAAGGCGGCCTTCGCCTGACGGATTGCCGGGGCGCTTGCCGCCCCGGTCCCCGGACGCTAGGGCGCGCGCCATGACCGCTTACAAGTCGGGCGACCCGACCACACTGAACCGTCTCTACGGCCGCGCCAAGGGGAAGCCCCTGCGCGCGGGACAGCAGGATCTGGTCGATCATCTGCTTCCGCAGATTACCGTGCCCGAGGAAGGCGAAGTGTCGGCGGAGCGCTTGTTCGGGCAGGCATGCCCATTGCATTTTGAGATCGGTTTTGGCGGCGGCGAGCATATGGCAGCGCGCGCGGACATGCTGCCCGATCATGGATTTATCGGTGCCGAGCCTTTCCTGAACGGCGTCGCGCAGGCCCTGGTCCACGTCAGCGGCGATCATGGCGCGCATCCGCCGCTCGCCAATATTCGCATCCATCATGGAGACGCGCTGGAAGTCCTGCGCCGCATCCCCGACGGCGCCCTCTCCTTCGCCTATCTGCTCCACCCCGACCCCTGGCCGAAGGCGCGCCACGCGAAGCGGCGGATGATGAACGACGGTCCAGTCGATCTGATTGCGGCGAAACTAAAACCCGGCGGGGAGTTCCGTTTTGGCACCGACCACCCCGTCTACCTCGCCCACGCGCTCATGATAATGCAGCGCCACCGCCACCAGTTCGAATGGCTGGCAAAGGAGGCGAAGGACTTTCTCGTCCGCCCGAGCGGCTGGCCCGAGACGCGCTATGAAGCCAAGGCGCGCGCACAGGGGCATGAGGTCTGGTACTTCCGATACCGACGCATTTAGCTCAATCGCTAGCCTCTAAATACCATGTTTTCCCAGCATGTTAAGCCAAAGAACATGCGATATTCTATCCGATGGCTTCCGCAATGGTGAGTGCTGGATGATTATTTTTATGGTATCCGAAGTGCCATTGTGGCGACCGGGAAGATCACGATCCGAACGCTCGCCGCCCTTCAATCGCGCAGGCCTGCAAAGGCAAGGGCTGGGTCACCCTCGTCAAGCGGTCACTGAAGCTCCATGTGAAGCCGGTCCTTCGCGATAAGCCGCTGCCGACGGTCACGCGCGTCGACGTCGTCGCCGTGTTCGACCGGCTTCCCACGGACCAGATCGCCAATAAACGGAACGTGTTTGCGGTCCTGCGGCGCCTGTTCAAATGGGCGATCAGCCGCGGCGACATCGAACGCAGCCCCATGGAGGGATGGAGACACCCCCTGCGGTCAAGCCGCGCGAACGCTGGCTTAGCGACGCGGAGCTTGCCCGAATCTGGGCCCAGGCGCCCACGTGCCATCGCTGCTTCGGCCCGATTGTCAGACTGCTGATCGTGACAGGACAGCGGCGCGAGGAAGTCACCAGCCTTGATTGGGCGGAAGTGGACCGGGCCGAGCGGGAATGGCAACTCCCCGGCGATCGCGCGAAGAATGGCGAGCCGAACATCATTCCTCTCAACGATCTGGCCATTGCCGAACTGGACCAAGTTGCGGGCGGCGATCGCTGGCCGCGCAGCGGGCGTGTGTTCCCCACCTCGAGCGGCGCGGGCTTCACCGCCTATTCGAAGGGCAAGAAGAAGCTCGACAGGCAGGAAACCGCATCGTCGGCCGCCGAGGACGCTCGCACCGCGCAGGCCGAGCTGGAGCAATTCGACAGCGTGCTGGAGCGCCTGGAAGCGAAGCGCAACGAACAGCGGCGGCTGGTCGCCGAACTCGATGATCCGGAGCAGCCATGGTGCCAGCCTGAGCCTCGGCATGGAGATTTCGCGAATCGAGTAATGCCATCAGCCGCGGAGCTGATCCAGACGGGCGCGGAGCGCGGGCGGAACGCTGGCCCCCGAGCGTTCCAATGCGTCGAGCGTGGCCAGTGCCATGGCGCGATAGGGAGGCAATATCTCCGGCCGATGCCCGGCAAGTGCCTCAAGATGTCCCGCAATCGTCTCCTCGTCACCGCGCAGCAGCGGACCGGAAAGCGCCGAGAGGCCGTGCCCGAGGCTGTTTTCGAGCGCCGCTCGAACGAGCGGTGCGAGCAGGCCCGCAGGGTCGTCCACACGAGCGCCGCGGAGCGCGTCGAACGAGCCCTCGAGCAAAGTGACAAGATGGTTTGCGGCGTGGCAAAGCGCGGCGTGATAGAGCGGACGATGCGCTTCGGCGATATCGACGCCGACGCCGCCGAGACAGCACACGACATCGCGGGCGGCCGCCTTCGCCTCAGCGTCCGCCCCTGTAATCGCGAACCGCGCGCCCGACATGCGCTGCACCTCGGTGCCCGGGTCGCCGGTGAAGGTCATTACGGGATGGATCGCCGCGGTCAGTGCGCCGACGGCGCGCAGAGGATCGAGCAGCGCCGCCCCGCTGCGTCCGCTGACATGAAAGACGAAGGGCGCGCGCCCTCGCGGCATCGCGGCCGCCATGGCTACCGCTACTGAACCGAGCGCATCGTCGGACACCGCGATGCCGATCAGGTCACAGGCGCCGACCAGCGTTTCGAGCTCTGCCGCCAAGGTCCGGCCAGCCCGTTTGACGGCGCTCTCGAGCCGGTCCGGTGAGCGGCCCCATAGCATAACGGGCGCCGCCGAGTGAGCGCCAAGGCCGAGCGCAAGCGCCTGCGCCACCCGGCCAGCGCCGACAATCCCGATTTGCCGATAGCCATTCTTCGTCATCGCCCTCTTGTAGCGCCGCCAAACCGCTCCCGCCATGGTGCCGGCCACTGCAGCCCGGCGCGTCCGGGGCACGGCAGGCCCGATGAGGACTCCTTGCGGCGCGCTATTGGCTCTAGGCCGAGACTTTGGGGGGGCGACTGCAGGACGGGAGCCAAGACATGAACGCCCTTTCGACGCGAGACGGCGGCGATGCCGCCAACGACCTGTACCGCGGATCGCCTGGCGAACCGCCAGTCGACGCCGCGCTCGGCCTTCAGCTTTCCCGCGCCAGTGCGTTATCGCTGCTGCGCTTGCAGCTCGCCTTAGAGCGCGGCGACCGGATCGCGGCGATCGAGGCGATCGATCGGCTCCACGCGGTTGATTCTCAGGTCGAAAAACTCGTTGAAAGTCTGCCTTGCGCCGAAGATCCGAAGCTGAAGGCGATTACCCGCCAGATACTCGAAGAGAAGATGGCGCTCGCCTTCGAAAAACTTGCGCTGGCGAGCGGGGTCAGCGGGCCTGACCTCGCGTCTGCGCCCGCCTTCCTGCGTCGGGGCCCGAGCGAGCCGCCTGCCACTGTCGCGGAACCCGATATCGAGGAATATCCCGTCGAGGTCACCCCGCCTTTTGGGGTGCTCCGCACCTATGCGCCCCGCGCCGCGCTGCTCGTGGCGCTCGCGGCCGGAACCGCCGGCGTGCTGGCGGTCGCGCTTTAAGGCCTGTCTGCGCCCGTGTAGAAATGGCCGGGGCGGTGGGTGCTGCCCCGGCCGACTGCATGGTTCCCTCCCGACCGGGTCGCGAGGTCAGAAGAGAATCCATGCAGCCACGCAAGCACCGTCGGTGTTGCGATCCGAGATCGATGTGCCCCAGCCGGCGGCAGCGAAGCCGAAGACGGCTCCACGACAAGCCAAACCCGATTCGATCGCAGCTAAGCCGCACGCGGCCTGCTGGTCAGACATCGAATCGCCGGGCATCGAACAATCCCCTCGCCGAGGCGGGTAGCCCGACCAGCGCCGGGAAGCCGCGTCCAAAGGTTCCCCCTGCCTGCTGCACCCCCGCGCCGAACGAGCCCTCCGGCTGTCGACATTATAGGACCGACTAGTTGCCGAATGATGCCAGCGTCTACCCAATGTTTTTTTGGGGTCGGCTCGGTTATCCTTCCCGTGTGGCTAGCGGATGAACGTGCCAACCGCCTCAGTACAAAAGAAATTTGACTTCCGCGGGGCAGGCAGCAACATCACCGGTCATGGGGGGATCAAGCCGAATTCTGATGTTCGTGCTCGCGATGCTGGCGGCGCTTCCCTTTGCGCAGGCCACGCCTGCGCTCGCCGACCGGCCGGGCGCGAACCAGGCTTTCCGATCCGCCGACAAAGCCTGCAACGATCCAACCGGTTGTTCCCGCCTGGGCGGCGGCGCCTTGCAGCTTCCGGTGCTCGATCTTCGGCCCGGCCACGATGCGCCATCGCTTGCGCCTTTCGTCCGCTACGCAAAGCGCAGCGCGCCGATCGATCGGGCAGTGGCGGACGCGATGCTCGCAGCCCCGCTCGCGCGCGTCACTGGGCCGACGATTCACTTCGGACCGCCCGGACGCCACACCGCGGTGCTATTGAAGGTCCGCAATGCGGGCGGGGCGCAAGGAAGCTGGATCCTGACCACCGGACGCGGGTCGCTTGCTTATTTCCGTCTGTTCGAAGTGTCGGGAAGAGAGTTAACCCTGCTTGTCGACGGGACTGATGCGCGCACAGCGAGCGACAATCTGCGGACCTATCAGGCGTTCAGCACCGAATTGGTGCTCGAACCTGGCCAGGAAAGGCTGATCCTGATCGACTTTCTCTCCGCAAACTCGACCTATATGCCGCTGAGAATCGCCACCTACGGCACCTTCTTCAAGGAGCGGCGTGCGAATATCGCGATGGTATCGGGCGTGGTCGTCGGTACCGTCGTCCTCATCCTCCTGAACTTCCTCTTCTTCGCGATCACAGGCTACCGCGAATTCATATGGCTGGCAGTTGCCGAGGCTTTCTTCGCGCTCAACACCCTCCATTCGGAGGGTTATTTCACAATATTCTTCCTCGCCGACAAACCGCTGACCGGCGTAGCGGTTGAGGATGTTATCAAATGCGGCTTCGCCGCTACCATGGCCCAATTCTGCCGCAGCTTCGTAAACACGGCCAAATATTTTCCCAAGCGCGACATCGCGCTAAAAGGCCTGATCTCCGCGGCGCTGGCCATCGCGCTGCTGCAGGCGGGGCTCTCCTTCTATCCGAGATGGCTGCTCGCAGCGCTGCATAGCGCGACCTGGATCGTCACGGTCGCGGTCGCTTTCTTTCTTCCCGTGATCGGATTTGCCGCGATGCGGCAATTCGGGCGTCAGCTTTGGCCTTTGTTCGCAGGCTGGGCCAGCCTTGCGCTGTTCATCCTCTATGCCGCGATCGCTTCGATGGGTTTGTTTACCTGGCTGCCGATCAACTGGCACCTGGCGGGGCCCGTCGGTCTCTTCGAGGCGATCATGGTGACGCTCGCGCTCGGACTGAATCTCAAGAAAATTCAGACTGACAAGCTTGCCGCCGATACCAACTATGCGCGCTCACTTGCCGAACGAGTGCGCATTAGCGAGCGTGCTGCCCGGCTCGCCGAGGAAAAGGCGTTCGCACTTGCAACGGTCCACAGCCAGAATGCGATGCTCCACGCCTCGGGTCACGACAGCAAACAGGTGATCCTGGCGCTCAACAGCGCGGTCGAGGTGCTGAAGCGCGGCGGCGACGCCGACAAACACCGCGAACTCACCGACCTGCTGCAAGGCTCCGCCGCCTATTTGAGCGGGATCGTGTCCACCACCATATCGGGTGCCAGCATCGTGGGTAGCGATATGGATTTCATTACCCTCAGCAGCTTTCCGGCAGAGGCCCTGACAGAGCCGCTGGTGATGATGTTCAAAACCAGTTTCGCGCAGAAAAAGCTGACGCTCGACGTAGAAATAGCCGGCGAAATCATGATCCTGTCGGATCGGCCATTGCTGATGCGCGCGCTCGCGAACCTGCTCGGCAACAGCTATCATTATACCGATCATGGCGGCGCGCGGGTCCATGTCGCGGCGCAGGGCGGGCAGGTCGCGGTCACCATCACCGACAGCGGCAAGGGTATGCCCGCTGACGTCATGGCCCGCCTCAATGACGAGGCGGTCACCCGGCTGCGCGCGGACGAGACCAATGACGGCAGCGGATCCGGTTTCCAGTCCGCCAAGCGTCTGATCGAAGCACTGTCGGGGTCGATACGCATCCTGAGCTCCACTCCGGCGGGCACCGAGATCCAGATTATCCTCCCCCATGCGTTCCTCGCCGTCTCGCCCTGTTCGGTGGCCGATATCGCCGAATTGCTCCCTGGCTTACATTTGATCGACTTTGACCAGCGCGACACATTCGAGGCGGCGCTGTCCACCGTTCCCGCGCCCAAGGAGCAGATCATTGCCTGCACCTATGACGACACGAGCATCACGCGCGGTCGTCTTGCCGACCTGGTGGGAATGGTGTTCATCAAGCCGCTGTGCCGCGAAATGGCCGCGCATCCCCGGCTGAAAGGCGGCTCAAAGGAGGTTTAATTCGTGCGCGCGGTCAACGATCTTGCGGTTGTGGGACACCTCGAGCTTACGCCTTAGTTCGGCGATGTGGAACGAAACTGTCGGCTGCGCGATCGAAAGGCGGTAGGCGATTTCCTTGTTGCTTTCGCCCTGCGCAAGATAGTGGAGGATCGCCATCTGCCGCGATGATAAAGTCACCGGCGGCTGACGATACCTCCCCAGCGCCTCGCGCATCTGGGGTGAGATATAGATGTCACCTGCGAGCGCTGCATCGCACGCGGCAAGAATCTCCCGGGGCGGGTCGGCCTTGCTCACCACCGCGCGCGCGCCGAGCTTCAATGCATAATCGACTTCGCCATATTGGGTCTCGCCCGTCAGAATGATCACGGTCATGTCGCGCGAACCGATAATTTCTGCAAGCACGTTGATCCCGCGCACGTCGGGCAGATTGAGGTCGAGGATCACAAGATCAACGGGCTGCGACTGGACGAAGGCACTCACCGTGGCGCCGCGGTCGAGCGTGCCGACGACGAGAAAGCGCTCCTGCCCTGCGAACAGCAGCCGCAGACCGCCCTGGGTGATCGGGTGATCGTCGACGATCAGGATCCTGTGATGCGTGCTCATCGCCATTCTTCGCCCCCCAAGCCGCAGCCAATCTGCCCCAAGTGCGAGAAATATCGCAACCTGAATAATCTTGGGGGCGCGCGATCTTGGACTTGTTCCCGCGCGCACGGATCCGCCGCGCATCGCGCGAATTCGAGGGCCTTTCTCATACAAATGGGGCGGCCCGATGAGGAGCCGCCCCAGTTGTGGTGCCCGCCGGGGAGAGGGAGAGTGCGGCGGGCCGGAGATTGGTGCCTTATGGCTCAGCGAGCGGCCATCTGGCTGTCGGATTCGGTTTCGGCGACGCCGGCGATCTTCAGCGCAGCGCGATACTGCTTGGCAGCGGCACGTTCGTTGCCCGCTTCGCACAGCTTGTTGCCGGTCGAAACAAAGCGCTTCGCGCTCGACTGCTTGCTGCCCTGCATGTCATCGGCAGCGGCGCGCGCCTGATCAGCAAGACCCGCGCAACGATAGTCGCTGCCCTTCGCCTGAGCGTAGGCCGGCGAGGTCGAGGCGATCAGGCCGGTAAAAGCGAGCGCGGAAGCCGCGACGATAGCGAGGGCGGAGGGGAAGCGCCGGAAAGAGGAGAGCTGATAGGTCATGGGAGAGGTTCCTTTCGTTTCGTTGTGCAACCTTTTTAGCCGCGGTTGCGCACATAGATAATCCTCTATAATCTGCAAGTGCCTTGAAGCAGGATTTAACAATTCCCCATGGGGCGCTCGACGGGATCGAGGCTTTCCTGCGCGTCGCGGAGAGGCGGAGCTTTTCCGCCGCCGCCGCTGATCTTGGCGTCTCGCCGTCTGCGATCAGTCAGACAGTCAAGGCTCTGGAGGCCCGCGTCGGCGCACCCTTGTTCATGCGCACTACCCGCAGCGTCGGGCTGACCCAGGCGGGCGAGATGTTCCTGGAACGCGCAGCGCCGGCCTATGCCGGGCTCGCCGATGCCTATGAAGCGGCGCGCAACCTCGGCAACCGGCCCGCGGGACGGCTTCGGATCAATTTGATGCGCGGTGCGGTCCAGCCGTTGTTCGCGCCGATCCTTGCAGGTTTCTGCGAAGCCTACCCCGAAATCGAGGTAGAGATTTTTGCTGACGACGCCTTTGCCGACCTTAGCGCGGGAGGCTTTGATGCTGGAATCCGCATGGGCGAATCGCTCGATGCCGATGTGATCGCCGTGCGGCTAACCGGGCCGTTTCGCTTCGTCGTTGCTGCAGCGCCCGCTTATATCGCCCGCCACGGACGCCCCGAGACGCCTGAGGACCTGCGCAACCATCGCTGCGTGCGCCTCCGCCTTGGCACCGGCGCCATGATGCCGTGGACCTTCGCGCGCGGCAATCGCGAAATCGAGGTGGCGGTGACCGGACCCGTGATCGTCAACGATTTCCATGCCATGATGGTAGCCGTCAGCACCGGGGTCGCGATGGGCATGATCGCCGAGCCGACCGCCCAGCCGCTCGTCAAGACAGGCGAAATCGAAGTGCTTCTCACCGAACATGCCGCCTCGACCTCCGGCCTCTTCCTCTATTACCCGAGCCGCAAACAGGTAATGCCGAAACTGCGCGCCTTTATCGATTATGTCCGCGATCATCTGCCCAACGATGTGAGCGTCTGAACCATTCGCATGCCCCGCACAAACAAATCCCTTTGCCGCGCGCAGAAAAATTGGGCTGGCGATTCCCGCCAAAAGACGGCAGCCAGATGTCAACCAAAACAGTTGGAATGACCTTATGCTCGATCTGGCCGCCTTGGATCCCACGGCGCTCCTGCCCTTCATTCTCATCGGCTTTGCAGCGCAGCTGGTCGACGGGGCTCTCGGGATGGCATTCGGTGTCATCTGCAACACTCTGCTCGTCGCTGTGATGGGCGTGCCGCCCGCGGCGGCATCGGCGCGCATCCATGTTGTGGAGGTTTTCACCACCGGCGTGTCGGGGATCAGCCACCTCATTCACCGCAACATCGAGTGGGGTCTCTTCCTTAAGCTGCTGATTCCCGGTCTGATCGGCGGCGTATCGGGCGCCTACCTCCTGAGTTCGCTTCATGGCGATTTCGTCAAGCCGTTCGTCCTCACCTATCTGGTTGCAGTCGGCATCTGGCTTCTTGTCCGCGGCCTTCTCTATCCGCCCAAATTCCGCAAGCCGAAGGTGATCGCCCCGCTTGGGTTGATCGGAGGTTTCCTCGACGCCGCGGGCGGCGGCGGCTGGGGGCCCGTGGTGACCTCGAATCTACTGGTCCAGGGCGCCGAACCGCGCAAGGTCGTGGGCACGGTGAACAGCGTCGAATTCTTCCTGACTCTCGCGGTCTCGGCGACCTTCATCTGGCACCTTGGCCTCGATGACATTGCTGGCGCGACCCTCGGCCTGCTCATTGGCGGCGTCCTCGCCGCGCCCCTCGGCGCAGTGATGGCAAAGCGCTTCTCGCCCAAGCTCATGCTGCTCCTCGTCGGCTTCGTGCTCACGGCGACGAGCGCCTTTGGGCTATACAAGGTGCTCGTCTAGCGCCCGGCCGGCGGTGACGGTTCAGTTCGCCGGCCGCGTCACGTCGATCTTGTCGACCCATTCGGGGTAGAAACTGGGCTCGCGCGCCGACCAGCCGGGCGCGGTCGCAGCAGCTTCGCTGATCGACTGGAGCAGTGAGCGCCGCTTGTCGGGATGAAGGTGCGGAAGCGACGCTGCGGCGCAAAAAGCGCCGGGAAGCCACGGTCGCGCATGCGCGCCGAGCAGCCGCTCGTAGAGAAAGCGGTAAGAGGCAAAGCCGGGAAGCCGGTCCTGACCGAGGTCGAACGCCGACACGGCGACGAGCGGCGCCATGAAGCCTTCGAGCGCATCGAGACCGCTATCCTCGGGAATATGTTCGCGAATTTCGCCAAGCCGCTGGTAGACTCGGGCCTGAACGCGGATCGCGGTCTCTTCGACCATGTCGCGCGACCAGCGCGCGATTGCATCGTCGCGTTCGAGCCCGATGTCGAGCGAACGCCGGATATAACGCTGGGTCGAGGCGGAAAAACCCGCAAATTCCTTGATTTCCGAAATAGAAAGGTCGCCCGCGGCCGGTCCTGAACGCGTCGCCATCGTCATGCTCCCCGCATCGCACCCCGGGAGCCGTCCCCCGGGAGGCTTGCACTTGGACAATGTGCCATAGCAAAGGTTAGTGGCAGGTTAACCATGATGACGGACCTCATCCAGCCAGCGTGGGACATTGCGCCGAATTGCGACCAGTCCTAATCCACATCAACCACGACACTCAGGGGCTTTCATGTCGAACTCACCGCAGCCGGTCTTGTCCTCCACCGGACTCTTCACCCCTCAAGAAACCATCTCGAACGAAGAGCTCGTCGCCAGCTTCAACGCTTATGTCGCGCTCCATAACAGCAGGAATGCGGCCGCGATCGCGGCGGGCGAAATCGCAGCGCTCGCTGAATCGAGCGTCGAATTCATCGAGAAGGCGAGCGGCATCGGCTCGCGCCATGTCGTCGACAAGGCGGGCATCCTCGATCCGGACCACATGGCGCCGCGGCTGCCCGAGCGCAGCAACGAGGAACTGTCGATCCTCGCCGAAATCGGCGTGGCCGCGGCGAAGGATGCGCTTGCCCGGGCTGGCCGCGACGCCAGCGATGTGAACGCGGTGCTGTGCGCGGCCTCGAACATGCAGCGTCCTTATCCAGCCATGGCGGTCGAAATGCAGCACGCGCTCGGCATCGAAGGATTCGGCTTCGACATGAACATTGCCTGCTCGTCGGCGACCTTCGGCATCCAGACCGCGGCCGATTATATTCGCGCGGGTCATGCGAAGAGCGTGCTCGTCGTAAACCCCGAAATCTGTTCAGGTCACCTGAACTGGCGCGACCGCGACAGCCATTTCATCTTCGGCGACGTCGCGACTGCGATCCTGATCGAGGACAAGAGCATTGCTCCAGTGGGGCATTGGGATATCCTCGGGACGCGGCTCAAGACCGCTTTCTCGAACAATATCCGCAACAATTTTGGTTTCCTGAATCGCACCCATGGCGGCATCGACCAGTCGGACCCTAAGACGGACAAGCTCTTTGTCCAGGAAGGCCGCAAGGTATTCAAGGAGGTCGTGCCGATGGTTGCGGCAATGATCGTTGAGGAAATGGAGAAGCTGGGGCTCGAGGGTACCGACATGCGCCGCCTGTGGCTGCATCAGGCGAACACCAACATGAACCGTCTGATCGCACAACGTGTGCTCGGGCACGAGGCCAGTGCAGACGAAAGCCCCACGGTGCTCGATACCTATGGCAATACATCGAGCGCAGGGTCGATTATCGCCTTTCATCTCCATCACGCGGATATGACCCCTGGCGATACAGGGCTGATCTGCTCGTTCGGTGCCGGCTATTCGGCCGGGACGGTGTTCGTGCGCAAGACCTGAGCGTCAAGGCACGAAGGTCGTGAACAGATAGACCGCGAAAAGCATGAGGTGAATCGTGCCCTGGAGCACCGTGGTGCGGCCATTCGCGAGCGTCTGCGACGCGACGATCAAGGACAGGAAGAGCAGCACCGTCGACTTGGCGTCGAGGCCGAGGCTAATCGGCAGATCGATGGCGATCGACAGAATCGCGACGGCCGGAATCGTGAGCCCGATGGTCGCGAGCGCTGACCCAAGCGCAAGATTGAGACTGGTCTGCAAGCGATCAGCCTTTGCCGCGCGTACCGCCGCGAGCCCTTCGGGAGCCAGGATCAGCGCCGCGATGAGCACACCGAGGACGGCCGGCGGCGCTCCCCAGTCAGCAAGCAGCGCGCCGATGACGGGAGAGAGGCTCTTCGCGAGAAGCACAACCGCAACCAAACTCGCAAGCAGAAGCGCGCCCGAGAGTGCGGTTCGCTGGCCACTCGGCGGGGCGGCGTGGGCATCGGGCTCCCCGTCGCCGTCGGCATCGCCGTCTGGCAGGAAATAATCGCGGTGGCGCACCGTCTGGACGAGCGCGAAGGTGGCATAGAGGATCAACGACACCGCCGCGACAAAACCGAGCTGCTTCGCCGAATAGAAGGGCCCGGGCACGCTCGACGTGAAATTGGGGAGCACCAACGTCACCACGGTGAGTACTGTCAGCGTCGCGAGCGCAGCCCCGATGCCAGTACGCTGGAACCGCTGTTCGTGATGGCGGATCGCACCGCTGAGCAGGCAAAGCCCCATCAGAAGGTTGAGGATCACCATCACCGCTGCAAACACGGTGTCGCGCGCGAGCGTCTGCGCCTTTTCCGGCTCGGCCTGCATGAGCGTCAGGATCAGCCCGACCTCGATCACGGTGACGGCGAGCGCGAGGATAAGTGTCCCGAACGGTTCGCCGACCCGGTGCGCGATCACCTCTGCGTGGTGAACCGCCGCGACGACCGAGCCTGCTAGAATGATCGCAACCAGCCAGGGGTTGAGCGGCATGGCAAAGCTTGCCATCGCGGCGGCAAATCCCAGAACGGGAAAAATATCGTTGGTGCGGTCGGCGAGGCGAAGTTTCGTCGTCATGCGCTTCTCTTACAGCCGCCTTCTTCCTTGCTAGCTGTAGCCGGCTTTAATGGGCACGGACCGGCAGTCCGGCGGCCGCAAGCCGCGCGTGTGCCTCGGCGACCGTCGCCTCCCCGAAATGGAAAATGCTGGCCGCGAGCACCGCGCTCGCGCCGCCTTCGATCACTCCGGCGACGAGATGATCGAGATGACCGACGCCGCCCGATGCGATGACCGGGACGCTCACCGCATCGGCGATAGTACGCGTGAGCGCAAGGTCATAGCCATCCTTCGTGCCGTCGCGGTCCATGCTCGTCACGAGCAATTCGCCTGCGCCCAGCGAGGCCAGTCGCACGGCATGATCAAGCGCATCGATCCCCGTTGGCGTGCGGCCGCCGTGGGTGAAGATTTCCCAGCGTTTCTCCCCCACCCGCCGCGCGTCGATGCTCCCGACCGCGCACTGGCTGCCGAAGCGGTCAGCAATATCGGCGACCAGTTCAGGGCGCGCGACCGCGGCGCTGTTTACCGCGATCTTGTCGGCACCCGCGAGCAGGAGCGCCCGCGCATCCTCGGCGCTGCGCACGCCGCCGCCTACGGTTAGCGGCATGAAGCAGACTTCAGCGGTCCGTGCGACCGTCTCGAGCAGAGTCCCGCGTCCCTCGTGGCTGGCCGAAATATCAAGGAAGCAGAGCTCGTCGGCACCCGCAGCATCATAGGCACGCGCTGCCTCAACAGGATCCCCGGCATCGCGCAGATCGACGAAATTGACGCCCTTGACGACGCGTCCGTTGGCCACATCAAGGCAGGGAATGACGCGAACGCGGACGGTCATCGGCTGTCCTCCTGCCCGCGCGAAGGCTCCGGGCAACGGCCGTTGGGGGAGCGCGTCATCGTTCCATGTCTCCCCTAGGCCGTCCCGCAAGCCGGGGGTGATCCGGCGATGGCAATCGCTTCGGACAGATCAAGCCTCCCATCATAAAGCGCCCGCCCGGTGATCACGCCCTCGATACCGTCAGTCACATGGTCGCGCAGAGCATATATATCGGCGATCCCAGCAACCCCGCCGCTCGCGATGACCGGGATATCGACCGCCTGCGCTAGCGCCACCGTCGCCTCGACGTTGCAGCCCTTGAGCAGCCCGTCGCGACCGACATCGGTAAAAAGCAGCGCTGCCACTCCTGCATCCTCAAAGCGCCGCGCAAGATCCGCAACACGCACGTCGGAGACGTCCGCCCATCCCTCGGTAGCAACCATTCCGTCCCTTGCGTCGACCCCGACAATGATCCGGCCGGGCAGGTCGCGCGCTGCCGCCTTGACGAAGTCGGGGTCCTTCAATGCCGCAGTGCCGATGATGACCCGCTCGACCCCCAGCGCGAGCCAGCGGTCGACCCCAGCTCGGTCCCGGATGCCGCCGCCGACCTGCACTTTTCCGGGAAAGGCGGCAAGGATGCTCTCGACCGCGCCGCCGTTCACGCTCGTCCCTGCAAAGGCGCCGTCGAGATCGACGACATGGAGGTGCGACGCGCCGGCCTGGGCGAAGAGGCGTGCCTGCGCTGCAGGATCGTCGCCATAAACGGTCGTGCGCGCCATATCCCCCTCGGCGAGCCGCACCACCTGCCCGCCCTTGAGGTCGATAGCCGGGAAGATGGTCAGGGTCGCCACTTCAGGAACCTTTCGAGCGTCGCGAGGCCATAGGCCTGGCTTTTTTCGGGGTGAAACTGAACGCCGACGATATTGTCGCGAGCGACCGCTGCCGTGAAAGGCCCGCCATGCTCGCTCGTTGCCGCGACATGCGCTGCGTCGTCGAAATGATAACCATGGAGATAATAGGCCTCGCCGCGTGCAATCACCGGATGCGAGAGGGTCGGGAGGACGTCGTTCCAGCCCATGTGCGGGATACGAAGCCCCGGCGCGGGCGCAAAGGGGCGAACGGTGCCGCCGATCCAGCCGAGGCCCGCGCGCCGCCCATGCTCCTCGCCCGCATCGGCGAGCAACTGCATGCCAACGCAGATGCCGAGGAAAGGCGCGCCGTCCCGGCGTACGCGGCGCTCCAGCGCCTCGACAAGGCCGGGAATAGCAGAAAGACCGTTCATGCACGCGGCAAAGGCACCGACGCCGGGCAGCACGATCCGCTCGGCCTTTGCAACGGCATCGGGGTCGGCGGTGACAGCAACGGTCTTTGCGCCCGCTGCGACGAGCGCATTGTGCACCGAGCGCAGATTGCCCGCGCCATAGTCGATCAGGGCGATGGCGCTCATAGGAAAGTCCTAGAGGACCCCCTTGGTCGAGGGGATCGCATCGCCCTTGCGCGGGTCGATCTCGACCGCCTGGCGCAAGGCGCGCGCCAGCGCCTTGTACATGCTCTCGGCGATATGATGGTTGTTCTCGCCATAGAGGGTTTCGATGTGCAGCGTTATCCCAGCGGCCTGGGCAAAGCTTGCAAACCAGTGCGGGAAAAGCTCGGTGTCCATTTCGCCGAGGCGAGGCTGCGAAAATCCTGACTTCCAGACGCAGTGCGGGCGCCCCGAAATGTCGAGCACACAGCGGGTCAGCGTTTCGTCCATCGGCGAATGAGCCTCGCCGTAGCGGGCGATCCCGCGCTTGTCGCCGAGCGCCTTGGCTATCGCCTCGCCGAGTGCGAGCGCGGAATCTTCGACCGTGTGGTGCTGGTCGATGTGGAGGTCGCCCTTCACCGCCATCGCAATGTCGATCAGGGAGTGGCGCGATAGCTGCTCGACCATGTGGTCGAGGAAGCCGATGCCGGTGGACACCGAATAATCGCCGCAGCCGTCGAGATTGACGGTGATCGCGACATCCGTTTCCTTGGTCGTGCGCTGGACGGTTGCGGTTCGCATGAGACGCCCCATAGCAGCGACTTTTCGCGTTGCAAGGCGACTCTCCCCACTTGACCGCCGCGCGCGCCGCGTTCATCCCCCACGACCATGAGTGATGAAGTTCGCGACAGTCTGATTCCCTATGACGAAATCGTGCAGGACGCGCTGCGCGCCGTGGTCGGCCGCGTGCTGCGGCAGATCGAGGGCACCGACAGCCTGCCGGGCGAACATCATTTTTACATCACCTTCAAGACGCAGGCGCCCGGCGTTGCGATCCCCGGGCATCTGATCGCCAAATTCCCCGACGAGATGACGATCGTCCTTCAGAATCGTTTCTGGGACCTCGCCGTCGAGGACGATCATTTCAGCGTTGGCCTGTCGTTTAACCAGACGCCCTCAATGCTCACCATCCCCTATGCGGCAATCACCGCTTTCGTCGATCCGTCGGTTGATTTTGGGCTGCAATTCCAGGTCAGCGACGACAGCGAGGACCCCGAGCCGCACGACGAGGCTGACAACGACCGCCCCGATGCTTCGGCCGAGGATGGTTCCAACGTCGTGACGGTGGATTTCGGCAAACGGAAATAGCGTGGCGGGCCCCCCCTGGCCCCCCAGCCGTTTCTGGCAATATTGGGCGCTCGCCGGGATGGTAGTGCTGACAGCGGCCTTCTGGTGGGGGGTCGAGGGCTATGCGATCTTTGAAGCCCGCCGGCATGGCCAGATCGCTGAAGGAATATTGCGTTTCACATTGCTTGTCCTGACGCCAGCGCTTGTGTTCGCCTGGCTTGCCGCGGGCTGGCTAAGGCGGCGGGTGGGCGACGGCGGTTATTGGCAATTGCTCGGCCTGGTCGCGATGATCTGGGCGGGCGCGGTTCTGGTGACGAGGATGCTGGCCGGATGAGCGAGACACGAATCGAAAGCGACAGCCTCGGAGAAATCGCGGTCCCGGGCGGCGCCTATTGGGGCGCCCAGACCCAGCGGTCGATCGAGAATTTCCCTTTCGGCGCGCGCGAGCGAATGCCCATCGAGATCGTCCACGCGCTCGCGCTCGTGAAGCAGGCCGCGGCGCGGATCAACCGCCGCCACGGGCTTCCCGCCGAAAAGGCCGATGCAATCGAAGCGGCGGCGACAGACGTCGTGATGGGCAAGCTCGACGACCAATTCCCTCTCGTCATCTGGCAGACAGGGAGCGGCACCCAGAGCAATATGAACGTCAATGAGGTGATCGCGGGCCGCGCAAACGAGATATTGACCGGCCAGCGCGGCGGAAAATCGCCGATCCATCCCAATGACGATGTCAATCGCGGCCAGTCATCGAACGACAGCTTTCCGACCGCCCTGCACATCGCCGCATCGCTTGCAGCAACGCAGCGCCTGTTTCCTGCCCAAGACCGCCTGCAAGGGGCGCTCGAGGCCAAAGCAGCGGATTGGGCCGGCATCGTCAAGATCGGCCGCACCCATTTGCAGGACGCCACGCCTTTGACGCTGGGGCAGGAATTTTCAGCTTATGCAAATCAGCTCTACCGCGCTCGGCAGCGCATCGAGCCCGCGATCACCCACGGCACCAACCGTCTTGCGCAGGGTGGGACGGCGGTCGGCACCGGACTGAATTCGCCCGCTGGCTTCGCGGACGAATTCTGCGCGGCCTTGAGAGAAATCACCGGTCATCCATTCCTGCCCGCCGAGAATATGTTCGAGGCGCTCGCATCGAATGATCCGCTCGTTCATCTGTCGGGAACGCTGAACACGCTCGCGGCGGCTCTCACCAAGATCGCGAACGACATCCGCCTGCTCGGATCGGGACCTCGCGCGGGGCTTGGCGAGCTCGACCTGCCAGCCAACGAGCCGGGCAGCTCGATCATGCCGGGCAAGGTGAACCCGACCCAGTGCGAGATGCTCACGATGGTCGCGGCGCAAGTGATCGGCAATCATCAGGCGGTAACCGTTGGCGGGATGCAGGGCCATCTCGAGCTTAATGTGTTCAAGCCGCTGATCGGCGCCAACGTGCTCCGCTCGATCGATCTGCTTGCAACCGCCATGGAGGGCTTTGCCGAGCGCTGCGTCGAGGGCATCGAGCCGAATCGCGCGCGCATTGCCGAACTCGTCGACCGCTCGCTGATGCTGGTGACGGCGCTCGCCCCGGAAATCGGCTATGACAAGGCGGCAAAAATCGCGAAGCAGGCGCACGAGCGCGGCACGACGCTGCGCGAGGCCGCGCTCGACCTTGGCTATGTCGACGTCGCGACCTTCGACCGCATTGTTGACCCGCGAAGAATGTTGGGGCCGGAACCCGAAGGCTCTGCCGGGAATATATAGGGGGAAGGAGATTCAGGATGATGGGACGGATCATCGGCGGTGTGCTTGGTAGCGCGATCGGGCGCACTAAGAATAACCACCCTGTTGCCGGAGCCGTGATTGGCGCAGGCACGCTGTTCGCGGCACGGCGCCTTTTCCCGCAGCGCTACGCCGTGCTCGCGGCGACGGCCGCCGCCGCCTATCTTACGAAGAAATGGGCCGAACGCGCCGAAGCGCGCAAGAATGCAGAAGCCGCGCATGCGGCCGACGAGGCACTTGCCCGCGAAGGGGTCGTCGACAGCTATGCCGGGACGGACGCTGCTACCGATGGAGAAAGCATGGGTGACGCCTTGCCGCCCGCGATTCCCGTTGAAACGAACGGCAAACGCCCTTCGGTCCATTAGTCGAGAGCGGAGGGCGGCTCGGATCAGGTGAGTGCGCTATATGGGTCGGGGCCTCGATCCGGCCCAAGACAGCTCGCATCGCACCCCGTCGTTCGAGCAGCGCGTCTGCGAGCGACGCCGCGTCCTGCGCCGTACGGCCTATCGGTGAGATGCGGGGATCAACGATCGGCTCGCCGCTTCGTGCGATCCAGTGACGGAAGGGCCTTCAGGCCGCCACCGAAACGCCGGCTTCCACGGCGACATGCGCGTCTTCCTCCCGCTCGCCGCCCGTCACGACGTCGTCCGCCGAGCCCGTCTCAGCGACGGGAGGCGGCCTACTCACGCGAGAACTCGCCTATGGGCGTATCCCGCAGAGCCGCCCGGATGAGCCTGCATTCGCAGCGATGCCCCGGTGCCCGCCGTCGACGCGCCAGCCGAGAGCCGCAACGCCGCTGGAGGGATCAGCCCGCAGCCTGCCACGCCTTCACTGCCTCGATCGGCGACACCAGCATCAGCACGTTGAGGGTCAGATTGTCTCGAATCGCGAAGAGCGTGAACAGCTCGAAGGCAATCGCGATCCCCGCGGTCGTCCACCAGCGCATCCGACTGGCAGCGAGGAAGCCGAGCACCATGAAGGCGGCGTCGCTCACCGAGTTGAGAACCGAATCGCCCAAATAGCCATAGGCCATCGTCACCTCGCGATAGCGCTCGATGATGATGGGGGAGTTTTCGAGGATTTCCCATACGCCCTCGATCCCGATCGCAAGCGCGAGCGCGTGCCACAGCGGCGCGCGCGGCAGCAGCCAGCGTGACAGGCCAAAGAAGATGAAACCGTGGATGATGTGGCTGAAGCTGTACCAGTCAGAAATCTGCTGGCTGTTCTGATTCGACTGCACGACGCCATGCCAAAGGCTGACGGTTCCGCAAGGACAGGTCAAGGGTCGCCCCATCAGCGTCAGCATCGCCCCGAGCAAGGCTAGAAGACCCGCCGCTATCAGCCATCCTCTCTGGGTCATTCCTGGCATCGCGACCCCTTCCCGCTTGACCGTTGCCCTCGCTCGCGCAATTAGCCCGCATGGCTGATAGCGTCCACCTCAACCGCCGAGGCGTGTTGTTCGTCCTTTCCTCGCCCTCGGGTGCGGGCAAGACCACCATCTCGAAGATGATGCTGCAACAGGACCCTGACATCGCCCTGTCGATCTCGGCGACGACGCGGCCGCCGCGGCCCGGAGAACAGAATGGGGTCGACTATCATTTCGTCGATGTCGACACCTTCAAGCAGATGGCAGCCGACGGCGAATTCCTCGAATGGGCGCACGTCTTCGGCCACCGCTATGGCACGCCGCGCGCGCGGGTTGAGGAATTGCTCAATGCGGGCAAGGACGTATTGTTCGACATTGACTGGCAGGGGGCGCAGCAACTTTACCAGGAGGCTGGGCCCGACGTCGTCCGCGTCTTCGTGCTGCCCCCGACGATGGACGAACTCGAGCGCCGGCTGCGGGCACGCAATACCGACAGCGACGAGGTGATCGCGTCACGCATGGCGCGCGCTGCAAATGAGATCAGCCACTGGGACGGCTATGACTATGTGCTGATCAACGACAATGTCGACGACTGCTACGGCGAAGTGAAGGCGATCTTGCGCGCTGAACGGCTGAAGCGCCGCCGCCAGATCGGTCTGATCGGCTTCGCGCGCGACCTCATCCGCTCAGTGCCTGAGGCTGACACGACGATCTAGGCGATCGCATGTTCCTCCGAGCGGACAGAAACCCGGTCAATCCGTCACACCCGACCTGCTTCAGCCTGATATCGAAACAGGATCAAGATCCATAAAGCGGGATTTCAGAGGCAGCCCGGAATGAAATGGGGGTTCGTCAGGCCGGCTGCGCCAGATTGGCCTCGAGCTCCGCTACCACTTCGGCGCGCAGTGGTCTTGCCTCCCCATCGGTGCGGCATACGACCACCGTGTCGCAGGTCGCAATCGCGCGGCCGTTCTGGAACATCGCCTGGACGATCGTCCAGCTCGACGTGCCGATCCGGCCGATACCCGTGGAAATCTCGACAGGGTCGGGGAAATTGCCCTCGGCGAGATAGTTGATCTCGACCGCTGCGACCATCGTCCGCTCGTTGGCCGCCCGTTCGGCAATCGGACGCACATGGCGGTTCATCATGACGCGGCCGCTTTCGAACAGCGCTGCAAAGGCCACATTGTTGAGGTGGCCATTGACATCCATGTCCTGAAAGCGGGTCTGCAACTCCAGGTGGACAGGGTAGCTGGCGGCGTCGAGCCGCCAGCTTTCCGGTTTGGCCATATCAGCGCGGGCCCATGCGGATGCCCCCGTCAAGACGGACGTCCTCGCCGTTGAAATAGCCGTTCTCGATCATGCAGAGCGCAAGATTGGCGTATTCGGCCGGATTGCCGAGTCGCTTCGGGTTGAGAACCGATGCGCCCAGCGCGTCGCGAACATTCTGAGGCGCACCCGCGAGCAGCGGCGTGTCGAAGATGCCTGGCAGGATCGTGTTGACGCGAATATTCTCCGACGCGAGGTCGCGCGCGACCGGCAGCGTCATGCCGACAACGCCGCCCTTCGACGCCGAATAGGCCGCCTGCCCGATCTGCCCGTCCTCGGCTGCGACGCTCGCAGTGTTGACGATCGCGCCGCGCTCGCCGTCTTCCATCGGGTCGAGCGTCAGCATACCCGCCGCCGACTTGGCGATGCAACGAAAGGTGCCGACGAGGTTGATCTGGATGATCCAGTTGAAGGCATCGAGCGGGAAATGCTTGATGCTGCCATCTTCCTTGGAGCGGCTCGCAGTCTTGATCGCGTTGCCGGTGCCAGCGCAATTGACGAGGATGCGTTCCTGCCCGATCGCGGCGCGCGCCTTTTCAAAGGCGGCATCGACCGAGGCGTCGTCGGTGACGTTGCATTCGCAGAACACACCGCCGAGCTCTTCGGCAATCGCCTTGCCCTTTTCTTCCTGCAGGTCGAAGATCGCGACCTTCACGCCCTTCGCCGCGAGCGCGCGGGCAGTAGCCGCGCCGAGGCCCGAAGCGCCTCCGGTAACGACGGCCGAAACGGTGGAGTCGAGTTTCATCTGTTCAGTCCTTTCCTCAGCCCGCTCGACCGGGGCCTGTCGAAGGCCCTTTTGGACTTCGACAGGCCCCGGTGAACGGAAAAATCGATCGTTTACAGCCGCTCGATGATGGTGACGTTGGCTTGGCCGCCGCCTTCGCACATCGTTTGCAGCCCATATTTGCCGCCGCGCGCCTCAAGCGCATTGATCAGCGTCGCCATCAGCTTTGCGCCCGAGGCGCCGAGCGGGTGGCCGAGCGCAATCGCACCGCCGTGGACGTTGAGGCGCGCCGGGTCCGCGCCCAGATATTTGAGCCACGCAAGCGGCACCGGAGCGAAGGCTTCGTTGACCTCATAGGCATCGATATCTTCAATCTTGAGCCCGGCCTTCTTCAGCGCCCGCTCGGTCGCAAACAGCGGCTCCTCAAGCATGATCACAGGATCGCCAGCGGTGACCGAGACGTGATGGATGCGTGCCCGCGGAGTCAATCCGTGATCCTTCAATGCCTGTTCGGAGCAGACGAGTACCGCCGAGGCACCATCGCAGATCTGGCTCGACGTCGCGGCGGTGATCGTGCCGCCTTCCTGAAGCAGCTTTACACCCGCGATGCTTTCCAGTGTCGCATCAAAGCGGATGCCCTCGTCCACCTTGTGCCATTCCTTCCCGTCGGCCGTTTCGATCTCGACCGGCACGATCTCGCGGTCGAACGAGCCTGCCTCGGTCGCCGCTTTCGCGCGGCGGTGGCTTTCGAGCGCGAAGGCGTCGAGGTCATCCTTGGTGAAGCCATGCTTCTTGACGATCATCTCGGCGCCCATGAACTGGCTGAACATGATGCCGGGATATTTTTCTTCGAGCCGCGGGGACTTATAATTTCCGAGCCCTTCCTTCATGAACAGCGTCGCGACGCTGCCCATCGGGACCCGCGTCATGCTCTCGATTCCGCTCGCGAGCACGATGTCTTGCGTACCCGACATAACGCCCTGCGCGGCGAATTGAACCGCCTGCTGCGAGGAGCCGCACTGGCGGTCGATGGTGACGGCGGGAATCGAGTCGGGCAGCCTCGAGGCGAGCACCGCATTGCGGCCAAGATCCATCGTCTGCTGGCCACCTTGGCTGACGCAGCCGGTGACGACATCGTCGATCTTCGATGTATCGAAATCATTGCGCTCAGCAATTGCGTCGAACACTGCAGCGCCGAGGTCGACGGGGTGGACGCCGGCAAGCCGGCCGCCGCGGCGGCCGCCGGCGGTGCGGACGGCATCGACGATATAGGCTGTAGCCATTGGGAGTTCCTTTCGCTTTCTATTCGCGACCCCGGCGAATGCCCGGATCGCTTGATGGGTTCGATGGTGGTCCCCGCTTTCGCTGGGGGGATGTCTCAGAGCTTACGCCCGATCAGTTCCTTCATGATCTCGTTCGTGCCGCCAAAGATGCGCGTCACGCGCGCGGCGCGCCAAGCGCGGGCGATCGGATACTCGTTCATATATCCCGAGCCGCCAAAGAGCTGGAGACATTTGTCCATTACTTCCCACTGAAGGTCGGTATGCCACAGCTTCGCCGCGGCGCCCTCTTCAGGGGTGAGCTCCTTCTTCATATGACGCGCGAGCGCCCAGTCGAGGTGCGCCCAGCCAACCTGCAGCTTTGCCTTGAGGTCCGCGAGAACGAAGCGGCTGTTCTGGAAATCGAGGATTGGCTTGCCGAAGGCCTTACGCTCACGCGTATACTCAACCGTGTCGTCGAACGCGCGCTGCGCCGAGGCCTGGGCCGAAACCGCAATCGAGAGGCGTTCCTGCGGCAACTCGCTCATCAGATAGATAAAGCCCTGCCCCTCCTCGCCAAGGCAGTTGGTGATCGGCACGCGAACGTCATTAAAAAACAGCTCCGAGGTATCCGCCTCGTCCTGCCCGATCTTGTCGAGATTACGGCCGCGCTCGAAACCTTCGCGGTCGGCTTCAACCAGCACGATCGACACACCCTTCCACGCGGGCTGGATTTCGGTGTCGGTCTTCACGCAGACGAGGATGAGGTCGGCATTCTGACCGTTGGTGATGAAGGTCTTCGACCCGTTGATGACATAATGATTGCCATCCTTCTTCGCGGTTGTGCGCATTCCCTGAAGGTCGCTGCCGGTACCAGGTTCGGTCATCGCAATGGCGGTAATCACCTCGCCCGACACCATCTTCGGCAGCCAGTGCTTCTTCTGCTCTTCGCTGCCATATTTGACAATATAACTGGTGACGATGTCCGACTGCAGCGAAAAGCCCGTTGTCGCGCGGCCATAATAGGCGCTCTCTTCGTCGACGATCGCATTATATCCGAAGTCGAGGCCCAGCCCGCCATATTCCTCGGGAACCGTGGGGCAGAGCATGCCGATCTCGCCAGCCTTGGGCCAGAGCGACTTCGGAACGATGCCCTCCTCTGCCCATTGCGCGGCGTTCGGTGCGACTTCCTTTTCGAGGAACTGGCGGACCGTCGCGCGGAACGCCTCATGATCCTCATTATAGGCGGTGCGCGAGAGCTTATCGAGCGACATTGTCTTCCTTTCCTTGAGGCGGCCGCACGTACGCGGAGAGTCGGCCGCTAGGTTCTCGCCGGCCAAGAGACCTTACGTTTACGTGCACGTCAAGTAGAAATGACGTTACGGCAGGAAACTTGCCCGGGGCCTGCGCACCGTGCCGAATAGGAATGCGGCCGAGCCTGCGCACTGGGCAGCAGCAGTCGCATGCGCTAGCGTTCCGCCCATGGTCGATCTTCTTCTCGACGCCGGGGCCCTGCTCGGCGAATCGCCGCGCTGGAGCGTGCAGGAACAGCGCCTCTATTGGGTCGATATCGAGGGCCGCAATATCCATCGCACCGATCCTGCAACGGGCCGTGACGAGGTGATGGGGCTTGACGTTCAGGTCGGCTGCATCGCGCCGCGCGCTGGTGGCGGGCTTGTGGCCGCCCTCGAGGATGGCTGCGCCCTCATTGACAGCTGGGGAGCCGTGCCGCGCCCCTTCGGCCCCGCCGCTCTCGCTGCCATGCCCGAGCAGCGTTTCAACGACGGCTGCGTCGACGCTATGGGTCGTCTTTGGGTTGGCAGCCTGACGCGCGACAAGGCGAACCCGCAAGCCGCGCTCTACCGTCTCGACCCCGCGGGATCGCTAACCGAGATCTTCGGCGGCCTGACGACGAGCAACGGCGCGGCATTCAGCCCTGACGGGCGAATCTTCTATCATGCCGACACGCCGACGCACGCGGTGCGCGCCTATGACGTCGACGCGGCTGCCGGCACGCTGGGAAAGGGACGCATTTTCCATCAGTTCGAGATGGGGAACGGCCGGCCTGACGGCGCCGCGGTCGATGCTGAGGGTTGCTATTGGTCGGCGCTATGGGAGGGCTGGCGCATCGTGCGTCTGTCGCCAGCGGGCGAGCTGCTCCAGACGGTCGAGCTTCCCGTGCAGCGCCCGACGATGATCGCATTCGGCGGCGAAGACTTCAAGACAGCCTTCGTCACCAGCGCCGGCAAGAATCTGAGCGAGGAGGAGCGGGCGGCGCAGCCGCATGCGGGGGGCGTCTTCACCTTCCGCGTCGATGTGCCCGGCCTTGCGCAACCTGCGTTCGGCGCCTGATACGCCTCGCGATTCGACGCAATCGCCCGGCGCTTCCCTCCAGCTTGCGCGGCCCCGTCCTATCCGGCTAGGACGGGCGAATCCGGTTTCGGCCGATACTTGTTTCCCCGGGGAGAGTCCTACATGCCGCACACCGCGCCTTTTCGCCGCAGCCTGTCGATGCTGCTTGCATCCACCGTCCTTCTTGCAGGTTATAACGCCATGGACATCCCAGACGCATCTGCCACCGAAGCCGCGGCCACGGCGGCCGCCAACGCGCCCGCGAGCGACAATCCGCTCCTCGCCAAATGGACTGGTCCTTTCGAGGGCGTGCCCCCGTGGGACAAGATGGACCCCGAACTGTTCCCCGATGCCTTCGAAAAGGCGATGGCCGAAATCAAAGCCGAGGTGCAGGAGGTCATCGACAATCCCGAAGAGGCAACCTTCGACAATACGTTTGTCCCGATGATGCTCGCGGGCGACACGATCGACCGGCTTTATGCGCTGTGGGGCGTGCAGACCTCGAATGTCTCGTCGCCGCGGGTCGAAGAACTCGACGCCGAATGGAGCCCAAAGCTGTCGAGCTTCTTCACCGAGCTGTTCCTCGATCCGGGACTCTTCGCGCGCTACAAGGCGGTCTACGACAAGCGCCACAACAGCGGTCTCGACGCTCAACAGATCCGCATCGTCGAGCGCAGCTATGACGAGATGGTGCGCGACGGCGCCAATCTCTCGGCCGCCGACAAGGCGAAGCTGGTTGCGATGAATTCGAAGCTCGAAGGACTATTCTCGGCCTTCTCGTCGAAACTCCTGGCCGATGAAAAACTCTATACCTTCGTCAGCGACGAGGCCGAACTCGCCGGGCTCGAACCCGCTTTCGTCGCCTCGCTCGCCGATGCCGCCGCTGCGCAGGGCAAGCCCGGTCAGTGGGCGATCAAGAACACGCGCTCGTCGGCGCAGCCAGTGCTCCAGAACGCAACAAACCGCGCGCTTCGCGAAAAGGTCTGGCGCGCCTTCGTGAACCGCGGCGACAATGGCGACGCCAATGACACGAATGCGACGATCGCCGAGATACTGAAGCTTCGTCAGGAACGCGCCGAATTGCTCGGCTTCAAGACTCACGCCGACTATCGCATGGCCGACACGATGGCCAAGACTCCGGCGAAAGCGATGGACCTGATGATGAAGGTCTGGCCAGCCGCGGTCGCGCGCGTGCATGAGGAGGTCGCCGACATGCAGGCGATCGCCGATGCCGAGGCGAAGGCGGGCCAGGGATCCAAGATCACCATCGAGCCCTGGGACTATCGCTTTTATGCCGAAAAGGTCCGCAAGGCAAAATACGACCTCGATGAAAGCGAAGTGAAGCCCTACCTCCAGCTCGACAAGCTCGTCGACGCCATGTTCTGGTCGGCGGGCCAGCTCTATGACCTCGGGTTCAAGGAAAATACCGGCACTGTCCCTGTCTTCGACCCCAAGGTGCGGACGTTTGAGGTTTTCAACCTCAAGACGGGCGAGAATGTCGGCCTTCTCTATCTCGACAATTTCGCGCGCGACGGGAAGCGCTCGGGCGCGTGGATGACCACCTATCGCAGCCAGCAGACGCTCGGCGGCGAACGCAATGTTCTTGCCTCGAACAACAATAATTTCACCGAAGGTGCAAAGGGCGTGCCGACGCTTGTCAGCCTCGACGATGCCGCGACCCTGTTCCACGAATTTGGCCACGGCATCCATTATCTCCTCCAAAAGGTGACATATCCGTGGCTCGCCGGCGTACCGCGTGATTTTGTCGAATATCCAAGCCAAGTGAACGAAAACTGGCTGTTGACCCCCGAAATATTGTCGAAATTCGCGACCCACTATCAAACTGGCGAGCCGATGCCGCAGGCGCTGGTCGACAAGATTCTCGCGAGCCAGAAATTCAACCAAGGATTCGAAACTGTCGAATATCTCGCAAGCGCGATCGTCGACATGAAGCTGCACGACCGCACGGCGCCAGTCACCGACATCGACGCCTTCGAACGTGATACACTCGCCGAAATCGGCATGCCGAAAGAAATCGTCATGCGGCACCGCTTGCCGCACTTTGGCCATCTCTTTTCGAGCGACGCCTATTCGGCGGGCTATTACAGCTACCTCTGGTCGGAAACAATGGATGCCGACACCTGGGCCGCCTTCACAGAAGCGGGCGGGCCCTGGGACCGCAGGGTCGCGGACCGCTTTCGCACGATCCTCTTGATGACAGGCAACGAAACCGACCGCGCCGAAGCTTATCGAACCTTCCGCGGCCGCGACCCTGACGTAAGGGCCCTCTTGATCCGCCGCGGCTTTCCCACTGGAAACTAAAGGATATGCTGGACCCCTCATGCTGATGCTCGCGCCGCGTTGACGGCGGCTGCGACGCCGCGCCGGCGGCTATGGACCCGCCAAATGCGGCGCGCACGAGAAACATCCGCTTTCTCCTCGCGACCGCGCGCGATGAACCGGTCTTGTCCGGACGCCGCGGCTCGCCAGCGCGGATTTCAGCCGATCGAGGCAGAATGCCGGTCTCGAAATCGATCGCGTGGGGACTGGGCTTTGCGATTTCCCCCGCGCAATTTCGCTTGACCGCCGGCAATTCCGATATAAAGATGATATCATATTTATATCGGAGGGCGTCATGAATGTTTCGATTGCAACAGCCGCGCTGAACCAGACGCGCGAAGTGCGCGCGGCAACCGCGAGCGGCTATCTCATGCTGTTCATCTGGATCATGCTGCTGGCGCTCGCGCTGTGGGCCGGGATCAGCAACGGCACTGCCGAGGTCCAGGTCGGGTGGAAATGGGCGGTCGTCGTTCTCTCCGCCATCATTGGCTCGCTAATCCTCTGCGGCTTCTATCTCATCAACCCGAATGAGGCAGCAGCGATCCAGCTCTTCGGGAGCTACAAGGGTACCGACCGGGAGACCGGGCTGCGCTGGGTGCTGCCGTGGCTCAGCCGCAAGAAGATCACGGTGCGTGCGAACAACATCATCTCCGACAAGATCAAGGTCAATGATCTGCGCGGCAACCCCGTCGAGATGGCCGCCCAGGTCGTGTGGCGCGTCACCGACACCGCCCAGGCGCTGTTCGACGTCGACGATTACAAGGAGTTCGTTCTCGCGCAGATCGAGGCAGCGGTGCGGTCGATCGGCTCGCGCTATCCCTATGACGATATCGAGCATCAGGAAGTCACGCTGCGCGGCAACCACGACGAGGTCGGCGAGGAATTGCGCAAGGCGCTGATCGAGCGGCTCGCGGTCGCAGGGATTACCGTCGACGAATGCGGCCTCACCCACCTCGCCTACGCGCAGGAGATCGCCGGCGCGATGCTCCGCCGCCAGCAGGCCGAAGCCGTGATCGCAGCGCGCAAGAAGCTTGTCGAGGGCGCGGTGACGATGGTCGAAATGGCCCTTCAGCATCTCTCCGAAAAGGATGTCGTACATCTCGACGACGAGCGCAAGGCGGCAATGGTGTCGAACCTGATGGTCGTGCTGTGCGGCGAGCGCGACACCCAGCCGGTGGTAAACACGGGCTCGCTCTATTGAGCGCCCGCGAGGCCGAATCATGCCCGCGTCCAAGAAAGCTTTTGCCCTACGCCTCGATCCCGCGCTCTATGCGGCGATCGAGCGCGCCGCGGCGGCTGATCTGCGCAGCGCCAACGCCGAGATCGAAGTGCTGCTGCGCGAGGCGTTGGCACGGCGCGGCGTCACGGTAAAGCCACCCCAGCCACCGAGACGCGGACGCCCACCCAGGGAGAATGACTGATGCTCCACCTCTTCCTCGACGATCGCCCCTGGTTCCGCCCCAAGACCCACGGCTATGGCGCCGGCCTGCCGATCGCGTGGCAGGGCTGGGTCATGCTTGCCATGCATGTTGCGCTGATCGCGGGCCTCGCGATGCTGCTCAATCAAGAACCCGTCGTGATGACGCTGCTCCTCATCATCGCGGCGTTCGCGCCCTTACCGCTCTACCACGCCCGGACCAAAGGCGGCTGGCGCTGGCGCTGGGGCGAGCGGGCTGCGGACATGCGGCGGCGAAAGGGGCGCCGGAAATAGCCGCGCGCCGTCAGCCGACCGAATATTCGGGATAGCCGGCGCACCCGCGCTGACGACACCTTGCCCACCCCTCAGTTGATGGTTAAGGCCGGTCTCCATGACCGCCCCCGAACCCGCTCCCGTCCGCATCGCCCCCTCGATCCTCAGTGCCGATTTTGCGCGGCTTGGCGATGAGGTACGCGCGATCGAGGAAGCCGGCGCCGACTGGGTGCATATCGACGTCATGGACGGACATTATGTCCCCAATCTGACGATCGGCCCGATGGTGGTAAAGGCACTGCGCCCCCACTCCGCCTTGCCATTCGACGTCCATCTGATGATCTCGCCCGTCGATCATTTCCTCGACGCCTTTGCCGCAGCGGGCGCCGATATCATCACCGTCCACCCAGAGGCCGGAGCGCATATCCACCGCACCGTCCAGCACATCAAGTCGCTCGGCAAGCAGGCTGGCGTGTCGCTCAACCCTGGAACGCCCGCCAAGATGCTCGATTATCTGATCGACGATATCGACCTTGTCCTGGTGATGAGCGTCAACCCCGGCTTCGGAGGCCAGAGTTTCATCGCAAGCCAGCTGCGCAAGATCGAGGCCGTTCGAAGGATGATCGACAAGTCGGGTCGCGACATTCGGCTCGAAGTCGACGGCGGCATCGACGCCGCCACCGCGCCCCAAGCCATCGCAGCTGGCGCTGACGTCCTCGTCGCGGGCACGGCGACCTTCAAGGGCGGCCCCAGTGACTATGCCGACAATATCCGGCGGCTGCGTGGTGCCTGACGGGAGAGGACAGCGGTGAACGGCGCGACCGACGCACCCGACAGCAGCTCTGAGACGCTCGACGACACGATCGAGCCGGGCAAGCGGCTCATCCGCCTGCCCGCCGACAAGGGCCTGTCTCTGGGTGACCGGATTGCCAACCACATCACCCGCCTCACCTGGCGCACGCCGCTCCACGCCCTCCGCCTCAAGGGCCGCTTTCCGCTGAAACTGCTCGGCGTGCCCGAGGACCCCGTTCCGGGCGATGCGCGCGCCGGGACCGCAATCCGCGCCGGCCATTTTCTCCACCGCGGCCTCAAGCAACCGCTTGCCGAGCTCGACTTCGCGGCGGTCACGGTAGCACCGGCCTTTGCCGACTATCTGCACAGCTTCGCGTGGCTGCGCGATCTCGCCGCTGCGGGCACCCGCGCCGAAACCGCGCCGATCGCCGAGCAGCTCGTTCGTCAGTGGCTCGCAGCGCACGGCGAGACCGTCAGCGAGCCCGCGTGGAGCGCCGAGAACAGTGGCTGGCGTATCCTCTTTTGGGCGAGCCACGCGCCGCTGATCCTCTCCTCGAGCGATCTCATCTACCGCTCGGCGGTACTCAACCATCTTGCGCGCTCTGCGCGTCACCTCGACCGTATCGCAGACAAGACGCGCCCCGGGGTCGGCCAGCTCGTAGCCTGGGTCGGCATTGTCGCCGCCTCGCTTCTCATGCCTGGCGGCGAGCCGCGGCAGGTTTTCGGCGAGGCGGGTCTGCGCAAGGTGCTCGAAACGAGCTTCTACGCCGATGGAGGCACCATCTCGCGCTCGCCGCAGGCACAACAGGACGCGATCATGGTTCTGTCTATGCTCGCGCGAACCTACGACATGCGCCGGATGGAGGTGCCGCCCTTCGTGCAGGAGGTCCTCGCGCGCGCGGTTCCAGCGCTGCTCGGCCTCACCCACAGCGATGGCAGCATGGGAAGCTGGCAGGGCAGCGGCGCGACGCCGGCGGAGCGTATCCAGGCAATCGTCGCGGCGAGCGGCGTACGCACGCGCCCGCTCAAACAGGCGCGCGACTGGGGCTATCAGCGGCTCGTCGGAAACAAGGTTGTTGTTCTCGCCGACGCCGCCCCACCGCCGATCGCCCGCGTGACGGAAGCGGGCTGCGCCTCAACTCTCGCCTTCGAGATGTCCGACGGCGACGAACGCATCGTCGTCAATTGCGGCGGCGCCGCGCTCACCGGCGCGACGGTTCCCGCCGACCTCGCACGCGGACTGCGCACCACTGCAGCGCATTCGACGCTGATTGTCGCCGACAGCAATTCGACCGCGATTCTCGCAAACGGGTCGCTCGGCAAGGGCGTGACCGAGGTCGAGCTCGACCGGCGCGAGACGACGCAGGGGAGCCGGCTCGAGATGAGCCACGACGGCTACGCGCGCCGCCACGGGCTGATCCATCGCCGCCTTCTCATCCTGTCACCGAACGGCCGCGAGCTGCGCGGCGAGGACATGCTGCTTCCCGCACCGCGCACGCGCCGCAAGGGCGAGAAGAGTTTTGCGCTGCGCTTTCACCTCGGCCCCAATATCTCGGCAAGCCTGACCGCCGATGGATTGGGCGCGCTGCTGCGGATCGCGGGCGGACCGCTGTGGCAGTTCCGCACCTCGGAGGGCAGCCTCGCGGTCGAGGAAAGCTTGTGGGTCGACGGCGAGGGCCGGCCGCACCCCACCGAGCAGCTCGTCGTCACCAGCATCGCCCCGGCGGGCGGCGCGAGTATCGGCTGGATCTTCAAGCACATCGGCTGACGAGCCCAGCCATTCGGAGCGTTTTGCAAGACGGGGGCGTCCCGCGCCTTTCCTTGTATGCGGCATTGCCGGCCCGCTTCTGCGTCCTTGACGGCGATACGCTTTATGTCGGCGAGGAGGACGGCGGCATCGGGCAGTTGGAGCGGAAATGGCAGGGGTGCGACCGCGCGCCGCGTCGTGCCGGTCGACAACCAGCGCCTCGATGTCGAAGGTCTCGCGACGATAGACCGCAATGGCGGACGCTATCTGCTCGCGCCGAGCCCGACCGACAATGCCTATGCCGTCTTTCGCCTCCCGGAGGCCGAATATGTCGGCCGCTTCGCTGCCGCGGCAGGCAGTTTCGATGCATCGAGCGTGACCGACGGGATCTTAGCCGCCGCGGGCGACTTCTCTCCCGCCTATCCCGACGGCATCCTTCCCGCGCAGGACGGAGACAACGCACCGAGCGCGCAGAATTACAGGCTCGAGCGCTGGGATGTGATCGCGGCCGCGCTCACGCTCTAAAAAGCCTGCACGGGGTTGCGGTACGCACCGCTCGCGCCTAGGGGAGCCGCGTCTTTCCCATCCTGCAAAGGCCCCTCCCCATGACCGATCTCGTTCCCGTCCGCCGCGCTCTCCTGTCCGTCAGCGACAAGGCGGGGCTCGCCGAGCTTGCAGCCGCGCTCGTGCGTCACGGTGTCGAACTCGTGTCGACCGGCGGCACCGCAAAAGCGCTACGCGAGGCAGGACACGACGTCCGCGATGTCGCCGACCTCACCGGCTTTCCCGAGATGATGGACGGCCGCGTCAAGACGCTGCACCCGACCGTCCACGGCGGCATTCTTGCGGTGCGCGACGACGCGGCGCATGTCGCGGCGATGGAACAGCACGGGATAGGCGCGATCGATCTCGTCGTCGTCAACCTCTACCCCTTCGCCGCGACGGTCGCGAAGGGCGCACCACGCGAGGACATTATCGAGAATATCGACATCGGCGGCCCGGCGATGGTGCGCTCGGCGGCAAAGAACCACGCCTTCGTCGGCATCGTCACCGAGCCCGAGGATTATGGGGCGGTGATCGCCGAGATGGATGCGAACGGCGGCGGGACCAGCCTTGCGCTGCGCAAGCGCCTTGCCGCGACCGCATTTGCACACACCGCGACCTATGACGGGATGATCGCAAGCTGGTTCGCCTTTGCGGACCAGGGCAGGCTCTTCCCCGACAGGCTGCCGCTGACCGCGAAGATGTCGGCCGAGCTGCGCTATGGTGAGAATCCGCACCAGAAGGCCGCACTCTATCTTCCCGCCGGCCCGACGGCGCGGGGAATCGCGCAGGCCGAGCAGGTTCAGGGCAAGGAGCTCAGCTACAATAATATCAACGACGCCGACGCGGCGCTCGACCTCGTGGCTGAATTCCGCGAGGCCGATCCGACCTGCGTGATCGTCAAGCACGCCAATCCGTGCGGCGTCGCGAGCGCCGCCACCCTGACCGAGGCGTGGAACGAAGCGCTCGCCTGCGACAGCGTGTCGGCCTTCGGCGGCATTGTCGCGCTCAACCGCGCGCTAGACGGCGCGACCGCCGAGGCGATTGCAAGCATCTTCACCGAAGTGGTCGTAGCCCCCGACGCCGATGCCGACGCGCGCGCGGTTTTTGCAAAGAAGAAGAATCTCCGCTTGCTGCTCACGGGCGAGCTTCCCGATCCCGCGCGCGGCGGCCTTGTCATGAAGACGATCACCGGCGGCTGGCTCGCGCAGAACCGCGACAATGGGCGGATTACGAAGGACGACCTCAAGGTCGTCACCACGCGCGCGCCGAGCGAGGAAGAGCTGGCCGACGCGCTTTTCGCCTGGACGGTCGCCAAGCATGTGAAGTCGAATGCGATCGTCTATGCCAAGGGCGGCGCGACCGCGGGCATCGGCGCGGGGCAGATGAACCGCCGCGATTCCTCGCGCATCGCGGCCGTGCGCGCGCGCGAGGCAGCCGAGGCCGCGGGCTGGGCGCAGCCGCGCACAGTGGGCAGCGCGGTGGCGAGCGACGCCTTCTTCCCCTTCGCCGACGGCCTCCTCGCCGCCGTCGAGGCGGGCGCGACCTGCGTTATCCAGCCGGGGGGCTCAATCCGCGACGACGAGGTGATCGCGGCAGCGAACGATGCGGGATTGGCGATGGTGTTCACTGGGATGCGGCATTTCCGCCATTGATCCTGCTAAATGATCCTTGCCCTGGGACGCAGGGCAACGGGCGAACCTCCCTGGCGCGATGCGCACAGCGCATGCGGCCCCGCCTCATGACTGGGCGAGGAGACATGCTGGGGCTTTATTTCGCCAGACGCGAGCGGCATAGGGGGCGGGAGGTCATCCTGACCCGGCGACAAGGAGCAGCATGACCGCCACCCCGCGCAACAAGTCCATGATCCAGAACCTCTATAACTGGACCATGGAGAAGTCGGCTCACCCCCACGCCGAATTTTGGCTCGCCCTCGTCTCCTTCGTCGAGGCGAGCTTTTTTCCCATCCCCCCGCACCCCATGCTCGGGCTGATGTGCCTCGCCAATCCCCAGAAGGCCGTGCGCTATGCGCTCGTCTGCACGCTCGCCTCGGTGGCAGGCGGCGTGCTTGGTTACGCCATCGGCTTCTTCCTCTATGAGAGCGTCGGTCTCTGGCTGCTCGGTGTGCTGGGTCTCGCCGAGGCCTTTCCGTCTGCAGCCTGCTATCTTCGTGACTATGGTGCCGAAATCATCTTGGTGAAGGGCGCAACACCCATCCCCTTCAAGCTGCTGACGATCACCGCCGGCTTCATCCACATGAACTTCTGGACCTTTCTGTGGGCGAGCCTCGCCAGCCGCGCTTTCTCTTTCATGCTCGTGGGCATCTTGTTCCGGTTGTTCGGGGCGCCGATCAAGGCGTTCATCGACAAATATCTCGCCTGGGTCGCGGGAGGATTTCTGGTCGCGGTAGTGGCAGGGTTTCTGGTCGTGGGGGCCCTGTCAGGCGGCGGCGAAAAGACCGCCGACAAGTGCAGCGGTGCAACGCTCGAAAGCATCGGGCTCGACCGAAACTAGCCCTTTGAGTCGAGCAAGCTCGAGACGCGCCGAACGCAAACATCTCATGTCGGTTGACTTCGCTTGATGCGAGGTGGGCCAGGCCCGCGATCTTTATTCGTTCGCCTGCTGATGCAGCCAGTCGGCGTGGCGTGGCGCCTTCTTGGTTCGGCTCCATTCCTCGAGCATCAGCGGCGCGACGCGCCGCAGCTCGGAATATTGTTCGTCGGTGCCGATGTCGCACGCGAGCTCGATCCGGTGCCCATTGGGGTCGAAGAAATAGATCGACTTGAAAATGCCGTGATGCGTAGGGCCGAGGACTTCGACCCCGTTCGCTTCAAGATGCGCTTTTGCCGCGACCAGCTCGTCATAGCTGCCGACCTTGAAGGCGAGGTGCTGGACCCAGGCCGGAGTATTTTCGTCGCGGCCCATGTGGGGCTGGTTCGGCAGTTCGAAGAATGCGAGGATATTGCCGCCGCCCGCGTCGAGAAAGACATGCATATAGGGGTCGTATTCGCCGGTCGACGGCACATGATCCTCGGCAAAGGCGGTCGTATAGGTCATGCCGAGCATGCGCTCATACCATTCCACGGTTTCTTTGGCGTCCTTGCAGCGGTAGGCGGCGTGGTGAACGCCGCCCAGTCTGACGGGACTTTTCATGGGGCTCGTCATTCTACACCTTCCGCTCTTGCTGAGCTTGTTGAAGCATCTCCCTTGGCCCACCCCGCGACTGCTTGAGGGTGAGCGGATGGATCAGGCGTCCTCCTTGACCTCAAGCGCACCGCGGCGGATCTGGTCGAGTTCCATCGACTTGAACAGCGCGGTGAAATTACCCTCGCCGAAGCCTTCGTCCTTCTTGCGCTGGATAAATTCGAAGAAAACGGGACCGATCACCGTCTGGCCGAAAATCTGGAGCAGCAGCCGGGGGTCACCTTCGGTCGTCGAGCCGTCGAGCAGGATACCGCGCCCCTTCAGCTCCTCGACCGGCTCGCCATGTCCCGGCAATCGCTCGTCGAGCATCTCGTAATAGGTTTCAGGCGGTGACGGCGCGAAGGGATTGCCGAGCGCCTTCAGCTTGTCCCACGAGGCGCAGAGGTCGTCGCACGCAAAGGCGATATGCTGGATACCCTCGCCATTATAGGCGCGCAGATATTCCTCGATCTGGCCGCCTCCGCCCGCGCCTTCCTCGTTCAACGGAATACGAATCTTGCCGTCGGGCGCCGTCATCGCCTTCGACGTCAGACCGGTATATTCGCCCTTGATATCGAAATAGCGAATCTCGCGGAAGCCCGCGATGCGCTCGTAAAAGGCGGCCCAATGCGCCATGCGTCCGCCGTACACATTGTGCGTCAGATGATCGATCACCTTCAGCCCCGCGCCGACGGGATGGCGATCGACGCCGTCTTCATAGACGAAGTCGATATCGTAAATGCTAAGGTCGTCGCCGTAGCGGTCGATCAGATAGATGATCGAGCCGCCGATGCCACGGATCGCGGGCAGACGCAGTTCCATCGGACCGGTGCGCACCTCGACCGGCTCAGCGCCGCGCTCGACCGCCTCGGCATAGGCCTTTGCGGCGTCGCGGCAGCGCCAGCCCATGCCGCATGCCGACGGGCCGTGCTCGGCTGCAAAATAGGCGGCGGGCGACTTCGGCTCATAGTTGGCGATCAGGTTGATGTCGCCCTGGCGCCAAAGCTGCACGTCCTTCGAGCGATGGCGCGCGATGCAGGTGAAGCCCATGCGCTCGAATACCGGCTCGAGAATCCCCTTTTCGGGCGCTGAGAATTCGACGAACTCAAAGCCGTCGAGCCCCAGCGGATTTTCGAACAGATCGGCCATGGTCAATCCCTCATATGGTTTCAAATGAAACTATTATGAGGGTTAAGGGGCAGCAAGTCAATGCCGTCGCAGGCAGGGCGACCTGGCTGGAGAAACAGCATCTTGCGTCACCCGGCAGGATGGAATGTGGCGAAACAGCAGGATCAGGCGGCTGCTTCCAGCGCTTCCAAGGCATCCATCCACGCCGCCTCGACGCTTTCGAGCTCTGAAGCAAGCTTGCCGCGGCGCTGCGCGAGGTCGCCCATCGTGAGCTTTGCGAGTGCAGATTCAGCGCTCGCGGGATCGAACATCGCCCGGTCGATCGCCGAAATCCGCGCCGAAAGCTTCGCAGCCTGCGCCTCAAGATCTTTCGCCGACTTGCGCAGCGCCGCCTGGGCCTCGCGCGCTTTCGCCGCCTCCTGCCGTGCAAGCTTGGCGTCCTTCGGCTTCGCGGGCGCCGTCTTCACATCCTCGTTCGCGGCCCTGCCGAGGATGAAGGCAACATAATCGTCCATGTTGCCATCAAAGTCGCTCGCGGTCCCGCCATCGACGAGCACCAGCCGATCGGCGGCGAGTTCGAGCATGTGACGGTCGTGGCTGACAATGAGAACGGCGCCCTCAAAGCCATTGAGTGCCTGCACCAGCGCCTCGCGCGCGTCGACATCGAGGTGGTTGGTCGGCTCGTCGAGGATGAGAAGGTGCGGTGCATCGCGCGTGATCAGCGCGAGCGCGAGCCGCGCGCGCTCCCCGCCCGACAGCTTGCCGACCTCGGTCGTCGCCCTGGCCCCCGAAAAGCCGAAGCGTCCCAGCTGCGCGCGCACGGCGCCCGGCGTTTTCCCGGCCATCACCCTTGTCATGTGACCAAGCGGCGTATCGCTGCCGTCGAGCTCCTCGACCTGATACTGCGTGAAATAGCCGACGCGCATCTTGGCCGACGCGGCCATGGCGCCGTCCTCGGGTTGCAGCTGCGCCGCAAGCAGCCGCGCGAGCGTCGTCTTGCCATTGCCGTTGCGTCCCAGGAGCGCGATGCGATCGTCGGGGTCGATGCGCAGGTTGAGGCGGCTGAGCACGGGTTCCCCGGGTCTATAGCCGACGCTGGCAAGGTCGAGCGTGATGAGAGGCGGCCTCAGCCCGTCGGCGGGGCTTGGAAAATCGAAAACCAGGCTGGGGTCTTCGGCGATCGCGGCGACCGGCTGCATGCGCGCGAGCTGTTTGGCGCGCGATTGGGCCTGCTTCGCGGTCGAGGCACGAGCACTGTTGCGCGCGATATAGTCCTGGAGCTTGGCGCGCTGCGCGTCCTGCGCCGCCTTGGCAGCGGCGAGCTGTGCCGCGCGTTCGGCGCGCTGGCGCTCGAACGCATCGTAGCCGCCCGGATAGAGCGTCACCTTGCCGCCCTCCAGATGCAGGATATGATCGACGACATTGTTGAGCAGGTCGCGCTCGTGACTGATCACAACGAGCTGCCCCGGATAACTGCGCAGGAAGCTTTCGAGCCACATCGTGGCTTCAAGGTCGAGGTGGTTCGATGGCTCGTCGAGCAGCAGCAGATCGGGGTTCGAGAAAAGGAGTGCCGCGAGCGCAACGCGCATCTTCCACCCACCCGAAAAACTGTCGAGCGGCCGGCCCTGCATCTCTTCGTCGAACCCGAGGCCGATAAGGATGCGCGCCGCCCGCGCCGGCGCGGCATAGGCATCGATCGCGATCAACCGCTCGTGAATGTCGCCCAGCCGGTCGGGGTCTGTGACCGTTTCGGACTGCGCAAGCAGCTCGGCGCGTTCGGTATCGGCTGCAAGGACAGTCTCGAAAGGCGTCGCGGTTCCGCTTGGCGCTTCCTGCGCAATATAGCCGATACGCGTCTTGCGCGGCATCTCGATGCCGCCCTCGTCCGGTTCGAGGCTGCCGATCATCGCCTTCATCAGCGTCGATTTGCCCGCGCCGTTACGGCCGATCAGTCCCGTCCGGCTCTTCGCCGGCAGGCTCGCGCTCGCGCGGTCGAGGATGGTGCGCCCACCGAGGCGCACGGTCAGGTCGTTGATCGTCAGCATGGGCGCGCCGCCTAGCACGGAGCGCCGTGAAGCCCAAGTGCGATCACTCTTCGGTGAGCCGCGCTCCTTCGGCCGCCAGCGTATCCCGGGCCACGCGCTGAAGCGCCGCGGCCTGCGCCTCGGAGAGGCCAAGCTCGTCGGCCGCCTTTTCCTTCGCGCCGAGCGTCGTCGGATCGATGCCCGTTACCGCGCCGAAGGTCACCAGGGCGGAGAGATAATAGCCCGCGACACTCGCGTGATAATGATCATAGGCCCAAAGATCGAGCTGGTCATAGGCGATGCCGTCATAAGGGTTGGGGTCGGCGACGCCTTGCGCCATCGCTCGGTTCCACGCCTGTCCCACGGGAAGCACCCCCCTGACGCCCCGCGTCGCGGCGCGGGCACCGTCAGCGGCGGCGCGCAGGTCGTTGGCCATCGCGGCGACCGGCCGGCCATACCAGTGCCCCTGGGGACGGTAGATTTGGTCGGCGCGCGTCCAGGCCGCCACCAGCCGGATATCGACCGCCGGATTGCGCGCGCGGAAGAGCGAGGTCAGCCGCGCCACATCGCGCAGATAATGGGCAGTGTCGCCTGGCTTGTCGCGGTTGAGGACGCTGAGCTCCTGCAGGACGACCACGTCCCAGGAACGGTCGAACAGGGCACGGCGCTTATCATAATGAAAGCCAAGCGTCTTGCCGCCCTGCGTCTCGAGGCTGACGGCATAGTCGAGTCCCATCTGGTCGCAGAACAGCTTGAAGAGGGCCGGCACGCCGCCATAGCCCGCGCCATTGAGGTCGGTGACCGTGCCCGCGCGCCAGTTGCGAGCCGCCGAGTGCGCGCCCTGGGTGAAGCTGTTGCCGATAAACAGGATCGTGCGCGGAGCCACGGCCTTTTGCGTGACGGGCGCCGGCGTCGCCTGCTGCGCCCTAGCCACCGGCGTCATGGCGAGCATGACTGAAACGATCAGGAGCCCGATATCCCTTCGATACGTCATAACCTGCTCCCTAATTGCCGAGCCGCTTCATGGCTGCGAGCCGCTTGCAGAAACTTCTTCCCCGCCTACCCGAAGCGATGCAGACGCCGTCCACGACGCCGCCATTCCATACTCGCCATGCGGGGCGGCGCTGGCGGGCGCCGACCGGGCGCGCACCCTGCCAGCACCAGCAGCGCCGCCGCCGCGATGGCCTTCGCGGGTCCAGTGGATGCAGCCCGCGAAGCTGAAAAGCGAAGATGCCCTGCATCAGAATTTCACCGTTGCCCCGACGTAGAAGCGGCGACCGGCGATATCATATACGCCGTTCTGGTTGGTCAGCCGTCCGCTTTCGGTACCGGTGGGGAGGAACGGGCTGGTCGAATCGAAAAGATTGTTCACCCCGCCATAAAGGCGGAACTTCTGGCCGCCACTATCTACGTCGAACGAGAGGAACAGGTCATGCTCCCAGACATCGCCGATGAACAAATAGGTCGGAACCTCTGCGCCGGCATTGGTTTCAAGCAGAGCGCGATAGCGGTCGAGCAACTGGTTGCTATCGTTGATCTTGCCATAATAGGTCGTCGTCCAGCGGATGCGGAAATTGTCGAGCCTCCAGCTTAGCGAGCCTCGTGCGCGATATTTGAAACTACCGTTGGCAAGGTCGCCCGCAAGGTCGTTGGTGACGGTGCCGTCGATCCCGGCGAAGCTCACCTTCTGGTTCAATATATGCGTGCCGTCGTAGCGCAGATCGAAGCGTCCCGGGATCCCGAGCGCGTCGTCGAGGCGGAATCGATAGTTGAGCGCGATATCGATTCCCGAGGTATCGAAGCGCGCCAGATTGACCTGCCGCTGAATCAGCTCGACAATCTGGCCATTGTTCGGATTGCGCGTGATGTCGGCGCAAAAGGGATTGTCCGCCTGCGGAACGTCGGTGTCATAGCATTGCAGCTGGATGTCGAGGTTGGAATAGGCGTCGATCGCATCGCGTATCTTGATGTCGTAATAGTCGACGGCGAGACTCAGTCCGGGCAGGAAGCGCGGCGCGAAAACGGCCCCGAGCGTCAGCGTGTCGGCCGTTTCCTCCTTGAGGTCAGAGTTTCCCGCATTGGGGCTGAACAGATTGCCGCCAACCTGCTCGTAGCGCTGCGTCACGCCTTCGAGCGCCTGCTGTGTGTAGAGCGCCTGTATCCCCGGATCGAGGCGGCAATTCGCTGCGATACGGCCCGTGGTCGTCGGTCGCACACCGTCGCAGATGTCGGTCGCGGCTTCAAAATTGCCGCGCGGCGGGGAAAATAGTTCAGCGATATCGGGTGCGCGCTGCGCCCGCGCAAACTGGGCGCGGAACCGGATGGCCTCGATCGGGGCATATTGCGCGCCGGCGCGCCAGCTGAACACCGTTCCCACGCGGTCGATGTCGTAATGTGCGACGCGCGCGGAGGCATCGAGGCTCAGCAGATGTGCGCCCGGCACCTCTCTGAGCAGCGGAACGCTGATCTCGCCATAGCCTTCGATCGCGCTGATCGACCCTGAAAAATTGGGCACCGCATTGCCCGTTGTCCCGCCCGCCTGAGACAGTACATCGCCGCGCAGCAATTGGCTGTCCTTGCGCCAGTCGACGCCAAAAGCGGCCCCAACCGGCCCCGCCGGCAGGGTGAAGAGGTCGCCGGTGACAAAGGCCTGTCCTGTATACTGGCGGATTGTCAGATTCTGGTGCAGGTCGGCACGGATCCACGCCGCGGCTTCGGGCGTGATCGCGCCTTCGCCGAACAGGTTGACCGGAACGCAGCCCTCGGCGCGCGCATCGGCGTTGACGCAGCGCGGATTGCCGTCAGGCCCCTCTTCGGCGTTGAGACCCTCGATCAGGTGCCGGGCGTTGATTTCGTTTCGCCGCCACTGGTCCTGCTTGTACTGGCCATAGCCGAAACTCGCCTCCCACCGCCAGCTGTCAGACAATTTTCCGCGCAATCCGATCCAACTGCGCAGCGTCTGACGCTTGTTCTCGGTGATCTGGCCCCCGACTTCGTCGAACCGGCGGTCCCAGGCGATACCCACGCCGGTCGACGGTGTCTCGCGCCCGCCCAGTTCCGGCGGGACAAAGGGATTACACGGCCCGTTCCGAAGGCACGGGATCTTTCCATATTCATATTCCTGGGTGATGCCGCTGACGGGATCGGTCAGCGGAAAGGTCGAATCCCAGCCGATTCCCACGGCCTCGCGCGTCTCGCCCGAATCGACACGCGAATATTGCGCCTGCGCAAAGCCCTCGAGCGCGTCGGAAAACTCATAATCGAGCTTCGCCGCCGCAAGATAACGCTTGCGCGCCAGGATCAGCGACCGGCCCATGCGCTGGTTGTAGCCGTCGCGGTTGGGCAGGAAATAGCCGGTATTGCCATTGTCGGTCGTGCCGATTTCAATCGGTTCACCCGTCTGCACGTCCGGCCCCAAGGGTACCATCTGACCATCCCGGTAGAAGCGATCGCGCGACGAATTGGCGCCCGAAAAGACGCCGCCTGGAATGAAGCTGCTGAGGTCGCTGTATATATTTGGGGGGAAGGTCGACGCGGGCTGCTGACCGCTGGTGAGCCCGCCGCTATTGTTCACATAATAGGTATCGAACATGTTCTGGCCGGTTTCAAAATCATAGCTGTAGCCGATCGGCCGTACCGCCCATTCGCGGTCGGTCGCGCGAATGCCCCAGTCACGATCGTACGTGCCGCTGATCAGGAAATAGCCCCGGCGATCGGCGAAGCGCGTGCCCCAGGTCGCGCCCAGCGTCAATTCCTGCCCGTCGCCCCGGCTGGTGAGTCCTGTGCGGGCGCGCAGCATCAGCCCCCGCTCGTTCTTCTTGGTGATAATGTTGACGACGCCCGCGACGGCATCCGACCCGTAGATGGACGAAGTGCCGCCGGTGATGATCTCGACCCGGTCGATGAAATCGCTGGGGATGGTCGAAAGGCTGACCAGATTGGTGATGCCCGAGTTCGACACGGTGCGCCGGCCATCGACGAGCACAAGCGTGCGGTTGTCCCCCAGACCGCGCAGCTGAATCGACGAAAGCCCCGAATTCTGCGTGTTGCCGGTGACGGTCGCATCATTGGTGGTCGAGGTGAGTTGTGGCAGGTCGGCGAGCGTCTCACTGAGTTCGCTGTCGCCTGATTCGAGCAGCTCGTCACGCGTCACCGCGACGGTAGGCGCGGCGGTATCATATGTCTCGCGCGCGATGCGGCTGCCGGTGACGATGATCTCGCCGGCATCAGCGATTGCGTCCGCGCTCGCAGCGCCCGCCGGCGCTTCCTGGGCGGCGAGGGGCGGCTGGAACGCGGCTCAAAGAATCAGCGCCGAATAGCTGCTGTGGCGGGCCCAGCGACCTTTGGTCGAAATCATTGTCTCTCTCCCCATATCCTGTTGGTGGTGGACTCTGCAGGTCTCAATCCATGTCTGTTTCGATGGGACGGGCCGCGAGCCCGGGCGCGGGTTCGACGCGGAGCGCGCGGTCGAGTGCGTCGCGGTCGAGCGCATTTTCCCACATCGCGACGACGATCGCCGCGAGGGCGTTGCCGATGAAATTGGTGAGCGCGCGGCATTCACTCATGAACCGGTCGATGCCGAGGATCAGCGCCAGCCCCGCTACGGGGACAGAGGGAACCACCGACAGCGTCGCCGCGAGCGTGATGAAGCCCGCGCCGGTGACACCGGCAGCGCCCTTCGAACTCACCATTGCGACGAGCAGCAGCGCAACCTGTTCGCCAAGGCTCAGCTGGATGCCCGTCGCCTGCGCAACGAAAAGCGCGGCGAGCGTCATATAGATGTTGGTGCCGTCGAGGTTGAAGCTGTAGCCGGTTGGCACGACCATGCCGACGACCGGCTTGGCACAGCCCGCGCGTTCGAGCTTCTCGATCAGGCTCGGCAGCGCCGCTTCCGATGAGGAGGTTCCCAGTACGAGCAGCAGTTCGGCTTTGAGGTATGCGATCAGGCGTATGATCGAAAATCCGCAGAGCCGTGCCATCGCGCCGAGCACGACGACGACAAAGAATAGCGAAGTCAGATAAAAGGTCGCGATCAGTGCGCCAAGGTTCGCGAGCGAATCGACGCCATATTTGCCGATCGTGAAGGCCATGGCGCCGAACGCGCCGATCGGCGCGAAACGCATCAGCATCGCGACGATGTGGAAAAAGACGACCGAGACCTTGTCGAGAATCCCCAGCACCTGTTTCCCTGCCGCGCCGGTGCGCGAGAGCGCGAGGCCGAAGAGGATCGCGACGAACAGCGCCTGAAGGATCGAACCCGAGGTCAGCGACGATACAAATGTTTCCGGAATGATCGCGAGGAGGAAGCCCGTCAGCGTCGTCTCATGCGCCTTTTGCTTATATTCCGCGATCGCTCCGGCATCGAGGGTCGCCGGATCGATGTTCATCCCCGTCCCCGGCTGCACCACATTCGCGACCACCATTCCGACGACCAGCGCAAGTGTCGAGAAGAAGAGGAAATAGGCGAATGTCTTGATCGTCAGCCGGCCCAGCGTCTTGGCCTCGCCCACCGAGGCGATGCCGGTCGCAACGGTCAGAAAGATCACCGGCGCGATGATCGTCTTGACCAGCTTGATGAAGCCGTCGCCGAGCGGCTTCAAGGCGACGCCGATCTCGGGGAAGAAATGGCCGAGCAGCACGCCCGCGAAAATCGCGGTCAGCACCTGCACATAGAGGTGTGCCCACCAGGGGCGGTGCCGGATCGCTTCGCGCGGCGTCAAACTGATTGTGGCAGCCACAGCTTCTCCCTTGCTCCCTCGCGCCTGCAGCGCACGTCCGGCCGCTCCTCCGGATGTTGGGGAAGCCTAAGAGGGCCAAAGGTCCGGTCAAAGTCGGAAATGCAAAGAACTCATGCATTTGATTTCTATGGATAATATTGGATTTCCTTCGCCGCATCGGCGGAAGTTTGTGCGATTTTCCGCATAGCGCGTGTGATATTTGTGCTATATTTCACACAAATGCCTGCCGATGATTCGACCTTTCGGGCCCATCCTTCGTTCGATCGGCGCCGGCTGACGCTGGCGACACTGGCGGCCGCGCTTCTGCTCCTGATCGCCGCCGTCGGCCTCAACCAATGGGCGATCGGCCGGGCCCGGTCAGAGACCGATGCGCAGGCCCGTCAGAACGCCCGTGCGCATGCGAGCCTTCTCGAAAGCGAATTGCAGAAGTTCCGCCTGTTGCCGCGCGTCCTGACCGAATTTCCGGACGTCCGCCGCGCACTGGCGGACAAGAGCGCGGAGGCCTCGCGGCGTCTCGACGCCGAACTTGAACAGCTCGCGGCGCGCACCGATGCGGCGGTGATTTACGTCCTTGACGAAGGGGGCACCACGATCGCCGCGAGCAACTGGCGCACGCCGACCAGCTTCGTCGGCGAGAATTACAGGTTTCGCCCCTATTATCGGGACGCCATGGCTCTGGGCGAGGCCGAGCTGTTTGCCCTCGGCACCGTGAGCGGCCGCCCCGGCCTCTACCTTGCGCGTAAGGTCGCCCCCGAAGGCAAGGCGCTGGGCGTGATTGTGGTGAAGGTCGAGTTTGACCGGCTCGAGCGCAAATGGGCGGGCTCAGGCGGTGCCGCGCTGGTCACCGACAGTAGCGGCATCATCATCATGGCAAGCAACCCCGCGTGGCAGTTCCGCTCTCTCGATCCGCTGCCGGCGGCGGCGCGCGAACGCCTGCGGGCCTCGCTGCGCTATGGCGAACGCGCACTCGCGCCGCTCGGACTTCAGCGCCGCGGCAGCGACCTTCGCATCGCAAACGGCGACGGCGCAGCGCTTTATCGCCACGCGTCAGCGCGCATCTCGCTTCCCGGCACCACTTTGCACCAGTTTCAGCCGCTTGCGCCGGCGCGCGATGCCGCGACCGCCACCGCCCGCGTGATCTTTCTGGTCCTGTTGATCCTCGCCGGGGCAGCCATCATCACCCTGCTCCGCCTTGTCGAACGGCAGGCGATGCGCCAAGCTGCACATCAAGCGCTCGAACGCGAGGTCGCGGCGCGAACGCAGGATCTGCGCACGGCCAACGCTGAACTGCAACAGGCTTCCAAGTTGCAGCGCGAGACTGACCGCCGCTATCGCGCCGCACGCGAGGAGCTGGCCCAGGCAAGTCGGCTCGGCTCGATCGGGCAGATCACGGCAGGAGTCGCGCATGAAATCAATCAGCCAGTCGCAGCGATCCGCACCTATGCCGAGAATAGCCTGCGCTATCTCGATCGCGGCGAGGCGGATAAGGTGCGGGGCAATCTAGGCACCATCGTCGAGCTTACAGCACGCGTCGGCGCCATCACTGGCGAGCTGCGCAATTTCGCACGCAAGAAGCCGATGCCGCTGAGCGCTGTCGCAGTGCAGGCGGCGATCGAGGGCACAATGTTGCTCATTGGCGACCGGCTGCGCAGCCAGGGGATCATAATCGACATCGCGCTCGACGATCCCGATGCAAAGGTACAAGCCGACCGTGTCCGACTCGAACAGGTTCTTGTCAACCTGCTCCAGAATGCGGCCGAGGCGCTGCTCGAATCGCCGGCCCCCCGTCTTTCGCTCCGCGTACATGGAGAAGGCGCCATCTGCATCGATGTGTGCGACAACGGCCCCGGCGTACCGGCAGACCTCGTGCCGCAGCTCTTCACCCCCTTTGTGACCGGCCGCACCGACGGGCTCGGTCTGGGGCTCGCTATCGCGAGCCAGATCGTGGCCGACTTCGGCGGCAAATTGACGCTGATCAACTCGCCCCTCGGCGGTGCCGGTTTCCGGATGGAGCTCAGGCGCGCATGACCTTCTTCACCGACGAGCAGACGATCCTTTTCGTTGACGACGATCCGCAGCTTCGCGACGCGAACCTTCAGTCGCTTGATCTCGCGGGCTTGGCAGTCGAGGCTTTCGCCGATGCGGCGAACGTGCTGCCCCGCATCACGCGCGATTTTGCCGGCATTGTTATCTCCGACATCCGCATGCCAGCGATGGACGGACTGGAATTTCGCGCGGCGATCCACAAGGTCGATCCCGATATCCCTGTCATCCTGATCACCGGCCACGCTGACGTGCCGATGGCGGTCCGCGCGCTGCAGGACGGCGCCTTTGATTTTCTGGCCAAGCCCTTCGCCGCCGATCATCTGACGAGTTCGGCGCGACGCGCGCTCGCGCATCGGGCGCTGATCCTCGACAACCGCCGCCTCGTTGCCGCGGTCGCCGAGGTCGACAGTCCGCTGATCGGTGAAAGCGCAAGCATGACACGGCTGCGCGAAACCATTGCGCAGCTCGCGCAGGCGGATATCGACGTGCTGGTCGAAGGGGAGACCGGGACCGGCAAGGAACTTGTCGCACATATGATCCACCGGCAGAGCCGCCGCAGCGGCGGCGCGCTGGTTGCGGTCAACTGCGCCGCCCTGCCACAGGAACTCGCAGAGGCGGAGCTGTTCGGTAGCGATATCGTTGACCGCACGACCGGCAAGCTGGGCCACGCTGGCCGCATCCGCAGCGCGCATCGCGGAACGCTGTTTCTCGACGAGATCGACACGATGCATCCTGCCGTACAGGCCAAGCTGCTGCGCGTGATCGAGGAGCGCGAGGTGCAGCCGATCGGCGCCGCGGCGCCTGAGCCCGTCGACTTGCGCGTCATCGCCGCCACCAAGATCGACCTGATGGACGCGTTGCGCGCAGGGACCTTTCGCGAGGATCTTTATTACCGGCTGCATGTCGTCAAGCTTCGCATTCCGCCGCTGCGCGAGCGGCGTTCGGACATTCCGCAGACCTTTGCCTATTTCCTCGACGAGGCAGCGAGAAAAATGGGTTTGCCGGGATTTCGCATCGACGATCGGACCCGCCGCTATCTGGTCGAGCACGACTGGCCAGGGAATGTCCGCGAGCTCAAGAATTTCGCCTATAGCGTCGTTCTGAACCTGCCTTCGGACGCGAGCCGCGCGCCGCTCCAGGGCGAGATGACGCTCGCCGAGCGCGTCGCGCGCTTCGAAGCCGCAGTGATCCGCGACGCGATGACCGCATGCGGCGGCGACATCGCGCGGGCGATGTCAATCCTGGGAGTCCCGCGCAAAACGCTCTATGACAAGCTCGGCCGTCACGGCATCAGTCCGAAGGATTATCGCGAGGGGGCTTCTGGGCGCGGACTACGCCGCCCATAACTTCCCCCTATGGGGACCGGCCCCATTCTCCATATTCCCGTGGCGCCCTCTCGCATAGCGTCGCCGCGCCATCGCACGACCAGGGGGAACGATCATGACCATGCCGCCGCACTCGCCCGCCCGCTCCGCGGGTGCCCTCGTCTTCACTTCTATGACAGATCCTGCCCACGGCACCGCATTCAACGCCGCATATCGCCCATTCTTTGGCGAAGCTTGGCCCGCCCGCTCGACCGTGGTGTCGGCGCTGCTCGCTCCCGGTGCGCTGATCGAGGTCGAGGCGGTTGTGCTACAACAATGACCGCAAAGACGGTTGGCCCACAGCTATTGCGGGCTTACGGTGGCGGCATGCGGTTCCGCCAGATCGAAGTCTTCCACGCCGTTTACACCCACGGGTCGATCAGCGCCGCAGCGCGTGCGCTCGGCGTGTCGCAGCCATCGGTATCGAAAACGCTGCACCATGCCGAAGACAGCCTGGGATTTCCGCTGTTCCAACTCGCGCGCGGTCGCCTCGTACCTACCGATGAGGCTCATGCGCTGATGCGCGAAGCCGGCGACATATTCGAACGGCTCACATCGCTCCAGCACACGGCGCGCAACCTCTCACAGGCGGGGGGCGGGCATATCCGGCTCGGTATCGTGCCCAGCCTTGCGCTCGACATCGTTCCCCAGGCGATGGCGCAGTTTCGCCGCCAATGGCCGCGTGTCACCTTCGAGGTGCATACGCACCATCACGACGACCTCGTCCAGTCGCTGATCGAGCGCGAGACCGACATCGCGGTTGCCTACACCCCGCCTGCGCACCCGCGGCTGACGCGCTCGCTGCTCGCCGAGGGTGAGCTTGTCGTCTTCTTCCCCACCGGCGCCTTCAGAGAGGTTTGCGGGCGCCTGCCGCTGAGCGAACTCGCCGACCGCGACGTCATCGGCGTGGCGGCGACCGGACCGATCGGCGACGTTCTGACCCGCGCCGCCCGCGCGCGCGGGATCGCCTATCGCGAGTCGGTGTCGGTGCAGACCTTCTTCATCGCCGCCCGCCTCGCGCAGCTTGAAGGTGGGGTGACCGTGATCGACGAATTCACTGCGCGCGCCTGGCAGTCACCGGGGTACTGCTGGCTTCCGACCGATCCCGCGTTAGGATTCACAATCTCCTATGTTACGCTCGAAGACCGCCCGCCCTCGAAAGTCGCGCGGCAATTCCTGCGCACCCTTGAAGCGGTGCTCGAAAGCAGCCGCGCCGCGTAAGGCATAACCCGCGGCTATGGATGTCAAAAATATTGCGCGTTGGCGCAAGGCGACGGCTCAATATTCTCACCCCCGAAGGCCGGCAAAGATGATTTCCAGAAAGCCCGGCTAAAAAGGGGACCGGATTGAGGGATGCAGGCAGAAGACCGTCTGGACGAACCGCCTATGGCACGGCGGCAGAGGGACCTGCTTGTCGTCGGCGCGGGAGTCGTCGGGATGGCCAGCGCGCTTACGCTCGCCGAACGCGGGCACCGGGTCACCGTCATCGATGCTGGCGAGGAACCGGGGCGCGGGACGTCATTCGCCAACGGCGCACAGCTCAGCTATGCCTACACCGATGCACTCGCGAGCCCCGCGACGCTGACACAAATGCCGCGACTTCTCCTGGCGCTCGACCCCGCCTTTCGCTTGCATCCACGCTTCGACCCCGATTTTCTTCGATGGGGGCTCGCCTTTCTTCGCAACACAAGCGCGGCGCGATTTCGCCGCAACACGCTGGACGGCATGGCGCTCGCCTTTGAATCAAGGCGGGCCCTGCACGGCCTCGCCAAGCGGCACTCACTCGATTTTGGCCATGCCGTGCCTGGCAAGATGATCATCTACCGGTCAGCGAAGAGCTTTGCCGCTGCCGAACGCATTACCGCACTGAAAGCCGCCCACGGCGCAAGCCAGCGCCTTTTCGACGCCGACAAGGCCGTCGCGATCGAGCCGATGCTAGCTTCGATCCGCTCGGCGATCGCGGGCGCCGTCTACACCGACAGCGAAGAGGTCGGAGACCCCTATCGCTTCTGCGCTAGTGCAGCGGCCGCGCTCACAAAGACCGGCCGGGGAAAGATGCTTCTACGTACCGGCGTCGCACGGATCGATATCGCAGGCCCACGGCCCGCCGCGATCACGGATCGCGGCCACCGGATCGAGGCTGATCGCATCGTCCTGTGCGCAGGGCTTCGATCATCCGCTCTCGCGTGGCAGCTCGGGGCCCGCCTGCCTATCATCCCGATGAAGGGCTATTCGATCACCGCTCCTCTCGGCCCCGCGGCCCCGACCGTCAGCGTAACCGACGCTGCCAACCGCGTCGTCTTTGCGCGGCTCGGCGGCCGGATGCGCATTGCGGGTCTTGCCGAACTCGGGTGCCGCGACACGCGGATCGATCCCCGCCGGCTCGCCGCGCTGATCGGCAGCGCGCGCGCCGCGCTGCCCGAAGCGGCCGACTATGACGCCATCGAGGCGAACTGGGCCGGCCTCCGGCCGATGACACCGGATTCTCTGCCGATCACCCGGCCCATCGCGCACGGGGTGATCGCGAATACGGGTCACGGCGCATTGGGGTGGACCTACGCTGCGGGATCGGCGGAGCGCGTCGCCGCCATCGTCGATGGAGAGGATTGATCAGAATATTCGGCAAATCCAGGGAAGGGGCAGAATGATGAACAGGGGTCTTCGTATTTTCAGCCTGATGGGCGGCATTTCGCTCATCGCCAGCACGAGCGCCGCACTGGCGCAGGACAGTATTGAAGAGGGACAGCCGCAGATCGCGAGTGATGTGCAGGAAGCGGCGGGAAGCAATGATGACGAAATCATCGTCATCGGATCGCAGATCAAGGGCGCCGATGTAGCTGGATCGCTACCCGTCACGCTGCTCAACGAGGATGATATCGACGCGATCGCCGCAACGAGCGGTGACGAGCTGTTCCGAGCCATCCCTCAGGCAGGCGACGTTGCCTTCAACGAGAGCCGCGATGCGGGCGGGATCAACGACGCGCGCGGAGATGTGGCGTCGATCAACCTCCGCGCGCTCGGCACCGGCAATACGCTGGTTTTGCTCAACGGGCGCCGCATGGTCCTTCACCCCGGCACCCAGTCGGAGAATCTGGTCCCCGTGCAGAGCGTCAACACCAACACGATTCCCGTGCTTGGCGTCCGCCGGGTTGAGGTCCTCCTCGACGGCGCTGCTGCCGTTTATGGTTCGGACGCAGTCGCGGGCGTGATCAACACCGTCCTCAAGGATAATTTCAAGGGGCTTCGCGTGACGGGCGAGGTCGGCCTGACCGACGATTCGGATCAGCAGGAGTATGAGGTCGCATTCGAGGCTGGGCACAGCTTCAACGACGGGCGGACCAACATCTCGCTCTTCGGATCGTTCAACCACCGCGACCCGCTCTACGCCCGCGAACGCCGCAATTCGGCTTCGTCGGATTTGCGCCCGCTCGTCGTGGGCACGGCGTTTGAAGACGACAGCGATTTCGACAACACCTCGACCGACAGCATCTGGGGCGAGTTTCAGCGCCTGACCGGCAGCTATGCCCGGTCGACCACGACCGCGCGGATCGACGGTACCGCGCTGACCACCAATGGTATCTTCCACATCCAGCCCGATACGAACGATGGCTGCATTGCCGCGACGCCCTATGCCGGCACCTGCTGGGACAACAGCTCGCTGTCGACCGCCTCGACCGACAACAACCTGAAGTATAACATCAATGACCAGCGCACCGTACTGGGCCGAAACAACCGGCTGAACCTCTTTGGCTTCCTCAATCACGAGTTTGAGTCAGGATTGGAATTCTTCGCGGAGGCGGGCTGGTATCACTCGGATTATCGCGCTTATCGCGAGACGGAGACCGCGCTCGCGAGCCAGCGCCTGATCATCCCCGCCGACGGCTATTGGAACCCCTTCGGCCCGGTCGGCAGCCCCAACCGTATTCCCGGGCTAACCGGCGTGCAGGATTCGGGGGTCCCCATCGAACTGATCGACTACCGCCCGGTCGACGCCGGGCCAACGATCGTCAACGTCACGAATGACACCACACGCTTCCTCGCCGGGTTTCGCGGTCAAATCCTTGGCTTCGACTTCGACACCGCCGCCCTCTATTCGAAGGCGCGGACCAGGGACAGCATGCATAGCATTTCGATGACGCTGTTCCAGGAGGCGCTGTCGCGCCCGGGAGCCGACGCCTATAACCCGTTCAACGGGGGCGATCCGGCAGATCCCGGTCGTCGGGATTCGACCCCGAACCCCCAGAGCGTGATCGACAGCTTCATGGTCGACATCGGGCGTGTCAGCACCACGCAACTCGCGCTCGCCGATTTCAAGATCAGCAAGAATGACCTCTTCGTCCTGCCCGGCGGACGCGTCGGCATGGCGGCGGGCGTCGAGTTTCGCCACGAGACCTTCGCCGACAATCGCGACGATCGGCTCGACGGCACGATCGTCTTCACCGCCCTTGACGGATCGTCGAACGGCAGCGACGCAATGGGCGCCAGCCCAACGCCTGACAGCAAGGGCTCACGCGATGTCTTTTCGGCCTTCCTCGAGTTCGCGGTGCCGCTGGTGTCGCCCGAGATGAACGTTCCACTGATCCATTCGCTCGACCTGCAGCTCGCCGGACGCGCCGAATCCTATCAGGGCTTCGGATCGGTAGCGAAGCCGAAGGTCGCGCTGTCCTGGTACCCCTTTCCCAATTTCCAGCTCCGCGGCAGCTGGTCGCAGAGCTTTCGCGCACCCAACCTGCCGCAGCTGTTTGAAAATGGTATCCAGCGCTCGAATACGCGCACCGACTGGATCCGCTGCGAGGCCGATCGCCGTGCGGGCCGCATCACCAATTTCGACGACTGTACGCAGGGTCAGGGAATCGTCAGCAACCGGTCGGGCAGCAAGGAGCTCGACCCCGAAACGGCCGAAAACCTGTCTCTTGGAGCTACCTATCAGTTCGACATGGGTCAGCACGGGCGCCTCACCTTTACGGCCGACTATTGGGAAATCCGCCAGAAGAATGTCATTGGCCTCTTCGGCGACGCCAATGCGCTGGTCCTCGACTATCTGCTGCGGCTCCAGGGTTCGTCTAACCCCAATGTCGAGCGGATCGATCCGACCCCGCAGAACATTTCCGATTTCGATGGCACCGGCATCGCGCCCGTTGGCGACGTCATCCAGGTGATCGACAATTACACCAACCTCAGCCCGCGAACAGTGCGCGGCATCGATCTTGGCCTCTACTATCAGATCCGCGACACAGGCGTCGGCAATTTCAGCCTCCGCGTCAACGCTGCGCGGCTCATCGATTTCTATCAGGCTCCCGGGCCGCTGCAGCAGTCGCTGCTCGATGCGCAAGTATCGGGCGAGATCGATCCGACGATCAACATCACGGGTGCGGAGAGTCTGGTCGAGCAAAATGGCCGCCCCAAATGGCGCGGGTCGGGCAGCCTGACCTGGCGCTATAAGGGATGGGGCGCCGGCTACTACGCGTCCTATGTCGGACCCGTCAACGACACGTCCGCCTCGCTTGCCGACGGCAGACGTTTCCGCGTCGGCGACCATATGACGCACAGCTTCTATATTCAGTACGAGCCCGAAAAGGGCCTGCTGAAGGACACCCGCTTCCGCATCGGCGCGCGCAATATCTTCAACAAGCTCGCGCCGCTGGCCGACGGAACCTACGGTTATATCGGCGACCTCTACAGCAACCGGGGCCGTCAGATCTACGCGTCGATCAGCAAGCGCTTTTGATCGCGCGACGCTGCACTGGGTCGCGGTGCGCGCCCGCCGTTCGATCTTCTGCAAGGAAGCGAAGGGCGGGCGCCGAACCGGCCAAAGTTTGAAGCAGAATCCGCCGCAGAGCGGACGATATGGGATGCGCCTGAATGACCGACACGACAATTGACCTGCCCGCCAGCGACGCGAACAGCCCCCGCCGCCCCGGCTTTGCGCGCCGCCTGCTGGCGAGCTGGTTCGCCATCGCGCTGTGGAGGCGCATATTGGCCGCGCTGCTACTCGGCGCAGGGGTCGGGATTGCGTGGGGCGAGGACGCGACAAGGATTGCGTGGATCGGCGAATTATTCGTCCGGCTGATCCGCATGCTCGTGATTCCGCTCGTCTTCCTCACTATCGCGTCGGGGGTCGCCGCGCTCGCCGATCCCAAGCGCCTCGGCAGCATCGGAGTGAAGACGCTCGCTATGTATGTCTTCACCACGGCGCTTGCGGTGGCGACTGGCCTCCTCGTCGCGACGCTGATCGCGCCAGGGGCGGGAGCGAGCTTCGCAGGAGCGGTCCCGCGTGCCGTCGCCCAGCCGCAGGACACAGCGCGCATGTTCATGGAAATCGTCCCCGACAACCCGATCGGCGCAATGGCAAATGGTGCGACGCTGTCAGTGATCTTCTTCGCTATCCTCGTCGGCGCCGGGGTCATCGCCGCGGGCAAGGAAGCCGACCCCGTGCGCCGCCTGCTCGCGAGCGGGGCCGAAGTGATGCTGCGCATCGTAGGCTTCGTTATGGAGACCGCGCCTTTCGGCGTTTTTGCGCTCATCGCGGTGGTCATGGGGACGACCGGCCCCGCCAGCTTCATCGCTGTGTTGAAGCTAGCGCTCTGCGTCCTCATAGGCTCGGCAATCGTCACCCTCGTCATTCACGGTGGCATCGTCGTACGGCTCCTCGCATGGCTGCCGCCTCTTCCCTTCTTCCGCGGCATTGCCGACGCCATCATGGTCGGCTTCTCGACATCCTCCTCGAGCGCGACGCTACCTGTCGCGATCCGCGTCGCCGAACGCAATCTCGGCGTCTCGCCGCCGGTCGCATCGACGGTGCTGCCCCTGGGCGCGACAATCGGCATGGACGGCGCCGCCATGTATGTTGCGATGCTCACATTGTTTGCGGCTCAGGCCTTCGGCGTGGATCTCAGCCTAGCCGACTATTTCGTTATCGCAGGCACTACCACCATCGTTGCGATGGGTGTCGCACCTGTCCCTTCGGGCTCCCTCTTCGTGCTTGCCGCGGTACTCCACGCTATCGGCATCACCCCCGCCCAGACCGCGGTTGTCGTCGGCTTCGTCCTTCCCTTCGACCGTATCCTGGACATGATCCGCACCGTCCCCAACGTCACCTCCGACCTTTCGATCGCAACCGCCGTCGCGCGATGGGAAAAGGAGATGGACGTCGCCGAATATCTCTCCGCGAACGATGAATGAGGTCCGCCATGATCTTCCGCCGCGCGATCAGCGTCGCACTCGCCCTATCGCTGGCCTTCCCGCTGACGCTGCCGGCGCCGCTCGCGGCGCAAAGCCGGCACCTGCTCGAATATCCATCGATCCATTCGCCGGTCATCGGCACGCGCGGCATGGTGGTCAGCCAGAATGCGATTGCGAGCGAGGTCGGCGCGCAGATATTGCGCGAGGGCGGGAATGCGGTCGATGCCGCGATCGCGATCGGCTTTGCCTTGTCGGTCACGCTTCCGCGCGCGGGCAATATCGGCGGTGACGGCTATATGAACGTTTACAACGCCGCTTCGGGCGAAGTTCGCGTCATCGACTTCCGCTCAGTAGCGCCCCGCGCTGCCACCCCCGCGATGTTCGTCGACCATGATGGCAAGGAACGCCGCATCGCAAGCTATGGCTATCTGGCGCCCGCGGTGCCCGGCACCGTTGCAGGATTCGATCACGCGCACCGGAAATGGGGCAAGCTTCCCTGGGCAAAGCTTGTCGCTCCGGCGATCGCGCTCGCGCGGGACGGGGTAAAGCTCACCGCGGACGAGGCGTTCGTCTTCAGCTGGGGCAAGGAACGGCTCTCGAAAAGCAAAGCCGGAAAGGCCGCATTCTACAAGGCGGATGGCTCGCTCTATGCCAAGGACGAGGTGATGAAGCGCCCCGCCCTTGCCTGGACGCTCGGCGAAATCGCGAAATACGGCGCTGACGGCTTCTACAAGGGGGAAGTCGCACGCCGCATTGCCGCCGACATGAAGGCGCATGGCGGGCTGATCACGATCGAGGATCTTGCCGCTTACCGGCCCGAAGAGCGAGCGCCGCTCGTCGGCAGCTATCGCGGCTACACGATCTATACCGCGCCGCCATCGAGCGCAGGTGGTGCAACGCTGCTCAACATCCTCAATCAACTCGAGCATTTCGACCTGACAGAGATGGGTGCGGGGTCGGCGCGGGCGCTCCATGTGATGGCGGAGGCGATGAAGCTCGGATACGCTGACCGTTACCGCGCCCTCGGCGACCCCTCATTTGTCACTGCACCCGTCAATGGCTTTATTTCCAAGGCCTATGCGGCAGAGCGCGCCAAGCTGATCGATCCTGCAAAAGCCAGGCCGATGGCCGAAATGCAGCCGGGCGACCCGCTTCAATATGAAAGCCCTTCGACAACCCATTTCTCGGTCGCCGACAAGGACGGCAATGTCGTGTCGACGACCTACACGCTCGGCTCGGATTTCGGCTCGGGCGTCATGATCGAGGGGACCGGCATCCTCCTCAACAACGAGATGAACAATTTCAGCCACGAACAGGCCTGGGAGGCGCAGCGAACGGGCGCGCCGCCGCCGCTCAACGCAATGACCCCCGGCAAGCGCATGCTGTCGACGCAAATGCCGACGATCATCATGAAGGATGGCAAGCCATGGCTCGTCACCGGTACCCCCGGGGGGAGTACCATCATCTCCTCGGTCGTCCAGGTGATCGTCAACATTATCGACCACGGAATGAATATCGCAGAAGCGACGCACCAGCCACGCATCTATCAGGGCGCGGTCGATGCCTTGCGGATTGAACCCAATTTCAATCCCGACACGATCAGGGAGCTGAAGGCGATGGGCCACCCGATCACAAGCGATGAAACAATGGGAAGCGGGCAATCGATCATGATCGACAAGGGACTATATCTGGGCGCGGCCGATCCGCGCCGTCCCGGCGCGCTTGCGGTCGAGCCATGATGCGGCCCCTCATCCTCGCCGCGGCAACGCTGCTCGCTGCCTGCACGCCTGCCGCGCCGCCGCAGTCGGCCCCGCCGGCCGGAACCCAATATCAGGAACGCAAGGCTTTCCTCGCCGCTGCCCATCCACTGGCGGTCGAGGCGGGCCTCGACGTGCTGCGTCGCGGCGGCAACGCCGTTGACGCAGCCGTCGCGGTCCAGGCCATGTTAGGGCTGGTCGAACCGCAAAGCTCGGGGCTCGGCGGCGGCGCTTTCATGGTCCATTATGATGCGGCGTCGACGGCGGTCACGGTCTATGATGGCCGCGAGGTGGCACCCAGAGGGGCTACGCCCGACATGTTCCTCGATGACGGCGGCCAGCCGCTGCCGTTCCGCACGGCGGTGCTCAGTGGTCGCGCGACGGGGGTGCCCGGCGCGGTGGCGATGCTCGCGCTCGCGCAAAAGCAGCATGGCAAGCTACCGTGGAACGACCTGTTCGGCGACGCCGAGCGCGTCGCGCGCGAGGGCTTCACCGTGACCAAGCGGATGGAGCATTTCGTCCATGGGCCCTATCCGCAGTCGAACGCCCCCGATGTGGTGCGCTATTTCAGCGACGGCCGCGGCGGCAAGGTCCGCGCGGGCGACACGCTCAAGAACCCCGCTTACGCCGCCTTAGTTCACCGCCTCGCGACCGAAGGCCCCGAGGCGCTCTATCGCGGCGAAACCGCGAAGCGCATCGTTGCACGGCTTCATGACGGCAACCTTGCGAGCAGCATGACCGAGGCCGACCTTGCGAATTACAAGCCAGTCGTGCGGCAGGCGCTCTGTGGCAGTTACCGCGTCTATATTCTCTGCGTGCCGCCACCGCCGTCGAGCGGCGTTGGACTGCTCCAGCTGATGGCGATGGTCGAGCGCACCGACATCGCCGCGCGCGGCCCGGACGATCCGGTGGCCTGGGTCCAATATGCCGAGGCGAGCCGGCTGATGTACGCCGACCGCGACGCCTATGTTGGCGACGTGGCGAACGTGCCGGTGCACGGGCTGCTCGACCCTGCCTATGTCGCCTCGCGCGCGGCGCTGATCGGCGACCGCGCCGGCCCCGCGCCGCACGCGGGCACACCCCCCGGTGCCGTCACGGCGCGCATCGACGCGACCCAAGAGGTGGCCGGAACTTCGCATTTCGTGATCATCGACGGCGAGGGCAATGCGGTGTCGATGACAACCACCGTCGAAAGCTTTTTCGGTTCGGGCCGCATGGTCGACGGCTTTTTCCTCAACAATCAGATGACCGATTTCTCCTTCGTACCCGAAGGCCCCAATGCGATCGCACCGGGCAAGCGGCCGCGCTCGTCGATGACCCCGACGATCATCCTCAACCGTGACCGCAGTCTCGCAGGCGCAATCGGGTCGCCGGGCGGAAATGCCATTCTCGGTTATGTCGCGAAGGCGTTGATCGGGGCGATCGACTGGAATCTGCCGATGAAAGACGCGTTTGCGCTGCCCAATCTCATCGCCCGCGGCGACAGCTTTGCAGGCGAGGAAAGCCGCTTCGCGCCGACGCTTCGCGCCGAAATGGCGAAGCGCGGCGTGACGGTGCGCGCAGGGTCGGGTGAGGATTCGGGACTGCATGGCGTTTTGATCCGCGAAGGCGGCCGCTTCGACGGCGCCGCCGATGCGCGCCGTGACGGTATCGCGAAGACGGTCAGTCTACCGGAGAATCGCTGATGCGAGGCGTCCTGATCCTATCTATGATCCTGACGGCCACTACCGCCCCCGCGACCGCCCAAAAGGTGCATGTCGAGACGGTTTGCTTCCCGAGCCGCGACGGCAAGACCGAGGTAAAAGGCTATGTCTTCAAGGCCGACGATGCGGCCGCGAATGCGCCCGCGGTGGTGATGATGCACGGCCGCTCCGGCGCCTATTCGAGCCGTTCCCAAGGGGAATATGGAGCCGCAACATTGTCTGCGCGGCACAAGGCGTGGGGACGGTTGCTTGCGCAGCGCGGCTATGTCGCTCTGATGGTCGATGATTTCGGGCCTGTTGGCTATCCGGGGGGATTCAAGGCCGGGACCTACAAGAACCGACCCGCCATAGTCGACGAGGTCGCTCACCGCCCGCTGCACGCTTATGGCGCTCTGCGCTACCTCCAGCAGCGTCCCGATGTCGATGGGACAAAAGTCGCGCTTCTCGGTTGGTCCAATGGCGGCAGCGCGACGCTTGCTGCGATGGCGGACGACAAACCGGGCGACATGCGCAAGATCGGCTTCCGCGCGGGCGTCGCGCTCTATCCGGGCTGCGGCCTCAAGCGGCGCTTCGCCAAGGGCGGCTATCGTCCTTATAATCCGGTGCGCGTCTTTGTCGGCACGGCCGACGAAGAAATCTCGCCAGCGCTTTGCGAAAAGCTCGTCTCCCGTAGCCGAAAAATGGGCGGCGACATTGAGCTGACAACCTTCAAAGGCGCGACGCACAGCTATGACACGCCGACGAAGCGCCGGCAGTCGGTCCAGGCCAATGCCGAAGCCAAGGCCGCAACTGAGACCGATATTCTCGTCTTTCTCGCCGTTACATTGAAACCCGCTCGATAGGAGCCCGCCATGGCTGAGCTTGCCCCGTTCCACTTCGCCTTCCCGGTGCACGATCTTGACGCTGCACGCCATTTCTATGGCACAGTCTTGGGCTGCCCTGAGGGAAGGAGCGACACCGACTGGATCGATTTCAACCTCTACGGACACCAGATCGTTGCCCACCGGGTCGGTGGGCGAGACGCGGTGGCGGGACACAATCCCGTCGACGGCCGCGACGTGCCCGTTCCGCATTTCGGCGTCGTCCTTCGGCCCCCTGAATGGCAGGCGCTTGCCGACCGGCTGCGTGCCGCGGGGGTCGGCTTCGTGATCGAACCGCACACGCGCTTTCCGGGGGAACCGGGTGAACAGTCAACCATGTTTTTCCACGATCCCTCAGGCAATGCGCTCGAATTCAAGGCTTTCGCCGATCTCGGCCAGCTCTTCGCGAAATAGGACGTCAACCATGCGGCTTCTGGCATCGACGGCGCTGGCGCTCGCTCTGGCATTCGGCTTGAGCAAAGGCGCTCCCTTTCCTTCGTCCCAAGCCGCGGCAACGCCCCCGATGTCGCACGATGTCAGTGGACGGCTCAGCATTGTTGGCGGCACCGCGAATCTCACAGCACTCGACGTGCGGATCGACGGCGCGCTGGCACAAATTGCCCCGGACGGCCGCATCACGGGAATCGCACGCGGCGCCGAACCCGTGCAACTCACCGTCCGCGGGCCCGACATCTTCGACGCAACATTCACCTTTGCGCCCAGCGAGATCGCAGGTTCCGACGGTCGATGGACACTGCCCCCGGTCGAAGCGGTCGCCCGTGCACCGGGGCGTGTGGAGCTCTTCTTCGGCGGCGATGTGATGATGGGACGGCGCTTCGAGCGGCCGATTTGGAACGAACGCGTGCTGATCCGGCCCGACCGCCGCCTCGCCGATATGGCGCGTCTCCTTGAGCCGATGCAACCATATTTTGCGGGTGCCGACCTCGCCTCGGTCAATCTGGAAACCGTGCTCGCAGCGCGCGATCTTGGCGACGCGCCCGACAAGTCGGTCGTCTTTTATACCCACAGCGACGCTGCAAAGGCGCTCGCCGATGCGGGGATCGATTATGTCACGCTCGGCAACAATCATGTCTACGATTATGTCGAGCCGGGTCTCGCCTCGACCCTTGCGGCGCTGGATGCCGTCAATCTGCGATGGTCGGGCGCGGGACACAACGAGATGGAAGCCGCCAAAGCGGCGCGACTTAATCTGGGCGGCCATGCCTGGTCGATGCTGGGCTTCGTCGGCTGGAAGGGCAAGGCTGATCCCAACCACGTCGCCGAAGCGAGCAAGGGCGGCGCGGCGTTCGGCAGCGATGTCGCAATCGAGGCGGCGGTCCGGCGCGAGGTAGCGGCGGGACGATCGCCGATCCTCCAATATCATGGCAGCAGCGAATATAGCGATCGTCCGACCGAAATCAGCGAGCGGCGCATGAAGCTCGCGATCGACGCGGGCGCCGCGCTCATTGTGTCCCACCACCCCCATGTTTCGCACGGGCTTGAACTCTATAAGGGGCGCCTGATTGCCTATTCGCTCGGCAATTTTCTTTTTGACCAGTATTTCCCCGAAACGCACGCCACTTATGCGCTGAAGGTCTGGATGGACGGCGACCGACTCTTCCGCGCAGAGATGATCCCGGTCCAACTTCTCGACTATCGTCCGGTCCCCGCGGTCGCGGGCATGCGCCAGGCGGTGCTGCGGCGTATCATCGACTTGTCATCAGAGCGCGGCACACGCATCGGCATCATCGGAGGTCACGGCGTGATCCAGCCGTCGACCGACGTGCCTGCCCCGCAACTTTGCGGTACGAAGATCGAGGAAGAGCTTAGAGCCTTTGTCTACGATCTCCAACGACCTTCCGCGCGATGCAAGACCGGCGGCCCCGCGGCGCGCGACCTTTTGATGCGCGGCGATTTCGAGGCGGCCCGGTCGGGCGACGCACGCGACCGGAGTTGGGGCATAGAGGGCGGAACGATCGAATTCGTGAGCGATGCACATAGAGGCTCGGGCGCGATGGCGGTTGCCGCGACCGGTGACACGCCGGTGACAATCGCGCCCAAAACTTTCTTCCGGCCGGTTGCAGAGCGGCGGCTGTCATTTGGCGGGTGGATCCGGGTGGAGGGCCCAGCCACGCTTCAGCTACTGCTTCAGGGGCAACCGAAGGGCGTGGGTCGAATGAAAGCCCTCGAAAGCGCACCTGTCCGCCTGGTTGGGACACAGCAGATCCGTGGCCGAGGCTGGCATTATATCCGCTTCAGCATCGACCGCGGGAGCGGTGCGGACCTTGTCCCGCTGCGCCCGCTGCTCCGGATCGGGAAGGCACGCCGCGCCATTCTCGACGATCTGCTGTTCCTGGCATGGGATACCGATGCGCCCGGACGCGCCTACGATGCGTCAATCCGGTAACGGCATCTCGAGCGGGGAGCCCTTTTCGAGCCGCTCATCGAGGATGCGAATGGCAGCATCCAGTTCGACGGCGGCCGCGAACTCTCCGAGCGCATCGAGCAGCGTGAGTTCGGTCGACAGCCGATCGCGTATGCCGCGAAGGGCGTCCCCCACTCCTTTTTCTACGGCTTTGGCCATATGTCCCCCACACCGGTTCGCGCACCGTTGGCGAATCCGATCGTCACCCTCGAGCGGATAGACCGCTAAAATCGGGAATGCGTGAAAGCGCGGCTGGTTCCCAGCCGAACAGCTCGATGCGGAGCTTAGACGCAAAAAACCCGCCATCCCGTGAGAGAGGCGGGCTATTAGTTGGTTGCGGGAGCAGGATTTGAACCTGCGACCTTCAGGTTATGAGCCTGACGAGCTACCGGGCTGCTCCATCCCGCGTCAACCAGCTGCGCTTGTCGGCGCAGAAACAGCAAAGGGCGGCCACCGCCGCCCTGACTATGTGAATGGGCTTTCCGTTCTGACCTTACGTCGGCTGCAATGCCTGGCGACGTCCTACTCTTCCAGGGCTTGAGCCATAGTACCATCGGCGCTGTCAGGTTTCACGGCCGAGTTCGAGATGGGATCGGGTGGGTCACTGACGCCATGGTCACCAAGCAATGAAGCCGGCGTAGGTCAAAAGGGTTTCAATCGATATCCGTGCAATACTGTCTGATCAATCATCCGGCATTCGCGGACAAACCGGTCAGGCTTGTCGTTGATGGCGGGACTCTAAGTGCGAATAGAGCAATTAGTATCGGTTAGCTCCACGCGTTACCGCGCTTCTACATCCGATCTATCAACGTGGTGGTCTTCCACGGCTCTGTGAAATCTTATCTTGAGGGAGGCTTCCCGCTTAGATGCTTTCAGCGGTTATCCCGTCCATACATAGCTACCCTGCTGCGCGGCTGGCGCCACGACAGGTACACCAGAGGTATGTTCAACCCGGTCCTCTCGTACTAGGGTCAACTCCTCTCAAATTTCGACGCCCACGGCAGATAGGGACCAAACTGTCTCACGACGTTCTGAACCCAGCTCACGTACCACTTTAATTGGCGAACAGCCAAACCCTTGGGACCTGCTCCAGCCCCAGGATGTGATGAGCCGACATCGAGGTGCCAAACGATTCCGTCGATATGAGCTCTTGGGAATCATCAGCCTGTTATCCCCGGCGTACCTTTTATCCGTTGAGCGATGGCCCTTCCACTCGGGACCACCGGATCACTATGACCGACTTTCGTCTCTGCTCGACTCGTCAGTCTCGCAGTCAGGCAGGCTTATGCCATTGCACTCTAACAGACGGTTTCCAACCGTCCTGAGCCTACCATCGCGCGCCTCCGTTACTCTTTAGGAGGCGACCGCCCCAGTCAAACTACCCGCCACAGAGGGTCCCTGATCCAGTTTCATGGATCGAGGTTAGACATCAGAAAACAACAGGGTGGTATTTCACCTATGGCTCCACACCGGCTGGCGCCAGTGCTTCAAAGCCTCCCACCTATGCTACACAGTTCTTTCCTAATGCCACTCTGAAGCTGCAGTAAAGGTGCACGGGGTCTTTCCGTCTAACCGCGGGTACTCCGCATCTTCACGGAGAATTCAATTTCGCTGAGCATCTCCTGGAGACAGTGGGGAAGTCGTTACGCCATTCGTGCAGGTCGGAACTTACCCGACAAGGAATTTCGCTACCTTAGGACCGTTATAGTTACGGCCGCCGTTTACCTGGGCTTCATTTCGGAGCTTGCACCCCTCCACTTAACCTTCAGGCACCGGGCAGGCGTCAGGCCCTATACGTCGTCTTGAAGCCGACTTAGCAGAGCCCTGTGTTTTTGCTAAACAGTCGCTACCCCCTGGCCTGTGCCCCCCACAACTGGTTGCCCAGAAGTGGGGCCTCCTTCTTCCGAAGGTACGGAGGCAATTTGCCGAGTTCCTTCAGGAGACTTCTCTCAAGCGCCTTGGTATACTCTACCATCCCACCTGTGTCGGTTTAGGGTACGGTCTATAATGGAGGGGCTATTTCCTGGAACCTCTTCAAAGCCTGACCAATCCAATAAGGCCAGACAATTTACGAGATCCGTCACACACCTCC